>CAKOJN010000001.1 GCA_934090685.1 uncultured Bacilli bacterium
TACATATTTTTTTATTTTATTTTGCTCTTTTCATATAAGCATTTTTTGCTGCCTTTTGTTCAGCACTCTTTTTAGTAAAACCTTCACAACGTTTTTTATTAACGCGGAGTATTAAGTATAATTGATGAGTTTGCCTTTACAACCAATTATAAATATGTTATTATGAATACATCAAGGAAACTTGAATAAAATAAAAATGGAACACTTGACTGTAGTATGTTGGGTGTCGCCAATAAGTTTGGGTTCACCTAAATCATTACTGAGTTAGGTGATTTTTCTTTATATTAATATTTTGAATAACAAGAATATTAAAAGGAAAATTATTATTATAAGAAAAAATATTAATATATCTTTCTTACTCATAATATCGCCTCCTTTCATAAAAATGAAATTTTGGCGATCACCCAACTGTCAAATGTTCCGCAAAGATTATAACAATAAAAAATATGTAAAGCAATACCTTACATATTTTTTTATTTTATTTTGCTCTTTTCATATAAGCATTTTTTGCTGCCTTTTGTTCAGCACTCTTTTTAGTAGAACCTTCGCCTACTCCGAATACTAATCCATCAACCACAACCTCAACTTTAAAACTCTTTTTATGAGCTGGACCGCTTTCCCCTATTAAATTATATGTGACACTTTTTTTAACTGTTTGGACAGATTCTTGTAATAAAGTTTTATAATCTTTTAAGAAGTCATCGTGAGATTCAATATGTGGAACTATTAAACTATTAAATATTTTTTTAACCGCAGATATTCCACTTTCTAAATAAACAACTGCCATTACTGCCTCAAATACATCTGCGATGATAGTTTTATTAGGTTCATCTATTCCATTACCAAGTAATATGTAGTCTTTTAAATTAATTGATTTTGAATACTCAAATAATGCATTTTCACATACATATAAACTTCTAAGTTTACTCATTTCACCTTCTTGTTTATCAGTAGTTCTAAATAAGTACTCACTACATACTATTTCAAGCACAGCGTCTCCTAAATATTCAAGTCTTTCATAACATGTCCCACCATGTTCATTAGAATAACTACTATGAGTTAATGCTTCTTTCAATAACTTTTCATCCTTTATAGTGACACCATATTTATTAAATAAATTTTTCATGATTTCTCCTTAATTTAAATTTCTATGTGTTAAGTATATCATACTTTTTGGCATTTGTTATTTATTTTTATCAAATAATATTATATAATATTTATATGACTAAGATATTAATTAAATTAATTCATTTATATCAGATAACACCACTTCATAGTCATTCTTGTTGTAGATTCACACCTACATGTAGTGAATATATGAAACAGTGTCTAAAAATATATGGATTAAAAGGAATATTTAAAGGAATAAAAAGAATATTAAGGTGTCATCCTTTTGGAAAATTTGGTTATGACCCTGTCATTACAGAAGGAGAAAAAATATGAAAAAGAAATTAATTTGTTTATTATGTACATGTGTCACTATGCTCAGTGGATGTAACTTGAATGAGGATTTTAGTGATAAATATATTTATACTACATTTTATCCTATTGAATATGCTACTGAAATGCTTTATGGAAATAAAAGTAAAATCGCAAGTGTTTATCCTGATGATGCGACTAGTAGTTATGAAGTAACTAACAAAAAGAAAAAAATATATGCTAATGGTGAAATTTTCATATATTCAGGTATAGCTAAAGAAGCATATCTTGCTCGTGACTTATTGAACTCTAACTCTAATTTAAAATTAATAGATGCTACTAAAGGAATGGATAATAACTTAAATATAGTTAATATTTGGTTAGATCCATCAAACTATTTAATGCTATGTAGTAATATTAAATCAAGCTTAATTGATTATAATGATAATGTGTATGCTAAAGAAGAAATTGAAGAAAATTATAAAACACTAAATGAAAAAGTATCTGAAATAGATGTTAAATTATATGATATTGGTAAGAATGGTAATTATGATACTATACTTAGTACTAGTGATGTATTTAATTACTTAACTAAATATAATATAAATGTTATATCAATAGATAAAAATAATGAAGCAATTGATAAAGCATATGCTGATGCTACTAAACTTATAAAATCAAAAGATATTGAATATATATATGTACTTGAAAATGAAGAATTAACTGAAACACAAGAAAAATATATATCATCTAATTCATTAACTAAAGTAGTTATAAATGATATGTTTACTTTAAGTGATGAAGAAAGAAAAGATGAAAAAAATTATGTTATTTTAATGGATGAAATAATTGATAATTATAAAAAGGAATTATATAAAAATTAATTCTTTTTTTGTTTACAAAATACTATTTAATTATTATAATATACCCAAAGGAGTGGATTCCATGAGATGTGATAATATTTATCAAGGCAAATTAGTAGAAATATCCGAAATTGAAAGATATGTATTAGATGGTAAAGAAGTACCATTTTACAAACTTAATCTTATTAAATGGGGTTTATTTTATAAGGTTGGTAATAGTTATATTGATTTAGAAACACTCAAAGTATATAAACTTACTAAAACTGGTGGATTTAAGTTTCTCCAAGAAAGAAGTATTGATCCCAGAAGTTTATCTCTCTTAAATACAGACAAAAGTCACATTAGTTATAGACAAATTAAAAAGATATTAAAACAAAATTAATATCTTTTTTAGTAGTCGAATAAACTTTGTTGATTATTTATTTTAAATTCCTTATATGTTTTTTCTGTTATTACTCTTCCTCTTGAAGTTCTTTTAACATAGCCTTCTTGTAAAAGAAATGGTTCTATTACATCTTCTATAGTAGTTGCCTCTTCACCAATAGATGATGCAATAGACTCTATACCAACAGGTCCTCCATTAAATTTATTTATAATACTCATTAAGTATTCAATATCAGTACTATCAAGACCTGACTCATCTATTTTAAGTCTTTTTAGCGATGATTTAACAATATCTAAATCAATCACGCCATTGCCATCAACAAGTGCAAAATCACTTACTCTTTTCAGTAATCTATTAGCAATTCTAGGTGTCTTTCTACTTCTTTTTGCTATTTCATATGCTGCATCATCATCTATTTCAAGACCTAGTACCCTAGCAGATCTTTTAACTATTTGACTTAACTCCTCATTAGTATAAAATTCAAGTTTAGATACAATACCAAATCTATCTCTTAAAGGAGCAGTTAAATCTCCCGCTCTTGTAGTCGCACCAACTAATGTAAATGGTGGTAAATCTATTTTAATATTTCTACTTTGTCCTTCCCCACCAATAATTATATCAAGTTTGAAGTCTTCCATCGCACTATATAATATTTCTTCTATATATCTAGGAATTCTATGTATTTCATCTATAAATAAAACATCATTAGGTTCAAGTGTAGAAAGTATTGCTGCTAAGTCACCGCTCTTTTCTATAGTAGGTCCACTTGCTGTTTTAATATTACTTCCAAGTTCATTTGCAATAATATGAGCAAGTGTTGTTTTTCCAAGACCTGGAGGACCATATAATAGAACATGATCAAGACTAGTTTCTCTCATTTTAGCAGCAGAAACAAAAACCTTAATGTTTTCTTTAACATCTGTTTGACCAATATACTCATCAAATGAATCTGGTCTTATAGTCTTTTCAAAAGTATCCGCTTCTAATTCATGATTTGTAACTATTCTTTCGTCCATTTATAATTCTCCTTTATGTATTTATATATATCAGACCAATTATCAAATCTAGTAAATCTCTTTTCATCATGATTGTATGCATTAGTAAACAATATTACATCTATTCCTGCTTCACTTACTTCTTCACAATGACTTTCTTTATCATCAATAAATAGATTTACTTTAGATTCAATACATTCATCTACTTTAGAACCAGTATCTACATATATCTTATCAAATTTAACATCTTCTTTTTTTAACCAATCTTCAGTTAATTTATATGGATCAGTTAAATATTTTGCCTTTCTAAATGTTATTATGACTATTTTACAACCTTCATCATGTAGTTTATTAATAACTTCACGAGCATCTGGTTTGATAGTTGCACTACTCATAATGAATTCTAATCTATCTTTAAAGAATTGTCCTTTCATTTCAGGATTCCATCCCAACATATCGGTAAATTCATAAGCCTCTACATCTTTAACACCACTACCTCCTAGTACCTCTTTATCATACTTATCTGCTACTTCTATTATTAGTTCATTAGTAGAACAAATAGTATCATCCATATCAATTCCTATTACCATAATAACCTCACTTCAATAATAATTTTAATGCTTCTTTTATTTGAACTTCTATATCCTGTGTCTTATCAACTTTAATAATAACATTTTTAATATCACTTGATTTATATCCTAAGGATTCCAATGCAAGAACTAGCTCATCACTATTATCAACTGATGCATTCTCACTCATAACAAGTTTTCCTTTTAAATCAAGGATTATTTGTCTTGCTACCTTCTCACCAATCTTAGGAAATTTTTTAAGATAAAGTATATTCTCCCTATCTATTGCATCTATTATTCCATTAATAGAACCAGTTGCTAGTATCGGCATAGCCATCTTAGGACCAAGTCCTTTAACATTAATAAGTTTCAAGAATAAATCACGTTCATCTTCACTACTAAAACCATATAGAACATTTTCATCTTCTCTTACATGATTATATACGTATATTTTAGAAGTTTCTCCTTCTTTAAACTTATATGGATTAGGTGTATATATTTTATATCCAACACCACTACAATCCACAACTACATAGTTTAGTATTGTCTTACTAACAATACCATTTATATAATCAAACATAATATTACCTCACTTAAAAATTATATCATACATTTGCTAATTCTTTATATTTTTTTGTTATTCTAAACATTGTATTTTCAACAAACTTTTTATCCTTATCTAAAAGTACAGCAATCTCAGCATTCTTAAGTCCTTTAAGTTTAAGATCTAATATATCACATTCCATCTTACTTAATTTCTTTTTAAGTTTATTTACAAGTTCCTCTTGCTCCTCTTCATCTATAAGTAATTTATTTGGTTCTTGAGACATATCTTTAAATATTTCATAATAATTAGTAGTAGACTCATTAAATAATTTATCTAACGAATATGAATTATTAAGTATTCTATTTTTTTGTCTAAATGTTAACCTTATTGCAGAAATAATATTGGTTCTAATACATGTACAAGCATATGTATAAAATAGTACTTCTTTGTTTTTATCAAATGTCTCTATCGCATGTAAAAGACCTATTAAGCCCTCTTGATATAGGTCAGATATTTCTATTCCAATAATGTTATATTCTTTTAAATATTCTTTTAAAATAGTTATAATGCAATTCTTATATTTGTTAATGACTAAATTAATTGCTTCTTCATTATTGTCATGACATAGATAAATAAGTTCGTTATCATTTAATTCCTTATAATCCATAAAACACCTATTTATATTTAACTATTTCATATATTAATATACCACTAGCGACAGATGCATTTAATGAGTTAACTTTACCTTTCATAGGTATAGATATAATTTCATCACAACTATCTGAAACTATTTGTTTAAGTCCATGGCCCTCATTACCAATTATTAAACATGTCTTACCACTATAATCTATAGTCCTATAGTCTTTACCTTTCATATCCGCACCATATATCCAATAGTTTAAATCTTTAAGTTTAGTAATAGTATTTCTAAGATTAACTACTTCACATATTTTAATATTTGATATCGCACCACTAGATGTTTTATAAACCGTACTATTAACCGTAACACTTCTTTTCTTAGGTATAATTATATAGTCAACACGAGCAGACTCACATGTCCTTATAATCGCACCAAAGTTATGTGGATCTTCTATTCTATCTAACATCACTACAAAGTTAGAATTTGGATCATTTACTATATCATCAAGAGTATAATATTTAAAATCCTCTATATCAAGTGCAATACCTTGGTTAGTAGAACTTTGACACATCTTATCAAGCTTATTTTTATCTATATGAAACTTCTTAAGATTCTTTTTATCTATTAATGATAATATTTCTTCATCTTTATAATTATTATCAAGAAATACCTTATTGATTTTATAATTACCTTTAAGTATCTCTATCGCTACATTCTTACCATATACTAGCATAAACCCTCCTAATGCTTACTAACATACTTTTTAGCACTTAACGCTGCAATCGCACCATCACTACATGCAGTTATTATTTGATATACATTCTTTTTAATAATATCTCCGCATGCATAAACACCATCAATACTTGTTTTCATATTATTATCTACTTCAATATATCCCTTATCATCTGTTATATCTAAATTATTTATAAATGATGTTTCAGCGCTGTATCCATAATATATAAATACTCCAGAACAGTTAATAACATTACCATTATCTAACATAACTCCTGATATATTATTATCACCAATAAATTTACTTACTGATACACCTGTCATTATATTAATGTTTTTATTTTTTACTTCGCGAGCAAGTTCATCATCAGCAGATATTTCATTCTTAACTATAATTGTTATTTTACTTGCAAAATCACTTAAATAAAGTGCTTCTTCAAAGGCAGAGTTACCTCCTCCTAAAACAACTAGTTCTTTATTTTTATATAAAGCCGCATCACATATAGCACAATAACTAATTCCTTTATTTTTATATTTTTCTTCATTAACTATACTACTACTTTTAGGTTTTCTTCCTATTGCAAATATAATTGTTTTAGTTTTATATTCTCCTTTAGTTGTATATATAGTTTTATAATCATTATTAATTTTAACACTTGTTACAGTTTCTATTTTATATGGAATTTCCTCATTTCGTACATGCTCAAACATTTTAAGTGCAAGATCTATTCCACTAATAGAACCAACTCCAAGATAGTTTTCAACTATAGATATTTTGTTTAATAACCCACCAGGAGCACTACCATCAATTATAAGTGTGTTCATACCACTTCTCTTAGCATATAAAGCAGCACTCATCCCAGCAGGTCCCATTCCTACTATTACACAATCGTACATATTATCTCCTTAAAATCTAATTTCTTCTTTTAACGCAGCATTATATAAATTATCTAATTTAGGTTTTTTATTTTGAATAATAGTTATTACAATCCCAACAATAATCATAATAACACTCATTACACATGCTATTTTAATACTTCCAAGCATTAAACTATCAGTTCTAAATATCTCAATAAAGAATCTAGCAAGACCATACCATATTAAATAAAATGAAAGGATTTGTCCATCTTTAATATATCTCATTCTTCTTAGGAAAAGTGAAACTATAAATCCTATAAAACACCATATAGATTCAAAATAAAACATAGGTAAATGATAAGTACCATTTATATACATATTATCTATTATAAATTGAGGTATTATCTTTAGATTAACAAGTGTTTTATATTCAACTGATATACCATATGCTTCACTATTAAAGAAATTACCCCATCTTCCAATTGCTTGAGATAACAATAATGCTACCACTACTATATCAAGAACTTTAAGTGAATTAACTTTATATTTTTTACAATATAAAAGTATAGTTATAAGTCCAGCAATCGTACCACCAGTTATTGCAAGACCACCATTCCATATCTTATATATTTCACTAAGATTATGAGAATAATAATCTAAATTAAATAATACATAATATAATCTCGCACCAATAATACCAATTATTAAAGTCCAAAAAAGCATATTAAAAGTAAACTCTTTTTTAATATTAAGTCTTTCTCCTTCTCTAATAATCATAAAATATGATATAAGTACTGCAAGTGCTATTAAAGTACTATACCATCTAACTTCAAAATTACCAACGGTAAATATAACAGGTGACATATTATTTTCCTCCTATATTATTAGTAATAAAACTATCTAAAAACATTTTCATACCACTTATAAATATTGCTATTATAAAAGTTGAAAAGAAACCACTTATTTCAAATGAACTGCCCATTAAAATATCACAGATTTTTAATATAATCATATTAACTATAGGATATGCAATTCCAAATGACAATACACTAAGCGGTAAAGTCCAATATATTAATATAGGTTTAATAGTATAATTTAAAGCACTTAATACTAGCGCAGCAATTAATGCATATAGAAAATTCTCCACATAAATATTTTTAAATAAAGAGTTTGCAAGCATTAAAACAATCGCATATACAACAAGACTTACTATAAAAGTAGTAAGATCAGTTTTACCATCCATTTTCTTATCAATTTTATATAACTTTCCTTTACTCATTTTTCTTCACCATAATAATTATAATATAATTTCATCAAAAATAAAAGACAATATATAACTACATTGTCATTTCTTTTTTTCTTGTAACCATCGCATTAAATAACTCTGAATATTTATCTCTTAGTTCATAAAGCACATCAGACTCACGTTTACCTTTATCTTCTACTCTTACAAGACCATTATTTTCTTTAATATATTTTTCACCATCACGAGTCATCTTTTCTATAGTGGTAGTCATTTGTTCTAATGTATCAGAATATGATACTTTGCTAACCTCATCAGAACCAATCTTATCACCTTTGTATTTACTCTTAAATTTATCATAATTACCATCTAAATTACAAACGGATAATCTTGATAGAATATCATTTCCATTAAGACCAACACTACTAGTAATATTCTTAAATTGTCTAACTTTATAATCAACAAAATCTCTGTAATTTAAATCACTTTGTCCTTTAAATACCTCACTATCTTCTTGATAGAACATAACATCATTTAAATCATGAATGATTTTACTAAATCTTTCCCTAAAACCTCTACTATCAATAACATATTCTTTTTCACTTATGTATGATTTAGAAAATGCTTCATCCTCAATACTTTCGATTTCTTCTAGCATATTAATACCATCAAATCCTAAAACAGATTCAATAATTTCTTCTCTTTTACTACATAAATCAAATACTCTTTTTCTCTTTTCTAAAGAAGAACCTTTTCTATATAAATCTATTTTAGCAGATTTAATTTCATTAAGCATCGCAATTATACTAATAACATTCGCATCATTATATTGTATTTTAGGTGCTTTTTTAACACTAACAGGTGTATCCTTTTTAACATCATATTTAGAAACACTCCTATTAATCATTTGAACTAATTCACGTAAAGTATTATATTTAAATGCTAATCTATCTGTTTCTTTTCTGTATTTGCTTCTTTCATCAGGATCAGTAGATTTTTTATGTAAACCTATCAATTCATTATGCCTTTTTGCAATAGAAGATATATCATTCATAACAAATGACTTAACATCACCTATCTCATCAATATTTTTAACTTTAACAAGCATATCATATACTTTTTTATATTCATTATATTTAATAATATTATTTTTACCTTCAACGCTTTCTAAAGCATTAGTTTTCTTATGAGATTCATACAAAAAATAACAATCATTTATTGCCCTAGTTAATTCAATTAATAAATCTTTTATTATTTCCTTTTCACTCATATTATCACATAATTATAATATCATAATTAGAAGTATTTTACAATTTTTTTATTAAATAATTATAAGCAATATTAATTAGTTTTTAATGTAAAATACCCAGGATTAGAAGTTCCTCCATCAATACGTGCATATGTTTTATCAGTTTTACTATGATCATATACTGTACCAGAACCACCAACTAGATTATAAACATAATCTTTAACTATCTTATGTCAATCTCTTGGTTTCTTACCCTTAAATATTTTTGTGTCTAACTCTACTATTTTCACTGATGTATAATTCCTCCTATTATAATAATCAGTCATAAATAGGAAAAACACTTTTATTTTACAAAAAAATAAACAAATTTTGCTTTGCATAAATTTTATATATTTTAAAGTCTTAGTAACTAACCTTTTATAATCGCATTGACATTCATAATTGATTATGATATATTCTTAACAGAAAAAGTTGATCTTTGGCTTAGTCCCTTAAATGAGGACACAATTGCCTGTTCAACTTTTTTTATTACAGAAAATAAATAAATTTTGCTTTGTCTTTAATTTTATTTGTTCTAAGATCATAATATTAATTCTCTCACAATTAATATTGACATACATGATTAATTATGGTATATTTTTATCAGAAAAAGTTGATATTCTGCTGGGTCCCTTAATTGAGGACACGTCTGCGCTATCAACTTTTTTTATTTTGTTTATATCATACAAAATATTTCTCTTATCTTTTGTTTTTGCAATATTCAATGTAATTTCCCAAACAATTTTATTATATTTTATGTAAACAGTCCTAAACTTCCATCCATTTGTATCTAACCATTGATGACTATTTCCCTTATTTTCACCAATGGTTTTTGAAACTTTTAAAATTTCAATAATATGTATTATTGCCAGGTTTTTTATATTGGTGTCATTTCTTATAAGTTTATCAATCACTTTATGAGAATTATTAGCATTATCTTTTCTTACTCTTTCATTTGTTCTTGCAAAGCAAATTTCTTCTACACTTCCATCTTCATTATGAATGATTATAGTTTTTCCTGCCAAATTATTATAAACATATTCTTTGACTATTTTATGCCAATCTCTTGGTTTCTTTCCTTCAAATATTTTTGTATCTAGTTTTACTATTTTTTCTTGCTGCATAGTTCCTCCTATTATAATAATCAGTCATAAATAGAAAAAACACTTCTCTTTTTACAAAATAAATAAATTTTGTTTGTTTAAAATTGTAATAACAATCTCTCATAATCAAGATTGACATTCATGGTTGATTATGATATATTCTTAACAGAAAAGTTGTCCTTTGACTGTGTCCCTTGATTGAGGACTCGTCAGTCTGTTCAACTTTTTTTATTGCAAAAAAAATAAACAAATCTTACTTTGTTTACTTTTTCATATGTATATCCATTTGAGGATATGGTATCTCAATTTTATTTTTATCTAAAGATTCTTTTATTAATTCATTAATATCATAATAAGCAGTCCAATAATCATCTGTATTTACCCACGCTCTAAAAATAAATATTAGTGAAGAGTCTGTCATTTCTTTTAATCTAATATTAATATCTTTATTTTTTAATATTAAGTCATAACTATTAGCAATTTTTGATAAAACACTTTTTACTTTTTTAATATCTGAATCATAAGAAACAGAAACTTTAATATCAAGCATTCTATATTTATTCATTGTATAATTAGTTATTTCACTATTAGATAAATTACCATTAGGAAGTTGCAATACTTTATTATCTACACTTACTAAACAAGTATAAAACATAGTAATACTTTTAACTGTACCTTCATACCCATTTGAACTAATATAATCTCCTACTTTAAATGGTTTAAATATTAATATCATAAGTCCACCCGCTAGATTTGAAAGCCCACCTTGTAAAGCAAGACCTACTGCTAAAGCACATGAACCAAATAATGTAACTATAGTTGCTGATGGAACACCCAAATTAGTTAATGCCATAATACATAATAATACCTTTAATCCTATAATTATAAAACTAACTATAAAACTCTTAACACTTGGATCTAATTTAGAAAATTTATGTTCTTTTTTAAATGATTTTTCAAGCATTCCTACTATCTTAAAACCAATAATAAGTATTAATAATGATACTACTAAATTAATTAGAAAATCCGTTCCTCCATTAGTTATCTTTTCAAATAGTTTTTCCATATCTACCTCCATAATAAAATTATATCACAAGATAAATTAATTAAAAAGAAAAAGTCACATCAGTGACTTACTTAGTTTCTTCTTTAACTTTAATGGCAGCTTTACCTTTATAGTATCCACACTTAGTACAAGCTCTATGTGGTGCTAAAACATTTCCACAATTACTACAAGTAGCAACAGTTGGAGCAGTTTTCTTTAAATGAGTTCTTCTTTGTCTTTTAGCAGTCTTACTAATTCTTCTAAAAGGTAACGCACCAAATAAAGTAATATTTAATTTCATTTTTATTCCTCCTTATTATCAAGATCAATCAATACTATCTCTTCGCTCTAACATTTTCCCACAAAATAGAAAAAATATCAAGTAAAATTTTGTATTTTGTATTAAAAATTGAATATTTTGTATATTTTTGCTATAATTTCATTGTTAAAAGGAGAAGCCATGAAGAAAGTTATTGGTATAATCGCAGAATATAATCCATTTCACAATGGTCATATTTATCAAATTAATAAAATAAAAGAAAAGTATCCAGATTCTATTATAATTGTATGTACTTCATCTTCTTATACCCAAAGAGGAGAATTATCAATATTAAACAAATGGGAAAAAACAAAGGTTGCTTTATTACACGGTGTTGATATAGTTATAGAACTTCCATATGTATATTCTACTCAAAGTAGTGATACTTTTGCTAAATATAGTGTATCTTTATTAGAAAAATTATATATTGATTATTTATGTTTTGGAAGTGAATGTAATGATACTGATAAATTAAAAGAAGCAGCAAGAGTACAAATAAATAATTTGGATTTTGATATTAAAGTTAAAAGTTATATGAAAAAGGGATATAATTACCCTAGCGCTATTAACAGTGCTTTAATTGAACTTATTGATTATGATATTAAAGAACCGAATGATTTATTAGCGGTAAGTTATATAAAAGAAATTTATAGTAATGGATATTTTATAAGACTTTTTAATATTAAAAGAACAAATAGTTATCATGACTTAGATTTAAATAATAAAATAGTTTCAGCATCAAATATAAGAAATAGATTAACAGAAAGAAAAACTATTAAAGATAAAGTACCAAAAGAAGTGTATGATATTTTGAAAAGTAAGACTTTAGAAAGCAAATATTTTGAATTTTTAAAATATAAAATTATATCAGAAGATAATTTAGAAAAATATGTTGATGTTGATGAAGGATTAAATGTTAGAATTAAAAAATATATTAATAAATGTAATTCTTTAGATGAACTTATAAAACATATTAAAACTAAAAGATATACATATAATAGAATATCAAGAATGTTAAATCACATATTATGTTCATTTACTAAAGAAGAAAATGATCAAGTAAGAAAATTAGAATATATTAGAATACTTGGTTTTACTGAAAGTGGTAGAGAGTATCTAAATGAAATAAAAGATGAAATAAAATTACCTATTTTAAATAAATATGATACTAAAAAATATAAAACTTTAGAAATAGAAAAAAGAGTTACTGAAATATATTCAAGTGTTTATACTGATATTTTAGATATGGAGATAAGAAATAAACCAATTTATATTAAAAATGATTTAAAATAAAATCAGAGATTTGTTTTCTCTGATTTTTTTATTCTTTTAAAATCTTACTTTATCTTCGATATAACTTACTAAATCATCTAGATTTATTACTTCTTGTTTCATAGTATCTCTATCTCTTACAGTTACTGTGTTATTATTGATGGTTTCATCATCAACAGTTATACAAAATGGAGTACCAATAACATCTTCTCTTCTATACCTTTTACCTATTGATGCAGTATCATCATAAGTACACATAAAATTCTTTGATAATTTTTCATATACTTCAGTTGCTTTTTCACTATGATACTTTTTAACAAGTGGAAGCACTGCTGCTTTATATGGTGCTAAATAAGTAGGTAATTTTAATACTTCTCTTTCTTCACCATTATCTAATACTTCTTTGTGATAATGTTCAAATAACACTGCTAAAACAGTTCTATCAAGTCCATATGTTGATTCAATAATATAAGGAATAAATTTTTCATTAGTAACTGGATCTAAATATCTTTGTTGTATCCCACTATATTCTTCATGTCTTGATAAATCATAATCAGTTCTATTATGAGTACCATTTATTTCACCCCAACCGAATGGGAACTTGTATTCAATATCACAAGCTTCTTTAGCATAATGAGCAAGTTTCTCATGATCATGGAATCTTAATTTATCTTCACTAAGTCCTAAATACATAAAGAATTTCTTACCATAGTCTTTAAAGTATTCATATAGTTTACTATCTTCTCCTTTTTTACAAAAAGTTTGATATTCCATTTGTTCAAATTCAATAGTTCTAAATGTAAAGTTACCTGGTGTAATTTCATTTCTAAATGCTTTACCTATTTGTCCAATACTAAATGGTAATTTACATCTCATACTTCTTTGTACATTTAAAAAATTAACATATTCACCTTGAGCATTTTCTGGTCTTAAATAAACAACTGACTTATTATCTTTAACTACTCCTCTATAAGTTTCAAACATAAGTTTAAACTGTCTAATATCAGTAAAATTACATTTACCACATTTAGGGCATGGTATATTATTATCTTTAATATATTTAATTAATTCTTCATTAGATAATGTATCTCCAATACTTGTACCTGTATAATCATTTACAAGATTATCAGCTCTATGACGTGTCTTACAATTCTTACAATCTGTTAATGGATCTGCAAAAGAATCTACATGTCCACTTGCCTCCCATACTCTTGGATGCATTAATATATCAGCATCTAATTCATATGCATTACTTCTTTCTTGAATAAATTTCTTTCTCCATGCATCTTTAATATTATTTTTAAGTCTACTTCCCAATGGTCCATAATCCCATGTATTAGCAAGTCCTCCATATATTTCACTTCCTTGAAATATAAATCCATAGTTTTTACAGAAGTTTGTTAATTCTTCCATAGTAATTTCTTTTTCCATTTTATCCTCCTTAAAATAAAAAACTCCTAAAACAACATAAGGGTCCATATGGACGGTTCCACCTTATTTATTCTAGAAGAATCACTCTTTGTTTATAGCCTCAGTATTTTACCATCATACCTTCATCGCTTTACAAATAGATTATAACACTAAATTATATGTTTTTCAATTATTTTAATTTAAGTATTTTATTTTTCATATTTCTTTTTGGATTTTCATAATCTCTTTCTATAACATCACATTGATCAAAAATCATTGGTTCTGTTTCAATATATTGAATATCGCCATTATCATCATACCAAATAGTTACAAAATAATCTCCCATTAAATTAGGTATTTCATTTTTCATCATAAACCTAGATTGATCAACATTACATGGACAAAGTAACATATGAATATTTCTATATAGCATATAGTATACTTTATGATAATGTCCTCTTAATGACAAATTAGGTTTAGTATTTGATGGGATTTGGTCTATACCATTTTGCGGTTTGGTTGATAATATTCTAGATGTTCCACCTCCTGGATGAAATAATTCTATTTTACATTTATCAAAATATACTATTCCTTTATCTTGACCAATATATTCTAAATCATTTTTTCTTCTTTTTTCTAATTCTTTTCCAAAATCAAATGGTCCATAATTAAATGAATGACTTTCATCATGACTGCCACATATAACTTTCCATTTCATACCTGGATATTTTGGTAATGTTTTAGCAGCGTAATCAACATGAGCAGTTGCGCCATATAAAAATACATGTTTTACATAATCAGGTCTAATAGTATGATAATCTCCATCGGATATATCTCCTATGTGAAACATATCAGTTATTCCTCTATTGTACGCTTCATAGCAAAATGTATTTACCATACTTGGTTGTGACCATATACTTCCATAATGAGTATCTGATACTACTCCGAATTGTTTCATATGAAGTTCTTCTTTAGGTGGTTTTACTTCATAATGTTTTCTCTTTTGAAAATATTTTCTTACTACTAATTCACCGTCTATATCAACTATATCAATATTTCTTCCATATTGTTGAAGCATATCAATAAGACCATATAATTCATTACTGCTCATATTTAATCTATCTTTCAATGAATTAAAACTCTCTTCTTTTTTCATTAATCTATATATTTTATCAAATCTATCAAATAGTTTCTTTTCATCCCTAGTTATAGAACTCTTATTTTCAATAATATCTAAATCTTCTGAAAGTGATATATCAAGTGGTTTAACAGTCAAATAATTTTCGGCGCTTGGTACATAGTATGGAGAGAAAAAACTAGTGAGTCTTTTTATTTTACCTGTTTTACCAAATGTAAGTCCAAATTCATAAGAACCCATTGTATTTTGCTGAGATTTACTTCTCATCTTTGCTGTTCTTGATACTACTGATGGGATAGTAAATATTCTAGTATCTCTAATTTTAGGAAAATCCTGAGCAGTTAATGTCCCACCGAGAAGAATCATATCATAGTCTTCATAACTTGCTAAACTTCTACTATATTTTTGAGGAGGATATGCTATAGTATAAGCTTCTCCTTGCTTCTTTAAATTCTCAAGTCTAATAATTGACTTATTAATATGAACTGTACAACTCTTAGGTCCCAAATAAGTCATATCTTCTCTTTTAGATGAAATATATTCACCAACATTTAATTCTTTATTCCATGTGTGATCAGTATCTCCTGTTATGAATAATGTTTGAATTCCTTCTACTTTTGGAAAAAATTCTATTAAATGATCACATTGTCCTTCTGCACTATTATATATAAGGCTTTTACCAAAATCATGCTCGGTATTACCACTATACTTTCCTTCAAGTAAATTACCTGTTATAAAAACATACTTAACTCCATCTTTTAGAAATTTTCTATAAATATCATTCAATGTCGCTATTTGTTCATTCTTAGAACCAAATCTTAAATCAGATATTACTCCTATTTTAATATCATCACTTTCATCTTCAATTCTATATTCATTTTCTTTTGTATAATCTGGATGATTATTTATAATAAGTGAAATGTCACTTCCTTTATCGCTAAAAGTAACATTAATATTTTCATCTTTTAATTGTTTAACATATCCAAATAAATCATAATCAGATATATTTAATTCTTCACATAACAAGTTAACACTTGAACCTTTAACTAATTTATTTTTTAGTATTTCAAGTATTTCTGATTCTGATAATATTTCTTTTTCCATAAAAGTCCTCCTCTAAAAATAAGGAAATCAAAAAAATTTAATTTCCTTATTTATTCTCCTATCATAATAAGAATACAATAATAAAATTTAAAAATCAATATAAAAAACAAAATAAAAAAAGTTTTTACTTTTTATTAGTAAGTTCACTTACTGGAGCAAAACTTTTTCTATGTTCACTTATTGGTCCATACTCATATAATGCTTCTATATGTTTTTTAGTTCCATATCCTTTATTATGTTTAAAATCATACATGGGATACTTTTTATCAAGTTCAACCATCATTCTATCTCTTGTTACTTTTGCTATTATGGAAGCAGCAGCAATACTTTCACTTTTAGCATCTCCTTTTATTATTGATGTTTGTGGTATATCAATATCTAATTTTACTGCATCAATAAGTAAATGTTCTGGTTTAATACTTAGATTGTTTATTGCTTCTATCATTGCTTTTTTAGTAGCATTTAATATATTTATCTCATCTATTACTTCTGGTGAAGACATACCTATTCCTACACTAAGAGCATTTTCCATTATAACATCATATAATAATTCTCTTTTTTTCTCAGTTAATTTTTTTGAATCATTAATTCTTTCGTCATAAAAATCCTTTGGTAATATAACCGCTGCAGTAACAACAGGTCCAACTAAAGGACCACGTCCTACTTCATCTATACCTGCTATAAAATTAATTCCATTATTATAAAGTTCTGTTTCAAATTCTTTCATAAACACCTACTTAATCGTATCAACATAATTAGTTTTTTTATTTCTATATGCTTCAAATATTTTTCTTTTAATTCTAGTTTTATCACTACTTCCAAATCCAAAAACATAGTCATCTCCCATAACAGTTAATGGATATCCTATCCTATCTACTTTAAAATACTTTAATGATGACATAAATAAATCATATTTATCTGTATATTCATAAGTTACAAGTTCAAATATATCACTATAATCATTTAAAAGTTCTTTCATATAAGCACTTTCTTCTATACAATGAGGACAATCTTTTTGCTTAAACATATATACTCTTATCTTAGGATTATTATATTCAAATGTATATGTTTTTTCAGTCGGAATAATACTTTTTTCCATTTTAGCATTATCATTAGAAATACTAATATTATATTTTGAAACAAACATCTCATCTATAATATATTTTTTATATATTTCATATTCTTTATCTTCAACTAAATACTTTTCAATATCTTTTCCATCTATTAAAACATTGTTTTTAGAAGGTACTAATAACTCTATATTATTAACTACTCCATCATTAAATTTAAGTTTATAATTATTAAAAATTAATAATCTTTTAGATGCATTTACTACACTAATATTGCCTTTATTCTTTTCATATATTTCTTTAAACTTATCAATAGACATAATATTACTATCTTTAAAATCAAATAAATTATATAAGCTTTCATAGTTATTACTTTTACTAAAATGATCATATTTATTTAATATATATTTTTCACTATTCAAATAAAACAAACTTGATATAAGCACTAATATAATTATTAATGGTATATATATAACTCTTTTCATACTTTTCACCATACAAATTATAGCATTTTAACTTAATAAATGTAAACTATTAATATTTTTATTGATATTAAAAACCATAATTATTAAAATATACTTAGGAGTAATATTATGAAAAAAAGTTTAAAAATTATATTAATTATCTTATTGTCGATTATATTAGTTTATGTTATTTATAAAGGATTATTGTTTTATACATATAAAGATATAAGTGATTCTATTAATAATACTTTTAGTAATTATAGTGTACCTCAAACAATAGATGACTTAAATGTTAAAGAATCTAATACTAAATATATTATTTATAACAATAAAAGTTTTAGTTTTAATAATTCTGACTATCAAAAGAAAGACTATTTATATTGTAGAATTGATAATCAAAATATATGTATAATACCAGGTTATGACGCTAATGAGTATTATTATTACAATAATTTATCATTAAAAGAATCTAAAGAAATATTATTAAGTACTAAACTTTTTATTACAAAAACAAGTGATTTATTTAAAAAGAATAATATAAATAATAACAAAGATTTATTTTTAGAGAGATTAAATTATATAAAAACAAACAAAAGTGTATTTAGTTCTACTAAAGATTTAGAATATGATATATTAATGAAAAATATGCTTCTATTTCTTCCTAGAATAGATAAAGGAAATATTTATACTATTAGTGGAGACTACGATGGTTATATCATAAATGAACAAAATCAAAATGATAATGCTTATTATGTATATGCTTGTCAAAATAATAAAGATGCATGCGCAGGATTACATCTTTTTGAAAAGAATACTAAGTATTTTACAAAAGATAAGATAACTGAAATAATTAGTTCAATTAAAATATAAAAAAACATGCCCTACGACATGTTTTTTTAATCATATCAAACATTTTATTTATTTAATAAAAAATCAATAATGTTTTTATGAATAATACCATTTTGTGAAAAATCAAACGTATCACATGAAATAACATACTTAGGATAATTATCTTGAACGTTATTATAAACACCAAATTCTCTATCAATAATTTCATCATTCAAATGATAAGTTACTTGATAATATTCTTTTTCTTCAAACTTTGTTGCTATAAAATCAATCTCACCATTTTCTAATGTTCCTACTTTAACATCATAACCTCTAGAAATCAATTCATTATAAACAATATTTTTTAAGTATGCTCCCATTTGTTTTTTTCTTTCATTGTTTGTTACTTGACTTAAACCTAAATCAGTCAAATAATATTTATATTTTCCATTTAATATTCTTTTACCACGCACATCGTATCTATCTGCTTTATTTATAAGCATCGCTCTACACATATATTCTAAATAATTATATATAGTTATTTTAGAAACTTCAATTTTTTCGCTTAATAAATAGTGTACTGTACAAAATGTCCTTTTTAACCAATTTTGTTTAGTAATATATTATTCTTTATCACTAACATTAAGAATTATACCAATAGATATCATACTTACTAATAAAGATGAACCTCCATAGCTTATAAAAGGTAATGTTACTCCAGTTATAGGCACCAATCCTACTACTACTGATAGATTTAATAAAGTTTGAAAAACAAGTAAGAAAAGAAGTCCAAATATTAAATATTTACCAAATAAATCATTACATCTTATTGCAAGTTTAGTTATATTATAATAAAGTATTATAAATAGTGATATAACTACTAAGGCACCGATAAAGCCAAACTCTTCTGTTATAATTGAAAATATAAAATCAGTTTGTGGTTCTGGTAAATAAAAATGTTTTTGTCTTGAACCTAAAAAACCAAATCCTAAAAGTCCTCCTGGTCCGATTGCATATAAACTTTGTATCATTTGAAATCCACTGCCCAAAGGATCTGACCATGGATTTAAAAATGAAGTAATTCTACTTAATCTATATGGTGCGATCAATATAAGTACCACTATTCCAATAACACCAATAATACCTAGTTTTACAAATATAGATGTATCTGTTCCAGATATAAATATTAAACCAATTAAAGAAATTACAATAACCATGCCAGTACCAAAATCAGGTTCTAACATAATAAGTCCAAATAGCATTAAAATAACTCCTAAAATTGGTAAAATAAACTTAAATGTATTTCTCTTTAGTTTATCATTGTTTGATAAATATTTAGCCGTAAAAATAATAATAGCAAGTTTTGAAAGTTCACTTGGTTGAAAACCGAGTCCAAAAAGACCAAACCAACTCCTGCTTCCATTTCTAACACTACCTATTCCAGGTATTAAAACTAAAATAAGTAGTAAAAAACAAATACCTAAAAAAGTATTTGCTTTTCTTTTGTAAATATTATAATCTATTTTTCTAAATAATTTCATTAAAAATATACCAATGATTAAAAATATCATTTGAGATATTACGTATTTATATGGATTATTATATTTATATTCTGCCCATATATAACTACTTGAATATATCATAATAATACCAATTATAGATAGTATAACAGTACTAATAATAACAATTTTATTTGTTTTTATGAAGAATCATTCCTTTCTTACATCCAAACTCCATAATAAATTGCTACCATTCCTAACATAAATCCTACTATATAAAACATTTTAACTATATCTGTTTCTTCCCATCCTAGTTTTTCAAAATGATGATGTATAGGAGTCATTAAAAACACTTTCTTGCCAAATTTCTTTATAGCAGTTAATTGTATTATACTAGATAATGCCTCTATTACAAATACACCACCTATAACAGCAAGAGAAAGTTCATGTTCAGTTAATATTGCTACCGCCGCTAAAGTTGCACCTAGTGATAGTGAACCTGTATCTCCCATAAATACTTTCGCAGGATGTGTATTATAAACTAAGAATCCTAATATTGAACCTACAAGTATAAAACAGAATATTGCTATCTCTTGATATCCTTCTATCCAAGTTGAACCCCAAGTAATAATACCAAAACTTAAGAATGCTATTAATGAAAGTCCACCAGCAAGACCATCTAATCCATCAGTTAAATTAACCGCATTTGATGAACCTACTAATAAGAATAATATGAATATTCCATAAAACCATTTCATATCAATACTAATATTTAATGATGAAATAGTTACGTTAGCATCTCCTCCGCCTTGCATATATATATAAAAGAATATAAGAGCTATTAGAACCTGAGCAAGTAACTTTTGTGGTATTGAAAGTCCATCATTATTATGTTCTCTAATCTTTAAATAATCATCTACAAAACCAAGCATAGCGTAAGATATAAATACAAATAATATAATAAGTAAACTATGTGTTATTTGAAGTGAACCTCTTAAATATAAAAATAACATTGCAAGTAGTGTTGGTATTATAAATATTAACCCACCTATCGTAGGTGTACCATTCTTTTTAGCATGACTAAAAGCAGTAAATACACTAATACTTTGTTTGCATTTTAATTTCTTTAAAACAGGTATTAAAAACCATCCTAATACAACTGCTAAAAAGAAACCAATCATCATTCCTAATATACTTTTCGCAAGAATTAACATTATATCACTTCCCTATTTATTATTATACGATAAATTATGCTATACTTCATTATATTTTACGTATCAGATGTAAAGTATATACATTATATTTTTAAGAAAAAGTTTTCAAGAACTTTGAATCTATCAAGACCATTTATTTTAATATCTATATCTAAATTGCTAAGTTCATACAAATTATTTATAATTTCTTCTTCTTTATAATTATTTATGTTTTCATATGCTTTTTTAACCACATAAGCATTAATTCTTAATTTTCTAACAATATCTTTTTCACTCATGGTTTTACTTAGTACTTTAACTTGATATAAAGTTCTAAACTGTCTTTCCAAACTATCAATTATAACAACTGGATCAATATTACTTTTTATTAAAATATTATATGACTCATATATTTGTTTTATATTTTTTTTCATAACCGCATCACTTAAAGTAAATATTTCTTTATCAGAGTTTTTACTTACTACTTTTTCTATATCTTCATCAGTTATTACTTCTTCACCTAGTTTATATAAAAGTAATTTTTCTGTTTCATTAATCGCAAAGTCATCATTATACTCACATCTATTTAATATTTCTTTTACTTGATTATAAGTTATTTTTTTATTGTTTTTTGCAAACATATTAGTAATATATTCATGAAGTTGTTTATAATCCATTTTTTTTATTTCTTCTACTTTGCATTTTTCTCTTAATTTCTTAGTAATAGTTTTTCTTTCATCTAAAGAGTTATCTATGCATTTAAAAACAATAACATTATCATTCATATTATCTATATATTTTATAAATTCTTTTTCATCTTTTTCCTTCATCTTCTTGAAAGAAAAATTACTTACTATTATAAGTTTCTTATCATTGAACAAATCTACATAATTAACTTCATTTAATATATCAATAATATTGTACTCATCGTAATCATAATTAATTATGTTATTTATGCTTGATTCTTTAATTAAATCATCTATCTTTCTTTTTAATAAATTTACTTCACTGCCTAAAAAAACATATATCATAATTCTATTCCTTTATAATTATACTTCTAACATTAGAGTCAACTACAAAACTTTTAATATTAGAAATTTCTTTATTATTTACAAATATTTTTTTGTTTTTATACTGCACTTTTAATGCTCTTAATATTTCAAATAAAGCAGTATATATTTTTACTTTAACAATAGTTAAATTTTCATTACAATTTATAGTAAACATTACTGAATCATATAAATAATCTAAATGAATTGCTCTATATATTGCTAGTATTTCTTCTACAGTATAAAATGCACAAGTTGAATCTTTAAATTTATTATTAGAATGTACTATACATATATTAGGAAATGCATTAATATATTTTTCATATGATGAGGTTGAAACTATATCATTACTAGGAATTGATATATAACATGTTTTCATATTAAAAATATTCATAAATTCATCTATTGCTTCTAATATCTCTTCATATGATTCATAATTAATAACCATATCTTTTAAATCTGTTTTTTTATCGTAAAAAGAATTAACTACTAATGTAGTCTTACTATTAACTTTTTTATTAAGATTATATTTTTCTAATGACTCAGTTATCTCACTCTTTTTAAGTTTATTAATATTTCTAGTATGATTTAATTTCTCACGTCTATCAATAAAATCATTTTCTATAACAAGACAATTTTTTAAAGAATCAACATAATCCATTTTACTGATACCTATTACTCTTCCACTAACAGGGCTAAATATTTTATGATTATTTGAAAGAGTTCCTAAACATGAATTATTATAAACATATTTATCTTTAGGTAAATTTAATAATTCTTCTTTATCATAAGGAATATATATATATTCTGCTGTTAAGTATGTTAAATATTCTTGTATTTTCTTTTTCATAAATTACTCCTTTAATATTATATATTATTTAGATAAATGTTTCAAATATAATTCTTTAAGATTCTTGTTATTTAAAAAATTTTCTCCTTCTTTAGATAACCTTGTAAAAACCTCTTCTAAAAAAGATATTAATCTTTTATCCATTTTTATTTTATCTTTTTGACTATTAAAATATTCAAGTGACCTATTGTTATTATAATTATCTTTATAATATACCTTAGATGCGGCAATTCTATCACATACCATTTCTTTCATATATTTAAATGGTATAACAGGTGTTTCTATTCTAGCATCATAATCATACCAATATTCAAAATGATGCTTATTTCTCCCTTTGTGATGTAACCATGCAATACTATATCCATTTAGATTCTTCTCTGTTGCTAATGGACTCTTTTTACCATCAGTAAAATATTTAACTGAAGGAATTAGTTCACTTAAAGAATATTTAGATAAATCATGTATTAATCCCTGAAAAGGTATTCCCACTTTACAACATAAAATAAATACATAAAATCTATGAGTATTAACATTATGCAAGTGACGTATTAATTTCATATGACCTCCAAATTAAATATAAGAGTAGTTTTAACGTTATTATAATTAGATATTACCTCTATAATATATTTTCCCTTATTCTTAATATAATCATTTAAATTGCTATTATAAATACCACTATATATTACATTATCATTATTAGTAATTTTAATACTATTTAGATCAACATTTACCGTTTCATATACAGGATCAGAATAATAACAAGCATCAACATACACTCCTTTAGCATTCTTACTTTTACATAAAGCAGCAGTAATATTGAGTGAAAGATTATTACTATATTTAATAGTATTACCTTTATTTTCATCGGTCGAATCTATATTATGAAAATTAACAAAATAAGGAATTAATGTATAAACTTTATCATTAGTATAATCATAATTAACTATACTGTCACCTAATTCTATCCTATATATTGGACTATATGGTTTTTCAAACTCAATACCATATAATGTAAATGAACTAGATTTCAATTCAATCGCACCATATTTATTTCTAAGTAATATGAATCCTAATGCTATAGAAAAAACAACTATAATTGTTATAAGTCTTTTAAAAAATAACATTTTTTTATCTCTTATAACATTTCTTTTTGCATTCTCCATATCATTTTGTAATTTTTCTTTCATTTCTTCTTCACTTTTATATATCATAATAACACCATAATAATTATATAATAAAAATACCAATATTTCTATTGATATTTTTGCATTTGTTTCATTAATTGATTAACTTGTTTTTGACTTGGGTTTCTTCCCATACCTCTCATTAATGTTTTTATCATTTCTTCATTAATTGGTGGGTTTTCTTTCAATTGTTTTTGAAATAACTTTTTAGCAATGAAAAAACCAGCAACTAATCCAGCAATTAAACCACCTAATAAATATAATATATCATAAAGCATAATATTACCTCCATAATTATTAAACCATAAATTATGCACTTATGCAAGAAGAATAAATTGTGTCTTCAAGTAAAAAATAATCATGATTATTAAAATCACACACAAATATATTTTTAAAATTTCTAATATTATAAAAGAAAGATGGTACATTTTTATTAGTTTTAATTTTAATATGTGAATTATTTATTATCATTTTAGTTGATTCATTAAAATAAAAATCATTTATAGTATGAGTATAATTATAACAAATATAATTCTCTTTTCCTAAGTTATTTTTCTTTATATAATCATTATATTCTTCTTTTTTCATTGGATTAACTAATTTTTGATATATATTAAATCCTAAAATAATATCTTCTGTTTTTAAATAATGAATACTTTCTAATAATCCATATAATTCTTCATAATTATTTCTATAGTTTTTAAGCACGTTTTCTTTAATATCAAATAAATAAAATGTTCTCATGTTTTCACCTCAAGAACATTTTATAACTTTTAATTTAAAAAATTTGTCGAATTAATTGTCTTTTTTAGTTTCTTCTTTATATTTTGGTTCTAAGACTATATTTAAAGTTTTAGTTACATCAATAACACTATCATTTTTAATATCATAACTTTTAACATAACCATATCCTTCAAAATTAACATTTAAGTTAATCATCTTGGCAAACACTAATACATCACTTCTAGACCAACCTTTTATATTAGGCATTTTATAATTAGTATCATTTGTTTTTAAGAATATTTTGTTTCCTAAATTTAAAGTTGTTCCTTCACTTGGATACTGACTTATTATTTTATTTCCTTCGCCTATCACAACTGCTTCCATATTTGAATTATTAATACTTTCTACTTCAGTAGTTGTGTCTTTATTAATGTATGAATCAACCCTATATACATCTTCATCATCTTCTTCAGTACTGTCATATATATTTAAGTAAGTTCCAACGTCTTTAACAAGACCTTTAATCGCAGTTTTCATAACATTTGCGCTTGCTAATTTAGATGCCGCTACATAAACAATAATCTCAGGATCTTCACCAGGAAATAAACCGGCAAAACTTCTAATATAGTTTCTACTTCCCTTTAAATATCCACCTTTTTCAGAAGCAATCTGAGCAGTTCCTGTTTTACCAACTAAATCATATCCCTTTATATAATAACCAGTACCGGTAGATGCTTTAAATGAACCATCAACTACACCTCTCATCAGTTCTATCATTTTATTAACTGTTTCAGTACTACAAACTTTTCTTACTTCTGTTCGCTTATTTTCAAGAACAACACTTCCACCTTCACTATTAACTATTTTAGATACTATATATGGTTTTATCATAGTTCCATCATTCGCAAGTGTAGTAAGTGCTTGTATCATTTGAATAGCAGAAATAGTCATACCCTGTCCATAAGATGCCGCCGCTATCTCAGTGTTATATCTAAAGTTTACTAATCCTTCGCTTTCATTAGGAAGACTAATTCCAGTTTTAGAACCAAAACCAAGTGAATTATAAAAATCTTTTAATTTAGCACGACCGAGTTTAAGTCCAAGATTAACCGCTGCAGTATTTGATGATGCCATGAATCCTTGATCATATGTAATCTCACCCCATCCATAATTATTCCAGTCCTTAATCTTTGCTTCATCTACATTAATCGTACCACTCTTATAAGTTTCACTACCATTATATATTCCGTTTTCCATAGCGGCCATAAAACTAAATATTTTTAAAGTTGAACCAGGTTCATATGCATATGATGTAAATGGATCATAATATGATGTTATATCACGAGTATTATTATTAAATGATGGACTTGATGAAACCCCTAAAACTTCACCTGTCTTAGCATTAACAACTGATATAGTTGCCCATTCAGGAGAAGACTCTTCTAATTTTTTCATTGCTTGCTCAGTAAACATTTGAATATTATCATCAAGAGTTAAATATATATCATTACCAGATGTACTTTTCTTCTCAATAGATGGTGTACTAGTTATTTGATAACCCTGTAAATCAGACTGATATTCAATATATCCATCTTTACCAGTAAGTTCTTTATTATAGAACAGTTCAATACCCATTTCACCTTTAAATAAGCCTTCATCATTACTTTTAGCATAACCTAAAGTATATGATGCGAAGTTACCATTCGGATAATATCTTTTAGTGCTAGATATAAAGTCAATCCCAGGAAGGTCAAGCGCGTCTATTTGATCCTTAACAAGTTCAGTAATTCCTCTACCACCTGGTCCTAATTCAACTTGATATGGACTTACATCCTTACAATTATTATCATTATCACACTTTTTAACAGTAGTATTTAATATATCAAGTATCTTTTCTTTAGTCATGTTAATTAAAGGGCTTAACTTTTCAGCAGTAAGTTCTTTATCAACAACATGATATGGTCTTTTAGGATCTTTTGTTCTAGATGAATCTAAATAAGCTATTACTGTATAACTATTAACATCTTTAGCAAGTACTTCTCCATCACGAGAATAAATAGTTCCTCTTTTTGCCCTAAGTGTTTTTTTCTTAGTATCCCTAGCACTAGCAAACTCTGCAAGAGTGCTTTTACCTACCTTAATATTACCAGTACCAATATATACTAATTTAAAAATTATACACAAAAAAATAAAAACAACAATAATTATGAATATTGGATTAATCTTAACTATTCTTGTTTTCTTCATTTTACACCTCTTACTTTGAAACTATTTTAATATTACTATTATTATACTCCAAACCAAAAGTATCTGCAACCTGCATTGTATTATCTAAAGATGCAAGTTCATTTATTTTCATTTGCATACTCAAGTTTAATTTTTCTTGAGATTCAATTTTACTCTTTAATCTTTGAAGTTCAGAGTTTTTAGATTGGATTTTAGCATTACCAACAAAATTACACAACAAAATACCAAAAATAAGAACAAATATTATTTTTTTCATAGTTTTTTCACCCTTAAATCTTACGTATTTTTTCTTTTTCATTATCTTACCCTTTCTATAACTCTTAATTTAGAACTCCTGCTTCTATTATTTTCATTTATTTCATCCTCACTAGGAGTTAATTTAACTATCATTTTAGCTTTTGCTTTTAACTCTTCTGGTACGAATGGAAGCCTCTTTGTTGATTCATCATCAGAACATAATTTTTTAAATACATTACTCACTATTTTATCTTCTAATGAATGAAATGTTATTACAACAAGTCTACCACCTACATTAAGTAAATCAAAAGCATCGTTTAAAGAACTTTCTAATATATCAAGTTCATGATTTACTTCTATTCTTATTGCTTGAAATACCTTTCTTGCCGGATGTGATTTATTTCTATAACTGATTGGTACAGACTCTTTAATAATTTCTGCTAGCTCAAGAGTAGTATTAATTGGTCTTGAGTTTATTATGGCCTTAGCAATTGATTTTGAATATTTTTCTTCGCCAAATTTATAAAATATTCTAACTAAATCATTATAGCTATATTCATTTACTACTTTTCTAGCATCAAGTGGATTATTTTTATCCATTCTCATATCAAGAACTGCATCTTTATGAAAACTAAATCCTCTGTCTCCATCATCTAGTTGAGGACTTGATACACCAAGATCAAATAATATTCCATCAACTTTTTCATTAACATATTTTTTCATATTAACAAAGTTACTTTTAAATATTGTGAAATTATCACCAATCTTGCTAAGTCTTTCAGTTGAATATGAAATTGCCTCATCATCTTGATCAAAGGCGAAAAGAACCCCTTCTTTTCCTATTTCCTTTAGTATGTGACTTGAATGACCACCATAGCCAACAGTCGCATCTATATATTTACCACCCTGTTTCAAATTTAAATACTCTATTACCTCATTTAATAATACACTCTTATGCTTCATAAATATCACAATCGAAGATATTTTCAGTTATCTGTTCAAGATTGTCTTCATTATCCTTCATATAACTTTCAAATTCTTCCTTACTCCATATTTCTAGTCGTTCACTTACGCCAATAATAACACATTCTTTTTTAATATTGGCGTAATGAACTAACGGTGAGGTAATATTAATTCGACCTTGTTTATCGAATTCAATTAAAGAAGCTCCACCTATGAATGTTCTTTCAAATGCTCTAACATTCTTTTTAGTAAATTGTAAGGATGATACTTTTTGCATTAATTTGTTCCATTCAGTTTCAGAATAAACAAATAAGCACTTATCAAGACCCTTAGTGATTACGAATCTTTCTCCTAGTTCACTTCTAAACTTAGCAGGAATAATAAGACGACTCTTTTCATCAATATTATGATGATATTCACCCATTAGCATTGATAAGTCACCCCACTTTCTACCACTTTGTTTCACTTCCTACCACTATATTACTCTTTTTAGAGTAATTTGTAAATACCAATCATAAATTTAATTGTAAAAAAAGTGTAAAATTTTGTAAAAAAAAATAACCACAATTAGTTATCGTTCAATCCTTTTTAAATTTTCTGTTTCTATTTCTTTCGGCAATATCATTAGAAGTTTCTCCCTTCTAGAGTTTATTTCTCTATTATAATAATCAGCGATAAGAATAAAAACACTTTTTCTCTATAAAAAAATAAAGATTTCTCTCTATTTAAGTTTTCTTGTATACTCTTTTTGATTTTCTTCTACTTCATTAAAATTATCTTCAATATCTTGTTTTAGAGATAAATATTGACTCTTTAACTCTTTTATTCTTTTTAACTCTTCACTTTCATTAATAACTACTAAACTTTTTTCTACAGGAATTTCTTTATATTCTTTTTTTTTCTTATCAAAAGCTAAACTTAAAGCATTAAAAGTAGTTGGCTTTTTACTATAAGCTTCAGATTCCTCATCAGTCATTTTTCTATAATAGCCAAGATATTCCATGTCTTCACAAATAGCATATTGATTTTTAGCAATCAAATATGAAAAATTCAAAGATGTTATTAAATTTAATAATGGAAATACTGTATATAAATCAAACTCAGGTGTATTTTCAATAATTACTCTAATTAAATCAGAATACATGTTTTCGTTATTATGCTCTTTATTAATTAAATATCCGTTATTCGCAGCAAGGCCTGCCATTTTATATAATGCTCCATACTGCATAACTAAACTTGTTGGTATAGACATTGCCCAAAATGCTAATAATCCTATCATATCCCTTCACCTCGAGTGCATATTATATCAAAAAATGTAGTGAATATCAATCACTACATTATCTCATTAAGTATTTCATTACTAATATATAATTTATCTTCATTAATTCGTATAAAGCCCTCATCAAGAATCAAGTCTTTTTTATCAAGAGCATCTTCTATTTTAAACACCTTAAACATGCTTATACCAAATCTTTCTTCAAACTCTGATACACTAACTCCTTTAAGCTTTCTAAGCCCTAAAATAAGTTCATTTTCCATCTCTTCTTGTGTTGAAATTAATAGTTCATTCAATCTATATTCTTCATTTAAATATTTATTAAAGTTTCTTGTATTTTCATATCTCATATTATTAATATAACCATGTGCTCCTAAACCGAAACCATAGTATTCATTATTATCCCAATATGTTAAATTATGTTTACTCTCATGACCATCTAATGCAAAGTTACTTATTTCATAATGATTATAATGATGACGCTTTAACGTTTTACATATATATTTATACATTTTAAAATCTAAATCTTCACTTATAGGTTTAACCCCTTTATTATGAAGAAGTGTATGTTCTTCTATTATTAAAGAATATGTACTTATATGATCAACCTTAAGTTTTAAAGCACACTTAATATCACTTTTTAATATAGACATATCTTCAATGGGAAGAGCATATATAATATCTATATTTATATTATCAAAGCCTACCTTACGAGCAAGTGCTATCTTAGAAAATATATCTTTTTTATTATGTTTTCTATTTAAATACTTAAGTTTATATTTATTAAAGCTTTCAACTCCAATACTTAATCTATTAACACCATTCTCTTTTAAAAATATCAAAAACTCTTCACTAAGATCATTAATATTACATTCATATGTAAATTCATAGTCAGAACTTAATTTAAATATTTTAATTATATTGAATAGTTTTACTAAATTATCATATGATAAACAACTAGGTGTTCCACCACCAATATATAAAGTTTTAACCATATCTTTTTCATAGTATTTATCTATTTCTTTTTTTAAATAAGTTAAATAATTACTTGCCCAAATATCATTATTCAAAAACTTACAAAAATCGCAATAAGAACAAATACTATTGCAAAATGGTATATGAATATAAACACTTCTCATAATTTAACCTCATTACCATTTTATCACAAAAAAATCAGTATTTCTACTGATTATTATTTAATCTTAATCTTGGCCCAGATGCTTCATGTGTATTATTTCTATTTTTAACTTCATTATATTTTTCTACGATAGCATTTACTTTAAGTGCTTGTGCTCTTAACTCTTCCCTAGAGACATTACTTGATATCATTCTTTCATATATTCTTTTTTCTTTATTATATTCACTTTTTAAATAATCAAGTGGACTAACTCTAGGATTACTTTGTGCACTTGCTGCTCTTCTTGCTTGTTGTTGATGTGAAACTGGTCTTGATGGTCTTCTTACTTCTGGTTCAATAACATATTCATCATTTTTAGTTGCTGGTCTTCTAGCAGGTAGAGGTGTTATTTCTCTATCATTAGTTGTATTAGGTGTTCTTGTTTCTTGAACCGTTTCAGTTGGTTTAATAATAGATTCATCATCTAATTTTTTATCTAAATAAAAGTAATTTTCTAAAGTATTTTTTTTCCATTTAGAATATAATGAATCATTACTAGTTCTAAGATTTTTAATAGAATGAATAATATTAACAACAGGACATAAAGTTATAAATATATTTTTAATATTACTCATAATCTTTGCTTTTGTACTTAATTTATTAAACTTACGTAAAACCTCATCATTATTATACTCCATCCTCTTTTTTATATACATTGACTTACTTACATTAATAATACCACTTGCTAAAGTAGTTATTAAGTATAAATTTAACCACATAATATTTTCCCCCTTATCAAATATTGTTCATTATTATACTGCAAAATAGATAGTTTGTCAACTAAAGAACCAAGTATTGAAAATAAAAAGAGAACTGGGTTCTCAAATTATTTTATAATTCATTTACTATTTCTTCTAATGTTTTAAAATTATCTTTTTAAACTCTCTTTTACCTTTTTGAATAACTAAAGATGATTCATAGTCACTAGCATTAATTATTTTATCAATATTGCATTCTTTTTCTCCATTAATACTTATTGCATTTTGACTAATCATTCTTCTTGCTTCTGATTTAGATTGTACCATATTTGAATTAAATAATAAATCTATTAAAGAAATACTTTTCTCTTCTAATTCATAAATTTCAATATCATCAGGTATCTTCTTATTAGCAATTTTATTATATCTTTCTTCTGAGTCTTTTATGTACTCTTCTCCATGATACATTTTTATTATTTCTCTTGCATATATTCTATGTGCTAAAACAATATCATCTTTAATTATTTTTTCAGCATCATTCATATCTATATCAGTTGTTAATTTAAAATAATCTAAAAGTACACTATCAGGTATTTTCATTGCTTTTTCAAACATAATTAAAGGTGACTCATCTATACCAATATAGTTGCCAAGTGATTTACTCATCTTTTCTTTGCCATCTGTTCCAACTAATAAAGGAAAACACATAACATCTTGTGGTTCTTGTCCATAATCTTTTTGAAGTTCACGCCCAACTAATAAATTAAATGTTTGATCAGTACCACCTATTTCAATATCAGCATTTAATGCTACTGAATCATATCCTTGCATTAAAGGATACATAAACTCGTGTATACCAATCGGAATATTATTTTTAAATCTATTGTTAAAGTCATCTCTTTCAAGTATTCTTGCTACTGTATACTTACTAGTTAATTTAAGTACATCTTCAAATGAGAGTTTACTTAACCATTCTGAATTATATGCTATTCTTATCTTACTAGGATCTAATATTTTAGCGACTTGTTTAAAATATGTTTCTCCATTTCTTCTAGTTTCTTCAAAACTAAGTGATGGTCTAGTTTTAGACTTACCAGATGGATCTCCAATCATTGCTGTGAAGTCCCCAATAACAAAAACTATTTCATGACCTAATTCTTGTAATATTTTTAATGCACGTAATGGTACTGTGTGTCCTAGATGTAAATCAGGTCTTGATGGGTCAGCACCAAACTTTACTATTAATTTCTTTCCACTATTTAATTTCTTTAATAGTGTTTCTTCACTGAAAATATCAGTTGTTCTTCTAAGTATTAATTTAATTTTATCTTCTTTCATTTTTGCCTCCTAAAAAAAGCGATAATTAATCCATAAGGACGAATTATCGCGGTACCACCTTAATTCTTGATAAAATCAAGCACTTTATAGATATAACGTATCTCTCAATTAAACTCATAATATGTATTTCAATTATATTTGATTTCTTATTTTCACCAACCATAAGATCTCTATATTTAATAAATATAATTTACTTGTTATTAATCACAGTTCCGTAATATTATTTAAATATATATAATTGAGCAATATATTAAGTCACCATATTTTAAAAAGATTCATTTATATTTTGCTTCCATAAATATCAAATTTTAAAGCATTTTTTTAAACGTCATAAATTAATTTATAAAAAATTATATTTTCATTGCTGAAGAATCTTCAATTAACGTTTTTTTTTCATCAAGCCTTTCAAATATAATATTAAGATCATTAACTTGATAATCTCCTGTAAGATTGACTTCTTTCCACTCTGCTTTTGGCAATTTTAACATTTTTTGTATTTTAATTGCTGCTTTAGGCATTATTGGTGCAATCATATTTGCCATATTTGCCATCATATAAACACAAGTATATGTGGTATCATTAAAATCTTTTATGTTTTCTTTAACTTGTTTCCATGGTTCTCTGCTATCATAATATTTATTAGCAAGCATAATATAATCTATCATTTGCACCACTGCAGCTTTTATTTCACCATTTTCTAAATATTGTCCTATTAATTTATAATTTTTTTCAGTTGCTTCTTTAATCACAGGATCTATTGCGCCTTCAACAATTTTTCCATCAAACTTTTTATTAATAAATGATAAATTACGATTTACAAAATTTCCTAACATGCCTACTAAAAATTTATTGTGTGTTGCAATTATATCATCTATAGAGCAATTAATGTCATTTGATTCAGGGCCTTTAAATGCAAAGTAAAATCTTATGGTGTCGCTGTCAAACATTTCAAGTAATTCATTAACAGTTATTAAATTACCTTTTGATTTACTCATTTTTTCATTATTTAAATTCACATAAGCAGAAGAAACTATATAATCTGGCAATCTATAATTTTTCTTTAAACCCATTAATAAAGCAGGATAAATAGTTGTATGAAATGGAATATTATCTTTTCCATGAACATAATATGTTTTCAAATTTGGGTTATCGTTTGACATAAATTTATCAAAATCAATTCCTTTTGATTTGGCAACTTCTTCACCAACTGACATGTATCCTAAAACTGCTTCAAACCAAACATAAATTCTTTTATCGTCATATCCATCAACAGGAACGGGAACACCCCATTCTAGTTGGCGAGTAGCCGCTCTATCAACCAGTCCCATGTCCAAATATTTTTGAGCTTCACCCAAAGCATTTTTTCTCCAATTATTTTTATTTTTATTGATTAGTTCTTGTAAGCCATCTTTAAAAGCTGTTAATTTAAAATATAAGTGTTTGTTATTTTTCATAACTGTTACATTACCACAAGTTTTACAATGTTTGTCTAAAACTTCATTACTGTCTAATGATGCACCGCAAACATCGCATTGATCCCCACTACTTTTTCCCCCACAATGAGGACATGTGCCAACTATTTCACGATCAGACAAAAATTTATTGCAAAGTTCACAATAATCTTGCGTCTCTTCTTTTTCATATATGTAACCATTTTTAACCAATAGTTTAAATTGATTCATAACATAGTCTATATGATGTTGATCCATAGTACTTGAATATTTATCATATTCAAAACCCATATCAGCAAAGTTTTTCACAAACTCCCTATGATATTTGCTGGCTATTTCTTGTGGCGAAACGCCTTCATTTTTTGCTCTTTCAGTAATTGGCGTGCCGTGACAATCGGACCCAGAAACGTAAATAACATTATCTCCATTTTCTCTATAATACTTAGCTAAAATATCTCCAGGCAACAATGCTGCTAAATGACCAACGTGTAAAAAATAATTTGAATATGGCCAAGCGCCACCTATAAAAATATCTCTTTTATTCATTTTTAAACCTCCATTTTAACATTGATATTATTATATCATATTTTACCTCAAATGTAAATATTTTAGGTAAAATACAATAAACTAGTCCTTATTTAACCAATTAATATAATTAAATCGTTCATAAATATGTTTTTTTATTATTTTACCTTCTAATGCTACTAAATTTCCTACTTGATTTTCACTTTCGAAACCTTTGATATATACAGAAGATTTTATTTCATTATATGTTTTATGAGTAAACACTATTTTATTTTGATATGGAAGATTGTCAAATTCTAACAAATCTGAATATTCACAATTATCTCTATCAGTAAAAATAACATATAAATTATTGAAATTTATTCTTTTTTTTCTTTTTTCCCAGCAACATTTTGCTTCCTGTTCCGTTTTATAATGGAAAAAATATATTTTGATATCATCAAGTTTTCCTATTGGATAGTTTATTCCTTTTTCTTTACAAAACTGCATTTCACATTTTAAATATTTTTGAGGATTTTTCAAAAATTTCAAATAATCTTTTGCATTTAACCATAAATTAACAAACGGAGAGTTAAATCTAACTCCTAGTTCAGATGTAATAACCCCGCCAATACAATTACTCGAAAAAATAGTAAAATCTCTATTTTTATTTTTTGCTTTTAAATATCTTTTCCTTATTTCATTTAGTGTCATAACTTATTTCTCATTTCATCCAAAAATTCTTTTTCGCCTTTTGATAGAACATTATATTGATTTTTATATTTTTTCATAAAATAATTAACTGATTTCATAATCCTTTCATAATTATAGCGTGTTTTTTCATACATAACCGATGCTTCATCTTTTAATATTAAATGTTCATGAATTAATGAAAATTTATTAATGTTTGCAATTTTAATACCTGCTTTATAACATCTTATAGATAAATCCACATCTTCATAACCAACAAAAAATTTTTTATCATAACCACCAATCAAATCATAGGCGTATTTATTAATCAATGACGAACCTCCAAATGCAAACGAAGATAAATACATATTATAACATATTTTCTCGTTATAAGTACTAGCAGTAATACATATCGGATCATTATTAATAATTTTAAATTTTCCCCCATTTATAAACACTTCTTTTTTATTATTTTTATACGCAGGTAAATTTATGAATTTTGCTCCTAGTTTATCTATGCAATCATTCAATTCTTTAATAGGATTGTCAATGAAATACATATCATTATCTAATGACATAATCCAATCAGTTTTGACTAAAGAAAAAGCTTTTCTTCTGCCACCTGCTATTCCTAAATTTTTTTTTGAAAAATATAATGAACAATTAAATTGATATTTTTTTAAATAACTCGTTAATTTTCTTTTTTCTTTTTTATCAGAATTATTATCAAAAATAAGTATATTTCCTTTATATTTTTTTAAGTATTTAGCCACTGAATTCAGTAACCTTATGGTTAAATCGCATTTATTATATGACAATATAACAATAGTCAAATTTTCACCATTGGGTCCTAAATTATTGTCTAACAATTCAATATTGTCATTATATATATATTTATAACTATTCATCCAAAACTTCTCCAATCAATTTGCAAATATTATCAAATTCATTTTTTTTGTATAAATTATTATATTCATTAAATGCATTATTCGATAAATATCGCTGTAATTTTTTATTTGTAATTAATTCCTCTATTTTCCTATATAATTCAAATTTATCTATAAAATATTTATCATTTTTCTTTTGTAATTTAATTGTGAGCCCGGTTTCACCGTTTTTTATTATATTTGACACGCTTTCGCCTTCTGTGGTAATAATAGGGATTTTATAATTCATTGCTTCTAAAAGTACTAAACCAAATGTTTCGGTTTTAGTCGGCAAGCAAAATATATCATTCAAAATATAATTTTCATACAATTCTTTGCCAGTTAAATAGCCTAAAACATTAACATTTTTAATATGTAAAGCCTCAATATCTTTTCTTAATATTCCTTCACCAACAATATTTAATTCTAAATTCTCATATTTTTTGCATAGCATGGTAAAAACTTCAATTAATTCTTTAATTCCTTTGTCCTCGATAAGTCTACCAACAAACAAAATTTTAATTTTACTATCAATAGATTTCTTAACAGAAATATCAGGTAATATGATAGAATGCGGAACAACTTTAAGTTTACTACTGTCAAACTGGTACAATAAAGATAAATTATTTTTTTGATTTTCACTAAACACCACTATTTTGTCTGATTTATTAAACATGCTATTTTCTATTTTATATATATCTTTCCAATCTGTTTTTGTAGACAAGTTATTTGATGATAAAAACTGTTTTTCATAAAAGTGTACAAAACTAATAATTTTGATATTATATTTTTTTGATAAAAAATGTGCGATAGGAAATGTCATCCAGCCATGATTCAAAATTATATCTGGTCTTTGCCCAATACTTTCATAATAATTGCTGATATTTTTAATCATCAAAATATTCAACGCCTGTAATAAATTAGTGTCACGATAAGAGTTGTTTTTAATATAAAATCCTTTTACAAATATGTCAAATAAAATTTGATTTGGAGAAATTAACTTGTAGTTTGAGTTATCATCTCTTGGAAATGCAGTATATAATACAATGTTATATTTATGATAACTGTTTTCGATAAAATCGAAAACATTTTTCCCAGTACCCCAAATATTGTTTGGATAATAATCATGGCTAAGTATCAAAATATTACTTTTTTTCATATAAGCACACCGAAACTTTCATTCTTTCATAATTAATACTACTTTTATAATCTGAATCATAAAGTTTTTCCATTATAGCAGGAATATTAATTTTATCAAGCAATTTATATTGATCACCAGGAAAATAATTAATAGCAATAATTTTATTACATCTTACATCTAAATCATTTTTAACTATAGCAACATCACATTGTTCACTCCAACTACGCAAAATATTAATTTTATCTTTTTTAACACGTGAAGAAATTACTTCAACATTATCATTCAGCAAAACGTTATACAATTTATGCTTATCAAGCAAATAAAGAATTGCATATTCCACATCAATAATATAAGACGATTTTTCATAATCAGATATCGCACTATTATACTTTTTATTATAATAAATTAGTAAATCTTTTTTACTATAGCTTCGATAAAATTCAACAAAATTATCATTTATTTTTAAATTGAAATGTAACATTAAATTATACTTTAAACAATATTCCTCCTTGGATAAATTTATAATTTTTTGAGGCAAATCTTTATATGATGTTAAAATTAGTTTGGCCTTATACTTTAATAAATACTTAATCAAATCATCCTTAAATACACTTTCATTTATTCCATATGTGTATATTTCATTATATTTATCAAGCATAGCAAAATCACTAAAATTATAATGCCCATTTTTCAAATTTGATCTTAAAAAATACACAATATCCACCAAATTTATATCTTTAAGATTTTTATAATGTTTTTCTACCATACAATCATTATTTCCAATATATAGTAAATCAACATTTTCATTAATCATTTTCGAAAAAAACATAAATTCATCTCCAATATTATTTACAATTATTATTTTTTTCACCGTAATTGACCTCCAAAAATTCATTAATAAGTATGGCTAATCTTTTCATCTCATATAGTTTTCCAATACTTACTCTTAACCAGTTATTATCCAATTCCAAATACATAGATGATAAATCAGCAATAATAAAATTGTTTTTTCTTAAAAATTTTAACATTTTTTGAGTATTAACATATTTTTTAAATTTAACATTTACAAAAGATACATTCATATTTACAAATTTTTCAACATGTTTTTTATTTAATGTTACGTAAAAACTATTAAAATTTTTTTGAAAGATAGTACGATTAATTCTAAAAAAATCCTTACTTATATCTTTAATAATACTTTCAACAAATACATTATTGCAAAAAATTACATTATTTTCCTCAATTTTTTTAATTATATTAATATTTGAACACAACATTCCTATTCTTAACCCCCCTAAGTTGAAAATTTTTGAAAAAGATATTAACACACTTAAATTAAAATAATTAACAACTTCAGGATATAATGAATTTTTATGATAAAAAGGTGAAAAGCTTAGCAAAGTTTCATCAATCACAAAATGGCAACTGGGATTCTTTTCTACTATCTTAAGAATCTTATGTTTTGATATATATGCTAATGTCGGGTTATTTGGATTGCATATATATAATAAATCAGTATTTTTTGCAAGATTAATAATATCATCGATTGAATAATTGTTTTTATTTTTTTTATAAACCAATTTACAATTGTTATTACTTGCTATGCATTGCATTCCCCAAAAAGTCGGAATAATAAAACCGATTTTTTTTGCTTTAGTATTTTTAATTAAACTATCAAATGCACCTAATGTGCCATTAGTAACTGTTATATTTTGCTCAGAAATATCAAAGTATTTACTTAACGTTTTTTTAATATAATCGCTATTTTTATGGGGGTAATTATTTATTTTAAAAACAGTATTTTTTAAATGGTTTTTAATAGAACATGATGGATAATATGGGTTAGTGTTTTTAGATAAATCAATCACAAATATACTCCTTCAACTTTTCAACTAAATATTTCTCTTTTTCCTTATAATTTTTTTTATATCCCAAAAACATTTCTCCTTTTTCACCTGTATATTTATTTTCATATAAGTTCATCAGCAATTCTTCTACAGTCGGATTAATTAAATTAAAATAATCAATTACAACTTTAATTATCATTTTAAAAGCTTGCTTTTCATATTCTTCAGTCGAGCAACCTATAGTTATATGATCCGTGGTTAATATATTAATAAACAATCTTTTTTTCATTTCACAAGAAGATAAAAATTTTTTATTCTTTTGAATTTTATTAATAATTGTCTTCCCGTTCTTATAAAATGGTGAATCATTAAAAACCTTATTAATATCTCGCTTTGTATAAACTAATTTATTACTAAACGGTACTTCATCATCTAACATTAATTGATTATCATTATGAAATTTTATAGTCAGATTAATGAGTTTTTCTTTAAGTTCTTTGGAAATATTGTCAGTAATTAAACACACATCTAAATCGCTTGCTGTAACACCATATATATTTGAACCATATATCACAATAGATTTTACATAACCATCTGTATTGTCATTAATCATTTTTACATATTTTTCGCATATTTTATTCATTACTTACCTCTTCACCAATCATAGTAATATATTTAAACATCTCATCAATATCAGATACTTCAATATTATCATTACCAGACATATATCTAAGTGGAATTAATATTGCATCTTTTTTTAAAATACCTTTATTATCAGAAATAGTAAATTTATGTAAATAGTATTTCCCATCACATAACATTTTTGTATATATTCTAGAATTTATATTATTTAAAATATCAATATCTTTTTCCGTTATTTTGTGTTTATTCTTGACGTACATAAAAACTACGGAATTAATATCCACATCATTCAACAAAATAAACTTTTCACTTTTAGTGATTTTATCTTTTAAGTAATTAGCTAAATAACATCTTTTCTCTATCATTTTTGCATATCCATTTTTTCCTAAATTTTGCATTGAAAACCAAAGTTTTAATGATATCCAACTTTTTGAACCGATAAAAGGCGTTATTTGACCAAATGCATAATCTTCTTGCATTATAAGATCAGAAGATGAAGAAATTAATTGCATTTTTTTAGGCTCTTTTACCAATAATGCACTTATGCAATAAGGAATGGCCAATACTTTGTGTGGATCAGTTGATATACTATCAAATTTTTCTATTCCTTTTATTTTGTATTTAAGTTTATCTGAAAAAGCCAAAGAAAATCCATGACATGCATCAGCATGAAGCCAAATTTTATTATCAAATGTTTTAACCAAATTATATACATCTTCCAAATTATCAATAGTCATTGTACGGCTATCCCCTACATAACATACAACAGACATGATATTTCCTTTATTATCGTTCAATGCCTTTTTTAAAGCATTTAAATCATATTTGAAATTTTCTGTATCAACTTCAATTACATTATCTCCGCAGCCAATCCACATAGATGCGCTCTTGATACTGTAATGACCTATTCCTTTAGGTATTATAATTTTGTATCTTTCAGGTTTTTTAACACCATCCACCATGGTATTTTTGACAAAATTTTCTCTAGCCAACAACATAGCGGTAGTATTGCTTCCAGTTCCACCATACGTTATAATTCCCCCAACATCAAAAATATTATTAATTGCTTTTGTTTTATATCCCACTAGTTCTCTAAGCCATTTGATCACCGAAATTTCCATATATGTAGCTATAGGTGCACAAAATGTCGAATTAATCATATTTTGTTGCATAAAGTCGCTTAAAATTGCGCCAGTGATTCCAGATATTGTATTACCAGCATCTGGAAAACCCATGAATTTACTGTTAGAGAAATTTGTACAATAAGGAATTATATTTTTTTTAAAATAATCAAGTACATTTTCAACCTTATTGCCATCAATTGGCAATTTCAGAAATTCTTCAAGTTGCTCTTTATTAATTTCTTTCTCTTTAACTTTGCTATTTATCTTAAAATCTATTCCAATATTTATTGCCTCTTCAAAACATTTTTTGGCAATCTCTTTATTGTTTTCACACAATACATCTTTCATATTTTTCCTCCTATTTCTCACTAAATTTTTTTATCATTTGTTTAGCTCTTACAGTTTGTGCTTTATCCATCCAATCTTCTTTTGGCCCAAATGATAATTCATCTGTTATAATTCTAACTCTATCTTTATTTTTTAAAACATAATCAACTTGAACTAACTCATCATTTACAAATCCACCTACCATAGCATCTGCAGCTTTCCTATCTGTTGAATATGCGAAATCTATTAATGTTGAACCTTTTGGTAATTCAATTATTTTTCCCTTAGTAGTATATACATATACTTTATCCGAAAATAATTCATTCTTAACTTGACTTACAAACTCTTGATTATCTCCAAATATAGAATTAATTTCTATAAGTGAACTAAAGAATTGAAACTTTTCTTTCAAATCTTGCTGCATTATATCTCTTGCCTTTCCTTTTTTAGAATCCCAATATGCTGTAAGTCCAAATGACGCTACTTTATCCATATTAAATGTTCTAATTTGAGTTTGAACAAGCCTATCATTGGGTCCAAATACAGTTGTATGTAAACTACTATACATATTAGTTTTAGGATTACATATATAATCTTTAAATCTTTCATTAATCGGATGATATTCACTATGGACTATTCCTAATGTTTTATAACAATTATCTATTTCATCTACCATTATTTTTAATGCAAGTAAATCATGAATATCAGATAATTTATGTCCTTCATTTAATCTTTTATAAATTCCATAAATGTTTTTTGTTCTAACCTTTATTTCATTTGGAATATTTCTATCAGATAATAATCTTTCTATTTTATATAACATTTCTTGAAGACAAGGTATGCATTCATTCTCTAATTCTTCCTTTTTATCTTTTATTCTCAAATATACTTCTGGTTTCAAGTATTGAAGTGACAAATCTTCAAGTTCAGATTTAATCCTATAAGCACCAATACAATAAGCAAGTGGTACAAATATTTCCATAGTTTCAAGTGCATTTTCCTTTTGTTTAAATTCTGATTTAAACTGTAATGTTCTCATATTATGAAGCCTATCAGCAAGTTTAATTATAATTATTCTTACATCCTCAGTTATTCCAGTTATAATTTTTCTCGTATTGGCATAATTTTGATCTTGCTTTGAAGAAAAATTCATTTTAGATAATTTTGTTACCCCATCAACTAATAAAGCAATATTTTGATTAAAATCATGTGCGATATCTTCTTTTTTTATATGTGTGTCTTCTAAGGTATCATGTAATAGTCCAGCACACACAGTATCCCTATCAGCATGCATTTCAGCAAGTATATAAGCTACATTTAATGGATGAACAATATAAGGTTCTCCGCTTTGTCTAAATTGACCATCATGTAAGTCTTTAGCGTATAAATATGCTTCCCTGATAACATCAACTTCTTCAGGATTATAATCTCTTATTATATCAAGCAAATCTTCATAAGTAATCTCTTCCACAATAATCTCACCTCCTATAAAAAAAGCGGCAAGTCGGCCAAAAGGCTCAAACTTGTCGCTCAGTGTCAGAACAGTTAATGCAGCATATAAAACCAGAGAAATTGAAGCAAATTTCATTTGAAGTAGATTTAGTAATTGCTTTTCTAGTTTTATCTTGCATAAACCCTCCGAAAAAAATTAATATTGAAATTAATTTTACTATCAATATTTTTACATGTCAATACTTTTTTTATTTATTTTTTATTTATTTTTTAATATTATACACTAACTTAAATAATATTCATATAAAAAAGAAATGCTTTGTTCCGCTTTCCAGTTTATATGGTGTATTAAAAATACGCTTAGTCCACAGACCAATATAAATCTGTCTACCATGGCAAAGCATATAATATTTTCAATAAGGCTACTGTACCACAAAATGATATAGTAAGTCAGTAATATTATATTAAAAGAAAAAAACTGCTTAAGCAGTTTTATATTCAATATGGTGTCCTCGGCACGATTCGAACGTGTGACCGACGGCTTAGAAGGCCGTTGCTCTATCCAGCTGAGCTACGAGGACAACTTGAAATTACTAATAAAGTATACAACATTATTTAGTATTTTTCAAGTATTTTTAATTATTTTTTGTAATAGTTGCTATGTTATTTTTATCTTTAGTACTAAAAACTACTTCTTTAACATTATAATTATCAAAAATAGACTGTGCTATAGCATACTTAACTTCTTCTAAAACAACTGACTTTTCTTTATCTAAAATAAATTCATTAAATATTAAATTCATCTTATCATCAGTCACTTCATGACTAACAACTTCCAAATTATTAGGTATATAACTATTTAAATTATATTGTGCATTAACTATACTTTTTAACTCTTCTATAATTATATCAATTTTTTCACTAGTAGTATTCATAACCTTAGTAATTGGTACTAAATATTCAATATCATCATAACTTTTATTAAAATAAACAGTAGTCTTTGTTATATTATTCAAACTATCTAAATCATACTTTTTATTTATACCATAACCTCTATTTAATGGATAAGGTATTTCTTTATTACTTTTAGGAAGAATTTTAAGTGGTTCTTTATTAATTGATAAATAGATATTATCTATACCATTAATATCTGTTATTGTATAAACAATACTTTCTATCATTAATTCTTCATTATACTTACTTACATTTAATATATCCTTTGAAAAATCAATATATACATTATTCTTATCTACTTTTATACTATTAACTTTTGTATTCTTTGGTATTATAGGACTAAAACTATTAAGTTCATCACTTCCATTAATAAGAATATCTAACTTTTTATTTACTAAATCAACTATATTATCATAACTTGCATACTCTATCATTCTACCTAAATAATAATCTTTATCCATTAAATACACTACTACTTCTTTCTTATCACCTATACTTTTATCTATTTTAACTTCACTTTCTGGAGTACTTGGTACTAAATAAAACATCAAAATCAAGAAAAGAGAAACAGATGTTACACATATCTTATTTATTGTATATTTTTTTATCATACTAAATATTATTCTCTATATATAAAAAAATGACTTTAAAAGTCATTTTTATAATGATATTTCTCCTAACTTTAAAAGTTCAATAACAGCTCCAGCTCTTCCCTTACATCCGAGTTTCTGCATAGCGTTAGATACATGATTTCTTACAGTTTTTTCACTTATTCCTAATATATTAGCTATTTCTCTAGTTGTTTTATTTTGAACTAATAACTCAAAAACAGCTTTTTCTCTTTTAGTTAGTATATTACCTGTCATAATACCCTCTTCCCTCTCATTAACATATATTTTATTCACTATCCTAAAGTAATGTATGAATAATTATAAAATATGTGAAAGAAAAAAGCCTATTTATGACTCAAACTTAATAGTTATATTTTTCTTTTCTTTAAATTCCTCTTGTATACTTCTCATTATTTTATTAGCAAGTTCACTATTATGTTCACTAGATGATATAGTAACTTTAATATTATCATTATTTATTTCAATGAAAGATTTAATTTTAAAATCATTTAAGATCTTATCTTCTAAATAAGTTTCTTTTCCCTTTGCTAAATTTAATAATTGTAATTCTTCAAAAGCACTATTCTTTTCCTCACTAGTTAAAGATGACGATGTTAATTTATCTTGTAGTTCACTCATAGTAGTTTCAATCTTTTCATTCCTTTTAACTCTTAATGCCACTAACTTATCATTTTCACTAACTTTGACATCTACTGTTTTATTAACTTCCTTAGCTTTATTATCACTAAATATTTCACTTGGAAGTGTTATATAGTAAATACCTAACACTAATATTAAAGAAAACAAAGTCAAAAACCATAAATTCTTTCTATTTATCATATTTCACCTCTGATATATATTATTAAAAAGAAATGAAAATTATAACAAGAAAAAAACACTATTTGTAATAGTTTAGTGTTTTCTCAATAATTCTTCTAATATCTCTTTCATTAAATGGTTTAGTTAGTAAATCAACTATTGGATAATTAAATACATTTTTAACAGAATCAGTTGTATCATTACCAGTTATTATAGATACAGGCATTTTATAAAATAAATTATTTTTTTGGAAATAATCCAATACTTCAAACCCATTAACATTTGGCATGTTTAGATCAAGTAAACAACACTTTATTCTATCAGCATTTCCACCATTTATTATTTCTATTGCTTTAGCACCATCATTAGCAATATATACATCATATTTATTATCAAATATTTTTTTAATAAAGTTAGCAACAAGATTAGAGTCATCAATAACTAATATTGCTTCATCTTTAACTACGCTTGTCATATCTTCCATAATGTCTTCAGTAGTATCCATGCCTAAATATTGTTTAGATATTTTAATAATTCTTTTGGCTTCATTTAATAATGTTTGATAATTATTGTAGATGTACATTAAATCATTAGCTTTTGCTTTTAATTCAAATTGATAAGATAAATCTGCTAAAGTTGTAAAACCTAAATAACTTGCATCACTTTTAAGTGAATGTACTTCATTAGCATAATTTTGTAAATCTGCTGTTTCTCTGTATCTTTTTAAATTAGCAAGTTTAGCATCTACTAATTGTAAAAAGTCTCTTAAAGTCGCATCATACATTTCCATATCACCAAAAAGTTCTAGACTTTTACTTACATTTACACCATTGTTAGTTAATAAATTAACATCATTCATATTATCACTCTACCCTTGATTTAATTATACCATATATTAACAAGAGTTCAAGTTTTTTTACACTCAAAATGTTAATTTAATGTCATAACAAGACCTTTTTCTTCTTCTTCATTTTTAAAGTCTTTTATAGTATTAATATTATAACAAAATACTATAACATCTTCATCGCCAAGAATATATGTAATACCAGATTCATCACATAAATATTTAAGTAAAGAATAATTAATATTTTTAACTGTTTTTTTGCACTTAGCAATACCAGTAAAATAACTAGACTTCATTTCTTTTAATAAATCCTTAGTAATCTCATCAAATAAAGACATAGTATTTATTCTTACTAATTGAGATTCATAATTGCCTTCTGTTATTCCATATAACAAAGTGTTTTTAAAATCATTATTATCTTTATCATTTAGATTTTCAAGCGAATATTTAAAATATAATCTAAATAAACCCTTTCCTTCATCAACAAAAAAATCGAATGATAATTCAATATTATCTTCTTTACATAATTTATTTAATAAACCTAAATCTATATTATGTGATAAACATATATTTTCATAATCAATATATTTCCTATCTTCACTAAATAATACACAAGCATCATATTTTCTTGCTAGTATTGACTTAGTTTCTTCATATAATCTTATTGTTTTAGTATTACTTGTTTCCTCATTTCTATTCTCTTCTAATGCTTTAATTTGTTCTAAAAAACTCATTAATATCTCCCCTTTCATGTGGCTTTATATTATAACATAGTTTATTCAAAAAATAAAGAAGTATTAACTCAAATACTTCTTCATAACTCTATTTAGTTCTAATTGTTCAATTGGTTTAGCAAGGTAATCATCAAATCCCTCACTTAGATATTGTTCTCTCATCCCAGTAATTGCATTAGCTGTTAGTATTACTACTGGTGTATTGAATCCTTCTATTTCTTTTAGTTTAACAAATGTTTCTCCACCAGTCATTTTAGGCATCATATCATCTAATAATATTAAATCATATTTATTTGTATTAACTTTATCTAAACATTCTTGCCCTGACATAACACTTTCTATTGTTACATTATATTTTGCAAGTAATCTTTCTGCTACTTTTATATTAAGTAAGTTATCATCTACTACAAGAACTTTCTTTCCATGAGCATCTATTATTTGTTCTGTTTGTACAGGTTTCTTATTTTTAGCTTTTTCTAATTCTTCACCTTCAAGAATCTTTTGATCTACTCTAATTATAAATTTACTTCCTGAACCATACTCACTTTGAACATTAATATTTCCATGCATTAATTCAACTAACTTTTTAGTAATCGCAAGCCCAAGTCCAGTTCCTTCTACTGAAGTTTCTTTTTCTACTCCCAATCTATCAAACTTACTAAATAATTTATCTATATTCTCTTTTTTAATACCAATACCTGAATCTTGTACTGTTATTACTAATTTAACTTTATCTTCTTTAATTTTACCTGATATATTAAGCATCATGTATCCAGAATTAGTATATTTAACTGCATTTGTTAATAAATTTATTATTACTTGTTTTAAACGTGTCGCATCTCCATATAAATATTCAGGTATATTTTTATCATATGAATATTTAAAGTCAAGAGGTTTCTCTCCTAATCTAGCTTTTGTTAATAACACAAGTTCATCAAACATATCCCTAAAATTATATGGTGTCTCTATTATCTCTAGTTTATTAGCCTCTATTTTAGATATATCTAATATACCATTTACGAGTTCAAGTAAGTTTTCACTTGCCATCACTATATTTCTAACATCACCTTTAGCAGAATCATTTATATCTTCTTCTAAAAGTCCATTACTAAATCCCATGATTGCATTCAAAGGTGTTCTTATTTCATGTGACATACTACTTAAAAACTCACTTTTAGCATGATTAGCTTTATCTGCTTGTTCTTTTGCTACCTCTAATTGTTTTATCATTTTAACATCAGGATTTTCGATGGTAAAATACATTAAGAAAGTTACAAACACTTGCATAGACGTAATCAAAAGCAATCCAGGATACATTTTTTGAACAACTATTACAACAGTACCAAATATTAAATATAAATATAATGGTAAATATTTTTTATTTTTAAAGTTTTTATTTTTAAGTAAATAATAACAACAAGTAATTACGAAAAAAGATGACATAATATACACGAAATTTGCTGCGGGACCATATGTATATACTACTTTATTAACGTTATAAAATTCTACAGGAAGTAATGCTATTACAAGATAAGAAATTGGAACAATAAATATAAATGCTTTTTTTATATTAGTATATTTTTTCTCACCCTTAACTCTTTTTACAGATACTATGTAGTTATAAGATGTAAAGAAAAAGGCCCAAGCAACAAAACATACAAGCAATAATTTAGATACTACCATATTTAACACGAGAATAGTATTACTATTAATTATTGTAAAATAATTTGTAATAGCAAATATGTTTGTCAAAAGAGAAACAACAACTAATGCACTATATATCTTTGTTTCATAATTATCTGCTCTATTCTTTCTGAAATAAACAATATTCAATAGTATAATATAAAATAAACTACATATTGTAAAAAAATTATTAGACATCACAACCCACTCACCTATTCTTTCTTAATTATAAGTTAAATTTTTATTTTTGTAAAGTTATTTCCATATTTAAAGTGTTTTTATAATTCTCACAAATTTCATTCAATAAAGTAGGATTTTCTTCTACCATTTTATTAAACATTTTTGATAGTTCAACATAATTAATTTTACCACTATCATTGTATGGAAATTCTTTTATAATTAAATAATAACAAGGAACATCTCTCTTAGGCATATTTAAAGAACATTGTTCTTTAATTTCAGATACTTTATCATCATTTAATTTATCCCCTGAAATTATTGCAACAGGAACTTCTCCACTACCAAATTGTTTGCTAACATTTAATGCTATAACAGCACATGAATCAACACTTTCATTTGATAGTAATTCATTTTCAATTGCAAATAAGTAATTATTGTGACCATCTGGTCTTTGAATAACATTTTTAATTCTACCGCTTATAAATAATTCTCCAGTTTCATTAATGTAACCTAAGTCCCCAGTATGAACCCATATTGAACCATCTGAGTGATTTTTCTTAACTTTCTTTTGCTCTTCTGGATTTGATACATATCCTCTCATCATTGAAGGACCTGTAATACAAATTTCTCCCTCTTCTCCATTTAATAATTCTATGTCAGTATCAGGTTCAAAAATTGCAACATTATTTTTAATTAGAGGCACCCCAACACTCCCAACAGAGTTTACATTATTTTGAGTGGTAATGCAAGAACTAGAAAGTTCTGTCATGCCATAACCTTTAATTATTTTAGCATCGCAACCATGTGATTTAAAAAAGTCATTTACTTCTACCTCTAATTTTTTAGATAATGGAGCGCCACCACCTGATGGTGTTTTTAAATAATTCAATGATTCATTTTTTAACTCATCAGATTTTATTATTGCATCAAAATGTGCAGGTACACCCATAAATGTTTGCGGTTTATGCTTTTTTAATAATTTAGGTAGATCTTGAGGTTTAAACTTTGGAATTGGAACATTCTTAGTACCAAAACAGAAAGGCAAATGTATTCCACAAGTTACACCATATGCTATAAACGGTGGCATGATATTCAATGTAATTTGACCTCTATGTAATTCTAGTTTTGCACTTTTATATGAAACAGCAACAGCATTCAAATTATCGTTAGTTAAAATAACTCCCTTTGGAACCCCACTTGTACTACCAGATGTATAAACAATAACTGCTGCATTATCTAAATCTAAATTATTTTGCTCTCTATTCTCACTTAATGGTGAACAATTTCCTTTAATAAAATCATTCCATTTTATTAAATTATTATTATAATTAATGTTTGATTTATTCTTTAATTTAGCAATACCTTTAATATGAATCGGCGCAGACTCTACTGCTGGCATAATTATAGTTTTTTCAAAATCTAACGCATCTATTGATTCTTTTAACATCGGATATACAGCATCTAATACAAATACAACACTCGATGCAGTATCCTTAACACATTTTTCTATTACGTTTTTAACATTTCTTGGATCAATCATATTAGGAACTGCTCCAATTTTATTTAATGCATAGAATAAGAAAATCAATTCAGGAGTGGTCACAGAAAATACTGTAACAACATCTCCTTTTTTTATACCCATATTTCTTAATGACTTTTCAACTTTATCAATTTTAGCAAATAACTCTTTATATGCTATAGTGTGTCCAAGATAGTCAATTGCTTTTCCTGATAAATTATCTTTGTTTTTTTCTCTTAAATATTCATAAATAGTCATTTTGGGTAATTCAGTTAAAATATCATTTTCATCATAATATTGTAGCCATCTTTTATCTATTGAGTCATACCCTGTTAAAGGTCCTTGTAACTCACCATTAGCAAGACCTCTTAAATATAAATCTCTTAAATTTTTCTCTTTCTCTGATAATTCTATTATTTGTTTTCTATATTCAAGCAAATTATCTTTCATATTATTTTCCATAATTCCCCTTCTTTCGACACCACAATAATACAATATTCTGACACAAAAATAAATATTTCAATTGACTAAATGTATCATATTTGATACAATAAATAATATGAAAAAGAAAAACATGTATGATTATATAAATTATATTGAAGTAGATAAAACTACTAAAGAAATTGAAGAAGATTTTGTTCAAGATTTTGTAGGTTTTAGAAAAGAAAATAACTTAACACAAGAGTTACTTGCTATATATTCAAATGTAAGTAGAACCAAAATAGCTAGAATAGAAAGTGGTATGCACTCTCCTACTATTAGAAACTTACTTCAAATACTAGGACCAATCGGATATACAATAAAAATTGAAAAAATAAAGAAAAATAAATAATTTTATAGTATAATGTATTATAGAGGTTTATTATGAATATAGAGAAGATTGTAAAAGAACAAAGAAAATACTTTAATGAGTTTAACACAAGAGATGTTAATACTAGAATAGACACATTAAAAACTATTCAAAAATGGATATTAAATAATGAAGATAAAATATATGGAGCACTGCAAAAAGATTTAAATAAATCAACAGTTGAAGCATATATGTGTGAAATTGGAATGGCACTTAGTGATATTAGATATCAAATTAATCATTTAAAGAAATGGTGCAAAAGAAAAATAGTTTTAACTTCTATATCACAATTTCCATCTATTGGTTATAAATATTATGAGCCATATGGTGTTACTTTAGTTATGAGTACATGGAACTATCCTTTTTTATTATCAATACAACCTACTATTGCTAGTATTGCTGCTGGTAATACTGTTATATTAAAACCAAGCGCATATGCCCCTAATACTAGTTCACTTTTAAATAAAATGTTTACTGAAACTTGCAATAAAGATTTAGTAACTGTTATTGAAGGTGGAAGACGTGAAAATGAAGAAATATTAAATCAAAAATATGATTATATATTCTTTACAGGAAGCAGTACTGTAGGAAAACTTGTTATGTCAAAAGCAAGTGAAAATTTAATACCAATTACATTGGAATTAGGTGGTAAAAGTCCATGTATTATAGATGATGATGAAAACTTCAAAACATGTGTTAAAAGATGTTTATTTGGTAAACTATTAAATGCAGGACAAACATGTATTGCGACAGATTATTTATTCATAAGAAATGATTTAAAAGAAAGATTTATTGAAGAGTCAAGAATTATAATTGATGAGTTCTTTGGTGAGAATCCTCTCAATTCGGATCAAATGGTCAAAATAATTAATAAAAAACATTTTGATAGATTAAAAGGTTTAATTAAAGATGAAAAAATATTATTGGGTGGTAATTCTGATAATGAAACTCTAAAAATAGAACCTACTTTAATAGATGTTAAATCTAAAAATTCTAAAATAATGCAAGAAGAAATATTTGGACCTATTCTTCCAATTATGACATATAAAAATATTGATGAAGTTATAGAATATATTAATGATCATGAAAAACCACTTGCTTGTTATATATTTTCAAGTGATAAAATAATTCAAGATAAAATAATTCAAAAATGTAGTTTTGGTGGTGGATGTATTAATGACACTATTATGCATGTAATACCACATAATCTTCCATTTGGTGGTGTTGGTCATAGTGGTATGGGTTCATATCATGGTAAACATAATTTTAAAACTTTTTCTCATGAAAAAAGTATATTGAAGAAATCTAAATCATTAGATATACCAGTTATATATTATCCATATAATAAATTAAAATTAAAATTATCAAGATTATTCTTAAGATAAAAAAAGGAGCAAAAATTTGCTCTTTTAGTTTGTTTTAATTTATTGTATGTTTTTTATTTTTTATAAAGCATATAGTTGTGCATAATATAATAAATGAAACAATAATCATAAGAATATTTTCAGAAACACTATCAAGTGTTTGAGGATTTTCAACTACTGTATTTTCTGTATTAGCCTTTCCTTTTGTTTCACTAGTTAATACATAACTACTAAAATGATTTGTTACAAATTTAGCATAGTTTTTACCATTAATTGTAACTATTTCAGTATCATATTCTTCTTTTTCATTTGAACTTGATACATAGTAAACTTTATAATTTAGATTTGAATTATATTCACCATCTAAAGGAAGATAAACTTCTATTCCTTTATCTATCTTATGTATGAAACTACCATTATAACATTTAATCAATGATATGTCATATGCAGATTCAACTGTTTGTCCATCATTTTCAAAATTGTTTATTATATTTGTATTATTTTTGATATCTTTTGCATTAACCATAGCATCAATTGGTACATCATAACTTTCTGTTTTTATGCTTACACCAGTTGTACTATCATATGCTTCTACATATAAATTATTAACATATTTACTTGGAACTTCAGTAACTACAAATCCCATTTCAATATTATTGATTTTTATATTGGCAAAATAAGCAGTGAATTCTAAACCATTTGTTCCTAAAATTTCATTTACAAAATTATTAAACCATTCTCTTCCACTTATTTCATCAGTTGCATAAATATCTTCAATTGAAAATGTATCGTCAATTTCAATATTTACATCAACCTTATTATTAAAGTATTCATTTAATCTTGCTTCTATTTTTTCTTTAATATTACCTGTACTGTCTTTGTCTACAAATAATATTTGGTTTTCATGATGAATTACTTGTTTGATACCATACATAATTCCATCTTTAAACATTCCTGCTTGAATATATCTTTCTCTTACTAAGGTATCTCCGCCTCCTCTACCTCCATTTGATATAAACTTATATTCAGGATATTCCTCCATTGTTTTTTTGAAATCTTGGTAGCGTCCGAATATAGTTTCTTTATTGTAATCTGCATCTTCTATCGCACCATAGTGATATATTAAGTTAATTAATTGTAATCCATATAATCTATCACTATCTTCAAAACCTGCTAGTACCTTTTTTGCCTTTTCTATTTCTTTTGTATCAGCATCTTTTAAATATGATACTTCAACATTAATACTAATTGATGTTGTTCCTGCATCTGAATCATCAAAGAAATAACTTAACACAGCATTTTTATAATCATTTTCATTAAATTCTAGCATTATATCAGTAGTATCATATCCTAAATATTTTAAATATGTTAGTATAATATCTTGATATAGATATTCTTTACATTCTTTAATCCATTCATCAGTTGTAGGACCACTTTTATTAACCGTACATTGATTATCCATTACATAACTCGGATCCACAATTTTAGTTTCCATTATTTTCTTACCATCTACCTCTTTTATAGGTAAACTATTAAGTATTTCATTTGCTTCATCTTCAGTTAAAGCATTTACAAAATTTGGTGTGATTAATGCAAGTATACAAGTAATGATAAATAATACTTTTATTTTTTTCATATTTTATTCTCCTTTTCATAATTAATTTTATCATTTCTAATTAGTATATTTGTCTGATAGAGATTCACAATAGTATTGATTACCATCTCTATAACCATTAAATGGCATATTTGATATAACAACACCATCTAAACCAGTTGATTCCGCCACTACATAATTATTACTATTTACTCCTACTATTAAAGTTATGTGTGTTTTTATAGATATAGCATCACCTATTTTACATACTGCTGATGTTTTACCTTTAAGTTCAATTCTTGGTTTATCATCATACCACACACCAACTTTCTGCATACCCTGCGATACTGCCCAGTTAAAGAAGCCAGTACAATCAAATGAATTATAGTAATAAATATTCTTCCCTGGTGATTCAGAACCATTTTTTGTTTTAGTACCCCAATCTTTATTAATACCTAATGCTTGATGTTTTCCACCCCAATAATAAGGTAACTTATATCCATAGTCTGCTAGTGTACCTATTAATGTCATTGCCGCAGCAACAGTTGCTTCTCTAGTTCCTACACCATTTGCAGTTACTGCATTCTGTATCTTCTCATTTAGCTCACTAACACTTGAACCATTTTCATTTAAAAGATCTGCTATTGATTTGCCTTCTAAATCTTTTAAATTACTATATAATGAATCACTTGGAGAAATAGGATAATTACTTACATTAAGTTTTCTATCTTTAATAGTTTTCTCATATAATTTATTTATTTTTTCTTTTACCTCAGGATCTTTAATCGCAGATATTTTTTCTTTAATAGATTTCGCTTTACTAGAAAAATTATTTTTATTTAATGATTCAATATCACTTACTAAATCAACATACTCCTTATATCCAGATATCTTTTGCTGAAAACCTGCTTTATCTGGATCATCATCATCTAAATTATCAATATATCTTTTTGCTTTATTATAATCTACTTTACTAAATGAAGTTTCAATTCTAGCTATATATCCATTTATTATACCTTCCTTATCTGCATTATAGAAACAATCAATAACACCATTGCTATTAGCGCCTGCTACGTCAAAGACAACCCCTACTATAGTCGGCACTAAAAATATTGCAACAGCTGCGATAAACATATTAACTATTGTCTTATTTGCTTTAGTTATATTATCATTATCTGAATCAGTTATTGCTCTTACATATGTAATCATACCAAATATAATTAATAAGATTGGCACAGCTATTTTAATAATAGTAATAACAATCTTAACTATTCTCATAACTTCTAATACTTCAGGAGCACTACATATCCCCAATACCATATAATCACCTACGCTCTATTAAAATTATAACACAAAAAGAAAAGACACAAAAGTGTCTAATTGAATTTATTATATCTTTCTTTCATTCTATCTTTTCCAAGCAATTTCATAATATGATATAAGTCAGGTGTATTTGACTTAGTAGTTAATGCAACCCTAAGTACAGTTGATACATCCGCTACATTACCTTTAAAGTTCTCAGGATTTTTCTTATATTCTTTAATATTAGATGCATAACCTAATAATTCACACATCTCTTTAATTTTACTAAACCAAACATCTTTTTCATCATTTTCATCATAATATTTAGTCATATAAGTATTTAATATATTTTTAATTTCATCTTTATCAGTTATATTTTTCCATTCATATACTTTATCTTCTTTATCAAATAAGTCATCATACATATACCATATTAAGCTCTTAATCATTTTATAGTTATATATATCTTTTCTTGGCTTTTCTTGTTCTCTTTCAATATTTAAAATACTTGTATAATAATTTTTATCTCTATCAATTAATTCTTTGAAGTCAGTGTCATATATGCATGCCCACTCATAAGACTTATCACATAAATCACTTGCCTTCATCTTAGAAATTATATCTTTAGATATATTATTTAATTTCTCAAGGTCAAATAATGCACCTGATGCTGACATCTTATCAGCAGAAAATTTAAAATCGGTAAATAATGCATCAGGGTTACTACGTCTCCATTCTTCATAATTAGAGTTTATTATAGTCATTACTGCTTCAACTACTGCATTTGGAACATATCCATTTTCTTCATAAAAACTCATTGAAGCTTCAGGATCTTTTCTCTTACTAATCTTTCTTTTAATATCACCATCTTGTTTCAATATTAATGGGTATTGAATATACTTAGGTAATTTAAAACCAAATGCTTCAAATAATTCAATATGTTTTGGTACAGAACTAATCCATTCTTCCCCTCTTACAACATGAGTAGTATGCATTAAATGATCATCTACCAAATGAGCAAAGTGATATGTTGGTAATTTATCACTAGATTTCATTATAACAAAGTCTTCATCGTTTGATGGAAATTCTATTCTACCTTTAACTTCATCATCAAAAGGTATTTTAGTTTCAAAGTCACCCATTGATTTAAATCTAATTACATAATCTTCACCATTTTTAATTTTATTACACATTTCATCTATAGATAAGAATCTACATCTAGCATATTTACCATAATATCCAGTTCTTTGTTTTTTTCTTTCTTGATTAACTCTCATAGTATCTAATTCTTCTTTATTACAAAAACATGGATATGCCCTTCCCATCTCTATTGCTTTTTTAATATAAGCATGATAGATATCTATTCTTTCACTTTGAATATATGGACCATAATTACCAACTATTTTACCATCATATTCATATTCGGTTGGTTTTAAACCATAATGATTAAGTACATGAGTTATTTTTTCAACTGCATCAGGTATTTCACGTGCTTTATCAGTATCTTCGTTTCTTAAGAAAAATACCCCATCACTATTTTTATATATAATATAGTCTATTAAAGCACTCATAAAGTTACCTATATGCATATATCCAGTAGGACTAGGAGCAAATCTAGTAACATATTGTCCTTCTTTTAAATTTCTTTCCGGATATAACTTTTCATAATATTCAGTATCATGCTTTAAATCAGGAAATATCAAATTAGCTAAATCTTTGTTTGTCATAATACACCTCTTTTTAACAAATAAAATTATATAATATTTTCCAAATTAAAACAAGACTATTCGTCTTGTTATCTAACAGTAAATATAACATATATAAACACAGAACTAATTGTCACTATAAGAGAAAGTAACATATAATCAGTAACCCTCATCATTTTTTTCTTTTTAGTGACATGCTCTTCTTCTTCAATAACTGTTCTTTCAAGTATTGGTTCCATCTTAATGGTATTTAAAAGTTCTTCTTCTTTTAATGCTTCTTCTCTTTTTCTAATTTGTTCATCTATATCTATAATCGCAGTTGTTTCAAAACCTACTGTATCTTTCATATTTACACTTCCTTATATCTTTATATATCAATAATATCACAAATGTAAAACATATTACAAGTTTTTTCGCTTATTTTCTAACTTTATTATTTTCTCTTGACTTATCCCAAAATTTATCGTATTATTTATATGTGCTTACGGAGACATACTCAAGTGGTTGAAGAGGTGCCCCTGCTAAGGGTATAGGTCGGGAAACTGGCGCGAGAGTTCAAATCTCTCTGTCTCCGCCATATGAAAATTAACTCAAGATTTCTTGAGTTTTTTTGTTTTTAATTTTATAATTGTATCAGGAGGAACTATGGTAGATTTTAAAAACAAAACATTTTTCAAGTTAAAAGCAATTGATAATAAAGAAGGAGAAAAAATCGTAAGTGATATTTTAATACCCAATGAAAAAGTATTCGCATCATTCGGAGCATTAAGAGACAAACTAGTATTTACAGACAAGAGAATAATTTCAATTAATGTACAGGGAATTACAGGTGCTAAAAAAGATTTTACATCTATTCCCTACTCTAAAATACAAACATATTCAGTAGAAACTGCTGGTACATTAGATTTAGATGCTGAACTTGATATAACTATCAGTGGACTTGGTACTGTTAGATTTGAATTAACAAGTTCAAGTAATATAAAAGAAATATGTGCTAAAATATCAGAAAAGATTTTAAACTAAAAGCAAGAGTTTGAATTAGCCTTACTTTTTTAATATTAAAAAACTAGAGTTTGCTCTCTAGTTACTTTTTTAAGTTCCGTTTATGGCCGGAATCACCGCTTTTTTAAGTTCCTATCAAAGTTGGAATCGCTTGCTTTTTTAACATACACGCCTACAATATTATATGAGTACATACTCTATTGTTTTGTGTGTACTAAACATATTATAAAAATATATGTTTGTCTATTACTTTTTTTGTAAAGAAATTGTCTTAATAATTAAAAATAATATCTTATTATGATAAAATAAATAAGTATGATTAAGGAGTTAAAATGAATAAAGAAATAATAGATGAAATATCAAATAATTTAAATATTAAAAATAATCAAATAGAGGCAGTATTAAAACTACTTGAAGAAGGAAATACTATTCCATTTATCGCACGTTATAGAAAAGAAGCAACTGGTGCTTTAGACGAAGAACAAATAAGACAAATAAATGAATATTATGAATATCAAGTTAACCTACTTAAGAGAAAAGAAACTGTAATTAAGCTTATTGATGAAAAAGGAATGCTTACAGATGAAATTAAAAATAATATAATGTCTTGTAAAAAATTAGTTGAGGTTGATGATATATATGCACCTTATAAAGAAAAGAAAAAAACTAAAGCAACTGAAGCTATCAAAAATGGTCTTGAAGGTCTTGCTAAAATAATAATGAGTGAACCTGAGAAATGGAATGAAGAATCAGTTAGTAAATTCTTAAATGAAAATGTTAAAACTATAGAAGATGCTTTAACTGGAGCTAAGTATATAATTGCTGAATGGATAAGTGATAATGCTTACTATAGAAAATGGATAAGAAGTTACTTTTTTAAAAATGGTATACTTACTACTAAGTTAAAACCAAAGGCAGAAGATACAAATAAAACTTATGAGATGTATTATGAGTTTAGTGAACCAGTTAAATACATAAAACCACATAGAGTTTTAGCAATAAATAGAGGTGAAAACGAAAAGATATTATCTGTATCAATAGATGTCAATACAGAAGATATATTATCATATATAGAATCTAAAAATATTAAAAAAGAAAGCCCTGTTAACTATTTAATAAAAGATGCTATTAAAGATAGTTATAAAAGACTTATTTGTCCTTCAATAGAACGTGAGGTTAGAAGTGAACTTACTACTAGAAGTGAAGATAAATCTATAGAAGTATTTAAAGAAAACTTAGAAAATCTTTTATTAATCGCACCTATGAAAGAAAAAACTGTATTAGGTTTTGATCCAGCATTTAGAACTGGTTGTAAACTAGCTGTAGTAGACCCTACTTCTAAAGTACTTAATATATCTGTTATATATCCTCATGAGCCTAAAAATGAATGGGAAAAATCTAAACAAATATTAAAAGATATAATTAATAAATTCAAAGTAGATATAGTTGCGATTGGTAATGGTACTGCATCTAGAGAAAGTGAAAAATTGGTAAGTGAAACAGTTAAAGAATTAAATCATTGTAAATTTGCTATTGTATCAGAAGCAGGAGCAAGTGTATATAGTGCAAGTCCTCTTGCTATTAAAGAATTTCCTGATTTACATGTAGAACAAAGAAGTGCCGTTTCTATCGCAAGAAGACTTCAAGATCCATTAAATGAACTTGTTAAAATAGATCCAAAGTCTATAGGTGTCGGTCAGTATCAGCATGATGTTTCTCAAAAGAAATTATCAGAATCTCTTGATTTCACTGTTACAAAATGTGTTAATAATGTAGGTGTTAATATTAATACAGCTTCCCCTTCCATATTAAAATATATATCTGGTCTTACAACTACTGCGATAAATAAACTAATTAAATATAGAGAAGAACATGGTAAAATAACTTCAAGAGATGAAATAAAAAAGAAAAAATTATTAAATGATAAAACTTATGAACAAGCAATAGGTTTCATGAGAGTAATAGATGGAACTAATAAACTTGATGAAACAAATATTCATACAGAAAGTTATGATAAAACTCTTTCTTTATTAAAACATATTAATATGACAGTAGATGATATTGGTACTAAAGAATTAATAAGTAAGTTAAATAATCTTGATATAAATGAAACATCTAAATTATTAGATATAGATATTTATACTTTAAATGATATTATTGATTCATTAAAAATGCCTAATAGAGACTTTAGAGATGATTATGAAACACCACTATTAAAAAGTGATGTCTTATCACTTGATAACTTAAAAGTTGGTATGAAGCTCGAAGGTACTGTTAGAAATGTCGTTGACTTTGGAGCATTTATAGATATAGGACTTCATGATGCTGCTTTAGTACATATATCAAAAATAACTAATAAATATATTAAACACCCTAGTGAAGTATTAAGTGTTGGTGATATAGTTACTTGTTATGTAATAGATATAAATAAAGATAAAGAAAAAGTTTCCCTTTCACTAATAGATCCAAATAATTAGTAAAATAAAATAAAAAATCGTAAATTTTACGATTTTTTTCTTGCTATTAAAGTACTTATCCATAAGAATATAATTGATATAAATATAAGTATTACACTAACTATAATATTATAGAATAAATAAGGGATACTTATTACTAAAAGACTTAGACATATACTTAATAATATAGATGTAATAAAAGTATTTTTAACATATCCTAGTAATATTACTTTCTTATTTAATTTCTTCAAATTATTAAGTATTAGTAAAATACCAAACATACTTAATACAGTTAATATAACTCTACTAATCCATAATAATAATTGATTGTTATTTGATATTTCATCAAGTATTTCTTCACCTGTTTTAATACCATCAACTGTTTTATTAATAACTACCCCATTAGATGAATTATATGACTCAAATGTATTAGATTTTTGTACTGCTAAAACACTCATTTCTTTATAGTCATTATATTTAAATGATATTCTTATATCCCCTATTTTAGGATTATTAATATCACTCGAATTAGTTATATATTTACCATGAATAACATACCCTAATGAACTAATTATATTTTGATTAAACTCATCAAAATATTTATTAGCATCCAAATTATTTAATTGCTCAAATGATAATTTAAAGGCACCTATCATAACTTCACTAGCATAATATGATGTAGAACTATATGGCATAGATACTGGATTTTTATATTCTTCATTATAAGATGTATCAAATAATTCATCAGACCATACCTCAGTATATTTATCACCTATTGGTTTATATTGATACATTTCTACAACTCTAACAAGTTTAGGAGTTTTTACTGATACTCCAAATTTAGTATCACTAAGAGTTTCATTAACACTAACTTTTCCACTTACACAAACCAAACTATCTTCATATAAATCATTTACCATATCATTTTCAATATTAGATAAATTATTTCTCTCTATTTGCGTACTTTTATAAATATTAATATATTTATTCTCATTCAAATAAAGTAATGTAATTGAAACTATAAGTATAATTATTCCAAATAGTATTCCTTTTTTCTTTTTCATAATACCTCCATAATTTATTTTATTATAACATAAAAGCGACATAAAGTCGCTAATATTATTTTGTAACAATTTCCATTGCTTTTCTCATAAGTAAATCATATTTAAATAATTCTTTATTACCTATTTCTTTTAAGAAGTCTTCAACACTCATCTTATATTGTTCACTAGTTTTCTTTAATTCACTTTCAAGTTCTTCATCGCTTACTTCAATTTTTTCATTTTCGATAATAGCATCCATTATAAGTCTATATCCAACTCTCTTATTAGCTTCATCTTTTAAAGTAGCTTTAAAATCATTTATATTTGAATTAATATATTTTAAATAATCTTCTAATTTTAATCCTTGATAACTTAATTTTTCACTGAATTCTTTAACTAATCTATTAGTTTCATCTTCAGTCATTTCTTCTGGTATATCAAATTTAGAATTTTTAACTACTTCATCTAAACATTTAAATAAATATTCATCTTCTATTTGTTTAGAACGTTCAGCAGTCATATTTTCTTTAATATATTTCTTTAAGTCTTCTAAACTTTCAACTCCACCTACATTTAAATCTTCAAAGAATTCTTTATTAAATTCTGGTAATACTCTTTCTTTAACAGCTTTAACTGTTACTTTAAATATAACTGGTTGTCCTTTTAAATCTTCTGAATGATAATTTTCAGGGAATGTTACATTAACATCTTTAGTGTCACCTTTCTTTAACCCAACTAAAGCCTCTTCAAATCCAGGAATGAATGTATGAGAACCTATTTCTAATGAATAATCTTCTCCTTTACCACCTTTGAATGCTTTTCCTTCTTTAAAACCTTCAAAGTCAATAACAGCAACATTTCCTTCTTTAATTAAAGCATCATCATCTAATTCTTTTACTTCAACAAATTGTTCTTGTAAATGATGAAGTTCATGATCTATTTGAGAGTCAGTTACAACTACTTCTTCTTTCTTAATTCCAAGTTTAGTATGTTTACCAAGTTCAACTTTTGGAGCTGATACTAAAGTAAATTCTATTTCTATTTCATCATGATTAATATTTTTAATATCAATACCTGGAGTTGCTACTGGAATAATAGTTTTTTCATCTTTTAATAATTTAGCATATAATACATCTACTGCAATATCAACAGCATCCATATATAATGCTTCTACTCCCATTTTTTTAACATAGACATCATATGGAACTTGTCCTTTTCTAAAACCATCCATTTTGATATCTTTTTTCTTTTTATCAAATGCATGTTTTAAGCAATCCTTCCATTCTTTTCCCTCTAATTTTACATCATATTTTTCTTTCATAACTTTTCCCTTCTATTTAACATCACAAAAGAGGATATTTCTATCCTATTGCAACAATTTTAACACTGTAAACACCATCTGGTGAAGATACTTCAACTGTGTCTCCAACTTTTCTACCCATTATTGCGGCAGCTATTGGACTTTCATTTGAAATCTTATTATTAAATGGATCAGCTTCTTGACTACCTACTATTTTATAACTTTCAGTATCATCATCATCTTCGTATTGTAATTCAACATTACATCCAATTCCTACTTTTCCATCATCACTAGATTTATCAATAACAGTTGCATGTTCTAATGTATATTCAATCTCTAGTATTCTTTTCTCTAAATTTGCTTGTTCTTCACGAGCTTGATCATATTCAGAGTTTTCTGATAAATCACCTAAAGCACGAGCATCTTTAAGAGTTTGAGTCACTTCTTTTCTCTTTTCATTTCTTAAATAATTAAGTTCATTTTCAAGTTCCAAATAACCTTCACCTGTAAGAAAAATTTCTTTCTTTTTCATTACGTTAAGTCACCTCTTTCTTGTACCAACAAATGATACTATAAATTTGTTAGTTTGTCAATATCTTTACTCTTAAAATATCATTTTCATGTACCTCAAATGGTATTTTTATTTTAATAATTTCTTGTGGATGAGAAGCACTATCAACACTTTCATTCCTATCATTAACTATACTTGTAACAGTAAATGTATTTAATAATGTATTAGGTCCAAATACTTCTATTTCATCTCCTACACTAAATTTATTTCTTTGTTCTACTGTAGCTATCATATTATCTTTATCAAATGATTTAATAAGTCCTAAAAAGTCTTGATTACTTGCTTCTTGTCTACCAGTAAAATACTGCCCTTCTACAAGTGGAATGCCATCATAAAATTGAGGAGCATTCTCACGATTAGATACACGTTCTAATACTTTTTTATAATATTTTATATCATCTTCACTTAAAGTATTATTAATCTTTTTATCCATTATTGTTCTATAACTATTAGCGACAGTTGCAATATAGTACATACTTTTCATTCTACCTTCTACTTTATATGACTCAATACCCATATCCATCATATCACTAATATTATCTATCATATTCAAATCTTTAGAAGATATACAATATTCATAAGGAGTATTATTATCAAATGTAAATCTACATACTTGACTACATCCACCTCTATTTGAATCTCTTAAAGTTACATAATTTGACATAACACATCTACCACTATAAGAAGTACACATCGCACCATGAATAAATACTTCTACTTCAGTATCTATATTTTCTTTTATAAACTTCATATCTTCGCGTGAACATTCTCTTGCAAGTACTACTCTATATGCACCTAAACTCTTATAAAATTTAACTGCTTCTAAATTAGTAATAGATTTTTGAGTAGATATAAAAAATGGTGTTTTTAAGTTTTGTCTATGAATTGACTCTATAACAGCAAAATCACTAACTATATATGAGTCTATTCCAATCAGATCAAGTGCTTTTAGATATTCATCAAGTCCATTTAAATCTTCATTATGCATTATCATATTAACTGTTACATATACTTTTTTATTTAATTTATGAGCAAACTCTACACCTTCTTTTATTTCATCTAATGTAAAGTTATTAGCATTAGCCCTAAGACTATAATATTCTCCTCCTATATAAACAGCATCAGCGCCATATAAAAATGCAAATTTAAGCCTATTTAAGTCCCCAGCAGGTAATAATAATTCATATTTCATTTTAAATCACCCACCTTATACTTAATATCATTTTCTAAAAAATAATAATCACTATCTATTAAATTACATAAGGAATCACTTTCACACTCAGATAATATTATTTTTTCACTAATATCATCTATATCAGTAAGATTAATTATTAAATTAAAACACTTTAATTTATTAAGATACTTTGATGCACAAAATACTCTATCATTTAGAATAACACTTCCTGTTTTTTCTTCTTTAACAATAAGCTTATGATGAGAAGATTTTTCACTAAGATTATAATAATTCTTATCACTATCTATATCATAATATTTATTAAAATTACTTACTAATGCTCTTCTTGAATACATAAGTGTATTTTTAGAAACATAAAAATAAAATATATTACTCTTACATTCATTATTTATTTTCATAAGTTCATCTATTGTAAGATCATTATTAATAACAACACTATTAATACCAAGAGTATTCAAATAATTAACTGCTTTATAATTAGATAATATATGATGTTCATATAAAACAATTCTTTCTTTTGGTATAAAGCTTAAAAGACCAATATCTTCAACAATAAATTTAATGTTATCATTAAACTTACTTATGTCAAAATCATATACTTGTTTATGTAGTAATCTATTCATAATAACATAAACTTCATTACACTTTGCAATTTTATTTATTTCATCAATATCAAAATAAACATTAAATCCTATAGAATAATCTTTTAATGGTAAGATAAAAGTATTGAAACCATACTCTTCATATAGTTTCAATTCTTTTCTTTTTGGTAAAATTATAAATTCTTTCTTTTGCATACCCCTATCGTATCACCTACTTTTATAAATTCAACTGAAAACTCATCTTGAGTCTTTAAATATGTTATAAATTTTTCTATTTTACGAACCATTTGTCTTAAATTTCTACTTTTAATAGAAGAACTATTAAATACATAACCATGGAAATCCAAGTTATCGATTATTATAACACCTTTTTCATTTAAATTATACTTATATTTATCTAAAAATCTTTTATTTTGACTTTTCGCAGCATCTATAATAATTAAATCATACATACCTTCAATATTTGTATTTAAAGCATCATCATGTATTAATTCTATATTTGATAAGCCACTTGATAAGACATTATTATAAGCAATATTATATCTTTCATCATCTCTTTCAATACTAGTTATCTTTTCAATATTTTTATTACTAGCAAAACATAAAGTAGAGTATCCAATAGCGCTACCTATTTCAAGTATAGATTTAATATTATTTTCATCTATTATTTTATTAATTGTATTGATAGTTTCTATACTCATTATAGGTACATTATTATTAACACCATACTCTCTTATTTCATCTATTAATTTTGATATTCTATCCATAATCCTTCACTCTTTAATTTATTAACTGTTTTAACATGACCATTATCAGTTTCATTGAAGTATGTTTTTCCGTTTTTATCAGCAACAAAATAATAATATTTATGTTTTGTTGGTTCAATAGACGCAACTATTGAATCTATACCAGGGTTACACACAGGAGACACTGGTAACTTACCATTCATACATGTACTACGAGTATTATATGCATTACATTTATTTAATTGACTCACTTTTAAATCAACAGACCAATTATCTAACTTTTCTGCATAATAAGTAGTAACATCACTACCTAAGCTCCATTTATTATTAAGTCTATTATAAAATACTCCAGATACACCCTTTCTATCATTAGAAGTACCTGCTTCTAACTCAACTATTGATGCTAAAGTAAGCATTTGATGAATAGTATACTTACTAGTTTCTATCTCACTTTTATATGGAGTTAATTTCTTATCCATATTATTTAGCATACTTCCAAATATATCTTCTAATGAAGCAGTAGAATAAAACTCATATGTATCAGGATATAAATATCCTTCAAGAGAGTAATAAATATCTTTATTTTTAATCTCATCAGTTAGAAACCAATATTTATTAATTAATGTATCTAAATAATCACTATCAGTTAATTTATCAAGTATTTCTTTCTCACTAAAACCAAAATTCTCAGTTAATTTAGATATAACATATCTCATATTTCTACCCTCTACAAAAGTAATCTTTTTTGTTTCACTAGTATTTTGACCACCTTTTTCAAAAGTACTAATTAATTCACTTAAATTATATGATTTTTTAAGTTCATATTTTCCATAAGTTAAATCTTTAGGTTTATTTAATTTAATATATATTTTATAACATAATGTAGATTTAATAAGCCCCTCACTCTTTAACTTATCAGCAATAGTATTATAAGTATCTCCAGAATTAATAACAATACTTACAGTATCATTACTTTTACCATGAGAATTAACTATATAAAAGTAACTACCTACCATAATACCCAAAACTATAACACACAAAATAAATATAAAAATTATAAACTTTTTCACATTAAACACTTTTCTTTTCATAATACACCTCTAATTCTTCTTATATTCAAGTGAAGACAATATTTTACTAATAAAATCAAACTCTTCCTTATTAGTAACAGGTTTTAACTTAGTCATATTCCCTTTCTCACTTAATACATAACTAGATGCATAAGAAATAATCTCTCCACTTTTATTCTTTTTATCCTCTGTATATATTACATAATTAATATCTTCACACTCTATATTAAAAAGTATTCTATATTTAATTTTATTCCCATCTTTATCTTTAAGAGTCAATAAATTCTTTTCCATTACCTCTCCTGTCTAAAAAAGTCTGCAATATAATAGTCGCAGCAATTTTGTCAATAACTTTTTTTCTATTTTTTCTAGTAGTATTATTATTTATAAGCATTCTTTCTGCTTCAACTGTAGATAATCTTTCATCTTGAAGATATATATCAAGTGAAAATCTTTCTTTAAGTAATTCCATAAATTTAAGAGTTTCTTCACTTCTTTTAGATAAACTACCATCAAGATTTAATGGATTACCTAATACTAAAGCATCTACTTTTCTTTCATTAATTATATGTTCTAACATACTCAATAACTCATCATAAGTACTATATCTTAATACTTCAAGAGATGACGCTATAAGTCCAGTCCTATCACTAATAGAAAGTCCTAATGTCTTACTACCTAAATCAAGTCCTAAATATGTCATTCTTTAATAAAACCCTCTAACATCATTTCAATAATATCTTCTCTCTTAAATTCAAGAATTCTATTTCTACATTCTTTATAACTTGAAATGTATCCAGGATCTCCACTAATCAAATAAGCAACTATTTGTTTTATAGCATTATATCCTCTTTCTTCTAAATCTTCACATATTTTGTGTAAAGTAGTTTTAATGTTTTCACACACTATTTTCTCAGTATTTACAACGGTAGTTTCACTATTTTCCATAAATTTCACTCCTAACATGTATATTCTATCAAAAAAACACTTTATTCTCAACATCAATATGATATAATATGTAAAGGTGAGATAATGATAAAAATAATAAAAAAAGAAATTTGTGATAGTAGAAAAGATGAATATGATATTATTTTTACTGATCAAATACTAAAATCAAAAAAAGCAATAAAAGTAAATAATCCAAAAGACTTATATTATAATTTAAATAAAGTAAGTTCAAATAGTAATATAGCGTTATATTTCAAAAAAGAAAAATACTTAGATAATTACTATCAATTATTATATTTCTATCAAAATTATATTGAAAAAGTAAATTTATTTAAAAAAGAAATTAAAAAAATAAATAAATCATTTGATAAATCAGAAGATCATAGACTAGTAACAGACGCTATTCATAAATTACAATATATGAATTGTGATGGAAAGTATTTAAGAGCATTTCTAATTACTCTAGGTTATCAATTAAAGAATGATAATGTTGATTATGTAATACCACTAGCACTAGCATATGAAACATTTCAAACATCAATATTAATTCACGATGATATAATTGATAATTCTGAAACAAGAAGAGGTAAAAAAACAATACATGAAATTTATAACGAAGAATTAAAATCAAATGATAACACTTCCTCTTCACTAGCAATTTGTATTGGTGACTTAGGTTTTTATTTAACAAATAGTATATTATTTAAAAAATATAAAAATGATCCACAATTAATTAAAATATTAGAATATTTAAATAAAGTAATAATAAATACTATTAAAGGTGAAATTGTAGATGTATACTTACCTACTTTAGAAAAACTAAATAATAAAGGTAGATTTACTGAAAGAGATGTAATGGAAATATCAAGACTTAAAACATCTTGGTATACAGTAGTTGGTCCATTCTGTTTAGGCGCTATTGCTGCTAATGTAAATGAAAGTAAAATAAGAGATTATGAAAAGATGTTAGAACCAATGGGTATGGCATTCCAAGTAAGAGATGATATTCTAGGTATATTCGGAAGCAGTGATACAACTGGTAAATCAAATATGACAGATATAGAAGAAAACAAATTAACTATTATGTATTCATACTTAAAACTAGTAAAAGAAAAATATTATAATGAATTTATTAAATATTATGGAAAAGAACATGTAACTGAAGAAGAAGCAGAAATAGTAAGAGATTTAATAATGAGATCAGGAGCACTTGATTATGCAGAAGATACAATAGTCGAATTATTAAATTTAAGTAAAGAAGAAATAATTAAACTAAAAAATAAACACGTCAAAGATACTTTACTAGGATTAATGGAATATTTAAGACTAAGAGAAAAATAGTTTCAAACACGAAACTATTTTTTAATTCCTACTATGACACTACTTGGTTTCTTAGTAACGCTACTTTCAAATATTTCTTTTTCCTTCTCTGATTTAGCATATATTTTTTTAGAAGTAATAGACATAAACATATTATCATAATTAGTAACAATATCCATATTAAAACTACTTAAGTCTAGATATTCAAACTTGCAAGCTCTAAACATTTCCCCCATGTCAGTAACATTGCTTGTATCAAAACTATCTAGACCTATAACATTAGTTACATCAGACTGATAAAACATTGCATTCATTATTGTGACATTACTAGTATCAAATCCACTTAAATTAATTGTCTGTGATTCTGTTCTCCAAAACATACCACCCATATCAGTTACTTTTCTAGTATCAAAATTACTTAAATTTAATATTTGTGATTTAGCTGTAGCAAACATCGCATTCATAGTTGTGACATTACTAGTATTAAATTTACTCAAATCTAGTGATGAAGCATTACAACCATAAAACATAGAATGCATATCAGTAACATTACTAGTATCAAGTGTATTAAGGCCTATTATTTCTTTTACTTTTGAAGTAGCAGCAAATAACAAACTCATATCTTTAATATTAGATATATTTAGACCAGTTATATCAATTACATCTGCACCACTATTTCTAAACGCACCTCTTATATCAGTAAGTTTATCAGTGCTAAGATTACTTAAATCTATGTTTTTAATTTTAGAAAGATAAAACATATAATACATGTTCCAAAGTTTAGGTGCATAAAAGCCAGATAAGTCTACATCTGTTACATTGCTTTCTCTAAACATTTGTCCCATATTTTCAACATTTGATGTATCCAAATATTCAAGTCCCTTTATTTCAGTTGCCGTAGTATTCCAAAACATATGACTCATATCTGTAACATTACTTGTATCAAAACTACTTAAATCAATAGATGCTGCTTTACTATTCATAAACATATCTTTCGCAGTAAGTATCGGTTTACCATTTATTATAGAACATGGTGTCTCAGTTACTGGATCTGTACTTTCTAAATCAGTTAATTTAACACCCCATCCTTTTCCTGATTTAGTATATGTATATGTTCCATCGCTATATGTATCATCACTATCACTTTTACATTCTTTTTTATCTGGCATTTGTATTATTTTATTATTATTTTTAGAACATAACATTTTAGTTTTTTCATTTTTATCTTTTACGTTCTCTATATTATATTTAGTTATATCTTTATCACTACTATATTCTAAATAATATTCATTATTTAAAACAGACATATTAACTACATTTCCTGAATTATCTAAATTAATACAATATTGTAAATCCTTATCAGAATTTAAATCTAAAGAAAATGTATATTTATTATTAGAACTTATATAACTAACTTTATTACCTTTCATACTCTCAGTTATATATTTATTTGCTGCTTCTTTATATATTGTTTTTGCTTCTGTTAAGAAACTATTCTTTTTAGCATTATTATATAGTTTGATTACATTTGGTAATGATATTATTACTAGTATTGTAAGTATAGCAATTACCGCAAGTAGTTCTACCAAAGTAAAACCTTTCTTGTTCATAACTATGCACCTCTTTACTTCTACTTTACTTAGTATGTATTAATTGTATCATAGTCACCCCCCCCCCTAGTCAATTTACATGTGTTTGACACCCAATCAAGTTCAAATTTTTGCAAAAAATGATATATATAATTATTCAATCTTATTTTTTAATTTTAAATTTTCTTTTTCTATTTCTTTTAAACTTCTATCTGGAGTTGGCAAATCTTCTGGCATAGTGCCACCTAACTCTTCAATAGTTTTTCTAATTTTCTTACCTACTTCATAATGTGTTTCATTAGCAGTTTTTTCTAATCTAACATTGTCTTTTTTTAATTTTGATTCAGTCTGAGTAATACGAAAAAGATTTGCTGCTAGTTCTTCACTACACATATTGTCTAATATATCCTCTCTATATCTTAGTCCTTTTCTTTTAGCAATATCACTTGCAGTTTTGCACGTTTTTAAACCTTTATAACCTGAATTATGAAATCTATCAAAGTTTTTAACTCCTGCATTTCTAGCAGCACATTTAATGAATAGTTTCCTTTTCTTGTTAAGTCTCTTTGATATAATCTTTTTTCATCTTCAGTGAGAGCATTATATTCTTTTTCACTTAGTTCCTGTTTTCTTGTTTGAATTGCAAAATAAGTTTGAGCAAGTGCGATTACTTTCTTTCTAGAGTCCCCATTTTGTGCAATTAAATAACAAGCATAACGTGATAACTTATAATCAACAATTTCAACTCTGGCACTATTATTTCTTTTTGACAACTTGTTAACCTCAACAAGTTGTGAATTTATATTAATTTCAGAATTTTTACATGCTTCCTTTGCTCTATCCAATATTTTATTAAAGTTCCTCCATTCTTTATACCTCAAAACTTTTTGTAATTCACGAGCATACCAAAATTCATTACCATTTTCATCTATATGTTTTATATCTTCAAATAATCTTTCTGTATATTCTTTTAATTCATTCATATTTTTATCATCTCCTTTTTAATTAATTTATTTTTTGTTTCATCCGGTAATCTTTTATATTCTTTTGATTTAATTTTTTCTCTTAATAAATCACGTCCAATACTTTGCTCCCTACATATTTTGATATAATATTTAATCTCATCCAAATCTTTTAACGGTAATAACTCAACATAGTGACTCCAAGATAATTGTGTCGCAACCTGCGACACTTTCTTATTACTAAAAATTTTATAAAATTGTTTCATTCTAAATAAAGTTCTTCTATTATATTTTTTATTCACTTCAACAACTAATTTTTTAGAATATTCATTTATAATATTATCTCCATATTTACCACCTGCTTCATTTAATAACTTACCTATTTCATAATATGTGATTACTCTATGTCTTTCTTTTGAATAGTCCTTTACTTTCTCATAAGCTTCATTATCAATTATTTTGTTTTTTATCTCTTCATAATAGTTCATATAATTCCTCCTACTACAACGTATTTTCTTTCTATTATTCTAGTATCACTGCAATATTCAATAACATATTTATTTTCTTTCCTACAAAGAATTATTCCAATAGTTTTATCTTGATTAAATTTTCTTAAATGAGTATCTATATAATTCATATATATTTGTATTTGTCCTATATGTTCTTTTTTTAATTCTGTTACTTTTAGTTCAACTACAACAAAACAATTATATTCATAATTAAATAAAAGTAAATCTATATAATTATATCTATTTCCTAGTTTGATTTTATATTCACTACCAATAAATGAAAACGAGTCACCTAATTCGTTCATAAATGATTCTATATCTTCAAGTATGATTTTCTGTAATAATTTTTCTGATATATTTTCATAATTATTATTATTCTTAATAACAATAGGGTTCTTTACAAGTTCAGTTAATTCACATGCTTCATCACTAATTATTTTTTCTTTTGCTTCCTTTGATAATCTTTCATATTCTTTGGACTTTATTTTTTCTTTTAATCCATCTCTAGTGATTAAGTTATTCTCACATAACGTGATATAGTAATTAATAATCTTTATATCTTTTAAAGGAATTAGTTCTTTATAATGACTCCATGTCAATTGGTGCCCCATTCGGGCACCTTTTTCAATCATCCAATAAAATTGCCTCATTCTTTTCAAATTTGTTACATTATATTTTTTATCAACTTCGTTCACCAATTTCAAAGAATAATTTTTTATTATACCTTCACCATAATGTTTACCTGCTTCACTAAGCATTTTACCAACATTATAATAAGTATTTAAATCACTTCTATTTTTACTATAATCTTTTGCTTTTTTAGTTACCTCATTATTAATTAGTTCTTTTTTTATTTCTTCATAATAGTTCATTTTATTCCTCCTATTATTATAATCAGTCATAAAAAACAAAAACACTTCTTTTTTTGTAAACTTTTTAAAGAAAATAAAAATAACAGAATAGTTTTTCTACTCTGTTATTTACTATAGATAATATTTGTACAAGTTCCATTCCAATTAGTTCCTAACTTATCAAACTCTGAACTATTTGATTTTCCATTTATAGTTATACTTTCTAATCCTGTATTATTATCAAATACATTATTTCCTATTGTTGTTACTGTTCTTGGTATAACTACTGTTGTTAATCCTGCATTATAGAATGCTTTATCACCTATTTCTATTAAACCATTATTTAATGTAACACTTGATAGATTATTATTTGAGAATGAATTTACTCCTATCTTAGTTATCTTACTACCTAGTATTGCAGATGTAATCGCTGTATTATTAAATGCATTGTCTCCTATCTCTGTTATTGTTATTCCCTGAATACTAGTACTTAAATCAACATTTGCCTTACAATAGTTTTTATATTTTGTTACTTTACTACCATCTAATGTAAAACAATTATAATCATAACTATCTCCCTCAAAGTCTATTTTATATACTGTTCCATTCCAGTTATTTCCAAGATTTGTTAATCTTGTTCCATTTTCTACTATTATTTTATCTAGTAATATTCCTTTGAATGCATTTGTTTCTATTGTTGTTACTGTATTAGGTATAATAGCACTAGTACATACAGAATTACTATAAAATCCAGTTACTGTTGTTGATGTTCCTTTTAAACAAGTTCTTAAATCTTTTTCATATATTACATGATTTGAATTCTTCCAATCAGTTCCTAATGAAGTAAAATCTTTACTAGATGCTTTTCCTTTTACTATTATTGGATCTATAGTATTTCCACTAAATGCATTAGCACCTATTGATGTTATAGATTCTGGTATTATTACATTTGTTAAACCAGCATCTTTAAATGCATTAGCACCTATTGATGTTATTTTATTACCACCTAATTCAGTTGGTATTTCTATTTTCTTAGAACATGATTTAGCATAACTAGTTATTGTATTTTCACTAAATCCATAGCAAGAATCTAACTCATATATAATATTTGTACATGTTCCATTCCAACTATTTCCTAAACTTGTAAAGTTAGATGAATCAACCTTACCATAAATAAATATTCTTGATAGATTAGCATTTGATGCGAATGCACTTCTTCCGATCTCAACTACAGACGATGGTATTTCTAATTCAGTTATTTTGTTGCTAACAAATGCATTTTGTCCAATTGATTTCAATTTGCTTGATCTACTAAAATCTACTTTTATTATTTGATTTCCTGAACTGCTTCCTGAAAATGCATATTCCCCTATCTGTTCTATTCCACTCCCAAATGTTAATTCTGTAATTTTGTTACCAGTAAATGCATATCCCCCTATTGTTTTAATTGAATTTCCTATTATTACTTTTGTTATCTTATTACTATTAAAGGCATGCTGCTTTATTGTTTCTACACTATTTCCTAATTCTAACTCACTTATTTTATTATTATAAAATGCTGAATTTCCTATCGTTTTAACTGAATCCCCTATTATTACTTTTGTCAGTGCATTTGAGGAAAACATACTATCTTTTATACTTGTTAATCCATTTCCACTATTAAATGTTCCACTTATTCCTAACCCACTAAATGTTGCTGTTACTGTTGTTATTTCATCCGGTATTGTTATATTGTTTCGATTCGCTCCCGCATAACTTGTTAATGTTGTGCTTGTCGGTTTGCCATCGCTATAACTTCCATAAATATATGCCCCTTCATCTGGCATTTGGTTGTTCTTAAATACATCTACTCCCACCGAAGTTACTGTTCCTTTTAATTCAAGTTCTTCTATTAAATTATTTTGAAATGCATGGTTATTAATTGTTAAATTTGTTCCATTTATTTTTAATTTAGTGATTTTATTATTATCAAATGTGGCTGCTCCTATAGTTGTTACTGATGATGGTATTTCTAATTCAGTTATTTTGTTGCTAACAAATGCATTTTGTCCAATTGATTTCAATTTGCTTGATCTACTAAAATCTACTTTTATTATTTGATTTCCTGAACTGCTTCCTGAAAATGCATATTCCCCTATCTGTTCTATTCCACTCCCAAATGTTAATTCTGTAATTTTGTTACCAGTAAATGCATATCCCCCTATTGTTTTAATTGAATTTCCTATTATTACTTTTGTTATCTTATTACTATTAAAGGCATGCTGCTTTATTGTTTCTACACTATTTCCTAATTCTAACTCACTTATTTTATTATTATAAAATGCTGAATTTCCTATCGTTTTTATCGTATCAGGCATTATTACGCTAGTCAAACTTTTTGAAGAAAACGCACTATTACCTATCGTCGTTACATCCTTACCACCTATTTGACATGGTATTGTTATATTCTTTGGTCCTTCATCACTATATCCTGTTATTGTTCCTGTTGTTTGATCAAATGTAAAATATTTTTCTTCTGTTATTTTTATATCTCCTGGGTTACTACATGAATATCCTGTAAATATTGGTGCTGAATCATCTTTTATTTCTTTTCCTATTTCACACTTGCTACTATCTGATACATCTGCTAATAATACTTCTTCCATATCATAATCTTTAAATGCACATAGTTTCATATTCTTATCATAGATTGCTATTGTACTTGAACATTTTGGTGTTGTACTTAATTGTACTTTATCTGGTTCTGTTCCTGTTATATATTTTTTAAATTCTTTCCCAGTATCTATTACACCATCTTCACTCATATATGTAAATGTATCACTTTCACCTTTTATATTCTCACTCATACATTTATCTTTTGCTGCGCCTATATATGAATATGCTGTTTGTCTAAAAAGTGCTCTTTTTGCTTGATTTACCATCTTTAATACTGCTGGTAATGCCATTACTACTAATATAGCTATTATTGCAATTACTGCTAGTAACTCTACAAGTGTAAATCCTTCTTTTCTTTTATTATTCATCTTAGTACCTCAAACTATATTTATTTTTCTTCTTATATTGCACAAAATAAGATAGATAAAACTATCTTATTAATTATTTTTTATATTTTATTCAAAAGTAATTATTGATGTATTTAATTCATCTGTATTAAACATACTAAAGTCACTTAAACTCTTTTTACCTTTTACCTTTATTTCTTTTAATCCATTATTTCCTGCGAATGCATTTCTATTTACTACTATTACATTTTGTGGTATCTCTATACTAGTTAAATTATTATTTTCAAATGCTCCTGTTTCAATTCTTTCTAATTTATCATTTAACTTTATACTCTTTATATTACAATCAGCAAATGCATATAAATATATATAATCTACTTCTTCTGGTACTTTTATATTCTCTCTTTTCTTTCCTGCATACCCTATTAACATTGTATTATCTATTCCACTTTCTGTTCTTTGATAAATAAATGCATCATCTCCACTTACTTGATTATTATTAAATGCTTTAAATCCAATATTTAATACACTTTCTGGTATTTTTAATTTCTTTATTTTATTATTTTCAAACGCTAATGGTTTTATTGTTTTTACTGTTTCTGGAATATCAAGTATTTCTATTTCATTATCACTAAATGCACTTATTCCTATCTCTTCTATTCCTTTTGGTAATATTACTGTTGTTAATCCTTTTTTACTAAATGCATTATTACCTATTTTCTTTATTTTTACTCCTTTAATATCTTCTGGTATTTTTAATTCATTTCCACAAATTTCTTTATAATCTGTTATTTCATTTTTCTCACTATCAACTTTAAAACATTCTGCATCAGCAGTAGCAATATTCTTACCAGATTTAAAAACTGTTAGTGCTAATAACTCTGTTATTCCTAATACAACCACCACTATCAATATTATTAATATTTTTTTATTCATCTTTTTTTATACTCCTTTACTCTTACTTTACTTATTATATATTTATTGTATCATAGTCACCCCCCCCCCTAGTCAATTTACAAACACTTGACATTTATAATGATGTAAACAAAAAGCAAAGTATTTCTCTTTGCTTATTTAACTGTTCCTTTAGTTATATTTCTTTTTAAATATGACTCAAGTGCTTTATCAAATTCTTTTTCATCAAAGTCTGGAAAACATGTATCAGTGAAATATAATTCAGCATAACTAATACTATAAAGCATAAAATTACTTATTCTAACTTCGCCACTAGTTCTTATCATCAAATCAACTGGAGGAAGAGGATTATATAAATAATCATAAAAATTATTTTCATTAATATCATCAATATTAAGTTTTCCTTCATTTACAAGTTTAACTATTTTTTTACTAGCATCTACTATTTCAGATTGTCCACCATAATTAAGACAAACATTAAATACACCTCTTGTACAATTACTAGTTAATTTTTCTATTTCTTTCATAGTTTTATATACTTTATCACTTAGTGGTTCTTTTCTACCTGAGAATATTATTTTAATATTATTTTTAATAAAAAAATCTTTTTCTTTTTTAAATGCTGTTACAAATAAATTCATTATATAATTTACTTCTTCTTCACTTCTTTTAAAATTCTCTGTTGAGAAAGCAAATACTGATAAATATTTAACTCCTTTATCAAGTATATATAAAGCAGTTTTTTTAAGTCTATTATATCCTGCTAAATGTCCTTCTGTTCTTTTTTTTCCTTGTCTAGTTGCCCATCTACCATTACCATCCATTATTATCGCAACATGATTTGGTATTTCATTCATTATTCTTTCACCTCATAATTAAATATTATACAAGAAAATTATAATATTTATATATTTATTATATTTTTTTTACACTTTTTATGTAATTTTGTAGTATAATTTTAAAAAGAAAAAGAGGTGTATTATGAAACAAAATATAGAAAAACTTATCAAAGATAAAAAATATTCTAAAATTAAAGAAATGTTAAATAAAATGAATGAATATGATATTGCTAATATATTTGAAGATATACCTCATAATGAAATGGTTAAATTATTTAGATTATTAAATAAAGATATAGCTGCAGATGTATTTTCATATTTAGAAACTGATACTGAGGCAAAAATAATATCTTCTCTTAGTGATAATGAAGCTGTATCTATTATTAATGATATGGCAGCGGATGATGCGACTGATTTAATGGATGAAATGCCTGCGAATGTAGTAAGTAGATTACTTTCTAAAGTTAATGAAGAAACAAGACGTGATATTAATGGTTTACTTAAATATCCAGATAATTCTGCTGGTAGTATAATGACTGTAGAATATTTAGATTTTAAGGAATATATTACTGTTAAAGATGCGATTAAGAAAATCAAAAAAGAATATGATGATAAAGAAACCATTGATACTTGTTTTGTTACTGATAAGAAAAGAAAACTTATAGGCAGTGTTAATCTTAAAGATTTAGTTATTAATGATGAAGATACTCCACTTAGTGATATTATGAGTAGTGATATTATGTCTGTTGATACATTAACTGATCAAGAAGAAGTTGCTAGAGTAATACAGGATTATGATTTAACTTCTATTGCTGTCGTTGACTCAGAAAGTAAATTAGTTGGTATTATTACTATTGATGATATTATCGATATTATAGAGGAAGAAGCTACTGAAGATATTGAAAAAATGGCAGCAATCTTACCTACAGAAAAATCATATTTAAAATTATCTACATTTGATTTATGGAAAAGTAGAATTCCATGGTTATTACTTCTTATGATTTCAGCAACTTTCACTGGTAAAATAATACAACATTTTGAACAGTCTTTAGCGGCATGTGTAATTCTTACATCTTTTATACCAATGCTTATGGACACTGGTGGTAATGCTGGTGGACAATCATCTGCGACTATAATTCGTGCATTATCTTTAAATGATATTGAATTTAAAGATATATTTAAAGTAATATTAAAGGAGATTAAAGTTGCATTTGTAATTAGTATAACTTTAGCACTTGCTAACTTCTTAAAACTTATTTTTATTGATGGAGTTACTACTAATATTGCTCTTGTAGTTTGTTTAACTTTAGTACTTACAGTATGTGTTGCGAAAATAGTTGGTTGTTCTCTTCCAATAATTGCTAAAAAGATTGGTTTTGATCCTGCTGTTATGGCAAGTCCATTTATAACAACTATAGTTGATGCTATATCATTGCTTATTTATTTTGAAATAGCAAGTCAAATTTTAAATATTTAATCAAAACAAAAAAACACTCAAAAGTGTTTTTTTACATTGCATATGCAGTAGTATATCCTCTTAATATTTGATTTGATAAATTACAATATCCTTTTTTATTTTTGAGATTACTTATTCTTTGTTGTTGTTTTGCTAATCTATCTTGTTTCTTTTCAAGTCTTCTATTTTCTCTTTCTAATACACTTCTTTCAATAGTTGCTTTAATACCAGTTTTTCCTTTTAATGCATCTAATTCTTCTTTAGTTGAAATAATATCATTTGAAATACCTTCTTGTAATCTTTGATTTTCACTCATCGCAGTTTGATATGAACTTATTCTTTCAGATTCTCTCATGATTTGTTCAAATTCTTTTTCTTTTATTTCAACATATTTATTACTACCTCTATTTACTATTCTTGTTTGTCTTGTTTGTAATTTACCTCTTTTACTTTTTAATTTACTTAGTCTTTCTTCAATACGTTTTTTCTTTCTATTGATTCTTTTTTGTTTGAATTTAGAAGTAACTTTCAAACCATTTAATTTATCTAATTGTTCTTGATATTCTTGTATCGCTACTTCTGTTGTACCTATTTTTTTACTAGTACTATCTAATACTGCAGATTCTAAATTATTTAATACATTCTCATCAAAACCTAAATTATCACTTGATAAATTTATACCATTGATTACATTTTCATATCCTTTTTTTGCTTGTTCTAATTTATCAATTTGATTTTTTATATTTTGTATATCACCTGCGAAATAACTTTGAAAATCATTTGGATTTAGATTTGATAAATCAATTGGTTTAGATGGATCTTTTTGCATATCACCTAGAATTGCTTTATATTTTTCAATATAACTATCATATTTTCTCATTAAATCATTATGAGTTGTTTTTATATCTTTATTAACTTCTGTTGTATAGTTTAAATAATTAATACCTGCATTTGCGACTTGTCTTACTGCATCTATTACTTTTTCATCTAAATCATATTCATCTGTTCTACTACTTTGTGAAACTCTAATTCCTAAGTTATCTAATATTTTAAATATATCTTCAATTCTAATTTTTGGTATCTTACCATTATTTATTGCATCTTTAATTTTCATAATTACTATCAACCACTCTATCTATTTCTGAATTAATATAATCTATTTCTCTTTTATCTGTTATTGTATCTAATGAAAATGTTGTTTCTGTTTCATTTAATATTGACGCAAAAATATTTTCATTATTATCATTAACTGTATATATTATAAATGTTTTATTAAATTCTAAAGAATCTATAATATCAAGAACATTTACAGTTACTTCACTCCCATCTTCAATAGTTACTTTTAATTTATTATCTTCCATATTTCCTCCTATAAAACGACTTCGTCTTCTTTATCAACCATATTAGACACCAGCGTCTTTATATAGTCATCTCCTTCTTTAAATTCTATACCACTAAAATAAGAATTTACTACTCCAATTAACTTACCATAATCATAACTTTTTAATGTTTGTCTATACTTATTTGAACCATTTGTTACATAACTAAAGTCCCCACTAAAAATTCTATTTAATGCATAACATGCGTGTTCAAAACCATATTTTTCATACGTTGCTTGTATTGCATTAATAAAATGATATAACATTTCTTGAGAAGTTTCATGCTCTAATTGCACAAATAATTCTAAGTTATTATTAGTTATTCTTATTATATCATCTCTTGATAAGTTAATTCTAAACATCTCACGGAAATTCTTATCTCTTGTTATAGCGTTATTGTCACCTTCAATATATTTTTTTAATATAAAAGGTACATTTATTGCTCCATATTTTTTACTTGCATATAATACAAAACTTTCTAATATTTCTTGTTTTTTAGCATCTTTTTCTTTATCTTGTTCTACTTCTATATCTTTTGCTTTTTCATTATTTTTTCTTTTTTCTTCATAATCATAGAAATGACCTACTAATCTATAAAATTTATTATTATCTTGACAATCTTCTACGTGTTTGAAGAATTCTTCTGTCCTAACTTCTCCTTTTAGTGACATAAGTATTGTTAAGAATATTTGGTAATAGTTTACTATTTCTTCATTTTCACTTCCAAATCTACCAGGATGGCCTTTAAATTCAGATGTATTTTTAAATTTTTCTAATTTAGTTTTATTTACAAAAATATCTTCATATAATTTACTTACATACTTTCTAAAATCTTGTAAGCTTACTTGATCATAATCTTTAATATTTTTAAAATATTCACTTATTAAAAATGAGACTGTTGAATTATAACTTAAATATCTATCATTTGCCATCCCAACAATACCATCTTGTATTGTAAAAGGATTTACTTGTTTTGCTTTAGATCTTAATTGCTCATTATTATTAACAAAATCTATTATTTTTTTAGCATCTTCTACTTCACACATTCTAAGAACTATACTATCACTTCTAGTCATATCTGCGACTTTAGAAAATGTTTTAAAATTATTTCTATCAATATAGTCAAATATAATATTTACACATTCTTCCATATCTTCTGCTTTAAATGACATATAAATCTTTACATATTCATTTTTTGAATAATCTTTATTATGAAATTGTAGGAATCCATCTTGTTCAGGTGCATGAAATACTTTTAAATTTTTATTTTTAAAATGATCAATCCATTTATTAAATAATGGTCTTATCCTTTTACGTTTTTCATCTTGTGACAAACCATAATCCATAAGGCCAGCATATATAGTTGATTTATTTATTCGTACATCTGGATTTTGTTTACAAACTTTAGCATAATATTTTAAGAACCAATCCATTCTCTCTGTTCTACTCATTCAAATCAATCTCCATAGTTTTTTCTAAATCTTCTACAAGTTTATCTAATTCTGTTGTTTTATTTAAATCTTCAATTTCTTCTTTAGTTAATGATTCAATATACTTATCATCTAAACTAACAACTATTTTAGTTTTAACTCCATCAACTATTACTTCTTTTTCTTCCATATTCTCACCTACTATAACAATTATAACATTTAAAAAGTTAAGTATCAATCTTAACTTTCACCTGTTTGTAACATAGTAGTAATAAGTATACCATAGCCAAGTGTTACATTATCTACTAGTACATTAGTAACTGCTCCGACTAATTTATTATCTTGTATAATCGGAGAACCACTCATTCCCTGAACTATACCACCAGTTTTATTAATTAAATCAGAGTCTACTATTTCAAAACTTATTGCTTTAGTAGTATCTTTTTTACTTGGATATTTATCTACTATATTTATTTTATATTTTTTTATCGCAGTGTTTTTAGTAACTGTATATATATATGCTTCTGATTTTTTAATATCATTAAAATCCGCTATTTCTATTGTATCTTTTTTAGGAAATGTTGATGTATAAGTACCATATATTCCATTAACTGTATTTTTACTTATATTACCTATCTTTTTATTAAATGAAATATTGGCATTTTTACTACCTACATGTCCATTTCTACTTTTATTAATACTTGTTACTTTTGACATTAATATATTACCATCTTTTACTTCTATTCTAGAATTTGTTTCGCTTAATAATATTTCATGACCAAGCGCACCCCATACTTTAGTTACTGGATCTATATATGTAAGAGTACCTAAACCTATAACATTATCTTTAATATAAAGACCAGTTTTTAATAAATTATCTTCTTCTACTAATTTCAATTTAGTATTTATTTCTTTATTATTTCTTATTAATTTAACATCCACTTCATTTGTATTACTTTCATCAATAACATTTGATAGTTCATTTATAGAATATACCCTTTTATTATTAATATGCGTAATATTATCTCCTATTTTAATATTATCACTAGCAATATATTCACCATTTACTTTATAAAAACCAACAACAATTAATCCATCAGATTCTATTTTTATACCTATACTTTCTCCTCCTGGTATAACACTTTTAGAATATGCAAGTATGTTTAATGGACAAATTAAAATAATAAAGAAAGTAAGTAGAATTTTCTTCATGATCTCACCTCTTTATTATTATTCTCATATTATAATAAATGATATATCCATTTTATTCTTGAATCTCAAAATCTGTTATTTTACCATTTTTTTCCACTAATTTATTAATAGTTTCAGTCGCACTACTTAATTTACTTTCACAATTTTCTATTAATTTCATAGCTTCAGTGTATTTAGATATTGATTTATCTAAATCAAGTTCACCACTTTCTAATTCATTTATAATAACTTCTAATTTTTTTACTGAACTTTCAAAAGTTTCATTTTCTTTCTTTTCCATTCTTAACTCCTTTAACTATCGCATTAATATTACCATTTTTAACCATTATATTTATTGAATCATTAGTATTAATACTATTTATATCTTTAACTATTTTATTATCTTTATATATAATAGAATATCCCTTATCTAGAATATTATCTGGATTTAATAAATCAAGTTTAACTTTAATAGTATCAACTCTATTTTTATTATTATTTAGTATATTTATTATTTCTTTATTTAAAGTTGTATTTAAATTAGATAATTTATCTTTATTTTTCTCATATAAAACTTTTGGATTATTAATTATATAATTTGATTTAATTTTTTCTAATCTATGTTTATTATTATCCAGTTTTATCATTATATTAGTATTTAATTTTTCATATAGAATATCTAGTTTTTGCTCTTTCATTTCATATAATCTTATAGGATTATTAATTATATAGTTCGATTTATATTTCTTAAGTAATTCTGAATAACTATCAAGTTTATTTGATATTGAATTATTTATTCTATCTTTAGCATTACTAAAGTATCTTTTAACTTCAACTATATCAGGAACTGCCATGATAGCTGCACCTGTTGGTGTTGGCGCTCTTTTATCAGCTACAAAATCACTAATAGTAAAATCTATTTCATGCCCAACACCGCTTATTATAGGTATTCTACTATTGTATATAGCTCTTGCTACTATTTCTTCATTAAATGCCCATAAATCTTCAATAGAACCACCACCACGTCCTAAAATTATAGTATCAATATCATCAAATGTATTTGCTAGTTCTATCATAGACACTATATTTGACGCAGCAGTCTGCCCTTGTACAAGTGTTGGAAATAAATATATCTGTGTCATTGGAAATCTATTATTTATTGTAGAAATTATATCCCTAACAGCCGCACCTGTTGGTGCTGTAATAACGCCTATCTTTCTTGGAACTCTTTTGATTTTTTGTTTATGTTCCGGATTAAATAACCCTTCTTCGCCAAGTTTCTTCTTTAATTTTTCAAAAAGGATATATAAGTTTCCAAGACCATCTAATTCAAGTGAATCAACATATATTTGATAACTACCACTAGCCTCATATACAGATATCCTACCATGAACAAGTACAGAGTCACCATCTTTAGGTACAAAGTCAATACCACTATTCTTATAATTAAACATAACTGCATTAATCTTACTATTCTCATCTTTTAATGAAAAATATAAGTGTCCTCTTCCATGAAACTTTAAATTACTTATTTCACCTTTAATATAAACACTTTTAAGTACAGGATTTAATTCAATAGTGTTTTTAATAATTCTATTAATCTCAGTAATAGAAATATATTCATTATTCATTTATATCCTCATTATCTCTTATTTTATCAAGAACTGCATTTATTAATTTAACTATTTTATCATCACTATATTTCTTAGCTAACTCTACTGCTTCATTTATTACTACAACCTTAGGAGTATCATAATAAAGCATTTCATATGTTCCAAGTCTCAATATTGCTTTATCAGTTTTACCAAGTCTATCTAAATCCCAATTCTCTAAATATTTAGTAATAATCTTATCGATGTTTTCAATGTTTTTAATCACTCCATAAACAACATCTCTAACAAACTTATTATCAATTTCTAGGTTTTCTTTAATAACTTCATCTATATCATAAGACATACCTTCTTTAATATAAAAATCTATTTGATATAAGATAACCATTATCTTCTCTCTTGCTTCAGTTCTATTTAGTTTCATACTTCCTCCAAAAATCTATTAAAATTATATCATTTATTTAATTAAAAAGATATTACTTTTTATAAATAATATCTAATTTATTATTTTAATTCTAATTCTTTCTCTTTTAATTTTTTTTTATCACATACAAGTTCACATTGCTGACTCTTAACAAGTAATTCTTCTAATATATTTTTATATTCATTTTCTAGTTTAACATCTCTTATTCTAGATAAACATAATTTAATTTCTAATGAATTACTTTTTGTAATATTAGACATTGGAACTTCTACTCCTCTTGGATAATCTACTACTAAAGTGTCATTTTCACTTTTAATTATTAAAATATCTCCAGTAGTTATTTCTTTGAATATTCCATTTGGTAACTCTTCAAAAAAGACATTATTTAATACTTCTTCACGTGACTCATAATTTCTTTTAGTATATGTATTGTCATTATTTAACTGCCAAAAACTACTTCCAACTAAATTTAATTTTAAATATCTTCTCATAATAAGCACCTCCAAAGCGAATATATTTTATTATACAATTTATTATATGTCAATAATAAATTAAATACACAAATCAAAAAGAGCAATTTTAATTTTAGCTCTTTAAGATATTATAAATTAACTAAATCAAAGTTTGAAATATCTTCATTTATTAATTTAACTGTTTTTTCTAAATCTACATTAGAAAATGCCTTTTTAATTATAGATGAATTTATATAAAATAATTCTGTTCTACATCTTACCACATCTTTAATATTTTCAATACCTATAGATTTAAGATATTTTAATATATTTATCACTCTGTTTTCATGAATAATTAACTCATGAACATCTTCTTCATCTAGTTCATCATATAAGTATTTTATTTCCTCTACAGTAAAACCAAAATCCTTAAGATAGTCCATTAGTCATTCCTCCTCCAAGTGAATATGATATTTCACTTTCTATATTTTTTAATACTTCTTCATTGATATAACTACCTTTAGTTATTGCGAATAAAAGCATTTCTTCATTAAATGTATGATATTGTTCATATAAGATACTTGCTATTCTAAGTACTTTAAATCTAGATATAATTTGATCTTTAAACATATAAATAAATCTACTTTTCTTATTATCATTTTCTAACTTAACGATAAGTGGTAATGATAATACTTCCTCATCATGATCTATTTTATCACTATAATCTACTATCTCTACATACTTTTCATAATTAGGTATGTCTTGACTCACATCAACAAAATTTTCTGTAATAAAATCAAAGACTTGTTTATCTGTACAATTAATTCCTAATCCAACGTGTTTCATTTGTTCACTAATTGATGTTTTAGCAAAACCACCGCCACGTTCTTTATTTACAATAAATCCATAGTATTCATGTGGTCTTGACTTTAATTTTAAATAAGATAAGTATTGGAAGAATCCTTTATCTGAATTTAAAAATCTAGTTGGTGCATACTTAATCAGATTACAATCTTTATCGTTAGAACCTATACCATTTAATATACCAACTTCTATAGATAAATCACATTTTTCTAATAATTTAGATGCACCCAACATACTTGGTGAACTGTTTTTAGCAACCTCAAAGAAACCATATTTCTTATATATTTCATAGTTTTCTTTAATTTTAATAGGATTTGTTTTTAATAATTTGTAATTAGTTCTATCGGTTAAAGAAACTGGGAATCCCTTACTTTGTAAAAATCTTTCATTTTCGATCATATCATCATAAGATATAATTTGTGAATCATATTTTAATGTTCCAGGTGTTTTTTGTCCAGGCAAACGTTTAGAGTTCTTTTTTGTTTTCCTAATTTCCTTTTTATTTAAATTATTTATCCACACACTTGATGTATCAAAGAATATCTGGTATAGTTTACCATCAATACTTAATTGTTCATATCTTTGCATAACATATTCTTTATTACCATAAACAAGTATTGTCAATAATGTAGGTTCAGTAAAATACTCAAGTAAAGTATGTGCTGAATTAACATTAACGCTCTTCATATATTCTAATATTTCAAGTGCTGATGATAAATTAATATTTCTTTCGATTTCTTCTTTATGTTTTTTACTAGCTTTAATAAATCCATCAGAAAGACCATTATCCTTAAAGAATTTAACAACTTCTTCATATGGAACTGATTCTATTTCTTTGCTTTTAGAAGACATACGCTCTTCATTATATTCTTTGAACTTTATTAACATTTGACTTTTAGTAGCATAAGATAAATCTTTTGATGAAGTTACAATATCATATACTACTTGAAAATCATCTTCATCTAAAATATCTAAATTATCTGGATCTTTTATTTTTTCAATTAAACACTCAAGTGCTATATATTTTTCTGTTAAAACATCATATTCTTCATTTTCTGATGAGATAACTTTCTTATGTTCACTCATCTTTTCTTTCATTTGAGCTATTAATGACTTCAAATTAGAAATATACGTTTTTAATTCACTTTCTTGTTCTTTAGTAAGTTCTACAGGTAAACCAATTTTTTTAGCATTTAATGTAACAATAATATTTTTTAAATTATTTTTAACATTTCCATATCCATATTCTAATAATATAGCACATACATAATCAGAATCAAATTTAAATGAACTTTCAGTTTTACCATCTAATACATTAAGTAATGTTTCACAAGCATGTAGTTTAGGTTGTAATTTATCATATTCATCCTGACTAGTTCTTTTATTTTTAACAATAGATTCACACTTATCATAATATTCTTTTGCTTTAATTTCTAAAACGTTATCTAATTTCATAAGTTCACCTACCATTCCACTAATAGATCATACATTTTTAAATATATAGAAAAATCTTCATTTCTATTTTTAAATAAATCATACATTTTTTCTTTATTCATTCCAAGAGCAAAAGATAAATCATCTAAATCAACTTTCTTTTTAGAAATAAGATCTAAACATTCATTCTTAATTTGATTAAACAATATATTTAATTTATCACTCATAATACTGCCTCACTTTCATCAAGTGTCATGTTAAATCTAAGTTCATCTTGCTCTCTAATCATTTCCATTTTTTCTTCTTTACTTAATTTTTTAAAATCTTCCTTAATTCTTTTAATATAATCTATATATTTCTTTTCTATATTAATTGTTTTACTATATATATTTTTTAAAGTTTCACAAGTTAATAGAAGTACCATATCATCATCAAGTCTTATATATGAGCAACCAATATTACCTGATTTATTTACTAATACCGGTGTTATTGTTCCATTAACTAAAGAAGATTTAATTCCACCTTTTATAGAATCATATTGACCATTTTCAAGTTTATTTATTAATATTTCTATTCTCTTTTTATCATCACTATCAAACTCTGACATATCAAATAATAACCTACCATGAGTATCAGTAAGATATAAGATATTTGAAGGTTTTTGAGACTCTTTACTTTGCACTATCTGAGTTTTAATATTGTTTGCTTCAGTTATTATTGCTTCCATTTCATTTAAACAAATTTCATATAATTCTCTATCAGATATAGTTCCATTTGTATTTATAGTTTTAATATCTTCAATTGATTTAGCAACACAATATAGGCAAGCAATCATAGCGCCTTCTTTATATGAATAATTTCTAATACATTCTAAAAATTCTTCTCCACATGCCTTAACTGCTTCAAAATGATAACTTAATTGACTAGCATTTTTACCTTCAAATAGATAATAAAATTCATTCTTAAGTTCATTTGCTTGCTTTGATAATTCATCAAACCTTGCCACTAAGTCACTAAAATCTACTGTTTCTTCCTTAGTTTCTACAGAAGATATAATGCTTTCTAATGATGGTGTTGTTTCTTTTTTAACAAACTTTGTACTTTCAAATGCTTTTAATGCAAGCAAATTCAATTTATCTTCTTCAGATAAATCACTTGCATTTAATAAAGAAACATAATAATCAAAATCAACTTCCTTATTATCAATTATATTTTTAACTTTATTTATTTCATCTAATAATTCTGCTTTTTTAATATTATTACTTTGAACACGATTAGCACTATTTAATATATCACTTCTCTTTATAGCATTTATAGCATTATAAACTTGTGGAGCTTCATATGCGCCAGCATCTAAATAAAATTTTATTATTTCAAATTGTTTTAATACTGACTTATCTAATCTAGTAACAGTATCTTTATATTTTAACATCTCCCTAGCAGTCATTACTTCTCTAACTTTAGTAAGTTCAGTTTCAGACTCGAGTTCCATAACAACTGCATCTAATGAACTTTGAAGTTTAAATAGATAAAATTTTAAATAATCATTAAAGTTTTTAACCGCCACATTTGAAGATTCAATATTATACATACTACTACCTCACTATTCTTTAATAATTATACCATATATCGAATTATATAACAAGAAAAAAACTCACTAAATGCTAGTAAGTTCAGTTTCTTTTTCTTTAAATTTTTCTTCTACAATTTTATTATATTTATTTATTAAATCTTGTACTATTTCTAAACACATGTCTTTTTCATCATCAGTCATTTCACTCTTTTTGATTTTATTATTTTCATCTTGTCTTACATTTCTAAGAGCAATTTTAGCCTCTTCTGCCATAGCTGATGCTTGACGCACATAATCTTTTCTTGTTTCACCAGTAAGCTCAGGAACAGTAAGCATAATTACTTCTCCATTATTAGTTGGTGCGATTCCTAAGTTTGCCTCATGTATTGCCTTTTCCATATTCTTTAGAGATGATTTATCAAAAGGTTTAATACTAAGTACTCTTGCTTCAGGAATACTTATAGTTGCTAAACTTTGAATAGGTGTTGGTGTTCCATAATAATCAACCATAATACCATTTAAAATATTAGGGTTTGCTCTACCTGCTCTAATAGTTACAAATTTACTTTCAAGATTTTCTATTACTTTATTCATTTTATTTTTAATTTCATTTTCATCAATCATAGTTTTCCTCCATTAATATTATATAAATAATTAAGTTTCAAATCAACTAAAAAGTACACATTTATATCTGTGTACTTATGATTAATCTTTTATTATTAGTTTTTCTCCTTCGTTTAAATATATCTTATACATACCACTCTTATTACAAATATATTCGAATAATGTATCATCTACAGTAGGTTTTACATCTTCATCTTTTTTTACAGGTTCATTATTAATAGGTTCTTCCACTTTCTTATCCTCACTTTCTAATAACATAGGTTTATATTTATTTAATGTGTTTTTACCAACCTCTTGATTTTTAGTATAATATGTATACTTTAATGGATTTACCTTTGTACCATTTATAATAACCTCATAATGACAGTGTACTCCGAATGAATATCCAGTATTACCCATAATTCCAAGAACGTCTCCTGTTTTTACTTTATCTCCTACTTTTACTCTAATACTATCGTACTTTAAATGAGCAACTAGTGTAACAACACCATCACCATGATTTATTTTAATATAATTACCATATGTCTTACTTGATGTATTTCTTGTCCTAATACTATTTTTAACATAAGTAACCACCCCATCATATGGTGCCAAAATCTTATGATTAGGTCCACCATTACCAGTACTCCAACCCATATCAATCGCTTTATGAGATGATTTATATCCTTGGGTGATTCCGATATAATCACATGGGAATATTAATTTCATATTTAATCCCTCTTGATCTCAGTAACATTTTGTAATTTAGAATATGATGCAAATATTTTATCCTCAAATGCTTTATATAAAGAATCTGCTCCAAGAAAACTAAAAAGTCCTACCCATAAAGACTCTAAAATATCATATTTAGTAAATGATAATGTAAAAACAACACCAAACAGCATAGATACAAAAAATGAAATATATAATAAACATGAGTTACATTTTATTATAGATGCAGTCTTAATCTTTTGAACAAATGCTGTGCTTAATATACTAGATGCGCAAGCTATAACAAGTAACATTTTAATCAAATCAACATTCATAATTTCTTCACCCATTATATTTTATTATAAAAAAAGATTATTGAGTATTACAGACAACTAATAATCTTTTTTATTTGGTATTACACCTCTTATTCCACCTCTAGGATTTTCAATATCATTATCATATCTAGGTATTATATGCATATGAACATGCATGATACTTTGACCTGCAGAAACGCCACAATTAAAGCCAATATTATATCCGGTTGGCTTATACTTATTATCAATATATTCTTTGCACTTAGAAAGAAGATTAAACATAGACTCTTTCTCTTCATAAGTAGTATCAAATAATGTTTCTTTATGTTCTTTTGTTATGATAAGCATGTGTCCTTCACTAACCGGAAATTCATCAAAAAAAGCTATCGCATTTTCATTTTCAAATATAGGTTTTATTTTATTACAAAATATGCAATTCATTCTTCCTCCATTTATATTTTATCAAAAAAAGGAAATCCCATCAATGATGGAATTTCATCTATTTCTTTTAGAAGATAAAGCATAACAATAAATATCATCTATTATGCCATATTCTTCATTAACTTCACCTAACAATTTATCTTTTAACTCTTTCATTTGTTTTAATCTTTTATTAATATCATGGTCATAAATACTACCATATACACCTACAGCGATATTTTTTCCACTATTATGTAACATCTCCCAGTTCCTTATATCACTTTGAGTATAAGGATTATGAGTTATAAATCTATTAATATTTGAGCCAATTAGTTCTAATTTGCCATTAGTTACCATAGCAGGACCATGTCCAAATCCACGAGCAGAAAATTCTCCTTTAATTACTTTACCATTAGTCTTATTTTCTAAACCTTCTGAGTATGGCGTAATAATATTAGCGCTAGTGCACTCAGCAAGTGAATCATACATGCCTTTCCCAATTTCTACTGAAAAAGAGTCATATGTTTGACCATTCATATAATCTAATAATGTTATAAACTTCCAACTAACTAACTTATTTTCTTTTATCCAAGAACAAAACTCATTAACAAATTCCTCTGAATTAACATTAGCATGTCTAATACCTCTGGCTTCCATAAATTGTTTAAGTAATTTATCTAAATATTTTTCCATTTAAACCCCCCTTTTTAACAAAAATAGAGACCTGTCAATAAGAACAGGTCTCAAAACAGTTATAAGTTACCAAAACCCCTATGTCTCATAACTGCCCATATTATACCTTAAAGAGTTATAAAAGTCAAGAAAATATCACTAAATGTATTTATCTAATCACTAATGCTTATGATTGAATTTTGATTTTTAAACTCAAATTTTAATGTTTTATTTTTTTCTATTGGCATACTCATATCTATTTCTTCTTTATTAGGACAAAAATCATTTACTTGGATTGCTCTATTAACTATTTGTAAATATGATAAATAATTACGATATTTTTTAAGTTCATCAATACTAGCATTAGCAATCAAATCTTCAAAATTTATTTTAATTTCTTTTTCTTTTTTATCTATAATTTTATATGTATGTTCTAAAAGCAAAGAATCTTTTTCTATTAATTCTTCTTTAATAGCATCTTTTTGTTTCTCATATCTCGGAGTCATTTTCTCAATAAGTTGGTTAATTCTAATACAATTATATCTTTGTAACATTATACAGTATATATTCATAACCATAGCTGGTAAAACTATAATAGTAGTAGATAAAGATGCCGCCCCTAGAATTATTTTTATAAAACTAGGAAGAAATGCTAATAATGCGAATATATGAATACCAGCATTTTTAAACAACTGTTTTTTAAATTTTTTAATATTTTCGAAACTCTTTTCCTTCCCTATATTATAATTACTAGCTGTGTTATATAAAGATTTTTTTCTTTCTTCCTTAGGCATTTTAAAAGTCAACGGGAGTGTTACTATATCACGTACGAAAAAGGCCATTTTTTTAAAAACTTTAATGCCTAGTAATTCATAAAGTTTCATTTCGATACTTTTATCTTTTTTAAAATGAAATCGAGCCTTATTCATATAATTTTCCCCTCTTCAAAAACACGCATATTATAATATAAAATGATGTTTTTGTCAATTAATACTAAAAAGGCAGATAATTAATTTTTATTTTTCCTATACATAAAACATTCTTTATCATGTGAATAAATAACGCCTATTGCTTGTAAATAAGAATATATTATTGTTGAGCCAACAAACTTCATACCTCTTCTAATCAAATCTTTAGATATCAAATCAGACAAATCATTTGTTACTTTGCCTATTTCATAAAGTGTTTTATTATTAGTAAATGTTATTAAATAATTATTAAAACTTCCATATTCTTGTTGTATGTTTTTAAATATTTTAGCGTTATTGATGCTTGCTTTTATCTTTAGTTTATTTCTAATTATTTTTTTATTTAAAAGTAATTCATTTATTTTATTTTCATCATAATTAATTATTTTATCTATATCAAAATTATCATAAGCAACTTCAAAATCATTTCTTTTATTTAAAACACACTCCCATGACAAACCTGCTTGAAATGATTCTAGTATTAACATTTCAAATAAATATTTATCATTAAAGTTAGGTACTCCCCATTCTTTATCATGATATTCAATATATAAAAGATTAGTTTCATTACACCATCTGCATCTCATAGTTTATTACCTTTCTTTGGAATAAAATATTCTTTCATATCATTCTTTTCAAGTGTTAAAAGAGAAACTTTATTTTTAATTCCTCCTCCATAACCTGTTAGGTTTCCATTTTTACCTACTACTCTATGACATGGAATAATTATACATATAGGATTGTATCCAACTGCATTACCTACTGCCTGACTAGACATTTTTTTAATTCCTCTTTTTTTTTGCAATAATATTTGATATATCACTATAAGTAATTGTATGTCCATAAGAAATAGTATTCATTATATCAATTACTTCTTGTCTAAAAGGAGTTATATTATTAATTTTATATTTAGGTGTAAAATTAGGTTTATTTCCACTAAAATAAATATCTAACCAGTCATTTGTTTCTTTAAATATCGGTAAATTCTTTTCCTCACATTCAAGAGTATGCTTAGATTCATCTTTAGATCCTAAAAACCATAATCCCGTAAGATATTCACCATCACTATTCATTACTATATCATCAAAACCATCTGGAGTTTTATATATTGATTTATAAGTCATAAACACCTCACAATTGCCGTATATTATTATAACTTAAAATTCTTTTTTTAAATATATTTTTTCAGATATTTTATAAGAAATAAATAATGAAATTGTAAGTATTATAGGAACAATAATAAACCAATAATTATTAAAAAATGAAATAATATCTAAAGGAATATTTATGACTTTTGAAAATAAAACTATTATACCAACTATAGCAAAAGATAAAATAAATAATATTATTCTTCCCTTTTCCATACCATATTTAGATATAAATGGATACATTATTGCTTGAATTAAGACTATAGCACTAACACTTCCTAATAAAGTAGAAACAAAATCATCAAATTTCAAATTACTATTAATTACACTAACTAAACAATTCAAAACAACTGTAATAACAATAGATAATAATGTTAAAAATAAACCTGCTACAAATTTTGATTTAACTATATTTTTTCTTCCTCCAGGTAAAGTTATAGCATAAGCATTCCAATTATTATATTCATCATAACTAAAGGTTGACATAAAAAGCATAACAATAATAAATGATGGTATAAAAGAAATATTAAATTGTCCTTGAAGTGCCATTATAAAAAATACAACAAGCATAACAATGATTAATTTTAAATTTCCTTTCATTATTAAAAATCGCTTTTATTGATTTAAACGGATTTATATTTCTTTTAATTTAGTTTTTTCTTTGATTTTATATTAAAAATTAAATTGTCGTGATATAATTGTGATTAGAGATAAATAATAATTTAAAAGGAAGGTAAATTATGGCAGTAGTAGAAATTGAATTGCCTATTAAAGGAAACAAAGAGGATATAGATAAGTTATTACTTAATAGTGGATTTGAAGAATTTCATAAAGTTATAACAATAACAAGTTATTATAAATTAAAAAATGATAACGATATGAATCATAATACTTTAAAATCAAGATGTAAAAGATTAAGATATGTTGAACCATTATCTAAATTTAAAAATAAAAATCAAAGTTATAAACAATGTATTACAAAATATAATGTAAAAAAATGTAAGAAAGATGAAGAAAAGTTATTGAATGATGGTTATGAAAAAATATATACTGATGAAAAAATTGATTATGTTTATAAAAATAAAAATGATGATGAAATGTATTTTCAAATTCAAGATATTAAAAATGATTGTTTAATAATTGCTTATGATAATAAGAAATATTATGACTTACCAGAAGATGAACAAAAGAAAAAATTAATTAATGATGTTCGTAAATATGGGATTGAAATAATAGAAGATAATAATGTAGATAGATTTAAGTTAATTGGTAAGACATTAACAATTGAGGAGATTGTTGATAAAATGAATTATTATAGGAAAAAATTATCTTTAAAAAATTCATTAAATATAAATTGTGATTGGTTTAAAACAAAGTTAAAGAAGATTTTTAAGTAAAGCAAAAATGGCAAAATTAACTTGAATGCTAAAAAAAGATAATGTTTATGGTATTGTAAAATATCCTAAATAAAAACACTACCCTACATGCATTCGCATTTCAAGTAGTTCACTTATATTATTGCAAATTATTTATATCCATCAATGAAATTCAAAGTAACTATTCAGACTATCGCATAAAAAAAGAAGAGTGATTACTTAAAAATTGCTCTTTTAATTTGCAAATAAAACCTCATTATTAAATAATGCAAAAAAAGACTAAGATTTACAACTAAATGTTTAATCTTAATCTAATTTTTATATTATTTTTGCCCCTCAGACTTGATTACGGCTTGTGCAGCAGCAAGTCTAGCAATAGGAACTCTAAATGGACTACATGATACATAAGTAAGTCCTACATTATGACAAAACTCTACAGATGATGGATCTCCACCATGTTCACCACATATTCCAAGTTCAATATTAGGTCTAGTTTTTTTACCTTTTTCTACTGCTATTTCAATTAGCTGTCCTACACCTTTAGTATCAACTCTTGCGAATGGATCACTCTCAAATATTTGTTTTTCATAATAATCATTTAAGAATTTACCAGCATCATCTCTACTAAATCCATATGTCATTTGAGTTAAATCATTAGTACCGAAGCTAAAGAACTCTGCATCTTCTGCGATTTCATCAGCAAGTAATGCCGCTCTTGGTATTTCAATCATAGTACCAATCATATATTCAACTTTATAGTGTTGTTCTTTAAATACTTTTTCTATTGTTTCAACAACTATATTTTTAACATATTTTAATTCTTTAGGATCTCCTACTAAAGGTATCATAATTTCAGGTTTAACTTTAATACCGCTCTTTTCAACATTAATTGCTGCTTCTATTACAGCTCTTGTTTGCATAACAGCAATCTCTGGGAATGTTATAGAAAGTCTACAACCTCTATGTCCCATCATAGGATTAAATTCATGTAAACTATCAATTTTAGTCTTTAATTCATCAAAAGTTACACCTAAATCCTTAGCTAAATCTTTTATTTCTTCATCTGTATGAGGAACGAATTCATGCAATGGTGGATCTAAGAATCTAATTGTTACTGGATATCCATTCATTTCTTTAAATAGCTCTTCAAAGTCACCTCTTTGCATTGGCAATAATTTAGCAAGTGCTTTTTGTCTTTGCTCTTTAGTGTCAGAAACAATCATTTCTCTAATAGCAAATATTCTATCTTTTTCAAAGAACATATGCTCTGTTCTACAAAGACCTATCCCTTCTGCTCCAAATTTAACTGCTTGATGAGCATCACGTTTAGTATCAGCATTAGTTCTTACTTCTAACTTTCTTACTTCATCTGCCCAAGACATAAATGTCTCAAAGTCACCACTAATTTCAGGTTCAACTGTTTTAACTTGAGTTCCATATACTTTGCCAGTAGAACCATCTATAGAAATATAGTCGCCTTCTTTAAATACAACTCCCTCACTAGTTGTTAATGTTTTATTATCCTCATTTACCGTTAGTTCACCACATCCAGATACACAACATCTTCCCATACCTCTTGCTACTACAGCAGCATGTGATGTCATACCTCCACGAATTGTTAAAACTCCACGAGCAAGATTCATACCTTCAATATCTTCAGGTGATGTTTCAAGTCTTACTAAGATTACATCTTCACCATCTTTAGCATGCTTTGTTGCATCTGCAGCTGTAAAATAAATCTTACCACAAGCAGCACCAGGAGATGCAGCAAGTCCAGTAGCTATAGGAGTAACACTCTTTAATACTTCACTATCAAAAGTCGGATGTAGTAATTGATCTAATTGTTTTGGCTCAACTTTTAATAAAGCTTCTTCTTTACTAATCATTCCTTCATTATATAAATCAACTGCAATTTTAATAGCAGCAGAACCTGTTCTCTTACCATTCCTAGTTTGTAGCATAAACAATTTACCATTTTCAATAGTAAACTCCATATCTTGCATATCTCTATAATGGCTTTCTAATATTTCACAAGTCTTAACAAATTCGTTGTATGCCCCAGGCATAACTTCTTTTAAAGTATCAATGCTCTTTGGAGTTCTAACTCCTGCGACTACATCTTCACCTTGTGCATTCATTAAATATTCACCATAAAGTTTCTTTTCACCTGTAGCTGGATTTCTAGTGAATGCAACACCAGTTCCACAGTCATCTCCCTTATTTCCATAAACCATTTCTTGTACATTAACAGCAGTTCCCCAACTAGATGGAATATCATTCATTCTTCTATAATATATAGCACGTTCATTATTCCAACTTCTAAATACAGCTGTAACTGCCTCTATTAATTGCTCTTTTGGATCTTGTGGAAAATCATTATTAGATAATTCTTTATATATTGATTTAAACTTCATAGCTATATCATACATATCATTTTCATCTAAATCAGTATCATATTTAACGCCTTTATCTTCTTTATATTTATCTAATACTCTTTCAAATGAACTTTTTGAATATCCTTTTACTACATCAGCAAACATCATAATAAATCTACGATATGAATCATATACAAATCTCTTATTATTTGTTTCCTTTGCAAAATTAATACATACTTCATCATTAAGTCCTAGATTTAATACAGTATCCATCATACCAGGCATACTTGCTCTAGCACCACTTCTTACTGATACTAATAAAGGATTATTTATATCTCCCATTTTCTTACCAGTTATTTTCTCTAGTTCAGATAATTTATCAAATATTTCATTTTTGATATCTTCACTTATCTTTTTACCAGACTCATAATAATTAGTACATGCTTCTGTGGTAACAGTAAAACCTCTTGGTACAGGTAAACCAATACTTGTCATTTCAGCTAAGTTAGCACCTTTACCACCTAAAAGGTTTTTCATATCTTTATTACCTTCACTAAACATATATACATATTTCATGTGCATTTCTCCTTCCTATTTTTACCTTTTAATTATACCATATAACTCATTTATTACATAGTAAACTTGATATTTTCTTTACAAAATAAAAGAAGAGATTACTCTTCTAATGATGTTATACCAAGAACTTTCTCTAAATAACATTTACCACATAATGATTCATATGAAACTTCATTCTCACCATCTATTGCTACTTGAGAACCGCTTGATGTAAACTCTCCATTAACAACTCTTCCATTAAACTTAGCTCTCTTACCACATCTACATATTGTATATAACTCTTCCATAACATCAGCTATCTCAAAAAGTCTTAAACTTCCAGGGAAAGACATTGTTTTAAAATCACTTCTAAGTCCATAACAAATAACAGGTATATCTTTAAGTTTACTAAACATAAATAACTCATCTACTTGATCTCTTGTTAAAAATTGTGCTTCATCTACAAGTACACAAGCAATATCTTCATTAAGAATATTTAAATATTTAGATAGTTTTTCATCTTTGTCTATTAGATGATCTACTTGTCTTTTAAGACCTATCCTAGTGATAATTTTATCATCACCCTTAGTATCAATAACTGGTTTTAATATAACTACATTCATACCTCTTTCTTCATAATTATGAGCTACTTGTAATAATAATGTAGTCTTACCAGAATTCATCGCACCATATCTAAAATATAATTTACTCATCTTTTTTCTCTTCCTTTCTTGGAAAACATCTATAATATACTTTTTTCAATTGTTCATTCGTAACATGCGTATATATCTCAGTAGTTCTAAGTGATGAATGTCCTAAAAGTTCTTGAACTACTCTTATATCGCATCCATTATTAAGCATATCTGTTGCAAATGTATGTCTTAAAACATGGGGTGTTACATGTGTTTTAACAGATAATCTTTTCATAATATTATCTATTATATATCTAATACCCCTATCAGTTATTTTACCACCTCTACTATTCATAAACAAGTAATTATGATTTCTTTTAGGATGCGTTTCTAAATATTCATATAACGCTTCACTAGCATAATCTCCATAATAAACTACTCTTTCTTTATTACCTTTTCCACACACAACTATTCTTTTATTATCAAAATCTATATCAGATAATTTAATATTTATAAGTTCACTTACTCTCACTCCAGTGGCATAAAGCATCTCAATTATTAATCTATCCCTAGTAGAATCTTTATCAAGTGATGATTCATGTATTATCTCAAGTAAATCATTATAATAAATAAATTTAGGTAATCTTTTCTCTGCTTTAGGATAAACAATTCTAAATAATGGATAATCTTTTTTATCTATATATTCATTTTTATATAAGAATTTATAAAATGATTTAAATGTACTTATCTTTCTTCTTACTGAAGATGCTTTTTCCTTATTTTTATTTAAATATTCTAAATAGTTTCTTATATCATTTTCAGTAACATTTATTAAATCAATATTTACAAACTCATAAAAATAATATAAATCATTTATATAAGAAATAAGTGTATTAACAGAATAATTCTTTTGATTTATATAATCAATAAATAATTTAATATATTTTTGTTTTTTAAACTCTTCTTTATCCATACATTAATTATAATATATTTTAAATAAAAATTAAAGAGACACATTTGTGTCTCAATCTATATTAACACCATTTGGTGGTTCATTAATATTCTATGGATTATATGTCATTAGTTGCATATTTTTTATTAAAAGAATGAATTATCAAAAAAGGGAGGATAAATAATATGTAATTTATATAAAAGATGATTTATTTATATTAGCTAGATAATCCTAATGATTATCTATTATATATTATGATTATATTTCTTATTTAAGTAGTTAATTTATATTATTTTTCTTTATATCTATATTTATTAATTCTTTTTAATACTTTAAGATTCTCTTTATTTAAGTCTTCACTTAATAATTTATCTTGTGGATTATATTTATATTCAATTTGATTATAATAATTTGCAATAAGTAGACCTAAATCTCTATCAACAAAATAACCATTTTCAGTCACAAATCCCTGAGGTGCATTTCTTAAAACACCGATTTCTTCCATAGTAAATATATCATAATGTCCTTTATATGACATATAGATACAATGATTGTGTATTAATGCTGCACAAACTATTTTTCCATATTTTTCTATATCCATAATACCTCACAAAGATAGTTTATCTTCATTCATAAATTCTTCGAATATTTTATCATAATCATCAGCTAGAGAACTATCAAATGTTCTACAGTAACTAGATAATTTATAAAATATCTTACTTTTATTTGCTTCATCTACAAATTCTAAACTCAAAATAGAATCAAATATTTCACTTATAATTCTTTCATTTCTAATATTATTTCTTATTACATCATCAACTATATTAGATAATCTTTTTAATTCTCTTTTTGAGTTTATTGACACTTGCTTAAATAATTCTAATAATTCTTTATCCATATTATAATTTCATATTAGATGATATTTCTTCCTTTATTTTCATATCATAATCTTCTAAAGATTGTACGATATTATTATTTTCATCTACTACATAATATTCTTTAAAAGAAGGTGTACCATTAGTTAAAAAATTAACATCTAAACTACCATCTTCTCTTTCACCATAAATTATTAAATATCCATTGTCACATGCACAAGAAACAATTCCCCATCCTACATCCATTTGATAAGTATCATCTGGTAATATTTTTAATTTATCACTTAATTTATCAATAATATATTGTGGCATATGTTGTGTAACTCTTATAGCTTTATTTGGTTTAGGTATTTCATAAAACACCCCATTTTCTTCTCTAGTTGTTTCTTTCCAATTTGATTTATTCCATACATTCATTTTTCCATCTTTTAACTTTTCATATGCAATTACAGAACCTAAAGGTACTCTTTCTTCTCCTTCAAGACAATCAAGGATTATTGTATCTTTTTCTATCCTAACTACATCTTTCAAAAAATCTTTTATATCATTTTGATTATTAATTCTCACGCAATTTTTCACTCCAGGTTTTTTAACTATTGTTATCATTTCTTCATCCATTTTAAATCTCCTTATTTTAATATTTTTTTAAATTATTTTCATAATCTATTATATCTATTTTATCATCTTTAAAATAAAAAAACAAATAAGTATTATTTTCTTCTAAATTTCACAACAAAATAAACTTTTTTACTATGATCAATGTTATCAATTTTTTAAGTACTATAAACTCTTACCATTTATCTTTTCTTTTCTTATTTCATATTTTCCAACTATATACACTCTATGGGTACCAGTCTTTACATACTGACTACCTTTAATATAATAATTGTCAAATGATTTAATCACTCCATTACTTATGAAATCTAAGAATTCTTCATTAGTTAATGCTCCTATAAAAGGATAATATGTATTTACACTACCATCTTCTTTATATGATACAATTGGAATACTATAATCTAATAAAGCATAATCATTTTTTCTTTTGACTATGTTGAAGCAATGGCTTTCTTGTCTATCACCCAAATCAACACATCCTATACAATAATATGACTCTATTCCAAAAATACTCAATACTTGTTGAACTAAAGCTCCTCTTTCTGTACATTCTGCTGCATCCTTGCCTTTTAAATCACCAAGTTTATTGTTTTTTAGTGCTTCAAAATATTCTTCATCAGTAGTAGTTGTTTGCCACGCAATATCATTAAATATAGTCTCTCGATCTGTTTTACTTGAATATCCAAAATAACTATTAACAAAATATTCCAAACTGTGTATTAATGATGATTTGTTATTAATGTTATATTTTTTAATAAAATGTGCAAATTCATATATATAATCCGTAGTTTCCATTCCATAATCTTCCATATTTAAAGAAGCATATTTTATTCTTGATTTTAATGGTATAAATCCTTTAAATACATTATACGTTTTTCCATATTCTAAAAAACCAAGTTTTTCTACTTTTTTGGCTTTTGCATTTGCATTATTTATTGCAGTTTCAATAATAGAGTCAACTTCTTCTTCACTACACTCTAATATTTTTTGAAATAAATCCATATTTTATCACCAATTATATTTTACCATTATTTCTGTTTATGGGCTATATGTTTAACTTCAATTTGCTATTCTTAATTTTATCTATAATATTACTTCTTAATATATCATATATTTTTTTGTTTTATTATTCAATTAATAATTCTTTATTTAAATGAACGTATCTATTATTTTGCCAGGGGTTATTAAGTGGTTAGTACATAATAATCAAAAAATTTAATTTAAAGTTTTTTTTCTTTAATAAAGTTTAATGCATATTCTAAAATTGTATCTACTCCATTTATATAATCTTCTTTTGTTTGTTCAACTAAAATATCTGGGTGAAAAACAATTGTCTTTTTCGATTCTTCCGGTAAATTAGAAAATTCTTCTTTTGTAGTTGCTTGTGTATTTAACAATCGATTAAAATATCTCTTTGATACAGAAAAACGATGATCATCAATGTTAAACCAATTAGAATTGCCGTAGCTATTAATTGGAGTACCTATTTCTTCACCAATTGTTGTTGCACCTAAATCAATTAAATTCATAAGAGCAAAGCTTCCCGAAGAAAAAACTCTGTAGTCCGTTAAACATATTAATTCTTTATCAGGATTATTTTTAATAAAATTCATAAGCCAACTATTTAGTAGTGAATTTCCACCACTATTACCTCTTATATCAATTATAAAAGTATAAATATTTGATAAATCTTCACTCTGTAATTTTTTAATAGATTCTTCTATTTGTTCTTTAAACATGTCTTGAACTGAACTATGTTTATATACCAATGCGTTTTTAATGAATTTGTATTCTCCTGGATGACCATATTCATACTCTTTAAAATTAAACATATTATTATAATTTTCTTCTTTTTTAAATCTTTTTTTTATATTTTTTCTATTAATATCTATAAATTCGTATTCTAGTTCTTCTCTATTTCTAAGTGACGGTAAACCAAACAATATACTTTTATTAAATAATGCTTTTTCAATTTCATAACGTTTTTTCCCATCTGTACCATATATAATAATACTATCTAATTCATTTATAATTTGATTTATTGGTATATTATTAATTGAAATTAATTTGGAACCTTTTATTTCATTTGGATAATCAACCAATATATCATTTCCAAACATTCTAAAATTTAATGGAATTGTTATTGTTTTTGAGTATTTAGTATGAGCATCTGTTAATCCACTTAGTCTTTTGATAATAAAGTTCATAAAATATCCAAAATTATATTCATCAACTATATCCATTTTATTAACTAATTCTTTATAAATATCATTTAACTCATCTTTGCTTATCTCATGCCATGGATTAACATGTATTTCTTCATATTTTTTTATAAATTCATCATATATTTTTTTATATTTAATACTTATCATATATATCTCCTATAAGTATTATATCACACCAATTCATATTCCCTAGCAATTATTCTATCATCAGAACAATATTTTATAACATACTCATTATCTTGTTTACAAATAATAATTCCTACTGTATTATTTTCGTCAATTGTTTTTACATTTTTATCAAGGTAATTCATATAAGTCATAATTTGTCCAGTATGCTCTTTCTTAAGTTCTGTTATCTTTAATTCTACCACTACATAACACCTATATTTAATATTATAAAGCAGTAAATCAATATAATTATATCTATCATCTAATTTGATCTTATATTCGTTATCAATAAAAGTGAATCCATTACCTAATTCTTTTAAAAATGTTGGAATGTCCTCAAGTATTAACTTTTGCAGTATTTTTTCAGATATAATTTCTTTTTTATTACTATTTCTAATATGAATAGGATTTTTAACAAAGTCTATTATTCTTATATTATCCCTACTTTTCAATTTATTTCTTGCATCAGTTGGTATTCTTTCGTACTCATTAGATTTTATTTTATTTCTTAATTGTCTAACATCTAAATTATAGACTTCACATTGATTGACATAATATTCTATTTTATTTATATCATTAAATGATAACATTTCATACCAATGACTCCATGTTAACTTTCCCGACAATGTCGGGACTTTTTCAATTATATTATAAAATTGTTTAATTTTATATAATAATGATGGCGTATATTTTTTACCAAATTTATTTGTTAATCTTTTAGAATATTCCTTTATTACATTTTTTCCATACTTAGTATCTACATTTTTAAGTAGTTCTCCAACTTCTAAATATGTTTTTATTTTTTCCTTTGCTTTTGAATAATCTTTTACATTTTGATATATTTCATGATTTAATATCTTGTTTTCTATTTGTTGATATGTTTTATTTATTTCTTCTATCATATCTACTCCTTTCTATGGACTATAAGTCTCAATTTCTAATTTATCATTCTTAATTCTAAACATAATACTTCCATCTTCATCTGTTCTATATATTTTAGAATCACTTAAAGTATCTAATACACTCTTTTTAGGATGACCAAATTTATTATTTTTGCCTACACTTATAATTGAATATTTTGGTTTAATATGATTAATAAATTTTTCTGAAGAAGATGTATTTGAACCATGATGCCCCACTTTTAAAATATCAATATTATCAAGAGCATATTTATCTATTATTTCTTCTTCCACTTTCTTAGGAGCATCTCCCATTAAAAGAATTTTATAGTTTTCAATTATAAGTAGTAAAACCATACTTAAAGAATTCTCATCACTATACTCACCATTATTTAATGAATAAATTTCAACATTATCTATTTTAAGATAATCATCATATAAAATATTACCATTAGTTTTTTTCTCACAATTATTAATTTTTCCTTTATTTAAATAAACTTTTTTTACACTAAAGTTATCAATTAAACTCTTAGAATTGCCACAGTGATCCGCATCCCCATGTGTTAAGAATAAATAATCTATCTTATTTATACCAATACTTTTAATAAATGGTATTATAGTGCTTTTTTCAATATCAAAATTCCTATTTTTAAGTTCCCACTTTTCTCTTTTATATGTAATACTACCACCAGTATCAACCATAATGCTTTTATTGTTTTTAGTTCTAATTAATAAAGAATCACCCTGCCCAATGTCTAAAAAATAAAGAATTGTATCTCTATTAAACAAAGGTTTTATTTTCAAAAATAACAATATTAAAAATATCAATAATACATACTTTTTCTTTTTTAACTTAATAAATAATATTAAAAATAAGTAATAAAAAACAAGTAATATTTTGTTAAAATAAGGAAAATATATTGTTATATTTACTATATTAGAACTTATATTTGACACATACTCCATAACAGTAGTTAATATATTTAATATGTATGAAACCTTAGGAATAATAACACTTATAATAGATATTGGAAATACTATATTAGTGACAAACGGTATAAAAAATATATTATTTATAGAACTAACTATATTTATTTCATAAGACATATTTATAATAATTGGTAAACTTGATAAAAAAGATAATAAGCTAATTATTAATATTGATTTTATACCTGATTTAACACTATTATATTCATTAAAAAGTAATATGAAAAAAGTTATAGTAAAAGATAATATAAATCCAATATTAAATATATAAAATGGATTTATTATAACTAATATAATAAATGTTAAATAAAGAATGTTTTTTGGTTTAACAAAGAAATAATATATTTTATTAATATTAGATAATATAAAAAATATTACTGCCCTTAAAATAGATGGTGTAAATGACGCTACAAAGGAAAAAAACAATAAAAATAAACTTGTAACAACGAATGATACTTTTTCATTAAATTTTAATCTTTTTAATAATTTTAAAAGTATTAAAGAAAACATAGATACATGAAGTCCTGATAAAGCAAATAAATGTGTTACTCCATTTATCTTATAGTTTTCATACTCTTCTTCACCCAAATAAGATGACTTTCCTAAAATAAAAGCATATAGATACTCATTATATTTTATATTCGAGATTCTTTTATATAAATAATTTTTAATTTTTAAAAATATATTTTTGTTAGAGGAATATTTTTTTAAAGAATCTATTTTCAAAATATAATTTATCTTTTTATACTTCAGATATTTTTTATAGTTGAATGTATTTGGAACTGTATTATTTTTTGGAATCTCTAATGTTCCTTCGACAAATAATATATCACCAATAGAATAAGTTTTGTTAAAGTTTTCTTTTGCTTTTAAAGTTTCAAAATAATATTTACCAATTACATCACTATCAAAATTAAGTGTTAATTGATTACCATCTATTTTATAATCAACTATCTTTAACTTAAATGTTGTGTCTTCTATGTTATGAATATATTTTACATCATATGTTGTTATATATATTATAAGGTAAACAACTACTAAAAATAATAAGATCAAATAAATATAATTACACAGTAATATTTTCCTTAATTTTAGCAAAAAGATTCTCACTAATTCCAGAAACTTTCATTATATCTTCTATACTTTTAAAGTTTCCATTTTCTTCTCTATATTTTATTATTGATTTAGCTTTTGCTTCACCTATTCCACTTAATGATGTTAATTCCTCTTGCGTTGCGGTGTTTATATTTATTTTTCCATTTGTTTGACTAGTTTCTTTATTTGTATTATTTTCTATACAAGCACTATTTACATCTTCACATACACATGGAGTGGTTACTTCAATCTTCTCTTCTTTACTAGCATTTTCTATTTCATCATTACTATATATCACTATTGCATCACCATCTTCAAGTATTTTTGATAAATTTATATATCTAGTATTAGCATTGCTTGTAAGTCCCTGTGCCTCATTTATAACATCTATAACACGTGAACCTTTAATAAGTTCATAAACACCAGGAGTAGTTACTTCACCTTTGATATCAACAATTACATATTCTACACTATAATTTTTATTTTCTTCCTTTTCTTGCTTATTCAACACTACTTTATTATCTATTTTTTTATTTATATTATTAAGTCTATATATTACAAAATAACTAAGTAAACAAAATAAAATAATAATTATAATATTAAATAAATATTTTTTAATATTTAAATTTTCTAAAAAATCTTCTATCTCATCCATATTTTTTCCTTTCTATATCCCTCTATTATAATAATCAGTCAAAAAAAGAAAAAACACTTCAAAAAAAAGAAGTTTTTTTAAAAAACTTCTAAATCATCAATATTTATTATATTTCTACAGGTTTATTCTTATAACCTAGAACTAAATATCCAATTGAGAATGACACTAATGTAACTACTAATAATATGGCAACATTTTCAACACCAGTAGCTGGTCCTATATCAACACTTAATGTAGCACTAGCATCTATTTCTGTAGTCATTCTTCCTGTTATAAAACTTTGATTCAATACTAGGTATGGTGAATATTTTCTAGCAGAAGATACATCATATATTTCACCTTTAGCATAAGCATTAATAGTTACCTTAGTAATATTTGATTTTCTTGGTACAGATATTGTAAATTCTTCACCACTAGTAAGCTCATAACCACCATTTACTAAAGTCATTTCTTTCATATTAGAATCTAATAATTTAACTTTTCCATCTTCATTATTTTCAATTGTAACAGTAATTGTTTTAACAAGTGATGAATCAGTACTAAATGAATATTTACCAGATGTTATTTCTGTACTTGTTTCTTTTTCAGTTGGTTTTTCAGGTTTATTAACATTAATTTTTATTGTTCCTGGATTATATGTATCATGTTTCTTACCTTCAGTAATTAAGTAAGAATATAATTTAGCAAGATTTGTTATAGACTTAGATGAATCAACAGCACTTAATTCAGTACTTATAGTATTACCATCAGTATCTTTACTTCCAGTTACATGCCATACAGCATATTGAACTATTGAATAAATATATTTATCAATTAAATCATCAGAAACAGTTCCCTCTAATGTTTTAATATCATTCTTGATACCATCTAATGTTACTCCCTCTATTTTAGATAACATATTATCTATAGAAGTCATAGGATAAGTATTAGATATAATCCACATTGCTTCTTCATAACCTTTAACATTAGCAGTATTTGCTTGTTCTACTTTGTATTTTTCATATAATGATTTTTCAAGAGTTACATCAATCTTTTGATTTATTGTTAAAGGTGAATTGCTAGTTGTATCAGATGTAAATCTTCCAATTTCATCTATTGTTATATTTGTTGGTAAAGTACAATTAGTGCCAGTTCTACATGCTTCTAAACTAGTAATTAAAGCATCTGCATCTACTCCTGTATAAATTATACTACCAACTTGTTTAAAACCAGCAAGATCACTACTTTTATAATTGAATTCACTATTAAATAAAGTTGCAATCAATACATCTTGAGCTTTAGAATTGTTTACCCAACCACTTTTATTTTTACTTACACTTTGATAACCTCTATCAGGATATGTTTTACTAGCATCCAAGCAATATGCAGTAAAAGCATCTTTTAAAGTATACGCACTAGTTGAATTAAAGTCACCTAAAAATATCTTTTTAAGTCCATTAGAACCAGTAGCATCTCCAAATTTAACTTTGCTAAAATCAAATGATTCATCTACGGTAGCGTATAAATCTTTACCAACTGTAGGATTTTCTTTAGGATATGCTGCCGCAGCACTAATAGTTGTAAGTGAAACACAGAACACTAACAATCCAACTAATAATAAATTAATTTTCTTATTCATATTAATCTCCTTCTATCTTTATACACTAATTTTATCACTTAAAATTAATTTTATCAATATATAAAGAAAAAAGATTTGCATTTTATAGCAAACCTACTCTTCATTTTTAGATTTTTTATCTTTTTTATTTTCTTTCTTTTCAGTTTTAGGTAATAATTCTTTTCTAGAAAGATTTAATTTTCCTCTCTTATCGTATCCGATTGCTTTAACAACAATTTCATCACCAACTTTAAGAATATCACTAGGATGTTCTACTCTCTTATTATCAAGTTGTGATACATGAACAAGTCCTTCACAACCAGGCCATAATTCTACGAATGCACCAAATTCTTCAATTTTAACAACTTTTCCAGTATAAACTTCACCAATTTCTACTTCTTTAACAATATCTTCTATCATAGAAATAGCTTTATCAAGTACATTTTTATCCATATGATAACATACTACATTACCATCATCATCTATATCAATCTTAACTGCATCTTTATGATTTACTGATGTTACATTACTTGATTCTAATATGATCTTAGTAATCATATCTCCACCTTTTCCAATAACATCTTTAATCTTATCAGGATTAATTTTCATAGTTCTAATTTTAGGTGCATATTCAGAAAGTTCACTTCTAACCTCAGGTATAGCATCAGTCATAACATCTAATATTTTCATTCTAGCATTATGTGCTTTTGCCAAAGCTTCTTTTAATACATCTTTAGTTACACCTTTAATTTTAATGTCCATTTGTAAAGCAGTAATACCTTTTTTAGTACCTGCTACTTTAAAGTCCATATCACCCATATGATCTTCAAGACCTTGAATATCAGTTAATATAGTGTATTTAGAATCACAAGTTCCATCTTCAGTAATTAATCCCATAGCTATTCCTGCTACTGGAGCTTTAATTGGTACACCAGCTGCCATCAATGACATACATCCAGCACATATACTAGCTTGACTAGATGAACCATTACTTTCTAATACTTCAGATACAACTCTAACTGTATATGGAAACTCTTCTTGACTAGGCATTACTTGTAATAAAGCTCTTTCTGCTAAAGCACCATGCCCTATTTCACGTCTACCTGGAGCACCATATCTGCCTGTTTCACCTACACTAAATGCAGGGAAATTATAATGAAACATAAACTTTTTAGAATCTTCAAGACCTAAACCATCTAATATTTGTTCTTCATTTTGTGCTCCTAAAGTTGTAATAGCAAGAGCTTGAGTTTGACCTCTTGTAAATAATGCACTACCATGTGTTCTAGGAAGAATATCTACACTTGCTGATAACTCTCTTATTTCATCCATACCTCTACCATCTGGTCTAATATGTTCATTAGTAATAAGTCTTCTAACCTCATTACCTTCTATCTCATCAGCAACTTTCTTAACTAATTTTAAGTTTGCTTCTAAATCTTCTTCACCTTCATGTTTTTCAGCATAATGAGTTAATGCAAGTTCCTTAACTTCATCTATTCTTGCATATTTTTCTAATTTATCTTTAATTTGAATAGCACTAACCATATCATCTTTGATATCATTTGTAACTTCTTCTCTTAATTCATCTGGTATATTAGCAAGAACTACTTCTATCTTTTCTTCACCTATTTCAGAAATAATATCTTCCTCTATAGCACATAATTCTTTTACAGCCTCATGTCCAAACATTAATGCTTCTAACATTTCATCTTCAGAAACTTCTTTAGAACCACTTTCAACCATATTAATAGCATCTTTAGTACCTGCTACTGTTAAGTTAATAGTACTTCTTTCCATCTCTTCTGTTGTAGGATTAATTTTAAGTTCTCCATCTATTTTACCAACCATTACTCCTGCAACTGGTCCTTCAAATGGTATTGATGAAATACCTAAACATAATGAAGTACCAAATAATGCAGTCATCTCTGGTGTTTTATCTGGATCTACACTAAGAACTGTATTTACAACTTGAACCTCATTTCTAAAATTTTCACTAAACATTGGTCTAATAGGTCTATCTATTACCCTAGCAGTTAGTGTTGCTTGTTCAGTAGGTCTACCCTCTCTTTTAATAAATCCTCCTGGTATTTTACCTACTGAATATAATTTTTCTTGATATAAAATTGTTAAAGGGAAAAAGTCAGCAGTTGATACATTATTACTCATAACACATGTAGATAAGATAACTGTATCATCATATCTTACAAGAACAGCGCCTCTTGCTTGTTTAGCAAGTTCTCCATGCTCTACTACTATTTTTCTTCCTCTAAATTCATATTCAAATACTCTTTTCATTTTCTCTCCCTTCCAAAAAATAAAAGACACTTAAAATAAGTGCCTACTTTCTTAAATTTAATTTTTTGATTAACTCACGATATCTTTGAACATCTTCATTCTTTAAATATTCAAGTAAACTCTTTCTCTTACCAACCATTTTTAATAATCCACGATTAGTATGATAATCATGAGTGTGTTCTTTCATATGTTCAGTTAATTTATTAATTCTTTCAGTTAATAAAGCAACTTGAACTTCAACACTACCTGTATCATTTTTACTTCTAGCAAATTCTGATACAATGGCAGACTTTCTATCTTTAGTTAAAGCCATTTTCAAAATCCTCCTTCTTTTAATTATCCGTTAATTCTGAGTATTGAGTTAGAGGAACATCAAAACCAAGAACAAACTTCCTATTAATAATACTATAAATTTCACTAAAAATCAAGTGTTTTTAACTATATCCCAAAAGATTTGATATTTTTCTTAAGTATAAAATACCCTACTCCAAATACAGTTAATGTTATAACTAACAACAATGTCATATCTGTAACATTAGTTTTAGCATTAGTTATAAATGTCGCGTCAATTATAACATCAGAACTTGGCATCTCAAATGTCATAGTACTACTACTATAATTAACATCCTTTGTTATATCTTTTTTATTCTTATCTTTAATAGTTAAACTATCAAATCCATATTTATCATTTGCTTTTACTTTTAATGTAACAATATCTTTTCCATTTACATTTTTAACATTATCCACTAAAACAGTACCATTCTTAGTATTTACACTTACTACATATGGTGAATTGTCTGATTTAAATCCATTATCTACATCTATTTCAAGATTTTGAAGAATTTGTGGTAAATATTCACTATCTTCTATTTTCTTGTAGTCATTATATAACAATATTAAACCATGATCTTTAATAGTATACACAAATGAATTAACGCCTGTTTTAAATACCTGTGTTAAACTAGTAGTTAAAACTTCATAATTTTTATCATAATTCATCATTACATATGCAATCAACGGAGTAATTGCTTTATACTCATATGTCATTTCATTTTTTGTGACATCTTTAAATATTTTTATACTATTTCCAATTTTAAGCACTCCAGTTCCTTTATCATATTTTAATTTAATAGTTGAATCTGGTTTAGATGTTGAACAACCATTTTCACAATATGATAATGATAGTATTTTATTATTCTCATCATAACTTACTGCATATTTATTATCTTTATTTTCACTGTTAATATCATCAATAAAATCTTCAAAATCACTTACAAATTCACCAATTTTTGTTGTTTGTGTTTTCTTTGTAACTATTACTTTAAATTCTTTAGTAACTGATTTATATTTATCTGTTTCTTTTGGTTCAAATTTAACAGTTACTGTAGTATTTCCTTCTTTAATTCCTTTAACATTTATTCCATCAATACTTACAATTGATTCATTTTTACTAGTAAGAGTTAAAGTTCCATCAACTCCATTAGTATTAATATTAATTTTTTTAGTTTCATTTACAGATACTTCCATATCATCAACACTAACTGTTGGTTCAATTAGTTCTGTTTTCTTTGTAACAGTTACATTAAATTTCTTTGTAACTGATTTATATTTATCTGTTTCTTTTGGTTCAAATTTAACAGTTACTGTAGTATTTCCTTCTTTAATTCCTTTAATTGAATTATTGGTTTCTACTGTAGCAACAGAAACATTATCACTAGTAAGAGTTAAAGTTCCATCAACTCCATTAGTATTAATATTAACTTTTTTAGTTTCATCTACAGATACTTCCATATCATCAACACTAACTGTTGGTTCGATTAATTCAGTACCATCAGTAACATTCACAGTTATTGTTTTTTCAACAGATTTAACCGAATCACTTTGTGAGTCTGATATAACTTTTAATTTTGCTGTACCAACTTTTTTACCTGTTATACTAACTGATTTTTGACCAACACTAGTTTTTACTTCTATTTCATCATTACTTGTTTCAAATTTAAAAATAATATTATCTAATATTTCACCATTGTGTTTTGCTTCAGCAGTTATATTCTTTGTTTCATCCACTTTAATATTCAATTCATTTGAAGATAATTCAATTGTTGGTACAATTAAATATGATGAATTAATAACTACGTTTTTATTTGGCATTTCAAATGTCATTGAAGTCTTATTATATTTAACTTCATCAGTTATTTTTGCACCGTTCTCATCAGTAATAGACACATCATAAAGTTCATAGCCTTCTTTAGTATCTTCTTTCAATGTAACAATATCTTTCCCATTTACGGTTGCTATTTTATCTATAACAACTTTTCCACCTATACCATCTTTAGATTCTACTGTTAAAACTTTTCCATCTTTATTGGTACTATTTAAGTCATATTCAAATGAATTAAGTTTAACTGCTTCATAAGTTATACCATCGTTTGATTCAATTGGTATTATTTTACTTAAATACAAATTCATACCAGAAGTTGACATAGTAATTAATCCATCACTTTTGCCTGAATTAACTATATATTTTTCTAAATTACCAAAAGTTTTTACACCATTACTGTTAAAATATTTAATAAGTATAGAAAAAGCATTATATTCATCAGTAAAAACCTTATCACTGATTGTATTATCATCTACCATATCAATAATATTAAATGATTTTGTCAATGATAATATATTAGTATTCGTATCATAACTAAAATCTAATTTAGTTTTATTTGTATCAGTCGTACAATCAGTTGTGCAATAATAAAGTGACAACATATTGTTACTAAAAGATACATCATATTGTTTTAAACTTCCAATTTCACCTTTTAGGTTATTTATAAAAGTTTCAAGTTTCTCATCAGGAACATCTGCACTTAATGACGGTCTATTAAGATCGTAAATTAGTGTACCAATGCCAATTATAGCCATTGATGCCACTATAAAAATTAATTTAAAATTATCCTTTAATAGTCTCATTTCCTTACCTCCACTACTATTACTATAATAAGTCTAACACAAATATTTTAATTTTTAAAGCACTAATTAATAACAAATTAAAAAATCTTTATCATTTATGTAAGATAAAGGATTTTTTATTATATCTCTAAAGAATTGACATTCTTTCTTACTATATAAAGCCCTAATCCGAACACAACCATAGTTATAGCAAGTAACATTGTTAAGTCATTAACTCCTGTTTTAGCATTAGTTATAAATGTAGCATCAACTATTACATCAGAACTTGGCATCTCAAATGACATTGTACTACTACTATAATTAACATCCTTTGTTATGTCTTTTTTATTCTTATCTTTAATAGTTAAACTATCAAATCCATATTTATCATTTGCTTTTACTTTTAATGTAACAATATCTTTTCCATTTACATTTTTAACATTGTCTACCAAAACAGTACCATTCTTAGCATTTGTATCTATTTTATATATAGTACTATTTTTAATACCATTTCTTATATCAATTTCTAAATTCTTAAACGTTTTAGGAAAATAAATGTTAGTATCAGAAGAATTATCATGAACAAAGTAATCATCATATAATAATATCAAACCATTATTTTTAATAGTAAATATACAAGAATTTTTCCCATTCTTCATATTTTCATTTAGACAACTATCTATTTTATTACTATCAATATTATAAGTATCTTCTGCATATAACAACAAAGATAAAGCAAGACCAAACTCATTTGTAAAATCTTTCAAATCATTTTTAAAAATAGGAATACTATTATTAAATTTTAATATACCATTTTCTTCGTCATATTTTAATTTAATAGTTGAATCTGGTTTAGATGTTGAACAATCATTTTCACAATATGATAATATTACCATTTTACTATCTTTATCATATTCAATTTCAATACTACCAGTTCCATCAGTATTATCTTTTAAAATTTTCTTCATACCATTTACAAACTTGTCTATTTCAGTTTCTTCAACTTTAGTTTTTACTGTTACTTTAAATTCTTTAGTAACTGATTTATATTTATCAGTATCAGTTGGTTCAAAAGTTACTGACAATGTAGCAGTCCCTTCCTTAAGACCTGTAACCTTCATACCATCTAAACTTACAATACTATCATCATTAGTAGTAAAATTTAATCCACCTTGAATATTATTAGTATCTACATCAATTTCTTTAGTTTCACCAACAAACATTTCAATATCATTAACTTTAATTGTTGGTTCAATCGTATTATAAACAGTTATATTTATTGTTTTCTCAGCAGACTCATATTTATCTTGTTCTGTAGGTGTAAATATAATTTTAAATGTAGCAGTTCCTTCTTTTAATGCAACCAATGTATCTAGATTATCTTCATTTTTTTCAACTTTAAACATTGTTTTATCATATTCGTATGTAAATGTGTAATCCTTTATATTCGAATTATGTGTTATAACAAATTCTTCACCTACTTTAAGTGTTAATTCGCTCGGAACACCTGTTATAACCATAGATCCTTTATTAATTGTAATCGCAACTGTTTTTTCGTCTAATACCTCTCCATTAGTTATATCTTTAGCCTCTATTTTAAGGTTTACTATTCCAACATTTATTGCCGAAACTTCACAATCATCAATTGTCGCTATTTCATTATTATCAATAGAGCACACATACTCAACATTTTCTAAATTATCAAAATTTGATCTAAAATTGACACCTTCTCCTACTCTTATTGACGCAGTATCACCAATCTTAATAATATCCGCAACGCCTCCACTTAAAGATGGTTTATTAACATCATAAATAAGTGTTCCAACTCCAATAATAACCATTGCTGATACCACAAATATAAGCTTAAAATTATCTTTTAATAAATTCATTTTTTTACCTCCTCTACTATTACTAAAACAATTCTAACATAAATATTTTACATTTAAAAGAGTAAAATTAATTATTTTTAAGAAAAAGTAATTGACAAAGAAAATCATTTTTGATATTATTCAAGACATGCTGTTAATTATTACTACGATGTAACACTTAATAAAGGAGGTAATATGAATTTAAGTGAACAAGACCTTCAAGAAGAGAATAAACATCTAGAATTAACTATTAATCTTTTAAGAAAGAACATCTCAGAACTAGCTCAAGATTTATATGACAATGAACAAAAGCAACAGGAATTTAAAAAATATGTATGGGATACAAGAAGTGAACTAGATCCAACAGAAATGAAAACAATAATGTCTAATAATGCCAAAGAAATTGATGACTTAGAAATGAAAGCAAAATATTATAAAAAACTTTATAAAATTCAAAACTCACCATACTTTGGAAAAATAACATTTGAAGATGAAGATGGTAATAACGATATTTATATTGGCCTTACCTATCTAACTAAAGATAATGAAAATATTATTTATGACTGGAGAAGCCCAATCGCAAGTGTATTCTATGACTATGAACATGGAGATGCACAGTATGAAGCACCAGGCGGAATATATAAAGGTTACTTACATAATAAAAGACAATTCACAATCGAAGATGCCAAAATTAAAAATGTATTTGATAGCAAACTAACTATACAAGATGAAATGCTTCAACAAGTATTATCACAAAAAAATAATGATTATATGAAAAATATAGTTAATACTATTCAAGCAGAACAAAATACAATAATAAGAAATACAAAAGATAAAAACTTAATTGTACAAGGTATCGCAGGTTCAGGTAAAACATCAGTCGCACTTCATAGAATAGCGTTTCTTCTATACAAAATAAAACGATTAACAAGTGATAAAGTATTAATATTCGCACCTAACCAAGTATTTAGTGAATATATATCAAACGTACTTCCAGAACTAGGAGAAGAAAATACAAAAGAAACTACATTTAGTGACTTCTTAGAAACTTACATAACTGAATATAAAGATATCGAATCATTCACATCATTTATTGAAAGATATTATAAACATGAAGAATTAATGACTGATTTGATAAAATTCAAACAATCAGATGAAATAATACCTGTTATTGAAGAATATATAAAAAATTATTCAAGCAAAGCAGAATTTACAAATGAAATATTTAATAGTGAACTCTACATAAGAAAAGAACAATTAAATTATTATTTAAAAGAAAGATATTCATCTATTCCTCTACTTGAAAGAATCGATGAAATATCAATAAAAATATCTGAATTAGAATTCAAAGGCAATAAATCAAAAGCAAAACAAATAAAAAAATGGTTAAGAGAAAGACTAAATATTTCAATAGATATAAAAGAAATATATAAAAATTTCTTTAAAAGCGATGAATTTAAAAAAGCTTATAATAAAGAAATACCAGATTCATATTTAAATAATTTAGATTCAAAAGAAATAAGTTTTGAAGATGCATGTTTATTTGTATATATGAAAAGTTTACTTACATTCTTAGGCAATGATTACTTAATAGAACAAACAATTATTGACGAAGCACAAGATTATAATAAACTACAATATATACTTCTAAAGAAAATATTAAGAAAAAGTAAATTCACAATTCTAGGAGATATTAATCAAACAATAAATCCATATTATCAATATAAAAGTCTAGAAGATTTAAAAAGTGTATTTGATGAAAGTGTAAATTACATAGAATTAAATAAAACATATAGATCAAGTCCTGAAATCATTGAACACGCAAATAAAATATTAGGATTAAATCTAGTATCTGCGATAAGACGTGATACTAAAATACCTGTTGAATTTAAAACAGAAAATAATCTAAAAGAACAATTATTAAATGATATTAACAAATTACAAAAAGTTAACAAAAGTATTGCTATTATAACTAAAACTAATAAAGAAGCAATTGACATTTATAAATTACTTAAAAAAGATAATGAAGACTTAACTCTAATTATTAATAATTCGAAAGCATTCAGTAGAAAATTAGTAGTAATCCCATCATACATGGCAAAAGGTTTAGAATTTGATGCGACTATTGTATACACAACAAAAGATGATAAATTCAATCACGATGAAAGATACTTATATTATGTAGCTTGTACAAGAAGTCAACATCATCTAATTATTTATAACCAAAAAGAAAATGACAACTAATCATTTTCTTTTATTTTACTCTCATAAGTTTTATAATCAGAATCACTAAAACATACAAATATAACTTTAATATGAGAATTTATATTTTCTTTTACTGTCTTGTATGCAATAGAACATGCTTCATTAAATGGATACTTATATACACCTGTGCTAATACAAGGAAATGCAATCGATACACTATCAAGATTATTTTCCACCCTATACTTTTCAGCAAGTCTAAGACTATTTTTATAGCAATTTGAAAGCAATTGTCTTTCATTATGATTACCATCTTTATAATATGGTCCGACTGTATGAATAATTCTCTTAGCTTTAAGATTGTATCCAAGAGTCATCTTAGCCTCACCTACTTCACAACCACCAAGAGTTTTGCACTCTGAAAGTAATTCTTTTCCAGCAGCTCTATGTATCGCACCATCAACACCACCTCCACCAAGTAATGTTTTATTCGCAGCATTAACTATAATATCTGCATCTATTTTAGTTATATCTCCTTTATAAACTTCAATCATTTATTTACCTCCGATATTTATAGAAAAATTATATCACAAAAAAAGCCTCAAATGAGACTTTTAATTTATTATTCAACAATTTCTGATACAACACCAGCACCAACTGTATGACCACCTTCACGAATTGAGAAGTTAGTTCCGTTTTCAATAGCAATTGGAGTGATTAATTCAACTGTCATATCTACATTGTCACCAGGCATAACCATTTCAGTACCTTCTGGTAAAGTAATTACACCAGTAACATCAGTTGTTCTGAAGTAGAATTGAGGTCTATAGTTGTTCATGAATGGAGTATGACGTCCACCTTCTTCTTTAGTAAGAACATAAACACTAGCTTTGAATTTCTTATGAGGTGTAACAGAACCTGGTTTACAAAGAACTTGTCCTCTTTCAACATCTTCTCTGTTGATACCACGAAGTAATACACCAGCATTATCACCAGCTTCAGCATAATCTAATGATTTTCTGAACATTTCAATACCAGTAACAACTGTTTTTCTAGTAGGTTTAATACCAACGATTTCAACTTCGTCATTAAGATTTAATCTACCTCTTTCAACACGACCTGTAACAACAGTTCCACGTCCTGTGATAGTAAATACATCTTCAATGCTCATTAAGAATGGTTTATCAGTATCTCTTTCTGGAGTATCGATCCATTCATCAACAGCAGCCATTAAATCTCTAATTGGTTGTACCCATTTTTCATCTCCTTCAAGAGCTTTAAGAGCAGAACCACGGATTACTGGAGTGTTGTCTCCATCAAAACCATATTCAGTTAATAATTCTCTAACTTCCATTTCTACTAAGTCAAGTAGTTCTGGATCATCTACCATATCACATTTGTTGATGAATACAACCATTTTTGGTACACCAACTTGTCTTGATAATAAGATGTGTTCTCTAGTTTGAGGCATTGGTCCATCAGTTGCACTAACAACTAGGATTGCTCCGTCCATTTGAGCAGCACCTGTGATCATGTTTTTTACATAGTCAGCGTGTCCTGGACAGTCAACGTGAGCATAGTGTCTTTTATCAGTAGTATACTCAACGTGAGCAGTATTAATTGTAATACCTCTTTCTCTTTCTTCTGGAGCTTTATCGATCATATCATAATCCATAAATTCTCCATAATATTTAGTAATAGCAGCTGTTAATGTTGTTTTACCATGGTCAACGTGTCCAATAGTACCAATATTAACGTGTTCTTTAGAACGATCAAATTTTTGTTTTGCCATTTTACTTTTTCCTCCTTTTTTACATATATATTTTATCTAATACTTGAAACATTTTCAAGTACTTAATAATAAATTGGCAACGAAAGTGTAATTATTGTACACTATTCTTCTTAATAATATCTTCAGCAATACTTCTTGGTACTTCTTCATAGTGATCAAATATCATTTGATATGTACCTCTACCTTGAGTATTACTTCTTAAAACAGTCATGTAACCAAACATTTCTGAAAGTGGAACCATAGCTCTGATACATAAATCTTTACCCATTGATTCATTTCCAAGAGGTCTACCTCTTCTACTTGTTAAGTCACCCATAACTGTACCCATGAATTCTTCAGGAACTCTTACTTCTACATTCATAATAGGTTCTAAAATACATGGATTACATTTATTTTTAGCTTCTTTTAATGCCATAGATGCAGCTATTTTAAATGCCATTTCATTTGAGTCTACATCATGATATGATCCATCAAATAATGTACATTTAACATCTATCATTGGGAATCCAGCAAGTACACCACCTGCTAAAGCTTCTTGAAGTCCTTTGTCAACAACTGGAATATATTCACGAGGAACAACTCCACCTACAACTTCATCAACAAACTCATATCCCTTATCAGGATTTGGTTCAAATTTAACCCAAACGTGTCCGTATTGTCCACGACCACCTGATTGTTTAATGTATTTACCTTCACACTCAGCAGTAGATTTTAATGTTTCTCTATAAGCAACTTGTGGTTTACCTACATTTGCTTCTACACCAAATTCTCTTCTCATTCTATCAACAAGTACGTCTAAGTGTAACTCACCCATACCAGCGATAATAGTTTGTCCTGTTTCATGATCAGTTTTAGCTCTAAATGAAGGATCTTCTTTAGCTAACTTTTGTAATGCTAAACTCATCTTTTCTTGGTCTGCTTTTGATTTAGGTTCAATAGCAAGTTCAATAACAGGTTCTGGGAATACCATCTTTTCTAAGATAACTTGACTCTTTTCATCACAAAGTGTATCTCCAGTAGTAGTATCCTTAAGTCCTACTGCGGCAGCAATTTCACCAGCATACACTTCTGAAATTTCTTTTCTAGTATTAGCATGCATTTGTAAAATACGTCCGATTCTTTCTTTTTGTCCAGTACTTGAGTTCATAACATAACTTCCTGATTTTAATACACCAGAGTATACACGGAAGAATGTTAAGTTTCCAACAAATGGATCATTCATAACTTTAAATGCTAAAGCTGAGAATGGTTCACTATCACTAGCATGTCTTTCAATAGGATTATCATTTAAATCTACTCCCTTAATAGCAGGAATGTCAGTAGGAGCTGGTAAATAATCAATAACAGCATCAAGTGCTAATTTAACACCCATATTTCCTAATGCAGTACCACATAATACTGGGAATAATTTAACTTCTAATGTTCCTTTTCTGATAGCAGCTTTTAACATATCAACAGGAATTTCATTACCTTCTAAATATGTTTCCATTAATTCATCAGAAAATTCCGCAGCAGTTTCAATAAGCTCAGTTCTCATTTCTTCTGCTTTATCTTTTAATTCAGCTGGAATTTCAATTTCAGTAGCCTCTTCATGTTGACCACCATCATAATGATATGCCTTCATAGTTACTAAATCAATAACTCCATTGAAGTCATTTTCTGCTCCGATTGGATATTCAATAGCTACAGCTTTTTCACTTAATCTATCTTTAGCAGCCTTTAAACTGTATTCAAAGTCAGCTCCCATTTTATCCATCTTATTGCAGAAAATCATTCTTGGAACCATATAATCATTAGCTTGTCTCCAAACTTGTTCAGTTTGAGTTTCTGGTCCTGCTTGTGAATCTAATAATGCAATAGCTCCATCCAATACTCTTAAACTTCTTGCAACTTCAATTGTGAAGTCTACGTGTCCCGGAGTATCTATAATATTGAATCTATAACCTTTCCAATGTGCAGTAGTTGCAGCACTAGTAATTGTTATACCTCTTTCTTTTTCTTGTTCCATCCAGTCCATTTGTGATTCACCATCATGTGTCTCACCAATTTTGTGTGTGATACCTGTATGGAAAAGAACTCTCTCCGTAAATGTAGTTTTACCAGCATCAATATGAGCCATAATACCTATATTACGAAGTTTATTTAATGCAACATCACGTGCCATTTAATTCTCCTTCCTACCATCTATAATGAGCATATGCCTTATTAGCTTCTGCCATCTTATGAGTATCTTCACGTTTTTTAACTGCTCCACCTGTTCCATTTGAAGCATCTATTATTTCAGCAGCTAATTTTTCTGCCATACCTCTACCGTTTCTATTTTTAGCATATTGAATTAACCAACGAAGCATTAAAGTGTTAGCTCTTTCTTCTCTTACTTCCATTGGTACAGAGTAGTTGCTACCACCAACTCTTCTACTTTTAAGTTCTAAAGCTGGTTTAATGTTTTCAAATGCTTGATTTAAAACTTCAAGAGGATCTTTATTTGTCTTTTCTTTTACTATATCAAGTGCATTGTATAATATTTTTTGAGCAGTACCTTTTTTACCATCTAACATGATTCCATTGATTAGTTTAGTAATCATTTTAGAATTATATATTGGATCTGCTAAAACATCTCTCTTAATTGCTTGTCTCTTACGCATGAGTATATCTCCTTTCCTAGATTATTTATTACTTTTTAGGTTTTTTAGTTCCGTATTTACTTCTACCTTGTCTTCTCTTATCAATACCAGCAGTATCTAAAGTACCACGTACAATATGATAACGAACACCGATTAAGTCTTTAACACGTCCACCACGGATTAGAACAACACTATGTTCTTGAAGATTGTGTCCTTCACCTCCGATATAACATGTTACTTCATATCCATTACTTAATCTTACTCTGGCTATTTTTCTTAAAGCTGAGTTTGGTTTCTTTGGAGTCTTAGTAGATACACGAGTACAAACTCCACGTTTTTGTGGTGAAGTATTATTAGTTCTCTTTTTATCTTTAGAGTTATATCCAACATTTAATACTGGACTTTTACTCTTTTTAGTCTTATCAGTTCTACTTTTTCTTACTAATTGATTAATTGTAGGCATATGTTTTTTTCTCCTTTCTTAATACACATTTCCAGGTGTATCATAATTCCTATTTTTTAAGGGTTTTCCTAGAGAAAAACCCAAATCTATTTGATTTTATCATTAATATTTTTGCTTGTCAACTAATATTTATTATTTTTTACAATAAAAGTGAATATTTAATCAATATCATACTTCCAACCAGGTTGCCAATCCCCAGTTTTTCTCCAGTCACATTCATTTGCCTCTTCCCAACTAATATTCTTAGTTATAACTTCAAATGCTAATTGTGGCGCTCTATGTGCTACGATACCAATAGTTTTCCCTTTATATTTTTTTAAAACTTCATCAATAAAACTTCTGATTCTATTTTCTACATCTTTTAAAGATTCCCCATTAGGAAAAGGTTCATCTACATGCTCCTCATATACTATAAGATGCTTATCTTCACCATCTAAATCTCCATAATTGCATTCTCTTAATCTTTTATCTTGAATTTTTGGCACATTTGGAAAAGCAATATTCGCACTATCTATTGCCCTTATTAAATCTGATGTAAATATCACATCAAAATTAATATTTACATTAACCCTTCCAAGATTTGCTGCTTGCTCTTTACCTAAGTCATTAAGTTCCACTTGCTTCCAACCTGAACATTTTTTACTAGCATTATCATAAGTAGTTCCATGAACAAAGTATATAAGATTTGTTTTCATATTTTTCACTCCTCATTATTTAATTTTACAATAAATTAGTCTCTAAATCATTCTTTTTGTTAGAAACAAGATTTATTAAAAGACATACTACACTACTAAATAAACAAATATATAATATTGACATACAAACTTCAAATATAAAAGTCCCATAATTATTATATATGAAATACTTTCCATAATATAATGGTAAATTAAATACTGAAGTTATTTTACTACTAGTAATAGTATTTGATAAAGCAGGTATACTAACTAATATAAAACCACTTGTTAATATCAGTAATATTTCATTTAATAGTCTATATATAGATACCATTATAATAACAAGTATATTTAGTATTAAGTAACTTCTTATAGAAAAGAAAATTATATAAACTAGATTACTAACTTCATAATTATTAAAATTATATATTTTATAATTAACTCCAGTTTTAATAATAGATAAAAACACTACTATAAACATAACTATTAAGAACAGTATTAAATTAGATACTAAAGTAAACTTAACCATCTTTTTATAAAATTCTTTATAATCTCCTACCCTTATCATAAAAGAATAATTTCTTATAAGTTCCGTATATATATTATATGTATTAAATACAAATAAGAATAGAAGTACCATTATAAAGTAATCCCAACTCATAACATGATATATACCCTCTATAACATCAAATTTAGGCAGTATACATGAGTATGCCATAAATGATAATATTACTAAAATTAAAACAATAACTTTAAATCTAGTATTTTGCAATAATGACACTATTAACTTAAAATCATTTTTCATTTTATTCTTTCTACTTTCCCACCATCAAATTTATATACTTCATCTGATAATGTATCTATATCTTCTTTAATATGACTAGTTAATATTATTATTTTGTTTTGGCTTTTTAAATTCAATAAAAGTTCTCTTATTTTAATTACAGTAGCCTCTTCTATTCCATTAAATAATTCATCAAGAATCATAACATCTGGATTTTCCATTAATACTTGTGCGATTGCTAGTTTTTGTTGCATACCAAGAGAATATTCATTATATTTTTTATCTTTTTCATTTATTAAATTAACTTCTTCTAAAGTACGAAGTATATCTTCATCACTAATTTTATTTTGTATTGATGATAATAACTTTAAATTTTCAAATCCAGTTAAATCAGGAAAAAATATAGGCCTTTCTATTAATGCACGAGTACTAGGCGGAAATGAATTATTAAAGTTATAATTTTTATTATCGAAATACACATTTCCAGTAGTTGGTTTATAAAAAGAACAAAGTATCTTTAAAAATACACTTTTACCACTACCATTCCTACCAACTATACCATATATTTTACCACTTTCAAACTTCATATTTATATTATCAAGAACAGTTACTTTTTTAAACTTTTTAGTTAAGTTATCTACTATTATTTCCATAAACACCTCTAATTTTTTTCTAATTTAATTATTATTTTTTCTTTATTTTTATACTTTAATTTAACACAAATATAACTAATTATCATTATAGCAAAGCAAACTATGTTAAATGGTATTAACTCTCGATTTGAATATGTATACATATCAAAGAAATCAAAATAATTCTCTGCAAATTTAACTTTTTTTAATAATACTGATATTACAAAGAATGTATTTAAAAGTACTATTCCAAAATAAACCATCGCGCTTTCTATAACACTAACTGCATAATTTCTATTCTCTGGTGCTAAAAAGATAGCAATATTTATATAGAATATACTCATAAATATTGTATTAAGTAAATATGAAATCATAAACATAAATGGATGAGCAAGTATCTCCATAGAGAATGATGAAATACCTGTACTAAGAACATAGCTAGAATCAAAAGTACCTGATATTAAATATGAAATAATAAATCCATAAATAGTTAATAAAGGCCATATAATTACACTCTTATATGCATCTTTAAATATACTCTTCATATATGAGTTATAGTCTTCACGAGTTAAATAATTTTTAATTTCCTGATGTTTATACCTTCTATTAATAGTATACAAAGAAGAAGATATTATTAAGAATGGAATTAGTAAGTAGTATATATTCGAATAATCATCTTCATTAGTAATATTATAAAATACTGTTAAAGTATCTTTCTTTGCATATGTACTATTAACAATATCTAAACACATCTCATTTGTACTATCACTTTCAAGTATAAGTTTACAATAAGCACGAGCTGTTTCACTTTGTGTACTCTCTATTTTATCATTATAAACATAACGAATACAAAATACATTAAATATTATAAATAAAACAATGAATGCAACTATAGTAGCAATATTATTTTTAATAAATTTTTTCATACCTACCTCTAAAAAAAGCATCTCACAAAAAGTAAGATACTTTAACTCTACTTATTATGATAATACAAGTATAACATACTATCATAAAATTATAAATCTCTTTCACCTTTATTTTTAAATTGTATTATTATTGGTGTTCCACTAAAATCAATATTCTCTCTTATTTTATTTTCAAGATATCTATAGTAACTAAAATGAACAAGTCCTTTTGAGTTTACTTCTATATCAAATCTAGGTGGTTTAGTTCCTGATTGATGAGTAAAATATAATTTAAGTTTCTTTCCTTTAAATGATGCTGGTGGTGTTTCTATAAAAGCGTCTCTTATTACATCATTTATAATACTTGTTTTAACTTCTTTTATTGAATTATTATATGAAATCATAACCTCAGGCATAAGTGTATGTATTCTTTTTTTAGTTTGAGCACTTAAGAATACTATCTTAGCATAAGACATAAATTGAAAATTATTTCTAATATCTTTAGTCCATTGTTTCATACTTGAATCTTTTTCTTCAATAGTATCCCATTTATTAACCACTATTACTACAGGTTTACCAGCTTCAAGAGCATAACCTGCGATATGTTTATCATGCTCTACTATACCAGTAGTAGCATCAAGTACTAAAAGACAAACATCACTTCTATCTATTGCTTTCATACTTCTTAAAAGACTATATTTTTCAACTGACTCAAATATTCTACCTTTTTTTCTAAGACCAGCTGTGTCTATCAAAGTATATACTTCTTTATTATAAGTAAACTCAGTATCAATAGCATCTCTAGTCGTACCAGCAACATTGCTAACAATTACTCTATCTTCATTTAAAAGAGCATTAACAAGACTACTTTTACCTACATTAGGTCTACCTATTACTGATATTTTAATATTAGTATCTTCTTCTTCATATTGTTCTACATAATCAGAAGTTGCGACTTCTAATAGTTTATTAATGCCAATACCATGTTCAGCAGAAATAGGTATATATTCATCAAAACCTAAACTATAAAACTCATATTTATTTTCTTCACCAGATTTATTATCAACTTTATTAATTGCCACTACTACTTTTTTATTAGATTTTTTAAGCATATCTCTAATCATTAAGTCATTAGTAGTAAGTCCATCTTTAGAATCAACTACAAATATTATAGTATCCGCCTCTTCCATACCAACTTCTACTTGCATTCTTATTTCTTCATTGAACGCACCATCTGACATATCAATCCCACCAGTATCAATCAAATAAAATGGTATATTTTTATAACTTGCTTTACTATATATCCTATCTCTAGTGACACCTGGGGTATCTTCTATAATAGCTATTTTTTTACCAACGATTTTATTAAATAAAGTTGATTTACCTGTATTTGGTCTACCAACTAAACATATTGTTTGCTTTGCCATCCCCTTCACCTCGCATACATTATACACAAAATTACGATTTTTTTCTAGTATATATATCTTTTTTATTAATTTATTGTATAATTATTTTGTGATGTATATGAAAAAATTAGAATTAAAACCAATAATTATATCAATAAGTTTAGTAGTATTCCAATCAATCTTATATGCTCTATCTAAAGTTATAAATGGAAGTAATGCTACTTTAATAGGTAGTCATATAGACTCTTTAATACCATTTAACACACTAGCAATAGTGCCCTACTGTATATGGTATTTCTTAATATTTATAATACCTTATTACTATTATAAAAAAGATAAAGAATTAATATCAAAATATATTGTATCTTATGTATTAATAACTATTATTGCAAATATTATATTTATAGTATGTCCAACTACTGTTAATAGACCAACTGTTAGTGGAAATGATATATTCAGTATTATGACTAAAATAGTATTCTTTGTAGATAATGAACCTTTAAATTGTTTTCCATCACTGCATTGTGCGATTAGTTTTTTATGGATAATATATACCCTTAGTATGAAAAATTCAAATAAATACTTTAAATTATTCATAACAATAATATCAATATTAATAATTATATCAACACTCTTTATAAAACAACATGTATTTATAGATATGATTGGTGGTATATGTATTACTTCACTTGTTGTTATTATTGTTAATCATTCAAATTATTTAATTAATAAAACAAAAAGTGTTCTAAAACTATAAATATATAATAATATTTAATGTACAGTAATTATAGATTAATTGAAATTTATAATTACTGTTATTTTTTTGTTTTTAATTTCAAAAAATATAGTATAATTATAATAAGGAGTTGAGTAGAATGGATAAAAAGAAGAAACTAATTATTAATTTAACACTAATATTAATCGGAGGTTTCTTACTCTACTCAGCAATAACTTATATAATTAGTAACGATAAGATAAATACTGAAAGTGATATTGAAGGAAAACATATGACTAAAGAAGACTATGTATTTAAAGAAGATTTAATAGAACTTGGTTATACTATGGAAGAAATAAAACTTATAGAAGCAAAGGTTAGTGAAAATGATACTAAACAATATTTATTAAATAAAAAATATCCTAATATTACAAAGTTTATTAACTCTACATCATTTAATGCTAAAAATATAGAAAGATATGAATCATACTATGAAAATAATAATGACTTATCATTTGAAAAAGTTGTTATGTATGTTGAAATCGGTCTTGATAAAGAATTTTATACAAATATAACAGAAGTATCTGACTATGATAATATAAATACACTTGTAAATAAATATAATAAATTACCTGATAATTTTGAAGCAAGCGATTTAGTTTCACTGAGTAAAGATTATAGCCCTAATGAAAGAAAGATGAAAAAGGAAGCAGCAGAGGCTATGGTTAAAATGATAGATGCAGCAAAGAAAGATAATATTAATTTATTTGTAGTATCTGGATATAGAACTGAAAAACAACAAGAATCTTTATTTAATAATTCAAATGAAAAAAATGGTTTAGAGCATGCCCTACTTTATTCAGCAAAGAAAGGACACTCTGAACACCAAACAGGTTATGCTGCTGATTTAAACTCAGTAAATGAATCATTCAAAGATACTAATGAATATAAATGGTTAAATCAAAATGCATTTAAATATGGTTTCATTGAAAGATATAAGAAAGATAAAGAATTTATAACAGGATATGGTTATGAACCATGGCATTATAGATATGTTGGTATAGACATCGCAACTAAAATATATACAGAAAATATTACTTTTGAAGAATATTGTGTAAAATATAAGTGATTTCTCACTTATTTTTTAATGAATAAAATATAAAAATAACCAACTAATATAGAAGAACTAATAATAACTATAACCACTTTTAATATTTCTTTACTTGTGTAACTCATAGTTTTATACTCTTTTTTATTATCAATATTTTTAGATACATTTATACTTTTTAAAGCATGTATTTTATATTCACTATTACCACAAACTATTTCTATTAAATTATCAGTCTTATTAAAATTACCATTACCAATAATTTTAGTATCACTCTTACCTATTGTTTCATAATTAATGTTTAAGTTATCTTCATCATTAATATTTATTTTATAATCATATTTATTAGAATTAAAGTTAATATCATAACCTTCAATATCCAAACTAGTTAATATACATTTATCAGTAGTATCTTTTTTATAGTTTTTAAATACATTTATCTCGTATTTACCGGTTTTATCTGATTCAATATAAAAGATGTTTTTACCATCTTTTACTTCAAATATACCACTTCCACTTACATTCTCATCCTTAGATGATTTAACTACTATTTTAACACTAGATGAATTTGTAAAATAATTATATTTTCTAATATTAGTTTCAAAATAAGGTGATAAACTCTCATTATTAATTTTTATATTTTCAAGAGCAAATACTTTTATAAAACTAAAAAAAATTATCACTGTAAATATTATCTTTTTCATATTAATATTATTTACAATAATAATTATTTAATACTTAACTAATAGTTTTTATTATTATCTTAGAAACCTTTTTCTTTTTCTTATCAATTTTAAATGATTCTTTAAATCTTTCATCCATATTTTCTATTTTTTTATTATAATAAATTACCCCTAAAATATCACCCTTATGTACTTTAGAGCCAAGTGGCTTTTCAATAATAACACCAGTAGAATAATCTATTTTATCAGTCTTTTTAACTCTTCCTGCACCTAAATCGAATACTAAAGATGCGATCATTTCAGCATTAATATTATTTACATAACCAGACTTATCTGAGACAACCACATATTTTTTAGCTTTATTTTTAATTTTATTAATGTCACCATGTTGAGATTTAATCCACTCATAAAATTTATTTTTAGCATGTCCACTTTCTATTAAATTAATAACTAAACTTTTAGCCTTTCTAAAACTTATCTTTTTAGCAGTACTAATCATTAAACTAGATATGTATACTGAAAGTTCATAAAGTCTTTTATCATATTTAAGATTAAAGAAATCAATTACTTCTTTTACTTCAAGAGCATTACCAACATTTCTACCAAGAGGAGTACTCATATCACTTAATGTACATATAACTTTTTTATTATAAAACTTACCTATTTCTATCATAGTTTTAGATAACTTAGTAGCGTCTTTTATATTTTTCATAAAAGCGCCTTTACCTACTTTAAGATCAATAATAATTATGTCACTACCACTAGCAATCTTTTTAGACATAATTGAACTTGCTATTAAAGGTATTGAATCAACTGCTCCTATTTCATTCCTAAGCGCATATATTTTTTTATCAGCAACAGCAATTCTTTCACTTTGACTAACTACTGCACACCCAACTGTATTTAATTCTTTTATAAACTCCTTATGACTAAGATTTAATTTATATCCAGTAATGCTTTCTAATTTATCAACAGTTCCACCAGTAAGCCCAAGACCTCTACCACTCATTTTAGGTACAGCTACACCAGATGATGCAACTATAGGAGAAACTATTAAAGTAATCTTATCTCCAACCCCACCAGTAGAATGCTTATCTACAGTTGGCTTTGTCACATCACTTAAATCAATAACATCCCCACTCTTAATCATCGCATCAGTTAAATAATATGTTTCAGTAATAGAAAGTGAATTATTATAAATACTAAATATAAACTCACTCATTGTCTTATCATTAATTTTTCCCTTAACATAAGAATTAACCATATATTTAATCTCATCATAAGAAAGAGATTCTTTATTATTCTTCTTATTAATAATATCTATTGATTTCATAAACACACCTCTACTATAAGAATATTATAGAACAAAAGATAAATCAAAATTTATCGTTGAAACCTCACGATTCCAAATTTCTGTTTCACAGACACTCTACTGAGTCTTCTCTTGCAGACTTAAACTCCGATAGTCGCTACCGTACTTTCTTTGTTCTTATTTTTCTTTCTATTAATTATTTTATCATACTTATATTACTTTTTAAAATATTTCTTTTGTTATTTTTTATATACATTTTTAATCCTTCAAACATTATATTTATACTTGCATTTAAATCTCTATCTAACTTTAAATAACACTTTGTACAGTCATATATCCTTTCATTTAAGTTTTTATACTTTTCATCTTGATTATTACATCTACTACATGTTTGACTTGATGGATAATAATCATATATTTGATAAAATTGTTTTCCTTTGAATTTGGACTTATATTTGAGTTGTCTTATTATTTCATTAAAACAAGCATCATTTATATTTTTTGATAGAGTGGTTTCTTTTCCCTCTATTATCATACTCTTTGTATGTAATTTCTCACAAGTTATAATGTCATACCCATCTGTTATGTTTTTAGTTATTTTATGTATATAATATTTTCTTGAATTGGCTAGTTTACTATGTAGTATCGCTAGTTTTCTTTTACATTTAAAATAATTATTACTTTCTTTTACTTTTCTTGATAATGCTCTTTGCATTCTTTTTATTCTTTTTTCATATTTTAATATATATTTATTATTTTCATATTCTGTTCCATCAGAAAGAGTAACTAATTTTTTAACACCTAAATCTATTCCAACTATTTTTGATGGAATAGTTTCTTTTATTATATCACTCATTTTATATAAAACAGATACATAATATTTACCATTTGATTCTCTTGATATAGTTGCACTTATAATTTTGCCATTAATAGATTTTGTATTTCTATACCCCCTAATCTTTATCTTTTTTAATTTAGGTAACTTTATTGTTTTATTTTCTAAGTCTATTTCTATATTACAATAATTATTATTTTTATATGTACCATAAATAGCAGTTGTATTATAACTATTTTTACCAAACTTACTTTTGAATTTTGGATAACCACTTTGTTTGCTAAAAAATCTTTTATATGAATCTTCTAGATTAAACAGTGCTTTATTTATAGCTATACTATCAGCTTCTTGTAGAAATGGATATTCATATTTCAAATGATGAGTATAATATTTAATATTTTCGTTTGCTTTTTTATAACTATTTTCTTTTTGTATATTCAAAAAGTAGTTGTAAACAAATCTAGTACAACCTAATGTTTTATTGATTAGAGTTCTTTGTTTTTCGTCTGGATAAATTCTAAATCTATATGCTTTACAGTACATTAATTCCCCCTTCGATTGTATTTTAATAATATTAATATTATCATACAATATTAAAGAATATACAGCAATAGATTTTTATCATTTTTTGAAATTTTTTCAATTTTGGAAGAACTTTCCTATAAGACAAAAAAAATAAACTTAAATAAATACTTAAGTTTATAATTATTTTATTTTAACTCACTTAAATACAGTCTTTTATAAAAATCATTATTTTTTATAAGTTCATCATGAGTACCTTCAGCAATAACATGACCATCATCGATAATAATAATTCTATCACTATTAATAACAGTAGATAATCTATGCGCTATTATAAGTATTGTATATTCACCCTGCATATTTTTAATCGCAGTTTGAATGTGATCTTGAGTTTCATTATCTAAAGAACTAGTTGCTTCATCAAATAATATTATTTCTGTTTTTTTAAGAAGTGCCCTAGCAATAGCGAGTCTTTGTTTTTGACCACCTGATAAAACAATTCCTCCTTCTCCTAGAATAGTATCATATTTATCAGGTAATTTATTAATATAATCATCAATACAAGCAGTTTTACATGCATCAATCATTTCTTCATCGGTCATATCAGGTCTTACTAATTTAAGATTTTCCCTTATACTAAAATTAAATATATATGGATTCTGTGTAATAACTGAAATATTATTACGTATACTGTCTTTATTTAAATCATTAATATTTACTCCATCAATAAATATATTACCACTATCAACTGTATATAATTTATTTAATAAACTAAATATTGTTGTTTTACCAGCACCAGACTTACCAACAAAAGCAACTGTTTCATTTGGTTTAATTTCAAAAGATAAATTCTTAATAACTTGTTCATCTTCATCATAAGAAAAATTAACATTTTCAAACTTAAAATAACCATCTACTTTTTCAATGTTCTTTTTACCAAACTTTTCTTTCTTAAATTCTTTTCCATCAATCACTTCAAATATTCTACTTGTAGATAAATTAAAATCTTTTAACTTTTCATTTACTCTTGTAATATATGCTAAAGAATTAGAAACCTTATCTCTATAATTATATATTACTAGAAATCCCGCTATTTCAAGCAATCCTTTTTTACATAATATTATACCAAACATAATAAATATAAAAGAAAATAAATGTTGAATAAATAGTGTTAAATAAGATGATTTTCTATTAATACTTGCCATTTCATAAGTATATTCATTATCTTTTACCAATTGTTCATTTAATTTTTTCTCAAAAGAATCAGATATATTTAATGTTTTAATATCTCTAACTCCTCTTATTAGTTCACTAATAAGAGAAGTCTTCTTTTCCGAGAACTTTCTTCTCTTTCTATCAACAGTATATCTTTTATTCATTAAATTTTTATTAATAGCAAAAATCACAATTGAATTAAGTATCATATAGAAAAACATATATTTATTAATTATGAAAATTGAAATGAAAATACCTATTAAAATAACAGGTTTTGATAAAAGTTCAGATATATCAAAAAATATTGAAACCATTTTATTACAATCAGAATTAATTCTCTCTAACAACATCCCAGTACCATTTTTATCAATTGTTTGTATTTCCAATTTTAAAGTTTCTTTTGCTAAATCAGACTGAATATCTACTAAAACTTCTCTAGATATAATCTGACGTAATTTACCATTAAAATATAATACTATTATCTCAACAATATGTACACTAAATAGTATAGCCGCAGAAATTAAAAGTTCATCAAATTGATTACTAGTTATATTTATCAACATTTTTGCTGATATAAAAGGAATAAAAACACATACAACACAATATATAAGACTAAGAAAAATAGTTAAAATCAATATTTTCTTCTGCTTTTTAATATATGGCCAAACTTTTTTAAAATTTCTTTTAAAATTATTTCTTTTCATATTATATTCACCACATAATAATTATAATTTATCAACATAAAAATTGCAACTTTATTCTTTTCTTTAAAATTTTCTTTAACTCTTTTATACATAAATAATAATTGTGTTCTTCTATATAATTTAAATACCTAAGTCATAATATTTTAATTAAGTCATCTCTAGATATTTTATATAGATTATCTTTTACTAACTTAAAACCTAAATGTTTAAATACACTTTGAGACCTTAAGTTCTTTTTATTAATAGTTCCAAATACATAATCAAATTTATCAATGTCACAATTACTCATCATATAATTAAGCATTAATATTAAAATACCTTTGTTTTGGTATTCTCTTCTTACCTGCACTTCACTTAACATAAGGCCATCCTTAGTATACATATAGTTAATAAATCCAACCAAAGTATTTTCTTTATAACATAATAAAAAATAATAATCTTTAGTATTGCTCATATTTTCTAACCATTTATCAAAAGATTCTTTAGTGACACTTTTTCCATAAAAGCAAGACATTATATCGAAAACTTGATTATAATCACCTTCACTAATTTTATTTTTATAATCATATTTTACAAATCTCATTTAATTCACCAATATTATAAATTTAAATTTCTTTTATTTAATATTTTTTCAATCTTATGTTTAATCAAACTATTATTACATCTAAAAATAATTCCATCTTCTTTACATATATAACTATTATCACCCACTACTTCTAAAATTCTACTCTTTTTAACTGAAGTTAAAAACCTTTCATCAATGTAGTTTAAATCAAAAATACCAACTATCTCATCAAAAAAATGATAGTTATCATGGTTTTTTACTTTTTTAAGCAATTTCTTTTTACTATAGGTCATTAATCCTACTTCAGAACCACATAATAATAAAATATTATATTTATCATTATAATCATATGAAAAGGATGAAACTAATTCCATATTATTATTTTTTATTATATCAATTATTGCATTATATACTTGGATATCCATATTTTTAGTATCATAATCTATCCTTAATTCTAATTTGTCAAATATATATTTAAAAGTAATATTAAAAATAGGCCATTCATTATTCGAAGATTTCATTTTAAAAAATGATAGTTGTTGCAAATATTTATTATTCAAATCAATATAATAATTTTGAAATATTTGTTTTTTATTATATTCACACTGCTTTTCAACCTCTTCACCAAAAAAATCACCATAATAATTTATTGTGTCAACATTACAATCTAAAATTTCACAAATTGGAGTTACATAATTTGATAGAATTGAATTAAATTTTATTTTTTTATTTTTAATGTAAAATATTAAACTTCGATATTTTTTCATAATTATCTCTCCATATCTACTATATAAAATCTATTATCTTGAGGTTGATATAAATTAATTTATCTTTTTCTTTAAAATTTTCTTTAACTCTTTTATGCACAAATAATAATTTTGTTCCATAGGTCCTTTTATATAATTTAAATATTTAAGTTTATTATTTTCTATTAATCCTGGTATTATTAATTCATCAAAACCATATAAATCAGGCATATCAAGTTTTTTCATATACTCTTTATAATCTAATTTATCATTTGAATAAATAATTGTCATTAAGTTAAAAGATATGGTATCATGATTTTCAGAGTAATTAATTAACACTTCAGAACATTCCTTTTTAATAGTTTCAATATCTTCAAGTATATTTTTATTTGATTTAACTATTGCATAACCATTAATACAAGAATATACTTCATTACAATATATTATAATATTATGTCCTTTAACTTTAATATTTTTCTTTTCATATTTTGTTTTATCAAAATGCATTAATAATTCTTCATAACTGCTTATATCCTTATCAAATATTTTTTCTTTACCCATTTTTGGTGTTATACTCAATGATAAACTAGTTAGAACATGATTACCTTTATAGTAACCTCCTTTAGATGCTCCCCATTTTGCAGACAAATGGCACATTAACCATACTATGAAAGCACCATATACAACGGTAATAATTCCAACTACTTCTCCATCCCCATCGCCATCCACGATTGCCATAATTGTAAGTGGGATTACTATACTAGGTAAAGAAAAATAATATATGAATTTTAATATAAACTCCCTTCTTTTAATTATTTTATTCTTATCTTTTTTCTTTTTTGTTTTTTTCATTATTCCTCCGAATCTACTACATAAAATCTATTATTTTAAAAACTTATCCAACTCTCTTATGCATAAGTCATAATTCATAGACATAGGTCCACTTATATAGTCTAAACATTGAAATTTACTATTATTTACTATCGCAGGAATTATTATTTCATCAAGTCCATCAAATTTTATCATTTCAAGATTAGTCATGAAACCTTTATATTCACTGTGCTTTTTATTATCATTTAAGTAGATGATTATCATAAGATTATAAGACATTGGATTTGAATTTTTTGTACATTCTAATATAGTACTAGAATACTTTTCTTTTATCATTTTCAAATTTTTCATTAGATCTTTATCAGCTTTAATTATTAAATAACTATTAATGCAACTGTAAACATCTTCATAATAAAGTTTGATATCATAATTTTCAAACCTTATTTTTTGCTTATTATATTTTGAGTTATCAAAGTATTTCAGCAATTCATTAAAACTGCTGATTATTACATTTGACTCTTTTACCTTTCCTTTTTTAACTGTTATATCTGTTGAAAGACCATAAGTTTTACAGTTAGATGCAAAATAGCCTCCTTTAGTTGCTCCCCATTTTGCAGATAAATGATACATTAACCATACTATGAAAACACCATATAGTAGAATAAGTGGCATAAAAGTATCAGCATCCATTTCATAACCTTTATCATCTAAAATTGCGCCAGTGAACATCATAGCAATAATGCTAAAAAGACCAAAGTAACTAATAAAATTTAATATAAATTCTCTTCTCTTAATTATTTCTTTCTTATTTTTCTTCTTTTTTGTTTTTTTCATAATTATCTCTCCATATCTACTATATAAAATCTATTATCTTGAGGTTGATATAATGGTGAATTAATTGACGTATGCTTATTTTTTCTACATTCATTATATCACACTATTTAATTTTATAATAATAAATCCTTTATATTTTTTATAAAACAAAAGAAACAACCTAAGCTGTTTCTTTATGTCTACTACTTAAGAATGATACTTTTTCAGCAATGATGTCCATAGAGTATTTTTTCTCTCCATTACTTTCATAACTAGAAGTTTGAATTCTTCCCTTTACTCCGTTTAATGGTTTTTGGTTATACAAATTATTTTTTCTTAGTTAATACTTTTATATATGGATTTGCTATATATATCATACTCTATTTTTCCATTTTTCATATTCTTTTTTCATACATATTGCACATGGTCTATATCCTGCACTTTTAGCTATATCTTCATTCTCAAAAAAAACTCTATTTTCAATATAATAACCTTTGCGAATCCAACGTATAGCAGAAGGGCAATCTAACTTACCATATATTTTTAACTTTTTATTTCCACCTAATGTTCCAGGAATATTACTTTTATATTCTACACCATTAGGAGAAATTAATTGATATTTTTGACTATTAGATTTTTCAAGTTGAAATTTTAAATTTTTCATTAATTCATAATATCTATTCTTAGTGTCATTATTACTTAATAAATATTCTCTAGTTCTTTCTTCTCCTGTTTTATAATCTGGAATATATCCATTAAATTGTTCTACAGTTAAATCTATGACCTCATTATTAATCAAATTATAATAGTGACTACCATATGGGGTCATACATCTCATTATTTTTCCTCCACAAAAATCATTAACAATAAGAGATGTAATTGCACATTGTCCTAAGGATGGATTAGAAATAGACCATTGTTCTTTTAAATAAGGTGTACAAGTGTTTTTACTCCAAGATTTTATCAATTCTTTTTTTATATCATTTATAATCATATAGTGATCACTCCTTACTAAAATAGTATATCATAAAAAGCAGATTATTCATCTGCTTTCTTACTAGATAAAAATGATACTTTTTCAGCAATAATATCCATAGAATATTTCTTCTCTCCATTACTTTCATAACTAGAAGTTTGTATTCTACCTTTAATGCCGACAACATCACCTTTCTTACAATATTCACAAGTAGTCTCAGCAATACCATTCCATAAAGTACATTTAATAAAGTCAGTATCATAATTACCTTCAATATTTTTATAACATCTTGGAACAGCAACAACTATCATAGTTCTTTTCTTATTATTTTCAGTAACTACGATTTCAGGATCACCTACAAGTCTTCCTGCGATTACTATTTGATTTAACACATATTACCTCCTTTCATAGAGGAATATATCATATTAAAATTATTACTACAAATTGATAAAATTAACTTTTATAAAAGTAATTATTCTTAATATTTAATTATAATTTAGATATATTTTAATTTTAATTATAAAGTCAAACTATATAAATAATTAATTAGCATATTTAAAAATTTCATCTCTTTTTTTAAGAGCAGAAATTAAATAATCAATTTCTTCATAAGTATTATAAAAATATAAACTAATTCTAACAGTATCTTCTTTATTGTCACCCATCTTAGCACAATGTTTACCACTTCTTACACATATACCTAAAGTATTCAAATAAAGTCCTAAGTCACCTGATAAAACTCCATCAATATTAATAATAACTGTACTACCTTCACAATCTTTATTATATATTTTTACATATGGAATACTTTCAAGTTCTTTAATTAAATATCTTCTTAAATACTTTTCTTGTCTTTCTATATTATCCATACCTATTTCATTTAAAAACTTAATTGTTTCACTAAAACCAACAATACCACTTATATTAGGTGTCCCTGATTCAAATCTATAAGGTATTTCTACTAATTCTAAAGAGTGTTCATTATAATTTAAATTCATTCCTCCTCCATAAGTAAAAGGAATCATTTTCTTTAATAGTTCATATTTTCCATATAATACTCCTATTCCTGTTGGTCCACACATTTTATGTGCTGAGAATGCAAGAAAGTCTATGTCCATATCTTGTACATCTGTTTTTATATGAGGAACACTTTGAGCACCATCTACCACCACTAATATTCCATACTTATGAGCAAGCGAAATTATACTTTTAATATCTCTTTTATCTCCACTAACATTAGTTATATGAGCAAGTGATATAACTTTAGTCTTAGAAGTTATTTTTTCTTTTATATCATCAATACTTAATTTTTCATTTTTAGAATCAACAAATACTATTTTAATTTTCTTTTTAACTGATAAAATTAACCAAGGTAATATATTTGATGCATGTTCACTACTTGATAAAATAACTTCATCATTATCTTTTAAATAATTTAAGAAAAAACCAAACACAACTGTATTTAATGAATCAGTAGTATTCTTAGTAAATATAATCTCATCTTTACGTTTAGCATTTATAAACATTTTAACTAAATCTCTAGTATAATCTATTTCATCATCAACTTTAAAACTAATATCATAGTCCCCTCTATGTGAATTAGCATTATAGTCATAATAATATTCATTCATTTTATCGATCACTCTATAAGGTTTAAATGTAGTCGCAGCATTATCAAAATATACAATATTTTTTTCTTTCATTGGAAAATCATTTTTATTCTTCATTTTACCTCACCTATAATAAATTATTCAATCAAATTAAAATTACTTATAATAAACATAATAATTGAAGTTAATAATATTTTAATATATAATATAATTGGTGATAGAAATGGATTGTATATTTTGTAAAATAATTAATAATGAGATACCTTCATATACATTATATGAAAATGATAAAGTTAAATGTATATTAGATGTTAATCCTAATTCAAAAGGACATACTCTTATATTACCTAAAACTCATTGTAAAGATATAAATGATATTGATTTAGATACCCTAACTGAAATAAATAAAGCAAGTAAAATAATTGTTGATTTAATTAATGAAAAGTTAAACCCTAATGGTATTAAGTTAGTTCAAAATAATGGTTCTTTACAAGAAATAAAACATTATCATTTACATATAATACCTAGTTATAATAAAAAAGATAATATTAATGTAGAAGAAGTGTTTAATTTATTAACTAAATAATTGAGAGATTTAGATTTTTATTGTATAATTAATCTTAGATGAAAAGGATGTGTATTTATGGATAATAAAAAATTAATAATAATAGGTTCATCTGTTATTGGTGTGATTGTATTACTTTTAATAGTATTATGGTTAGTATCAATATTTGGTGGTAAAAAACTAACATATGAACAAGCAGAAGAAAAAATAGTTAATGCAGCAGATAAATATTATAAAGATAATCCTGCGATGTTACCTGCATCAGATGGAGATTATAGTTTATCTTATCAAACACTTGTTGATGCTGGATATATCAAGCCATTAAGTGAATTATTAAAAGATGGAGATAAATGTTCGGCTGAAGTTACAGTTAATGCTCAAAATAGTGCATACTCTTATATAGCATTTCTAAACTGTCCTGGTAACTATGAAACTAAAGAATTAAGAAGTGTTTTAACTAATTCAGTAGTTACATCGGGTGAAGGTCTTTATAATACTAATAATGGTACTTATTATTATAGAGGTGAAAATATTAATAATTATATTATTATTGGTATGAGTGGAAATGAGAAGAAAGAAAAATCTGTTACAGGTAGAATAATGAGTATTGAAAGCGATGGTACTATTAAAGTGAAACTTGATACTAAAACTGAAAATACTTATGTATGGGATGACAGATACAATGAAACTAAGTTAGGCAATGATGGATATAATATATTTGAAAAAAGCAGAATTAAAGATACATTAAAAGCATTAGAAACTGAAAATAAAGATGATTCTGATACATTAATTTTAAGTAATAAAGTTAAATCTAAATTAGTTAGTAAAAAATTATGTATTGGTATTAGAACTGAAAGTGATACTTCTAAAGATGGAAGTACTGAATGTAGTGTTTTAAGTACTGATACTTACCTATTCTCATTAATGACTCCATATGAATATATGAGAGCAAGTATGGATGAGAATTGTAAAACTTTAAATGACTTATCTTGTTCTAATTATAATTATTTAGCAGGTTATAATCAGGGATCAGAATGGTTGTTAACTGCAACTAATCAAAATAATTATAAAGCATATGCATTTACTGGTACTGCATTAAATTTATCAAAAGCATCTAATTCAAAAAGATTAAGATTTATTGTTAGTTTAAATAAACATACTTTCTATAAATCAGGTACTGGTACTTCTACTGATCCTTATATAATTAAATAGTTAAAAAAAGATTCGAAATGAATCTTTTTTATTGTCCTTTTGTAAACCAAGATGAACCAATATGAAAGTTACTAGAATTAGGAGTAGGATCTGGCTTATCTATTTTAGTAAATATTGGTATATTAAATGCATTACCAAAACATAACGCAACACCAGGTCTTAATGTTTTTAATTTATCAACATCAGCAGTAGATATACTATGTGTTATATTTCTAATAATATCTAAATCATCAGGATGGAACATTCTAAGTACTATGTAATTTGAACATTGACTTAATGCAGTATTAGAAAGTTCACTAGGTCTTTGTGTAATTAATCCGAGAACTGTACCATACTTTCTTCCCTCTTTAGTAATTCTATCAAAAATATTATAACCAATAGTTTCTATATCAGTATCATTTTGAACATATCTATGTGCTTCTTCAAGAATTATTTGAACACAGAAGCCATCTGTTTTATGTTTGAAAATAGAATAATCAAAGAATAATTTAGAGAATATTTTTGTAAGCACCTTAGCAAATCTTTCATCAACATAATTCAAGTTAAAATTAACTATTTGTGCTTTCTCACCCATAGGTGTTGTAAATAATTTTTTAATGTATTCTTCTTTACTTATATACTCTTCTACATCAAAATAACAACCATAATCTCCATTTATAATAGATTCTAGTCTTACTTTAAGTATATTGTTAACATCATAAACTTTATCACTCTTTAAAACACCCTCACTTATAAGTGCAAATTCAAATGCATTTCTTAAATCTTTTAAAGTAAATTTTTCTGGTTTCATATCTTTACTTAAAACCAACTCTTCATTAACAAATTGTTCTAAGTATTCAACTACTAATTGAATAGTATTTATTTTACCAGTATTGTCTATATTCATACATTGTCTTAGTGTTCTAATATATCCTGGTTGTATAATTTTACTTTCTAAATTAATGTCTTTTGTATAAAAACTAGATAACACAGCGACTACTTGATCTCTTAATTGAGCTGGTCCTTTACCACTAGATAAAATATCTAATATTGCTTTTGCTATAATATTGTTTTTAAATCCTATTATTTTATCTTCATCTTCTGTAAATAAATATACATATTTTAATGCCTTTTCAATAATAGGAATTTGAGCAGGACTAGTTATTCCTAAAAGTAATGCTAAATCATCAACCTCTAAAAAATATGGTGGGATTTTTACTATTTCATATTTAGTATTAGTAATATCAGTTGTTAAACTTTTACATCTACAACTATTAGTTTGATTAATTTTTTCTAAAGCAGGATGATATTCACCATATACATCAAATAATACTATATTAGCATTTACTGGAACATATTCTCTTCTGTAAAACAAGTTTTGGAATATTCTTGCTATACTACAACTCTTACCACTACCAGTATTTCCTATAACAGCAAAATGATTAGAGAAAAAGTCATCAATATTTGCTGATACATTAAATCCTTCATATATTAAAGATTTACCAATATAAAGATCTGTATCACTATCAACCTTTTGATTTCCAACTAGCGCTATTACTTCATCCTTATTAACTATTCTTATAGTTGCAGTATTAGTTGGTTTATGAACTATACCACTATTAAAAACACCATTAACAAATTCTCCTACCATAACACATTCTATAATATCAGCATCTATTTTAGATATTTCACATACTATTTTATATTTCTCTTCAAATACTATATGAACACCTATCAAAGATGCTTCTACTTTATGAGCATTATTTTCAAGTATAATAATTTGATCATATATAGATAATATTCTTCCAAACATAGTAAAAACTCCTTATTATTCTATTAAAAATTATAACAAGTTTTAAAACACTTTTCAATAAGAACACATTAATTTATATTTTATTAAGAATAACATTTGTATCTTTTACCAATTTTTTTAAAATAAATTAAAAAAATAGAGATTTCTCTCTATTTAACTATAAATGTAAGACCAGATGGTTTATCACCACTATTATTAAATTTATCAGCATCAACTTGTGTTCTTGCATATCCAGTTGTTGCTTGACTGCCAAAAAACATATAACTCATATCAGTTACACTTGAAGTATTAAAACTACTTAAATCTAAGGTTGTTGCTCGACTATCTTCAAACATTTCAAACATATGAGTTACTTTTGAAGTATCAAAATTACTTAAATCCAACGTTGTTGCTTGACTGCCAGCAAACATTCCAGCCATATTAGTTACGTTTGACGTATTAAAACTACTTAAATCCAACGTTGTTGCTTGACTGCTAGCAAACATTCCACCCATATCAGTTACGCTTGAAGTATTAAAACTACTTAAATCTAAAGTTGTTGCACGATTACCTTCAAACATAGAGTTCATATCAGTTACTTTTGATGTATCAAAACTGCTTAAATCTAAAGTTGTTGCACGATTACCTTCAAACATAGAGTTCATATCAGTTACTTTTGATGTATCAAAACTGCTTAAATCTATTGAAGATGTTTTACTATTATAAAACATTCCCATCATATTAGTTACGTTTGACGTATTAAAACTACTTAAATCTATTGAAGATGCTTTACTATTATAAAACATCAATGCCATAGAAGTTACTAATTTACCATTTATACTACTACATGGTGCTTCTGTCACTGCATCAGTTGACTCTTTATCAGTTAATTCTACATGAAATGTATCAGTTGATACATTTGTTAGTGTAGTATAATCAATGTAATCTTGTTTATAATGATATGTATATTTTCCCATTTGGATTGCATCTCCTGCATTTATATCACCATCATATGTACATGCTTTACCTACTGGTTTTGGATCAGTTCCATCTTTTGTAATTGTTGTACTTGCGTCACATTTATTTTGTACGTATTTGCCTTCGTATACATCATTAATATCTAATTTTGATATATCTTTACTTCCATCATAAAATAAATAATAATTATTATCGCCTATCTTCATGGCAGTTATTTTACCTTTATTATCTACTTGAATACAATATTTTAATTCATTACCTGTCATTTCTAATTTAGTATTATCTTCACTGCTTACGTATGATAATTTATTTCCTTTTAAATTTTCCGAAATATATTTTTTAGATACCTCTCCGTATATTTCTTTTGCTTCTACTAAAAATATATTTTTCTTTGATGAATTATACATTTTTAATACATTTGGAAGTGCTATTATTACTAATATTGCAAGTATAGCTATTACTGCTAGTAACTCTACTAATGTAAATCCTTTATTTTTCATTTTATCTTACTCCTTTACTATTACTTTACTTAGTATACTTGCATTATAACATAGTCACCCCCCCCCCTAGTCAATTTACATGTGCTTGACATTTATAACAATGTAAACAAAAAGCATCGTTGTAGATGCTACTGTTCTATTAAATCTGGATTTATAGATATTATTTCTTCTCTATCCATATAAACAATTTTTTCATCTTGAATATAATTATTCAATTGATAATTCTTATATTTACTTAATGCAATATTTAATTTTTCTTTACTTAATTTATCAGTTGTTCTTCTTTTTTTAATTAATTCAGGAATATTATCAAGTTTAAATACGTTATTCATTTGCATATAACTATTTTGAAATATAACAGTTTCAGGCGGATTACTATTTTCTATTAAATGATTATATCTCAAAAGTGCATGATAATAGTTATCTTCATCAACATGGTCTAAATGTGCAACTTCTATGACGTTATTTTCTTTATCAATATCCACAACTAACAATGGATGTTCTTTATCAGCAATAACTCCACTTTTGTTAAAGCGTATTTTCAACCATATTACTTGACCGATTTCAATCATTATTATACAATTTTATAAAATCCGCACACAACTCTTTATAATTTTCTTTTTGACTATCCACATTCATTAATTGATCACTTTTAGAATAATAACTATGTTTTTTAATCCATTCCTCATCTTGATGTGATATTTCTACTAATACATCTAAAGGAGCAGGTTTTAATAATTTATACATTTTTTCTACAAAAGGTTTAACTGTTTTTTCATCTGAAAGTGAATAATGATTTTTGTTTTTTCTTAACTCACCATAACTATTTAAAATCTCATCTATTACAGCACCATTGTCATAAGCATACATATTTTCATTAAATAATTTTTTATCATATAATGAAATATACATCATTTGCATAATATGCAAATATTTATTTAATCTAACTTTACCTGCTAGTGTTTCTTTACCGTTTAAAGTAATTGGTTCATAGTGAAACACTTTGTCTTCAGTATCCAATGATAAAATAAACTTTGCTAATTCTTTAACATTTTCCATAATTATCACCTCCATTGTAATTATATTATATCATGTGTTGTTCTATTATTATACACTATTTAATTACTTTTTCAATACAAAAGCAAAGAATTTCTCTTTGCTATTTATCACTTAAATCAAAATCATCCTCTAGTGACGAATCATCATCTATCTCATCTGATTCTTCATCTATTTCTTCTTCATCACTTTCATCAATATCTTCATCTTCTTCAGTATCATCGTCTAATACATTAGTTAAATCTTTTGTTTTTTCTAAGTCTTCTTCTTTATTTTTCTTTTTCTTATTTTTAATAATTAAGAATACTATTAAACCAATAATTCCTAATCCTAGTACTACTAAACCTACTATTAACAAAGGACTTGTTTTTTTCTTAACAACAGCTACTACATCTTTTTCTATTGTTATTGTATATTTTTTTGTTTTAGCACCATTTCTAACTTCTATAATTATATTGCTTCCATTTTGTAGATTTTGATTACCTTTAATAGTATATTTTGATTCAGTATTAACAAGTTCAATATTTATTTTTAATGAATATTCATCTTTTATTTTTAATTTGTATTCTAATACATTTGGATCAAATTTTATATCATATCCTTCTACTTCTAAAGTATTAATATCACAATCTGTATCGGTACTGTCATATTTAACAATTAACTTATAATCAATAGAATCTCCTTCACTATTAGAAACAGTAATAATAAACTCATTATCACCATTTTTCAATTCTTTTTTCCCAACATTTGTAACAGTAGTACCACTAACACCTATACCTCTAATATCCACTGTTTTTTCAGTTGAAGTATATTCATATTCATACTTTTTACCGTCAAAGTCTTCTATTTTAGTTCCATTAATAGTTATACTTGATAAGCGAGGCTCTATTATCTTCTTAATCTTTATAAATGAATTTACTTGTCCACTACATTCTGAATAAGCATTCTCTGTATCTGAAATAACATATTTAAATGAACCGCTATCATTATCACCACTTGCCATTAAGGATAATTTTGTACTTGTTTCATTAGTGTTTTTTACTTTAAAACTAATACTTGCTACTTTAATAAAAGAACCTTTATTATCACTACTAGTAATATATTTACTTTTATTCTTAGTTGATATATCTAAGATAATAGTATTGTATTTTGAGTTATCATTACTAACTATTTCTTTTCTTACACTCTCCCAATTATAGTAAGACTTAACTCCACTATTAATTTCGGGATCTAATACATTTGGATCATATTCTATTTCATAATGTATTCCATATAATGTATTTTGATCAGTACCAGTTGTACCTAAATTATATGTAACTGTATCCCCTACATTAACTGTTTGACTACTTTCAAGTTCAGCATGACATGTATTAGTATCTGCTTTTACAAATGGTATAAAAGTTATTAATAAACTTAATAATAAAACTATTTTCTTTTTCATATTATTCACCACTATAATAATATCACATTAATATAATAAATATTATCACTTTTTGTAATATTTACATTGATTTAAGTAAATCATTATATAGTTTTTCTGTTTCATCAAATGCTTTATTGTTAATTATCAAATCTAATATATAGTCTTTTCCATATTTATCTATTACATAACTAAACATAGTATAATAATTTATATAATTATTACACCCATTTATCATTTCATTTAAAGATGCATTAAATTTATATTCTTTATTATCATATTGATGTGATAATTTAATTGCTATTCCTTCATTTAACCATGCTGGTAATGATGAATTATTTATCTTTAATACACATGAATGAACAAATTCATGCATTATCAAATATTTCAAATCATTTAAATTATGTTTTTCATGTCCTTGCGTCTTTTTATATTTTTCTAAACTTAATACATTTATATGATAAACACCATCCATTTTAAATGAAAAACCACAAAACCATAATGGCGCTTCTTTTTTATTAAAGTAATAATACCATTCATTAAACTTATCAATATCATCATATAACTTTATTTCTACTTTTGGATTAAAACTATCTATACTAAAAAAATTTGTTATTTCTTCACTACTTAAATTAATATAATCTATTAGTTCTTCTATATAGTTTGTATCACAATCATTATATTCTAATTTTATATATTTTAATTCTTTTATCATACTTAAATTATAATAGAAAGAAAAAAGAAAAACAATAATTTTTTATATCTATCTTGTGGGTTAATATGTCATATGATATAATAACTATACAAAGGTAGGGATAAAATGAATAATAATAAAACTTTAAAAATTATTATAACTGCTATAATACTTTTAATAATATTAACCATATTAGTAGTAATGTATTTCACTAAAAAGAAAAATGTAACCGAAGATAAAAATATAATTTATGAAATTTATTTTTATGATGGTGCAATACCAGGAACAAATCGAGATATTAAAATATATGAAGACAAAGTAAAAATAGATATAACTTATGCGTGTAGTGCTGTGGATTGTAAACCAAGAACAGAAGAAATAACACAAAACTTTTCAAAGGAAAATATTGATAAATTAAAAAAATTTATAGAGACTAATTTTTCTACAAAATTAAATGGTAATAAAGTTACTATAGATGGCATAATGAATAATGGTGTAAGACAATTAACTTGGTATCAATCAGATGTAATATATTCTTTAGAAAGTGGTGAATCAAGTTTTGAGCAATGTGTAGAAGAGTATAAATATAAAATAGTATATACAGAAAGTGAAAATACATATTATATAATATACTTCAAAGATAATAAATCAATATTAGTTAAAAAAATATCAAACAATAATATAGACACATATAAAATTAATTTTTCTGAAAATAATTTAGATAAATTAAATAATTATATCAAAGAAAAAGTAGAATCAGATTATCCTGTACTTACTAGATATTCTAGAAGTTATATTAGTTCAGGTGACTGGTATGAAAAAAGTTATGTTGCATCTGAAAAAGAAACGTATATAATAAATAGTATAATAGAAAATAACGAATCTATTCTAAACAATTTAGATAATTTATAGTCCTTCTAATGAAGGATTTTTTTATAAGAAAAAAGAAAAACAATTAGTTTTTCTTAAGTATTTCTAATCTATCCATTTCTTTTTGTAAATCTTCACGTTCTTTATCAACTATATTCTTAGGTGCTTTATTACAATAATTTTCATTTGAAAGTAATGCTTTTCTTCTTTGAATAGATTTTTCTAATGATTCAATTTCTTGTTTTTTCTTTTCTTGTTCTTCTTCACTATTCTTAGAGTTATCAAAATAAATATCTAATTTATAATTATAAAGTTCAACTGTTAATTTATCATTGAATTTACTATTTTCTACTATTTTATCATTTAGTTTTAACATGCTATTTAATAAATCATTATTATTATAATCAATTACTTCAAAATCATTTGATATTTTATTTTCTAATTTTTTATTTCTAAATAGTGTTACAAACTCTAATAGTTCATCTATTTTTTTAGTTTCATCTTTAAATATTAGTTTTTTATTTACAGTTGGATAACTTTCAAATATCAATAATTCTTTATTCTTAATTGGTAATGATGAATATAACTCTTCTGTTACAAATGGCATAAATGGATGCATCATTTTAATTATAGATAGAAGTGTATAATATAGAGTTGATTTAGTTGATGCATTATCACTAAACTTAGATATTTCTATATATTTATCACAGAATATATCCCATATAAATGAATAAAGTTCACTACCTGCGATATTAAAGTCATACTTTTCCATTGATTTAGTTACTATTTTAATAGTTTCATTTAATTTAGTAAGTACCCATTTATCTGAATCATTTAAGTTTTCTAATTTATATTCATCTTCTTTAAAGTCTTCTAATTTCATAAGTACAAATCTACTAGCATTCCATAGTTTATTAATAAAATTCCATGTTGATGATAGCTTTTCTGTACTAAAGTTTAAGTCCATTCCTAAAGTTGAACTAGTTGTTAAATAAAATCTTAATGCATCTGCGCCATATTGTTCAATCATATCAAGTGGATCTATACCATTACCAAGAGATTTACTCATTTTTCTTCCTTGATTATCTCTTATAAGTCCATGAATTATACAATCTTTATATGGTGATTTACCGTGTATATTAAGTGATTGGAACATCATTCTAGCACCCCAGAAGAATATTATATCAAATCCGAGTACTATTGTATTTGTTGGGAAATACCTTTTAAAGTCTTCTGTTTCATCAGGCCAACCAAGAGTACTAAATGGCCACAACGCACTACTAAACCATGTATCTAACACATCATTATCTTGTACCCATCCTTCACCTTCTGGTGCTTTCATTCCACAGTAAACTTCTTCATTTCTATACCAAACTGGAATTCTATGTCCCCACCATAATTGTCTTGATATACACCAATCATGACAGTCTTCCATCCATCCTTTCATAAGTATTTTTTCATATCTATTTGGTATAAAATTAACTTTATCATCTGTATTTTGATTATCTATTAACATTTTAGCAAGTTTATCCATTTTAACAAACCATTGTTTAGATAAGTAAGGTTCAACAACTGCATCTGTTCTTTCACTATGACCTACTGAGTGAACCATTGGTTCTATACTAATAAGTAAATTATCACGTTCTAAATCTTTAAGTAGTTCTTCTCTACATTTTTCACGTGTCATACCTTCATATTTAAGTGCATTTTCATTCATAGTAGCATCTTCATTCATAACTAGTATTCTTTCTAGATTATGTCTTTGCCCTACTTCAAAGTCATTAGGATCATGAGCAGGTGTAATCTTAACACAACCAGTACCAAACTCCATATCAGCATGCTCATCACCAATAATTGGAATTAGTTTATTAACAACCGGTAATATAACATTTTTACCTATTAAATGTTTATATCTTTCATCATTAGGATTAACAGCAACAGCAGTATCACCAAATAATGTTTCTGGTCTAGTGGTTGCAACATCTAAATATTCATCTGAGTCTTCAATAAAATATTTAATATGATAAAATGCTCCTTTATCATCCTTATAAATAACTTCTTCATTTGAAAGAGCAGTTTTAGCAACAGGATCCCAGTTAATAATCCTTTGCCCTCTATAAATAATTCCTTTGTTATAATAATCAACAAATACTTTTCTAACAGCTTTATTAAGTCCCTCATCAAGAGTAAATCTTTCTTTTGAATAATCAAGTGCAAATCCAAGTTTACCCCACTGTCTTCTTATATTACCTCTATGATCATTACTCCATTTATGACATTCTTCTAAGAACTTTTCACGACCTAATTCGTATTTATTAATTCCTTCACTTTTAAGTTTAGCAACTACTTTTGCTTCAGTTGCGATAGCGGCATGATCCATACCTGGTAACCATAATGTATCATACCCTTGCATCTTTTTATATCTTATTATTATATCTTGTAATGAACAGTCATACGCATGCCCTATATGTAAGTTACCTGTTACATTTGGTGGTGGTATAACTATACAAAATGGTTCTTTACTTTTATCTCCACTAGTAAAAGCTTGTTTTTTTAACCAAGTTTCATATTTATCTTTTTCTACTTGTTTATGATCATATTTTTTATCTATCATTTTTAACACTTCCTTCTAAATACTTTATTATTTCATCATAATAAGGTCTAATTATTTCTTTATTATCAAGAGAATTGAATATCTTTGTTACATAATTTTTATCCATTATGAATCCCTTACTATAGTCATAATTTAAATCAAAAATTGATGCGAAAAACGCTACTGCTTTTTCATTTAAAGTTTTACATTTTCTAATATCAATTATTTCATGCTTAAAGAATTTATCATGTATCTCATCACTAATAGTAGAATTATCAGTTTCTAATTTTAATATATTTTCAGAATAACTATATAATATATCTATCTTATCAGCGTCTCTTATTATTTTGGTATGTAGTTTTTCTCTGATGGTTAAATCATCATCAATTTTAAATTTGTTATGATTAAGTATTGCTTTCTTAATTATTTCATAATCACTTTCTTGTACATCATAATCTTTTATCATACCTTCATCAAATAATATTTTAACTCCTAGTTGTGCATGATCTAATAATTCATCACTAAATGATTTATTCTTTGTCCATTGTGAAAATCTTCCTATATCATGAAGAAGTCCAATCAAACATGCTAAGTAATTATCATCTTCATCTAAATTTAATGTAAAAGATATCTCATCACTTTGATGTAAGACTCGATAACTATGATTATATTTAAATTGAATCATTTTATCTTCAATATCAAATCCCATAAAATATTTATCAAAAATATCAAAATTATCATTCATTTCATTTTTCATACTTTTTCCTCCATAAAAAAAGGTACCTTTTAAAGGACGAATTATCGTGGTACCACCTTAATTTATAATATTTCTATTACCTCTTTAGTCTTAATGCAACTAACATTATAATTTACTACTATTTCAATTATACAACTCCCAAGCTACCTTCAAATATTAATCACTTAGAAAAACTTTCAGTCTATGATTTTTCTTCCCTATAAGTTACAATATTTTACTCCTCTTGTTCTTCGTTTTTACATGTATGAGTATACAACACATTATCTAAGTTGTCAAATGTTATAACAAATATGGTAATAATTTTGGTAAGAAGACTACCATAGAAATTAATATAAATGATAATACGAGTAATGATAAGTATAGTTTAGATTTAATTTCTGATTTATTAACAAATATACAAGCAATTTCAATGGTTAAAATGGCAATAAATAAAATTAAGAGCCAAATTAAATATATCAAAAGCATTTTCGGACTATCAGATAAATATATTTTTAATTCCAAAGTATTTAAAATAGGCAATAAAGCAACTAAAAATCCAATAACATTAACTATAAATGCAAAAATATTTTCAATAATTCTATAAGAAAAACCGATTTTTATTAGATAACATGCAATTACAAGTCCACAAAAATAATAAATTTTAGAACCGCCATCATCTAAATTATACGGTATAAATAGTCCAAGTAACAAACATAAAATAACAAATAATATTGTGGCATATACTGTTATATGCACCTTTTTATAAGAAAGAAGATCATCTATTGCATTATTTATATCAGTAGACCAATCTGGATATTTTGAATACAAGCCTTTTACTTCATTTATTTTTTTATTAATATCATCATTCATATTCAGACTCCTTTATATCATATATGGTAATAGTATTGGCAAAAAAACAATCATAATATTAAATACTAAAAATGCTACCAATATCACCATAAATCTTTTACAATCTTTATTTGTATCAAAAGACACAGCATATCTAAAACTTAAAAGAAAACATAAAATAAGAATTAATACCATAATTATTAAGTAAATCATTAAATATTTTGAATTTATTGATAATTGTTCAATTATACTATAAAAATTAAGAATAGGAATTGTTATAAAACAAAGTCCAACACAACTAAATAAAAATGCTGGAATTAAAACGTATAATAATTTTAAAGATGGTCCACATATGTCTTTCATTGTCAAACACCCAATACCCAATAGTAATAAAACATTTCCAATTAGGTATATAAATAAATGCACAAAAAAATCTAAAATATCAAAATAAAATAAACTGATGAATCCTAAAAAAGAAGAAATGATATAGAAAATAACTATATAACGGCCTATGGCCTTTTGTCTTTCTTTCGTTTTAAATATATCATACCTGAAAATAATATAATTCAAATTCCTATCAACGTATTTTGAATCTTTATAATATAATTCTTTTACTTTATTTAATTTTTTATCAATTCCATTATCCATAGTTTCTCCTATAACAAATATGGTAATAATTTTGGTAAGAAGACTACCATAGTTATTGCTATTAAGTAAAGTATGAGTATTAATGTATATGCTTTTAAATTATCTTTTAATCTATCATTTAAATTATATAAAACAGATAAAACAACAGCAAGTATTACAGTAATAGTTATTATTCTTAAATACAGTAACAGTGTGGTAGGATTATCAGATAAATAGATTTGTAGTTCAAGAGTTGAAAGAATTTGTGACACTATAATAGCAAGTCCAGCCCCACCGTGTGAAAACAGAAAAAAAATTCCAGGTTTAATTCCAAAAAGTGCAATTCCTACTCCGCCTAAAAAAAATGCAAGTCCAGCATAATAAAGTGGTAAATCTATATCATTAAAAGTACAATTTAAAATTCCTAAAAGTATAAGCAATATAGCAAAAACAATAAAAATTTTAATCTTAGATTTTTCAATATAAATTACTTTTGTTTTTTCTATTTTATCACCAAGCGTATGACCATTATAACCCATTTCAAATTTAATTTTGTCTGAATTTGTTTCATCCAAATTTTCATTCATATTATTCACCTATAATAAAAGTATAAACTAAAATTAAAAAGAAGTATACAAAATACTTCTAAATTTACATCTCTAACATCATTTGTTTTTTAGTGATTTGACTTACTGTATCAGGAGTAAACTCATCAAAAATATCAGTAAAATATATTGGATAAGTATTATCTTCTGTTAATGATTCTTTTAAATATTCATAATATGCTTTTATTTCAGGTGAGTTTATTCCATTAATAAATTCTTCAAAATATTGTCTATTATCATAACTAATGGTAAATAAATATTCAAAATCTTCATTAAATAATATAGATATAATACATACAAATAATTTAAATATATCATCTATAACACTATATTCTTTGTCTCTAAGATCATATAAAGTCACTAAGTAATTTCTTTCATATATCTTTTGTCCATTTTCTAAATCTATAAATAATGGTTTATTTTCATAAATTAATATATTATCAAGTCTAATATCTCCGATTACTAGATATTTATGTAGTTCTTTTAATGTATTAGTTAATTTTTTTATTAAGAAACATTTCGTTTCGTCTGAAAATTGTTTTTCAATAATACTTTTTAAAGTGACAGAACCATTAAGTTTTGGCATAGTATAACCATAAATAACTCCATCTTCACATAACAAATCTATTATTCCTAAAACACCATCTATTTTAGGTAATGAATAAATATAAGTTATAATATCTTGTGTTTCATAATTTGAGTAATCATTACAAATTTTATAAAGAATATCTTTTTCTTCATGAATATTAGTATAAAACTCTTTTTTAAGTCTTACTTTATCCCTTTTTATTTCAATTTTCATCAAAACCACCTGGTTCTTATTAAAACAAAAAATAGAGTATTTGTAAATACCCTATTCATCTTTATGAAGTTCTTCTATTATTTTTTCTATTTTTTGACCATTTTCGATAGATTCATCAAATATAAATCTTAATTCTGGTGTATGTCTAATATCTAGTCTTTGTGAAAGTTCACTTCTAAAAAAACCTGCTGCATTATTTAAATCTTTTTCTACTTTTTCTCTATTATCAAGAGTAGTAAAATATATTTTAGCAAAACCTAGATCATTAGTTACATCTACATCAGTTATTGTTACATTTTTAAAGTCTTCATCTTTTGCTTCAAGAAGTAATATATTACATAGTTCTCTTTGCATATCAGATGATACTCTTTCACCTTTTAAACTACTCATACTCTTTTCACTTCCCTAACTTCAAATACTTCTATAACATCTTTTTCTTTAATATCTGGGAATGATTCAATAGTCATACCACAATCATATCCTGATTTAACTTCGCGTGCTTGATCTTTTTCTCTTTGTAAAGTAGATACTTTTGATGTTGTTACAACTATTCCATCTCTTATAACTCTACATGGACTTCCTACTTTAACAATGCCACTTGTAACATGACATCCCGCTATATTACCAACTTTAGAGAAATGGAATAATTGACGTACTTCAGCTTCTCCGATTACTACTTCTTCATATTCTGGATCTAACATACCTTTCATTGCTGCTTCTATTTCTTCAACTACTTTATAAATAATATTATAAAGTCTAATATCTACTCCATAACCTTTTGCAGTTTCTTTAGTAGCAGAAGTTGGTGAAACATTAAACCCTATAATTATAGCATTACTTGCATTTGCTAAAACTACATCACTTTCAGTTATAGTTCCAACACCACTTCTTATAACATTGATTTTAACACCTTCAACATTTATTTTAAGTAGTGCATTTTTAACTGCCTCTTCGCTACCTTTAACATCAGTTTTAAGAACAATATTAATTTCTTTTCTACCTTCTTTTATTTGTTCAAATATCTCATCTAAACTTAATGCTTTGTGAGCAAATTTCTTTCCTCTTTCAGTTTCTTTTCTCTTCATAGCAACACTTTTAGCTTCTTTTTCACTTTCAAATGCCATGAATTTATCTCCTGCGACTGGTACATCTTCTATACCTGTTACTTCAACTGGTTTAGATGGTTCTGCTGATACTACTTCATTACCAGCATCATCTCTTAGAGTTCTTACCTTTCCTGAGAATGATCCTACTACTATTGGATCTCCTAATCTTAAAGTACCATTTTGTATTAATAATGTTACAACTGGACCTTTAGATTTATCAAGTCTTGCTTCTATTACAGAACCCATTGCATATCTATGAGGATTTGCTTTTAAGTCTAATACTTCTGAAAGTAAATTAATATTATCAAGAAGTTCATCTACTCCCTGTCCTGTATGAGCACTAATATTTACAAATATTGTATCTCCTCCCCAAGACTCTGGAGTAAGACCTAATTCGCTCATTTCACTCATTATTTTTTCTATATTAATGTTTGGTTTATCTATTTTATTAACAGCAACTATAATTGGAACACCTGCTGCTTTAGCGTGATCTACAGCTTCTTTAGTTTGAGGCATAACGCCATCATCAGCAGCAACTATGATAATTACTATATCTGTAACAGCAGCGCCTCTTGCTCTCATTTCAGTAAACGCAGCATGTCCTGGAGTATCAATAAAAGTAATCTTTTTTCCATCTTTTTCTACTTGATATGCACCAATTGCTTGAGTAATTCCTCCTGCTTCACCTGATGCTACATGTGAATTTCTTATATAATCAAGAAGTGTAGTCTTACCATGATCAACATGTCCCATTATTGTAACCACTGCTGGTCTTGGCTCTAAATCTTCTTCTTTATCAGTAACAACATATTCCTCAAAATTAGATATATCAGTTGTTTCTTCTTTTACTAATTCTTTATTATATTCAAGAACTACTACTGATGCATCATCAAATGAAATAGCTTGACTTGATGAAATCATAAGTCCCATTCCAATAAGTTTTTTAACTATTTCACTAGCAGAGATACCAAGTTCATCTGCTAAATCAGAAACACTCATTCCTTCTTTATATATAACTACATTTGATGCAGTTTCTTCTTTATTACTTTGAAGTTTAGTCTTATTTTTATATATATTTTTTTTCTTTTTATTTAAATCTTCTTGACTTTGATTTTTATTTGAAGATTCTTTCTTTTTGATTTTTTCTTTCACTTTAACTTGATTATCAAGTTTTATATTATAAGCTAAAGCAGCTTCTTCTGCTCTATCTTCCATTTCAAACTTATCAGCTAATTCTTCAGTTAAATTATTATTACTTAAGTCACCCAATTCATTATCTAATATAATAATATCTTCATCATCTAAATAATCATTTTCATTATTATAATTATGACCTAATTCTTTTAATTTTTTTAGTATAACATCACTACTAACTCCAAGTTCTAAAGCATAATCTTTTATACTCATATGTTTCCTCCTTTTCTTTTTTTATATTTTAGAAATTAATTCATCATAAATAGACTCTGGAATTTTTACTTCAAGGTGTCGTTCTAATACTTTAGAATCTTTTGCCTTTAAAATAACATCCTTATCTTTTTTTAAATAAGCTCCTCTTCCATTTGCCTTATTTGTATCATCAACAAATACATTTCCATTATTATCTCTTACTACTCTTAGTAAATCTTTTTTTTCACATTTTTCTCTTGTTACTACACAAGTTCTCATAGGGATTTTTCTTGTTTTCATGCCTTAATCCTCCTTATGCATTTATTTGTTTATTAATATCCTCTAATGTTTTAATATTAATTGTATATTTTGTAAGTTTAGATGCAAGTTTAATATTAATACCTTTTTTACCAATAGCTAAACTTAAATTTTCATCATCAGCTATAACTAATGCTTCTTTTTTCTTTTCATCAGTTATGCTTACATTAAGGTTTTTAGCAGGACTTAATGCATTAGCTATAAATACTTCTATATCATCACTATATGCGATTAAGTCTACTTTTTCACCACCAAGTTCATTTATTATATTAGCAATTCTTCTTCCTTTTTCACCAATACAACTTCCGATTGGATCTACTTTTGGATTAGTACTTGCAACTGCTACTTTACTTCTAACACCTGCTTCTCTTGCTACTCCTCTAAGTTCTAAAGTGCCGTCACTAAACTCTGGTATTTCATGTTCAAATAATCTTTTAACAAAACCATAGTTTTTTCTTGATGTTAAAATAAGTGGCCCTTTTGGAGTACTTTCTATTTTAGTAATATATACTTTAATAGAGTCACCCATAGTTAATTTTTCTCCTGGTATAAGTTCAGTCTTAGGAAGAATTCCTCTTGCTTTTCCTAAATCTACATAGTAATTTCTAGCATCTTCCATAGCTAAAAAACCTATCATTAATTCATCTTCCTTATCTTCAAACTCACTCATTACTTTTTCACGTTCTGCTTCTCTTAACTTTTGTAACACTACTTGTTTAGCAACTGATATTGCTACTCTACCAAAGTCTTTAGGAGTTACTTCTTCTAATATTTCATCTCCTATTTGATAGTCTTTATTTATTTCTTTAGCGTCACTTATAGTCATTTCATTTAAATAATCATGAGCAACTTTTACTTCTCCAGTTTCAGGATCAATATCATCATCTTCATCATTATAATCATCTACTATAGTTGTTACTTTAAATACTTTAATTTCTCCAGTATTTCTATCTATTAATACTCTACTAGTATAGTCTGCTTTTTCATTTTTTCTAAATGCTGTTGATAATGCTGTTTGCATTGCTTCTATAACGACATCTTCATCTATACCTTTTTCTTTTACAACGTATTCTAATGCTTTTTTAAATTCCTTAGCATTCATTTGTGTTTGTTCTTCTTTAGTTACTTTCTTCTTCACTTAAATCAACTCCTTTGCTTCCTACATCAAGTACATAATTTTCAATTTCAAGATTTAAACTATCAATAATTGGATCTACTATTTTAGTTGCTTTAACACATAAATCCATATCTACACCATTATCACTATCAATAGTTACAAATAATGTATTTTCCCCATCTTCTTCTCCAAAATGTACTCCCACAAGATCAATATTTTCATCTTCGAGTGGCTTTTTTATTGCGGTAATAATTTTATCTTCCATTATTCCTCCTTTAATAATTTAAATTTAAAGAGTGGGTTTTGCCCACTCTCTGCTGTCACACGTATTATAACACATTAAATTATATGATACAAGTAATTCTTTAATGATTGACTTAATTTTGTGTTTTTGCTAATATAATTAATCAATAGGACGTGGTAGTATGGATAAAAATATAGCAGTATTTAATCTATTAAGTTATGAAACTCAAAATTTTTTAACAATTGTATTTAATTTCATAGATTTTATTAAAAATTCTAAAGTAACAATTACTAAACAAGATGGAACTAAAATATCCTATTACCTTAGTAATAATGATTCTATGCTTAATCTATCTATACTTTTAAGTGTTCTTTATATTAAAAATGACTTTAAAATTTTTTTTAATAGTGAAGGAATTACTATTTCTAATATATTAAAACAATTCAATAAAAATATTAAAGACTTTGAATTAAAAAGTGATATAAAACAAACTACTTCATTTAATGAATATAATTTAGAAGAAATAATAGATGAAATAATGCAAAATGAAGATAGTCTATATTTTTTAAATAATGGAGCATCTATTGAAGATGAAAGTTTCGAATCTAAAAATAAAATTACTAGTGAAATTAAAATATTTCAATTTTTAAATTATATTATATCAAATCCACAATCAAATAATTATATAGAAATAATATTAGAAAAACTTTATAAATTAGATGATTATAATACCGAGATTATAATTCCAAAATTAATAGATTTAATAGACTATGAAGCAAAAGATTACTATTCATTTAATTATGATACTGATGTAGACACATCAATTATTAATAATACTATAACATATGAATATGATAATTTAAGTCTTATACAATGTAAAAATAAATGTTTTATTCGTCTTAAAAAACAAATAACTATTAATGGCATTAAATTACCAAAATATTTAAAAATAGAATCAATTGAAGTAAATAATAGAGTTTATACTGATTTTTTAATGATTAAGACATTACTTTTCAATGTAACTTATAATAAAATAAAATTTAGATGCTCTAATGACATAGAATTTTCTATAAATAAAGAAATACTATTTGGTAATTCTAAAGAAGATGAACATGTACTAGCAGAAGACTTTATATGTTATTTATCAAAAGTTTCTAAAGAAATATTTGAAATTGATAAAAGACAAGAAGTTACTGATATTTTATCTAAAATTTATAATTTAAATGAAAATGATTTATATAATACTAGTGATAATACAACTAATATTGATACAAAGGACGAAACTTATATGCAAAAAGAACAAAGTAATTTAGAAAAATATGGTGAAAATTTAACTAATATGTTTTATCTTAAAGATCCGTCTATAGGAAGAGATGATATAATTAGAAAGATAGAAAGAATACTATTATATCCTGAGAGAGATAAATCAATTATAATAACTGGTCCTGCTGGTACCGGTAAAACTGCGGTTGTTAAAGGACTAGCATATAGAATACAAAAAGGTATAGTTCCACAAACACTTAATGATATAAAAATAATTAGTATAGATGCTCCATCAATAGTTTCAGGTTGTAAATATGTCGGAACACTTGAAGAAAAATTAAAAGGTATTTTAGATGAAGCAAGTACAGATAAGAATATTATTATTTTTATAGATGAAGTGCATCAAGTAATGGGTGCTGGTAGAAGTGAAGGAAATAAAGTAACTATTGCTGAAATATTAAAACCATATTTAGATTATGGAAAGGTAAGAATTATTGGTGCTACTACTGATGAAGAATACTTAGAAAACATAGAAAGTAATACTGCATTTAAATCTAGATTAAAAAGAATAAAATTAGAAGAACCTGAGCGTGATGTTATTTATGAAATAATAAATGATTTAATAAATGCCTATAATAAAATTAGTTATTCTAAAGTAATAATGGATGAGGATGAAAGAGATAAAATCATTAATTTCTTAATAGATGCAACCACTACTAAATCTAGAACATTTAATGATAGAGTTAATAATCCAAGACTAGTACTCGATATTGTTAAAGAAGCATATGCAATCGCTGCATTAAATGATAGATTTGAAGTAACTATTGATGACTTTATAGAAGCACTTAATGATGAAGAAAGAATATATGATAGTTCTAAACAAAGATGTATACAAATGTTAAAACAAAAAACTAATTATAAAAAAGAAAAAGCAATTATATTAGAATTTAAATCTAAAAAGTAATTGCTTTTTTTATTTCTTTATGATACTATTTATACGAAAAGGTGTTTGTATGAAAGAAAGAGTTATTTTAAGTATAGATTTAAAAAGTTTTTTCGCATCATGTGAGTGTGTATATAGAGGTTTAGATCCATTTACTACCCCACTTATAGTAGCTGATACATCTCGTGGTAAAGGTGCTATGTCACTAGCGGTAACACCCTATTTAAGAAATTTTGGCATTAAGTCAAGAAGTAGACTTTATGAGATTCCAAATAATATTAAGATTATGTATGTTCCTCCTAGAATGAAATTATATGAAAACTACAGTAATAAAGTAATAGATATTTATAAAGAATTTATAAGTGAAGAAGATATACACGTCTACTCTATTGATGAAGTATTCATTGATGCTACTGAATATTTAAAATTCTATAATAAAACAGATATAGAACTTGCTAAAATGATAATGAAAACTATTAAAGATAAAACAGGTATAACTTCAACTTGTGGAATTGGTCCTAATATATTTTTAGCAAAAGTTGCAATGGACACGGAAGCTAAACATAATAAAGACTTTATATCAAAATGGACATATGATGATATTGAAAAAAAATTATGGAATATTAGTCCATTATCTGAAATATGGGGTTTTGGTAAAAAAACTGAAAAGAAACTTAATGACTTAAAAATATTCAAAGTCAAAGACATAAACAATTATAAAAGAGAATTCTATATCAAAAGATTTGGTAATGTATTAGGCAATGATATTTGGTGTAAAGCAAATGGAATAGATTTTACTACTATTAAGGAACTAAATCAAAGGAGTAAAAATAAATCAATAAGTATGAGCCAAATATTATATAGAGATTATAATGTCGAAGAAGCACTATTAATAATAAAAGAAATGAACGATATGTTAAATTCAAAATTAAGAAAAATGAATAAAACAACGTCAAATATTTTTTTAGGTATAGATTATTCAAAAGACTTTTATAAGAAATTTCACGACAGTATTTCATTAAAAGTAGATGAAGATGATAAAAATACTATATACGAAGCACTTGAGTACTTATACAATAAAAATGTAGAAGATTTGCCTATAAGAAAAGTTTCAATAGCATACTCTAATTTAAAAAAGAAAACACATACTCAATTAAGTTTATTTGACTCTTTTAAAGAAGAAAATAATGAGTTTGAAAATATAATTGATGAAATAAATAAAAAATATGGTCAAACTTCTATTTTAAGAGCATCTTCTCTTTTAAAAAATTCTACAATAAAAAACAGAAAGAATTTTAAAGATATAATTTAAAATCTTTTTGTTTTATAATATGCATAAATACCATCTTTGCCATTTAGATATATTTGTTTTTGAGCAAATAGATAATTATTCCATACTCCAGCACCTAAAAGTTCTATCTTGGTATCAGTTAATGTAAATAACCATTCTATCTCTTTAACATCATTTATTTCACTAGCAAGTTTTTTAGATAATTCTATTAATTCATCATATTTAGGAACTTCCATATTTTTAAGCTCAATATCATTTAGTTTTCTATAAACATTATCATCTTTATCTAAAAATGGATATTTAACAATACCTTTTTCTAATACTGTTTCTATTAAATTATCTTTACTTTGAAGTTTAAGTGAAGATGAAACTATATCTATAGAATTATAAGTTTTTAAAGTAACAATACTTACAATACAAAGACCTTCTTTATTAATCTTATTAAATACTTTATTTGGACGTTTATATTCTTCTACATATTCATAACCTTCTTTTTTTGCTTTATCAAGCATAAAAGCAGGACTTCTAAAATCACATAAATTCATAACACATATTTTATTTTTATTATTATTGTCACTAAACATTAAAGTTTTCTTATCTAAAGCAAGAAGTTCAAAATCCTTAAAACTAATATCTTTTAATTCTTTAACTTCTCTATTTAAATATTCTTTAAAAAGATTATATATTTTCTTTCTAGTAAATTTACCTTTAGATTTCTTAATACTAGTTGAAAATAAACTTTTCTTTTTTGATTTAGTTAAATAAGTATCTCTTTGTTCTAAAGGAACATTATAAAAATCAAATATCTTGTATTCATTAATAGTACATCCATATATTACAAATGAATAAAATAAATCAAATACTATAACTATTCTAAATACATTATTTGTTTGCTGAACATATTTAACAGTATCATTAAGTCTTTTTCTATGTTCTTTAAATAATTTATATTCTTTTTTAATCCATTTTTTCATTTAACCACCCACATTTAAATTATAACATATATTAATTGACTAACAAAGTCTTTTATGCTAATATAAAAAGCAATTTGGGAGTAATAATGGAAAAAGAAGCAATAGTTCAAATATATAAAAAAGTATATTTTGTTAAAAAAAATAATGTAATAGAAACTGTTTATAAATATCAAGAAGTTTTAACTGGTATTATAGTGACTCTTGATAATGGTAATAAAGTTTTTAAAGATTCTAATAACAATATATTTCCATGTTTAAATAATGATACATTAATACATCCAAATAAAGGTTTTGCATATCCCGTATATGTTAAAAATATGCCTATAAGTGAAAGAAAAGCATTGATTAGAAGAATATCTAAAGATACAAAAAAGTATAGTTTAAATTATGATATAAAATTAATAGGTATTGGTAGAAATTTAGAATCAACAGTACAAATAAATAAAAAAATATATCCAACCGACATTGAATTATTTCACTCATATAAAAATGTAATTTCAAAACTTAAAGGGGATGAAAATGTAGAAATGGTAGCACTAGAAGAAGAAAAAACTAAAAAAGTAATATATGCAGATGAATTATATAATGAAGTTATAAAAGTAGTTAAATGTCAAGATGATCAAATCAGAAGAATAACTACTGCGATATCTCAAAATCAAAGAATAGCAAATCCAGTTATGAAAACTACCTTACTTGTATGTGGTCCTGCTGGTTGTGGTAAAACTGAGATATTTAGACAAATAAGAAATCATAGTGATTTACCTGTTATCATCGAAGATGCTACTGAATATTCAATAACAAGTTTTAAAGGAAAAGATGTAACAGATATACTAGCACATCTATATATAGAAGCAGGAAGAGATATTGATAAAGCACAACATGGTATAGTTGTAATAGATGAAATTGATAAAAAAATAAGTTCAAATGAACAACATTATACTTATGCAAGAGGTGTTATGGATTCTCTTTTAAAAATGGCAGAAGGTCATACATATGAACTTGATGAAAGAACACCTGGTATACATATTCCAATTAAATTTGACACATCTAAAGTAACATTTGCTTTCCTAGGTGCTTGCGATGGTATCGAAGAGTTAACAGAAAATAATAAATCTATGGGATTTAATGCAAATATTTATCCTAGTTCTAACAATAGTAAAATATATACTAAAGACACACTTCATAAATATGGTTTTGGTCATGAATTCTTAAGAAGATGTACTCTTTGCCCATTAAAAAAATTAGAAGAAAAAGATTTAATTGAAATATTAAATACATCTGATTTTAGTATACTAAAACTATATAAAGAGTTTTATGAATCTATTGGAATTAATTTTATTTATGATATTAAAACTATAGAAGCAATTGCTAAAAAAGCAACCACAAACTCATATGGCGCTAGTGAATTAAAAGTAATATTAGAGACGGCTCTTGAGATTGCTAATTTCTTTATTAACTCAAGTGAGCAATATAAAGAACTTATAATAGATCAAAATACAATAAATAATCCACATGAGTTTATTCTAAGAAAGTAATTCATTAATATTAACTATTGTAAAACCCCTACTCTTTATATAATTAATCGTAGATGATAATTCACTTAAATTAAATTCATTCTCACGAATAAATATTATAACTCCATTATTAAGGAGTTTTTTTGTATTTATTAATAAATCCTTTTTAATTTCATTACTCATTTTAATACTATTTATCTTTTTACTTTTACAATCATTTATTATTTCATAATCATTTGTTTTAACACAAAAGAATTCATTATGTAATAAACCAATAAAACTATTTAAATCATCTAAAGAGTTTCCTTTATACAAAATATTACTATGATTATATTCATCTGTTATATTGTTTCTTAAAAAAGACGTATTCATAAGTAAATTAATTTCTATATCTTTAGTTTCTGCGATATCAAGCATTTTATTAAAATATTTACCACTTTCAATATTAATTACTATAGATATATTTTTACTATAATCATTTCCTTTAAGAATATATCTATCTATATTATTCTTTTTATTTAATATACATTCATCTTTATCATATTCAATTAATTCTTTCTTAAAACCAATTCCTTTCATATTAGAATAACTTTTATTTTTATTAACAACTAACCCGCTAATGCCAAGTATAATGCCATCATTATTAATACTTCCTTCAATACACTTATAATCATTTTTAGATGCATAATCATTTATAGATGCTAGTATAGTATTATTATATTGCGATATTTCTATTACTTTATTAGTATAAAAGATACTGAAAACTAAAAATAAACTTATTAATATATATTTAATATACTTTTCCATATTATACTATATGAAAAAAGGACTAATATTTATTCATAAATATTAAATCCTTCATTGTATTTTTTAATAAATTTTTTGATGTTTTCTTTTGGTCTTTTTAATGATAAAAATTCATCTTCATCAAATCCAAGAGACTCTATGCCTTCTAAAATAGTCATTTCTTTTCTAGAACAAATAAGATTAATTACTTTTTTCATTGCTAGTTCTTTATCTTTTTTATATAATTCACACAAATTAAGTGAAAATAAATATCCATATCCATAAAGTATTGCACCTTCTAAATCAATAACTTCATCAGATTTAGGATCAATCAAACATCTATCTTCTGTTAAAAGTGCTTCGTGTATTGAATAGAATTTTTCATACTCCTCACTCAAATTCTTTAAAACACATATTCTATCTGCAAGACAATATTGAGCACCCTTAATATCTATTTTATTTTCAATTAGATACTGTAAAAAATTAATTTCAAAGAATGTTGAAGGCACCTCTACTAAGAATTGATTACTCACCGATAATTCTTTTTGTTGAGGATATACAAATAAACTATTATCAATCGCATGACCTATTTCATGAACAATACCAGATATAGAAGCAGCATTAAATATATCATACTTCATAAGAATATAGCCAAACTCATTAGAATAATTATTCATAAAACTCCCACCTATGCCTGGAGATAAATCAACATCAGTAGAAACTCTTTCATCTAAATAAATTTTTGCTATATTATATATTCTACTTCCAAATTGTTCAAAATATTTTAAAATCATTTCTCTTGCTTGTTCTTCTGTATAAGTAGGAATATTATCATTAAATATCTTTATGTAATTAGATTCTTTTAATATGTCATTAAAACTCATATACAAAAAATATAATGAATCTCCTTCTGACAACGCTCTTGAAAAATATTCTAATAATTGTTTTTTATTATAAAGTCTTATATTTTCATTTAAAGTATCCATATTTCTATAAAACATATCATCAGGATTCACAGCATAACCTGTTATTTGCTGCAGCGTGTAATTAAGTTGATCAAATACTGGCTTATATTTTTTAATATTGTTAATAGATTGATCTCTCATTATCTTTCTTCTTACTTCTAGTAATTCATCATATAATTTATATTCATTGATTTCCATATCCCCTGTCCCCTTACGTTTGTTAGTTCATAACTAAAGTATATCATAATTTAATTTTATTGACTATATTTTTTAAAAAATAAAATAGTAAATATATAAATACTTACTATTATTCATTTTTACTACCACACATAGGGCAAAAATCATCATTAACAACATGTCCACAATTAGGACAAAAATTATTTTTATATTTAAATTTTTTATTTATAGAAGAAACTTTATTAATCTTTCTAAATGCTCTAATATAAACAAATATTACAAATATGATAAATAAAATAATAAATACAGTATTTTCAGTCATTAAACAATAATCATATACACCATGTGTTAAAGTTGGTACTAATACACTTAAAACTAAATTTTTATTTCTTAAATCTTTTCTATTATTAGTAATTGCTATTTTAGAAAGGCCTAAATAATATCCCATAAATAATCCATCACAAGCATGTCCTGGTACTGCTAAAAAAGCTCTTAATATACCAGTAGAAATACCATTTTGATAAACATATAATAAATTTTCAAAACAAGCAAATCCAAGCGCAACAAATACACAATATAATATCGCATCATAATATTCATTAAATGCATTATCATTATATGATATTTTATATGCCATTATCCATTTAGAAAATTCCTCTACTAATGCTACTCCAATAAATACATGTATAAGTAACTCAAATAGATTTAAATCTTTAGTATCAGCAGAAAATATAGGGAACACTGATAATAAAGCACTAATCAATAATACAAGAAAACATGAGAAAAAACCACCTAAAAATAACTTTACTAATAATCTTGTTGGTTCTTTTTCTTTATCTTTTTTATATATATACATTCCGATTAGAAAAACTGGTAATACAGATACAACAAATAGTATTAACTCACCCATCTTAGTTAAACCTCATTGAGTTTAGAATTTCATCATATGCTTCTGAACATAATTCATTTTTATCATTAGTTATAGAAAATTCAAATTCATAAATTGTTTTATTATATATTGTAGAATAATAAAATTTAGCATTATAACTAGTCATTACATCAGCATAGAACCAATTAATATTATTTATATTTTTTTGTGAAATACCACTATATGTATCACTAGCAGAATAAAATATATTTTTTTCTAAATATCTTTTCGCATCATTTTCATAATATTCCGCATTACTAGTCATAATATTAAAGTTACAATATGTATCACTATCAACTGATGTTTTATATGATTTATAACTATTAGATTGATATTTACTCTTAACTAAAAGACTTGGCACTGAAAATTTCAAATCACCGATAACCTCTGAACTAGGTGCTTTATCTAAGTTATCAGCATTTTCTTGTGCGTCATTAGTTGAACCAATAAGTGAAAAAACTGCTAAAATCGATAAAATTATTACAAAAGTATAGAAAACACTTAATAATATTACTGGTAATACAGTTGTACCACCTTTATTTCTACATATTGTTAACAATTGTTCTTTAGTCGCATTAGGATTTTCTTGTTTGATTTTTTCAACTTCCTCATTAGCATGTTTTACATATATTTTTTTAAATTCAATAGATGCGACAATATCTAGTACCATCATTATAACTAATGAAAATGATGATAAGAATAAATTAGTTATTATTGAAATTGCAAACCATACTGCTCCTAATAACCACATTTTTCTATATAGTACATAAAAGAAACCAAAGAAAAATGTATTCGCAGAGAAACTTCCATTTTTTAATTTATCTGCATTTTGACCAATAAATGCATCAACTAATTCATTGTCACTTATGTTATCATTTTGAATTATTTGATTATTTTCATTTATATTATTTTGAACTACTTGTAATGCTGTACCACACTTTCCACAAAATTTTTCCCCTGATTTAATATTTGATCCACAGTTAGGACACTTATACATACTTACTACTTCCTTTCCTATTCTTTTTTCATTATACCATAAATTTAAAAAAATAACTCTTTTTCGAGTTACTTTTTAATTGGTTTAATTTTTTCTTTACCACCCATATATGGTCTTAATACTTTTGGTATATTAATACTACCATCTTCATTATAATTATTTTCTAAGAATGCTATTAATGCTCTTGTTGATGCTAAAACTGTATTATTAAGTGTATGAACAAAATAATTACCATCTTTACCCTTTGTTCTAATACCTAATCTTCTTGCTTGAGCATCTCCTAAAGTACTACAAGAACCTACTTCAAAATATTTTTGTTGTCTTGGGCTCCATGCTTCAACATCACATGATTTAACTTTTAAATCAGCAAGATCTCCACTACAACATTCAAGAGTTCTAACAGGTATATCTAAACTTCTAAATAATTCAACTGTATAACTCCACATCTTGTTATACCACTTCATTGAATCTTCTGGTTTACATAGAACAATCATTTCTTGTTTTTCAAATTGATGAACTCTATATATTCCTCTTTCTTCAATACCATGAGCACCTACTTCTTTTCTAAAACATGGACTATATGATGTCATAGTTATAGGAAGTGTTTCTTCTTTAACAATTTGTCCTTTAAATTTACCTATCATAGAGTGTTCACTAGTACCAATAAGATATAAATCTTCTCCCTCTATTTTATACATCATAGCATCCATTTCATCAAAAGACATAACCCCATTAACAACATCACTTCTAATCATAAATGGTGGGATACAGTATGTAAATCCTTTATCAATCATAAAATCTCTAGCATATGATAGCATAGCAGAGCTTAATCTAGCAGCATCACCCATTAAATAGTAAAAACCATTACCACTAGTTCTACCACTTGATTCTTTATCTAAACCATTAATAGATTCTAATATATCAGCATGATAAGGTATTTCATATTTTGGAACTACCGGTTCTCCATACTTTTCTATTTCAATATTCTCACTATCATCCTTACCAACAGGTACAGATTCATCTATGATATTTGGAATAACCATCATTCTTTCTTTAATTTTATTTTGAAGTTCTATTTCTCTTTTATCAAGTTCATCTATATCACTTTGAATACTAGATATTTCTATTTTAGTTTTGTTTATCTCTTCTTGTTTCTTTTCTTTTACAAGAACACCTATAGTATCACTTAATTTGTTTTTCTTATTTTTTAAAGTATCACATTTATTCTTACATTCACGATATAATTTATCATATTCATAAACCTCATCTACTAAAGGTAATTTTTGCTCTTGAAACTTCTTTTTAATATTCTCTTTTACTAAATCTTTATTTTCTCTAATAAGATTAATATCTATCACTTTAATTCACCTCATGAATATAATAACATTATTTTAACAAAAATAAAATAAAAACATAATAAAAAGAGGAATAACCTCTTTACATTACCATCCCGTACATGTTCCGAAGATTATAGCAAGAAGGATGAATAAAATTAAAATTATAAAGAATAAATTAACTCCTTGGTTGCAACAACCCATCATACTTATCAACCTCCTTCTTTTAGATAAAAGCACCTAGTATGATTACTAATAAAATAAATAATACTAAAGCAAATGCTGCTCCTGAAATTCCATTTCTATTATTGCATCCACATCCACAACCTGTATTCATAAAACATTCCTCCTTTTTTATCTTTACACTTTTATAGTATGTTAATGTTAATTTTTTGTGTATGATAATTACTTGTATTTTAGTAGTTTATTTGCTATTATAATAAGAGTTAGGAGGATTTTATGAAAAAAACATTTCTAGTTCTAGCAAGTATACTATTACTTACAGGATGTAGTGTAAAATTATCAAATGGTGAAAATGCAGTCGTAACATTTAAAGAAGGTGGTATTAGTTCTAATGATCTTTATAAAGTATTAAAAGATAATTATGGTGCTAAATATTTAATGGATTTAATTGATTCTAAATTATTAAAAGAGTTATATAAAACTGATAATAGTGAAACTAATTATGTAAATCAAAATATTAAATCTGCTAAAAAACAAGCAAAAAAATTAAATGCTGATTTTGACACTTACTTATCTTATTACTATGGTGTTAAAGATGAAGATGCTTATAGAGATTACTTATCTTTAAATTATAAAAGAAGTTTATGGACTGAAGATTATGCTAAAGAATCAGTAACTGAAAAACAAATCAATGAATATTATGAAAATGAATATGTTGGTGATATGGAAGTTAGTCACATCTTAATAACAATTGATGCTAATAATAATAGTTCTGAAGATGAAAAGAAAGAAGCAGAAGAAAAAGCATTAAATACTGCTAAAGAAGTTATCAAAGCATTAGACAAAGGTGAAAAATTTGAAGATTTAGCTAAAAAATATTCTAAAGATGAAGATACTTCAAAAAAAGGTGGTTCTCTTGGAAAAATAAATGTTGGAGATTACACAAGTGAAGTTGTTGATGCTGCTAAAGATTTAGAAGTTGGCGCTTACACTACTACACCAGTTAAATCATCATATGGATATCATATAGTTTACTTAAAGAGTCAAGATAAAAAATCTGAATTAAACGATGATGTTACTGATAAAATCAAAACTATTATTGGTAATGAAATTGCTCAAGAATCAAATTTCTATGTTAAAGCTTTAAAAGCATTAAGAGAAAAAAATGAAATGAAATTTAAAGATACTGCATTAGAAAAAGAATTCAATAAATTAATGACTCAATATGAAAATCAAACACAAAGTTCAAATGAATAAAAAAAACCTCACATGAGGTTTTTTAATTTTACATTAATTTCATCATAACTATAGCCTTTTCTTAAAAGATAGTTTATTAGTTTATTTTTATCATCCTTATATTTCTTTAAAGCACGATTTAAATCCTTTTCTAGAGCATTAGACTCGTACTTAATATTACTAAGTATATTATCTATCATATATTTATCATATCCTAGATTAAATAAATCATTTTTAAGTTTAGTAATAAACATATAATAACTTTTATTATTCATAAGGTTCTTCTTTTTATTAACTATTTTTATAAGTCTTTCTTCCCATAACGAATCATTAAAATTATTTAAATAATTATCTATATCACTTTCATTAAATTCAAGTTCTAATAATAACTTTTTAATTTTAAAAGGTCCATCATTACTAAGATTAATTTTATCATTAATAAAGGCACTTATATATTGTCTATCATCAAGTATTTTTAAACTAATTAACTTATCAATTACTTTATTTATTAGTTCTTCTTCATAACCTTTTTTCTTTAAATATTTATATATTTCTTTTCTATTTCTCATTTTAGTTTCAATATAACTTAATGACATATCATATGCTTCATAAAACTTATTTTCATCTATTATTTTATCAAGTAATTCTAGAGACACATCTTTTAAAAGTAATAAATCATATTTTAAAATAACATCTTCAAAAAGCATAATTTCATTATTATCAAAATATACTTTATATTTATTTTTACCTATTTTTTTATATTTATTTATCTTCATTCATGCCTCCATACATTATTTAAATAATACACCACGAATACATGTTTGTCAACGAATATATTTTATTTAATTAACTTTTTTTACAAAAGAAAAAAGTCTCATGTGAAACTTTTTAATCATTACTATAATTTGTAAAATATCTTTGAATTAGTACAACTGGCGTACCTTTATCCCCACTTCCACTTGTTAAATCACAAAGACTTCCAAGTAAATCTGTATAACGTCTTGGTGTTGTACCCTGAGTAGCCATCGTACCTTTTAATTCTTTATCTTTTGCTTTAATTTCTTCCCTCATTGCCTCATTTAATTTTTCACCATGAAGATTTTTAAATTTATTTTCACTAAAGTATTTAAGTTTTATTTCATTTGGACTTCCTTCTAACCCACTAGTATAAGCAGGACTAACAACAGGATCAGCAAGTTCCCATATTTTGCCTACTGGATCTTTAAAAGCTCCATCACCATATACCATTACTTCTATGTTCTTACCTGTTTTTTCTTTCATTAAACTTTGTATTCTTTTAACCAGTACATCTCCAGTTCTTGGGAATAATTTAACTCTTTCTTCAGTAGAACGATTACTACCTAAAAGACCATATGGTGAGTATCCACTACCATCAACACTTTGATTTAATATTTCACTCATCATTATTACATTAGCGCTACTGTCACTCTTTAATATTCTTTCTTTAGTTTCTTTTCTTGTATGAATATCACATACAATAACATCTTTAGTATATTTTAAAATATCTTCCGGTTTATTTGAAAATATCATTTCAAACTCACAACCTTCTTTTAATACTAAATCTCTATACACTTCATACATATTAACACCTGTAAATAAATGTTTAAAATGAATGAACTTTTCTTTATACTCTTCTTCAGTTATTAAATCAGACAATCCAATGTTATATTTAATTAAATCATCTTTATATAAAATATCATTACCAACTTCATCAGATGGAAAACTAGATAAAATAGTTATCTTCTTAGTACTTCTTGCCATTGCTGATAAAAGTACTGCGAATCTATTTCTACTTAGTATTGGAAAAACAACACCAATATGATCAGAATTTAATTTGTTTTTGATATCTTTTGCTATTTGATCTAAAGTAGCAAAATTACCTTCACTTATTCCTACTACTGCTTCTGTTACAGCAATAACATCTTTGTCATTAAAATCAAATTTTTCACTTTTACTTGCTTTTAATACAGAATCTACTACTATAGATGCAAGATCATCACCCTCTTTTATAATAGGTGTTCTAATACCCCTAACTATAGTTCCTACATTTCTCATAAAACCACTCTCCTATTATATTTTAACATTTTTAATAATTAATAAAAACCATATATTACATATGGTTTACATTTATATTCATACTTCCATCTATAGAATAAGTTAATAAACTCCTATCTAATGCATTTGAAACACTAGTATGATAATACCATTTTCCATCTTTGATAAACCCTAAATATCCGTGTGAGTTTTTATTTCTATTTTTAAGATTATCATTTGACAATAACGTATCAGTAAGAATTTCATTGCTTTCAAGAGCAAATAAATCATTTTCAGTAAGAACTTTGTATTTATTAAAATTAAATTTATCTTGTTCTTCCGATAAAGTCAAAACATTATATGAATGTAGATTTATACCAGATACTTTAGTTTTAAACATAGGATCAATAATAATAACTGAAGTTCCATTACTTCTTCTTAATATTCTAGTTCTAACACTCCTATTGGCATTACGTTTATCATAATAATATTCATCATTTTCATCAATGCCACCTAAATATTGTTCACTTTTATCTGAACAAAAAAGTTTACTTATTATTCCTAATCTATTTCTGCACCTTATAATAGATTCACTTATTTCTTCTAGTTTTTCTAATTTTTCTAATTCAGTTAAATCATCATCTCTTTTTATTATTTCTCTTTTAATTTTCAAATCATCAAATGTTTTTCTTTCTTTATCTAAGTCAAAATCTGCTAAATATATTTTAGGTAAACTAATTTTTTTATTAGAATTTATACTAAATGATATATATGCTTGTAAAGACTTTGCATTATCAGCGGCAAATTCATTATATAAACCTATTTTAGCAACATTAATTATACTTCCATCTTTCTTTTTAAACTTTTCAAAATTATAACTTTGTGAATATGATAAGACTGATTCTAATAGTTGTCTTTTTTCTTTTTCAGTCATAGAACTAAGATTTCCTTTATGTTTACTTTTTATGCCACGAAATGGTACATGCCTTTTTTCAAATTCATCAACATCTTGTGCAAAAAAACATAAATTTTTTTCATCATCTGTATCAGTTTTATATAATTGAGAGTCCCATGTTAGATCACAATAATATGTTTTTCCATTTAATGTAACTGTATTCCATGCATGACCACCAGATGATGTTTTGCCTATTAAATATTCACATGGAATATCTAATCTATCCATAAGTTCCTTATACATATAAGAATAGCCAGCACAAACAACCTCTTGTGATAAAAATCCTCTTAATGATCTTATGTTAAGTGAATTTTTATTAAAATATTCTGGATCATATTTAGTATTTCTCATAATATAATTATAAACATACACTGCAGTTTGTGCTTTTGACCAATTTGGATTTATTTTACTAAGTATTTTATCAATTTTATGATTAATTCTTTTAATTTCACCAGGAGAATATAAAGAAGCAGTTAATAAGTCAGATAAATTTCTTTCATTACAATTAGATAATATTCTTTCATCATTTACGGATGATAATCTTATAATCAAATTATCTATTCCACATAAAATATCTATTCCCTCTTCAGTTATAGAAGCAGTATTTTTAGTAATAACACACATCCTAACATTAGGATGATTATTTCTATGTATCGCTATTATATCTCTAATTTGTTTAGCTGTATATTCTGTGACCATTGAACACTCAATACAATATATTCCTCTAGACTCTAATGCTTTAACAGCAGTCTTATCATTAATCATTATCAACATCCTCTTTAGTATAAATAAACGAATGTCTGTTAGTTACTTTTATGCCTTTATAAATCAACTCTTTAAATATTAATTTATTGTTTCTAAACTGACTTCCCGATATTGAAACACACTTTAAATTTGGTAAATATTTTAAAAATGAAAAATCAACTATATTACTATCATCAAGATCAATAGTATCCAAACTATTAAGATTACTTAATGCGCTAATATCATCTATCTTACTACTTGTTAATGATAAATATTGAAGTTCATTTAAATTATTTAAAAAATCTAAATTTTCAAGAGTTATATCTATTAAATATAATCTTTTTAAATGAAGTTGTTTAGATACAAAATTATAATCAGATATTTTACTTTTAATAATACCTAATGTATCTAATAAATAGTTATCTATAAAAGATATTTCTTCTACTATAGAGTTATTAAATATTAATTTTTTAAGAGGTAAATATGTAAAATACTTATTATCTGTTTCTGATACATAAACAAAATTTAATCTTAATGATTCTAAATTGTGAAAATCAGATAATACATTAAGATCCATCGGAGTAGTAATATGATACTCATAATCATAAAAATCTATTACTAAATCATCTACTAAGTTTAACTCTTCAGGAGTAAATTCCTTCTTAGTAACTAATAGTTTATCACATAAAAATTCTATTAAATTATCATTGTATTTCATACTTACTCCTCTACTTTAATCTAGTATACCATAAATTACACAAAATAAAAAGTACATAAGTACTATTTTAGAAGTCTATATTTTCCTATAAAAGGTAGTTCTTTACTTTGACCATTTGTTGTATTTAAAATACCAAATCCTACTAAAAATGCTAATGTAACATAAAGTATATAACATATAAATTCAATAATACCAGGTACAAATTCACGTCCAAATCCACCATCAACCGCAAATAAAGAACATAGAATTCTAGTCACAAAAAATATTATTATAGTACAAAAAGTTAAACTTAATCCCTGATTAGTATGAAAATGTAAGTAGTTAGATTTTTTATATTTAGATGTAATTATATAATATAAAGATACAAATGGTATATATGATATGACCGCGTCTGTTTTATATTTTAAAACCTCATCAGGAGTAAACTTAGTAGTTTCATTTTTAGTATTGATTATCTTTTCAACAGTTTCAATTGTTTTATCAGCATAATCTTTATTCTCTTTAATCTCTTCCTTTATTTCTGTTTCATTTTTAATTTTTTCATTATCATTAAGACTTTGATTCATATTATTACCTTCCTATTCTCATTATAACAAATATTTTACTTTAATACTATGTTTAATATTATGTTTGAATATTTAAAAATATGTGTTATAATTTTATTAATGCAAGTGTGGCGGAACTGGTAGACGCATCAGACTCAAAATCTGACGACAGCAATGTCTTGTGGGTTCGATTCCCATCTCTTGCACCATTAAAGAATCTGGTTGAACTTTGGTTCAATTAACAAATAAATATCAATTCTAGAAATGGAATTGATTTTTTTATTGTATTAATAAGAAAAAGATGATTTGGAGCGATAGAATTTGACAAATACGGAATTATATGCTAAAATATAAACCATTCGAAAGGGGAATATTAACATGATAAGTAAAGAAGAAATTGATTTATTTGCCATCTCTACGATTAAAGATTGTGCATTGGAGGTATTTAATAGAAGTAATTTATTACAATATGAATCAGTTTGTCAACAAATAGATAGATGTGATTTGCCAGAACAAGACAAAGAAATTCTTAAAAATACAAATTATATTTTATTATTAATAAAAATACAAATGTTACAAAATGCAGATCATAGTTGTAGTATTGAGATGAATTCAAATGGGACTTTCTTATGTGATACAAAAATAGGTGAAACCTTTGATAGCAATTTATTATGCCAATTATGCGTTGAAAATGAAATTGATGTTGCTACTAGTCAAAAAGCTGGTTCTATAGAATTGCATTTTTATATAGATGAAAAAAAGAGAACAAGAAAATAATGAGATAAACCATTTTTTAATTAATATTAGTTAAATTTATGGTATATTATATATAGAACTGATATTTATTAGTTGTTCTTTTAGATATAAGTGTTCAAAATAGGCTCTTGTATCGCACCAGATTGATAGGAGACTCGAACTTTTTCGAGATAATATAAAAACTACTCTCAAATAAATAAGAAAGTAGTTTTATTTTGACAATTTAGTAAGACAATATTCTATATGACAATGTGAAAAGAAACAATTCCAAATATTTTATCAAGTCATACAAATCATTATCACATCTAAACTCTAATTCATCTAGTATAATTAAATTATTTTTTTATTGCTAACGCCAATAAGGTAGAAAGTAACAAAATGATAGCAATGAACTTTAGAGTTTTTATAATAAAAGTCCTAGTTTTCATCTTTACCTTCTAAGAATAACCTATATTTTTTAGTAATATCTACTCGTGAGCACACAAAAGATTATTCTTTTGTGTCTTTTTTTGGTACAATAATTATGTGAGGTGATGATTATATGTCTAAAAAAACTTTTCTAACTGTTAATGAATTAATAGATAACATTAAATTAAAAAGTTCAGGATTAGATAGGAGATTCATTCTGCTACCCACCCTCATATAAAAACTTAAGAAATAGAGTTTTAAAAAAATATTATTAATAAAAACATTTAAAATAATGTATGAAAAGGAACTAATATGAAAAAAGGAAAAGTAGTAATATTAATTGGAACAAAAAGAGCAGGTAAAACAACTACCGCTGTTAGATTAAATAAAGAATACGGATGGAATTATTTGGAGTTTGATCACTTATTAGATTCATTGGACTTAGTAATAGATGATACTAATAAAAAAGAAAAAGAATTTAATTTTTTTGAATCAATGATTAATTTCCAATTAGAAGATGCAAATAATTATGGAATAAATACAATAATAGTTGTTTGGGATTTTAAACCAGAACAATTGAGTAAATTAAAAAGATTTAATGAAGTCAAAATATATTGTTTAGTACCTATTAATATAACAAAAGAAATATTGGATGAAACATTAGTAAAATATTCTGATGATTATGACTGGCCTAAAACCGCATCAGAGGAAGATTTAATTAGAAACAAAAATAATATATTATTAGAAAGAGACATGTTTTTAAAAGAATGCCCAAAATACAATATTACCATATTTGATACGTCATATTATGATGATAGAAATACTAAGATCAATGAATTAATTAATAAAATCCAAAAGAATTAAAAGTACTTAATCTACAAGTACTTTTTATATCTAAATAAAGATTGATTTTTTCATTTTTTTATTGTATGATATGTATACATTTGAAAGGATATGAAAAATGAAAAGAAAAACTAGTGACATAGACTGTTCTCACTTGTTTCTAGATTTTATTAGTAGTTATGGATTTGATCCAAATAACTATGAGAATATTTTAGAATTATATCAAGGCGCTAAAACATCTATATCACAATATTTAAAAGACTACAGACAATTCCTATTATCTGAAAGAGTTAAAAGAAAAGAACTAGAAAAGATTGGTATTAAAGGTGCCTGTGGTTATTTAGATTCTGGTATTGTTACATTAAATAATAAAGAAAATGAAGGCATTATAGTTCCTTCAATAGATGATTTTGATGTAATAATATCTAACGGTATACTTCCATCTATGAAATGTATGCAAATGTTAAATCAAGATAAATATATTGGACTTTGTATAGATACAGATTCAGAAGAAGCAGAAAGAAAAATAACTGAATTTTATGCATTAAGAGAAGAATTAAAACAATATGGAAAATATCAAGTATATTTTGAACATGATCCATTGTATGATGGTAAAGAAATGTACATGATTAAACTTAAGAAATAGAGTTTTTAAAAAAATCTCTTTTTTATTTTACTTAAAAATGATAAAATGTATTAGGAGAATTAAATATGAATAAAAAGGTATTAGTAGTAGATTATGATAGAACATTATATATAAATCATAATGATATGTTAAATAATATAAAAGCAATAGACAAATTTAGAAGTAAAGGAAATATATTTATAATCGCAACTGGAAGAACGTATGATTCTTTAAAAAATGAAATAGACAAATATGGTATTAATTATGATTATTTAATACTTAATCACGGAGCATTAGTAATTAAAAAAGATAATACTCCCCTATTTCATTACAAACTTAATAGAAATGATTTATTAGATATAAATAATTATTTGAACAAATTAAATCCTAAAGATATATTTTATTCATATTATTTAAATGATACTAAGGATATAAATAATCTTGATATTTCAAAAGTAACAGTGGCACTTAAATCAAATTTAAATAACTTTAAAGACATAATCGTAGATATTATTAAGAAATATAATAAAAAATTTAATATTTATTTTACTCAAAAATTTGAAATAGAAATCATTTCTAAAGATACAAATAAATCTCAAGCATTAAATTTATTAATGAAAAAAGCAAATTTCAAAAAAGAAAATATTTATACTATTGGAGATAGTTACACTGATATTGAAATGATACATGATTATAATGGCGCTTGTATGGAAAACTCAATTGATATTTTAAAGAATGACAAAAATATTATTAAATATAAATTTGTTTATGAATATATAAATAAAATAATAAGCAACTAATTTGCAAATTAGTTGCTTTATGTTATAATATAGTCCATACAAAGGACTTGTAAATTATGAAAATCAAACAACTTAAAAAAAGTATTAAAAGTAAAATGATTCCAATTACTAAAAGACTAAATACTGAGAGTGAATTATATCTTTATAATGAAACTTTAATAAAACTTTATAATTCTAAAGTGAATTTAGAAGATAAAAAAAGAATATTAGAAAAATTAAGTACTCTTGATGTTAAAGGATGTTTAATACCTAATTATGCTTTATATGAAGGTAATACTTTAAGTGGTATACAAATGGATTATTTATATGACTATGATGCGATTTATGATATATTAAATGATGGAAGTTTAGACTTTAATACAAGAAAAATGATTGCTCTTAAAATATGTCAAATAATACTAGAAATTGAAAGTAAAAATGCTATTTATCATGATATACATGAAGATAATATTCTTATCAAAGGAAATGATATAAAAGTAATAGATATGGATAATATATTACTACCTAATGAACTAGATAAATATGAATATGAAATAGATAGATTACAATCAAGAAGAAGACTAATTTATTTATGTATGCAGTTATTATTAAATAAAATTGATTTTAATATATCTGACTTACATGATTCAAGAGCAAGATCAATATATACTCTATCAAGTCCAAAACAAAAAGAATTTTATAGTTTTACATTTTTAGGTACTGACAATAAAATAAATCCTGCTGACTATTTAGATTATTTTAATGAAGATTATATAGAAGGTATAAAGAAAATATTATATTAGAGGTAACAATGAAAAAAAGAATACTACATGAAAAAGATTTCAAAAAGTTCAAACACTTTAATCCATGTGCTCATACTGAAAGTGTTCTTTATATTGATAAAAACGAAGTATTAAAAATATTAGATCCAGCACTCTCAGATGGTAGAAAAGAAACTATAGAACTTTTATGTGAAATAGAACATGAACATTGCGTAACGCCATTATATTCAATAATAATGGATAATTATTTTAGTGGGTATGCAATGAAATATTATAAAAAATATACTGTTTTAAGTAAAAAGATAATAAATCCAAGCATTCCATATAAACAAAGACAAATAATTGCTAAACAGATGTGGGAAATATTAAATTTTTTCAAAGAAATTAATTTTACATTTGTGGATTTACATGAAGATAATGTAATAATTAATGATGAATTTGATTTGCAGTTCTTAGATTTAGATAGTGGTTTTTTTAGAGCAACAAGTGATAGAGCCAAATATGATTTAGGAGTGTCAGTATCTTCAAAAAGAGCATGTATAATGACTCTTAATATTTTATTTGGTGTTAAACCTATGAACTTTTACAAAAACTTTGAAAAGAATAGTTCAAAAATTAAAAAAATTATGTCAAAAAAACAAAAAATTTTATTTGAACATGCATTAGATGATGAATTAGGAAAATTTGATGGTTTAGAATACATAGATGAATTTGATGAAGAATCTGTTAATTATATTAAAAATAAATTAAAATTAACTCTATATTAAAAGGAATAACTAAAAATTATTCCTTTTCCTTATATGTAGAATCATATAGATCCATATTATCTTTATCTTCTTTTTCTTTTTTGATTATTATCTCAGGTAAATCAGAATTAGATGAAAGTCCAAAATAATCAAGAAATTCATTAGTAGTTTTATATAAACTAGGTTTACCTATTGTATCTTTTTTACCACATATTTTAATAAAACCACGAGCAAGTAATCTTCTTACTATTTGAGAACTATTAACTCCCCTGATCTCATCTATTTCTATTCTAGTTATAGGTTCATTATACGCAATTACTGCTAGTACCTCTAACGCAGCATTAGAAAGCCCATTACTTTTAGTATCAGTCACAAGTTTTTCATAATACTCTTTATGCTCTTCTTTAGTAGTAAGTTTAAATGCATTACCTAAAAATGATATTCTAAGACCACGACCATCATCATCATAATCTTTTTTAAGTTCCATTAAACAATTTTTAACATCTTCAACACTTATATTAAGTATATTGGATATTTCTTGTAATGAAATACCTTCATCCCCTACTATAAAAAGTATACCTTCTATTACAGCTTTATAATTCACGTTAATCAACTCTTTCTAAATAAATATCTGAAAAATTATTATCTTGTTTTAAAGTTATTTCTCTATTCTTAGCCATTTCAAGAACAGATAAAAAAGTAACAACTACATAAGATTTACTAAAGTCATCAAAAAGAGAAGTAAATTTCACTTTCTTTTGCTCTTTCAGTATCTCTCTTATTTTAACAACTCTTTCTTTAACTGACAACTCTTTTCTAGCAATTTTTGTATTTAATGGTTTATTATACTCTTGTCTTTCTAATAAATTTTGAAAAGCATTTAATAAATCATATACATCAACTGACCCATCATTTTCAAGAGTTTCAGTTGTATATTGTTTTAATGATTCTGGTGCTTTAGTATAATAATTAAATCTTTTTTCTTCAAGATTTCTAAATACGCCTGTACTCTCCTTATATTTTTGATATTCAAGTAATCTTCTTTTTAATTTTTCTTCTGAATCTTCTACTTCTTCTAAAGTATTTTCTTCTTCTTTACTTGGAAGCAATTTTTTACTTTTAATTTCTATTAATTCAGCAGCCATTACTAAGTATTCACTAGCAATATCAAGATTTAAATCAGACATTGCTTTTATATAATCTAAATATTGTTGAGTTATATCAGATATTTGAACATCAAAGATTTCCATTTTTGATTTTTTGATCAAATGTAATAATAAATCTAATGGACCTTCAAAGCCCCCAGTACCATTATTACTTTGTATTTGTAATAATAAATTATCCATCATTCACAATTCCATTTCTTTAAACTTTCTTTATTAATAATTGTTTTCTTAACAGTTGAAGAATCATATAGTGGAACAAATCCTTCTTTTACATTATTTAAGTCTACTGAGTAAGTTAATTTATTTTCACTATATTCAGTAGATATTCCATATTTAACAGCATTATTATTTTCATTTAATAATTCATCTTTTACTTTAGTTGTTTCAGAATTAGTTTCAGTAGAAATATATTCTTTAGAAACAGTATAATCATTTAAGCTATTATTTATGAAGTTATAAGTTACTTGATAATTTAAAACAATCTTATCATCACTAACATTATATTTACATACAAGTGTTGTTTTAGCAGTTTTTTCTTCTTCACTATATGTTTTTACTAAAATATAATATGCATCTTGATATACATCATTTGTAACCTTCATACTAGTTAATCTTATAGTACCAGTTTCAACATCTGATAAATTAACTAATTTTTTATATAATAGTTCTTTATTTATGTTATATAGTTCAATATATATACCTAATGAATCAGTAGTTTTATATTTTTTATCAGAAACATAGTTATAAGTAATTTCATTATTACCTTTTTTAAAATTATAGAATTTTATTTTTTCAACTTTAATAAAACTATTGTTTTCATTCATTACAATAAATCCATTAACCAAATTACTACTAGAAGTATTATCAACATCATCACTTACAGTTGGAGCAAAATTTGTATCAAAATATGCGATAATATCATCTATCTTATAAATAAAAATTATAATTAATACAATGACAATAAACATAAATACATTAGATGTTTTTTTATGAGAAGTATTTATTACTTCAGTATCAACAGGTGATGTTTCTCCTGAAATATTTAACTCATCTAATGTTTTATTTGGATTAATACTAACCTCTTCTACAGTTTGAGTATTATTTGGAGTTAATTGTACCTCTTTTACTTGTGAAGCATCTGTAGTATTATTATTTGTTTTGTTATTAGTTGTATTTTGATTCATTATTATCACCTCTACTCTTTATTCCTATTAGAAATTATACCAAAAAAAAGACAAAAAGTACATTCTTTTTATCTAATGTTTAACTTTAAAAAACAAACTCATTAATACTGCCATAAAAATAGTAATACTTATACCTGCGGATGCATTAACCAAAATACCTTTAAATAAACCAATAAATCCATAATCTTTAAAGCCCTCGGATGCTCCAGTAACAAGTAAATGACCAAAATTCATAATTGGTACACTACATCCTGCATTAAATATATTTATTAAATGATCATATATCCCAAATCCAGAAAGTATACAACCTATTATTACTAAAATAGTATTTACATGACCTGGTGTTAATTTAGTTTTATCTAGTGCTAATTGGGATAATGCACAAAGCACCCCACAAAATAAAAATGATAATAAATACGTCAATATGACACCTCCAGACTTACTGCATGTGAAATATTAGGTATATTTAATTGTAAATTAGAACTAACTACAGAATGCAATGAACCAGTTCCCACTATTAATATTTTTTTATATCGTCTTAATGGCAAAATATAGTCAAATAATATTAAAGGTAAACACAAAGGACCACTGGCTCCTGCATATACATCTTTATTATTATAATAAATACTTCCACTATCAATTATATTTTCTAGTTTAATTTTATATTTTTCCTTATAACATTCTTTTAATATTTTAGTACCATATACACCTAAATCTCCAGTTAATATCAAATCATAATAATCCTCACTTCTAAGAGTATCATCCATATGTTTTTTTATTGTTTCACAAGCACTGTATGCCATCGCAGCGCCCATGTTATTAGTGTCATTAAAAATTCCATAGACACTACCTATAGTTGAACTTTCTATTCTTATATTTGACTTATTTTTAGATAAAAGTACACTCACACTACCAGTACTAGTACATGTATTTACTTTTTTTCTAATCGCACCATATTCAACTGGATATCTAAATTGTTTTTCTGAAACTAAATTATGTGACGAAGTTGTAACTATGATATTATTATCATTTTTACTTATTAAACTACTACCTAGTATTAATCCTTCGGTAAATCCTGCACATGCTGAATATATTCCTAGAAAAGGTATTTTAAATTTCATTGCTGATAAAGATGATGAAAGATTTTGATTTTGTAGATCAGTACTTATAAGTAAATCAATATCTTTTTCTATCTTTTTACTTTTATTCATAAGTCCTTTTATAGTTAATTCTTGATATTTACTTTCACCTAGTTCAATAGTTTTCATGTTTAAATAATAATCATTAATATATTTATCAACTTTGTCTTTAACAATCGGACTATTCATATTAGAACCTAATAAACTATACTTTTCATTTATATATATTGAATCATAATAATTAGTTATAATATCACCCCTCTTATAAGACCAAATATTAATCCAAATATAATACCGTATACAATTATTGAACCAGTAAGTTTAAATATATTTGAGCCTATTCCTTTAATAAACCCTTCATCCCTATAATCCATAGAAGCACTTGTCATGGAATTAGCAAATCCTGTAGATGGCACTATAAAACCACTTTTACATATACTTAATATCTTGTCAAATACACCGATACCAGTAAATATAGAACCAATAACTATATAACTTATAAAAACAAGTAAATAAGAGTCAACTACATTAACATTAAAAAAAGCAATGTAATAATTTGATAATAGTTGTCCTAAAAGACCTAAAGCACCACCACTAATAAAAGAAATAAACATATTTTTAAATATATTTTCTTTAGGACATAATTCATCAACTATTTTTTTATATTCTTTCTCTTTCATGTTTCACCTATATTTATTTTTAACTATTTTAAAAATAAAATTCATAAATAGTTGAAAAACATAGAAAAACATGGTATTATTTTACTGCTGATGGCTCATTGGTGAAATGGTTAACACATCGCCCTCTCAAGGCGACATTCATGGGTTCAAATCCCATATGAGTCACCAAGTTTTAAAGATTAAGTAGTTTCAATACTACTTTTTTTATTATTTTACCATAGAAATTACCATGTTTTTCAACTATTTTATGGAGATTATGTGTAAAGTATTAATAATAAATTTGACTAAAGCATATAATTGTGCTAGTATATTAAATTACTTAAGGAGGAAATGACATGAATAAGTTTGAATTAAATAAAGCATTGAAAGTTGAATTAAATGAATTTGATAAAACTGTAAATCCTTTTCAAAGGGATGATGTTTTATTTGTACATGCTAGTGAATATCCTGAATACGTAGAGGTTAAAATTGAAGAAATTTTGCATAATGAAAATAATGAACCAAGTAAAACTACTACAATAACTAATAAAAATAGTAATTCTGTTGCTAAAAACATAGTTAATAGAAATAGTAATTCTTATTATTTTAATAGTAATTTTAGTGATGGTTCATCTATGACAATCGCACATAACATGTATTGTGTAAATCATACAATGGCAAATGAATTATCAGTAAATATTATAAATCCTTTAAAAGGACAAGTAACAGAAATATCTTATGATATCGTATCTGGTAAACTAACTTCATATATAATAGAAAATGGTATTAAATTATCAATTCCAGATGAAGAAGTCAGAGATAAATTACTTCAAATATTAAAAGTAGCGATAACATATGCTAAAACAGTTACAATAGACAATCTAGTAGATAACGGATATTCAAAAATATTAAACTGTAGTGAAAGATAAGAAAAACTTATCTTTTTTAAATACTTTATAAAATCTAAAAAAAATTGTATAATATATATAGGTGAATAATTATGTGGAAAATGTTTGTAATATTATCATGTAAACTTGCAAATAAATTAAGTAAATTAACCGGACACGAAGGAAGTGTAATCGGAGGAAAAGTTGCTAATAAACTTGATAAAAAAATATTAAATAAAATTAAACTACCAAAATATGTTATAGGTATAACTGGTTCTAGTGGTAAAAGTTCATCTACAGAACTTATGTATAACATATTAACTAAGAACAATTATAAAGTTGTTTATAATAAAGAAGGAAGTAATACTATAAATGGTATAACATCCTTAGTATTAAATAATTCTACTATATTTGGTAAATTAAAAAAAGATGTTCTTTTAATGGAATTAGATGAAAGATTTATGGGGATGGTGTTTAAATATATAAAACCAACTCATTTAATGATAACTAATATAACAAGAGATCAACCTCCAAGAAATTCACATCCAGAAAATATATTTAATTGTATTAAGTCATCAATTCCAGCAGGAACAAACCTAATATTAAATGTTGATGATCCATTCGTAAATAGAATAAGAATTAATCATAAAGGTGAAATTGTTACATATGGAATGGATAAAAATGATTATTCATATAAAAGTACAATTAATGATTTAGATGCAGCATACTGTCCTATTTGTCATTCAAAACTAGAATATGAATTTTATCATTATGGACATATAGGCAAATACAATTGTCCTAAATATGATTTTAATAGAGGAAAACCAGACTATGAAGCTAAAGAAGTTGATGTGGATAATCAAACTATTAAAATAAATGATAATATAGTTCACTTACCATCTAATTTCTTATATACAGTTTATTTTGTAACTGGATGCTTTGCTCTTTCTAAATCAATTGGTTTAAAAGATGAAGATATATTAAAAGTAATAAATGATAAAGAGACTAAAACTAAAAGATTAAATATATATGACTTTGATAATAGAAAATGGCAAATGTTAGTAAGTAAAAATGAAAATAATTTAAGTTATAAACAATCACTAGATTATATAATGCATCAAGATGGAGATAAAACTATAATACTAGGTTTTGATTCTTCAAGTAGAAGATATAAAGAAAATGATATATCTTGGATATGGGATATAGATTTTGAGGAGTTGAATGATTCAAGTATTAAGAATATTATTTTAATAGGTAAATTCTGTTATGATATGAAACTTAGAATGGAATATGCAGGTATTAGTAAAGATAAATTATTACTAGTAGAAGATATTAATAATTTAAGTAAAACTATTAAAACTAAAACAGAAGGTAAAATATATTCAATGGTATGTTTTGATAAAGAAATCGAACTAAAAAGAATTATAAAGGAGGAAAATAATGATTAATGTATTGCATTTATATTATGATCTTCTAAACCTATATGGAGAAAATGCTAATTTAAGAGCAATCGTACATAACTTAGAATTAAATAACATTAAAGTTAAAGTAGATTTAAAAACAATTAATGATCAGATAGATTTTGAAAAATATGATATTGTATATATTGGACAAGGATCAGAAGAAAATTTATTATTAGCACTTAACGATATATTAAAAAGAAGAAAAGATTTAATTAATTATATTGATAATGATAAATATATGTTTTTAACAGGTAATGCTATGTGCTTATTTGGAAGTAAAATAAATGATAATAAGAGTGAAATAGATGCACTTAACATATTTGACTATAAAAGTAATTATTTAACTAAAAGTACCTTTAAAAATGCCTCTAGTGATAGAATAGTTGGAGAAGTAATATGCACAACTAATTTAATAAAACATAAAGTAATAGGTTTTCAAAATAGATGCGATATTATAAGTGATATAGACACGCCAATATTTAAAACAGATATAAAATATTCAAACGATGGAACTAATAATAATGAAGGATTTAATTATAAAAATGTTTATGCTGCTCATTTAATAGGTCCCCTATTTATTAGAAATCCATATCTATTAGATTACTTCTTAAAAAAAGTTTGTGAATCAAAAAAATTAAAATATGAATCACTTGATAAAACAGCAATTAATGCATATAAAAAATATCTTAGTAATTTCAACTAAGATATTTTATTTTGATTTTATTATTTACATAATCCAGATAAGGCATTAACAGAGTCAGAATGCTTTTCTCCTTTAAAGGCTTCACAATGAATGTCAATTTTACTTTTATCACCTTTAAATATAACTGATTGTAATTGATTACTAGCAAAAGCCATACCATATATCCGAGTAACAGTAGATGGTATTGTTACTGTTTTTAGATTGTTTTGATAAAAAGCTCCATAACCAATAAATTCTAATCCTTCTGGTAATATAACAGATGTGATACCGATGCCAGGACACGACTTCATCCTCATTGGTTTTATTTCATACTTATTATTTGTAAAAGATGTTGGTTGTACAACATCTCCTTTACAACCATATCCAAATGCATTCCATCCTATAGCCTTAACCTGTACTCCTGATATTTTTTTAGGTATAACAACATCCATCGGACACTTTTTACCACCTGATACATTATTTTCAAAATAATAATATTGTTCTATTATTTGATTTTCTTCATTAAATTCAAAACATTTTTCACTTGTATAATTCACTACTGAAAGATATCTTCTTAATACTTTAACTCCTTGATTTGTTTTAACTACATATATGTATTTATAATCTCCTTCTTTATCTTTTAAATTAGTATAAGTATATACATCATTTCCAGTTAGAGTTTTACCATTATATGACACTCCTGCATCTTTATAGCTTGATACTTCTGTTAGCGATAATTCAATATTTTCTTTGCCATTAATAGAAAAATCAGGTATCATTCTCTCTATTGTTATTTCAGGCCCTGTTCCATTTTCATAAATCTCCCCAAACAAATAATACTTTGTATCTTTTGAAATACTTATTGTGCCAGTTAATGCATTCTTATCATCACTAATAGAATATTCAGTAAACAATGAATTTAAATATTCAGAGGAACTCATGCTGTCCAATTTACTAATAATATCATCTGTTACAATAGGATAGTCCGAATCTAAATCATTTAATTTATACACTATTTTATATTTTCCTGCTGGTAATGTCATAGTTGCTGCGAAATCTATCCGCTCTGATGAAGTATTTTTAATTAAGTTATTTTCTATTTTAATGTTTTTTAATAAATCATTATATTCATCTTTATATTTTTGTTTATCTTCATCAGTTAGGATACTAAATTTAGATTGAATATTAACTAGTTCATCTGCTGTCATTTGTTTAAATGTTGGTTCATTTATTTTATTATTCTTTACTAATGACTCTTTAAATTCTTTTTCTGTTTCTATTGTATTCAACTTTGATAAGTCAACAAATGTACCTGAGTCAGCGTTTGGTGTTACATCTACCATTAAAAAGTGTTCATATGCACCACTTCCTAGTACATCTACTGATACTTGATTGTTTTTATCTACTGTAGCAGTACAATCTTTAAACTTTTGTCCTGTTAAAAGACTATTACAATCAAATGTCTTATCGTTTGATAATACTGTATGCTCTTGAGCAACATTTGCTGTCTTTCTTGCTTGTACCATAAATGCATTCTTTTTAGAATCATTAAACATCTTTAGTACGTTTGGTAATGCTATTATAACAAGTATTGCTAATATTGCGATTACTGCTAGTAACTCTACTAATGTGAATCCTTTTCTTTTCATAATATTAATCCTTTCCTAAAAATTCTTTTACTATTTCATCATCACTACTTAGTATTTCTTTTGGTGCTCCATATTTTACAATTTCACCATCTTTTAAGAATAACACCTTATCAGCATAATTCTTTATTAAATCCATATCATGTGAGACTACTACTATAGTTGTTGTCTTAGAAAGTTCATTTAATAATTCTAATAAATCATTTATAGTACCAGGATCTAATGCAGATGTTGGTTCATCTAATAATATAATTTCTGGTTTAGTTGCAAGTGCTCTTGCTATAGCAACTCTTTGTTTCTCACCACCACTTAATTTTTTAGGATATTCATTTATTTTATCTAAAATATTTACTTTTTCTAATAATTCACGCACAGTATTATTTATTTCCTTTTTAGTTCCTAATTTTAATATTGTAGGTGCTAAAGCAATATTTTCTCCAACTGTTAAATGTGGAAATAAATTATAATTTTGAAATACCATACCTATTTTATTTTTAAGATATACTTTATCAATATTTTTGACATTAACATCGTTTAAATATATATTACCACTATCTATTTTTTCTAATCCATTAATACATCTTATTAATGTAGTTTTACCACAACCAGAAGGCCCTATTATAAGTAATTTCTCATTATCATTAATATCAAAACTTATTTTATTAAATATTTTCTTTTTATCAAATTTCTTTGATATTTTATCTATCTTTATCATTATCTTGCTAACTTCCTTTCTAAAGTTTTCATTAATTTACTTAGAAGTCCAGTAATAATTAAATAAATAATTGCGATTAGAATTAATGGGAAGAAATAATCATATGTTCTTGATGCGATAATATCAGATGCCTTAGTTAGATCCATTATTCCAATATATCCTGCAATCGCAGTTTCTTTTACTAATGTTACAAATTCATTTCCTAATGATGGTAAACTTACTCTAATTGCTTGTGGTATTATTATTGATTTTAATGTTTGACTAAATGTTAATCCTAATGCAAGACCTGCTTCTAATTGACCATCATCTACACTATCAAAACCACTTCTTAATATTTCAGAACAATAAGCTCCTGAATTTATACCAAAAGCAAGCATACCTATTATTATTGAATTTATACTACTAGTTTTAAATATAACATAATACATAATCATAAGTTGTAAAACAGATGGGGTTCCCCTAATAATAGTAACATAAGTTTTTCCAATAAAATTTAATACTTTAAACTTACCAGTATGATTATTAGTATATCTTATTATAGATATTAAAAATCCAATTGTAATCCCTATTAATAAAGCACCAAACGATAATATAATTGTATTTTCTAAACCATCCAAAATCATTTCATATCTATTTTCAAATATGACTGAATTATAAAAACTTTCATATACGCTTATAAACCATTTTATTATTTCATCTATAAATATTTTCATAAATACTTAAGAAGTATGATTAATTACATATTCTTCTATTTTACCTTCTTTCATTAATCTATCTAATACTTTATTTATTGTATTTAATAATTTTGTATTTCCTTTTTTAACAGCAATAGCATATTTATCAGTAACTAATTCTATATCTAATATTGTAAGAGTTGGATTTTTAGATACTAATTCTTTAGCAGGTAATTCATCCATAACTATACAATCTGATTTATTAGTCTTAACATCTTCTGCTGCTGATAAAAATTTCTTTTGAATTACAACTTTTGCATTTTTGAAATTTTTACTTACATATGTTTCACCAACAGTTCCACCCTGTACAGATACTGTTTTATTATTTAAATCATCTTTTGTCTTAATAGAATTATTATTCTTATTAACAACTATTACTTGTTTACTGGTAATATATTCAAGTGAAAAATCAACTTCTTTTTTTCTTTCTTCAGTAACGCTCATACCAGCCGCAGCAAAATCTGCTTTACCACTATTAAGTTCATTAATAATCGAATCAAAAAATACATTTTTAACTTCTAATTTTTTTCCTACTTCTTTTGCTATTTCGCGAGCAATATCAACATCAACACCAACTATTTCATTATTACCTACTATATATTCATACGGTTCAAAACCTGCTTCAGTTACCATAACTAATGTATCTTCTTTTTTATCACACCCAAATAATATAACACTTAAACTAAATAATAAAATTATCTTAATATACTTTTTCATGTTACCTCCTATAATAAAATTATAACTTAAAAATATAAAAAATAAAACTATTAATTACAAAAAAATTAATAGTTATTTAACAATGGATTTTATAGTACTCTTAACTTTAGTTATAAAGGTGTTTTTACCTATTTTTTCCCCATATTTGACAATAGTTTCTATATTCTCTTTTGAGTTTTCTATGATATCTTTATCAAGAGTTACAACTCCTTTTTTAAACAGTAAAACTATAGTAGAACCACCAAACTCAAAATATCCTTTTTCTTCCCCTTTCTTATATTCGTATTCTTCATGATTATTTTTAATTCTACCTACCATTAAAGCACCAACTTCAACTTGTATAACTTTATCAAAGTTATTTGTATTTAAAATTGTATATTCACGAGAATTTGTCTTAAAAAAATTATAGTTTTTTAATGATATTGGTTGTACTGTATGAAACACACCTTTAATATGATAATTTTTCCCTTTAGTACCAGAATCAATATAACAGTATCTATGATAATTATCAGTAGAAAGCCTAAATACTAAAGCAGTTCCTCCTTTATATTCTTCCATAATACTTTCATTTACTAAAGTATCAATACTATAATAAGAATCTTTAATTTTAAGTGTTAAATCATCATTAATAGTATACGCAAGTACCTTCCCATCACAAGGTGATATTAGTGCATTTTTATTACTCATAATAGGTCTTTTACAACTAATAACTTTTCTTGTAAAAAAATCATTATAAGATTTATATTTCTTATCATCATATTCAAATGTATTAATATCATTCTTATCAATAAATCTATTTATTTTAATCTTAGAAAATCTACTATTCATATATAGACCACCTAAATCACTAATAGGTTTACTTATAACTATCTTAAGTAATAATCTTCCAATAAATGTACAGTAAAAAAAATCAAGAGATCGTCCTGACTTAGTTATAATATTATCTTTACTGTTTCTTTCACGACATATATATATCATAATAACTTACATACAGAGATTATTAATAATATCTCTATAACCCCTATAACAATAAATGAAATCATAACTTTAATATTAGGTTTTTTAATCTTAATTTTAGATATAAAAAGTATACCAACTATTAAAAGTATTAACCCATATACTAAAGCAAAATATTTACCTAAAAGCTTTTTGAATATATATATAAATGGAAATACTAAAGCAGCAGATGTAACAGGTAAACCAGTATAATTAACAACAGGCTCACTACTATTTCTATTTATTTCTAAAACATTAAAATATGCAAGTCTTATTAAAGCAGCAAGTGAATAAAACACCAAAACGATTAACATATATGGTTCTTTAAGTCCTATTTTAAAACCAATAACAGAAGGCAATATACCAAAACAAACTAAATCAGATAAACTATCAAGTTGTATCCCAAATTGTCTTTCATCATTAGTTCTATTCTTTTTAGTTCTAGCAACCTTTCCATCAAACATATCGCACAAACCAGAAAACATCAAACAAAATATTGCTGCAAAAGTATGACCTGTCATTGCAAGTATAATACCTAATACAGATGATGAAAATCCTAAGTATGTTAATAATACAGTATAATTATAAAATCCTATCATCTCTACACCTCTATCTAATTATACAAATATTTCATATAAAATGCAAACTTTATACAAATAGTTTAATAATTTAAATGTTTTTCATTTCATTAATTTAATAATTATGTTAATACATACTTTCTAACAACAATTCTTTCATCAGAACAATACTCTATTACATATTTATTTTCCCTCTTACATATTAAGATGCCTATAGTACTATTATTACTTATTTCTTTAATATTTTTATCTATATAATTCATATACTTTTGTACTTGTGAAATATATTCTACTTTAAATTCACTTACCTTAAGTTCTACTACTACATAGGCATTATATTTAATATTAAAAAGCAATAAGTCTATCTTGTGATATGTATCTCCTATTTTTATTTTATACTCACTTCCTATAAAACTAAAATTATTACCAAGTTCCCTCATAAAAGTTTCAATGTCTTCTAATATTAAGTTATGTAATACTTTTTCTGTTATTATTTCTATATTATTTTTATTCTTTATTAATATTGGATTTGGTACTAAATCTTTTACTTCGAGTTTTTCTTCTTTAATTATTTTATTCTTTGTTTCATCTGGTAATCTTTCGTATTCTTTGGATTTGATTTTTTCTCTTAATTCTCTTACTCCAATATTTTGAATAATAGACAAGTTAAGATAATAGGATAATTTATCATCATTTTTTATTGATAGCAACTCAGAATAATGACTCCAACTCAATTTGGTCGACACTGTCGACCATTTTTGTTTTTTAAAGAGTAAATACAATTGTCTCATTCTTCTAAGTGTTCTTTCATTATATTTTGTACCCACTTCTATCACTAATTTTTTAGAATATTGCTTAATAATATTTGATTCATACTTTTTACCTGCTTCATTTAGTAACTTACCTATTTCATAATATGTTATTACTCTATGCCTTTCTTTTGAGTAATCTTTTACTTTCTCATATGTTTCATTATCAATTATTTTGTTTTTTATTTCTTTATAATAATCCATGTTTTTATCCTCCTATTATAATAATTAGTCATAAATTTAAAAAACACTTCTTTTTTTGAAAACTTTTTAAAGAAAATTAAAAATAGAGATTTCTCTCTATTTTACTACGATATTAACTATCTTATTTGGCACAACTATTTCCTTAATTACTTCTTTTCCATTAATATGATTTTGAACATTTTCTTGAGCGTAAGCTAGTTTTAATAATTCTTCTTTCGATGTATCAATACTTGTTTCAAATGTTGCTCTTAATTTACCATTAACAGAACATGCTATTTTAACAGTATCATCTTTTATTTTATTTTTATCATAAACTAACATTTCGCTTTCATAGAATGGTTTTCCTAATTCTAACATTTCATTTAATTCTTCTGTTATATGAGGAGCAATTGGATTTAATAATTGCAACATTACTCTATAATCTTTTTTAGAAATACTATCATGACTTTCATAAGCATTAGCAAGTATCATTAATGCTGATACTGCAGTATTATAATTCATTGTATTAATATCTTCATTTACTTTCTTAATTGTTTTATTTATTAATATTTCTAAATCACTTGTATATTCATTACTTTCACTTACTTTGTCTTTAAGTCTATAAACTTTATCTAAAAATCTCTTACATCCTTTAAGACCATTTTCACTCCATGATGCATCTTTTGAATAATCTCCAATAAACATTTCATATACTCTTAATGCATCTGCTCCATAAAGATTAACCATATCATCAGGATTAACTACATTACCTTTTGATTTACTCATCTTGATACCATTATCACCTAATATCATTCCATGAGAAACTCTTTTCTTAAAAGGTTCTTCAGTAGGTACTAAGCCTTCATCATATAAAAATTCATGCCAAAATCTTGCATATAATAAATGTCTTGTTGCATGTTCCATACCACCATTATAATAGTCTACCATGCCCCAATATTTAAGTGCTTCTTTACTTGCAAATTCTTTATCATTATGTGGATCCATAAATCTTAACCAATACCATGAAGATCCTGCCCAGTTTGGCATAGTATCAGTTTCTCTAGTGGCATGTCCACCACAATTAGGACATGTTGTGTTTACCCATTCTTCTACATTAGCAAGTGGGCTTTCTCCATTTTCAGTAGGTTCATATGATGGTACATCTGGAAGAACTAATGGAAGTTCATTTTCAGGTACTGGTACCCAACCACATTTTTCACAATGTATCATTGGTATTGGTTCACCCCAGAATCTTTGTCTACTAAATATCCAATCTTGCAATCTATAATTTATTTTCTTTTTACCAATTTTTTTGTCTTCTAAGAATTCTATCATTTTCTTAATAGAATCTTTTTTATTAGTCATACCATTAAGTACTCCAGAGTTTATCATTTCACCATCACCAGTATATGCTTCTTTTGAAATGTCCCCTCCTTTTATTACCTCAATGATAGGTATATTAAACTTAGTTGCAAATTCATAATCTCTTTCATCATGAGCAGGTACTGCCATAATAGCGCCAGTTCCATAACTTGAAAGTACATAGTCACTAATCCATATTTCTATTTTTTTATCATTAACAGGATTTATTGCTTCTAAGCCTTCTAATTTAACACCAGTTTTTTCTTTAGTTAGGTCTGTTCTTTCAATATCAGTTTTACTCTTAGCATATTCTTGATATTTATGAACTTCATCTATATTAGATATTTTACTTTCATATTTTTCTAAATACTTATGTTCTGGAGACATAACCATAAATGTAACTCCATATAAAGTATCAGGTCTTGTTGTAAATACAGTTAATTTATCATCAGTACCATCTATTTTAAAATCAACTTCTGCTCCTTCACTTCTACCTATCCAGTTAGTTTGAGCAACTTTAATTTTATCTAAAAACTCTGTTTTATCTAGCCCATCTAATAATCTTTGAGCATAATCACTCATTCTAAGCATCCATTGACTCTTTAATTTCTTTTCTGTTTTAGTACCACATCTTTCACATACTCCACCTTCAGCATCTTCATTAGAAAGACCTGTTAAACATTTAGGACACCAATTGATTTCTTTTTCTGCTTTATATGCCATACCTTTTTTATAGAATTGTAAGAATTGCCATTGAGTCCATTTATAATATTCTGGATCAGTTGTAGCAAACTCTCTTGACCAATCAAATGAATAACCTAATTTCATTAATTGTGATTTAAATGTCTTAATACAATCTTTAACCATATTAGCTGGGTATACATGATTCTTTATAGCATATTGTTCTGCTGGTGAACCAAAAGCATCCCATCCCATTGGAAAAAGTACATTATATCCCTGCATTCTTTTTAATCTTGCCATTGAATCAAGCGCAGTATAACTTCTTACATGCCCTACATGTAAACCACTACCACTTGGATAAGGAAACTCTACTAATAAATAATACTTTTCCTTTGTACTTTTATTATCTGCTTCAAAGCATTTTTCTTTTATCCATCTATCTTGCCATTTTTTTTCTATTTCTTTAAAATCATACATTTTTATCATCCTCTTTTCTTTTAAAATAATTTCCAGTAATTTCATATAAAGAATATATAAGTATCATAATAGTTGCAAATCCTACTATTAATGACATCATAAAACCATTTATTCTTATTACTAATGAAGTAGTAAATGCAAGTATAAATGAATTTATAATTGTTATTGCTCTTAATACTTTTTTATATTCTGTTTTTCTCATATCTAAGTCATACTTTGCTATAAATAGTTTTATTTCATCATTCTTTTTCAGGGATTTATAAGCTTTTCTTTTTCTATTAAAGAATATTGTATACACTAAATATATAATTATAAATATACCTACTAAATCTAAAAAGAATCCTAATACTTTTTCCATGAGTCCTCCTTAAAATAAAAAAGTCATAAACTAAGGACGGAGTGTTCCGCGGTACCACCTTAATTCATGACTTATCATGCTCTTTAATTGTTAACGCCAATATACGTTATTTCTAAAAAAGCAAGTTCAATATTATATTGTATTAGTTTACATCAACCACTAACTTTCTATAACAATATTCATATTTACTACTCTTTTCATAACTGAAATATGCTTCAATTATACTATAGTTCTGCTACATATTCAAGTAGTTTTAAGAACATTTTAACAAATATAGTTGGTAAACCTTTTAGTCTTCTAATAGCAATTCTCTTATCTTTTATATCTTTATCACTAAATAATATTTTGTCTAATTCTTCTTTAAGAGATGTTTCTATTTGTAAATCATTTATGATACTTTCTAAGTCTTCATTTATTACTCTTCCTGCATCTATTTCTATATCTTTTCCTTTACAATACACAAATATTTTACTTGATGTATCTATATTATCAAATTCAATAACAAAGTCTGTATCATCTGTATATCTTCTATAAGGTACATTTACTTCATTAGCAAATACTTGTACTCCATCTGTAAATTTAGTATTTCTGAATCTTATTATATAGCTTCTCTTTTGCGTTATAATTCCCTGTTTTCCTTCAAGAGGTGAAATTGATACTGAAAAATCATTTTCTTTATAATAATAATTTATTTCAGTAGTTAAACTATATCCTTGTTTATATAAATTTGATGTACCATCATCTTCATATAGTTTATATGTATTACTTCTTCCTGGGAATATTTGTATTTCTAATTTTTTAGGAGAAGATGTATCATTGATATTATTATCCATTTTAGCAAGTGGTATTATTGCTCCTGTTTTTGCAAATACTGGGTAGTCTTCATCTTTATAGAATGTGACATACCTTTTACCACCTATAAACTTCTTTCCTGTTCTAAAGTCATACCATACTCCATTTGGTAAGAATATCTTATGTACAACTCTATTCATTACACTATCTTTGTAATCAACTATTGGACATACAAATAATTCACTTCCAAAGTAATATTCATTTTTATATAATGGTTCATCATATGTTTCAGGATATTTATAATAAAGTGGTTGTACAATTGGTGAACCAAACTTAGAATATTTATTTGCTTCACTATATAAGTAGGGTATTAATCTATGTCTAAGTCTTAAATAATCTCTTACTATTTTATTTGTTTTAGCATCCCATCTCCATGGTTCTCTTTTATAATATTTACCACTTCTTGATGAAAGCCTTAATATTGGACTAAATACTCCAAATTGTACAAATCTCATATAAAGTTCAGAGTCTTCTATACCATCTTTATAACCACCTATATCATGACTCCAGTAAGAAATCCCAATATTCGCCGCAGTTGCATTAAAGAATGGGAGTAATTTTAATGTTTTCCAACTAACAACAGTATGTCCTGAATACAATGCAGAGTATTTGTGTGGTGCGATACCATTGTTTCTTGACAATAAGAAATTTCTCTTACCCTGAAAGTTAGAAAAATTATTATATAAGAAATAATTCATTGTATAATTTCTTGTTCTATTTTTAGGATTGTTATCATCATTTAAGAAGAAGTCAACTCCACTTATTATAAAAGGATTAATTATGCCTTTTAAGAAAGCATCCATCATTTTAGGATCATATGGATTTAACATTACTGACTCATTTTTTCCATATATTTTACTAAATTCATTAAAATTTACTTCTTCATTACTTAAAACTCCTTCTGTTTTAATAGTCGCACCTAGTTTAATATTATTTCTTTTTAAATATTCACTAAGACTTAATGAATTTGGAAATATATTTTTGTCAAATGAAAAACTTAAATTGGAATTTTTATTCTTAGTTCTCGCATAATTTCCAAGTAATAATACAGATATTGGTATTTCGTTTTTTCTAAAGTTATTAACCAAATTTTGAATATCTAACTCACTATAATTTTCATCCTTATTCCACCATACTCCGAATGCATATCTTGGTGGCAATAATGGTAGTCCTGTTAGATTAAAGTAATCTCTTAAACCTTCTCCAAAATCATTATTATATATAAATAAATATGTATCTATATTATTATAATTTGGTGCCATAACATTTCCAAATTTAGAAAGCACTGGTGTTTTAGAGTCATCAATCGCAGTAAATCCATCTAATGAAAATAATCCTTTTTCATAGTTAGCAGTACCACGTGTTTCATCTAAACTATAAGCACTTCCTTTAAAATTTCTTACTTCTGGATGATTAAAATACCATGTTTTTTCGCTTCCTGTTATTGTAACTTTAAGATTTTGATCTGGAGAAAGTCTACTACCTATAAAAGGTTTTTCTTTATAATATTGTAAAATAAAATTATCATTTTTTATAACTAATATTTGATTATCTTCTTCTACTGTATATTTTGGTTTTCCAAAAGATCTATTAGATGCAAAAAAGGTAGGATAATCATTAAATGTTCCACTTTCACTATATTCAAATCTTATAAGTACATTTGATAAGATACTAATTCTATATTTTTTACCTTTAAATGTATTTATAGATATTGATTTTGCTTTATCAGTGTCTACTCTAAAAACAGAACCAAAATCATACATAATTACCCTTCCTTTCTTTTTTCGTTTTCTATTCTTTTAATCTTACCATCCAGTTATTATAAATATCACAGTTTGAACTTGTTGGTGGTGGACTTGCTTTTTCCATCTTAACAATCATTGGTATTTTAAATATTCTACCAAATGCTACACAAGTACCTGATTGTAGTGTCTTTTGTTTTTCAACAATATCTTCACTCATATTAGGGACACTTTTTGCTATATAATCTAAGTCTGCTGGATGATTTATTTTAAATATTAAGAAGTTAGTACATTGACTTATAACATTTTCGTTTAAGTCAGTTGGTCTTTGAGTTATTAAATCTAATATAAGGCCATATTTTCTACCTTCTTTAGCAATTCTTTCAAATATGTTATATCCAAATAATTTCTTATCATCACCTTCAAGTACATATCTATGTGCCTCTTCAAGTATCATATGTATTGGATAACTTGCTCTATTTTGTAGTCCTTTAGTAAACTTCATAAACATTCTTCCAAATATTTTAACTATAGTTCTAGCAAATCTATCATCTACATCTTCTAAATTAAAGTTTACTATTTGACTTCTCTTATTACCATTAATTTGTATTTTTCTAATATAATCTTCAAGTTTAATATATCCATCTGATGAAAAGAATTTACCCATTTCTCTACTTGCTAAATCATGTAGTTTAACTTTTAAACTCATCGCACTATCATACATAGATTCATTAAGTAAATATCTTTCACTATATAATGTGAAGTTAAGTGCTACTTCTAAATCATGAAGTGAATAACATACTCCTTCTGCACTAAAATTCCATTTTCTAGTATCATCTATAAAACTATTTATATAATCTGCTATGATTTTTCTCTCAGCAAATCTACCTTCACTATCTATATCAAAACAATTTCTAAATCTACGAGTAAATCCAATACCAGGTACATCTGTGTCTAAAGATAAATCTGGTGTATTTGTTTCACTTAATATTTCAAAGATTTGATCTCTTATTTTAGATGCAGTTTGATTAGTATACATAATTGATGTTATTGCTTTTGCTAAAATATGGTTTTTAAATTCCATTGCTTCTTTATCATTTCTTGCAAACATCTTAACATATACTAGTGCTGTTTCAACCATCGCTATTTGAGAGAAACTAGTCGCATCAAGTAGATTTAATACGTCTTCAAGATCAAGTAAACATACTGGTATATTAAGTTTTTCATAATCTTTTGCCATATTAGTAGTAATTACTTTAAATGAATAATATGGGTTATTTTTATTTAAATCTTTAAATGCATTTATATATTCACCATAAGAATCAAATATAAAAAAGTTTGCTTTATAAGGTATTATTTGTGATGCAGGAAATATGTTTTGAATTATTCTACATATACCATAAGTTTTACCACTACCAGTATTGCCAAATATAGCACTATGATTTGAAAAGAATTCATCTAAATTAACATTAAGTGGAAAATCATTATATAAAGGTGATACACCTAATCTAATACTTTTATTTTCACTACCTGTTAGAATCTTTAATTCATCTTGATTAATAATTCTAATCTTAGCATCCATACTTGGCTTTTTAATTAAACCACCAATAAAATCATTATCAGTAAGTTCACCTAAAAAACTAATCTTTAAGTTATCTTGTTCAATAGAATCTATTTCACCTAAGATTTTCTTATTATCATCTTCAAATACTACATGTAAATTAATTAAGTCTTTAATACCAATTGCTTCTTTATTTACCTCTACAATCGCACTATTTTTAGTTATAGTCAATATCTTTCCTAACATACAAAAAACAACCTTTCTATTCTATATAATTATTCTAGCATATTTTTTTATAAAATAAAAGACCGAATTATTCAAATTCAATCTTATTTAAATAAAGACCACATCCACTAGCGCATACTCCAAGTGAGCATCTATTTTCACACATAAATATTTTATCAATATCGTCAATACTCTTTTTACCATTATTTATATCAATAAGTAATCCTACTATATTTCTAATCATATATCTTAAAAAACCAGTTGATTCAAATCTTAAATATAATATTTTATTAGATATTTTATAATCTACTGATACAGTTCTTTCATAACTAGTTTTATCTTTATCTGAAGTAAAACTCTTAAAATTATGAGTTCCACTTATTTTACAAATGAATTTATCTAATAATTTTCTATCAATATTTTTACAATATTGAAAAGTATATTCTGCCTCTATAGGATTATACTCTCCCATATTTATTTTATAAATATATTCTTTTCTAGTTACATTTCTTATATTAAACTCATCATTAACTTTAACTATCTTTTTAATATAAATATAATCATCTAACATAGAATTCATACTATGAGTTAAATTCCTAGTATTAATATCTTTATCTACTTCAAAGACACAATATTGATTATTTGCATGAACACCTTTATCTGTTCTTGATGTACCAAGAGTATTAATATTACCATTGAATATTTTTGATAAAACTTTTTCTATTTGTCCTTCTACAGTTATCTTATTTTTTTGTATTTGATAACCATAATATTTAGAACCATTGTATGATAAATTAATTAAATATTTCATAAAAGTCCTTTCTCTACTATACAAGCATATATTAGTGCTAAGTGAAACATAAAGAAAAATAAATCATTAAATCCAACTCTATTAGTTTGATAATTTGTTCTATACATTTTATTACTAAATAGTTTTAATTCACTAGCATAAACTAGTTCCTTTGATTTTGTTTTAGTTAATCTTAAACTATTAGAAAGCAAACTTAAAAATACATGAATTCTTCCAAAGATATTAGAGTTATAATAATCTATTCCTCTTGATGATTGTGCTTTAATTGCTTTATAATTTACTACTAATAAAAGTGGAAAATATCTTAATATAGAATTTATTTTAATAGCTATTTTATTTACTGGTAACATAAGAAAATTAAACATAGATAAGAATTTTTCAATACCATATACACTTTCACTAGGACTAGTAGTAAATGCTAGTATATTTAAATATTCTATTACAACAACAAGTTTAATTAAATAGCAAACTGTATCATTTAAATTAACACCTAAAAAATACAAAAAGAATATTAAGAACAAATAAATATATCTAAGTGACCAAAATGTATTGAAATAATATTTAAATGGTACATAACTTAAAAGCATCATAACAAATGTTAATGTTAAAACAAATAGATTTATTTGTAAGTTATTACTAAGTAATAATACTAATATTGTTATTACAAAATTAATTAGTTTCATTACTGGATTTAATCTATGAATAGTTGAGTTAATTGGATAATAAGAACCAAATGAATTTCTAGAATACATCTCTATACACCCCTTTTATTAAATCATGAATATTAGTATACTGTGAAATATCATGTCCTTTTTTATTACATTTTTCTATGAATGAAACTATTTTAGGTACTTCAAGATTATTTGATTTTAATAATTTAGTATCTCTAAATAATTCCTTGCCACCACTTTTAACTAGTTTAGTTAATCTTAATATATGAACAGTATCACTAATTGGATAAGCATAATCAGTATCTTTAGTAAGTAATATTATTGTCTTATTATATTTGTTTTTTAACATCTTTAAAAGAGATGTTAATTCTTTCTTATCTGTATATGAAAGACCAGTTGTAAACTCATCTAGTATTAATACTTTAGGGTTATATATTATAGCACATGCAAGAGCAACTTTTTTAGCATCAACAACTGTTAAATCAAGTGGATTCATATTAAGATATGATTCATCAAGACCAACTAATTTTAATGAATCAATCGCTCTTACTTCCAATTTATCTAGTTTGTATTTAAAATATTTCATTCCAAATTCAATTTCTTTTTTAACTGTTTTATTAAAGAACATATCAAATGGATTTTTAAATACATATCCAGTTTGAAATCTAAGTTCATTAATATCTTTTATTCTTCTACCATCATTAATGAATTTACCTACTCTAACACTACCACTATTCGGAACTATAAGAGCATTTATTAAATCTGCGATTGCTGTTTTACCACTATTAGATGCCCCTAAAATAGTATGTATTTTACCTTTTTCAAGTTTAAATGATACATCATCAAGAATAGTCTTTTCAAGAGGAGTTCCTTTATTTATTATAAAACTAACATTATTAAATTCTATTTCCATAATGCATTCACCAACTTTTCATTAGTTAAATAATATTTCTTAATTAGACCATAATCCATAAGATATTTATTTAAATCTATTATAAATGGAAGTGATATTCCAAGTCTTTTAAGTAATTTTTCTTCATTTAATACACTAAGTGTTTTACCTTCACATACTAATTTTTTATCATATATAACATATATTTTATCACCATACATAGACTCTTCTATATCATTTGTTAAATTAATAACAATACCACCACTATTTGAATAATCTTTTAAGATATCAAAAATAAGTAGTTTATCTTCATAATCAAGTTCACTTATGACATTATCTATTACTAATATTTTAGGCTTAATTATCATAGATGATAATATTTTCATTTTAACTTTATCACTAGAACCTAAACTATTAGGATCTCTTTCTAATAATTCTTCTAATTTAAACATTCTAGCATATGAACTTATAAGTTCTCTCATCTCATTCTTTTTCATTGCTAAACTCTCAAGTCCATAGACTATCTCATCAACTACTTTTTCACCTACGAATATATCTAAATGTTTATATACAACAATACTCATATTTCTTCTCATTTTAAGTAATGTTTTATATTCAAATTTACTATTATTTATTATTATATCTGCTTTTTTATTACCATGCAAAAGAGTATGAACTATTAAATCATTATTATTACCAACTATTGTTACAAAATCTTTTTCTTTTAGTTCAAATTCTATATCATCACCAAACTTGTATTTAAATATTACATCTTCCATAAATAATCTCCTAGATAAATTATACAATATTTTGACGTAAAAAAAAACAGTTGATTAATCAATTTCAACTGTTTGATCTGTTATCATTTTAGCAGATAATGTTCCATTTCCATCTATATCATATACACCAAGTACTCTAAACATTACCCCATCATATTTTAAATAATTATTTTTTTCGTTACCAGATATTATACAAGCTCCATTTAATATTTTTGCATCATTAGAGTCAACTATATATTTATTATTATCTCCACACTTGCATATTTTACCATCTGAAGTTTTACCTTTAAATTCACCATTTGCAAACTTCTCACATACTGTTTTTACTAAATCTTTAACAACTTTAGAATCTTCTTTAGCATCTCCTTGGAATTTAGCACTAAATCCTGCGGCTTGTTTTTTTACTATAACATATTCACCATTCATAGAAGATTTATCTTTTGGATTAGTTAAACACTTTCCATTATATTTTATTGTTAATTTAGAATCACTTAATTGTACTTGTCCATTACAAGAAGCATCACCACTTAAATAATTTCCATTTATAAGTTCATAAACATATACTTTTACTTCAGTAGCGCCATTAAATATATCTGGATTATTACTAGCATATAACTCCGCAGCATTCTCAATGTGAGATACTGTTTCAGTATATAATCTATTATTAATATTTTTATTTATTGTTAAAATACTAGGTACAGCTATTGCTGCGATTATTCCAATAATTGCTATAACAACAAGTAACTCTGTCAATGTAAAACCTTTTTTACTCATACTATCATACCCTCTATTCTATTAACATTATAATAAATAAACTATTTTTTTTCAACTATTTTTCAAAATAATTTTCTATGATATCATAAACTCTTTCTTTACCTAGTTTAGTCACACTAGAGAAATTAATTATTTCATCTCCTAATGCTGGTGTAAGAGTCTTTTTAATTAAATCATTTTGTTTATCTCTAAGAGAACGATTAACCTTATCAAATTTAGTTGTCACTATTGTAACAGGTAAATTATAATATTTTAAAAATTTATACATTAGAACATCATCTTCAGTTGGTTTATGTCTAAAGTCAACAAGTAAAAATACATGTTTTAAGTTTTGTCTATTCTTAAGGTATTCCTCTATCATAATACCAAACTTTTCTATTTGTTTTTTAGATGTTTGAGCATATCCATATCCAGGTACATCCACTATATAAAATTGTGAATTAATACGATAGAAATTAATAGTTTGAGTTTTACCAGGTTTGGAACTAGTCTTAGCCATGTTTTTTCTATTAATAATTGTATTAATAAAACTGCTTTTTCCTACATTACTTCTACCTAATATTAGAAATTCATTCTTTTTATCTTCAGGATATTGGGATATTCTAACCGCACAAATAGGTTCTTCAACATTAACTACTTCCATTATTTTTCCTCACTTTCTTTATATTCTTTGCAACATAAAGATAAATCTTTTAATAAAGCATCAATATTTTCTTTTTTATCAGTTCTAACACCACTAGCATAAGCATGTCCTCCACCATTATATTTAGCTGCAATTAAATTTATTACCGGTCCTCTACTTCTAATATTAACTTTATATAAATTATTCTTTATATCGTGAGTTACAAATACCCATACAAGAACTTCTTTAATATTGTTAAAGTCATTAATCATATTAGATACAGAAGATATATCTGCTCCAAGAGAAGTAATAACATCTTCATCTATTTCTAAATGAGCAAATCCATACTTATCTACTTTTATAGTTGATGCTATATAACCAAGTAATCTTATTTCTGATAATGGTCTTTTATATACTTGTCTATATATTTTATCTATATCTAATTTATATTTTTTAATAAGTTCACTTACTAATAAAAATGTATCTGAATTAACATTAACTAAAAATCTATTAGTATCGCTTACTATACCGGTATATAAATTACTAGCAATATTTTCATTCATCTTAAGTTTAGTATTGTTAATAAGGAGTAATACTAATTCTGATGCAGAACTAGCACTATCCTTAATTAACTCAACTGGACCAAATGTATCAACCTTAGGATGATGATCAATCTTAACTACATTTTTAAATGATAAGAAATTATCTATATCTACTCTTTTATTATCAGGTGTATCTACAACTATTAATAATGAATTTTCATAATCATAATTAGTTACCTTATCAACATGACCAAAATATTTAAATTTTGAAACAGTTGTTCCAACTGCATAAACTTCTTTACTTGGAAATGTTAATTTAATAGACTCTTTAAGTCCCATTTGGCTTCCAAAAGCATCTGGATCAGGCCCAATATGTCTTGCTATATAGATTTTCTTATATTTCTTTATTTCATTATAAATTGCTTTATAAATATTATTCATAATTACTTCTTTCTATTTATTTATCAAATCATATGTATCTTTAGCTATCATTAATTCTTCATCAGTAGGAATTACACATACTTTAATAGTAGAGTCTTCACTACTAATAATTCCTTCTATACCACGAGTACTATTCTTTTCAGGATCAAGTTTTACACCCATAAAGTTTAATCTCTTAATAATTAAATCTCTCATAACATCAGAGTTTTCACCAACACCTGCTGTGAAAGTAATATAGTCTGCTCCTTCAAGTAATGCATTATACATAACAATATAATCCACTATTTTCTTAGCATACATATTTATAGCAGTAATGCATCTAGGATCTCTATTATTATAACCTTCTTCAACATCTCTCATATCACTACTTACACCAGTAAGTCCAAGAACACCACTCTTTTTATTTAAATCAGTCATAACTTCATCAAACTTTTTACCAGTCGAACTCATAACATATGGAATTAATCCAACATCAATGTCCCCACAACGAGTACCCATAATTACACCAGCAATTGGAGTAAATCCCATAGATGTAGCAATACTCTTACCATTTTTAATAGCACATATACTAGCACCATTACCAATATGACAGTTAATTATTTTCTTATGTTCACCTAACATATCATGCATTTTTTCACAAATGAATCTATGACTAGTTCCATGGAATCCATATCTTCTAACTCCATATCTTTCATACCATTCATATGGTACTGCATACAAGAATTCTTCTTTATCCATTGTTTGATGAAATGCAGTATCAAATACAGCAACCATTGGAGTATTTGGAAGCACTTCTTTAAAACTTCTAACACCAACTAAATTAGCAGGATTATGTAAAGGAGCAAGAGGTACTAATTTTTCAACTGTAGATAGTACATCATCATCAATAATAACACTCTCAGTATATTTATCTCCTCCATGTACAAGTCTATGACCAACACCATCAATATCATCATATGAATCAATAACTTTATAATTAATTAGTTCATCAAGAAGATATTTTACTGCATCAGTATGATCCTTTAATAATACTTCTTTTTTATCCTTATTACCATTATACTTAATAGTATAGAAACTATCAGGTAATCCTATTTTTTCAAAAGTACCACTAATTATTACTTTTTCATCTGGTAACTCAATTAAAGTAAATTTTAATGATGAACTACCAGCATTAACACTTAATATTTTCATTATAATTCCTTCTTTCTTATCTACTTTATTATAACAAAGAAAACTTCAAAATAAAAGAATAACTTAAGATAAGTTATTCAAAGCAAAAACTTCTATTATATTTTTTAGTTACCTCTTCACTACAATAATCTTTTTCTATAGTAGTACTACTAAATTCAAAGTTATCAAGATTTATATCATATACTTTAAGTATACCTTTATCATAATCCATTTCATATGCAGTAAATACCCCATCATTAACTTCATAATCTCCATGATATCTAAGTAATATTTTACCATCTTTAATAATAGTTATCATACCATAAAACTCTATCATTTCACTTGTAATATAATAATTACCATATTTACATAGTTTATTCATTCCATATTTACCACTCTTACCACTATATATTAATTTATCATTAAAATATATATTAGCCTTCTCATGTTCTATATCCACAACATAATTTATTTTGTTATTATTATCACTCACTATAGTTTGATAAGTACCCCATTTAAGTTCATCAGTATAAAATGATGAGTTAAATAAATCAAAACAATTATTTTTTAATTTAACTTCATATTTTAATGAAACATCATCTAAATTAATCAAATAATTATTATCAATATAATTTATATCTTTTTTAATTTCAGTATTATTATTAATATTACCACTAAAATTAATATCAATTACAAAAAATATAAAAGCAAACAACGCTATAAGTAATAATAAACTAACATATATCTTTTTCATTCTATCACCAACTTTATTATAATAGAAAAAAGATTAATAATCAAATTAATCTTTAAACTTCTCTATTCTGTTATATTCATTATCTTCTAAAGATGTATATTCTTCATTTCTTGTATTAATACATTTCATCTTGTATAACAGTTTATTTCTTTTACTAAAATAATTATTTAAAAGCATAATATCACCATTAAATATTATGCTCTAAAGTTTTTAATTAATACTATAATAAATCACTTTTAACTTCTTTTAAATCAACCACTTCAATATTATTAACAGCTTCATCTAATAACTCACTAAAATCATATAAACTCTCTTCATGATAAATATGTTTTAAATTAGGATTAATAACAGGATGTTTAGGTACAAAAACAGTACAGCAATCTTCATAAGGAAGTATACTTGTTTCATATGTATCTATTTTTTTAGATATATCAATAATATCTAATTTGTCAAAAGAACAAAGTGGTCTTAATATTGGAAAGTTTGTAACATCATTAACAGAAAGTATACTTGATAAAGTTTGACTTGCCACTTGACCTACGCTCTCACCATTAACAATAGCTAAACACTTATTCTTTTTAGCAACCTTTTCAGCAATTCTATACATCATTCTTCTCATAATTGTTATTAGATAATCTGGATCAAGATTTTTATATATAGCTTCTTGTATTTTAGTAAAGTTCACTACTAAAAGTTTACCATTTGAATTATATTTTTCTAGTTTACGAGCTAGTGCTATCACTTTATTTCTTGCTTCAATACTAGTATGAGGTCTACTTTCAAAATATAAGTAGTATAGTTCTACCCCTCTTTTAATAGTTAAATAACCAGCAACAGGTGAGTCTATCCCACCACTTAACATTAGTAGTCCACGTCCAAGAGTACTTACAGGATATCCTCCTAAACCTTTAATTCTATCTTCATAAATATATACGCCTTCACATCTAATTTCTATATTAAGTAAATAGTCTGGGTTGTGCACATCAACCTTACAATTGATATTTTTAAGTATGTGTCCACCTATAATATTATTTATTTCCATTGATTTAATAGGATAAGATTTATCACTTCTATTAGTTTCAACTTTAAAAGTTTTAAATGCTTTGTTTTTCATAATATCAAGAGAAATATTTTTAATATTAAGAATACTTGTATCAGTAGAACTAATACATATTACTATTTCATGTATTCCAAATATACTTTTAAGAATAGATATTATTTTATCTATATCACTCTCTTCACAATATATAAACATTCTATAATAGTCATCTTTAATTTCAATATTATAGTCAGTTAATTTATTTAATATATTTTTTCTTAATGTCTTTATAAAAAATCCTCTATTATCTTTTTTAGTAGTTAATTCTCCATATTTTATTAATATTATTCTTTTCATTTTAATAATAACTCATTCCATACCTTATCAAATATATTTAGAAATTCATGTATATCATCCATACTAGTTAAGTGAGATAAACTAACTCTAATGGAAGTTGTTGATACATCCTTATTTCCATTTGATATTGTTTTTAATACAACACTCTCTTCAAGTGAAGAACAAGCAGTAGTAGTAGATACATACACTTCATACTTCTCAAGAGCATGAACAAATGTCTCAGATTTTATCTTAAGTAAACTAAAATTAACTATTTGAGGAACACAAAGATCATTAGAATTTATTTGAATAGGATATTTAGATAACCCTTTTAATAATTCTGCCTTTAATTTTTCACACTTTTTAACATTCTTATCAAAATTATCATTCATAAGTCTTATAGCTTTAGAAAATGCAACAACTAAAGGTAAGGCAGGAGTCCCACCTCTAAAAGGACAATTCTCAGTAGTACCATATATTAATGTCTCTATTTGTAAATCTCTTCTCTTATACAAAATACCTATTCCCTTAGGAGCATATATTTTATGTGATGAGAATGATGCTAAATCAAGATCACTTAAATAGAATTTAGTTTTACCAAGAGCTTGTGTTAAATCACTATGGAATATTACATTAGGATTCTTTTTATTAATAATTTGTCTAATAGTCTTAAGAGGTTGTTTAAAACCTGTTTCAGAGTTAACTGCACATATACTTACAAGAATAGTATCATCACGAATTAAACTCTCTAAATCCTTTAAATCTATTTGTCCATTAGGAAGAATATTTACAAAAGATACTTCATATCCAATATTACTTAAGAATCCCATTACTTCTAAAACACTTTTATGCTCAAGTTTAGATGTAATGATATGTTTACCACGAGATGCATATTTAAATGCAACTCCCTTAATCGCAGTAGTATTACTTTCACTAGCTCCACTAGTAAATATCAATTCCTTTGGATGACAATTAAATATATCAGCAATTTGATTAGTTGCTTGCATCAATAACTCTTTTGATCTAACACCAAGTGTGTGTATACTATTAGCATTACCAATATAATCACGAGTTACCTTTACATAAGAATCAAGTACTCCCTCATCCACTGGAGTAGTCGCACTATAATCTAAATAAATCATTTTTTAATCCTCCTAAACCTCTTGTATAACAGTTAATATAACTGGTTTACATTGAGTTTCTTTATATAAATAAGAGCCAACTTTTTCTCTTATTTCATTTCTAATTTTAACATAATCTGCATATTTATTACTAAAAGTATTTGCTTTTATAATTTCAGTACTTATATTTTTAACTTCCTCTATTACATCAAGATTATCTTTAACATATATAAATCCTCTAGTCATAATCTCTGGCCCAACTAGAAGTTTCTTTTCCTTTTTACTAAGAGTTGCTGATATAAGTACAAGTCCATTACTACTTAAAAGTTCTCTATCTTTAAGTACTAATTCACCAACATCTTCACTACTCTTACCATCAATTAGAATATCATCTACAAATACTCTATCAAAACATTCAACTAGTTTTCCATCTTCAAATTTAACTATATCGCCATTTTCTTTAAGAATGATATTTTCTTTAGGCATTCCAACTCTAAGCGCAAGATTTCCATTCTCAACTTGATATCTATATTCACCTTTAATAGGCATATAGTATTTAGGATTAAATAGTTTGATTAAAAGCATTAAATCTTCAGAAGAAGCATGATGTCTTACACTTTTTTCCTTAGGAATAGTCACTATATTAACCCCTTTAATCGCAAGTTCATTCATTATTTTAACAAGTGTTTTTTCATAAGCATCATAACTAGGCTCTGCAAAACATATAGTATCAGTATTTTCAAGAGCTATAAATTTATCATGACCACTTATTATTCTATTAATATTTGAATATGGTGCTTCTCTATCATTACTTATTAATATTATAGTATCAGGACTCTTTAAATCAGTTAAATTACCAATAACATCATCCTCCATATTTAAGTATCCATTCTTAACACAAAGTGATACGATTGAATGTAACTCTTTACCCATAATAACTACTTTTCTATTTTTACCTTTTATAGAATTAAATATCTCTTGAATAGTATATATATGTAAAGGTAATACAGTAAATATAACTCTTCCCTCACTCTTATCAACTAAGTTTTTAAAGAATCCTTCAAGTTTATGATTAGGACTAGTGTGCCCCTTTTTTTCAGCAAACACACTTTCTGCCATTAAACAAAGTACACCTTGCTTACCAATGTATGCAAGTTTACCTAAATCCATATCATAGTTACCTTTCATAGTTGGATCTATCACAAAGTCAGCCATATATATTATCGCACCATCAGGAGTATTAACACAGAATCCTAATGTTTCAGGACTACTGTGAGTTACACTAAATGGGAATATACTAAAATCCTTAAAATCTATTTTCTTATTCGCAGGTATTACATGTAAATTTTTAATCTTAACTTTTTCTTCCTCACAATTATAATTAATAATTTCACTTGTATATTTAGATGCATATACATTTACATTAGGAAGTACCTTTAAAAGATCTGTAAGTGCTCCCATGTTCTCATGATGAGGATGTGATATAAATACACCAACTATATCTTTTTTCCTTTCAACTAAATATGTAAAATCAGGTATAACATAATCAACACCATACATTTTATCAGGTGCATATTTCATACCACAATCAAAAACTAGTATTTTATTGTTAATACTAACTACATATAAATTCTTTCCATTCTCGTTTAGACCACCTAAACTCATTATATTTATTTTACTCATATTTTTTTCATCTCCTTAAAAGTTAATTGGTAGATATATTTTAACACAAAATGAAAAAAAATACTAGTCGCCTAGTACTTTTTTATTATTTAGAATAAATTATAATTTTTTCTATAACACAAAAATTATTTTTCATTTAAATAAATTACATTTAATACATCTTTTAATTGTTCTAATGTATATCTTTCATTTTCATTTAAACTAAGACAATTCATAATAATTTTATTTAATTTGATACTCACATCATTTCTAATTTTGTTTACATCTTTTAATTTGTTTTTCTTTTGATTTAATATTTCATTATAAGTAACTTCCTTATATAATGTTACATTTGTAAGCAATTCATACATTAATATACCTAACGAATAAATATCATTAGAATATTTAGCAATTTTTGTTGATAACAATTCAGGACTAGAACAATTCAAACTTGCAAATAAAACTTTCTCATTAATCAATGTACAACTTCCAAAATCAATAAAATAAATGTTATCATGATCTATCATTATATTTGATCTTTTAATATCACAATGAACATAACCATTACTTTTTAATTCAATAAGTAACTCTATAGTACATAATATAATTTTCAAAACGCTTTTAACAGAAAAATTATTAATTTTATTTAAAGTAACACCATTAATGTAGTCATATAAGATATATTTATTTTTTTTATATGCAACAATATTGGAAACATGCTTGTTTTTTAATAAACTTAATATAAATATTTCATTATTAATTGCATGTTCATAAGATTTATTAGATAAAATGTTTTCTTTAAGAAAATATAATTTATTATGCCTTTCTAAAATCATATAGTGAAATTTATAATTTTTTTCATCTATTACATTAAATATTTTATTATCTATAACAAACGTTTTCATAAATCTCCTTTTTATATATGATATAAAGGTTTATTTTCTATATTAAGATTTTTTTTATATTTTTCAATTAGTGTATCTATCAATTCTCTTTTTTTGATTTTTTCTAACCATCGTTTAGGAATACTATTATATCCATATATTAACCCAGCAATAGATCCAGTTATAGCACCAATCGTATCTGTATCATTTCCTAAATTAATAGATTTAACAATAGCTTCCTCATAATTATTGGTAGTAAGTATAGACCAAATTACTGCCTCTAATGTACTAACAACATAACCAGAAGAACGAATATCATCTATGTTTATTTCATGAATTTTCTTAGATAAAATCCTTTCATATTTATAAATTACATCTTGCGAAAAATATTTTTGATAATCAAAATTACACATCGCATAATATGCTTGAAACTTATTTTTTCCAGACATTAATTCATATAAATATCTATTATAAATAACACATCCAAGTTTACTTATATCATGAGCATGTGTCAAAGCAGAACAATCAGAAATAATTTCAACCGATTTATCATCACTATAATCTAGAGAATTTAAATAAAGTGAAACAGGTAACATTCTCATCAAAGAACCATTTCCGTTATCTCTTTCTGTTATTCCACCACAATCAATTGCCTTTAAAGATGATCTCGCATATTTTGATAATGCTCTAGCAGTTGCATTACCAATATCAAAAACAGTATCTGTAGCAGTATAGTCAGCCTCAAAATACCAATTGACAAATTTTTTCATCATATCTTCATAATCTATTCCTCTATTTTCTTGAATAGAATCTAAAGTTGCTAGAGTCATAGAAGTATCATCGCTCCAAGTACCTTCTGGCACGTTGTGACTGCCATATCCAATCATTTCTTTTAGTTGATTATTCTTCAAATTTCTTTGAGTAAATTCAATCGGAACACCCATAGCATCACCAACAATAAAACCATAAATGCTAGATTGTATGATATCATTCTTCATATTCATCCTCTTTTCCTGGGAAACAAATCTTCAAAAAAAGCATCATCTTTATGTTCCTGTAAGTATTCAATATTCCTTTGATCTTGAATTTTCTTATTTTCTGCATATTCTTGAATTTCTTTTGCAGTTAATTCTTTTCCATTAATATCTTTAATTTTAGGTTCTTCATTAAATTCATCCATATCAAACCTAGTTATTTTTTTAAATTTATCTTCACAATTCATTTTTTAACCTCCATTAATTAATTGTCTATACTTATGGAATTATGGTAGTATATACAAATATTTGATCTCCGATAACATCTACAGCGTCCAAAATCTGTCTGTTACCTGTTCCAACTTGCAACAATAATTCACATTCATTATCATATGTCGAATGCTTTCCTAAAAATGATCCCTTTGTTCCTGCAGGCACTCTTACAACCTCAACAACTTTTTTATTTGTAAAACCTTTTCCAAAAACTGGAGTAGTACTAAGAAAAGCATTATCAGAAATAATTTTTGTTCCCCCACAAATTTGACTAATATTTTCCTTTGTGGCACCTGCTTCAAATCCATATTTTTTTAGAATATAATCTAAATTATTTGTACCTCTAAATAATATTAAATCATCAGAAATTTCTATTTTATCTAGTGCTGAAACTAAAGCGGTTACATTTTCTTTCAATTCTTTACTCAATTGATCACTTTTTTCTCGCAAATATGGATTCATGAAATCAAAATCGCTACCCGTATAACTTTTCATACCAACATAACCCAAAGGATTTGAGGAATTTTTAAGATTTTCCCAATATTCAATATCTCTACGAAAAAATAATTCGCATTCACTTTCAGTTGTTAACAATTTATATTTTTTATCCTCGCCAAATATACTTAAAACTTCTTGAACACGATTATTAACATAGGAATTACGTTTTTTTATCAATTCTTCTGGATTATTATCAAACATATTTACTCTTCTAAAATTCTCAGCAGGATTTAATTCTATTTTTGATTGCAATATTGTTGCTCTTGCAGTTACAGCTTGAGGAGAATAATATCCATATGTTTTATTAATATTTTCTAAAGCTTCTTCTAAAGTATTACCGTACTTTTTAATTTGTTTTATATCACTAAGACATAATTCATCTGAAATATCAGAAAATGCATATTGTTTTTTTATATTACTTAATCTTATTTTAGATGGATCATCCTTTATTATGTTAGAAGCACTAAAAGTTGGTGAAATTTCTTCTGAAAATTTACTGAAGTCAAAAGTTTCAATAGTTGGTGTTACATCATCTAAATCAATAAAACTTTTTTCACTTGGTATCTCTTGTGCTTTTTTAATTGTCGAAGCATCTTCTGGCACTT
>CAKOJN010000002.1 GCA_934090685.1 uncultured Bacilli bacterium
TGTGCAAGATTAAATATTTTTAAACTATGTGTCTTGAAAACGTTGATTTTAAAGGGATTAAACAGGTGTGATTTACCCATTGCGCTATGCCCCCTGAAGAGAGCGAAAGCTCTCATTTTTGTTTGAGTTAAAATTTTAATTGTATTATGGTGCACAAATCTAAAATATGCTGTAATATTTTGCCAAAACATCAAAGTTATTTTAACTAAAAAGTGATAAATTATAAACAGTTAAAGACTTTTTTTGATATAATGTTATTAGTGGAGGTGCAAAATGTCTGAAAAAGTATTAGATTCAAGTATAAATGATTATATTGAAACAGAAACACCTAAAAACTATGTAAAACAACAAGAGTGGGATATGGCTATCGGACTTCAAAAAGTTGATAACCTAAAACCATCAAAATATTTGGAAAAACTGTTACAAGAAAATGTAATAGGTGAAAAACAATTTATGAAGTAGAACAAGAACTAAAATAATATTATGTAGAAAAAAATAAAAACTATAGTGAAATGAATACAGTTGATATAATTAATAATATAGTAGATTTCTCTAGTAGAATATGGCAAATACATCCATTCAGAGAAGGCAATACTAGAATTACGGCATTATTCATAGAAAAATATTTAGTATCACTTGGATATAATGTAAATAATACTATGTTTAAAGAAAAATCAGTGTATTATAGAAATGCTTTAGTAAGAAATAATTATTTTAATAATTATTTAAATATAAAACAAGATAATAGTTTCTTAATTAAATTTTATATTATGAAGAATGGACTTATTGCCAAAAGAAATAAAAAAAATAGACAAAGAGTAAGATTTATAATTGTTTCAAATTTACCTGATTTTTAAATTTTAATTGACTTTGAACAATATTTAAGGACAAAAATAAATTTTTTTGATACAATAGTTATATAATTTTATAGTTTTTATAAAGTGAAATATGTAAAGTAAGGAATAGTTATGGAGTTAAGTTTTAAAAAATACTTGGAAATTAATAAAGAAGAAACTGAAAAATACAATAAGGAAAGTTTGATAGGAAATTTAAAATGTTCATGTGGTTCATATGAGTTTAATTTGTATCATACTGGTAGATTAACAAAAGGAATATTACTTCCATATGTGGTTAAAACTCAAAAACAAATATTTTTAGAAGCGGTGTGTTCAAGTTGCAACAAAAGAATACAATTATATGATTCATGTGTGGATGGAGAAAAACCAATAATTGTTCCCCATCCGGAAAAGAAAAAATTAGAAATAAAAGGTGTCGACAAATTCAAATTAGAAATTTGCTTAAACTATATGAACGATGACTACTATTTTACTAACAAATTTTTCACATTTTATTTATATTGGAAAACTACTAATAAAGATATTGCGATATATGAAGAATAGCTTTATTAAAGATTATAGTGATTTATGCTTAAAGAAATGTTACATGAAGATGATTGAATAGAAATTAATTTATAGGAAGTATGGGTATGAAGAAATTGTTATTGATTTTTCTTGCTGTTTGTTTATTACCAATCATGGTAAAAGCAAAAAGTGGTTGTTGTTCACATCATGGTGGAGTAGCAGGTTGCGATGTTTCAGGAAAACAAATTTGTAGAGATGGCACATTAAGTCCTAGTTGTACTTGCGCGCCTACTTATTCTTATGTTTATGGTTGCACAGACAAAAATGCTAAAAATTACAATTCTGATGCGACTAAAGATGATGGAAGTTGTAAGTATTATGTTTATGGATGTACTGATTCGAATGCTAAAAATTATAACTCTAACGCTGATAAAGACGATGATTCATGTGAATATTACATATATGGTTGTACTGACTCTAAAGCGATAAATTATAATCTTGAAGCAGATAAAGATGATGGTAGTTGTGAGTACGCCCAATTTGAAACATTAAATTCTAAAACAAATAAAGAACCAGTAAATAACGATACTGAAAATGCAATCTATAAATTTATTCTTAGTGCTGGCGCTATAGGTACAGGCTTTATAATCGGAAAAAAAATTAAATAAAAAAAGACTTTCGTCTTTAATTTATTAGATTATCTATGGTGTTATTAACAAAAGTTTCATCATAGATAATTTTTTCATTAATTAATCCTATTTCTGGAGACAAGTTGTTAAAGTCATGAAAGTCACTTCCTATAGTCTCAAATAATTTATTATCTTTAGCAAATTGTTTCCATTTATCTATTTCATTAATTTTTCTATTTTCACATTTTCTATAATAAATATAATTAGCTTCTAAACCATCGGGATTCATTTCTTTAACTATTTTTTCTATGTCATCATTTGTTAAGTTATCTTCGTATGTATACGCAACTGGGTGAGCAAGTACAGCCTTACCACCTGCATTCTTTATTAATTTTGATGCTTCTTTTGGTGTGATAGATTCTTTTTTAACATACGCAGGACAACCCTCATTCATAATTGTTTCTATAAATTCACCTTTATTAGGCAAGTGTCCAAAAAATTTAATTAGTTGTTCTTTGTTATTTTTGTTATTAACAACATCATTTGCGATATGTCCTTTAGTAACTGAATCTATTTTATCAAGTTCATTTGTATTAACAATAAAACCAAGATTACTAAGTTTGTTTGACACTTTACGTAAATAGTCATGTCTAGCATTTCTTAGTTTACACAATTGATCTTTAAGTTCTTTATTATTTAAATCATAGTTATAACCTAAAACATGTATACCACACTTATCTGTTTTAGTGGATATTTCTACTCCGGCTATTAAAGTAATATTATTTTTATTAGCATAATCAAATAATTTATCAGTATAAGCATCTACATTATCATGATCTGTTATTGAAATGTATTTTACATTATTTTGTTTTGCCATATCAATTATTTCTTTTGGGCTAAACTTTCCATCTGAATAATTTGAATGAATGTGTAAATCTATTCTATTTATCATTTGTAAACCTCCTTTAATATTATAGCATATATTTATTTGACTTGAAAAAATTAAACTTTTATAGTATAATATGTAGCACTGAAAAGAGGGGATAATATGGAAAAGAAAAAACATAATTTTGAAATTGCATGGGCTTATATGCCTCTTGATAAAAAAGAATTAAATAGTATAAAAAAGAGTCATAGAGCTCGTCCTTATTTATTATGTATGGATAAAGGTTCTTATTACTATGCTTTTCCATGTACTACTAAGGTATTGAATTTTGATAGAACAAACGAAAATGAAAAAGTAATTACTACTTATCCAAGACAACTAATAAGATTTGATAAAATTGTTATTCTTCCTAAGTCTAATATTAGTGGTTTACCTGTACCACTTATTTCAAAAGATACTAATGAAATAACAAAAAAATTATATAATTGTACTGGAAATAACGTTTATCCACAAGATTTCAAAAATTATATTAGAAGTTTAGATTTTTATTGTGATGAAAGTGATATTATCAAAATTGATGATGATTTCTTTCTTATTATTGAAAGCAATGATAAAGAATTTTATATGCATAAAATAACTGTTTATCCAGTAAATAATAGTGTATTAATTGAAATGAGTAGAATAAAATATTATGCAGATTTATCAAAAGTTTATGCTATTAATAAAAAACGTCCACATAGATATGCTAATAGAGTTGATGAAAGACTGTATGGTAATTGTGGTTCAATAAAAGATTATTTATTAAATTTGCCTCTTTTAACTAATCAAAAAGATTATTCTGATATTAATTCAGTAGATCCAGGTATGGTAATAGAATGTGAATTAGATGGAGAATCTATTAGATTAATAGTTTTAAAAAATGAAGATGGTTTAATGAAAGCATTATGTGGTACGAAAGATAAAACTTATACAGAATTTAGAGATACTTGTATTAAAACCAAAGATATCAAATCATTTAAAATAATTAGTAATATATCAGATCATAGATTAGGTTATTACATGGATAAATATTTACCTGGGAATGGTCAAAAGCTTAATAGAAAATATCAAAAGTAGTAATACGTACTGCTTTTGTTTTTTTGTATTGCATGTTATAATGAAGTAAATAAGGAGGCACTATGACAAATATATTATTTAGTGGAATAGATAAAGAGAATGGTTTTAATGATATGCAAAGTGAATGTTTGATAAAAAGCATTAAAGATAATAGTGTTATCACCTATATAGCAAGTGATTTTGATGATATCGTAAAATCTAAAAAATATTCAAGTGCAATGATGAGATTTTTTGAGACCATTGGTATTAAATTTAAAAAAGTTAATTTAGTAGATTCAAGCGTATCTATTAATGATGCTAAAGAGATGTTAAATTCATCTGATATTGTATTTTTAATGGGAGGAAGTCCGTATTTGCAGATGAAGGGAATTAATAAATATGGTCTGAAAGATAAAATTAAAACAATTGACTTAGTAATAGGCGTTAGTGCTGGATCAATGAATCAATCTAAAAGAGTAGTATATGAAGATGAAGATTTTGATATGAAATTATATGATTATGAAGGTCTTGGTTTAGTAGATTTTAATATATATCCACATCTTGATTTTAATAATATCGAACTTTTAAAAGAGTCATTTAGGATTAGTGAAATTATACCTATAATATGTTTGCCTAATGATTCATTTATCAGAGTTATTGATAGTAAAATTGAATACTACGGACCTCATTATAGCATATCTAATAATGAAATTGATATTAGTGGTTGTGATTATGAAGAAATAAATCATACTGGAACTATACTATTAGAAAGTGAAAGATTGTTATTTAGAAAAACTACTAAAGATGACATTGATGAATTCTTTTTTATACAATTAAATCCAAATTTGAGAAGATATTTAGGAATGACTAAAGTTGGTAATAACTTAATTAAAAATAGAAAATTCTTTGATGAAAGTGTATATGACAATAAAGATTTTTATAGATGGACAATTGTAAAAAAAGAGGATAATAAAATACTTGGCTGTATCTATTTAAATATTCATGATAAAAAAGCGAGAACTGCAGGTATAGACTATTGGATTCGTGAAGATGAATGGGGTTGTGGTTATGTTACAGAAGCAGCTCAAAGAATACTTGAATTTGCATTTGATACACTTAATTTAAATAGAATAGAAAGTTGTGGTGCGAAAGATAATCCAGGCACATGGAAAGTAATGGAACATATCGGTCTTAAGTATGAAGGAGTAAGACAATCTGGTGCTTTTTATTACTATGGAGGCCTTACCGATTTGGTAATGTATGGTATTACTCGCAATGAATATTTATTTGAAAAAAATAATAAAAGGAAAACTATGATTAAGTAGTTTCTTTTTAATTATATAAATACTTTACACTATCTTTTCATGTTAAGTGGAATTAATAAATTAACTATGTTAAAATTAAATTGGTGATGATAATGAGTAGTGAGAATATTTTACCTACTAAAGAATTCTTACTAAAAACAGAAGAATTATTTGACAAAGATAGTGATTATTTTTCTTTGAGTAAAATGATATTTAAAAAAGAATTATCTAAAAAATTAACAGTTCCTTTAGGAATAGATACTACTAATGAAAAATACTATATTGATATGGAAAGTGTATCTGCATTATTAATATGTGGCACAACTGGAAGTGGTAAAAGTATGTTTTTAGATAATTTAATAGTGACATTATTACTTAAAAATAATCCCGATGAATTAAGATTTATGTTTTTTGATCCTAAATTGGTTGAATTAGGTGAGTATGATGGGATACCTCATTTAATGGTTGACACTGATAAAGAATATGATGTTGATAAACTTAATTTTATTTTAAAATTATTAAAAGACAGAAAAAAACTATTAAATAATACTTCTATTATAGAACATAATAAAAATAGTGAAAATAAATTATCTCAAATATTTATAATTGTTGATGAATCAATAGATATAATGGAATATGAAAATATTAATAAAATAATAAATGAAATTATTGATAATGGTGTTTCTTTAGGAATACATTTAGTAATCGCAACAAATTCATATATTCAAAAAGATTTTTCAAGTAAAATGATTAATAAATTTCCATATATAATGAGTTATGATTTAACTGATAAAAAACAAGCAACTTTTTTAAATATAGAGGGATCTGATCTACTTGAGGAAAAAGGTTCTGCGCTTGTTAGATGTAGAAATAATGAACTTATTAAATTACAAACACCATATATATCTGATAAAGAAATTAATAGAGTGGTCGACTTTATTAAAACAATTAATAAAGGAGGGTTATAGTGAGTTTACTTGATGATATTAATAGTAAATTTATGGTACACGAAGTAGTAAATGGTAAACTTTTAGAAAAAGTAAGAAATCTATTAATATTAAATGATTTATCAACGAGTAATCTTGATGAAAATGTTAATGATTTAATAGTATCTAAAACTACTGATATGGGTGTAATAGGACATTATAAGAAAGATAGAAACAAATTAGTTTATAGTGATGATAGTTCTTATATTCACGAATTATTTCATGTAGCAAGTTCTAATAGAAAAAAACCTTTTAATAGTGGTATAAGGTTAAATTCAAAAGATGAAGATAAGTTAATAGGGATGGATGAAGGAATAACTGATTATTTAACAGTTCTTTGTGGATATGAACCAAATGATTGTGGACTGTTAAGATTATGTGTTGAATTACTAGTTTTAACAAATGGAATTGAAGTACTTAAACCATATTGTGAAAATGATGGTATTGCATTTTATAAGCAATTTCCAACAACTTTTTTGAATTTAGCATTGGCATTAGATAAATATTATTACTGTTTTATGGAATTGGCGAATTTTAGAGGAGCTATGTTGAGTGAAAAATATTCTAGTTTGCAAAATAAAATGGAAAAAAATTTGACACAAACTTTAACTTTAATGATAAATTTTTTTGAAAGAAAAAAATCTGACAGTAGACAATATATAATGGAAAAAATAAATTCAGGTTATTTAAATAAAGAATTAAGTTTTTTAGGTGTTGAATCTATTAATAAAATATATCCAAAATAATTAAAATAGGAGGAGAAAGAAATGGATGATTTAGAAATATTTATGGAAGCAAAAAAATATGTAGAAAGTGTGTTGGGAAATGATAAGGTTGACTTTAATGATTCAGTAATAGAACAAATAGCTGAATTATATTTGGAAAAATTAGCATCATCAAATATTAATATTTCAAATATTATGGCAGATGATTTAGTTAAAAATGAAGATTTAGTTTGGTCTTGTTATGATGAATATATTAAAATGCCTGGTAAAAGAACAGTTTCAAATTATGAACCACCAATTGATTTGATGATTGAAAGTAGAATGTATAATGAAAGAATGCACGGCACTATTGGAAATGATGAACTTGGTGTTGATGATGAAGAATATAATGAAGGACGTAGTATGTAAGTCCTTTTTTTAATCTTCTATTTTAGGTTAATACTTTAAAAACTATATTTTTTTTGTTATACTTAAAAAAGATAGGTGATCTAAAGTGAATATATTAAGTTTATGTCAAAATGGTGATGTGCTTTCTGTTTTTAGAATAATAAATATAGTGATATTATTCATTAAAATAATTGTACCAATAATACTTATAGTTAATGGTATGCTTACTTTAATGGGAACTATTAAAGCTGGTGAAGAAGACTTACTTGCTAGTGCTAAAAAACAACTTGTTAATAATGTGATAGCGGCAGTTATTATATTTTTAGTACCAACTTTTGTTAATGTAATAATTAAAACTGTGGGTACAGAAAATGGATATAAAAATTGTTTGGTTTCAGCTACTGATGAAGGAATAAGACAGGCATATGTAACAACCACAGATACATTAGTTGCTAAAGCAGAAAAGACTGAGAGTTATAGTGATTATACTAATGCGATTATTTCTCTTTCTAAAATTAAAGATGAAACAACTAAAAATGATTATAAAAATAGATTAGATACTTTATATAAAAAAATTAAAGCAAAAATGGATGCTGAAAAGAAAACTGATTCATCATCGAATGGAGACGGTACCTGTAAAGCAAATACTTGTAATGGTAAAGTTGAACCTGATCCTAGCGCAGCGCTTAGCTGTTGGCCGAATCATATAAATATGTCTAAATATACTTTTCCTAAGGATAAAGCGACTGGTAAACCTTTGGGTGCTTGGCCTAAAGATACTAGTTCAATTAAAATGCAATTAACAGATTATAAAACATATCAAAATGGTAAAGTTATTATTCCAACTACCCCAGCAAATGGCCAATATAATGCTGGTTATGAACATAACGGAATTGACATAACATCTTATTTTGGTACCCCTGTATATTCTCCAGTTAATGGAGTTATTGAATATTCTGAGTGGGGACACACAGGCAATAAAAGTGGTAATGAAACATCATATACTGTTACGATAAAAATGGATGGTTATATAACTATTGATGGAAAACGTGTGAATAAATTTTTTATGACACATATGAGTGGAATAAGATACAGATGTAGTTACGGTTGTAATAAAAGAGTTAAGATGGGAGAACTAATTGGCTTTACTGGAACTGCATCTGGTAGTACATGTGGTTCGGCTGGTTGGGCACCTCATTTACATATAACAGTTTATCCAGATAATAATTATAGTGGTGGATTAACAACTGTACAAACAGAGAAAATATATGGATTAAAGAGTGGTATGTCTATAAAGGCAGGAGGTTAATATGAAAAAAATATTGTTTATATTATTATCTTTGCTTTTATTAGCAGGATGTGGTATTAGTAAAAATGATGAATATTATAAAAATGTATCAGATACTATAGTTTCTTTTTACAGAAGTTCTGACTACGATAAAAATGAATTTAGTTCAAAAGATGTTAAGGCAATAGATAAATATTTGAGCACATTAACTCATGAAAATCAGGAAATAGATATTACTGACTACGTTAACTCTTCAAGTACAGAAACTACTAGAAGTAATACTATGGGTGTATATACTATTAATAATAGATGGTACATAAAATATAATGATTTAGAATTTATAAATGATAATGACATAGAACCTTATGCGATTGTTAATTGTAACGGTAAAACATTTACACTTTTTAGTAGTTTGTTTTATCCTGAATATGAAGAGACAAAAGAAGATAGGACTTATAATTACATATATATTGGTAGTCAAATAGAAAAAAATACAAAGAAATATGCATATCGTTCTAGTTATGATGGTTCTGGTTTAATTGTTAATCTTGAACTAAATAGTAATGATATAGTAAATATAAGTACTTCGTTTGAGAATGTTGATGATTTTGTTTCAAGCAATAGTTCAAATAAAGGTGGAAAACTAATAATTGTTATTATTATAATGACTATAGTTGGTTTTGCATTATTTTCACTATATAAAATATATAAAAATATAAATAATAGGGAATAATTAATATTTATTCTCTTTTTTAATGCCTGAAAATCGAAAAAGTTTGACAAAAATACTTAAATATGATATAATCTTAACGAATTAAAAAGTGGGGGTTAAAATGAAAAAAACAACAAAGCATAATAAGGCTTATAATAGCGTAATTAAGTATATAAACTTTAATTTTAAGGCAGATACTGATTCAAGTAAAGTAGAAGATATTAAAGGACTTTTACTATTTTTAGATGAAAATAAAATTGTTTTAGATGATGAAACAATAAAAGAATTGGTTGAAAGTTCAATTAAGTTACGTAATGTTTTAGAATATTTAAACAATGAAAATTCTGATGTTTTCATGTCTAATGAAACAGTTATTAATTTATTAGTAGGATATTCTTCTTATATTGATGGTGAAGAAGATTATAGTGAGTATGATAAAGTTTCTTATTATAGTCCTAGAAGCACTGACTTAGATTTAATTAAAGTATATTTTGATTCTTTGCCACCATTATTAACTCCTTCTGAGGAAGTAGAGTGTGCTAAAAAAATTGCTCAAAATGATGAAGCAGCAAGACAAAGACTTATTGAAGGAAACTTGAGATTAGTTGTTTCAATAGCTAAAAGATATACTAGTAGTGAAAATTTTGGCGATTTAATACAAGAAGGAAATTTGGGCTTAATGAAAGCAGTTGAATATTTTGATTATACTAAAGGATTTAAATTTAGTACTTATGCTACTTGGTGGATTAAACAATCTATAACTAGATCACTAGCTAATAATTCTAGAACTATAAGAATACCTGTTCATCAACATGAATTAAATTTAAAAATAAAACAAGCTAAGGAAAAAATAAGTTCTGATAATCCTAATTATACTGATGAGGATATAGCTGCCGTAGTTGGTGTACCTGTAGAGAAAGTTATAGAGTTAAAAATGTTAACATCGAGATCAAAAACAGTATCATTATTTAGTAAAATATCAAATGGTGATAATGATCCAGATGCTGAATTACAAGACGTTATATGTGATGAAAATACTAATTTAGAGGAATCTGCGCTTGATAAATTATTTTATGGAGATTTTAGAAGAACATTTTTCAATAGTACTAGAATAGATGATAGAACAAAACAAATAATAGCATTAAGATATGGTATGTATGATGGTATACCTAAAACATTAGAAGAAGTTGCTTCTGTGTATGGTATAACTAGAGAAAGAGTAAGACAAATAATTAATAAAGGACTTAACAAGTTAAACGGCGATACTAAAATAAGAAATTTTGATCATTCAGAAGGAAAAGGTACTGAAGTAAAAAAATATAAACTATTAGTAAAATAAATTGAATGTTATAAGGAGGAACCATGGATAAAGAAATAATTTTTGAAAATACAGATTTAAAACCAATTTTAAATTTTATAGATAAAAAGTTTGTATCTGGTAAAAAGAAATCTACTGCAGTTGAAAATATAAAGGAATTAGTAAAATATTTATCTAAAAAAGATATTATTTTGAATTATGAAGACGCATCTAAATTATTATCTTCATCAGATAAACTATTAGAAACTGTAACTGCGATAGTAGAAAATAAAGTTGTATTACCTGAAGATAATGATTCTATAGATAATATCTTTTTAGCATTTGATTTATCTAAAAAACCTGAGGATTACTATTGTAGTAGTTATACATCTGATTATTATGTAAGAAATTCTGCTAATAAGGATTTAGATTTAATGAAAGTTTATTTATCATCTTTGCCACCATTATTAACTCCTGAAGAAGAGCTAAAATATGCACAGTTAGCTCAAGCAGGAAATGAAGAGGCAAAAAATAGACTTATTGAATGTAATCTAAGATTAGTAATTTCAATTGCTAAAAGATATATGAATAAAGGAGTTCCTTTAGCAGATTTAATTCAAGAGGGAAATATAGGATTAATAACTGGTATTGAGCACTTTGATTATTCTAAAGGATATAAACTAAGTACTTATGCTACTTGGTGGATTAGACAAGCCGTTAGAAGAGCGGTATCTACTTATTCAAAAACAATTAGAATACCTACTCATAGATTTGATTTACTTAATAAAGTATCTGCGGTTGAAAAAAGACTTAATTCTACTTTACAGAGAAATCCAACTGAAGAGGAATTGGCAAATGAATTAGGTATATCAGTAGAAAAACTACGTGATTTAAGAGAATATGATTCAGAAACAGTTTCCTTATCAGCACCAATAAATGATCAAGAAAGTGATGTAGATGAGTTAGTTGATTTCATTGAAGATAAAAGAGTTAATGTTGAAGATAATGCATTAGATGAAGAATATTTAAATCAGTTTAAAAAAGCATTATTAGAATGTAAATCATTAGATAAAAGACAAAAAGAAATATTATTTTTAAGATTTGGAATAGATGTTGAAAGACCATTAAGCCTAGAGGAAATTGCTAGAAAATACAATCTAACTAGAGAAAGAATAAGACAGATTGAATCGAAAGCAATAAGAAGATTAGCTCGTGATAGAAATATTAAGAAATTTAGGGTTTTAGATTCACCAGATGATATGGTTTTTCCAATCACTTATTATGTTCCAAGAAACGTATATCAAAGTAGTTCTAAAAATAGTTATAGTAGAACTAAAAAATATTATAAATAATGATTTAATAAAAGAGGGGATTTATTATGGAAAATGTAAAACAAAAAGTTAATATTGATAGTATATTAAAATTTATTGAAAATAATTTCAAGGATACTGACAAATCAGAAAAAATTAGAGATTTTGGCAAATTAGTAAGTTATTTTAAAAAAGAAGGTATAGAATTATCTCTTGAAGATGCTGAAGCTTTGATTAAAAAATCAAGTAAATTAGTTGATGTTATTGAATGTGTACAAAATGAAAATGTAAGTAGTACATCAATTGATAGCATAGAAAATCTATTTTTAGCAAATGATTTATCAAAGGATTTTAAAGAAAATACATATCTTGAAGATAGTTCTATTACACCACAATTAAGTAAAAGTACAGATATAGATACTTTAAAATTATATCTAACAAGTATGCCACGTTTATTGACAGTTGAAGAAGAAAGATCTTTAGCAGAGAGAATATCACAGGGTGATGAAAAAGCTAAATCAATATTAGTAGAACATAATTTAAGATTAGCTGTTTCAATTGCTAAAAGGTATGTTAATCATGGTGTATCTTTTAATGATTTAATACAAGAAGGTAATATTGGTCTTATGATTGCTGCGGATAGATTTGATAAGAGTGAAAATTGTAAGTTCAGTACTTATGCTACTTGGTGGATAAGACAAAGAATAACAAGATATATTGCTGATAATTCAAGAACAGCAAGAGTTCCTGTTTATATGCACGAACTTATATTAAAAGTTGATAGAGCAAAAAAGTCACTAGCATTAAAATTAAATAGAGATATTACTAGAGAAGATATAGCAGATGAATTAAATCTTACTGTTGAAGAAATTTTAAAAATAGAAAAATATGGTTATGATTGTGTATCATTAGAAACTAAAGTACGCTCTGATAATGAATCAGACACATCCGATTTAGGTACTTTTATTGCAGATGAAAATGCGTTCTTTGAAGGTAAAGTAATAAAAGGTGTTTATTTAGAACAATTAAAAGACATAATATTCAATGGAAGTGCAATAGATGAAAAACAAAAAAAAGTACTTCAATATAGATATGGTTTTGTTGATGGTGAACCTAAAACTTTGGAAGAAGTAGGAAAAGTATTTGGTGTAACAAGAGAAAGAATAAGACAAATTGAAGCTAAAGCATTAAGAGCTTTGAGAAATAGTGGTACATTAAAAGAATTTAGACCTGAAGAAAGAGATATAGATAAGAAAGACAGTTCTGTAACTAGAACTTACAGTCTAGCATTAAGAAATTAAATATAAATAAAACAGAGGAAAAATATGGATGATGTAGTAAAATTTATAGACAGTCTAAGTACATATTCTCATTCAAGTATTTTAAAAAGTTATAAAAAACTAATTAAGTATTTAAAAGATAGTTTTACTACTTTAACATTGGATGATGCATTAACTATATTTTCAAAATCATATGACATTAGTATTATTATTGGAACTATTAAAAAGTATTATAAAAGTTTGCTTGTAGATGCTGATGAGAACATGAAAAATCTATTTATGGCATATGATATTTCAAAAAAAGATAAAGAAAACATACCTTATTTAAAAAATAATAGTGATATTGATTTACTAAAATTATATGTATCTCAACTACCAGGTCCTTTATCTGAACAAGAATTAATTGATGCATTAACTAAAATGATAAATGGTGATGAAAAATATATTGATATTATTGTTGAACATAATTTAAGATTTGTGGTGTATCTAGCAAAATCTTGTATTAGAGATGGAATTTCAATTTTTGATTTAATACAAGAAGGAAATATTGGATTAATAAATGCGGTTAAAAGATTTGATTCTACTCAAATGTATAAATTTAATAAATACATCGCTACTTATATAAGAGGATATATGTTATCATATCTTTATAATTATTCAAGAATGATAAAAATTCCAAATCATCGTTGTCAAATGTTTTATAAAATTGATAAAACTAAAGAAATATTGGAAAGTAAATTAGGGGATTTATCAGATGATGAAGTGTCTAAATTTACAAATATTTCTATGAAAGATATTGAAGAAATTAAGAAATTACCTACAGAATTTGTATCTTTAGACGAAACATTAAAGGATGAAGAAATATCAAAAACTGCTGACTTGATTTCTATGGATAAAGAAACTTTAGAGGATACAATTATTAAAAAAATAATATTATCTGAAGCATTTGATTTGTTATTTGATGATTCTGTGTTAGGTCAAAGAAATAGAAAAATTATGTTATTAAGGTTTGGTTTTATTGATGGTAGAGTTTGGCAACTTGATGAAATAGGGGAACTCTTAGGTATAACAAAAGAAAGAGTAAGACAAATTGAATTAAGATTTTTAGGATTTTTAAGAAATAATGAAAATTTGAAAGAATATAAACTTACTAAAAATATAGATGAAGAAAATTATGGAATGTTTTTGAGATATATAATTTCTAATAGGAATGATTATCATTACTAAATAGGGGGAAAAATGAAGGAAATACTAGTTTATTTAGATAGTGAAATAAATTTGTCTGATGAAAAAAGTGTCATCATGAGTATACGTAATATTATAAACTATTTTGATAGTTTATCTATTCAGTATGATCTTGAAACTTTAACTAATATATTAACTAAATCTAAAAAGTTAACTGATTTAATTAAATATATTTCAGAAAATAATATCACTATTTTTGATGATTGTTATCCTATAGATGATTTTTTACTTATTTATGAAATTAATCATAATAGAAAATTTGCTTTAAGTTGGTCTGAAAATGCTAAAGATGAAGAGTTAAATTCAACTAAGTTATATTTAGATCAATTACCAAAAAGATTAACTGAAGAGCAAGAAAAAATACTTATTAAAAAAATTCATACAGATGAGTCTGCTAAGAAATTATTCATAGAATCTAATTTAAAATTAGTTGTTTTTATAGCAAGAAAGTATGATAATAGATTCTTATCATTTTTGGACTTAGTACAAGAAGGTAATTTAGGATTAATGCGAGCAGTTGATATGTTTGATTATAAAAAGGATGTTAAATTTAGTACTTATGCAGTTTATTGGATTAGACAATATATAAGAAGAGCAATTTTAAGTAAAACTAGGGCATTGAATTTACCATATGGATTAAGTGAACAAATTGAAAGTGTTAAGCGTGTAATGGATGAATATGAAAAGACATATGGAAAGAATCCTTCAATAGAGGAACTTAGTAAAATGACAAAACTAAGTATTGATAAATTAAAGATGGTATTATCTTATACTAATTATGCTTTATCTTTATCTGATACTGTTTATGATAATAATGGCAATGAAAGTAGTGAATTAATGGATACTATAGTGGATGATAAAACATCTTGCTTTACAGATGACTTTATAAGAAAAGAGACAAATTATGATATAAGAAGAGAACTATTTGCATCAAAAAAGTTAGATGAAAAATCAAAACTTATTATAGCATTAAGATATGGACTTTATGATGGAGTATATAGGACTCTTGAAGAAGTTGGTAAAATATTTGGATATACAAAAGCAAATGTCAGTAGAATAGAGTTAAAAGCTTTTAGAATATTAAGGAGTTCTACTGTGCTTCAAGAACTTGCAGACAAAGATAATAATTACTATCAAAATCCTGGTAAAAGAGCATTTTCTGTATCAAGAAGTTTTAAAAAAAGGTATGATGCTTAATCATACCTTTTTATTTTACTTTATTATATTCATTTTCTAAATCTATAAAGTGTTCTTTAAGATATTCTATGTCTTTATCTTTTGATTTTAATAAATGAACATATGCTCTTTGTGCTAATTTAGTAAATCCTTTCTCTTTAGAAATTTTTTTGAATTCTTCTAGTGCATTGATATAGCCTTCTAAATCAATAAAGTTGTTATCTTTTATTTTATTAATTCTTTCGAAACAATGTACTAACTCGTTATTAACATTTTCTTTTCTGTCTTCTATGAATTCTCTTACAGTATTTATAGTTTCTTCAACTTTTGATTCTTCTTTTGGTTTTTCTTCTTCAATATCATTTTTCTCATCGATAAATTGTCTTTCAATTTCGGTGTTTTTTTCTATAATATTTTCGTTTTGACTTGCTTCTTTTTGATTATTTGACTTAGTTTCTTCAGTTGTTTCTTCATTTTTAATATCTTGTTTTTCATCATTAGCATTACTACTATCTATCAAAAACTTTTTAAGCATATTTTTTAGTGAAGCACCATTAACTGGCTTTGATAAATAATCATTAAATCCATATTTAAGATATTCTTCTTTAGAACCTTCCATGGCATTCGCAGTTAATACTATAACTGGTGTATTAGTGTTTTTATCTTTTTCTATTTCTTTAATATGATTTAGAACCTCAACTCCGTCCATTTCAGGCATCATATGATCTAAAAATACTATGTCATAATTATTATTTTTAAATAGTTCTAATGCTTCACTTCCTTTAGTACATGTATCAATCTTTGCATTAGTTTTCTTTAATAATCCTTTGAATACAAGTAAGTTTGTTGAGTTATCATCGACCGCTAAAATATTAACATTTGGAATATTTAATTCATCTTTTGTATTAAGTGTATCTGCTGGTTTTTCTTCTTTTACAGTATCATGTACTACTTTTGATTCTACGATTGAGTTAGGAATTGTAACTTTGAAACATGATCCGACTCCCACATCACTTTCCACAAAAATACTACCGTTCATTGCATCTACTAATTTTTTAGTAATCGCAAGACCAAGACCAGTTCCTTCAAACATTCTATTTTTATCTTCTTCAAGTCTTTTAAATGATGTAAATAAATTATTTTTATCTTCATTAGTAATTCCACATCCGGTATCTTTAACTGATATAATAATATTCACATTATTTTTATCGATACTTTCATAATCAGTTGTCACTTTTATTTTACCAGCGTTTGTATATTTAAGTGAATTGTCCATAAGATTAAGAAGAATTTGCTCAATTCTCATTTTATCACCGTTTAAAACATCTGGTATTTCATCATTAATATCAACGTTTAGTTGTAATCCTTTTGCTTCAATTTTCTTTCTTAATAATTCAGTAGTACTTAAAATAGTTTCTTTTAAATTATAATTTGATTTATTAATATCTAGTTTTCCTGATTGTATTTTAGAAAAATCAAGCACATCATTTATAGTATTTAATAGACTTTTGCCGGCTTCATCTATATTTCTAGAATAGTCTTTTATTAATTTCATGTCTGTTTCATTATAAAGCATTTCATTCATTCCTAGTACAACATTTAATGGTGTTCTAATCTCATGAGATATATTTGCTAAGAAGTTTTCTTTTGCTTTACTTGCATTTTCTGCTTCTATTTTAGCAGTTTCTAATTCTGTTATCATTTTACTTTTTTCAGTTAAATCATATATAACAACTACATGACCAACTATATCACCATAATTATCTACAACTTTTTGTATTGATAATTCACATATTGAATTATTTAAACTACATTTATATTCTTTACCAGTATTATTTTCATTTAATATTTCTTCATCACTATCAAATATATCTTCTATAATGACATTTGTATCATTCTTTGTTATACCAAGAAAATCACATGCACTGTCACTTATTAATGATAGTTTATTTTGCGAATTGAAAACTATAATAGGAAAGTTAGATAAATGAAATATATATTGTGCGATATTTTCTACTGATGTAGAGTTTTTCATTTCATAACTAAGAGCACTATATATTAAACATACTCCAAAGAATTGAGTAATTGTACTTCCTGGGAAAGAGACAAATCCTAATGCTGGAAGCACTGTATCTAAAGAAGCACCTATTATTAACATTATTACAAATAATACAATTGTTCTAAATGTAACTCTTTTCCTTTTTAAATTAGTTCTTTTTTTGAATCTTATAATAGTTACAATTATCATAATTACAACAAAGATAAAATAGATATTATATAGAGTTACCCAAAAGTTAGTTATAAAACTATATGCCATTCCATAACTAGTTAATTCAAATGATTGAACTTTTGGATCTATTATAAATGGATAAATAAAGAAACCGAATAGTCCAGTGTATTTTAACCATTTTTTTTCTTTACTAGTAGAATCTGCTAGATAACCAAGTAATGTAAGTCCAAAATATATGTATGGAAAAACACCTATCATACCAAGACTTCTATATAACCATGCTTTGTCTGTTGTTTGTTGGATTATTAGAAAACCAAATCCTAAACTCCATATTGTACTGCTTATACAAAATAAAAGAAATCTTTTGTTTTTTTGATTCTTGGGATTTTTACTGTAATAGTTGTAACCTAAAAAGATTGAACATACAGCAAAGCCAAATATCATATAAGATAAAATAGAACTCATTTTAGCCAACTCCTTATTATATATATAATATCATTAAAAGAGTATAATTACAATTAAATAGTGTTAATATTTATATAAAAAAATATAATTAATTATGGTAAATATTAATATTTTTGAATTAGTTATTATTGGAATTAGTCTTGCGATGGATGCAGTTGCTGTTTGTATTTGTAAAGGTCTTTCTATAAAGAAAATCACAAAGAAAAATGTTGTGCTTATAGCAAGCTATTTTGCTATATTTCAAGCAATAATGCCTATTATAGGATATATGCTTGGTAATACTTTTGAGAAATATATTGTATCTATTGATCATTGGGTTGCATTTTTGATATTACTGATTATTGGAATAAATATGCTTAGAAATATTAATAATAATTCATTTAATGATGATATAGATTTTATGACTTTGCTACCACTTGCGATTGCGACTAGTATAGACGCTTTAGCGGTAGGAATAACTTTAGCTTTTTTAGATTCAAATATACTTATATCTTCATTAATAATTGGTATAGTTACATTTATTTTAACTTCATTAGGAGTAGTAATAGGAAATAAATTCGGTAATAAATACGAAAAGAAGGCACAGATATTTGGTGCTTTGATATTAATAGCATTAAGTTTTAAAATATTACTAGAACATTTAGTATAATTATGTTAGAATAATTGCCAGGTGATGTTTATGGAAGTTCCTTTTGAATACTTATGTTTATTAGCATTAGAACGTTTATCAAAATATGAAAATATAAGACATATTAAAATAGAAACTTTATCAAAATATATTGAATGTATTAAAAAAGAATTTATGATTAGTTTTAATAGTGGAGAACCAGCATACAATGAAAAGGGTATTAAAAGAAATTTTAAATTTGAAAGTTTTGATTTTGATGAAAAATTAAATGACTTACTTAATGATTATGGAGATATAGTATATTTAGATGGCAATAATTTAGTATTAGATGATTCAATTGATTATGATATGTTAGAAGGCATTTTAGATGAATTTAATGTCTCTACCAGATTTAAAATTGTTTTTTTTAATGATAGTTGTCGTAAAATATTAGATATTAATACTATTTTAGGAACTTTAATGAGTTATAGTTTATTTGAAAGTCAGTTGCAAGAAAAATATATTAAATTACCTTTTTCAACAGATAGAAAAAAAGCATTATCAGAACTTAAGTCTTTAATGATATTTAGAGAGTTGTTTCTTAATAAATTAAAGTCATTAAGTAGATCTGAATTAGAATGTTATTATGATGAGTCAAATGAATTTATTAATATGAGTCAAGATGATTATATTGACTATCCAATTAATTTAAATTTTTGGTATCAAAGTATGTATTATGATAGTGATGAACCACGTGAAATAGATGATATTTTATATGATATATATCTATATTCTTTATTTAGTAAAAATGATATTAGTTCTGTAAAAATTGGTATGGAAATAAGTAAAATATATTCAGGAAGTTTAGATACTTCTGAAGATGTTGATTATTTTTTTAAAGAATTTCTTGATCAAATACCTGATATTGATTCTGATAATTTTTTAGATAATGATGTTTCTGATGAATTTATAGATGATGATTCAGGAATTATAGTGACTGATGAAAAATTGGATTATTTATTTTATTTAACATTAATAAAAAAGATAGATGAGTTTGTTTTGAAATATGGAGGTTCTAGTGAACTAATTGTTAAAAGACAAAGATTATTATATTCTTTAGATAATTCTAGTCTTTGCTTATATGAAGATGGTAATATTGATAATATGTTAGAGGAACTTAAAGAACAAGCAGACGATTTTAGATTACCTTTTTATAAAACCATTATTTATTTTTTAACAGAAGAAGTATTTAATAATAAAATGGATAATAATACTATTATAAAATTATTATTGATATCATCTTATTATGAGATTACAAATGATGAAAAGATTAAAATGTTATTTAGTAAAAATGCTAATAATAGATATTATGATTTATTTGAAAGAATTGTATTTAAAGATGAAAAAACATTATCGCTCGGATAATGTTTTATTTTGTTATAAAATAGTTGGAACTAAAAAGTATATTAAGAATAATACAACAACTATCAAAGTAACTATCGTAATTTCTGATTTAGGTTTTTCTTTTTTCTTTTTAAATTTATATAAAATTAAATCTGATAAATAAATAATGCTATCAATAATAAAGAACATAAGTATACCCATACCAATACCATCAGTAATAGAATATCCAAGAATCATAGTAATTATTGTAATAAATGATGGTACTGCATTTTTAACATTGTCAAAATCAATATTAGTTACATTTTTCATCATTAGTACACCAACGTAGATTAATGCACTAGCAGCAGCAGCTGATGGGATAAAAGCAAATATTGGAAATAAGAATATTGCTAAAAAGAATAATATCGCAACGACTAAAGCAGTAAGGCCAGTTTTACCTCCTTGCGCAACACCTGTTCCACTTTCAACAAATGTGGTAACTGTACTAGTACCAAGTACGGCACCAATCATAGTAGCAGTACTATCTGATATCATTATTTTATCGTAGTTTAATGGTTTTCCATCTTTTTCAATAAGGTTTGCATTTTGACAGCATCCGACACAAGTTCCCATTGTATCAAACATATCAATCATAGCAAATGTAATAGTAAGCATTATGCATGTAAGAAGTGAACCTTCTGGAAAATTAAATCCTTTTATAAATGATAAGAATACTGTGTTATCTCCACTAAAGAATGCTTGAAAATTTTCCCAGAACTTCCAAGAAATCCCATCTACTTTACCAGTTAGTATGTCTAGATTTGCAACACCTAATGGAATAGATAGAATAGTTGATGCTAGTATACCTATTATTATTGAACCTTTAACATTATAATGAGATAGTACTGTTATAATTATTAAACCAAATATAGCAACAATCGCACTACAACAAACACCGCCTTTTGCCCATAATTCTGTATTATTAAAGTCAACTAATTGTAGTAGAGTAAATTTATTGTCAATGATTATATGAGCGTTTTGAAGACCTATAAACGCTATGAATAGTCCAATGCCTACTGGAATACTAAGTCTTATTGCTTTTGGCATTCCATCAAATATTTTTTCTCTTAAAGAAATCTTTTTTCCGTGTTTGTCTCTACCACATGGAATAACAGATAATAATAAGAATATTATTCCACTAACAAGCACAAGAGACATAGCATTTCCATAAGAAAATGTAAATCCCATAGCACCACCAATTATAGAACCAACCATTGCATTAAGTCCCATACCTGGTGCTTGGGCAAGTGGCATTTTGGCTAAGAATGCCATTAAAAGAGTGCCAATAACAGCTCCAAGAGCGGTAGCAATAAATACGCTAGAAAATCTCGGATCAGAAGTACCACCCCAAAGAATGTTATTTGGGTTTACTGTAAGTATGTAGGCCATCGCAAGAAAAGTAGTGATTCCTGCAAATACTTCAATTTTAACACTAGATTTATATTTACTAATGTTGAAAAAAGAATCTAATTTGCTTCTTTTTGTTTTTTTCAAAAAAACACCTCCATTATATTTTTGAAAATAAAAAATCTTACACATTTTTCTATGTAAGACTACAAAAGCAAATATAAAAAGAATAAACATGATGAAGTGCTGTCATAGTCCATTCAATTTTGGGAACGGGTAGAAACATTTGAACCATTTTTTCAAATATATATGACTGTTTATTTTCAACATAATTATTTCATATTTTTATTTTAAAATCAACAATAATTATTAATTAATTGAATTTTTATTTTATATCGTGTATACTATAAGTAGAATATTAGGTTAAAAAAATGAGAGGAGAAGTAAAGTGAGTGAGAAAGGTAAAGCTATCTTAGCATATGTGTTAACTTGGATTGGGGGATTAATTGTATTATATGGAATGAAAGATAATACCAAAAATACAAAAATTCATGCAGCACAAGCAATAGTTATTGGTATTGGTTATACAGCAGTATTTGCAATATATAGAATGATTCCTATATACATTCCATTCTTTTCAACAATAGTATATGGATTATATATAGTTCTTATAATCATTGGTATAGTAAAAGCAAATAATAATGAAAATCCAGAATTACCAGTAATTGGTCAAATTGCGATGTCATTATTTGAGAAAAAAATAAATGAATAAAAATATATAGGAGTAATGCTCAAATATATTTTTTTATTTGATAATGGAAATATTGTTTTTTTTAAATCAATAATTTATAATATTAGTAGGAGAAGTGAAAGAAAAAGGAACTGATATTATAGATGAATTAACAGATCTATATATGGAAATTACTTCTGATATAAAAAAGAAATATATAATAGATTTAAATGTGTTATTAAATGTACACTTGATGCATCAAAAACTTGTAGTATTAATAAGGCATGTTAGTAGGTGAAATATGGAACTTATAAAACTTGGTGATAAAACTTATTATATTAAAAATAATACTAATATAGGTGTATATAAATTAAATGATACTGATGTTGTTTTAATAGACTCTGGTTTAGATGAATCTGTTTCTAGAAAAATACTAAGAATAATAAATGATAATAATTGGAATATAAAATATATTATTAATACCCATTCTCATGCTGATCATACAGGAGGTAACAATTTTCTTCAATCAAGAACTAACTGTAAGATTTATGCGTCTGAAATTGAATGTGATATTACAAATCATCCAATAATTGAACCCATATACCTATATGGTTCTTATCCATTTAAAGAATTAAGAAATAAATTTTTTGAAGCAAAACCATCTAATTGTGAAAAATTAGTTGACATAGATGGACTTGAATATTTTACATTAACTGGTCATTCATTTGACATGATAGGTATAAAGACAAGTGACAATGTTTATTTTATTGGTGATTCATTATTTGATGAAAACACTATTAATAAATATCATATTTCATATTTGAATAATGTATCTGAATTTATTAATTCGTTAGATAAGTTATCTGAAATAAATGGACTTTTTGTACCATCTCATGGTGAAGTTTCAGATGATATTCATTCTTTAATCAAGCTTAATAAAGATAAGACAAATGAGATACTTAATAAAATATTACTAATATGTAAAGATAGTATTACACTAGAAGATATAGTTAAAGATTTATTTGACATATATAGTTTACAAATGAACTTAACACAATATTATTTAATTAGTTCAACTATAAAAGCATATTTATCATATTTAATTGATGAGGATAAAGTCGAATATGAATTTATAAACAATAAAATGTATTTTAAAAGTATTTGCCAATAATTGGAATTTTATATAACTAAAAAATAAACAAAATAATACTAGGTGATCTTATAAAAAACTTAATATTAAAATTGTTTATTTTATTTTGTTTATTCTTTTTATTTAATATTAGTGATATAGATTCAGAAAATGAAAAGAAACTCATTTATGATGTGTCTAAGTTATATGAAGAGAATAATCATTTAATATATTTTAAAGATTTAAATTCTAATGATATTTATAAGTTTAAAAAATACAATATTCAAATATTAAGTTATTTAATAGATGGCAAAAAATATTATGCAAGAAATAATGAAATACTTGTAAATGAATACACAAAGGAAATGAATCAAGAGAAAAAAGCACTTTATAAAATAAATGGTGTTAAAATTAATGCATTGAATGTTGTTTGTACTGTTGAAGAACTAATTAAAATTGAACATGATTTTAATATATATTAGTTCTTTTTTTTATTTTAAAAATGTAATATAATATACTTGGTGATGATATGAAAAAAAATTATATTATAGATGGTAATGAAGCTTGTGCGATGGGTTCTTATTTGTTTAGTGAGGTTTGTGGTATTTATCCAATAACACCTGCTAGTCCTATGGCAAGTTTAACTGATAAATGGAGCAGTACCGGTAAAAAGAATTTATTTGATGATACTGTTAAAGTAATAGAAATGCAAAGTGAAGCAGGAGCTATTGCAGTTACCCATGGTGCTTTACAAGCAGGAAGTCTTGCGACAACATTTACTGCATCTCAGGGACTTCTTTTGATGATACCATCAATGTATAAAATCGCAGGTGAAATGCTTCCATGTGTTATTCATGTAGCGGCAAGAAGTTTAGCGACACATGCTCTTTCAATATTTGGTGATCATCAAGATATATATGCTACTAGACAAACTGGATTTTGTATGCTTTCATCATCTTCAGTTGAAGATGCATATTATATGTCAATAATAAGTCATTTATCTGCGATTGATGGATCTTTACCTTTTTTACATTTCTTTGATGGATTTAGAACAAGTCATGAACTTAACAAAGTTTCACTTGTAAATGAAGGAGAAATTAGAAATTTAATTGATTACAACAAAGTTTATGAATTTAAAAATAGAGCATTAAACTTAGGAAAAGAAATTACTCGTGGTACTTCACAAACAGGTGATGTTTATTTTCAAAATACAGAAGTTAGAAATACTTATTATGATAAGATGCCTTCTATAGTTTTAAAAAATATGGAAAAAATTAATAAAATAGCTGGAACAAACTATAAGCCGTTTAATTATTATGGTCATAAATATGCTACTAAAGTTATAATTGCGATGGGTAGTGTATGTGATACAATAAGAAGTGTTGTTGATGAACTAAATAATAGAGGCGATAAAGTTGGTATGGTAGAAGTTCATTTATATAGACCATTTTCTAAAGAATATTTATTAAAAGAATTACCTGCATCAACAGAGGTAATCGCAGTACTCGACAGAACTAAAGAACCTGGTAGTGTTAAAGAACCATTATGTTTAGATGTAATTGAAGCTGTTAAAACAAGAAACATTAGAGTATATGGTGGTAGATATGGACTATCTTCTAAAGATGTTCCACTAAAGGATATAAATGCAGTTTTTGAAAATCTTTCATTAAATGAACCAAAAGATAATTTTACAATTGGTATTAATGATGATGTTACTCATTTAAGTTTAGAACCAGTAGATATTGAAATTAAAAAAGATTATAAAGAAATTAAAGTATATGGTTTTGGATCAGATGGTATGGTTGGTGCTTCTAAAAACTTTATGAAAGTTTTAGGACAAAGAGACAATACTTATGTTCAGGGATATTTTGAATATGATTCTAAGAAAAGTGGAGGAGTAACAATATCTCATTTAAGAGTTGGTCCATCTAAAATAAAAGCACCATATTTCTTAACAAATCCTGATTTTGTTGTTGTATCTAAAGATATATATTTAAATAGATACTATTGCTTAAAAGATATTAAAAAAGATGGAATATTATTAATATCAAGTGATAAAAATGATAAAGAACTAAATGAGTTAATAAATAATGATAATAAAAAAGAAATATTAAATAAAAATATTAAGGTTTATATTGCTAATCTAGATGAACTTAATGATAAGTATTCATTAAGAGGTAAAATAAATAATATTATGTGTTCTTATATGATTAAAATCGCTGGATATACAAGTGGTGAATTAAATGACTTTAAAAAGTTAGTTGAAAAGACTTATCTTTCTAAAGGAAATAAAATAGTTCAAAATAATATAGATGCGATTAATGAAGCAAATAGTTATTTAGAAGAAATTGATAATAAAATATTTACAATTACAGATGATAAAAATAATAGTAAAAATATAACTGATGAAATGTTAAAATTAAGAGGTAATATGCTTTCAGTATCAGATTTTGAAAAATATAAAGATGGTACTTTTGAAGGTGGAACTGCTTCTAGTGATAAGAGAAAAATATCACAATTTGTACCAAAATGGTGTAAAGATAATTGTATAGAGTGTAATCAATGTGCATTTGTATGTCCTCATGCATGTATAAGACCATTCTCACTTACAGATAATGAATTAATAGAGTCACATATAGATAAAGTTGAAACAATAGAAAGTCTTGGCGAAAAGGGTAAAAACTTTTATATAGGGATATCTGAGTCTAACTGTACAGGTTGTGGACTTTGTATGCAAGTATGTCCTGGTAAACACGAAGAAAAAGCATTAGAAGAAGGAAAATATAGTGAAAGAAAAGATAAAATAGCAGATTATTTATTTGAAAATCATGATAATATTACTCCATTTAATAAATACACTGTTAAAGGACTAGGATTTCAAAAACCATACTTTGAATTTTCTGGTGCATGCGCAGGATGTGGTGAGGCAGGATACATTAAAATATTAACTATGCTTTATGGAAAAAATATGGTTATAGCTAACGCTACTGGATGTTCATCTATTTATGGTGCATCTTTACCATTAACTCCATATAAAATACCATGGATGAATTCATTATTTGAAGATAATGCTGAATTTGGATTTGGAATATATAATTCATATAAGACTACAAGACAAAGAATTAAAAAAATAATGTATGAAACAAGAGATGTGGTAGATCCTGAAGTAAAAGCAACATTTAAAGAATGGATAGATAATATGGATGATGATGATTTAACTTTAGCAATTAAAGATAAATTATCAAACTCTGATATTCCAAATGAATTAAGAGAATTATTAGATTATATTCCAAGTAGATCAGTATGGATTCTAGGTGGAGATGGTTGGGCATATGATATCGGATATGGAGGACTTGATCATGTACTTCATAGTAATGAAAATATCAATATAATGGTTCTTGATACAGAAGTGTATTCAAATACAGGTGGTCAAAAATCAAAATCAACTAGAATTGGTTCAGTCGCAGAATTCTCAGCTAGTGGAAAACATGAAAATAAAAAAGACCTATTCAAAATAGCTATGTCTATACCAAATGTATATGTAGCAAGTATTTCTATGGGAGCAAATCCAATGCAAGCAATTAAGGCAATTAAAGAGGCTAAAGAGCATGATGGACCATCATTAATCATTGCATACAGTACATGTATAGAGCAGGGAATATATGGGGGACTTACTAATTCGCTTGATGAACAAAAATTGCTTGTTGATATAGGTTATAATCTACTTATGAGATATGATCCTACAGAAGATAAACTAACAGTTGATTCAAAAGAACCTGATTTTACTAATTATGATGCAGTGTTCAGAAAAGAATTAAGATATAAAAATTTAGAAGTTAAAAACGAAAATGAATATGAAAGACTATATGAAGAAAATATGAATACTTCTAAATCAAGATATAATTACTTTAAAGATTTAGAAAATAAATAGTTTACATTTTTTAAGTAAAATAAATTGAATAATTTTAATAAAAATATTATACTAATAGTGTAATGGAGGAAAGTATGAAAGAAATAATTGATTTGCTTAAAACATATAATGTAGAGGAATTATGCTCATTATATAAATTAAAAAAATTTCAAGCAAGTGTATTATGTGATGAATATAATAGATTAACAAAGGATGAAGAAAAAGCTATGTCAATGGAAGTTACTTCAACTAATCAGTCAGCATTAATGGCAGAAATAGTTACTAATATATCAACTGGAGTTTATTTAGAACCAGAAGTAATAAATCAAATGGCAAGAAAATATGTTGCTAGAAAAATAGAAAAGTCTGATGATAGAATCTCATTCATGCTTGAAGATTGTGGTATGAGTGAAGAACAAGTAGAAGATTTTTTAGAAAAATATAATGAAGTATGTAAAAATAAAAATGAACTTACTATGGCAGCTAATTTTGATAAAGAAAGTAAAGCAAATGAATTATTAGATGAACTTGTTTCTATATACAGTTCTAATGAAGAAAAAAGCGTAACTATCTAAAAAAACTAGAGTTAATCTCTAGTTTTAAAATGCATAAAAATAGGACTGTCCCCCCTGGAAACAGTCCGGAAAAAAGAATAAAAAGGGGTTGGCTAGTGTGATACTAGCACCAATTCGCCTAATAGTGAATTGGTAAGTCTATATACTAAAGTAAAAGTGGTGTTTTGTCAAGTTTATTTTATAAAAAAAATATTTTTTTTAATATTTCTAATATCTATGTTATAATCAATGTATAATAGTGGGAGATAATATGGAATCAATGTATTATAAAATACAAAATCCTTTAGAAGATCCAAATATAATGATGAAAGTATTTGAATCATATTCAAAGTCTACAGATGGTAGAAGTTTTTATGATGAACTTTTAAATATAAAACAAAAAAATGAAATTTATAAAAAAGATGATTTTGAAAGATTTTTTGTTTACATGTTCTATAGTTGGCGAGATAGATTAATTGATTATAGTATTAGTCGAAATGGTGGCCCTGGTTTTTCAAGATTGATTTATTATTTAGAACATTGTGGTTATTTACGTACTAAGAGTGAAGTAGATAGTTTTTTAAGAGGAAATAAAGTAGAAAAATCTGCAAATCCATATAGGGATGTAGATGTATTTAATCTACACAGTCTTAGATGGGATTCAAAAAGTGAAAATAGAAAATGGTATTCTTGCAATGGTGTTAGTGCGAATGATGCACTTAATAACATGGAGCATATATTATTTGTAAATGTTAAACGAGATAAAATGTATGAGTTTGCTCAGAAATTTGTAGAAGCATGTGATAAAAAAAATACACCATATAATTTTAAATTTATGAATTATGATGAAAGAGATGATTTTTTTCAAATTTTTTCTGATTCAGAACATTTAAATAAATTTATAAATATCATTCAAAGAATAAGAAATTATAATCCTGATTTATTTGATTTCGAAAAAGAATTACCATTATTAAGTGGTAAAATAGATACATGTATAAGTTATGGTTCAGTTGAAATTGATGATACTGGATTACCAAATTTAGATTATTTTCAATCAAGAACAAATGTAATCGCAACAGCAATTAATAAAAGTACTGTTGATTATATAAAAGAACATAAAAAAAGAAAATTAGATTATCATGGGATGGAGTTACCATTATATGAATTTTTAGCATTAAGAGCAAAAGATAAATATATAAATGCATTAACAAAAAAATATATTGAAATTTCCGAAAAAGATGGTGAAAAACAAGCAAAAAAGATTATAGGATATTCATTTGAAGAGATAAAAAGTATTCCTTTTAGTGCTAATGTGTACACTTTAATGATGAAAAACATGGAAAAAAATTTAACTGCTATAAGAAAATCTAAAGGAGAGTTTAAGAGTCTAGAAATAAATATAAATAGTCCTGTGTACTTATGTGATGTATTAAAAGAAATATCTCCATATTTATATCAAATTGATAAAAATTATAGATTAGAATTTAATGGTTTCTTGTACGCAGAATCATTTAATTCAAAATATGAACCATTTAATTTCGCAGTATCACAAAATTCAAAAGATATTCGTACATTAGTATATACAGATAAAAATGAGAGAGGAATATTTAGATAAAAATGTGATTGAACATTTACAAATAATGAAAGATAGTAAAGTTAACTTATATGCTATTGATAAAAATATAGAAAATATAAAATGTGTTTTGAAAAATTAAAATTCGTTTAAAATAAACACAATTATAGTAAATTGCTAAAACAAAATCAAAAATGAAAGGAGCAGATTATGAAGTTAGAAGAATATAAAGCAGGTGAATACAAGCAAGGAAATGGATATAAAGCTTTTTTGCCAAGCAACATCAATTATAATTGGGGTTGGGATGATACAAAATTAGATGCATTACTTGCTGAAGCAAATAGACAAATTGGGGAGTTAAATGCATACTCATTATTACTTCCCAATGTTGATTTATATATTAAAATGCATGTAAAAATCGAAGCAAATAAATCAAGTAAAATTGAAGGAACTAAGACTAGTATCGAAGAAGATTTATCAGATTTACAAGATATAAATCCCGAAAAAAGAGATGACTGGGAAGAAGTTCAAAATTATGTTAAAGCAACTAATTATGGAATTGATAGAATTAATAATAATTTTCCAGTATGTAATAGATTAATTAGAAACATACATAGAATACTATTAAATGGTGTTAGGGGAGAAAAAAAGACACCTGGAGAATTTAGAATATCACAAAACTGGATCGGAGGAACAATGCCATCAAATGCAGTGTATGTTCCGCCACTAGTGGAAGATCTTGCTGATTGCTTAAAAGATTTAGAATTGTTTATAAATAATGAGGAAATTGATACACCGGATTTAATTAAGATTGCAATGATTCATTATCAATTTGAATCAATACATCCATTTTTGGACGGCAATGGAAGGATTGGCAGATTGTTAATTCCTTTATATTTACAAAGTAAAAAATATTTAGATAATCCATGTTTATATATATCATTCTTTTTTGAAAAAAATAGAGATTTATACTATCAAAAATTAAATGATGCTAGAGTTAAAAATGATATTATCGGATGGATAAAGTTCTTTTTAGAGGGAATAATAGAAACAGCAAAAATTGCAAAAGAAAAATTTAAAAAAGTTGTTAAACTTACTAAGAAAGTAGATATGCAAATAACAGATTTAAAAGTTAAATACGATAATGCAAAAAAAATTATTGATTATTTTTACGATGAACCATATTCAACAAGAAAAAAGATATCTGAAGCACTAAAAATGCCTGAATCTACTGTTAATGGTGTTATAAATGAATTGAAATCTGCTAATATAATACAAGAAACAACCGGTTATAGTAGAAATCAAATATTTGTATTTTTTGAATATGTAGATATATTTTTATCAGAATAATCTATAAAACGAAAAATCGCAAAAAATTGTTCTATAAAAAAACATAAAACGAAAAATCGCAAAAAATCGTTCTATAAAAAAATATAAAACGAAAAATTACAAAAAATCGTTCTATAAAAAAATATAAAACGAAAAATTACAAAAAATCGCTCAATAAAAATTAATGACTAAACTCTAGACGATTTAGTCATTTTATTTTTTGATAAGCAATGCTTTTAACTATTTTTAATTACAGAGTAATAAATAGTTGAGCAGAAACTTGCGATTAAATTACATATAATGCTAATGCTCACGTTGAACTTTTTAGCTAAATCTTAATTATTTATTGATTTTAAAATTATTAATAAGTAGAGTCTTCATCAGCATACAAGATAAAATGATTTGTAATATCAAACCTTTTTATAAAAATTCCTTTTTTTCATTTAAAAAATCATAAAAATGTGATATAATATGAAAGAATTTCACTTTGGAGGTGTACTGTGGAAGAATTATCATCTATTAAAGGACTTGGTCCGAAGACATTAGAAAGTTTAAAAAATATTAATATAAATACTATTGAAGACTTAGTTTCATATTATCCATATAGACATGATTTAATAGTTTTAAATGATATTAAAACAGCAGAAGATAAACAAAATGTAATAATAGAATGTATAGTTGACTCAGTACCACTAACAAGACGTTTTAGAGCAAATATGACATCTTTAATGTTTAGAGCAATGTCTAATAAAAAAATGATTGCTGTAATGATTTTTAATAGAGCATTTCTAAAAACACAATTAAAACCAGGAACAACAATAACAGTAATAGGAAAATATGATGCTTTAAAAAACACAGTAATCGCATCAGATATAAAATTTGAAAAAGTTAAAACAGGTTCTATAGAAACAGTTTATCATTTAACAAGTGGTTTAACATCTAAAACATTAAAAAAAGCAATAAATGAAGCACTTTTAAAATATGATGATTATGTTGATTATGTACCTTCATATCTTAATGAAAAATATAAGTTTATTACTAAGAAAGATGCTGTTAATTTAATGCATAATCCTACTTGTCAAGAAGATGTTAAAAAAGCTTTAATGAAATTAAAATATGAAGAGTTATTTCTATTTATGTTTAAAATTAATTATTTAAAAGAAATTAATAAAATAAGTAAGACAGGATATATTAGAAATATTGATCCAGAAGATGTTAATGATTTTATAAGAACATTACCATTTGAACTTACAAATGATCAAAATAAAGCAGTAGAAGATATATATAATGATATGACTTCAAGTAAAAGAATGAATAGAATGTTACAGGGAGATGTTGGTTCTGGTAAAACAATTATATCTATTATAGCTGCATATATAAATCATTTAGCAAAGTATCAAACTGCTTTAATGGCACCAACAGAAGTACTAGCATATCAGCATTATGATACAGTTAAAACAATACTTGAATCTACCAATATCAGAGTTGCTTTATTAGTTGGTAGTATGAAAAAGAAAGAAAAAGATGAGATAGTTGAAAAATTAGAAAAAGGAAAGATTGATTTTATAATTGGAACTCATGCTTTGTTAAGTGAAAATGTTGTATTTAAAAATCTTGGTCTTGTTATAACAGATGAACAACATAGATTTGGTGTTAATCAAAGAGCTAATTTAAAAAATAAAGGATTGTTACCAGATACTCTTTATATGTCAGCAACACCAATACCAAGAACATTTGCATTAACTATATATGGTGATATGGATATATCTAATATTAAAACTAAACCTAAAGGTAGAAAAGAAATTAAAACTATTATTAAATGTGAAAAAGATTTAGTAAGTGTTTATGAACTTATGAAAGAAGAAATAGATAAGCATCATCAAGTTTATGTAGTTTCTCCATTAATAGAAGAAAGTGATGTTATTGATTTAACTACTGTAAATGAAATAAAAAGAAATATTGATTTGTACTTTAAAAAAGAAGTTAAATCTGCTATATTGCATGGAAAACTTTCAAAAGCAGATAAAGATAAAATAATGGAAGAATTTAAAAGTGGAGAAATAGATGTCTTAATATCAACTACTGTAATAGAAGTAGGAATTGATGTTAAGAATGCTACTATGATGGTGATATATGATGCAGAAAGATTTGGTCTTGCAACACTTCATCAATTAAGAGGAAGAGTAGGAAGAAATGAGTTTGAATCAACTTGTGTTTTAATAGGAGATGAATCTTGTAAGAGATTACAAGTATTATGTGAATCAAATGATGGATTTTATATAACAGAAAAAGATTATGAGATGAGAGGTGAAGGTGACTTATTTGGTGTTAAACAAAGTGGTGATATGTCATTTAAAGTTGCTAAACTTCATGAAGATATGAAAATCTTATTACAAGCAAGAGATGATTCTAAAGAATTTTTATTAGAAAATAAAGATAATGGTTTTGAAAACTATAAAGAATATGCTAAAATAATAAATGAAATGACTAATTTAGATTAAGGAGTGATAAAAAATGGGAAGAGCACATGAAGTAAGAGCTAAAGCAATGGCAGCAACTGCTGCAAAAAAATCAAAATTATATTCAATATATGCAAAGGAAATATATCAAGCAGCTAAAGGAAATCCAGATCCTACAAGTAATGATGTATTAAGAAGAGTAATTGAAAAAGCTAAAAAAGAACAAGTACCAGCAGATGTTATTAATAGAAATATTGATAAAGTAAAGAAAGGTATTTCAGAAAACTATGAAACAGTAGAATATGAAGCATTCGCACAGGGAGGAAGTTCTTTAATTATTAAATGTCTTACTGATAATTCAAATAGAACAATTAGTTTTGTTAAGACTGTATTTAATAAATGTGGTGCTAAAATGGCAAGTCAAGGATCAGTAAGTTTTATGTATGAACATTTAGGAGTTATTGGAATAAAAGATCATTCAGAGGAAGAAGTGATGGATGCATTAATTAATGCAGATGTTGATGTTAATGATATTGAAAATGAAAATGATATGATAGTTGTTTATACAGAAGTACAAGATTTAAATAATGCAAAAAAAGCTTTAGAAACAGCATTTCCAGGTATAACATTTGAACTTGATGAAATTTCATATTTCTCAAAAGATAGTGTTACACTAAGTGGAGAAGATAAAGAAAAATTTGAAAAGTTACTTACTATGTTAGATGATTTAGATGATGTAAGTAATGTATATCATAATGTAGAGTTATAACCTCTACTTTTTATTTGCTTTAAATTAATATTTATTATAAAATATTAACAGAGAGTAGGGATGATATGAAAAAACTTTTAAAAGTATTAATAGTATTTGTAGTGATGTTTGGGTTTAGTAGTACGGTAATGGCGTATGAATATGCTTGTGATATGAAAGCTGATAATTATTCATGCACAGCAGAGAAATCAACAGTGCAAAGAGTCTATAGTTACGAAAGTGGTGGTGAGATTTGTAATTATGACTCTTCTAAATATTGCAACAGTTGGAAAGAAGGAGAAGAAGTTGCAGCATGTTATTTAGAATATAATGACACAAAGAAAACGAACTTCAAAGGTTATTTTTTTAATATTATGCCTAAATTCGGATATAAACATGTTGTTTATGAATCATATAGGCCTGAACAGACTTCTTTGTATTATCTTAAAGATTCGGAAATAAATGCATATTATCATGGACCTAATGACATGTATGCTATTGAGGATAAAATAGGTATAGGCCGCGATGCTACTTATGCTGTAGTTAAGTTCAAACCTTCTTGGAAAAATAGTTTTAAAGATAAAATATGTCCAAAGTTTGCATCACATTATGTATATGCATATCGTACTAGTAGTGAAGTATCACATGACGATTATTTTGGTGGTGAAATTCATTTTAGCAACAAATATGAGGGAGTAACTGATTATGAAGGCGATAAGGATAAAATAAGTAAAGCAGCCCTTCTATGTATAAGTAAAGACAGTGTTATTGAAGATTTAATAGATTCATATTTAGATGATATTAAGAAAAATATTGCAAAAATTGTAATGGAAAATAATAATTCTGGAAATAAAAGTGATTTAGAAGCAATCAAAAAAGCTATATTGGAAGAAAACTCATCAGATTTAAAATCAAAACAGAATAATATTTGTCAAGAAATATATGGAAAAGATTGTAGTGAAAAAACTGAGGAAGGCGAAAATAATTCAATTTATTGTGAAGGCTATGCTAAAGGATTAGGTGGTAAGGTTCTTAATCCAGAAATTTATAAAGAATCAATTTTAGATACCATGTATTATTTGGCAGTTGATAAATGTGTTGGCAAAAATTCAACACCTGGAAAATATTTAAGTGACTCTGAAAATTACTCGTGGTATAAACGTGGAAAAAGTCAATTAGGGCAAACATCAAATACTGATTATACTAAATACTTACAAAATTATTTAAAAGGAGCACCTGAAATAACAAATGATCAAGTTTCTTGTGTTGCAAATTATTTGAACATGGCAGAGGAAATTGCTGAAGAAGAAAAAAAATCTTCAAGTAATTTAGTAACTTCTACACAAGGAGATATGCAAGCAGCAAGAACTTGGTTAGATAAGGGTTTTACTGGACCTGGAATAGATCCAAAAGATTTAACATGTGAAGAAATGTTGGGGAAAAATCTTACTAAAATATTGAAATTTGCACTTGAAGTTTTAAGTATAGTAGGAGCAATAGTAGCGATAGTCAATTCAATGATATCATTAATTCCAGCATTAATAGCAAAAGATGCTGAAGCATTAAAGAAGGCACAAAGTAAGTGTATAACAATGGCAATAGTTTTAGTTTTAATATTGTTATTACCAACATTATTGACATTTATGGGTAAAATATTTGGATATGATTTAACATGTTTTAATTGGATGAAATAATATCATTATAAAGAGTAGATATAATTAAGATAAAAACTGACTACTCTTTTATTTGCTTTAAGTAAATATTTATTATAAAATATAAGTAGAAAGTAGGGATAGTATGAAAAAACTTTTTAAATTGATAATTGTATTTTTTATGATGTTTGGCTTTAGCACCACGGTAATGGCAGATGCATATAAATCTACATGTCATGATATGAAAGCAGGTGATTATACTTGTAGCAGTTACAATAAGTTACAAAGAGTTTATAGTTTTGAAGAATCCGGTAAATTATGCAGTGGTAAAAATTGTAGATCTTGGGAATCTGGGGATGCTGTAGCGGCATGTTATTTAGAATATGATGATAATAAAGAAGCAAAATTTAAAGGATATTTCTTTAACATAATACCTAAATTTACTTCACAAGATGGTTGGCATGATGAATCAGAAATAAACGCTTATTATCATGGTCCTGACGATGAGTATACTATTTATGATGGCTTGGGAACTGGTTTTAATTTTAGAGACAAGCATTATGCTGTAATTTGGTTTGAAGAAAATTGGAAAAAGAAATTTAAGAATAAAAAATGTCCAGACTTTGCTAACTTTTATATTTATTATTATCATGATTATGTAGCATCTGCAGGTGGAACTGTTGAATTAAAGTCTATAGGAGGAGAAATTCAATTTGGTGAAACTGAAAAGAGCGTTCATAAATCCGATGAGATTGAACATGACACAACAGTTGAAAAAATGTTATGTATAAGCAGAGATGCATATATCGAAGATGAGATAGATGCTTATTTAAAAAAAATCAAAAATAATATTAAAGAAGTTTTAATGGATGATAATGCTTCCGGAAATAGTAGTGATTACGATAGCATAGAAGCCGATATTTTAAAAAGGAACCAAAAAGATCGCGACTCAATCGATGATAAATTAAAACGAACGATTGATGCAAAATCAAAAAATGGAAATAAGAGTACTCTTTACTGTAGTTCTTATATCAAACGTCTTAATCAAAATGTTCTTAATCCAGAAATTTATAAAGAATCAATTTTAGATACCATGTATTATTTGGCAGTTGATAAATGTGTTGGCAAAAATTCAACACCTGGAAAATATTTAAGTGACTCTGAAAATTACTCGTGGTATAAATATGGAAAAAGTCAATTGGGACAAACATCAAATGCTGATTATGCTAAACTCTTACAAGATTATTTGAAAGGAGCACCTGAAATAACAAATGATCAAGTTTCTTGCATTGCTAATCATTTGGGTATGGCCGAGGAAATTGCAGAAGAAGAAAAAGGTTCTTTAAACAATTTAATATCTTCGACGCAAAGTGAAATGCAAGAAGCGAGAACTTGGTTGGATAAAGGTTTTACAAATAGTGGAATAAGCAATAAAGATTTAAAATGTGAAGAAATGTTAGGGAAAAATCTTACTAAAATATTAAAATTTGCGCTTGAAGTTTTAAGTATAGCAGGAGCAATAATAGCAATAGTTAATTCAATGATATCATTAATTCCAGCATTAATAGCAAAAGATGCTGAAGCATTAAAGAAAGCACAAAGTAAGTGTATAACGATGGCAATAGTTTTAGTTTTAATATTGTTATTACCAACATTATTAACATTTATGGGTAAAATATTTGGATATGATTTAACATGTTTTAACTGGATGAAATAAAAAACTAATTGAAAGATAAGAAAATTTCTTTTAATTAGTTTTCTTTTATGATATAATTTTCATGTATAAATAGAATGAATTGGAGTGATATTATGTCGTTAATTATAAATCAAATATTGCCATTTATATCATTGTTGGAAATTGATAGGGTAATTGATATACTTTGGTATTTCCTTTTACTTTTGGATGCAATTGTATATTCTGTAGTAGTTTACGTATACAATATTTTTCAAATTGTGGCACAATTAAATTTTAGTGTTATTAGTTCATGGACTCAACCATTGGTGAATAGAGTTGAAGCATTAATAATGGTTTTAATACTGTTTAAGTTAGGAATGTCTTTTATTCAATATATGATTACTCCAGAAAAATTTAATGATAAAGCTACAGGTGGCAGCGCACTTTTAATTAATATAGTTATTTGTTCAGTGCTTTTAGTATCATATCAATTCATTTTTACGGTTTTTAATGAATTGTCAATGTTAATAATTGGTTATCAAGATGGTTATGAATTTACTGTATTAAAACAAATAGCTGATGTTGAAAGTGAAAATGGAGGAGACGAAGCTGGATTGCTTGGAAGGTTCATATTTGGCGAAAAATTTGAATCAGAAAATTTTGGAAAGCAATTAGCAGCTATAACATTATTTAGTTTTTTCGATGATAAAGTTAATAATCGTTCTGATGATGCATTGGCTAAAATATATAAACAAAGTTCAAACGAAGTAAATTTCTTTGAAATTACAAATATAGCGGATGCTATATATAGAGATAAAAATGATGATGAAATTGCAAATCATGGTAGTACAGAGTATAGATTTCCATTATTAAGTACTGCTGTTGGAATTTATTTGGTATATACATTAACTGTTTTAACAATAGAAGTTGCAATCAGAATTTTTAAATTAATAATTTTACAAATTACAGCACCTATTGCTATAATAACTACTATAGAAGGTGGCACGAAAAGTAAAACTTTTCAAAGTTTTTATAAAACATATATAAGTGTTTATACTAGTTTATTTCTTAGGGTTGCGGTAGTTTATTTGGTTTCTGCATTGGTTAGTATGTTTACTCAAAATTTTGATACGTTGAATATCGGAACAAGAAGTTCTATTATGGGTGGTTTTGTATTTGTTATTATTGTGGTTTCATTATTTACATTTGCAAAAAAAATACCTTCATTCATCGATAAAGCACTTGGTCTTAATTCATCTGGTGATGGAGAAGGAGCAGCAGGTTTCAAAGGTTTAATGAAGAGTATGGGTGCTGCTGTTGGACTTGGTGTTGGAGCAGTTGGTGGTCTTGCTGCTGGTGCTGTTACTGGTGGTGTAGGCGGTGCTGTATCCGGTCTATTTGGCGGTGGATTTAGAGGATTGACTGGTGGATACAGAGCAAATAATGTTGCAGACTTTTTCAGAAATCAAGGTGCAGGTATATCTACTACAAGAGATAATGCACTTAGAGCACGTGCTCAGGGTAATATTTTTTCAAGAGCAGGAGCTGGTGTTGAAAATCTTCTTGGTATTCCTCAAAGACAAGCGCAACGAGCACAAGAACTTGCACATGATAATGAGTTAATTGATAATGTATTAAATGCTCAAGCTAATGAAATTAAAGACCAAGCATTTACTGATACTGATTCTAAATTAAGTTCTGAATTAAAATATGGAGATAATGCAGATTCATTTGCAGATTCTTATGCACAAAATCATAAAGATTATATAGCAGCACAACAAAATTATGAAGATTTAATGCTTCAAAGACAAGAAGCAATTAAATCTGGCGGTACTTTTAATAATCAAACTGCTTTGGATGATGCAAAAAAAACTGCTCAAGCTGCATTAAAAAAATATAGAGACGAAGGCAAGCAAAAATGGAATGAAGCAGCTAAAGCAGCATCTGGTACTGAAGTCACTGCTGCTAAAGAAAACTTAAGAAGAGAAGGAAGAGGAGAAAACACTAGAAATGTAAGAGGTTCAAGTTCAAGAGATGACTTAACAGCAGCTAAAAAAGCAAACGAATCTGAAAGACAAGAAATTCTTAATAGTGGTGCAAGCAGAAGAGCAAATAGAAGGGGAAGTTCAAACTAAAATGAAATATAGAAGGAGAAAAGGATATGAATCAATATTTAATACCTGCCAATAGTAAAAAGAGTCAATTATATTTTGGATTATTCAGAGGAATTGATTTAATAGTACTTATGACTGGTGGTTTATTAACAATTGTAATGTTACTTGCTGTAAAAGGGGACTCACTTTTAAGTATGGTGTTGAAGTTATTACCAATAGGTATATCTGCTTTCTTGGTATTTCCAATACCTTACTATCATAATGTAATGGTTTTTATAAGAGAAATGTATCTTTATTTTACAAAACCAAGTAGATATTATTGGAGAGGATGGTGTGCTACATATGAGCAAGAATAGTGTTAAAGTAGAAGCACAAAAATATGCTGAAAATTGGTTACCTATAAGAGGTATACAAAATGGAGAAATTATATTAGAAAATGGATCTAGAGTTACTGGTGTAAAAGTAAGACCAAGAAATATTTTTATTCTTGATTATGCTTCTCAAGATGCAGCGATAATGAATCTTAGAAATTTTTATAATACTATAGATTATCCATTTTGGTTAATGGTTGCTGATAGACCTGTTGATATAAATGTTTACTTATCACAATTAAAGTTATTATTTAATTCAGTTCAATATCCTGCGATAAGAAAATTAATTAGAGAAGATATTGATAAAGCTAACTTGTTTATGAGTAAAGAGGTTAATGTAACTGATACTGAGTATTATATTTTATTTAAAGATAAAAGACCTGAAATAATACAAAAAAGAATTCAGAATTTAGTATCAGGTCTTGCTAGTGCTGGTCTTCAATCAGTACAAGTAAGTAATGATGACTTAAGAGTATTATTAGATGGATTTATGAACGGGGGCGAAACAAGTAATTTTGGGACGGTGATGAGTCAATGAGTTTAAGTTTTAAGAGTCAATTAGCACCAAAAAATTTAGAATTTAAACCATCTGAGATGGTAATAAGTGATAAACATTGTTGTATATTGACAATAATTAGTTATCCTAAAATGATAGGAGAAGGTTATCTTGCAAATCTAACACAACTTGGTGGTATTAAAATTGTTATTAAACATATCCCAATTGCTTTTTCTGTTTTATCTAAAATGCTAAATAAAGAAATAGCAGATATGAAATCTAGATATCAAAATGAACGTGATGTTACAATGCAAGAACAAATTAGACAAGATTATGAAAGTATTGAAAATTTTGTTCAAATGTTAACAGCAACTCAAGCTAGAATTTTTGATTTTCAAATGCATTTATTAATATCTGCTGATTCACATGAAGAATTAGAAAGAAAGAAAGTACAAGTTAAGAATTATTTAGATGCGATGGGTATGAGAGGAATTGTTCTTAGATTTGAACAAGAAAAAGTTTTGCAAAGTATGCTTCCAATATTTGAAGCTAGTGATATAGAAGAAAGAGTTGGTACTCCGATTCCTTCAGTTACTATTGCTGCGATGTATCCTTTCATATTCGATAGTATAAAAGATCCAGGTCTTTCATGCTTACTTGGTGTTGATTATTCTGGTGGTGTAATACTATTTAATCAATTCTTATATCAAATTAAAAAAGAATTTAATAGAAATAATGCTAATATGATTATACTTGGTACATCTGGTTCAGGTAAATCAACAGCAGCAAAATTATTGTTAAGAACTAATATAAGAAATGGTCATAAAATTTTAGTTATAGATCCTGAAGGTGAACTTCAAGAAATGACTAAATTATATGGTGGTGACTTCATTGATTTAGGTAAAGGTGGAGAATTTGGTATGATTAATCCACTTGAAGTAGTATTAGATGCTGATGAAGATGAAATGACAGAGGGAGTAGGTTATGCTATATTAACTAGAACACTTCAAACTTTAAAAGCATTTATGAAATATTATAGTCCTGATATTGATGAAGATACTCTTACTATGTTTAGTGAGGTTGTACAAGATACATATAAAAGATATAAAATAGATTTTAATACTGATTTTTCTAAAATAGCTGCACATGATTATCCAACTTTTGATGATGTTTATGCAACTATTAAAGGTAGATTACTTTCAATGACTGAAAGAACTCGTGAAAGAGAAGTAATGGAAAAATTAGAATTAAAAGTAAGACCTTTAGTAAAAGAATTAAGATATTATTTTAGTGGAAAAACTACTATAGATACAGATGCTGATTTTATTGTATTTAACATTCGTGAACTTATGAATGCTGATGCTAATATAAGAAATGCATTATTCTTTAATATTCTTAAATATGCATGGGGACTTTCACTTGATAGAACAATAAATACAATTTTAATGGTTGATGAGGCACATATGTTACTTGCTGATCAGAATACTTTAGGTGCTGAATTCTTAGCAAGAATTCAAAGACGTAGTCGTAAGTATAATACAGGTACTATTATAATAACTCAACAACCTACAGACTTTGCTGCTCCAAATGTTTTAATACATGGAAAAGCAATATTTGATAATGCTTCATATTATTTAGTTATGGGACTAAAAAAGCAAGCTGTTGATGATTTATCTAAATTAATAGATTTAAATGATCAAGAAAAAGATTCAATTAAGAGATATAGTCAAGGACAAGCACTATTTGTTTGTGGAAATAGAAGAATGAGAATAAATGTAATAGCAACACAAGCAGAATTAGAGTCATTTGGAGGCGGTGGCGGTTTCTAACATTTACTAGGAGAGCAGTATGAACAACGGTTACAATCCTGAACAATTTGATACAGAAGAAACAGTTGGTGATATTAACCAACTTATTTCTCGTGGAAGTGGAATTGTAAATGCTGGAAGAAATGTTGTTGGTGGAGCAAAAGGTGCCATTCGTGCTGCTGATCCTTTAGGTAAACGTAATAAAAATGATGAAAAAGATGTAGCTGCTATTAATAATAGACAAAAAAATAATGATGGAGTTAACAGAAGACCTAGAAATAAAGATGATGATGAAAATAATAATAAAGATAAAAAAACTTCTGGAGAAAACAAAACTCAATCATCCACTGAAAAACAATCTGCTCTTGAAGATAAGAATAAACTAGAAGATTCTAAAAAGTCAAAAAACAATAATGATGATAAGTCTAAAATTAATGATAAAGTTGATAAATCTAAAAAAGATGATGGTTTAAAAAAAGGTTTAGGAAATAAGACCGATGATAAAAAGAAAAATAAGTTAAAACCTAATAAAAAAGAAAATCTTGAAGTGGAATTAGCGAAAAAAGCAAAAAAACTTAAAATAATTTTAATGGTTTTGAAAGTAGCAGGTATGATAGCGTTTCCTATAATTGTAATCGTTTTGATAGTGCTTGTTATTACTGCTGCTATTAAGTGGGCAGAAGATCATTTAGGTTTTTTTGCTGATTTAGTAGTACCTGATGATTTAAAGTATGATATTGGGAACTATCATTCAGATTCATCTTATATCGGAAATTATGGTTCGTCAGCAACATTTATGGTCAATGGAAAAGAATATAGTGGTAAAATAAAAGTAAGACTATATAAAAATGATAGATTTGAACTTGTATATTCAGATGACAGGTTAATAGATTTTGATAAATATATTCTTGGTGTTGCTTATCAAGAAGTTGGTGGCGGAACTGACAGTGTTAGTGAACAGGTATTTAAAACACAAGCAATTGCTGCTCGTTCATACGCTTTAACAAGAGGAAGTGGAATGGATGCACAAGCACTTAAAATAACAGTGGAAAATGGTTATATTGTTGTTAATATAAGACAAACTACTAGTGATCAAGCGTACTGTGATCCTGATTTAGGTTATTATGCTGGTCAGCTTAACAATTGTAGTTCTGGACACCCTAAACTTTCTGCAGATAGTCCTCTCCGTAAATGGGCTAAAGAAGTAGATGGATTAGTGCTAGTTAATTCTAAAGGAAATATTGTGCATACACCATATATTAATGTTGATCAAAATCAATGGAGAAGCATGGCAGAAAGTGGAATGAAATATGATGAGATATTAATTAAACACTATGATTCTGCTAATAATGGTTATACTATTAAGAAAATTGGTGTTTCTTCAACTGATGCTGAAGGTTGGAAACAATGTGATTCAAGATGGGGTAATTTAACGGTAAGAAGTAGCACTATTTGTAAAATAGGATGTGCATTAACTTCTGTTTCTATTCAAATTGCTAGAAGTGGTGCTAAAACTAATGTAAGTGGTGAATTTAATCCTGGCTCATTTATGAAGTTACATAGAGATAATGGAGGTTTTGGCGCTAGTGATGATATATCATGGAATGTAACTGATGTTGCACCTAATTTTAAATTTTATGGTTCATCAGATTTAAGTGGTACAAAAGAAGAAAAAATCAGAGACATAGGAAATAAAATTTCAAATAATGAATATGTTGTATTGGGAGTTAGATATTCTGTTGGTGGTCGTATTGGACATTATATAGCGGTAAATTATGTAGATAGTGGTGAAATATATACATTTGATCCTAATAGTAGTAAAAAAGGTCAATTATTTGTTGATTATCCTGCTATGAAAGAAAGTAGTGTTAAATTTCAAGTTCTTAGATATAAATTGGAGGAATAATGAATAAAAATAAACTAAAAATTTTTATTGGTTGCTTTGTATTACTTCTAGCAATAGTATTAAGAATAGTATTATACGATAACAATTCTTCAGATAATAATGATAATTCTGATAAAAATATTAGATATGTAATGATAGATAGTTATGTAATGTTATCAATAAATAATAATAGAATTAATTTTTCTGATTATGATAATGAGGATGTTTTAAAGTCAAAATTTAATATTTATTCAGATGGGAATTATTTTGGAAAGTATTATATAAGAAATTTACCTACTGGGTTGAAAATAATTGATGACAGCAATAATTTTATCAAAAACGATGGTTATTTAATTGGAGATACTTCAAATGATTCAATTAGAGTATCTAAAATAAATGTTGAAGATGCAATGACTAGTGATTATATTTTTGCAAATGATGTGTTGAAGGATGCTGGTGTAAGTATAGGTTTTAATAGTTCTAATTCTAGTTTCGTTAAGTATAGAGCAGACTATAATAATGATGGATATGATGAATACATATATTCAATTTCAAATATGTTTTCTTCTGATTCAATTGGATATTCTATTTTGTTTACTGTTATTGATAATGAATATAAAATTATATCTAAAGATGTAGATAATTCTTCTGACGGATATGAAATATCTATCGTTGGAATTCTAGACATAAACAATGATAATCAACTTGATATAGTGGTTGCCAAATCAAAATTTGGTCATGATATTGAGTGTTATGAGATATATAAATCTGATAATATGAAATTTAAAAAAATTAAAGGATGTAAATAATATTTATATTCTTTTTTAATTTAAAATAAAAAATATAATGAAAAAAAATATTTTCTATAGTATAATGATATTGTATGAGGTGACGTATGAAATTAAAATTTAGAGCTGATAAAAAAGATATAGTTATATTTTTAATATTTTGTGTAGTTTTATTATATTTAATAGCAATAGCGGTACTTAATTTAAATAGTTTTGCGACAGAAGGAACTTTTAGAGGATTAAATCCTTTTCCAGCGTTTTCTAGTGAATTTATAATACCGACAATCCTTTTTTATATTTTAGCATTGGTTGCTATTATAGCTGGTTGTTCATCATTGTTTTTTGAAAGAGAACAAGGCTTTGGTATTACTACTGAAAAGAAAAGCAAAAATGATGGTTATTCTAAATTAATGTCTGAATCTGATATGAAAAAAGATTATGGTATAAAGAAAGTACATTTAAAGGATGACTCTTATGATGCTGGTGGTATACCTGTTATCAACAATGGAAAAGATGCTTGGGTTGATGATAATGGTCAACCTCATTCATTAATTATGGGTGCATCTGGTTCAGGTAAAACTCAAGCATTTATGTTTCCGTTGATAAGAATATTAGGAAGACATGGCGAGAGTATGATTGTAACCGATCCTAAAGGTGAATTATACGAGAAATGTGGTGAACTACTTAAAGAAAAAGGTTATAAAATAATTCTATTAAATTTCCGTGATCCTAAAGAAGGAGCAGCCTGGAATCCGTTTAGTTATCCATATAGAGTATATAAAGAGGGTAATGCTGATAAAGCAAATGAATTATTACAAGACTTAGCTAGTAATATTTTGATAGACCCAAATAATAAGGCAGAACCATTCTGGGAACAAACTGCATCAAACTTCTTTACTGGTTTATCGCTTGGACTTTTTGATGATGCGACTGAGGAAGAAATTAATATTAACAGTATTAACATGATGGCTGAAGTAGGTGAAGATAGAATTGGTGCTTCAAAATATATTATAGAGTATTTTAAAAGCAAAGGAGAATTATCTCCTGCTTATATAGCAGCTGCTTCTTGTATTAATGCCCCTAATGAAACACGTGGTGGTATCATGTCTACATTTAGAACAAAAACAAGAATATTCTCATCACAAGAAGCATTATCTGAAATGCTTTCATACAGTGATTTTGATATTAGAGATATAGGTAAAGAAAAAACTGCTGTATTCTTAAAAGTTCATGATGAAAAAACTACTTATCATGCTCTTGCTACTATATTTGTAAAACAAGCATATGAAGCTTTAATCGCGGTTGCTCAAACATGTCCTGGATTAAAACTTCCATATAGAACTAACTTTATTTTAGATGAGTTTGCTAATATGCCAGCTCTTAAAGATGTAGAATCTATGATTACTGCATCAAGATCAAGAAACATGAGATTTAGTTTCGTTATTCAAAACTTTTCACAATTAAATAAAGTTTATGGTAAAGATGTTGCTGAAACTATAAAAGGTAACTGTGGAAACTTTGTATATATCATGAGTACTGAGTTAGCTGCTTTAGAAGAAATTAGTAAATTACTTGGTGATCAAAAACCTGAGAAAGCTGAAAAAGATAAACCAGCACCACCAATTAGACCATTATTTACTGTTAGTGACTTACAAGCTCTTAAAGAAGGAGAAGTTATTATCAATAGATTTAGAAGTATGCCGTTTAAAACGAAATTAGCATACGATTGGAAAACAGACTGGGGTAAAAAATATGGTGAGATGTCTTATACTGAAAGACCTCATCGTGAGGTTAAAGTATTTGATCTTAAGGATTTTGTATCTAAATTAAAAGAAAAACAAGGTACTAATTTTAATCCAATGGGTGGAATGCCTGGTATGAGTATGCCTGGAATGCCCGGTATGGGTATGCCAAGTGGTTTTGGACCAATGCCTAGTAGTAGACCAACTAATAATATGTCAACTAGTCTTGATGATTATGTCAGAAGATTGGATGAAAAGATTGCTGAATTAGAAAGAGAAGAAGCATTAGAAAAGGCAAAACTTGAAGAAAAAAATAAAGAATCCTTAAATACTCCTGCTAAATCAGAAAGTGAAATAACTAGTGAGATAAATAACATTTTAGAGGATAAGAAAGAAGAAGTTAAAGAAGAAAAAGTAATTCCTACTAAAGCAAATTATTTTGAGACAATTGAGCCATTACCAGAAGAAAATAATATACCAGAAGAAACTAAAGAAACAGTTGAAGAGCCAACTGTCGAAAAACCTAAAGTTAACGTTGATGTTGATAGTGTTGTTGTTAATAACAAACCAAATAATGATGACTTTTTTGACGATTTCTTTGGAGGAGAGGACGAATAGCAATTCGTCTTTTTTTTCATAATATATAATAGGTGATATTGTGAAAATAATAGATGTTAGTGATAAATTTACATATAATGAAAGTCATATTAATGGAAGCATTAATATTCCATATGATAGATTAATAAATAATTATAGATACTACTTAAATAAAAATGAAGCTTATTATATATATTGTAAAAGTGGAAAGTTAAGTAAAAGAGCAGTAGCAATTTTATCTTCTATTGGATATAAAGTTTTTTATCTTGAAAAATAATAATAAATATACTAAAATTAATATGGTGAAAAAATGTTAGATTTTATAATGAGTATTTTTGATGGCATTATGTCTTTTATTGAATATAATGGAACTGCTGGTGCTTTAGTAGGTTGCGGTTTGATTTTGATTGAATCAATATTTCCAGTACTTCCTTTAGTTGCCTTTATAACTATTAATTTTCTAGTATTTGGAAAATTAGTTGGTTTTATTTTATCTTGGACTTTTACAATATTAGGATGTATTATGTCTTATTTTATTTTTAAAAAAGGATTCGGAAATAAATTTGAAAAATTAACAGAGGATAAAGCAACACTAAAAAAATATAAACATCTATTTAAAAACATAAGCGTAACACAATTAGTTTTATTAATAGCGATGCCTTTTACTCCTGCTTTTATGGTTAATATTGCCGCAGGTCTTGTTAAAATGGACTTTAAAAAATATTTAATTGGTTTAATTATAGGAAAGATTTCTTTAGTATACTTTTGGGGATTTGTAGGTACATCATTCGTAGATAGTTTTAAGAATCCAATTATATTAATTAAGATAGTAATCTTACTAATTCTTTCTTATATTGTCACAGTACTTGTAAACAAAGTATTAAAAATTAAATAGACATTATTTTATCTTTTTGTTAAAATTAATATGGTGATTTAAATGGAGTATATAATAATAGGAATTTTGATTTTAATAGTTATTCTATTGATAGTTTTAATAATGAGAAAAAATAATAATAGTGAACTAAATGATAAATTAACTCGAACGGAAATTAGCGTAATTAAAGAAATTAGTGATTTTAAACATGATTTTGCTAGTGGATTAAATAAAGATTTTAATTTATTAAATGATCGTATTGAGAAAAAACTTAATATGATTAATGACAAAGTTAATGAAAAACTTGAAGATAATTTTGAAAAGACTAATAAAACATTTTCAAATGTATTAGAAAGACTTGCTAAAATAGATGAAGCACAAAAAAAGATTGATGGACTTAGTAGTGAAATTGTTTCTCTTGAAAGCATATTAACTGATAAAAAAAGTCGTGGTATTTTTGGAGAAGTTAATCTTTATCATATTTTATCATCTATATTTGGTGAAAAGAATGATAGAATTTATAGAACTCAATACACACTACCAAACTCTTCAATCGCAGATGCGATAGTATTCGGTCCTGAACCTTTAGGTACAATCTGTATTGATTCTAAATTTCCTCTTGAAAATTACAGAAGACTTGTCGAAAAGGGATTAAGTGACAGAGAAAAGGAACTTAGAAGCAAATTATTTGAAGCAGATGTAAAAAAACATATTGATGCGATTTCAACTAAATACATAATACCTGGTGTGACTGCAGATCAAGCAATTATGTTTTTACCAGCTGAAGCAATATTCGCAGAGATAAATGCATATCATACATCACTTGTAAAATATGCTGCATCTAAAAAAGTATGGATAACTTCTCCAACTACTATTATGGGACTTCTTACAATAATACAATCCGTACTTATGGGACTTGAAAGAGATAAATATACTTCAGTTATACATGAAGAATTAAATAAATTAGGCGTTGAATTTGGAAGATATAGAGAAAGATGGGATAAACTATCAAGAACTATCCAAACAGTTAATAATGACGTTGAAAATATTCACAAAACAACTGAAAAAATAACAAAAAGATTTGATTCAATAAACAATGTTAAAATAGAAACTGACAATATTAAATCTATAGAAGACTAAAAAAGAAACACGAACGTTTCTTTTTATTTTATAGGAATGTTATAACCAAAATTCCTAATATTAAACAATAAATACTAAAATAAATTAATTTTCCATCGGAAACTGCTTTTTTAAACCAACGAAGAGTATAATATGAAACGATTAATGAAGCAACAAATCCTAAAAAATATGGACCAATTAAACTATTAATGTTTGATTGTCCTAACATATCTTTAACGCCAAGTATCATTGTTCCTAAACTAATAGGTATGTATAACATAAAAGAATATTTCAATGCAGGACTTCTTTTTATATCTCTAAACAATGCTGCGATTAATGTACTACCACTTCTACTAATACCTGGAACTAATGCTATAACCTGAATTAACCCAATAAACAATGCATCTTTTGTAGTCAAATCAGCATCATTTTTTCTACCTTTAATGTCTTTAACTAAAAATAAGAAAACCGCAGTTATAATAAATGAAATACCGATAAGTAAAGTAGAAGTACCCAAAACCTCTTCAATAAAATCTTTAAGAATAAATCCAGCAATACCAACTGGTATACAACCAAGAACTATCAACCAACAATATTTATAGTCATCTTTATATTTTTTTTCTTTCGTAGATAAATATTTAAAGAAACTAGTTATTAGTCTTATTATATCCTTCCAATAAATAATTAAAATAGCAATTAAACTTCCAAAGTTAACAATTATTTCAAAATTCAAATCACCAAGAGGTCCACTTGTATTTAATATTTTTTTCAATATGAACACATGACCACTAGAAGATATTGGCAAAGGTTCAGTAAAACCCTGTACAATACCTAGTATTATATATTTTATTATGTTTTCCATTTTATCACCTTAATTAATTATATACTATTTTTAATAAAAGATAAATATAATTTAATGAGGTAATTAAATTGAAAAGAATATTTTTCTTCTTACTAGGAGTATTTTTAACATCTTATGGATTAACATTCATTATTATATATTTGAATTTACTTAACATGGGGTATACATTATTTGAATATTTAAAATATATTTTAACTCATCACGAATGCTTAATTATTTTATTGGGAATAATATTATTGTATTTATCATTTGAAAGGAAAAATAAACATGAACTATACTTATAATATAACTGTTAATTTTAATGAAACACTAATTAATTTTTATGAGTGGGATAGAAAAGATAACATAACTCGATTAAAGAAAACTTTTGTATATCAAGTTGATATGAAAACTTATAGAGATATATTAAATAAAAATATCATGGTTTGCAAAACTTTTCTTGACACTTTATTTCCATCAAATTATACATGCATATTTACGACTGAAGTGGACGCCGTATGTGTAAAGTTTGATATGGACGGCAGTATTAAACAATTAAGTAAATTATTACTTGATGAAGAAAAGGACATATTAGAGGAACTAACTAAAGAAAATAGAATAATATTAATATACAAAAAAATATCAAATAATCAAAATCAATATTCAAAATTTACTCGTAATGAAAAACAAAATATTGAAAAAATACTAAATTTTTTAAGTAAAGAAAAAGATAATACTTCTTTAATAGAGTACTTATATTATGAATGGTTTAATACAATGAAGAGTAGCGATAAGTATAAAGATTTATCACTAAGTATCACAAAAGAATATAGTGAAAAACATGATAAATTATTAAAAATCATAGAACTTTTATCATACAATAATGTATAAACTTTATAATAATGTTAATAATATTAGTGGGTGATACAATGAAAAAAATATTATTAACAATTATGTCAATCTTTTTATTGTCGGCATGTTCTTTATCCAATAATCCATCATCGAAAGTAGAAGCATATTTAAATCAATATAATAATTTATCAGATAATGTAAAACTTGATTTAGAATCTAAAGTCGCATCTGAAAATTTATCAGATGAAAATAAAAAAGTATACAAAGATTTACTAACTAAACAATACAAGAATATGAAATATGAAATCAAAGACGAAACGATTAATGCAGATGAAGCAACTGTGAAAGCAAAAATAACTGTAATAGATTATTTTAAAGCACAAAAAGAATCAGATGATTATTTAAAAGAAAATCCAAGTGAATTTTATGATGAAAACCAAATATTCAGCGATGAATTATTTAATACATACAAATTAAAAAAGATGGATGAAGTGAAAGACACTGTCGATTATGATATTACATTTAATTTGAATAAAGTTGATGGACAATGGAAATTGGAAAGTCCAGATAGAATAATACTAGAAAAAATCCATGGCCTATATGATTATACAAGCGATAATTAATATAATTAAGCTTGTTTTTTATTTTGGGAGAAAATTCAACATTTAATAAGAAATTAAAAAAATGTATTGGCAAACATACATTCACGCCATAATATATTAATACCGTAGGGAAAAAATATTAAAGGAGGTAAAAATGCATTTTAGTGTGTGTGAATTTAAAGCAATTATTTTTGGTGACAAATCTAATATTTTAAGTTATTCTTAATTGACTAAATTTGTTATTGTTAATATAATATATTCAAGAATATTAATATGGGTGTGATATAATGAAAGAACAAAAATTAGTAGATATTTTAAGACGAAATAAAGAAACAATTTCAACGATGGAATCTTGTACAGCAGGGTATCTTGCGACAACAATCACTAATATAGATAACTCTAGTGAAGTTTTAAAATTTTCTGCGATAACTTATTCCAACGAATATAAAATTAAAATGGGTGTTGATAAGGCTGCTATTGATAAATTTTCTGTTTATAGTTTTGAAATATCAAGACAGATGAGCAAGTGCATAAGTGACTTTACTAATAGTACATACGGTGTTGGAGTAACTGGAAAGATAAATAGAATAGATCCTAACAATTTAAGCGGAAATAATAATGAGATATTTGTAACAATTTATAATTCAAAAACAAATAAGTACGAAGATATTTTAATTACTTGCCCTAATAAGAAAAGAGAAGAATGCAAAAAATATATTACAAATAAAATATTAGAAAAATTATTATTTATAGTAGGTGAATAAAATGAATTATTATGAAGAACTTTTAAAAAAGAATGAAAATATTTATCCAATTAAACAAATTATAAACACAAAACAAAGAAACTATAATTTAGAAAGATTAACTTCATTAAAATCTTTGAAAGACAATTTAGTTTATAATTCTGTATTAAAAAATTTAGAAATACTAAATGAAAAAAGTACTAAATTTAAAAATCTTATCTCAGAGGTTTTAATATGGAGTGAAGTATCAAAGACAGGTACAAAAGAAGAAAGAACAAAATGGAAATCAAAAGGGTATAATATGTTCGTTCACAATATTGCATCTGCTCAAATATATAAAGATAATGCAACTAACTTCAATGAAAGAGTTTATATTTTAATTAAAACTCATGGTCTTGTAGGGCAATACATAAGAGGTGAGGTTCCACTAGATTTTAATAAAGAATTGTACACTTTAATTGAAAATAAATTGTTAAAAAAAGAAGAACTAAAAGAAATTTTATCCATTTTAAATGAATGTATAATTAAAGAAGTTTCAGAAAAACTATATAATGATATTAAATTAAAAATAGAAAAGACAATTGATAGAATAATAAATAACGAATTTAATGAAGAAACAATTATTGTTGATAGGTTCAAAATGCTAAATGGTAATCTTAATAAAGAAAGTGTCGAAAAAATAGAAGAGTTGACGAAAGACTTAAGAATTTATGATGCCATCGACAAAATATTTTCAAAAACTGGTTTGTGGTATTACAACGCTGCTTTAAATGAATTTGATATTGAAGAACAAATAAAAATATTATTGATTATTTCTAACCATTTAAATAATGTAAAAGATGTAACTTTTTGTCCTCTAATGAAAAATATGTATTTGGATTATAATAGTATCAAAAGAATAAATTTATATAAACTACGTATTATTCAGAAATATTTGTCAACTATAAAATTTGATGATATATTAAATTCAAATATAAAAGAAAATCAAAGTATAACATATTCAATCAAGAAAAATAATGGCGTATTAGAATTTAATTTTGAATTTTCAAAAGTTGCTAAAAAATTAATAGAATATTGTGAAATTGCGTATACAACTAATCAAGATTATAATAGTTCAGTGATTTTATTATATGACTTATTTGGTTTTAGAAAAGATAAATATGATAGATTTTATAATGAAATTGATTATTTGAAAACGATGAGCAGTACTATAAATGAAAAATCAAAAATACTTGAATTTATAACAGGCGAAAAAATATTAGATGTAGGACCAGGTTCTGGAGTCTTAATGGATTTAATTGCACAAACTTATCCCGATAAAGAAGTATATGGAATAGACATTTCAAGCAATGTGATAAATGAACTAAAGAAAAAAGAACTTAAAGAAAATAAAAAATATAATTTGATAAAAGGCAATGCGCTAAATTTAGACAAATACTACCAAAAAAACAGTATGGATACCATAATATTCTCATCTATTATACATGAACTTTTCTCATACATCGAATATGATAAAAGGAAATTTAATCATGATGTAATTATAAAAATTTTAAAATCTGCTTATGAAATTTTATCTAAAAACGGTAGAATAATCATAAGAGACGGGATAATGACTGATAAAAATGTAAAAAGAATAATAGAGTTCAAAAACAAAAATGATTTAGAAATATTAAAAAAATATCAAAGAGATTTTAAAGGAAGAAAAATTAATTATACAATAATTAATGATTCTCAAGTAATTATGCCAATTAACGACGCTATGGAATTTTTATATACTTACACATGGGGAGAAAATTCTTACGCACTAGAAGTGCAAGAACAATTCGGATATTTTACTCCAAAAGAATATGAAAAAGTGGTGACAGAAAACTTACCAAATTCGAAAATTGTATACTGTAGAGCGTTCTTACAAGATGGTTATACGAAACATTTAGAGCATAAAATTAATTTTTATGATGAAAATTATAATTCGGTTGATTTACCAAATAGTACATATATTTTAGTAATCAAAAAAGAATCATAAATATAATAAAAAGAGTAACATATAATTAAATATGAAAAAAATATTTTTAATAGTGTTACTTTTTGTATCCCTAAATGTTAATGCATCAGTTGTAGTAATGGACGCAGATAGTGGAAGAATACTTTATTCTAAAGATCCAAACAATAGAATGTTAATCGCATCAACAACAAAAGTTATGACAGCGATTGTTGCTTTAGAAAATGCCGAACTAACTGATGAATATACAGTTAGTGATGAAATTGATAAAGTAAATGGTTCAATGATTTATTCAAAAAAAGGTGAAAAATTTACTTTGAATGATTTATTACATGGATTACTTCTTAGAAGCGGAAACGATGCTGCAATGACAATCGCATCAAATGTAATGAAATATGATGATTTTATAAGAGAAATGAATCAAAAAGCATTTATATTAGGCATGTATGATACAACATTCGAAAATCCGCATGGATTAAATGATGATACTAAAAATTATTCAACCGCAAATGATCTTGCAATCTTAATGAAATATGCAATTAAAAACAAAGAATTTATTAAAATATCTCAGACGCGAAAATATAAAGTTAAAGATTATATTTGGCACAACAAAAATGAATTACTTTCCAAATATAAGTACGCAATATCCGGAAAAATAGGATTCACTAAAAGTAGCGGACCTGTTTTTGTTTCATCAGCAAAAAAACATGGCAAAACACTGGTTATAGCAAGCATAAATGAAAGTGATAAATTTGAATTACACAAAAGATTATATGAAGAAAATTTCAAAAAATATAAAAGATATAGAATTTTAGATTCCAACAAAATATCTTTTAAAATAAAAAACCAAAATAATAACCATCTTTATATAAAAAATAATTATTATATGTTACTTCAAAAAAATGAACTAAAAAATGTAAATATAGTTTTAAGTCAAAATCAAAATAATAACTATTTGAAAATTTATTACAATAATCAATTAATCCATATAGAAAAAATATATACATTAGAGTATAAAAAAAGAACCAATAAAATAAAAGATATATTGTTCTTTTGGAAATAATTATGTATAATCTATTTAGGTGAATTTTATGGAGAGATTACAAAAATATTTAAGTGAATGTGGAGTTGCTTCTAGAAGAAAATGCGAAGAAATAATTTTAAACAAAAAGGTAAAAGTTAACGGGAAAATCATTGATGAACTAGGGCATAAGGTTAGTGATAGTGATTACATTACAGTTAATGATATAGAAGTAAAAAAGAAAGAAAAAGAGTATTATATATTATATAAACCAGAAAAAGTAATCTGTTCAGTAAAAGACGAAAAAAACAGAACGACAGTAATAGATTATATAAACACAAATGAAAAAATATTTCCTATAGGCAGATTAGATTATGATACGAGTGGATTGTTACTGCTTACAAATGATGGTGAACTTGCAAATATGTTAACACATCCAAGTCACAAAGTTGAAAAAAAATATTTAGCCAAAATTGATGGAATTATAAATTTAAAAGATATTTATATGTTAGAAAATGGTATAGTATTGAATGGCATAAAAACTAAAAAAGCAAAAGCAAAAATTCAGAAAATAGATAAAAAAAATAAAAAATCATTTGTAGAATTGACTATAACCGAAGGAAGAAATCACCAAGTTAAAAATATGTTTGGTGCTTTAGGTTATAAAGTTTTAAAATTAAAAAGAACAAATTATGACTTTTTAACTTTAAAAAACTTATCAATCGGTCAATCAAGAAAATTAACTATTAAAGAAATAAAAAAATTGTATAATAATGCAAAAGAAAAAAGCTTTTAACATTAAGCTTCTTTTTCATCTTCAATGACAATAGCACTTACTGGGCAACTTTCAACTATGTTAAGCAAGTCTTTTTTATCATTTTCATCAACTATTTCTTTTTTTGCTTTACTAAGTCCTTCATCATTAAATTCAAAATATTCTTCATTTTGACTTACACATAATCCACATCCGATACAAATATCACTATTTACTTTTAATTTTTCCATAATTATCTCCTTCTATAAAATTATATCTAAAAAAAATATAAAAATCCACTTTTTTAATTACAATTAAATAGTATTCTTGAATTTACAGTGGTAATATGCTATTATTATAGTGGTGAATAATATGAATTCTAGAATGGAAAAATATGGAGATGAACCCATAGAAAACATGAGTCGTTCAGCAAGAAATAGAAAAATCTATAGTTCAATTGATTTTGATGATATATCTAGCATTAGAACTAACAATAACGTTAGTGTTATTTCAGATGCCGAAAAAGAAATCGATATTGAAAAGATAAAAAAGTACATAAATTCAATAAGCGAAGAAAAAATCGAAAAACGAAAAAGAATTTCACTAGAATTACCACAAGAAGAACATGAAGAAATCACAAATGAAGAAGAACGAGACTATGATATAAATTCTGTTCTTGAAAGAGCAAGAGATAAAAGAACAACAGATTATGAAGTGGATAGACATCGTAAATTAAATAGTACACAATATGATATTTTAAAAAATATTAAAATTAAAGACGATGCAGAACACGAAATTGATACTACTGATAAAACAGACGACTTAAATACACAAGAAAAAACAATTGTTGATTTAATTCAAACAATTTCAATAAACAGCAAAAACAGTAAAGATGACTTGTTACAAGATTTAATAAGTAACAATGAAAATACTGTTGTTATGGCACCAATAAATGCAGATACAAACAAAGAAGCATTAAAAGAAGAACTAGAAAACATGACTCAAGATTTAGAGAGAATAAAACAACCATTAAATGATTTAACACAAGATTTAATATTAGAAAAAGAAAAATTAAAAGATTTGTCAATGCTAACGGATAAAATAGATGAAGAAGAAAACGAAGAAGAAAATGATTCAAATACTACAACCAGTCAAATAGAAAAATCATTTTTTACCAATTCAACGTCATTTAGCAAAAAAGATTTTGAAGGTTTTGAAGATTTGGAAAAAGATATGAAAAAAAGTAGTGCATTCACAAAAATTGCTATATTCTTAATTATATTGATGTTACTTGGCACAATTTTCATTATTCTAAATTATGTATTAGATTTAAAAATATTATAATTGACTGTAAACATATGTATTTATAATAATTACAGTCTTTTTTTATATAATTTAATATGAGAAGAATGAAACTAAGAAAAACAATTACAATTTCAAAAATAGATAAAATAATAATAATTCTTATAATTGTTATTTTGTCTACTTTTATAAGAATAAAAATATTTTCAGTAAAAAGTAATCCAATATTATTAAATTTTGCAAAAAATCAAAGTACTAAAATAGCTACAACAATAATAAATATTTCATTAAAAGAAATATTCGACAATAATTTAACAGAAATTATGAAAATACGAAGCGATAAAGAAGGAAACGTTCTAGGAATTGATTTTGACAATAAAAATGTTAACAAACTTAATTATCAAATAATCAATAATATTTTATTAAGCATAAAATCTTTTGAAAAAGGAGAACTTGATAATTTAAATGTAAAATATTTGGATGAACATGATTTAATTTATAAAGTACCAATGGGAGTTATTTATAACATTCCAGTTTTAGTTGATATTTCCGCAAAAATCCCAATTAAAACATCATTACTAAGCAATGTTGAAAGTAGCATACTTACAAAAGTAAAAGAATATGGAATAAATAATTCTTTGATAGAAATATATGTTAAAGTGACACTGAATGTACAAGTAATCCTTCCTTTTTCATCAGAAGTAGTGCAAATTAGCAAAGAAATTCCTGTTGATTCAAAAGTGGTACAAGGAAAAATCCCTCAATACTATGGTGGACTTTTAGCTAATACCAAAAATTGATTATTTAAAAACAAAATGTTATAATGGCAATGTGGTGAATAATATGATTGAAGTAGAAAATATAAAGTATAAAATTGTAAAAAACTATAGAGATGCGTTCAATAAAGAAGAATTTGTAAATAAATTTACAAGTTTCTTTGCACAATACGATTTCATAGTAGGAGATATTGCATATTCCAAATTAAGATTGAAAGGTTTTAATAATAAGGATAACAAAAATTTTAATAAGATAAACGATTCGAAAAATATCGAAAAATACATAAAAGAAAACTGCGCTTATGATTGTAGATATTATATATTAGAAAAAATAAAAAATGATCAAGAAAAGAAACAAAAAAATAAAAAAGATTCAAATCAATAACGATTTAGTCTTTTTTGTTGAGTAAATATAATTGTAAAATGTAATAGTCGTCTCTTTACAGTTTGCATTATTTAAAAAGCAAAAATTAATTAGTTGTATTGATATTATTAATTATATATGTTAGAATTAAAGAAGAATAGAGAGGATTTAAATATGAATAGGATATCAATTAAAAATATGGATGGTACAATGGAAGAGGTAGATTTAGTTAATGCCTTTAAGATTAATGATCTTAATAAAAGATTTGTAATTTTATCTAAAGGCGAATCTGCTGGAGAGGGCATGAGCAAAATTTATATTTCTGAATTCGTCGAAAATGAACCAGGTGTATATAGTTTAGTCGGTATAAAAGATGATCAAATATGGCAGAAAGTTAAAGAAGCTATGAAACAAATAGTTGAAAGTTAGGTGAAGAAAATGCAAAGTGAAATAGAAAATTTAAAAAAAGGTGTAGTAGTTGAAACTGCAGATTATAAAGAAAATAAAAAAATAATAGGTATTGTGCAAAGTACAGTACAAAGCGCAGATGGCAGCGTGCCTCCATTATCAAAACAAACTGCTTTTAAGGCTCCAGACGAAATTGTAATGAAAGATATTGCTGAACAACCTGCGATTGGTGATTATTCAATTCCATCTTTAGAAACTTCAGTTAACAATTCACCAAATGTATCTCAACCATTACCTGATTTACCAAGTCAAGAACCAATACCAAACATGAATGGTTTGAATCCTGTTGATACGGACACAATGATTCCTGTTACAAGCACTCAGTTAGAAAATCCAATTCAAACTAGTAATCCTAGTGTCTTAGAGTCATTGGTTGGGGATGTTTCCAGTATTAGTAAAGAAGCAGTTAATAGTATATCGAATACTTTAGAGAGTGTAAGTGGTCCGATAGAAAAACCAAATGATTTTGGGGAACCTGTTGATTTACATAAAATTGATGAACCTGTTGTGGCTGCAGAACCAAACGTGTTAAATGATAGTTTGTTCGTTTCGCCTGATTTAACGCAAAAGCAATCAGATGATAACTTAAATCAAGAATTGAAACCAGAAGCATCTGTACCTAGTGACACAAACCCAGTGCCACAATCTAATGTTTCGAATATTAATAATTCTTCAGATGAACTTTTGAAGATTATAGAAGCTAAAAAAGGCGAAATATCGGATAAAATTGCTAAATATATGACTGCAGCAAGTAATATGCTAGTAGAAGAAATAATAGAATTAATAAAATTAGAAATGAAAAATGATAAAGCCAAAGGTGTACAAGAAACATCAAATTTGACAACAACACCACCGGCAAGTGAGCAAAATGAATTGAATCCTTTTTCATTAAGTTTATAAAAAAATAAAGTTTTTCAAATATTATCATATATATTAATATAGAGGTAAGATAATGAAAAACTTTTTAAATTATAATTATAATTTATTTCCTGATAAAATATATAACATTAATAATGAAAAATATTTTTTTGTAAAAAACTATAAAATTTATGTAAAACAGTATGAAGAGGGAAATATTGAGAACATTGTCGATATTTCTAATAAACTTTTTTACGATGGTATAAAAATTAACACAATTATATGTAATAAAGATGGCCAATATATTACGAAATTTAAAAATAAAAATATAATTTTGATTAGAGTCAATTCAATTGAAAATGATCGTATAGAATATACTGACATTTTGAAATTAAAAAATATAAACATGAAATCTAATTTAAAAGAAATAAATTTGCTTAAAGAATGGACTGATGAAATAGATTTATTGGAAAAGGAACTTTTAGAGTACAATAATGAATATTTAATGGTTAAGGAAAGTTTTGATTATTGTATAGGATGTGCTGAGAATGCAGTTCAACTTTATAAAGCAAGTGCAAAAAATAATGAAACTTTGGTTTTAGGTCATTTTAACTGTGCAATTTTAAATATGAAAAATTATTTAAATCCATTAAATTTATGTAATATTGATTTTAGTTATGAAGAAGCAAATTATATAAAAAGTAAATTTATTATGAACAATATTGATTATGAAGAGTTACATAATATAATTGATAAAAATGAAAATCCGGAAAAACTTTTTGCTTGTTTACTATATCCATCATATTATTTTTATCTGTTAAAAAAATTATTATCTGAGCAAGAAAATGATTTTGTGCAGAAAGAGATTATGAATTATGTGACTAAAATCCAAAACTATAAAGAATTTCTATTATTTTTGAAAAAATGTTTCAAAAACAGTAAAGAAATTCAATTATTAGATTGGATTAATAAATAAAATTTGTTATAATAATTTTGTGATGTTAAATGAGTTATATAAAAGTAGGCGATATTCTTGAAGGACAGATAACTGGAGTTACAAAATATGGAATTTTTGTTAGTTTAGAGGACAACTATGTTGGGTTAATACATATATCTGAAGTATCAAATAAATTTGTTAAGGATTTGGAGCAAAAATTCAAAGTTGGTGATTTAGTAAAAGTAAAAGTTTTATCAATTGACGTAGACAAATTGCAAGTAAAATTATCTATAAAAAAGATAAAAAACAATTCAAAACCTAAAAAGAAAATTGAAGAAAAGGGAAGAGGATTTGAACCATTACAGGAAAATCTAGTTGGTTGGATAAATGAAACTTTGAAAAAAATTGAAAAAAAGTAAGATTTGTCTTGACATAAAATACAATAAATGATATATTTATTTACGTCAGCAAGACAAATTATGGGTGATTAGCTCAGTTGGTTAGAGCATCTGCCTTACAAGCAGGGGGTCGGGAGTTCGAGTCTCTCATCGCCCACCATAATTTATTTTTTTGCCAAAATAGCTCAATTGGTAGAGCAACTGACTTGTAATCAGTAGGTTACGGGTTCGATTCCTGTTTTTGGCACCATATGGAGAGATAGCGAAGTGGTTAAACGCGGCAGACTGTAAATCTGTTCCTTCGGGTTCGATGGTTCGAATCCATCTCTCTCCACCACTTGTAATGATTGCCTCGTAGCCAAGTGGTAAGGCACAAGACTTTGACTCTTGCATTTCACTGGTTCGAATCCAGTCGAGGCAACCACATTTTATAATTTTATTTTGTCTCGCTAGCTCAGCCGGTAGAGCACTTGACTTTTAATCAAGGGGTCTGGAGTTCGAATCTCCAGCGAGACACCATTTATTTGTGCCTCAGTGGCGGAATTGGTAGACGCACAGGACTTAAAATCCTGCGAGTGTAACAGCTCATATCGGTTCAAGTCCGATCTGGGGCACCAAAATATATTATGGAGGAATACCCAAGTCCGGCTGAAGGGACCGGTCTTGAAAACCGGGAGATCGAGAAATCGGTGCGGGGGTTCAAATCCCTCTTCCTCCGCCATTGTATATTAACATCGCAGGATAGAGCAGTCTGGTAGCTCGTTGGGCTCATAACCCAAAGGTCGGTGGTTCAAATCCATCTCCTGCAACCAAGCGGTTCCGTGGTGTAGCGGTTATCACACTCGCCTGTCACGCGAGGGATCGCGGGTTCAATTCCCGTCGGAACCGCCATTTATTTTGGCTTCATAGCTCAGTTGGCAGAGCACAAGACTGAAAATCTTGGTGTCGTTGGTTCGATTCCAACTGAAGCCACCATTTTGTTAAAACAGATTACAAATGTAATAAACTTGTTGTAAAGCGATTCCGACGGGATTTTAAACGCGCTCATAGCTCAATTGGATAGAGCATTTGACTACGGATCAAAAGGTTATGGGTTCGACTCCTATTGGGCGCACCATTATATCGGGAAGTGGCTCAACTTGGTAGAGCATTTGGTTTGGGACCAAGGGGTTGCAGGTTCAAATCCTGTCTTCCCGACCATTAAGTAATTTAAGTTCTGATATTGAGAACTTTTTTTATTTGCTATTTAATTTTTGATTAATTATGATAGTATCATACAAATAATTAATGCTATCTTTATGAATAGCAAACGAAATACCGTGATATCTTACTTTTTTAATTCCATCCAATTGTTTGAGTTCTAAATTGAATGAAATAAATATTTTTTTCTCATTTAATGCTTTAATCAAAAAAACTAAACCCTTAAATTTATAAAACTCAATTTTATTATACTTATAATAAACACCTTCACGAAACATTTTTTTATTTACACTTATCAATGCTAATAAATCCGATTTTGTTTTGATTTTATCATATATATATTTGATTGGCCATATCATTTTTTCTATTAGAATCAGGTCATAAGTTAAAAAGTCAATAACAACTTGTTGATTTTTAAAATCAATATAACTTTTTGCAAAATAGTTATAATGATATTTAATCTCATTTAAATAAATTTTATCATTATAGTATTTACTATTTTTATTTTTAATTCCATAATGTCCGCAAATATTCAAAAAATTTTTAAGTCTGTCTTCTGAATTAATTTTGTTTGTTATTGGAAATGCACTAAGCAGATCAATAGGATACGATGTTGTAGAACTATGCGTTTTAATCTCAATATTTTTATAATCAGGCAATGACTTTGAATCTTGCTTTTTACCTATTAACATTTCAAAAATATTACCTGCACTACCATTTCCTTTAAATCCACTTTTAATATATCCATAGTTTTGTATTTTTTTAAAAGTATCATATAGTTCTAACATATTATTAAAATCATTTTCTTTCATACTACCTCCATATTATTATAATTCGCTATAAATTACAAAAACACTTCAAAAATTATAAAAAAATAAAAAAATATTTAAATATCCAATACTTATATTGAACAAAAATAATTGATATGGTAAAATTTATATGAAATTTAAATAAATAAGATATTATGTATAGAGGTGAATTATAGATGCTAAAATTAAGTAAAATTACAAAAAAATATAAGATGATTAGTGCCGATCAAATAGCAATAAATGGTATTTCTATTACTTTTAGAAAAAATGAATTTGCATCTATCTTGGGACCCAGTGGTTCTGGAAAAACTACACTTTTAAACATAATCGGTGGTCTTGATGAATACACATCTGGCGATTTAACAATAGATGGTAAATCAACAAAAAATTATACTGATTCTGACTGGGATAGTTACAGAAATCATAAAATAGGTTTTGTGTTTCAAAATTATAATTTAATTCCGCATCAGACTGTTTTACAAAATGTTATGCTTGCATTAACTTTATCAGGCGTAAGTAAAAGAGAATGCATCGCAAAATCTGAAAAAATCTTAAAAGAGGTAGGTTTAACAGACCACATTCATAAGAAACCAAGTCAATTGTCTGGTGGTCAAATGCAAAGAGTCGCTATTGCTCGTGCTTTAGTAAATGATCCGGAAATAATCTTGGCAGACGAACCGACTGGAGCATTGGACACGGAAACTAGTATTCAAATAATGAAAATATTAAAAAAAATATCTAAAAATAAATTAGTGATTATGGTTACACATAATCCAGAACTAGCTAAAGAATATTCTACAAGAATAATAAATTTAAAAGATGGAAAAATTATTTCGGATACAAATGAGTATGATACAAATTCAAAAAGTGTTTTAAATCCTTATGAAAATATAAAAAAAACAACAATGAAATATATAACAGCTCTTGGTTTGTCTTTTAATAATTTAATGACAAAAAAAGGGAGAACTTTATTAGTCTCTTTTGCTGGATCTATAGGAATAATTGGTATAGCACTAATCTTATCATTATCAAATGGCTTTCAAAAATATATAGACAAAATTCAAGAGGATACTCTATCATCATATCCGTTAACCATAACTTCTACTTCTGCTGATATGTCTTCTTTATTGCTTTCTATGATTTCTACAGATGATGAAACAACGAATAATAATAAAGTAACAGAAAAACAGTTCATTTCTTCTATGTTTTCTAATGTTACAACAAATGATTTGAAAAGTTTCAAAAAGCATATCAATCAAAACTATAGTAAAATTAGTTCCGATATTTCATCAATAAAATATTCATATAGTGTAGATCCTTTAATTTACACAAGAACAAAAGAAAATAAGATAGTAAAAGTAAACCCTAATTCATTATTTACTTCTATGTATGGTTCTAGCTCTGTTACAAATTTGTATTCATCATATTCTAGTTTTTTTTCACAAATGCCCGATGACAGAAAAATGCTGAACGAACAATATGAAGTTTTGAATGGTAAGTGGCCAGAAAAATATGATGAAATGGTAATTGTTTTAAATCAAAAAAATACAATTCCAGATATATTACTTTATTTTCTTGGAATAAGGGACATTGATGAACTTTATGATATTATGGCGAAAGCAATGGCAGGCGATAAAATCGATGTTGACAATAAACCCATGGAATTTACATATGATGAATTAAGGCAAATTGAAATTAAATTAATTAATCAATTCGAAGTATATAAATATAATGAAAAATATAATATCTATGAAAATATGACTGAAAATGAAGACTATATGAAAAAATTATATGATAATGCTTTAAAATTAAAAATTGTAGGTATTATAGCGCCAAAAAAAGGAACAACCTCTATGGCACTAACATCTGGAATTTCATATTCTTCAAAACTTATTGATTATATAATTGATAGTGCCGAGAAATCTGATATAGTAAAAAAACAATTATCTAATAAAGATATTGATGTTTTTTCAAATACAAATTTTGACGAAAAAAAGACTAGTTCGCAAAAAATTGATTTTGAAGATTTAATAACTGTAGATACTAAAATGTTACAATCGGCTTTCAATATTAGTGTTGATGAAAAAGCTTTAAAAATTAAAACTTCTAAATACATGCAAAATATAAATGATTTTATTAATGTAAACATTGAGCCGGCACAAAATGAGTTTAACAAAAATCTATCTGAATTGTCATATGGTGTAATTAATGATTATTTAGAACATCCATTATCAACAATTTCAAATCCGATTTTACCGGGCAAAAAAATTGCAACTATTTCAATGAATGATATTGATAAAATTTTAAATGAATATTTTGAAAAGAAATCAGTAAATGACAAAATTAAAATTATTGAAAACGAATATGTTATTCCTAAAGATGTATATATAACAACTTATAAATCTTTAATTACAGCAATGTTAAAAAGTTACATCACGGCATATTATGCTATGGATCAATCATTAACAACTGATCCTAATAATCCTACAGCCATGTTAATGTCAGAAAATGTAAAAGATTTGATTGAATCATTCTTGAATCAACCATCAATTCAATCAACTTCGAAAACATTTGGTGAGAAGATGACTGAAGCAAAAATGCAAAAGAATGTTTTGACAGAAGTGGGAAAATTAACTAATGATTTGATGAGTAGTTTATCATCAGGATTTAATGTTGATGAAAATAAAATAGCAAAAGCATTTAAATTTAATTTGTCCGAAGAGGAATTAAAAAGAATAATGTCTGCTATGGTTAATCAAAATAAGAATGGTACTGCCACAGCTAACTTAGCGAGTTTAGGTTATCAAAATAAAGAAGAACCAACGATGATATCTATATACTTTAAAAATTTTGATTCGAAAGAAAGATTTTTGAATTTTATTGACACTTATAATAAAGAATGTAAAAACACTAAAGAAGAAGAAAAAATAATAAACTATATAGACATGACAGGAATATTGATGAATTCTGTTAAAAAAATTATAAATAGTGTAGGTTATGTTTTAATTGCATTTGTATCTATTTCATTAGTTGTATCTTCTATAATGATTGGAATAATTACATATATTTCAGTTTTAGAAAGAACGAAAGAAATTGGTATATTACGATCAATTGGTGCATCAAAGAAAAACATTTCATCAATATTTAATGCAGAAACTTTTATAATAGGATTGCTTTCTGGAATAATGGGTATTGGAATTACATTGTCACTTATTCCTATTATAAATTCAGTTATACATTCTTTAACTAATAATGTAAACATAAATGCAAGTTTGCCTTTATTAGGAGGAGTATTACTTATAATTCTGAGTGTGATTTTGACTTTGATTGGTGGATTAATACCTGCTAAAAAAGCTTCTAAACAAGATCCTGTAATTGCGTTAAGAACAGAATAGGTTTTTTGAAAAATATCAAAAAACCTTTTTATATAGTAAAATAAATGTTAATTTTTATTAAAAAATAATAATCATTAAAAAAATATGATAAAATTATTATATGGAACATGTAATAAATAAAATTAATAAAATTGGTGAAGACATTATCAATGATAATGATTTTTTACTTGTTGCATTTGAAAATAGACTAGTTTTAAGATTAATTCATATATTTGAAAAATATAAAATTCCTGTAAATAAAAATATAATTAGAAAAAATCTTGAGGAAAATTTGATAAATTCGTTGCGCGCATTAAATGTTGAGATTGTAGAGAAGTACATAGAATTATTAAAAAAGTATGAAGTAATAATTGGTGAATATGTGGAAAAAAAGACCGATACATCTGTAATTAAAAAATCAACAATGACTTTTATAACGCAAATTTCAAATAAGAACTCAAAAATTATTTCCACGTCCATAACGACAAATTTTATAGAATATATGAAATCTATCATTTTTGTATATGATAATGCAACTTTAAATGAAGAAGTTATTGATAGAATAAAAACTGACACTAGTGAAGTAATTTTAGAATTTAATAGAAACAATTATAATTTTGTTATTGAATCAATAAATTTGATAATCAAAAATATTATAAGTAATATATAAAATTGGAGGCATGATGGATAAACCCGACATAAAAATGTTAAAAAAATATGAACCTATATATGTTATTGGACATGCACACATAGATGTAGATTCAGCAGTTTCATCAAAAATTTTTAGCAGTATATTAAATCAATTTGGTATAAAATCATATTATGCTATACTTGACAAAAATTATGATTTTGATAATTTCAATAAAAAAATGATTAATGATTGTATGGATTTTGAACCAATTATTATTAAACAAGATGAAATAAATGATTATAATTATTTTTTGATTGATCACAATGACAGAGCACAATCGGTTGGTATGAAGGCAAATGTTGTAGGCGCACTTGATCATCACCCTAAGACAAACAATGTCAGCAATGTAACTTTAGGTGATACCTGTAGTATTTCATTGTATTTATACAAAATTTATAAAAATATATATGAATTCAGTAATGCTGAAAAGTTTCAAATTTTTATGGCATTTTTAAGTGATTCATCTTTTGGTATGTCATCCAGATGCCATGATACTGACAGATTATTAGCTAATGAACTTGGCTTTGAAAATAATTATGACACTTTATTTAAAAAATATTTTATTCCCACTGATATATCCAATAATTTTGAAAAAGCATTACAAAATGGAAACAAAAAGTATAAATTTGAAGATGTTTCATTTGAAAGTTCATATATAGAAAGACTGGGGACTGACAAATTGAATGATTATAGAAATTTAGTTAAAAATCAAAAGAATTTTTTAGGAATTTGGTTTGATTATGAAAAGAAAAAAACATATACTTTCTTTAATTACACTGGAAATTTTATAGAAAAAAAGTATGATTTTATAGCATCTAGAGCAACAACTATTCTTAATGATATTTTATCGTATTTAAAAATAAAAACAGACTAGCAAAATATTGAATTTTAATGATTTTTAATGTAGAATTATTATAAGGAGTTTGTTATTATGAATGTTTATAAATATGTAAAAGAATTTAAATTAAAATACAAAAAGACTGTTGCGTTTAGATTGAAATCTCATTGTAAGGTAATAGACCTACACTTGAATCCAGATGAAAAAGTATTATACGCTTTTCCAGCGCAGGATAATAGAAGTTCCTTTATGATAATTAATTCATGCGTAATTGCACTTACAGATAAAAGACTTTTATTAGGTAAGAAAAGACTATTATGGGGATATTTTTTAACATCAATAACTCCAGATTTATATAATGATTTAAAAGTTGTTAAAAATTTAATATGGAGTAACATTGAAATTGACACAGTTAAAGAGAATATATATCTTTCAAATATTGATCCTGATGGAGCAGTAGAAATAGAATCAGTTATTACTGACTATATGATAAAGGAAAAACAAAAATATGGCAAAAAAAATAATTAGTTTTATACTATTCTTTTTTTTATTCATAGTTTCAATAAATGCTGATGAATTAAATTTAAGTAGTGATAAATATATTTTATATAATATGAATGATGATAATGTTCTTATGGAACATAATAGTGATGAAAAAACACAAATAGCCAGTTTAACAAAAATAATGACAACAATTGTGGCTATTGAAAATGTAAAAGATTACAATAAAAAAATAACTATTACTAAAGAAATGTTTAATGATGTTGCATGGGATGTTGCGACTGCTGGTTACAAAGTAGGAGATAAAGTAACTTATAATGACTTATTTTATGGGGCAATATTACCTAGTGGTGCTGATGCAGTTAATGCTCTTGCTTATACGGTTTTTGGAAATTATGATGCTTTTATAAAAAAAATGAATGAAAAGGCAAAACAGCTTGGATTAAAAAATACAAAATTTAGTAATCCTATAGGTTTATATGATGAAAATAATTACAGTTCTGCAAAAGATGTATCTACATTATTGATTTACGCATTAAAAAATACAAAATTTAAGGAAATTTTTACTACAAAAAATTATACTTCTACTAATGGCGTAAAAATGAAAAGTACTATCGAATCATACAACTCAAAAAATGGTAATGCTGATTTAAATTATATTACTGGAGCAAAAACAGGCTACATTAAAAAAGCTGGATATTGTTTGGCAACAACTGCTGAGATCGATGGTATTGAATATTTATTAGTTACCCTAAATGCTTATTCAACAGGTGCGCCACATATAAAAGATGCAGTTAAAACGTATAAGTATTATAGTGAAAATTATAGTTATAAAAACATAGTGAAAAAAAATACAATTGTGGTAACACTTTCAACTAAATATTCAAAAAATAAAGAAATTGATATTAAGGCAAATAAAAATATTAAACAATATTTAAAAAATGATTTTAACTCAAAGAATATAGAATATAAATATGATGGTGAAAAATACGTGACACCATTTACAAAACAAGGTACAAAGTTAGGTACAATTGAAATAAAATATAATAATAAAACTTTAGATAAATTTGATTTAATTTATTCACAAAAAGTAAAATTTAGTATATTCAATTTTTTATGGACTTACAAATTTATTATAATAATCTTTGTATTATTAGTTTACATTAAGCTAAAATCAAATAAGGTAAAAAAAGTAAGAAGAAAAAGAAAAATGTATAAAAAAATATAATATCAATATTTATCTAAAAAAATTTTGCATTGACAATAATAAAATAAAACTTTAAAATATTAATAGAAGTATTATAAAATATTTCTAGAAAGAGAAGTAATGGAGGAAAGATATGGATAATGTAGTCTTCTCCATTTTGCTTGTAGTAGTTGGATTATTTGTCGGTGCTTTTATTATGATTATAATCAATAAATTAAAAGTATCTGCCGCACAAAAAGAAGCTGATAAATTAATTCAAGATGCTAAAAGAGAAGCTGAAAAAGCTAAAAGAGATGGCATTTTAGAATTAAAAGAAGAAAGTTATAAATTGAAAAATCAAACTGATGCAGAAATTAAGGAAAAGAAAAAAGAACTTAATGAACTAAATCAAAGAATTGATAATAGGGAAAAAAGTTTAGACAAGAGAGATGAGTTACTTACTGAAAGAGAAAAAAACTTAGACCTAAAAGATAAAGATTTATTAGCAAAGCAAAAAGAAATTCAAGAAAAAGATGCAAAAATGGAGAGTATTATTAAAGAGCAAATAGCTCTTTTAGAAAAAATTTCTGGTTTTTCTAAGGAAAAAGCAAGAGATATGGTACTTAAGAAAGTTGAAGAAGAAATGAACAGAGAAGTTGCTGTTTATTTAAAGGACAGAGAAGATGAAGCAAAGTTGGAAGCTGATAGAAAGGCAAAAGAACTTATTGTTTCAAGCATGCAAAGATACTCTAATGATGTTACTACCGAACAAACAGTAAGTACTGTTGAACTTCCTAATGATGAAATGAAAGGAAGAATAATTGGTAGGGAAGGTAGAAATATTCGTACAATCGAAGCAGTAACTGGTGTAGACTTAATAATTGATGATACACCTGAAGTAATAGTTCTATCATCTTTTGATCCGCTTAGAAGAGAAATAGCTAAAGTTACCTTGGAAACGTTAATTAAAGATGGAAGAATTCATCCGGCACGTATAGAAGAATTATATGATAAAGTGTGCGAAGATTATAAGAAAATAATACGTGAAAAAGGTGAAGAAGCACTATTTGAATTAGGACTTTCAAAAGTAGATCCAGAAGTAGTTGAACTAATTGGAAAGTTAGCATTTAGAACTAGTTATGGTCAAGATGCTCTTGCTCATAGTAAAGAAGTTGCACATTTAACTGGATTAATGGCAGCAGAATTAGGAGAGAATGTTTCTCTTGCTAAAAGAGCAGGTCTACTTCACGATATAGGTAAATCAATAGATTTTGAAGTTGAGGGAAGTCATGTTGAAATAGGTGCGGATATTGCAAAAAAACATGGTGAAGATAAAGTAGTAATTAATGCCATTGAATCTCATCATGGTGATAAGAAAGCAGAATATGTAATATCAGAGTTAGTAGCAATTGCAGATACACTTTCTGCTGCAAGACCGGGAGCAAGAAATGATTCATTAGAAAACTATGTTAAGAGACTTGAGGAACTTGAACATTTAGGAAACGAAATAGAAGGTGTTGAAAAAACATTTGCTATGCAAGCTGGTAGGGAATTAAGAGTTGTTGTAAAACCTGATAAAGTCGATGATTTAACAAGTTACAAAATAGCTCGTGAAATAAAAACTAAAATTGAAGATACTATGCAATACCCAGGAACAATTAAGGTTGTTGTTATTAGGGAAACTAGAGCAGAGGAAGTTGCAAAATAGTAACTTCTTTTTTTATTAAAACACATATTAAAAACAAATACATTCAATTATTATCACTTTTATGATAAAATTATTATGGTGATGATTATGAAAGCATTAATAACTGGGGCATCTACTGGTTTTGGTAAATGCTTTGCTAAAAAATTATCAAATATTGGATATGATTTGATTTTAGTTGCTAGAGATAAATCAAAATTAGAGGAACTTAAAAATGATTTAAATACTAATGTTGAAATAATTTCTATGGATTTAAGTGAGAAAGAAAATCTTTATAAGTTATATTATAAATGCAAAAATAAGATAGATTTATTAATAAATAATGCAGGATTTGGTGCTTGTGGAGAATTTGATAAATTAGATTTAAATAATGAACTTAATATGATTGATCTAAATGTGAAAGCGTATCACATACTAACAAAGTTATTTTTAAAAGATTTTGTAAAGCACGATAAAGGTCAAATATTAAATGTAGCATCTATAGCTGCTTTTGAACCAGGTCCCTTAATGGCAACATATTATGCCACTAAATCATATGTTTATAATTTAACCATGGCGATATATGAAGAATTAAGAAGAAAGAAATCTAATGTTAAAATTAGTGTTTTATGCCCAGGTCCTTCAAAAACAAAATTTTTTGAAAGAGCAAAGGTTAAATTTTCTGTTAAAGAGCAAAGTGCTGAGTTTGTTGTGAATCGTGCGATAAAAGGTTTATTTAAAAATAAATTATTAATTATACCAGGATTCAAAATGAAAATTGCTGTTTTCTCAAATAGATTCTTAAGTAGAAAAACGATGATGAAAATAATATATTTAATACAAGAAAGGAAATTGAAGTAGTATGAAAGTAGTAAAAATCTCATCTTTGGGTTGCCCATCATGTATTATAATGAATAACGTAATTAATAAAATAAAAAATACTTATGATTTTGATATCGAAGATTTTGATTATGATTATGATGATGTAGAAATCTTTAAACCAGGTAAAATTTTACCAGTTCTAATTTTTTATAAAGATGACACTGAAATAGCAAGATTATGTGGGGAACATAAAAAAGAAGAAATAATTAATATATTGGAAGGTGAAGTATGAAAAAAATATTATACATAATTTTATGTTTTTTAGCATTTGTTCCTAGTATTGTCTTTGCTAGTGAAAAAGAATTAAATATCTATCTATTTTATGGAGATGGTTGTCCTCATTGTGCAGCAGAAGAAAAATTTCTGAATAAATATTTAAAAAAAGAAAAGAATGTCAAATTGCATAAATATGAAATTTGGTATGACACAGATAATGTTAAAAAATATAATGAAGTAAATAAAATACTAAATGATAATTCAAATTCCATACCATATTTAATTATTGGAAATAATACTATTTCTGGGTATACTGAGGATATAACAGATGAAGAAATAAAAAACACTATTAATTTTTATAAAAATAAAAAATATAAAGATAAAGTTGGAATTTATTTAGGCGTAGTTGATGAAAATGATTCTGGTGAAGATAATATCAAATATGATAGTAAGAAATTTAATATTCCAGTTTTAGGCAAAGTTGATGCTAAAAAGGTTTCAATATCACTTAGCGCTATTGTTATAGGTTTGGTTGATGGTTTTAATCCATGCGCGATGTGGATATTAATATTTTTAATTTCAATGTTACTTGGAATGAAAAATAAAAAAAGAATGTGGGCACTTGGCATAACATTTTTAGTTTCATCTGCTTTAGTATATTTCTTATTTCTTATTTCTTGGTTAAATTTAGCAGTTTTTTTAAATAAAATCGTGTATATTAGAATCGCTATCTCAACAGTTGCTATAATATTTGGTGCATATCAAATAGTGAAATTTACATCTTCTGTATTTAACCAAAAAGATGATGGATGTGAAGTAGTTGACTCAAAAAATAGAAAGAAAATAATTAAATCTATAAACAAAATAGTAAAAGAAAAATCTTTTATACTAGCTTTACTCGGAATAATTTTACTAGCGGCATCTGTAAATATCATAGAACTATTATGTTCTTTAGGTTTACCTGTTATGTTTAGTGAGATACTTGCTGTTAATGATATTTCTAAGACTGGTCAGATTTTATATTCTTTATTATATGTATTCTTTTTCTTAATAGATGATATTATTGTTTTTGTAATTGCAATGAAAACATTAGAAATAAAAGCAATTTCTAATAAATTTGGAAAGTATTCACATTTAGTCGGTGGACTTATTATGTTAATTATCGGTCTACTTATGATACTTAAACCTGAATGGTTAATGTTTAATTTCTAATATTTGAGTCCATTTTTAATTTAGTGCATATAATAGATTAGGTGATAAATGTGAATGATAATCTTTTAAATAGGATTGAATCAAAAACTAATGTTAATAAAGATACTATTATTGCACTAGCAAGAAAATTGCAGGATGGAAATTTCAAAAATGAAAATACATTGAAAGAAATAATAGGGGAATTATCTGAAATTACAGGTAGAGAAGTTAGTGAAGAAAAAGAAAGAAAAATAATAGATATGATTGTGAATGATAAAGTTCCTAAAGATATAGATAAATATGTATAAAAAAAGTCTTCTGTTAAAAAGAAGATTTTTTATTATTGAGATTTTCTTTTTGGTTTATAAAATTCCTTTTGGACTTTTCCTGTAGACCACAATAGTTGATGAAAAGGTTTATTTATTATCAAATCAAATTCTCCGATGTATTCAAAAGTAGTAGGATTAAACTTTAATTTGAAATCATTTACATCTTTGTAAGGATTAGATTCTGTCATATCTCCAGTAATACCATTCATATCTAAATATAGATAGTTTTCTTTTTTATATTTTTCAATTATTTTATAAAATATAAAAGTTTTTACATCTAAATTATTAAAATCGTTTTTTTGACCTGATATTAATATATTAATTCTATTTTCATATTTTATAACAAAAGCAGCACCTAGTATTTCACTGTTTGTATCCTCTTTCATTCTATTGTTAATTATTGTGATATTTCTTGATATATCATTAACTATTTTATCAGATCTCATTTTTTTATCATATAATTCTGAATCATTAGGTTTTTCATTAAATTCGGCATTTATTTGTTCATTGATTTCAAGTTCATCAGTATATTTTTTTTGCATAAATTTTGCATATTCAGCATAATTCAATTTAACAAGTAATAAGTCAATCATATTATACTCACTAAATATTTCATAAAGATCAGTATAATATTTTAATTGATTGGTAGTTTTTTTCTTTACAAAATCATAAGCTAAATTTAAATCATTTTTATCAGCGTTGACTAATTTAATACCTCTTTCTTCATATGAAATCATTTCTTCTGAAATATTATCACTTATTGTATTCAAATCATAATTAGGTAAATAAATAATTGGGTTATATTTAGGTAGCATACTTTCAAAATATAAATTATCTTTTAGTTTATCATAACCAATTTCTTTTAAATTATTGATTATATCTCTGTTTTTAGTATTAACAATTTTAGTTTTAGTATCATATTCAACTATATTATAAGTAATTTCAGGATTGATTTTGATAAAAGCAAAACCTTTCATAAAAAAATAGTCTTTTATTTTTTTACTAAACTCTTTTACTAAATTTGTATCATAATAATTAATCAAAAAACCTCTTGGAGCATAACCATATTTGATATTTGGACCAATTGATTTGCATAAAATTAAAGAAGCTGCGACTAATTTTGAGTCGTTAAAAGCACCAATATATAAAGCAGTATATCCATTCTTAGACATTAACTGTCCATATGCACTAGTTTGGTAAAAATTTCTTAGTACATGACTTTTTGCAAACTCATCAAAAACATTTTGTTCAATTTGTTTTATTACCATTTAGTATCACACTTCCTTTTTAATAAAATAATTATAGCATATTTATGAAAAAAATTGTATAATTATTATGTAAATAATTGGAGGCAGATTATGAGTAAAATAACAAATGTAAAAGCAAGAGAAATATTAGATTCAAGAGGTTTTCCAACGGTAGAGGTGGAAGTAACAACTGAAAAAGGTTATAAAGGTATTGCCGCTGTACCATCTGGAGCATCTACTGGAACGAGAGAAGCACTAGAACTTAGAGATAATGATGAGAGATATTTTGGAAAAGGTGTATTAAAAGCAGTTAATAATGTTAATACATTAATAAAAGATAAATTGCTTGGTGTAGAGGTATCTCATCAAAAAGAAATAGATGAAACAATGATTAAATTAGATGGTACTCCAAATAAAAGTAAACTTGGCGCTAATGCAACATTAGGTGTTAGTCTTGCATGTGTTAAAGCTGCAGCACTTGAATCACACAAAGAAATATATGAATATTTAAATTCTCGTGAACATAGAATTCCAAAATTAATGTTTAATATAGTTAATGGTGGAATGCATGCTAAAAACAATTTAGACATACAAGAATTTATGATTGTTCCAAAAAGAGAATCTTTTAAAGAAGGATTAAGATGTGCAAGTGAAGTATTTCATGCTTTGAAAAAATTATTAGATAATGAAGGTCTTACAACCTCTGTTGGAGATGAGGGAGGTTTTGCTCCAAATTTAAAAACAAATAAAACTGCGCTAAATTACATTATTAAAGCAATAGAAACTGCTGGATATATTCCTGGAAAAGATGTTTTTATTGCACTTGATATAGCGGCAACTTCATTTTATAATGAGCAAACTAGAACATATAAAATAGAAGATAAGTTTATGACTAAAGAAGAACTTCTTGATTACTATATGGATTTAGTAAAAAACTATCCTATAATTTCAATAGAGGATCCATTTGCTGAGTTTGATTATGAAGGATTTAAATTAATAACTGAAAAGTTAGGAAAAGAAATAAATATTGTTGGTGATGATTTATTCGTAACAAACAAAAAGGAACTAAAACATGGTATCGATAACAATTTATGCAATTCAATTCTAATCAAACCTAATCAAATAGGAACTTTTTATGAAATGTTAGAAACAATAGTACTTGCTAAAAAGAACAACTATACATGTATTATGTCTCATAGAAGCGGTGAAACAACAGATACATTTATTATAGATGCAGCAGTTGCGCTTGGTATACCATTTGTTAAGACTGGTTCTGTATCAAGAGGAGAAAGAATTTGCAAGTTCAATAGATTATTAAAAATTGAAGAAGAACTAAATGAAAAATAATATTTGCACATTTACTATAAATAGTGTATAATATTCATGCAAGGAGAAACATATGGAAAAAGTATTATTAATTATATCAGTTGCGTTAATTATAATTGTTTTATTACAAAGTGGAAAAGCAAATGATGCTGGACAAATCATAAGTGGTGGTAATACTGTTCTTTTAGGTAAAACAAAAGAAAGAGGAGCAGAAAAATTTATTACTAGACTTACTTATGCATTAGGTTTTGCATTTATTATAATTTCATTAATATTGTCAATATAAAAAAACTAGCTAAAGTTCATAATTTTTTATGAACTTTTTAATTTATGTGTTAAAATAAAAGTAAGGTCAGTGAAACGAGGTTAATTATGAGAGAAAAAATACTACAAATTATAGAAAAAGAAAATAGAAATTTAAACCCCATAGAAATAATGGATCAAATTAAAAAGAATAGTACAGTTGATGATTTAACTAAACTTATGCAAGAGTTAGATAAATTATGTAGGGATGGCATATTAAGACAAGCAAATGGAAATAGTTATAAGAAAAATGAATTAATAACTGGTGTTTTAGATATGCATGAAAAGGGAAATGCTCATTTACTTGTTAAAAATGGTGAAGATATATTTATTGCTAGGAATAACATTCATGGCGCAAATGACAAAGATACTGTTTTAATAGATTTTGTTAATAAAGATAAAAGTGAAGGGAAAGTAGTTAAAATTATTAAAAGATCTTTAGGTAAAAGTTTGGGTGAAGTTATAGATGATAATGGTAAACTATATGTAAAGCCACTTGACAAAGATTTACCACTTTACGTTGATGTTGACATTAATGATTGTGAATTCAATTTAGTTGACGGATTAATTGTTCATTTAGATTATATAAAAGATATTTCAAAAGACAGAGTACTTGCTAAGGTAGATTCAGTTATCGGCCATAAAAACGCTCCTGGCAATGAAACTCAAATCGCAATGATAGCAAGTGAATTTGGAATTCATTTATTTTTTCCAGAAGCAGTTAAAGAAGAAGCAAAAAAGTTCCCTCATGAATTAAAAGAGGAAGACATTAAGTTAGAAATTCAAAAAGGTAGAGTTGATTTAAGAGGAGACACAACAGTAACTATCGATGGAAAAGACACTAAAGATATTGATGATGCAATACAAGATGAAATATATCCAAATGGCAATTATAAAGTAACAGTAGATATTGCAGACGTAAGTTATTATGTTAAAATGGGTTCTGCTATTTGGGAATATGCAGAATTAAAAGGAAACTCAGATTATCTTGCTAATAAAGTTGGACCAATGCTTCCAGTAGAACTTTCAAATGGTATTTGTTCATTGAATCCAAATGAAGATAGGTATGCTCTTTCGTGTACAATGGAAATTGATCATGCAGGTCACATTGTTAATCAAAATGTATATTTATCAGTAATTAAATCTAAGAAGAAAATGAATTATGATGCAGTTCAAGATATTATCGAAAATAAAGACACAGAAGATACAAAAGACTATATTACATTAAAATACACTATAAAAGAAAATGAAACTATAGAAAATATAGTATTTAAAAATTCTATTACAAAAGAGAAACTACTTGAATTTAACAATATAGAAAATATTAAACCAGGTAATGAGATTGATATTCCAACTAGAGACATTATTAAATTAATGTATAAAATTTCTAAAGTAATGGAAGGTAATCTTAATAGAAAAGGTAAAACAAATTTTGAAAGTTCTAAAGAGAAAAAGTATATATTTGATGAAAATGATAATCTAATTGATATCAAACCAAGAGTGCAAAGAGAGTCTGAACAAATTATTGAAAATCATATGATATATGCTAATGTTGCTTACACTAGATTTGTATGTGGAGCATTATCAAAGATTATTCCTCAGATGATTCCATTTGTATTTAGAATTCATGATAAACCAAATCCTAAGAAAATAGAAGACTTTATGACTATGCTTAGTGTATTTGGAATAAATTATACTAAGAAAATAAATCCAGAAAATGTAAGTAGTAAAGATATTCAAGAACTATTAGAGTTTTTAAAAGAAAGAGATAATTATACAATCTTTAGTAGAAAACTATTAAGATGTATGCAAAAGGCTATATATAGTCCAGATAATGTAGGACACTTTGGATTAGGACTCGAAGAGTATTGTCATTTTACTTCTCCAATTAGAAGAATGGCTGATCTACTTGTGCACACTATATTTAGAGTTTTCTTAGTTGAAAAAGATTATAGTGAAGAAAATTTAAGATTCTGGGCATCTTATTTAAGCACAGTATGTGAACATATTTCTGAATGTGAAAGAACAAGTGATGAATGTGAATATGCAGTTGATGACTATTATAATGCAGTTTATATGCAAGATAAAATTGGGCAAGCTTTTGAAGCAATAATAGATGGACCGATGTCTAATTCATTCTTCGCTGAAACTATCGAAAAAGGAATTGATGGTAGAGTAGAGTTTATGATTAGTGAAGATGATTCTGAAGTGTTACTTTCATTAACAGATAAAAATGAAATAGAGCAATTCATCGCAGCTCATTTAAAACCTTTCCCATATGAATATAATGAAAATTTATATGGATATACTAAAAAAGGAAGGGTAGTATATAGATATGGTGATAAAGTTTTAGTTCATTGTATATCTAGTGATCCAGATAAAAGACAAGTAGACTTTGCATTAGTAAGGAAAATATAAAATGGAAATACTTAATAGAAAAGCACATTATAATTATTATATAAAAGAAACTTATGAAGCAGGGATTGAACTTGTTGGTACTGAAATTAAAAGTATTAGAAAAGGTTCTTGTAATATCAATGAATGCTATGGAAGAGTTAAAAATGGAGAAATCTTTTTAACAAATATGTACATTGCTAAATATGATGAAGGCAATAGATTTAATCATGATGAAAGAAGAGAAAGAAAGTTGTTGCTTCATAAAAGAGAAATATTAAAGATAAATGAACTAGTAACTCAAAAAAGATACACAATCATACCATTAAAATTATATTTTGTAAGAAATAAAGTTAAGGTATCTCTTGGTATATGTCAAGGTAAGAAAAACTACGATAAGAGAGAATCAATAAAAGAAAAGGATTTACAAAGAAAAGAATATATAAATTTTTAAAACATATAATATTTTAGGTGAAACAATATGAATAAAAAAGTACCTAAAATATTTGTAAATAAAATTGATAAAGTTAACAATAACAAAGAAGTATTCTATTCTTTTAAAAATAATAATTTTGAATATGAAAAAAAAGATAATATTCAGGTAAATGAGTTTGATCTTCAAAATAAAATAGACAAACTGTTTAGAACAAATGATTTTATATATAAAAAGACATTTCATATAAAAACTAAATACAGTGAGAATGATTATACAATTATATCAAAGAGTTATAATTATTTATTAACTATTGATGGAAGTCGTATATATATAAAAGATATTATCGATATTTATTAAAAACACTTGAAATAATTAAATAATTATGATATTATTTAATTACACAAAGAAGTGTTTTTTTTTGGAGGGATTTATGAAAAAAATTAAAACTTTTTTCAAAGGAGTAAAAAAAGAAGCCAAAATGGTTAAATGGCCTGACTTTAAAACAATGATTAAGTATTCAACTGTTACTGTTGCTATGCTTATATTCTTTGGATTATTCTTTTATGGATTTGATGCTTTATTTGCATTTATAAGGGGGTTATTCTAATGGAAGATAAGAAATTATGGTATGTTGTTAATGCTTATAGTGGACATGAACAAAAGGTAAAAGATTATTTAGAATCAAGAAGAGAAAGTATGGGAATGGAAAATAATATTTTTAGAGTTATTATTCCACAAAGAACTGAAATTGAAGTAAAAGATGGTGTTAAAAAAGAAAAAGTAAGAAAAATGTTTCCAGGTTATGTTCTTATTGAAATGATTATGAGTGATGAAGCATGGTATGTTGTTCGTAATACACCTGGTGTTACTGGATTTATTGGTTCTTCTGGTAAGGGAGCAAAACCTATTCCTTTATCTCCTGAAGAAGTTAAGAAATTTATTGGTGATGGAGAAGAAGAGGCTAAACCAATTAATACTGATGTAACTGTTGGTGATACTGTATCTATTATAGATGGTCCATTCAAAGGAATGTATGGTAAGATTGAAAGCGAAGATAAAGAAAATGAAAAACTTACTGTACTTATCGATTTATTTGGTCAAGAAACTCCTGTAGAAGTAGACCTTGTTCAAGTTACTAAAATGTAAGAGTCTTATGGCTCTTTTTAGTTTGACTTTTATTATTGGTTATAATATACTTCTAGTAGGAGGATTAAGATTATGGAATTAAAAGGAAGTAAAACAGAACAAAATTTATTAGCTGCTTTTGCAGGTGAAAGTCAAGCAAGAAATAAATATACTTATTTTGCAAGTCAAGCAAGAAAAGATGGTTATGAACAAATAGCTGCGATATTTGAAGAAACAGCTAACAATGAAAAAGAACATGCTAAGATGTGGTTCAAACAACTTAACGGAGGAGAAATACCTTCAACTTTAGATAATTTAAAAGCAGCAGCAAGTGGTGAAAACTACGAATGGACAGAAATGTACAAAGAATTTGCTGAAACTGCTAAAGAAGAAGGATTTGATGAAATAGCATTCTTATTTGAAAAGGTTGGCGAAATAGAAAAACATCATGAAGAAAGATATATGAAACTTGTAAATAATATTGAAAACAATTTAGTATTTGAAAAAGGTGAAGAAACAATTTGGATTTGTAGAAATTGTGGACATGTTTATAAAGGCAAAACTGCATTAAAGGTTTGTCCTGTTTGCAAACATAAAGAAAGTTATATGGAAGTCAAAGCAGAAAATTATTAAAAGTGCATTAAAAAATAATGCATTTTTTTTAAAACTATGTTATTATAGAATATAGAATAAAGGGAGTGATTATATGAGAAGAGCGGCATTAAATGGTCCTAAAAAATTGGTTATAGAAAATAAAGAAGCACAAACTGGTAAGAAAGGTTACATCTTAATTGATGTAATTAAAGCAGGTATCTGTGGTTCAGATATTCACTATTGGGTATCTGGTGCTCCTAAAGGTTTAGTTATGGGACATGAATTTAGTGGTATCGTTATAGATAATGGTGGAAGTAAGAACTTTAAAGAAGGCGACAGAGTAACTGCTTTACCAATTTCACCATGTTTGAAATGTAAAGAATGTAAAGAAGGAAATGAACAAATTTGTTCACAAACTTGGGCACAAGCAATCGGTCTTACTACTGAAACTCCTGGTGGATTTGGTGGTAGAGTATTAGTTCGTGAAGATATGGTAAGACATTTACCTGATAATGTTACATATGAAAGTGGTGCGATGGTTGAACCTGCTGCTGTTGCATTAAGAGCTGCAAATATTTCTGGAATTAGAAAAGGTGATAAAGTTTTAGTTATTGGTGGAGGAATAATTGGTCTTTTAACAGCATTATTCCTAAAACTAAAGGGTGCTAGCTATGTTGCTTTGACTGAAACTAATGAAGCAAGAGGAAGTAAAGCAGTAAAATTAGGAGTTGCTGATGAATGGTTTAATGCATTAGATCCTAAACTATCAGAAAAATTATTTGCTAAAACAGGTAATGGTTTTGATGTAATAGCTGACTGTTGTGGAAATAGTCCTGCAGTTTCAAGTGGAATAATATTTGCTAAACCAAATGGTAATTTGATTTTAGTAGGAATTTCTCTTAGTAATGTCAGTGTACCTTTAGTTGCTGGTGTAATGAAAGAAATAAATATTAAAGGTTCAATTGCTTATAAACCTGCTGAATTTGATACAGTAATTAAATTATTAGCAGATAAAAAAATTAACTTAGAAAAGTTTATTGACGATGTTGTAACACTAGATGACATTCAAGGTGCTTTTGAGAGATTAACAAGTGGTCTTGATGATGCTGTTAAGATTTTAGTTGATCCTAATAAAAGTAAAATAATAAATATATAAGAGCGTATGCTCTTTTTTGATTGAAATATGAGAAATTGCTTGATTTTAAGGGAAATCTATGATATTATGAATAAGCGATTTATATTTATATATAAATTAGAAGTGGGAGATTATAGGATTATCATTATACCACTCGCGAAAAAATTAAAACTAAAATTTTATAGGAGGTGTTTTTCGTGGCAAAAAATGTTGTAAAGAAAATTAAGTTACAAATTCAAGCAGGAAAAGCTACACCAGCTCCACCAGTCGGAACTGTATTAGGACCTGCAGGAATTAATCTACAAGAATTTTGTACTAAATATAATGATGCAACTAGAGATAAGATGGGAGATGTAGTACCAGTTGAAATTTCTATTTATGATGATAGAACATTTGATTTCGTACTTAAGACTCCACCAACTCCAACACTATTATTAAAGGCTGCTGGTATTCAAAAAGGTAGTACTAAAGGAGCTAATAGTACAGTTGCAACAATTTCTAAAGATGATGTTAAGAAAATTGCTGAAATTAAGTTACCAGATCTAAATGCATATGATTTAGATGCTGCTATGAGAATCGTTGCTGGTACAGCTAGAAATATGGGTATAGCTGTTAAAGGAATGACTGACGTAGAACTTGAAGAACAAGCAAAAGAAGCACAAGAAGCAGAAGCTCAAGCTGCTAAATTAGAAGCATCACTTGAAGAAATGGAAGAAAGTGCTAAGGCAATGGCTGAAGGTGCGTCTGTTGAAGTAGAGACAACAGCACAATCTGAAGCAGAAGAAACTAACGAATAATAATTAATAATTATTTATTATAGCGTGAGATAAGAAAGATAATCCAAACACCACATAAGGAGGTTAAATTATGAAGAAACATAGTAAAATGTATGTGGAAGCATTAGGTAATGTTGAAAAAACTAAAAATTATGATGTTACTGAAGCGATAAAATTACTTAAAAGCTTAAAAACTAGAAAATTCGATGAATCAGTAGACCTAGTATTAAAGTTAAATATTGATGCTAAAAAAACTGACATGAATGTTAGAGGTAGTTTTGTTCTTCCTAATGGAACTGGTAAAACTAAAAAAATCTTAGTTGTTACTAAGACTAAGGCTGATGAGGCTAGTGAAGCAGATTATTGTGGAGCTGAAGATATGTTAGAAAAGATCGAAAAAGAAAATTGGTTCGACTTTGATACTATCGTTGCTACTCCTGAAATGATGCCTTTACTAGGTAAATTAGGTAAGGTTTTAGGACCTAAAGGTTTAATGCCAAATCCAAAATTAGGAACAGTTACTACTAATGTTAAAGAAGCTATTAGTAATATTAAAAAAGGTATGGTTGAATATAAGAATGATTCTTATGGAAACTTACATTTAACAATTGGTAAATTATCATTTACTGAAGAACAATTAGAAGAAAATTTAAGAGCTATTGTATCTGAAATAGTAAAGAATAAACCAAATGGAGTTAAAGGTACTTTTATTAAAAATATTAGCATATCTTCAACTATGAGTCCTGGAATTAAAGTAGATAAAAGTTCTTTAGGATTATAATAAACAAAAAAACCAGAAATTCTGGTTTTTTATTGTATAAAATTATTGTTCATGATGTTCATCGAATGGTTTTAAAAGAATTCCAACTGATACAAGCCCACTAATACCAACAAGTGCATATACAAAGTTGGTTAAAAAAGACTCTTTACCAAATAATAATTCAACTAAATTAACTCCGAAGACACCAATCATTCCCCAGTTAATAGCACCAATTATTATAAGAGTAAGACATATTTTGTATAATGTATTCATGTATATTCCTCCTCTAACTATAGTTTTAACCAAAAATAATTATTTTATTCATATAAAATTATAATGAAAATATAATTTAGTGTAGGAGGGGAAAATTATTAAAAAGTTTTTATTACTATTAGTATCGTGTCTTTTACTAGTAGGGTGTAGTAAAATGGATTCAAACAAAGCAATTTCTAAATATAAAAAATTATTAAATGACAGTAGTATGTATAAATTAACAGGAGATATGGAAATTGTTAGTAATGAAGAAGTTTATGATTATACTGTAACAGTTGATTATATGGAGGGGGACTATTATAAAGCAACACTTGAAAATAGAGACTCTGATCATAAACAAATAATTCTTAAAAATGAAAATGGTGTATTTGTAGTGACGCCACAACTTAATAAGAGTTTTAAATTTCAAAGTGAATGGCCATATAATAGTAGTCAATCATATATATTGAGTTCTTTATTAAAAGATCTTGAAAATGATTCTAATGTCGTTTTTGAAGAAAAAGATGAAAAATATATCTTATCATCAACAGTAAATTATCCGAATAACAGTTCTTTAGTTAGTCAAAAAATAACATTCAATAGAGAAATGGTTCCTGAGAAAGTTGAAGTATATAACAAAGAAGGAATTGCTAATATAACATTTAAAATATCTAAAATAGATTTTAAACCTAAATTTGATGAGAATAATTTTGAAGTAGAAAGTACTAGTGAAGAAGTTGATAATAAAAATGTTAGTTCTATAGATCAAGTTCTTTACCCTATGTATTTACCAACGGGAACAAAACTTCAAAGTGAAGAGACTGTTAAAACAAATAATTCTGAAAGGATAATATTAACATTTACTGGTGATAAATCATTTACTTTAATAGAAGAGGTAAGCAAAACTCCAAAAGAATTTGAGGTTACCAGTACATCAGGTGAGTTAGTGTTTTATGAAAATGTTCTTGGAAGCTTAACTGACACATCTATTAATTGGAGTATGAATGGAAAAGACTATTATATTATAGGTGATAATCTTACTAATGAAGAACTATTAAAAGTTGCTGCTTCAACATCAGTAGTATCATTAACTAAATAAAGTACTAAAAAAACTAGTACTTTTTTTCTTGTTGAATTAAAAAAATGTAAAAAATATAATGAAAATATAAAATTAATAAAGTAAATATTTGAAATTGATGTTTTTTTTGGTATAATGATATATAGATTATAAGGAGGATACATGAAAGAAATAATATCAAGTTTAGATATTGGTTCATCTACAGTTAAACTTGTAGTATGTGAAGTCTATAAAAATGAGACTAATGTTCTAGCAGTGTCCGAAGTAAAATCTAAAGGTATAAAAAAAGGATTAATAGTTAATCCAGAAGAAACATTGATTTCATTAAGAGAAGTTTTTTCAAGATGTGAAGATATGTTGAATATCAAAGTTAATAAAGTTCTTTTAACAATACCTTCTTATTATGCAGAGTTTTTAATGACTGAAGCTAAAATTGATATAACTAATGAAGATGGTATTATTGATGGGGATGATGTTGTTAAAGTATTACAAACCTGTGTATACAATAAAATTCCAAATAATAAAGAACTTGTAAATATTACACCAGTTGAATTTAAAGTTAATGATAAGAAAGTTAAGGATCCTAAGGGACTTCAAAGTTCAAGTTTATCTTGTAAGGCACTGATTAGTTTGGTTCCTAAAAAAAATGTTTATACAGCAGTGTCATTACTTGAAAATATTGGTGTATCAATAGTTGATATTAATTTTGGTGGAGTAAGTGATTACTACGAATGCAAAAATAAAGAACTTGATAGTAAAAATGTATCGGTAATAAACATTGGAGAAGAGAAAACAGAAGTTAGTATCTTTAAAAAAGGTGTATTAGTTGATACTGAAAATATTGAGATTGGTGGTAGAAGTATTGACAGAGATATCTGTTATATATATGATATAAATAAAATAGAAGCAAGAAAATTAAAGGAAAAGTTTGCTCTTGCTAGTAAAAGAAATGCATCTACTTCTTGGAGTGAAGATGTGGTTACAAATAATGATGAGACAATTAAAATTAATCAATATGAGATTAGTGAAATTATATCATCTAGAATAAAAGAAATATTAGACTTAGCTAAAAAACAAATAAACCTCTTAACAAAGATGGAAATTAGTTATATAATAATAACGGGAGGCACGACTGAGGCAAATGATTTTAATCTAATAGTTGATGAAATATTTGGTCGTGAAATGGAAGTATATAAAGTAAAAGAAATTGGTTGTAGACACAATAAATATTCTACTGTTTTAGGTAATGTAAAATATTATCATGAAAAATTAGCGTTTAGAAATAAGAAAGCTTTTACAGTAGATGGTGATTTACAAGATGAATTATTAAATATAAAGAAAACTAATAATAGTAGCATACTAGGAAAAATATATAAATATTTTTTCGATAGTTAAGGAGTGAAATATGAATAATAAATTAGAAATGGATCAAATCGCGGATATTAAAGTTATTGGTCTTGGTGGTGGAGGATGTAATGCTGTTAACAGAATGATTGATTCTGGTTTAAGAGGTGTTGAATTCATTGTAGCTAATACTGACCAACAAGTACTAAATGTTTCTCAAGCTGAACACAAAATTCAACTTGGTAAAACAATTACTAAAGGTAGAGGAGCAGGTACAAGACCAGAAGTAGGAAGAGAAGCAGCACTTGAAGCAAAAGAAGAAATTGAAGATGCTTTAAGAGGAGCAGATATGGTATTTATCACTGCTGGAATGGGTGGTGGAACTGGTACTGGTTCTGCAGCAGTAGTTGCTGAAATTGCTAAGGGACTTGGTTGTTTAACAGTTGCTATAGTTACAAAACCATTTAAGTTTGAAGGACCAAAGAGAATGGATTATGCATTAGTTGGTATTGATGAGTTAAGAAAACATGTTGATACAATAGTTGTAATACCTAATGATAGATTAAGAGATATAATTGATAGATCTACACCGTTAACAGCTGCATTTAAAGAAGTTGATAATGTACTAAGATTAGGTGTTCAATCAATATCTGATTTAATTAGTGTTCCTGGACTTGTTAACTTAGACTTTGCAGATGTTAGAACTGTTATGGAGGACAGAGGAGATGCTTTAATTGGTATCGGTGTTGGATTTGGAGATAACAGAGCAGTGGAAGCAGCTAAGCAAGCTGTTAAGAGTCCACTACTTGAAACAACAATTAATGGAGCAACTGATTGTATTGTTAATATTACTGGTGGTAACTCAATGACATTATTCGAGGCAGAAGATGCTGTAGAAGTTGTAAGAGCTGTTGCTAATAAAGAAGTTAATATTATATTTGGTTCTGTAATAAATGAAGCATTAACTGATGAAATAGTTGTTACTGTTATAGCAACTGGATTTGAAGATTCAACTGAACCTTTATATCGTTCAATCGAAGGAGAAAAGAAAATTCAAGAAATAACTGAGGATGATGAAGAATTAGAAATGCCTGCATTTTTAAGAAATAGAGATTTTTAAGAGCAAATGCTCTTTTTTCTTTTACAATAATTTTACATATGTTATTGACTGAGTATCATAAATATAATTATAATTAATTTGAAAGAAAATAGATATATACTACTTAATGGAGGAAACATGAAAAATACTAAAAAAGATAAAATTGAGATAGATGAAGAATTTATAGAAGATGATGATAAAAGAGTCATTGTTTTTACAGCACTATCTTTATTAATAATAATTGCTACTGTTATAGGATTATTAGTTTCTCATCAAAAGAAAGAAATAACTGATGATATTAAAGAACCTCATAAAGATTATATAACACCTGAACCTGAAATTAATGAGAAGAAAGATAATGTTGAAGAAATAGTAAAACAAGTTAAAACAGTTGTTAATGAAAAAGAAGTTATAATTAAAAATGATGATATCACTTATGAAATAACTTATCATTACAATGATAAAACATACGTGACTAAAACTAATGATAAAGTAGATAAATACATACCAGAAGGTTTTGATAGTTGTAAATATTATACAGATGAAAACTATACAAATGAATATAATTTTAATGAAAAAGTAACTTCATCAAAAAATATATATTTAAATTGTGAAGAAAAAACATATATAATTAATTATTCTCATCAATCTAATAATAAAAATGAATATAAATTATCAGATGGAACTATAAAATTATCAGAACCACAAACTGATTTAATATTTGAAGGATGGTATACAGATGAAAATTATACTAATAAAGTAACTTCATTGGATAAGAATATAATTAAATATAATAATAATGGAATAATTAATTTATACGCTAAAACAGTTGAATATTATAGAGTTAATTATTATGATAATAATTTAAATATAATTGAAAGTTATAATGTTACAAAAGATAAATTAAATGATTATGAAGTACTTGATGCTAGTTATCTATCAAATGAAAATAATAAATTTTTAGGATGGTCAAAAAAAGAAAATAATATGATTATAGATTACACTAGCAATGAAACTATGAATATTTCTAGTGATATTAATTTATATGCAGTATTTGGTAGTTCAATAATTGAATTTGTCGATAATGATAAATTAATTGAAAGAAGAGGTTTGACTAAAGAAGAAGCACAAGATTTTGAACTTCCTACTGAAGAAGATTTTGGATTAGAAGCACCTACTTATATAGTACCTGTTGATAATATAAGTGATAAAACTAAAACTATAGTTTCAGATGATACTGATTCACCACTTGAAAATGAAATTAAATTATCTGATGCATTACTTAAAAAATCAGAAAATTATAATCCAAAAGTTGGTGATAAAGTAGAAGAAATCGAAAAAGAATTGAATTGGTTAATAGATAAAAATGTAACTGATCCAATTACTGGTGAAGAGACTATTGAAAAAGTAACAGATGAAGAAGAAATAAAAGAAATAATAAAAAATAATACTGAAAATAATAGTGACACTGAATTGAAAACTGAATGGGTAGAAAAGTAAGTAAAACTAAATTGGTTACCAAGTAACCTTTTTTCTTTTTTAAATACATGTTATAATTAATATGAGGTTTAAAATGGAAGTATTATTAGATGGACAAAAATTTAATGTGATAGTAGAGAAGAAAAATAATAAGAACATGTACCTTAGAGTTAAAAAGGATGGTATACATATTACATGTAATTACTTTGTAACTAAATCAATGATTCTTTCGTTTATAAACAATAACAAAGATTCTGTAATTAAAATGAACGAGGTTGCGAAAAGAAAAGAAGAAAAGGAAGAAGAGTTTTATTATTTAGGGAATAAATATGATGTAGTAATTCTAAATACAGTTTCTAAAATAGAATTTGTTGGTAGTCAAGTTTTTGTTAAAAACAAAACTTATTTAAAAACATTCTTATCAAATGAAGCACAAAGGATATTTAATGATAGAGTAAGTGTTTGTTATAATTTATTTGAAGAAGATATTCCTTATCCTAAAGTACTAATAGGAAAAATGAAAAGAAAATGGGGGTATTGTAATAAAAGAGAAAAGTTAATTAAATTAAATTCTGAATTAATTAAATATTCTATAAATGAAATAGATTATGTTATAGTACACGAACTATCACATTTTATAGAGTTTAATCATTCTAAAAATTTTTGGAAATATGTAAAAAAGTATTATCCAAATTATAAAGAGGCACAAAAAGTATTAAAGGAGGAGTAGTATGCTTATTACATCTAAAGATAATAATAGAATTAAAGAAATAAGAAAATTATTAAATAAAAAGTATTCACTTGAAAAAGGGTTGTTTGTAATTGAAGGTGAAAATCTTGTTGAGGAGGCTATTAAAAACAATTTACTTAAAGAATTATATGTTCTTAAGGGATGTGAATGCAAATATGATTTTCAATATGATGAAGTAACCCATGAAGTTATGAAAAGCATAAGCGATTTAAAAAGTACTCCTAGATTACTTGGTGTAGCTAAAATAAAAAAAGAGGAAAAGATAGGAAAAAGAATTGTTATATTAGATGATATACAGGATCCTGGGAATGCTGGGACTATTATAAGAAATGCAGTTGCTTTTGGTATAGATACAATTGTTTTTTCTAAGTCATCAGTATCTGCATATAATGAAAAAACATTGAGAAGTACAGGTGGTATGATATTTAATATCAATATTATTACAGATGATTTAGAGAATGTTATAAGTCAAATTAAAACTAATGATATAAAAGTAATAGGCACTAGTCTTAATGCTTCTAAATCTCTTGAAACACTTGAAAAAATGGATAATTTTGCTATAATATTTGGAAATGAAGGTAATGGTGTTTCAAAAGATATATTGTCTTTATGTGATGAAGTTATTAAAATAAATATGAATAGTAAATGTGAAAGTTTGAATGTAGCAGTTTCATCTGGAATAGTATTATATAATTTATGGAGTAAAAATGAATGATTATGTTTATGTAGGTAAAATTGTGAATACTCATGCTCTTAAAGGAGAAGTGAGATTATTAAGTAACTTTGAATATAAAGACAAAGTCTTTTTGAGTGGTAAAACATTATATATCGGAATGCATAAATCAAAAGAAACTATAGAGACTTATAGACGACATAAACAGTTTGACATGATTAAATTTAAAGGAATAGATTATATAAATGATGTTTTAAAATATAAAGGTGCTTATGTATATGTATTAAAAAGTGATATTGAGTTAAGTGATGATGAAGTATTACCTGAAGAGTTCTTATTAATGAATGCATATAATAACGATAAATTAATAGGTAAGATAGAAGAATATAGAAATGATAATGGTAATAAAATGATAAAAGTTTCTGGTAAATATATACCATATAATAAAGATTTTATTACTAAAATTGATAAAAAAAATAATGCAATATATTTTCATGGAATAGAGGTGTTTTTATGAGAATAGATATACTTACATTATTTCCTAAAATGTTTGATGGTTTTTTATCAGAAAGCATTATTAAAAGAGCAATAGAGAAAGAAAAGGTCACAATTAATATTGTTGATATTAGAGACTATACTCCATATAAAAATAATCAAGTTGATGATTATCAATTTGGTGGAGGTGGTGGTATGATTATGATGTGTGAACCTGTATTTAATGCAGTTGAAAGTGTGAAAACAAAAGATTCTCATGTTATATTATTAACACCAAGAGGTAAAACATATAACGAAACAAAAGCAAAAGAATTAAAAGAATTAAAACATCTTATAATAATTTGTGGCCATTATGAAGGGTTTGATGAAAGAATATATACTCTTGCAGATTCATTAGTGTCAATCGGAGATTATATATTAACTGGTGGTGAAATACCGGCGATGGCAATTACTGACTCAGTAGTAAGATTAATTGATGGTGTTATTACTAGTACTAGTTTAGAAACAGAGAGTTTTAATGATAATTTGCTTGATTATCCTGTGTATACAAAGCCAAGAGAATATAGAGGAATGGAAGTACCTGAAGTACTTTTAAATGGTAATCATAAATTAATAAATAAATATAGAGAAGAAGAAAGAAAAAGAATAACTAAGGAATATAGAGATGATTTATTGTAGGTGATATAATGAAAAAATATATTATTGATAAGGATAACCCTAATGAAAAATTACTATACTATAATGTAAATGTAGTTGGTCTTAGTGTTACACCAAATAAAAGTGTTCCTGGTTATAATGTAATAGCAAAAAAACTAACACTTGTTGATCCAGAATTAAGAGAAGCATATATAAAACAAAAAATTAATAAAAAGATTGATAGAGTTATTAAATTTATGATTAAAATATTAAATGATGAAGATACTAGTGATGAAGATGCTGGGATAGTATTGGATGAAATTAATAAATTAAAAGGTATTATAATTAATAAATATAAAGAATATATGTTAGAAAGTGAATATAAAGCATTACTGACAAAACTAATATTAATAGAAGAAGAATTCAAAAAGAATTATAATCAAAAAACATATTTGAATTATATGACAAATAGTGTATATGAAGAGGTTATACAAGGAAGAGGAAGATAAATGAATAATGAATTTAAATTAATGAATTTAAAAGGTACTAATGATTTTCTGCCTGAAGAACAAATCATTAGAAATAGAATAACAGATACATTGAAAAAATATTTTGAATTATATGGTTTTTTACCAATTGAGACACCACAATTATGTTATTATGATTTACTTGCTAGTAAATATGCTGGTGGAAGTGAAATATTAAAAGAAGTGTATAAATTTAGTGATCAAGGTTCTCGTGAAATAGGACTTAGATATGATTTAACAGTACCTTTTTCTAAAGTAATTGGTATGAATAAAGGCTTAATTTTACCATTTAAAAGATATGAAATAGGTAAGGTGTTTAGAGATGGACCAGTTAAATTAGGAAGAGCAAGAGAATTCTATCAATGTGATGTTGATGCTTGTGGTGTTGAGAGTCCATCTGCAGAAGTAGAATATTTTAATATGACTAAAAGAGTATTTAAAGAATTTAATATTGATGTAGAAATAAGATTTAATAATAGAAAGTTCTTAAGCGGAATACTTGAATATTCAGGTGTTTCAAAAGAAAATATTCCATCATTTATAATATCAGTAGATAAATTAGATAAAATGACTAGAGAAGAAGTAGAAAAAGAACTAATAAATCATACTGATAAAATAGTTATTGATAAAGTATTTAATTATTTTAATTATAGTTTTGATGAATTAAAAAAAGAATTAAAAAATACAGATATTGAATTATTAAAACAGGGACTAGATGAACTTGATAAATTAATAAATTTAATTAATGCAGTAGGATTAAATGATATATGTATATTTACTCCTTTCTTAGCAAGAGGTTTAGAAATATATACAGGAAGTGTATGGGAAATATTTGATAAATCTAAAAACTTTAAATCAGCACTAGGTTCAGGTGGAAGATTTGATAAAATAATTACAAATTTCTTAAATAATGGCAATGAATATCCAGCAATAGGTATGTCATTTGGATTAGAACCAATATATGAATTATTACGTCAAAAAGAAACTGAAAAGATAATTAAATATGATGTATATGTTTATGCATTTAATATCGATAAAAACTTATTTGAAATATCTGAATTATTAAGAAATAATAATTTAAAAGTATTAACTGAATTAAATAATATTAAACTTAAAAAAGCAATGAATATAGCTAATAGAGAAAATATTAAATATGTTGTTATTATTGGTGAAGATGAATTAAAATGTAATTCAGTATCATTAAAAAATATGATTAGTGGAGAACAAGAAATAGTTAAAATAGATGAATTAGTTAGTAAAATTAACTAATTCTTTTTTTTGTAAATAAAATGTATATTGACTAAAAATATATTTTTCTGATATACTTCTATATAGAAAATAGTAAGGTGGTATGAAATGAAAAAGAAAAATTTAAAAATAGTAAAATTCATTAGTTTTTTATTATTAATATTCTCATTTAACTTAAATGTTAATGCAGAAACAACTAAGATTTATTATGCAGATAGCAGAGGAATTAGGAAACCAGCTTTAACAGCTCCTGAAGGTTATCCTAATAATGGTGGTGGAGCAGAAGTAACTTTATATAGTTATAGAACTGTAAAAAATACTTATGATCCAACAAAATATTATGCTTGTTCTACAGATGCAGAAAGTACTGTAGTTAAATATCAACAAGTTCCTTGTGGTAGTGAAGGTAGTTTAGATGCTACATTAACTTATGAAAAAGAGAACTTCTACAGTTGTGCTAAAACACAAAGTGATATAGTTCTTGATTTAAAAATTGAACAAGGAAAAAAATGTAAAGAATATTCTGATTGGGCAGCTGGAAGTACAGAGAAACCAACTGGATATAATGAGAGTAATACTGAATTATATAAAAGTGCAACAGCTACATGGTATTTCTGGTATAAAGAAGTAAATAATGCAACTACAATTAATTTTGAAAATAATAAAGCCTTATATGATGCAATAAAGTCAAAAATAAGCTCTACTTATATTAAAGATGCCGAGATTAACTTTTTAGAAAATCCTCTTAGAATAGTTGCTGGTGACATAACTAAAGTAAAAAAATTAGCTTTGTCTAATGCTGATTATCCAATTGTAACAATTGACGAACTTGGATATTTTACAGGATTAACTACTTTAGACTTGCGTGATAATAAAATAGTTAAAATTGATGCTATTAAAAATTTAGCTAATTTAGATCACTTAAATTTATGTTCAAACTTTATTGTTTCAATTGAACCAATCATTGGATTAAAAAAATTAGAAGAATTATATTTGTGTTCTAATGAGATAACAAATTTAAAATTGTTAAAGAAAATAGAAAATTATAGTTCTATTGAGAAAAATTATTATGAAAATGATTTTAAAAAATCGGGATTAATTAAGAGTTGGTCTGAATTTGTAGAAGAATTTAGTTATTATATGAGAATTAATTTTAATTCTAGGTATAATGTAAAAGGTACAAAAGATTCAATTATTCTTTCAGATACTACTACTGGAAAAAGTTTAGCTGAATTTGAGTATAAAAATAATATATTAAAATATGTATCAGGAGATCCGGAAGTCGCAGAATATCTAGTGCTTTTCTTACTTGAAATAGGAAATGGTCATAGTGAAATGGATAAATTACTTGATAACTGTTCTATAAAAGATACTAAATGCTGGTTTACAAAATTCGGTGATTATATTAAAATAAATGTTACAATTATAGATGGTTATAATAATATTGATAAAATGAGTTTTAGCTTTGATATGCGTTATTTCTATGGGGATAGTGCTGCTGTTAAGAATCCTAAAACAGGGGTGTCTAATGCTCTTGTATTACTTGGTATAACTCTTATGTGTAATGCTATTGGTTTTGTAGTAATATATAAACATAAAACTGGAATTCAATTATAAGAACTAGAAATAGTTCTTTTTTTTGACTTTTTATTTAAAATTTAATAAAAAAAGAAGTGTTTTTGATTTTTATGGCTAATTATAATAATAGAGGGAACTCTGGAAAGGAGGAAGTATGGGAGAAGAAAAATTAAGCCGTGAAGAATTCATTGAAAAGTATAAGCCTTTATTAATGCTTACACTTGATAGGGATGAATTGGTTAAACTTGTTGAAACTGATGAGAGAGTTAAAGAGTATTTGAGAAGACTTGATGAATTACATAAAGATGAGTATTTTGTACAATTGTGTGAACTTGAAGAAAAATATAGAGATATTATCAATTATATGGGAACAGTTATTGATAAAAAAGATATTGTAATTCAAGAGATTGCTCTTACTCTTAAAAAAAGCGGTCTTGATAATTATGAAGTAAAAAAGCTCTCGCTATAGCAAGGACTGAAGTAAGTGGTATTTATACAACTTATTTTTATATAATAAAAAAAACTTCCGCGTGGGAAGTTTATTATTCAAATGGTGACCCGTACGGGATTTGAACCCATAAATGCACGCGTGAAAGGCGTGTGTGTTAACCGTTTCACCAACGGGCCATTTATTAATGGTGGGCCTGAATGGACTTGAACCATCGACCTTTCGCTTATCAGACGAACGCTCTAACCAGCTGAGCTACAAGCCCATTAAGCTTTTCTTTTGGCTGTCTAATTAATAATACCTTATTTTTTCATATTTTGCAACATTTTTTTTTAAAAAAATATAAATATTGCAAAAAAAAGATTATTATTGTATTATTATTATGTAAAAATAGGAGGTAAAAATGAATCCAAGTATAATAAATATTATAGTAATAACATGTTTAATACTTTTATCAATGACATTTATTGATTCAATTATAATAATGATAGGTGGTAAAAAATTATTTAAAAAGGCACAGAAGAATGAAAAGTCTGCAATTTATCCTATAGCTAATTTATTTACTGTTCTTGAAATAACAGAAATGTCTACATTTTATGGTATATTATTTTTTGTACCAGTTGTTAATTGTGTTATACTATCTATTATGTTTTATAAGTTAGGAAATGTATTTTCAACTAGTATGGCATTTAAAATTGGATTAGTACTTTTACCGATTGTATTTTTCCCTCTATTAGCAAACAGTGATAAACAATACAAACTTGCTGATGAAGAATATTTATTAAAACTTGATTCTGCTAAGGACTATAGTATTAATCTATTATCTGATGAAGAATTAAAAGAGAAATTTAAAGATACAGAAGAAGTTAAAGAAGAACCAGTTGACTCTATATTTAAAAGTGAGGTTCAAATGATGGAAGAAGTTGCACCTTATAAAGCTAAAAGAAATGATTTTATTGAGATAGAAAACAGTGATAAAGAACAAAATGATAAACAAAAAGATAATATAGAATTTGTTGAACTTGATGAAAATAATAAAGAGAAAAAAGAAGAAAAAGTGGAAATGATAGACTTATAATAGTCATTTAAAGTGTAAAGTGTGTGTTTACACTTTAATTTTATTTGTGTATAATTAGTAATGGAGATAAGGTGATTATGGCAGAATATAATGAAAAATCAATTAAAATATTAGAAGGTCTTGAAGCAGTAAGAAAAAGACCTGGTATGTATATAGGTTCTACTGATAAAAGAGGACTACATCATTTAGTTTGGGAAATTGTTGATAATGCTATAGACGAAGCTATAAATGGATTTGGTAAAAAAATAACTGTTACGATAACTAAAATAGGAAGTGTTATTGTAAAAGATGAAGGACGTGGAGTACCAATTGGTAAACATTCAAGTGGAGCATCTACACCTGAGGTTATTTATACTGTGCTTCATGCTGGTGGCAAGTTTGAGACTGATGGTTATAAAGTATCAGGAGGACTTCACGGAGTTGGTTCATCTGTAGTTAATGCATTATCTAAATGGATGAAAGTAACTATTTGTAGAGAAGGTAAAATATGTGAAATATCATTTAAGAATGGTGGTAAAGTAGATAAACCATTAAAACAAATCGGAACTACTAAACAAACAGGTACTACTGTTGAGTTCTTTCCAGATGAAGAAATATTTGGAAATGCAAGATTTAGTTATTCTACAATATGTGAAAGAATGCAAGAAAGTGCATTTTTAATAAATGGTCTTACTATGGAAGTTATTGATGAGGAAACGGATAGACATAATGTATATAGTTATGATAATGGACTTGTTTCTTTTGTAGAATATGTAAATGATGGTAAAGAGGCAATTAATAAAGTAATTAATTTTAATGGCGAGAAGAATGGTATAGTAGTAGATATCGCAATGCAGTATACAAATACCTATAATGAAAGTATACTATCATTTGTAAACAATGTTAAAACTGTTGATGGTGGTACTCATGAAGTAGGATTTAAAACTGCGATTACTAAAGTATTTAATGAGTATGTTAAAAAGAATAATTTACTTAAAGGAAATGATACTTTAGATGGAAGTGATGCTCGTGAAGGATTAACTGCTATAATAAGTTTAAAAATACCTGAAGCATTATTACAATTCGAAGGTCAAACTAAAGGTAAACTAGGAACACCTCAAGCTAAACAAGTTGTTGAAAGTATTGTGTATGATAAATTATCTTTCTATTTAGAGGAAAACAAAGGTTCAGCAACTACTATTATGGAAAAAGCATTAAAGAGTAAACTTGCTCGTGAAGCTGCCAGAAAAGCTAGATTAGAAGCACGTAATGGTAAAAATAAAAATAAAATAGAAAAGAATTTATCAGGTAAACTAGCACCTGCCCAAAGTAAAAACGCTAAAATAAATGAATTATTCTTAGTAGAAGGAAATTCTGCCGGTGGTTCTGCTAAAGGTGGCAGAGATAGAAAATTCCAAGCTATTCTTCCTTTAAGAGGTAAAGTTATTAATGCAGATAAAGCAAATATGGATGATTTATTAAAAAATGAAGAAATAAATACTATGATATATACTATAGGAGCAGGAGTGGGCCAAAGTTTCTCCATTGCTGATTCTAATTATGATAAGGTAATCATCATGACAGATGCAGATGTAGATGGAGCACATATTCAAATACTTTTACTTACATTCTTCTATAGATATATGAGACCATTAATAGAAGAAGGTAAACTATATATAGCATTACCTCCATTATATAAACTAGATTATGGCAAAAAGAAATTCTATGCATATAGTGATGAAGAACTAAACGAAATCAAAAGTGAAAATACTGGTAAGTATTCTATTCAAAGATATAAAGGTTTAGGTGAAATGAATCCTGAACAACTATGGGAAACAACTATGAATCCGGATACTCGTAGTTTAATAAGAGTTAATATTGATGATGCATCTTTAGCTGAAAAAAGAGTTAGTGTATTAATGGGTGATAAAGTTGAACCAAGAAAAGAATGGATAAATGAAAATGTTGAGTTCACAATGGAAGATGACTATAGAAATAAGTAGGTGAGACATGAAAAATGATATATTAAAAAGAATACAAGATTATGCTCTTGAAGAGATAATGGGTGATAGATTTAGTAAATATGCAAAAGAGATTATTTTAGATAGAGCTATTCCTGATGTAAGAGATGGTTTAAAGCCTGTTCAAAGAAGAATATTATATGCTATGTATAAAGCAGGTAATACGTGGGACAAAGGTTATATTAAATGTGCTGCTACAGTGGGAGATGTATTAGGTAAATTCCATCCACATGGTGACTCTAGTGTTTATGATGCAATGGTAAGAATGAGCCAATGGTGGAAACAAAACTCTATATTAGTTGATATTCATGGTAATAATGGTTCTATGGATGGTGATCAAGCTGCTGCTTATCGTTATACTGAAGCAAAATTAGCACATATAAGTAAAGAACTATTAGGTGATTTAGAAAAAGATACTGTTAAGTGGGCACCTAACTTTGATGATAGATTTTTAGAACCAACTGTACTTCCAGCAAAGTTTCCAAACTTACTTGTAAATGGTGCCAATGGTATAAGTGCAGGTTATGCTACTAATATTCCGCCACATAATTTAGGTGAAATAATAGATGCTACTATTAAAAGAATAGATTCACCTAACTGTAGACTCGATACTATTTTAGAAATTGTTAAAGGTCCTGATTTTCCAACAGGTGCAATAGTAGAAGGTAAACAAGGTATAATAGACGCTTTTACTACTGGTAGAGGTAAAGTAATAGTTAAAAGTAAAACTGAATTTAAAAAAGAAAAAGGTCGTGAACAAATAATAATAACTGAAATTCCTTTTGATGTTAATAAAGCGGCTCTAGTTCAAAAAATAGATTCATTAAGAATAGATAAAAAAATAGACGGAATTTCGGAAGTAAGAGATGAAACTGATAGAGAAGGTCTTAGAATAGCAATAGACTTAAAGAGTGGTGCAAACAAAGAATTTATATTAAATTATTTGCTTAAAAATACTGACTTACAAATATCATACAATTATAATATGGTAGCTATTGTTAATAGAACACCTAAAACGCTTGGTATAATTCCAATATTAGATGCTTATATTAATCATTTTACTGAAGTTATAACTAATAGAACTAAGTTTGATTTAGCAGCATATCAAAAAGAATTTAATATAGTTTCAGGACTTATTAAAGCAATATCAATATTAGATGAAGTTATTAAGACAATTAGATCAAGTAAGAATAAAAGTGATGCTAAAGTTAATTTAGTCGATAAGTATGATTTTACGATAGAACAAGCAGAAGCAATCGTAATGTTACAATTATATAAACTTACTAATACTGATGTTGTTGTACTTGAAGAGAGAAGTGAAAAACTAAAAGAACTAATTAAAGAATGTGAAAAAATATTAAATGATGAAAATGAATTAAAGTCAGTTATGAAAAGTGAATTAAGAGAAATTAAAAAGAAATATGCTACTCCTAGAAAAACTGAAATTAAGAGTGAAATAACTGAAATTAAAATAGATGAACTTGATATGATAAGTAAAGATGATTTTATAGTATGTATTTCTAAAACTGGTTATGTTAAAAAGATATCATTAAAGTCATATAATAGTTCTAATACTCAAGAATTACCTGCTGTTAAAGAAAATGATTATATTGAAGGGTTCTATAAAATAAATAATATAGATACTATAGTATTATTTACTAATTTAGGAAACTTCTTATATTTACCAGTAAGAGATATTCAAGAAGCTAAATATAAAGATTTAGGAACTCATATATCTAACTATATTAAAGTAAGTGATGATGAGAAGATAATTAGAACTATCGGAGTTGATAAATTTGATGACACTTTAATTACTGCTGTTACAAAGAATGGTATGATTAAAAAGATGAGACTTAAAGACTTTGCTGTTTCAAGATATTCAAAACCAATAACAATGTTTAAGTTAAAAGATGATGATGAAGTAGTATCTATAAGTAACAATAGTGGTAAAGATACAGTAATTGTAACTAATAATGGATATGCTTTAAGATTTAATACGGATGAAATACCTGAGTTTGGTTTAAAAGCAGGTGGAGTTAAAGCTATTAAGTTAAGTGAAGATGACACTGTTTCTTCTGCATTTGTAATAAGTGAAAATAAAGAATATCTAGCAATATTTACTGATAAAAATACTGCTAAGAGAATAAAAGTAGAAGATATAGAAATGTCTAGTAGAGCTAAAAAAGGTTCTTTAATTATTAAGAGTCCTAAATCTAAAAAGTATTCTATATTTAAAGTATTTAACATTAGCAGTAAAAGTATTGTAGGAATAGTTGATGGATCTGTTGGATACTTAAAATCTAGTGATATAAATATCATGGATAAACAAAGTGTAGGTAGTGTTATTACAAAGAAAAATATAGATAATATATTTGTAGTAACTAAATTAAAAGAAATAAAATCTAGTGAATTAAAAGAAAAAGAAACTAAAAAAGAAACTTCTGAGGAAGTTAAACCTAAAGAGGAAAAACAACTTACTATGAGTGATTTCTTTGAAGAATTTAAGATATAGCTAGTCTATATCTTTTTGTTTAAGGAGGATGTATGAAAGTATCAATAATAATACCAGTATTAAATCCTACATCAAGATTAGTTACTTTAACAAATGAATTAATTAAAAATAAATTTAATGATATAGTTGTTGTAGATGATGGTAGTACTAATGATTATAAAAGTATATATAAGAAACTAAACAAAAACATTAGAGTTAAATATCATCCGGTAAATCTTGGTAAAGGAGCTGCGATTAAAACCGGTATTAAAAATATAAAAACAGATGCATATATAACAGTAGATGCAGATCTTCAACATAGTGTTAATGATATTGTTAAAATAAGAGAAGAACTTAAAAATAATGATGTTGTAATCGGACAAAGAAATTTTTCTTTAGATAATGTCCCTTTCAAAAGTAAATTTGGTAATAAATTTTCTAGTATAATGTATACTTTAAAAACAAGGAAGAAATGTACTGATACACAAAGTGGTTTAAGAGGAATAAATATTAAATATAAAAAAGAAATGTTAAATATAAAAGGAAATAGATATGATTATGAAATGAATCAATTATTCTATTTTGCCAAAAATAATATAGATGTTAAATATATAGATATGGAAACTATTTATGAAAAAGGAAATCCAACTAGTCATTTTAATGCTCTTAAGGATTCATATTTAGTACACAAAGAGTTCTTTATCATACTTATATTAATCATAATTACATTGATTATAGTGATAATTTAAAATTATTCTATACATTACTTGCTATATATGTTATATTTATCATAGTGATAGTATATGGATGGTATTAGTGTAGGTTTAAAAATTACATTTAAATATATTATTTTAATAATTTTTATATTAATAACTTTTATGATGATTTATTTTGTTAATACTGACTATAATGATAAATTTGATATTTTTATCAATGGAAAAGATATTACATCAAGATATGATACTGAGTATGTTAGGTATTTTTTAAAGAGATATGGTGGCTCTAATTATAATAGAGATATTTATGATAGTTCTGAATTTTTTAATAAAGTTGAACAATCTAATACTTATATGTTAAGCATAAAAGAATATGAAATATATGATGAGTTTGGATATAGAGAAAGTTATTCTGGATTTTATAATAACCAAAAATTAAAAGAGGTATATGATAATAATAAAACTATGATGGTTCAAAAAGATGGAAAAATAATATATGAAGGAAAATTCAAAAATGATATAACTGATATTATTAAAGAAAATGGGAGATATTATTTTCATGTTTATACAAAACAAAAAAGATCATTTTCACCATTTGCATATTCAAAAACATCGCTTCATTTTTGTTTCTTAGTAGGTGAAGATTATGAATAAAAAAATAGTTGTTATAGTAATATCTTTTTTGATAATATTTTTAGGAATTTATGTTTTTTATAAATACGTCATATATAAAGAAAAAGAAGAGTATGAAACTATAGATTATAATTATCAAAGTAAGTGTGTGAAAGAAGTATATAAATTGCATCCTGAATCCTTTGTTTTTGATTCTAATGGTATATGTAAAATGACAGTTGAACAAATACATACAGTTAGTAATGACTATGGATTTGAAATAGAACATGATAAATATGGAAACATGTGTGTTGGATATTTTATTATTAAAAAAAGTAATGATAATATTAAAGTTGACTCATCACATATATGTGACATGATTAATTATTGATAATTTATAGTATTTAGAATTAATTATAATAAAAATAATAAGTAGAATATAGTTATATTTGATAATTTGAGGTAATACCACTTTACAAATAAAAAAACTAGTGCTATAATTTTGACATAAATCTTTGATGTGGAGAAGTAATATATAGATGTTTTGAAGAGAGTTAGTGGTTGGTGTAAACTAATAAACTATATATATGAATAACACCACTGAGTGGAATATTGAAATTAAGTAAGTATTCTCGGGAAACCGTTATAATAATAAAGTAAACAAAGGATGGTACCGTCTTTATGACTCCTTATACCATCCTTTTTTATTTAGGAAAGGAATGAATGATATGGATGTAAAAGATTTATTTAAAGAAATTGAAAAATATGAAGACAAAGATGTAACATTAGAAGGATGGGTTCGTAATAATAGAAATCAATCTAATTTTGGATTTATTGATTTTAATGATGGAACGTATTTTAAAAGTTTACAACTTGTTTATAACAAAGAATTAAAAGATTTTGACATTATTAGTAAGATAAGAGTAGGTTCTGCTATAAGAGTAAAGGGTACTATTGTTAATTCAGAAGGTAGTGGTCAAAGTCATGAAATGAAAGTTAAGAGTGTAGAAGTACTAGGAGATTCACCTGAAGACTATCCAATTCAACCTAAAAGACATACTAGAGAATTCTTAAGAGAAGTAGCATACTTAAGACCAAGAACTAATCTTTTTAATGCAGTGTTTAGAGTAAGAAGTGTTGCTGCTCAAGCAATTCATGAATATTTTCAAAGTAATAACTATGTTTATTTTCATAGTCCAATAATTACAGGAGCAGATTGTGAAGGTTCAGGTGAAATGTTTAAATTGACTACACTTGATATGAATAATCTTCCTTTAAATGAAGATAAAAAAGTTGATTTTAAGAAGGATTTGTTTGGTAAACAAACATATATAACAGGTTCTGGTCAACTTCATGCTGAAACTTTTGCTCTTGCATATAAGAAAGTTTATACATTTGGTCCAACTATGAGAACAGAAAACTCTAATACTAAAACACATGCTAATGAATTTTGGATGATTGAACCAGAAGTAGCATTTTGTGATTTGGAAGGTATAATGAACATCGAAGAAGAAATGCTAAAATATGTAGTTAAATATGTACTTGATAAGTGTCCACTTGAGATAGATTTCTTTGACAAGTTTGTTGAAAAAGGATTAAAAGAAAAACTTAATAAAGTTATTAATTCTAAATTTGTAAGAATAACTCATAAAGAAGCAATAACATTATTAAAAGAAGCTAAAGTTGACTTTGAATTTAAACCTGAATATGGAGAAGATATTGCCAAAGAACATGAAAGATATATAACAGAATACTTTAATGGACCAGTATTTATTACAAATTGGCCTAAAGATATTAAAGCATTCTATATGAAATTAAATGATGATAATGAAACAGTAGCTGCGGTTGATTTAGAAGTTCCTGGTTCTGGAGAATTAATGGGAGGAAGTCAAAGAGAAGATGATTATGATAAGTTAATCAAGAGAATGGAAGAATTAAATATACCAAAAGATGATTTAGAATGGTATACTAACCTTAGAAGATTCGGAGGATGTTATCATTCAGGATTTGGTCTTGGTTTTGAAAGACTTATCATGTATTTAACAGGAATAGAAAACATAAGGGATGTTATTCCATATCCAAGAACACCTAATAACTGTGACTACTAAAAGGAGGAGTAATGAAATCAAATATATATCATAGTATTATGATAAAAGATATTACAAATGATATGGTTAAAACTAAAATAGTAGTTAGTGGATGGGTTCAAAATATTCGAGATCATGGAGGAGTATTATTTTTGGATTTAAGAGACACAACTGGAGTTTTACAAACAGTGTCTAATGATGATGAAATGTTTAAAGGACTTGCTCGTGAATCTGTTGTTAAATTAGAAGGGACTCTTCGTAAGAGAGATAAAGATACAATAAATGAGAAATTAAAAAGTGGAGAAGTGGAGTTGCTTGTTGATAAATTAGAAATCTTAGGTACTTCACTTCATGAATTACCATTTGAAATAATATCAAGTAAACAAGTACAAGAAGACATAAGATTAAAATATAGATATCTTGATATGAGAAATGATAAAGTTAAAAGTAATATTTTATTAAGAAGTGAAATATTACATTATTTAAGAAATAAAATGTATGATTTAGGTTTTACTGAAGTACAAACACCAATTCTTACAGCATCTAGTCCGGAAGGAGCAAGAGATTTTGTAGTGCCAAGTAGAAACTTTAAAGGAAGGTTTTACGCTTTGCCACAGGCACCTCAAATATATAAAGAGTTGTTGATGGTTGGTGGTATTGATAAATACTTTCAAGTAGCACCATGTTTTAGAGATGAAGATGCAAGAAGAGATAGAACACTAGAATTTTATCAATTAGATTTAGAAATGAGTTTTATAACTGAGGGAGAAATATTAGAATTAGGTGAAAATATATTTTATGATGTATTTACTAAATATAGTGATAAAGAAGTATCTAAAAAACCATTTAGAAGAATAGATTATATGGATTCAATGGAAATGTATGGTACTGATAAACCTGATTTAAGAAACCCGCTTATTATAAAGGATATAAGTAAAATATTAGAAAATACAACATTTGGTCCATTTAAATCATCTGTTGTTAAAGCAATAGTTGCAGATGGTATTGGTGATAAATCAAACTCATGGTTTAATGAAGTGGTTGATTATGCTAGTAGCATTGGAATGCCTGGTATTGGTTATTTAACATTATGTAAAGATGGTACTTTTAAAGGCCCAATTGATAAGTTTTTGACTGATGAAGAAAGAAAAGAACTAATAGAATATCTAAATATGAAAGAAAATAGTGTAGTATTCTTTATAGCAAATAAAGTTAAAAAAGTTGCTCAGAAGTTTGCTGGATTAATAAGAATAGAACTAGGCAAAAAGTTAGATTTAATAGATGAAAATAGAATAGAACTATGCATTATTAATAACTTTCCGATGTTTGAGTATGATGATAAATTAAGAAAATATGAATTTTGTCACAACCCATTTAGTTTGCCACATGATACTAAAATAGAGTATAATAAAGACAATATTGAAAAAATTTTAGCTTATCAATATGACTTTGTTTGTAATGGTAATGAGATGGCAAGTGGCGCGATAAGAAATAATGATTTAGATTCACTTGTTAAAGGTTTTGAAGTGGTAGGTTATACTCGTGATGAAGTTGAAAAACGCTTTAGTAGTTTATTCACTGCATTTAAGTATGGATGTCCGCCTCATGGAGGAATGGCACTTGGAATAGATAGAATATTAATGATTATTAAAGATGAGATTAATTTAAGAGAAGTTCAAGCATTCCCAACAAGTACCAGCGGTCAAGATTTAATGATGGGAAGTCCAAGTGTACTTGATAAGAAGCAATTAGATGAGTTAGGAATTAAAATAAAGGAGGAATATAAATGAGTAATTTTACAAAAGAGATGATAGATGATTATGCTGATAAGTTACTTATAGGTCTTACTGAAGAGGAAAGAACTAATATACAAGAAGAATTTGATGAAATAGAAAAAAATATGGACTTAATAAATCAAATTCCTAATATTAAAGATACTGAGCCATTAAGTTATCCTTTTGAAATGATTATAGATGACTTAAGAAGTGATGATGAGGTAATGGAAGAAATACCAATTGATGATTTATTAAGAAACTGTGATCAATATGAAGGTAGAGAAGTAGAAGTTCCAAAGGTGGTGGGATAATGATAAGTGAAAGTATAGAAGTTTTACATGAAAAATTAAAGAATAATGAAGTTACTAGTGACTATCTTGTAAAAGAATCATTAGATAAATGTCATAATATTCAAGATAAAACAAATGCCTTTGTAACTATTATAGATGATGCGAAGGGTAGTAATATCACGGAAGAACTTGTAAGTGGTATCCCATTTGGTGTTAAAGATAACTTTTCAACTAAAGATATTTTATCTACTGGTAGTTCTAATACTTTAAAAGACTATGTTCCATTCTTTGATGCAACTGCTGTTAAAAACCTTAAAGACAAAGGAGCAGTCCCTGTTAGTAAAACTGTAATGGATGAACTTGGTATGGGTGGCACTGGTACTACTGGACATACAGGTGTAGTTCACAATCCATGGAGTTTAAAGAGAATGACTTCAGGAAGTAGTGCAGGTAGTGCAGCTTCAGTTGCTTGTGGATGTTATCCATTTGCTTTGGGTAGCGATACAGGGGACTCAATTCGTAAACCAGCTGCTTATTGTGGAATAGTAGGATATAAACCTACATATGGTATGATATCAAGATATGGACTTTTTCCATTTGCATGTTCGCTTGATACAGTAGGAGTACTTTCAAGAAGTGTTAAAGACTCTGCTATTGCAGTAGATGCAATGAAGGGAATTGACTCTAAAGATATGACTTCATGGGATTCAAGTGACATCAAATTATACGATAGTATTACTGGAGATGTTAAAAATAAAAAATTATTTTATATAAAGGAAATAGTAGATTTATCAAACTATGATAATCCAAGTGATGAGTTAAAATCACATTTAGAAAACTTTAATAAAACAGTTAAATTATGTAAAAGTCTTGGCATGAGTGTAGAAGAAGTGTCAATTGACAAAAATTTACTTAATGCGATTTCTTCTGTTTATGTTGTTATATCATGTGCAGAAGCAACAAGTAATATGTCTAATTTAACAGGTATATCATTTGGACCAAGAGGTGAAGGTAATAGTCCTCGTGAAATAATGAAAGATCATAGAACTAAAGGATTTTCACCATTAATTAAGAGAAGATTTGTTATAGGTTCTTTTGTACTTCAAAAAGAAAATCAAGAAAAATATTTTATTAATGCTAAAAGAGTAAGAAGATTAATAGTTGATAAAATGAATGAACTATTTGATAAATATGATGCTTTAATATTACCTGTAGGTAGTGGACCTGCTAAATATATTGAGGGAAGTGAAAATAATTTATCTTCATCAAATAGTGTACTTGAAGATCATTTACAAATAGGTAACTTTGGAGGCTTCCCATCAATAACTATACCAAATGGTTTTGTTAATAAGTTACCAGTAGCAGTAAATATAACAGGTAAAGTTAAAGATGATATTAATGTATTAAATATAGCATATGCTCTTGAAAGTAAAATGGAGTATAAAAATCAACTTGCAAAGGAGGTTGAATAATGTCTTATAAAGCAATTATAGGTTTAGAATTTCACTGTGAAATGAAATCTAATACAAAAGTATTCTCACCTTCTAAAAATAGTTTTTCTAAGGTTGCTAATCAAAATGTAGCACCTCTTGATATGGCTTTTCCTGGTACATTACCAATGCTTAATAAAACTTGTGTTAGAAAAGCTCTTATGATGTCAATGATACTTAATTGTAAACAACCTGAGTTTATGGAATTTGATAGAAAAAATTATTATTATCCAGATTTACCAAAGGGGTATCAATTAACACAATTCTTTAATCCAGTAGGTGTAGATGGAAAAATAGAAATAGATGTAAATGGTACTAAAAAAGAAGTATTAATTCATGATATACATTTAGAAGAAGATGCGGCATCACTAGATCACTTTTATAACACATCAACTATTGATTATAATAGAGCAGGGGTTCCATTACTTGAACTTGTAACAGAGCCATGTCTTTATTCTGCTGATGAAGCACTTTCATTTTTAGAACATATAAAAAGTATTTATCAATATACTGATATCTCTGAATGTGATACTAAAAAAGGTCAAATAAGAGCAGATGTAAATGTATCAATTATGGATGAGAATGACACTGAGTTTGGTACTAAAGTAGAGGTTAAAAATGTAAATAGTTTTGATGCGATTAGAAAAACTATTGAATATGAAATTAAAAGACAAAGTGAACTTAAAAGTTCTGGTAGATACGATGAAGTAGTACAAGAAACAAGAAGATGGGATGAAGAGACTGAAACTACTATTCATATGAGAAGTAAAGCAGATGCAATTGATTATAAATACTTTACAGAACCTAATATTCCTAAATATAGAATTACAAAAGAACTATTAGATGATATTAAAAAGTCTATACCAACACTTGCTCATGAAAGAAAAGAAATTTATATGAATGAATATAAATTATCTGAATATGATTCTAAAGTACTTGTTAAAAACAAAGAAGTTTCTGATTATTTTGAGAAATGTGTAAAATTAGGGTGTGATCCTAAATCTGCTTGTAATTGGATAACTACAAGAATACTTGCAGAACTTAATAAGAGTGAAATGATTAAATTGAAAGATATATTTGTAAAACCTAATATGATAGTTGAATTAGTAAAACTTGTAGAGGACAAAAAAATATCTTCTGATCAAGCAAAGAAAGTATTTACTAAGATGCTTGAAGAAAATTTAACTCCAGAAGAAATAGTTAAAAAATATGATATGGGTGTTATAGAAGACAGTGGTTTAATTGAAGCGTTAGTTAATGAAGTAATTAGTGAAAATGAAAAAGCAATTACAGACTATCATAACGGAAGAACAAATATGTTAGATTATTTAGTTGGTCAAGTTATGAAAAAATCAAAAGGAAAAGCAAATCCAATTGAAGCTAAGAAGATTATGATAGAGAAAATAGGTTAATATCTATTTTCTTTTACTTTACACTTATATTTTTATATTTGTAATAAAATACATAAAATAGTGATATAATGAAACTGGAGAAGATATTATGAAGAAAAGTGTAAGAACAATATTATTTTTAATTATTTTTGCGTCTATAGGAGCTTTTATAGCCTATAAGTTTGATTTATTAGGAAAGATTATTAATAATGGTAGTAATACTAAGATGTCTACCACTATCTATGTAGATAAACCTAAGGTTAAGATTATTGATGTTAATAGTAAATCAAGACCTATTGCTGTATCAATTAATAATAATCATGCTGCTTGGCCTCAAGCAGGACTTCAAGATGCTTATTTATCTTATGAACTTATCGCAGAGGGTGGTATAACTAGAATACTTGCTTTCTTTAAAGATACTAATACTGAGAAAATTGGTTCTGTTAGAAGTGCAAGACATTATTTTTTAGATTATGTTCTTGAAAATGATGCGATATTTGTTCATTATGGTCATTCACCACAAGCACTTTCTGATATAAAATCATTAAGTATTAATAATATAAATGGTATGTATGATGGTTCTACTTTTTATAGAGATAAAACACTTAAAAGAGCAAGTGAACATACTGCGTTTACTACAATGGAAAAAATTAAAAAGACAATTAAATCCAAAGGATATAGAACAGAAACTGATAAAGGAACATTATTAAAATATAGTGCAGTTAATAAAGATTATAGTAAAGATGAAACTTCTAAAGTTGCTAATAATGTAAGTATTACATATTCAGATTATCAAACTACATCTTATGTTTATGACAAAGAAAATAAAGTATATAAAATGTATATGTCTAAAAAGGAACACAATGACTTAGTAACTAAGAAACAATATACAGTTAAAAACATAATAACATATCAAGTGGAAAATTCATCTATTGACAAAAAAGGAAGACAAAATTTATATAATACTGGTAAAGGAGAAGGATATTTCATATCTAATGGTATTGCTACTAAAATAAAATGGTCTAAGGCAACTAGAAGTGCTAAAACTAAGTATACATTGATGGATGGAAGTGAACTTGTTGTTAATGATGGTAATACATGGATACATATTCAACCTAAAAATAAGACTCTAAAAATAGAATAAAATTAATAATAAGAAATATAATTTAATAAAAACATTGAATTATATTTTTTTTAATGTTAAAATAATTATGTAATAATAAGGGAGGTCTTTTTATGGACAATGTATTAAATTTTTTATCAGAAAATTATATTTATTTTTTAATAGGATCAGTAGTATTACTATTATTTTTAATAGGATATATCGTGGTTGAAAAGAAAAATAAAAAGAAGGAAGAAAATGTAAGTGCACCAGCAGAGGCACCAGTCGTAACTCAGACAGAGAATGTTGCGCCTGTAACACCTGTTGAACCAATGCAAACTGCTCCAGTTGAAAATACTATGCCAACTGAACCTGCAGTAGAAGCACCAAGTTTAGATGCACTTAATTCTAATGCAACTGCAACACCAGTTGAGGAACCTGTAGTGGGAGAGGCTCCAGTAACTCCAACTGTAGAAACTCCAGTTAGTGAACCAGCACAAGAACCTGCTAGTATATTTGATACACCTGAAGCAAATGCTGCAATGGAACAATTACCACCTGAAGAACCAACTGTGGAAGCACCAACACTTGTGATTGAAGATAATTCAACTCCTACAGTGGAAACTCAAACAGAAAATGTTGCACCTGTAGCACCTGTTGAACCAATGCAAACAGCTCCAGTTGAACCAGTGGTAGAAGCGCCAGCAATGGAAGTTCCTGTTAGTGAACCTGTTATGGAAACACCTGCTGATGAGATGCCTGCAGCACCTGCAGTAGAGGCAACACCAGTAGATATGCCAGCTGCTCCTACAATGGAAGCAGTTACACCACAAGATGTAGTTATGGAAACTGCACCTGTTGAACCAGTTGTAGAAGCACCAGCATTGGACGTACCAACAGTGGATACTCCAGCAGTTGAGACACCTGTAGTAGAACAAACTCAGGTACAAGAACCAGTTCAACCAGCTCCTCAAACTGAAGTGCCTGCTCAAAACAATACAACACAAACTATGTAATATAAAAGATACTTATGTATCTTTTTTACTTTGAATACTTGCAATAAAAAAAATATTGTGTTAATATTAGTACATTGAAAGACGAGTAAATTATATTTACTTTAAAGAGAATTAGTGGTTGGTGTAAACTAGTAAGTTAAATATATTTGAAGCTACTTTCACTTATGAGTTAATAGCTCACGTGTAAATACGTTACATTAATTAAGTTAAATAAAGGATGGTACCGTCTTTATGACTCCTTGTACTATTCTTTTTTATTTTGAATTTAGGAGGAATTTATGAATATTAGAGATTTGTATATTGATTTTTTTATTAGCAAAGGACACAAACAAATACCAAGTGCTCCTGTAGTACCTGAAAATGATAACACCGTGCTATTTAACACAGCAGGTATGCAACCATTGATACCATATTTAAGTGGAAAAGAACATCCATACGGTAAAAGATTAGTTGACTATCAAAAATGTATTAGAACAAATGATTTAGATGAAGTAGGAGATTCTTATCATCATACTTTCTTTGAAATGCTAGGTAATTGGTCACTAGGAGATTATTTTAAGAAAGAAGCAATAACATGGAGTTTTGAGTTTTTAACTAAAGTACTTAATATACCAGTAGAACGTCTTGCTGTTACTGTATTCGAAGGTAATGAAATCGCACCAAAAGATACAGAAGCAAAAGAACTATGGATGAGCTTAGGTATTAAAGAAGAAAGAATTTGTGAAACTAAAGAAGATAATTGGTGGCCTAATTTAGAAATGCCAGGACTTTGTGGGCCTGATTCTGAAATGTTCTATTTTAGAAGCGATGATGAAATACCTGAAAAGTTTGACCCGGACGATAATAGATGGGTAGAAATATGGAATGATGTATTTATGCAATATGATCACAAAGAAGATGGAACAATCGAACCACTTAAACATAAAAATGTAGATACAGGTATGGGACTTGAAAGGGTAACTGCAATACTTGAGGGTGTTAATGATAATTACTTATCTAGTATATGGAAAGACGTTATAGAAAAAATTTGTGAAATTAGTAATAATAAATATGAAGATAACAAAAAAAGCATTAGAATTATTGCTGATCATATTAGAACTTCTGTATTTATTTCTGCTGATTATAGTGGTATTAAACCAAGCAATGTAGGACAAGGTTATATATTAAGAAGATTAATTAGAAGAAGTATTAGACATGCTAAAAAGTTAAATATAGATATATCTAGTAATTGGGATATTGAAATTGCTAAATTAATAATTAGCAAATATAAAAAATATTATAAAGAATTAGAAGAAAATGAAAATATAGTATATGAAGTACTAACTAATGAGAAAAATAAATTCAATAAAACAATTGAAAAAGGATTAAGAGAGTTTGAAAAGGTAACAAAAGATAATAATGATATAGATGCATCTACTGCATTTAAACTTTATGATACATATGGTTTTCCACTTGAATTAACTGTAGAACTTGCTCATGAAAAAAATATTAAAGTAGATGAAAAAGGTTTTGAAGAAAAATTTAAGGCTCATCAAGAATTATCAAGAACATCTTCTGCTGGTCAATTTAAAGGTGGCCTTGGTGGTAATGGTGAAATTGAAACTAAATATCATACAGCAACTCACTTGTTAAATGCTGCATTAAAGGTAGTAGTAGGCCCTGATGTACATCAAAGAGGTAGTAACATTACAGCCGAAAGAATGAGATTTGATTTTAATTGTGATCATAAGCTTAGTGAAGAAGAAAAAGAAAAAGTAGAAAATCTTGTAAACACTTGGATTAAAGAATCTCTTCCTGTAACATTTGAAGAAATGAATAAAGATGAAGCAATTAAAAGTGGTGCAGAATGTATGTTTATTGAAAAATATCCTGATATTGTAACGGTTTATAGTATTGGCAATGTTTCAAAGGAACTATGTGGTGGACCTCATGTTAAAAATACTAGTGAATTAGGCCACTTTAAAATAAAAAAAGAAGAAGCATCAAGCGCAGGTGTTAGAAGAATTAAAGCTATTTTAGAATAAAAAGATACCATATTCATAAGAATATGGTTTTAATATAAAAATATGATATAATTTAGAAGGTGAATTAATATGAATTTTTACGATTTTACATTAGAAGAATTAGAAAGTTATTTAATAGAAAATGGATTTAAGAAATACAATGCTACTCAAATAATAGAATGGGTATATGAAAAACATATATATGATTTTGATAAAATGACAAATTTAAGTAAAAAACTAATCGAGTTTCTAAAATTAAATATATCTTTTGATAAACTCAAAGTTATTAAAGTAGAAGAAAGTGATTTAGCAAATAAATATTTGTTAGAACTTAAAGATGGTAATAGAATAGAGAGTGTTCTTATGAAACATGATTATGGGCTTTCTTTATGTGTTTCAAGTCAAATAGGATGCAATATGGGTTGTTCATTTTGTGAAAGTGGTAGACTTAAGAAAATAAGAAATCTTACTCTTAGTGAAATAGTAATGCAAGTTACTACTGTGAGTGAGTATGTGAATAAAAGAATAGATTCTATTGTTATGATGGGGATAGGTGAACCATTTGATAACTTTGATACAGTTAAAAGATTTATAAGTGTTGTTACTAATAATAAAATGATAGGAATTGGACAAAGACACTTAACAATTTCTACTTGTGGAATAGTGCCTAAAATATATGAGTTTGCAGATCTTGAAACAGGAGTTAATTTAGCAATTAGTCTTCATGCTCCGAATAATGAAATAAGAGATAAAATAATGAAGATTAATCACGCATATAAAATAGAAGAGATAATGTCTGCTCTTGATTATTATATTGAGAAAACTAATAGAAGAGTTACTATTGAATATATAATGCTTGCTGGTATTAATGATACTGACAAGTGTGCTAAAGAATTATCTAATCTATTAAAAGGAAAATTAGTTTATGTTAATTTAATTCCATATAATGAGACAGAAAATTTTAATATGAAAAGAAGTAATGACTTTAAAATAAAAGAGTTTTGTGATATACTTAAATCAAATAATATAAATGTAACCATAAGAAAGGAAATGGGTGGAAACTTATCTGCTGCTTGTGGACAATTAAGAGCTAATAATATGAAATAACAAAGAGGTGAAATATGGAAACAGTTTATCAAACAGATCCGGGAAAAGTAAGAAGTCATAATGAAGACTCAGTAAATATAGTAAAAAACTTAAACAACGAGATTTTATTAGTAGTAGCTGATGGAATGGGTGGACATAAAGCAGGAGAAGTTGCCTCTTCCTTAGTAGTAAATGAATTGAGTAAAAGATTCAGTGAATTATCAAGTATAGGTACTAAAGAAGAAGCAGTAGTATGGTTGAAAGAAATAATAGAAGAAATAAATATCAAAATACTTAGATATGCTGAAGAACATGTTGACGCTAATGGTCTTGGAACTACATGTGTATGCGCTCTTTTAACAAACGATTTTCTATTATTTGGAAACATCGGCGATTCAAGCGGGTTTGTATATAAAAAAGGTAAACTATATAAAGTAACTAAAGATCATACTCTTGTAAATATGTTACTTGAAAGTGGAGAATTAACAGAAGAAGAAGCAAAAATTCACCCTCAAAAGAATGTGCTTATGAAAGCCTTAGGCGCAGCAGAAACTATTGAAATAGATATATTTGATGTAGAAAGAACAGTCAATGGTATTTTCTTATGTAGTGATGGGCTTACAAATATGTTAACAAAAGAACAAATAGAAAAAGTATTAAATGATGATGAATTAGATATTGAAGAGAAGGTTTCAAAATTAATAATGAAAGCTAATTCTCGTGGGGGAACTGATAATATTACAATTGCTTATGCAAGAATGAGTGGTGAATAGTGTGATAGTTAAGGGAACTAAAATAAATGATAGATATCAAATAATTAAAACATTAGGTGAAGGTGGAATGGCTAATGTTTATTTGGCAAACGATACGATATTAGATAGAATGGTTGCTGTTAAGGTGTTAAGAGGGGATCTTGCTAATGATGAAAAATTTGTAAGAAGATTTCAAAGAGAAGCACTTTCTGCCTCATCACTCTCTCATCCTAATATAGTGGAGATGTACGATGTTGGTGAAGATGATGGACAATATTATATAGTAATGGAATATGTTGATGGTAAGACTTTAAAACAAGTATTAAAACAAAGAGGACATTTATCTGTTACAGAAGTAGTAGATATCATGTTGCAAGTAACTGATGGACTTGCTCATGCTCATGATGCGTATATAATACATAGAGATATTAAACCTCAAAATATAATGATACTTCCAAATGGAATGATTAAAATAACTGACTTTGGTGTTTCAACTGCACTTAATTCAACTCAGTTAACTCAAACAAATTCAGTTATGGGAACAGTACATTATTTACCCCCAGAACAAGCTAGTGGTAAAGGTTCAACTATAAGAAGTGATATTTATTCAATGGGTATAATGATGTATGAATTATTAACAGGACTTGTACCATACAAAGGAGATACTGCCGTAGAAATAGCATTAAAACATCTTAAAGAACCATTACCAAGTGTAAGAAAAGTTAATCCTAATATTCCACAATCAATAGAAAACGTAATTATAAAAGCAACTGCTAAGAATCCTAAAAACAGATATAAAGATTCTAGAGAGATGCATGATGACTTAAAAACTGCACTAGATGAAAGTAGAGAAAATGAAGAAAGATATGTATATAAATATCCAGAAAATGATTTAGATGAAACTAAAGTATTAGATAAAGAATTAGAAAGCATCAAAAAGCAAAAAAATAGTGAAGAAAAAAAGAAAGCAAAAAAGATAGAAGAAGAAACTAAAAAAGAAAATAAAAAGCAAAATAAATTGTTAATTATTTTGGCGAGTATATTTACAGGACTTGTACTTCTATTAACAATCGGAATTTCATTATATTTTAACAAAAGTAAAGTTAAAAATGTAATTATTCCAGATGTAAGCAATAAAACTCCAGTACAAGCATCTAATGAACTTACTGATTTAGGATTTGAAGTAATCACTGAATATAAATACGAATCAAGTGACAATATTGAAGAAGGAAAAGTAGTAAGAACTAGTCCTGAAATTGGTAGTAAGAGAAAATATGGTCAAAAAATAACATTATATGTAAGTTCAGGTGAAGGTGCATACGTAGTTGAAGACTTTACAGGTGAAAACTACCTAGTTGCTAAAGGTAAAATAGAAGCTCAATGTCAATGTAATGTAGTGGTTGAATACGAAAAAGTAAAAGAAGATGATAAAACAAAAGAAGATACTGTATTAAAGACAGAACCTGCTGCTGGGGAATCTAGTAAATATGGTAATCAAATTAAAATATTTATACCACAAGTTGAATATAAATATCCTGATTTTACAAAATTAAGTATAACTGAACTCGAAGAATTTGTAACTAAACATGAATTAAAATTAGAATATAAATATCAAGAAGATTTAAATAAACCAGAAGGCACAATAATTAAACAAAGTAGAGCTAAAGACTCAGTTGTTACTCCAGGGGCAACTCTAGTAATAACAGTTACAACTAAACCAGAAGATAATATAGATGACGGAGTAGAAGTAGAGGAATAATATGCAAGGTAGAATAATTTGTATAAACACATCAATACATAAAGTTCTTTTAGAAAATAACACTATACTAGATTGTAAAACTAGAGGGAAATTAAGAAATATGGATATTTCACCAGTAGTTGGAGACTTTGTTATAGTAGATACTGATAAACAAGTTATTGAAAAAGTATTAAAAAGAAAAAATTATCTGGAAAGGCCACTCATTTCAAATATAGATAAACTTCTTATTGTAATGAGTACAGCCATTCCTTCTTTTTCATCATATTTAATAGATAAATTTTTAATAATAGCTAAAAGTAATAATATAGAACCTATAATAGTAATAACTAAGACAGATATGATTTCTTTCAAAGAGAAAATAGATGTTAAAAAATATATAAAATATTATAGAAAAATTGGTATAAAAACATACATGAATAAAGATGTATTAAAAATAAAAAAAGAATTTAAAGGATCAGTAGTTGCATTATGTGGTCAAACTGGTGCTGGTAAATCTAGTTTATTGAATAGAATAGATGCATCATTATCACTTAAGACAGGAGAAGTATCTTTGTCTTTAGGAAGAGGTAAGCATACAACAAGATTGGTAGAATTATTAGAAGTAAATCAAGGATTAATCGCAGACACTCCAGGATTTAGTTCACTAGAAATAAAAATACCAAAAAATGATATTAAAAAGTATTATCCAGAGTTTAATATACAATGCAAGTATAAAAGTTGTAATCACATAAAAGAAGATGGATGTAAAGTTATAGAACTTGTTAATAAAAATAAAATTCCTAAATGGAGATATGATAATTATCTAAAATTCTTAGAGGAAGTTGGAAAGGAAAAGTATTAATGAAAGTATCAGTTTCAGTATTATCAAATGAAATTAAACCACAAGATATAGTGAAGAAATTAGATTTAGCAAAACCTGATTATATTCATATAGATATTATGGATGGAAAATTCGTAAGTAATAAAACATGGACTACTAGTGAGGTCAAAAAATTCACTAGTTATTCAACTCTTCCATTGGAAGTACATCTTATGGTAAAAAATCCTTCTAAATATATAGAAGATTATGCTCTTATGAATACGAGTGTAATTATATTTCATTATGAAGCAGTTAATGATATTAATGAAATGATTAATAAAGTAAAATCATATGGTTTAAAAGTAGGAATCGCTATTAATCCTGAAACTAATATAGATGTGTTATTACCTTATTTAAATATAATTGATGAGGTATTAATAATGAGTGTACATCCAGGTAAAAGTGGTCAATCATTTATAGAACATTCATTAGAAAAAATAAGTCAATTAAAAAAAATTATTATAGAAAATAATTATAAAACAATTATATCAGTAGATGGTGGCATTAATGATGAAACAGGTATTCTATGTAAAGAAGCAGGCGTAGATGAACTAGCATCCGCATCATATATACATAAAGATATAATGAATAATGTTAAAAAGTTAAAAAATATATAAGAGGAATTATGAAAATACTTATCAAATTTGATTATGAAAATAAAACATATTATGTATATCAAGAAGATAATAGTATTAAATATGGCACTAGTGAAAATATAAAATATATATCTGATAGCGATAAGAATGTTATTATAGATGTTATAAACTTACTAAGACCAAGCAAATATTTAATAAAATTAACTCCTTTTATTTTTAATGGAAAAAAGTTTGATATTTATTTAGATACAAAAACTAAATTTAAATTGTTTGATCCACTTCCTAATGATGATGAGATAGTTAAATTTAATTCTATATTTAATGATTTTCCTTTTGAATTTAATATTGAATTTAATGATAAAGAAAAGAAATTCATTAGGAAAACTATTAATTATGGAAAAAAAACGATAATAGTTTTTGTAGCCTCAGCAACTATGCTTACAAATTTATCTTTCTTTCCTGATATAGTAAGAGAATTAAAAATAGATTCGTATACAACTCATATGCAAGAAGTTACTAGTTCAAACAAAAATATATCTGATGAGGAATTTTTATCTAAAATAAATAAAGCAATCGCTAATAACAATAATTTGTCTAACGAAGAAAAAATATTTATGATATCAAATTCATTTTTCTTCTTAGATAATAAAGAGTATATTAATTTTGAATCATTAATCAATAGATTAAAAAGCATTAGAATTGAATATTCACCGCTTGAAAGTAATGAAAAAATAGAAGGTCAATATCAAAGAATAAAAAATGTTATATATATTTATAAATCACCTAATTTTGAATCAACTAATCCTGTAGTACTTGCTCATGAATTTATGCATGCATGTCAAGACTTTGGGCCTACAAATTATAATTCATTTTTAGTAGAGACAGTTAATAATATAACTACGTCTGAGTATTATGAGTTTGATGGATCATATTTAAATTATGTTAATTATGCAAGAGCATTAATGGAAATACTTGGAGGAGAACCATTTAAAGAATTTCAATGCTATCCTAAAGAAGGTTTGATAGTAAATGAACTCTCAAAAATAATAGATAGTCATACTAAAGCAATAAAATTATTAAATGACTTAGATAATTATAAGTCATTAACTTTAAATGTTGATGTTTATGATAATGAATCAGTAAAATTATTAAAAGAAGAAATATATAATTCAATTAAGGATTATTACGAAACTAAATTCCATAGAAATATGGAAGATGATTTAATAATGCTATATTATTTAAATCAAGATTTATTTATCAGTAAAATAAAGGAAGAATATGGATTAGAAGGTGAATATAATATAGTTTATGTAAAGAATAAATTCTATCTAAATTCTATATCAACTAATTCAAATGAAAATAATTTAATGATTGTTATTGATAAGAAAAACAGTGAAATATCACAACCAATTAATATAGAATTAAATGACTTAAATAGGGTGATTAAAAATAAATTAGTAAAATAATTTATTTTTTTTTAAAAAAAAGAAGTGTTTTTTGTTTTTATGTCTAATTATAATAATAGGAGGGATAAATGAATAAAAAACTTATTGTTAAACAAAATTCATTTAAAGATTGTGGTCCTTCATGTTTGTTATCAGTCATGAGGTATTATAAAATAGATGTTTCACATGAAGAGTTATCATTGAATCTTAAAATGGATAGAGAAGGTACTAATGCTTACAATATAATTAGTGTATCTAAATTATATGGACTTGATGGTTATGGTATTCATTATAGTAGTGATGAAATTATTTCAGGTAAAATAAAACTACCAATAATAGTTCATGTACTTAAAAATAATTATTATCACTTTATAGTTATTTATGAAGTTAATAATAGTTATTTAACAGTTATGGATCCGTCTGTTGATAACGTTAAACTTGATATTGAAACATTTAAAAAAATATATTTAAATACATGTATTATTTTATATCCTGTTAAAAAAGTAAGTATAGTTAATAATAATAAAAGATTAATTGATGTTATAAAAATCTATTTAAAAAAAGAAAATAAAATCATATATAAAATAATTATTTATTCATTCATAATAGTTCTGTTCTCATTACTTTTAAATACCTATACACTTATATTAATAGATTATTTAATATCAGACTATAATTCAAAATTATTAATAACTATAGCTCTTATATTTTTATTACTAGGATGTTACAAATCAATATTAAGTTATTATAAGAATAAATTAGTGATTTACTTTAATAAGAAAGTATCTAATTATTTAAACAATGAAGTTATAAATAAATTCTTTAACCTTCCTTATTTGTTTTTTAAGAATAAATCTACTTCTGAAGTAATAAGCAGAATAAATGATTTAGAGATCTTTAAAGAAGTATTTACTAGTATAGTAGTTAGTTTTAGTACTAATAGTATATTAATAATTATGAGTATGATTATATTACTATACATAAATATTAAATTATTTATTATTAATATTATTTCATTATTATTATATTTCATTATAGTTATTTTATTTAAAAATAAATTTAATTTAAAATTAGAACAGTTATTAGAAAATAAAAGTATTTATAATAAATTCTTAAATGAAAATATATATAGTTATGAAATTAATAGAAATATAAATCAAATTGATAATAGAGTATTAATATTAAAAAATAAATATAATAATTATATATCTTCAGAATCAAAGTATAATTGTCTTTTAAATAAACAAATAGTAATAAAAGATATTTTATTTATCTTTACTAATATATTATCTTTATCTATTGGAGTAGTTTTTGTAATTAATAATAAAATAACTATTGGAAAATTATTTCTTTATATATCTATAGTTTATTATTTTGTAGAACCTATAAAAGAAATATTAGATTTATTTCCAAATATTAATTATTTAAAAAATATCTATAATAGAATAAATGATTTGTTATTGATAAAAGAAAAGGAGGAAACAAAAAATAAGCATAAAATAAAAGGCAATATAATGATTAATAATATAAGTTATAGTTATAATAATATTGATTATGTTATTAAGAATATAACTTTTAAAATACCTTATAAAAGTAAATACCTAATATATGGTAAAAGTGGACTTGGTAAAAGTACTATAATAAAAATATTATTAAAATATTTAAATGATTATGAAGGCAATATAAAAATAGATAATAAAGACTTAAACAATATATCAAAATTATCAATTCAAGATAGTTTTACATATGTATCTCAAAATAATTATATAACTAACGATACAATAAAAAATAATATTATTTATGATAGAGATATAAATGAAAATGAATATAAAAAGATAATTGATATATGTAATTTAAATACTCTTATAGAAAGTAAATACTTAAAAGATAACTTCATGATAGAAGATAATGGCTTTAATATATCAGGAGGTGAAAAACAAAAAATCATCTTAGCAAGAAGTTTATTAAAAGATTCAAATTATATTATATTAGATGAAGCATTAAGTGAAGTAGATATTAATGAAGAAAAACAAATATTAAATAAAATCTTTGATGTTTACAAAGAAAAAACTATAATATATATTTCTCATAAAAAAGAAATTATATCTATGTTTAAACAAAAGTATAAGATAGAAAGGATAAAGTGATGATTAAAACTGAAGAATTATTTTTAATAAAAGGAGGAGCAATTAATTGGGTAGTAGTAGGAATAGTTGGAACATTAATAACTTTTTTTGCAGGAGTAGTAGATGGTTATTTAAGACCATTAAAATGTGAAGAATGATGGATAGTGAATTAAAATATATAAAAGGAGGTGTTCAAATATCAGGAACTATTATTAATGCCGCAGTAAGATTATTTAATTTAGCACTTGAATTAGGTAGAACAATAGGTTCCTCAATAAGGAGAAAAGAAGAAAACAGAGTATGCCCAATTATAGATTAATAAGACAGAGAATGTTCTCTGTTTTTTTATAGTCAACTAAATGTCAAGTAAATGTAAATTGACTAGGGGGGGGGGTGTAAGTGTTATAATTTAACTATACTAAGTAAAGTAAGAGTAAAGGAGTAAGAATATGAAAAATAATAAAGGATTCACATTAGTAGAGTTACTAGCAGTAATTGCAATACTTGCAATACTTGTTATAATAGCAATTCCAAATGTATTAAAAATGTTTAACGATTCAAAAAAGAATGCATTTATGGTACAAGCAAGAAAAACAGCAAATGTTGCTCAAGAGCATACAGTATTATCGAACGATAAGACATTTGATTGTAATAGTCTTTTAACAGGACAAAAGTTTAAAGATTGTACAGCTACAGTAGATAAAAACAATCAAGTATCTGTAGATGTACTAGGAAGTGGTGCATATGAAAACTTTTTAATGGTAGATGTAACACCAAATGCTAACTCTGGTACATTTGTTGACTTATCAAAGTTAAATACAATTGATATAGGAACAGAAAAAGAATTTAAAGAGTTATTAGTAAAGAATAATAAAATAAATGAACCAACTTTTAAACAAATGACAGCTGATGAACTAGTTAATCTTGAATCTAAATATAGAACATTAACTGATGAAAAAAAGCAACAAATGAAAGAAGAATATAATACTTCATTAAATAATATTAAAATAGAAAATAATAATATTAAGAATACATCTTCAAGTAATTCAGTGTTCTTTGCAACTATGACATTATCAGCAGGAAAATATAAAATGGTATATAATTTTAATGATTTTGAAACGGACAGGCCTTTGTTAACTGATGATATTATTAGTAAATTGGACAGCATGAGTTCCTCTGAATATTTAAATTCATTGTTTACTGAATATTCTATTAGTGATGATAAGAATGCATTAACTGGCACAATAAATATTTCAAAAGATACAAAGTATTATTTGTTTGGGGAAATTCGTGAAAATGGAATAGGCCCTGAAATAACAATAAAAGGATCATCAATCTCTTCTGTTGCTGTTAATGGAGAAGAAAATATATATTTATTACCAGCAGAAGTATCAAGCTATAAAGATGCAGGAGTGTCATATAATGGTAAAACTCTAACTGGCAATGATGTATATACATATACTAATTTAAAAGACAAAGAGGGAGAATATAAATATAATTATATAATTAAAACAAATCAAGGAGTTAAAATATTAAAAAGATATATTACAGTGGTTAATTATACAAGTGAAAAATGTTTTGGATTCGATGAGGAAACACAAGAAATAGAACAATATTATTATTTTGAAAATAATGAATCTGGTGGTAAAAAGTGTCCGATGGATGTTGTAATACCAGAAAAGATATCAGGAGTTCAAGTAAAGTCTATAGGTGCCTATGCATTTGAAGTTTGTAATGGTGATATAGTAACATCAACATTTTTTACAAATAATAAGTTTGAAATAAAACCGATGATGATACCATCGTGTCCTGGCATCGGGATCACATCTATTATATTGCCGGAAGGTTTAGAAGATATTGGATTATGTGCCTTTCGTGGTAATAACTTAAAAACAGTAACAATACCATCTACTGTTACTTGGATAGATGATTGGGCATTTGAGAATAATCAATTACAATCAGTAATATTTAAAGGTGATAAAAGTAAAATATCTATTGGATGTAGAGCATTTAATGGTATAAAACATTCTGGTAGTGTTAATAGTATCTCGAAAACCTATTGTAATGACTAGTTGACTGAATTTAGTATTCAGTCTTTTTCTTTGTTAAAATAATGTGAAATTAATTGACATATAATTTATATTGGTTATAATTATATGGTTAGTTGCCTAACTAATGGAGGGCGTATGAATAATAGTGTGAGTGATGAAATTAAAAAAATACATAATCTTACTATTAGGAAAATGATATCTTTAACTAAAAAAGAAAACATGGATTTTATTAGTCCATCTCAAATAATGATAATAAAATATCTTAGTGAGAGTAAAAAAGAAGTATATCAAAAAGACTTAGGAGAATGTTTTCCATTAAGAAAATCTACTATATGTGGAATAGTTAAGACTATGCAAAAAAATGGTCTTATTAAACTAACTAATTCTGAAAATGATTTAAGAAGTAAAAGAATAGAATTAACTGATTTATCTAAAAATATTAATAATAGAATTAAGAATAGTTTTAAAAAGTTTGATGAGATGATTATTAAAGATATTGATAGTAGTGACTTAGAAATATTTTTTAAAGTATGTAGTCAAATACAAAATAATTTGAAAGGAGAAAATTATGACAAAGATATTTAAAAATCTTAATAAAAAAGATTATTTTTTAATGCCAATTATTATTTTATTGATAGTATTACAGGTATATTTAGAACTTAGAATACCAGAATACATGACACAAATAACTACTCTTGTTAAAACAAGTGGTACAATTAATGAAATATTAACTCAAGGTATTTATATGACTTCATGTGCATTTTTGAGTTTAATATCTTCTGTTATAGTTGGATATATTGTTGCGAATATTACGGCTAATTTCTCATTAAATGTTAGACGTAAGTTATTTACTAAAGTAAATGATTTTAGTCTTGAAGAAATAAAAAAATTTAGTACTAGTAGTTTAATAACTAGAACTACTAATGATGTTACTAATCTTGAAATGTTACTTTCTATGGGACTTCAATTATTGATTAAAGCTCCTATAACAGCTATTTGGGCTATTAAGAAAATACTAGGTAAAAACTTTACATGGTCTGTTGTTACTGGTTCTGCTGTATTAGTATTAATAATAATGATAATTGTACTTGTTATTTTAGTATTACCTAAGTTTAAATTAGTACAAAAGTTAATTGATAAGATTAATGGTCTTACTCGTGAAAATTTAAAGGGTATTCGTGTTATAAGAGCTTTTAATGCTGAAGAGTTCCACGAAAATAAATTTGAGCGTCAAAATAAAAAACTTACTGATATACAAATATTTAATCAAAAGGTAATGAGCATTACTTCACCAGTAATGTATTTAATAATGAATGGTGTTTCACTTGCTATATACTTTACAGGAGCATATATGTTAGATTCTGCTTTATTTGCAGAAAAAATAGATTTGTTTAGTAACATGGTTGTATTCACATCATACGCGATGCAAGTTATATCATCTTTCTTAATGCTAGCTATAATATTTATAATGTATCCAAGAGCATCTATTTCTGCTGATAGAATTAATGAGGTTTTAGATACTAAATGCAAAATTAAGGATGGTAAAATAAGTGAAGGAAACGCTAAGGGAAAGGTAGAATTTAAAAATGTTTCATTTAAATATTCTGATAGTGATGAATATGTATTAAAAGATGTTTCATTTACAGCTGATCCTGGTATGACAGTTGCAATAATAGGTTCTACTGGTAGTGGTAAAAGCACACTGATAAACCTAATAACTAGATTCTATGATGCTAGTGAAGGCGCTGTACTTGTAGATGATGTTGATGTTAGGGAATATAAGTTATCATCTTTATATGATAAACTTGGATATGTTTCTCAAAAAGCAATATTATTTAGTGGCAGTATTAAAGATAATGTTTCTTTTGGAGAAAAGAGTGATTATAAGGTAACTGATGATAAAATTAAATCTGCGATTAGAGTATCTCAATCAGAGGACTTCGTATTAAAATTAAAAGATAAATATAATTCTAGTGTATCACAGGGTGGAACTAATTTATCTGGTGGTCAAAAGCAAAGAATATCTATAGCAAGAGCTATCGCAAGGGATCCTGAAATATATATATTTGATGATTCATTTAGCGCACTTGACTATAAAACTGATTATACATTAAGACATGAACTTAAAAAATATACAAGTACTTCAACAAATATAATAGTTGCTCAAAGAATAGGTACAATTATTAATTCTGATATGATAATTGTACTTGATAAAGGTGTTGTTGTTGGAAAGGGTACTCATAAAGAGTTAATGAAAAATTGTGATGTTTATAAAGAAATAGCATATTCACAATTATCAAAGGAGGAATTAGAACATGAATAACGAAGAAAAAGAAACTAAAAGAAACATTCCTCATCATGGACCTGGTAGGGTTGTCGAAAAACCAAAAGATTTCAAACTTGCTATAAAGAAATTGGTTCATTATTTAAAACCTTTTATGGTACCTATAATAGTAGCATTAATTTTATCAGTATTAAGTAGTGTATTATCTATAATAGGGCCAAATAAACTAAGTGATTTAACAGACGAAATATCTAAAGGTCTTGGTATTAATTCTAAGAATATGGAATTAATTATGAATGATATTCAAAATGATATTAAAAGTAATTTGATTCTAAATACTAAAGATATAGAGTCTTTAAATGATACTGATAAAGCAAAATACTATGAAGTTATATCTACATTAAAAGATGGAAATAAAAAGGAAACTTATAATACTATATTATCTCTTCCTGATAGTGTAAAACTATTAATATTAAGTGATACTAAAATAAAAAATGTCTCTATAAGTAAAAGTGATAAATTAAAATTATTAAGTCTTACTTCTAGTAGTAATGACGAAAAAGCCATGTATAAGAGTCTTGATAAGTTGCCCGAAAGTATTAAGAGTCTCATAAAACCTAAAATTGATTTAAATAAAGTAAATAAGATAGGAATCTTTTTAATATGTATCTTCTTAATAAGCGCAGTATTTGATTATTTTGAAAATATTATTATGGTTGATGTATCAAATAATTTTGCATATGGTTTGAGAAAGAAAATATCTAAAAAGATAAATAAATTACCTCTTAAATATTTTGATAAGAATAGTTATGGTGACATATTATCAAGAATAACTAATGATGTTGATACAATTAATATGTCTTTACAAAATAGTTTATCTACATTTATGTCATCAGTAACTTTATTTATAGGTTCAATTATTATGATGTTTTCAACTAATGTATATATGGCTATTACAGGTGTATTATCTAGTTTAATTGGTTTTGTATTTATGAGTGTTATAATGAAAAAAAGTCAAAAATACTTTATTAAAAGACAAGTTGAACTTGGTAAATTAAATGGTCATATAGAAGAGGCATATTCATCTCATTTAGTTATTAAAGCGTATAACGCTACTGAAGAATCTAATAAAAAGTTTGATAAGTATAATGGTTCATTATATGAATGCAATAGAAAGAGTCAATTTTTATCAGGTTTAATGCCACCTATAATGGGATTTATAGGAAACTTTAGTTATGTTGCGGTATGTATAGTTGGTGCTATACTTGTACTTAAGGGTAATATTACTTTTGGTGTTATAGTTGCATTCATGATATATGTAAGATTATTTACTAATCCATTATCAAGAATTGCTCAAAGTATGACTCAATTACAATCTGCAGCGTCTGCATCTGAAAGAGTATTTGAGTTTGTAGAAGAGACTGAAATGTTTGATGAGTCTGAAATGATAAAGCAACTGGATAAAGATAAAGTTAAAGGAGAAATTGAATTTAGAAATGTATCATTTGGATACAATGATAATAAAACTATAATAAATAACTTTAATTTTAAAGCTAAACCTGGTGAAAAGATAGCAATAGTAGGTCCGACAGGAGCTGGTAAGACTACAATTGTTAATCTTTTAATGAAATTTTATGAAATTAATAATGGTGACATATTAATAGATGGTATTTCTACTAAAGAATTAACAAGAGAGAATATTCATGATTTATTTATTATGATTCTTCAAGATACTTGGTTATTTGAAGGAACTATAAAAGAAAATATTAAATACAATAAGTTAAATGTAAGTGATGAAGAAGTATGGAATGCATTAAAAATAGTTGGTGTTGATCATTTTGTTAAATCGCTTCCTAAAACTATTGATTATAAGATTGGGGATAATGATTCAATATCATCAGGTCAAAAACAACTTCTTACTATAGCAAGAGGTATGATTAAAAACTCTCCATTCTTAATACTTGATGAGGCAACATCTTCAGTTGATACAAGAACAGAAGAATTAGTCCAAAAAGCTATGGATAAATTAACTAAAGGTAGAACTTCGTTTATAATTGCACATAGACTATCAACTATAAAAAATGCTGATCATATACTTGTTATGAAAGATGGAAGTATAATTGAACAAGGAAATCACGATGAACTTATAAAGAAAAATGGTTTTTATGCTGAACTTTATAATTCTCAATTTAAAAATTAACATATGAAAATTCTCATATGTTTTTTTCTTTGAATTGACATGCGATTGTAAATATTTTATAATTGTTATAGTTAATATGATAATAGGAGACAATGTATGAAAAAAAATAAAAGGAGAATATTTAAAAGATTTAATATGTTTTATATTATCCTTTTAGTTTGCATATCGATGATTAGTATAGGGTATTCTGCACTTAATTCAACTCTTAAAATATCAGGTATTGCGACTGCTCGTGCTAAGAGTGATATTAGAGTTATTAGTATAAATTCAACTAGACTTGAAAATGGTGCTTATGAAAAAACAACTCCTAGATATACTAAGTATACTACTCAAATAGATAGTACTCTTCCTAATTCTAATTCTATTATTGAATATACTGTTACTATTAAAAATTATTCAGATAAAAAATATGAATTTGTTTCAAAAGATGTAGAAAGATCTAATGATGGTATTACTCCATCAATGATTGGTCTTGCTGAAGGTAAAATATTTGAGCCAGGAGAGGAAGTAACATTTGTTATTAAAGAAATGTACACTACCGGTCAAGGTGATAATCATGATTCTAATACAATTGTTAAATATAATTTTGAAGAATATGTTCCTGAACCTGAGGTGGTAACGACATTATTAAAAGATCAAATACTTTCTGATAATGGAGGAGCGAGTGCTATTGAAGCAAAGTCAAAGCCTTCATTTAGTGCAGTTGATACTTCAAATAGTGGAATGCATGCAGATACTGATGATAAAGGTAAAACTTATTATTATAGAGGAAATGTTACTAATAATTATGTTTTATTCGCAGGGTTTTATTGGAGAATAGTAAGAATTAATGGCGATAATTCTATTAAACTTATTTATCAGGGTGAGACTGCTAATGCAAGTGGTGCTAATTCTGGAATAGGTACCTCAAAGTTTAATACAATTAGTGGAGTTTCTACATCTGTTACATTTTATTATTCACTAGCTGGTTTATCATCAATATCAACTGCGCTTAATACTTGGTATGGAAATAACTTAACAAGTTATGACGATTATATATATAAAGATTCTATATTCTTTTCAGATTTGTCTAATGCAACTAATCAATATACAAGTCCATCAACAAGTAATACAAGTGTTGCTCAAGTTCAAAAAAAGGCACTTTATTTTGGAGCTAGATATAGACTTCTTAGTAAAAAAACACCAACATTTTTAATACAAAATAATGATAAACATACTGCGACAATATCAACAATAGGTAATAAAGTTTTAACATATCCAATAGGTTTAATTACTTTAGATGAGGCGTATTATGCTGGTGGGTTTAGTGAAAACAATACTAGTTATTATTTAAATTCTTCTGTTGACTATTGGGCGCTATCACCTTATGAATTTGTAAAACAAAGTTTATTTAGCAAAAACTATGATGCAAGAATTGCTTATATAACATCTAGCGGTAAAATAAGTGAAGGAAACTCTGATACTGCATATACTATGAGACCAGTTATAAATCTTGTTCCAGAAGTATTGTGGGGAGGTGGAACTGGTACAGCTAGTGACCCATATATTCCTACTTTGGGAAGCTCTCAATCTGAAAATAAAGTTGATCCAACTCCTTATTATAATAGTACCCTTGCTTCTGCATTAACATCAATGTCAGATGCAGGAGATAGTACATTATTAAAACATGACTCTTCATTAGAAAATGGTGCTAATGACAATAATTATAGATATTCTGGACCTGATCCTAATAACTATGTTTGTTTCGGAGATTCATCTTATAACGGAAGCTCTAATAGTACGTGTCCTATAAATAATCTTTATCGAATTATTGGTGTGTTTGATGGAAAGGTTAAATTAATATCAGCAGACTATGTTGATAAAAGTATGTTAGGGCAAACGGGAGCTTATAAAAGTGATGTTACAAGTATAGATAGTACATATATAGGCAAAAAAACAGCAAATAATATTTCTAAATATGCATATACTACAGTTGTCAATAGTGATCCTGATGATAATGATGAATCGTATATTAATAAAGCAAGTATGACAAATAAATTAGGTTCTACCTCTCCTGCAGCTAACGATTGGGATGATACATCAGATCTTGCACGTGAAAATTTAAATAATATATTTTTAAATAAATTTTCAAATGATTGGAAGAGTAAAATAGTTAAAACAACATGGCATGTTGGTGACGTTAATTATTTTGACTCAATAAAAGAAAAAGCAAAACTAGTAATGGATAGAGAACTTAATAGTGATGCTACATATTCAAATTATGTAGGTATGATGTATTATCATGAATATGCTTTTGCAGCCTCTGCAGTTGTTTGGAAATATAGTATGAACTCTTATGCAAATTATACAAAGAAAAATTGGATGTTTTTAGGCCTTAAAGAATGGACAATATCACATGGTTCATATACTTTATTGGTAAATAAAATAACAACATATGCTGCAGCAGTTGCAACATCAGGTGCTCCGGGATATGAAAAAGTTAACAATGGTCTTCCAATAAGGGCAACATTTAGTATAGACACTTCCGTTAAATTAAAATCCGGCAAAGGAACTTACGATAATCCATACGCTCTTGATATTTCATAATTAGAAGTTGAGACTTAAAGCTTATAGAAGTGACTATTCACTTCTATTTTTAATTTTTAAAAATATAATTAAATATGATAAAAGATATTATTAAAAATAAAAATTATGAGATAAAAATTGATGTTAATTATATTCATATAATTAATTATTTAAAAGTAGATGAGATATCATTTAATAATATTAAAGTATCTTTGAATAGCAAAAAAATAAATATTAATGGAGAAAAATTAATAATAACTAAATTAGATGAAAATGAAATGTTAATAAAAGGAGTATTTAAAGGAATTGATTTTATAGATGAATAGTCCTGTTAAAATTAAAATCAATACTTGTAGTAATAGATTTATTAATTATTTAGTTTACAATAATATATATTATAGTTCACTTATTAAAACTAGTGATTCTTTTATACTTGTTACAACTTATGAAAATTATAAAAAAATAGCAAGAAGATTTGAAACAGTTATTATTAAATATTATGGGAAAATGTTCTTTATAAATTTTATAAAAACTAATAAATATATGATATTATCAATTATTATATCTTTTTTATTATTAAGACTATTAACATCTACTATATTTGAAATTAATATTAATACTGAAGATCAAGAACTTAAAAAAGAAATTCTTTCTAGCTTAAATGAAAATGGTATAGATATATATAAAAAGAAAAAAACATTTAACGAATTGAATAAAATTAAAAATAATATTTTAAAATCAAATGAAGATGTTTTAGAGTGGATTGAAATAGTTGAGAAAGGTTGCAGTTATACAATTAATTTAACCAAAAGAGTGAAGAAAAAAAGTGATATGGAAACAAACACTCCTAGTGACATAGTGGCATCTAAAGATGGCCTTATAAAATATATAACTAATTATAGTGGAACTAAACTTAAGGATGTTAATGATTATGTTAAAAAAGGAGATGTATTAATAACTGGAAATATTATTAAAAATGATGAAGTTGTTGATAAAGTCAAAGCAGTGGGAAAAGTTTATGCTGAGGTATGGTATACAGTGAAAGTAAATATACCATATAATTATATTGAATACACAGACTCATTAAAAAGAGTTAATCATTATTATTTAGATATATTTGGTAAAAAATTTACTTTACTTGGAAAATATGACTCTAAAAATACCATTAATACTAAAAAGTTAATATTAAATAAACCATATTTATTATTTAAATTATATAAAGAAGAGAAAAAGATATATGAGTATAAAGAATATAAGATTACTAAAGATGATGCTTATAAAGAGGCTCTTCATAGAAGTGAAAAACAAATTAAAAATAGACTTAAAAGTGATGAATATATAATAAGTAAAAATACTTTGAAAAAAGACGCATTTCGTAGTAAAATGTATGTAGAAGTATTTTTCAAAGTTTATGAAAATATTGGGGTTACTTCAGATATAGGAGAGTTAGATGAAAATAATGGAATCAGCAATTAGAGAAGTTGTTAATATGTCATGGCCAACACTTGTAATAGTAATAGCTATCATATTGATATTGAAAGTAACTTATTATTTTAAAGGTGAAAGAAAAACATTTTGTTTACATGAAGAACTAATGGATTTATTATTTCTCTTGTATTTAATTATGCTTTTCCAACTTGTGACTACTCAAGATTTAGCAGGCGGAGGAACTAACTTATCACCATTTAAAGAAATATTTAGATATGAAGTTGGTAGTAATTTGTTCTATAGACAAGTAGTTGGTAATATAGCATTGTTTGTGCCTCTTGGTTATTTTGCATCTAGATATTGTAAGATTAATGATTTCTTAACTATATTTTTAGTAACATTACTTTCAAGTGGAGTAATAGAAACAGTTCAATATTTTATAGGAAGATGTTTTGATATAGATGATATTATATTAAATGTTGTAGGTGGAGTAGTTGGATTTTTGTTATATATTGCATTATCTGCGATTAATAAGCATTTACCTAAGGTATTACAAAAAAATTGGTTTTATAATTTATTAAGTATAGGAATTGTTGCTTTTATAGTAATATGTGTACTTAGAATATATTAAGGAGTTTTATGAAGGATTATATTTTTAATACAACAAATGATAAAATTGATACAAGTGAAATGGATAAAGTAATTAATTTTGCCTGTAAAAAAATGGGTGTTATAAATCCACTTTTAAATATAGTGCTTGTTGATAATAAAAAGATTCAGGAAATAAATAAAGAATATAGAGGTAAAGATGCTGTAACTGATGTTATATCTTTTGCGTTTGAAGAAGTAAGCGATGTAGAATATGAAGATATTAGGTTTTTAGGAGAAATATATATATCTTATGAAAGATGCTGTGAACAAGCAGAAGAATTTGGACATAGTGTAAGGCGAGAACTTTGCTATTTAGCAGTGCATGGACTTTTACATTTACTTGGATATGATCATATGAATGAAGAAGATAAAAAAGTTATGAGAACTCTAGAAGAGGAGATTTTAAATGAATATGATATCAAGAGATGAAAGAAAAAGTCAAAAAGGAATAAAAAAATTTATTAATAGTTTTACTTATCCTATTAAGGGACTTAAGTATGCTTATAGAAATGAACAAAATTTAGTAGTGGATGTTGGTATTGCAATAATCGTTGTTTTATGTGGACTAATATTTAAAGTTAGCGGTATTGAATGGGCAATACTTGCGCTTACAATTGGACTTGTAATATCATGTGAACTTATTAATACAGCAATAGAAGCAGTAGTTGACTTAATAACAGAAGAATATCATCCTCTTGCTAAAGTTGCTAAAGATACATCAGCCTCTGCTGTATTTATATTTGCAATAGTAGCGATTATAGTAGGACTTATAATATTTTTACCAAAAATAATAATGCTTTTTAGATAGGAGTAATAATGAAAGAAAGATTAATAAAATTATTAGATAATAGTTATTCACCATATTCAAATATGAAGTTTTCATGTATAGTTGAGTGTGAAAATGGAAATATGTATGAAGGAGTAAACATTGAAAATGCATCATTTGGAGGTACTATTTGTGCTGAGAGAAATGCTATTAATAATGCAATAAGTCATGGAGAGAGAAAATTCAAATCACTTTATTTAATGACAAGTAGCGATGAAATATGTTATCCATGTAATATATGTAAACAAACATTCTTAGAGTTTTTTGATGATGATGTTATTTTTAATATAATGACTCATAATGGGAAAATGAAAGTAATGACATTTAAAGAGTTGATGGCAACTACATTTACTAAGGAGGACTTAGTATGAGAAGTGGTTTTGTAAGTTTAATAGGAAGACCTAATACAGGTAAAAGTACTTTATTAAATTCAATATTAAAAGAAAAAGTTGCGATTATATCAAATAAACCTCAAACAACAAGAAATTTAGTACAAGGAATATATAATGAAGATGATACACAAATAGTATTTGTAGATACTCCTGGTATTCATAAACCAATTGATAAGTTAGGAGTTGCATTAAATGCTCAAGCATATTATTCAATAAATGATGTAGATGTTTTGCTTTTAGTAGTAGATGCATCAGTACCTTATGGAAAGGGAGATCAATTTATAATTAATAAACTTGAGAATGTTGATAAACCAGTTTTCTTAATATTAAATAAAATAGATAAGTTAACAAATGATCAAATACTACTTAAAATAAATGAATATAAAGATTTATATGAGTTTGCAGAAATAATACCATTATCTGCTTTAAAAGATGATAATATTGATAGATTAATAAGTGTACTTAAAAAATATTTACCTGATAATGTTAAATATTTTATGGATGATGAAAAAACAACTCAAGAATTAGATTTTAGATTATCTGAAATAGTTCGTGAGAAAATATTCATACATACTAATGAAGAAGTACCTCATTCAATATCTTGTAAATTAGTGGGTTATGAAGAAAATTCTAAGATAGCCAAAGTATATATAGATATAATAGTAGATAGAGATTCTTTACGTAAAATAATAATAGGCGCTAATGGTAATATGATTAAGTTAATAGGTAGAGAAGCAAGAATAGATATGGAAGGTATATTAGGAAAGAAAGTATATCTAGAACTATATTGTAAAACTATTAAAAAATGGAGAGAGAAAGAAAAATATATAAAAGATTTAGGATATTTATTAAATAATGAATAAATAATTTTATTTTCCTGCAATATAATATTGTAAGGAGAAGATAATATGACTAAAGAAGAAGCTTGGGAGTTATTTAAACAAACAGGAAAGATTGAATATTATTTAAAATATAAAGAAGGGAAATAGTATATATAAGACATGAAGATTATTGAAGTAGAAGGAATAGTTGTAAGCAATACACCATATAAAGAAAGCAGTAAAATAATAAATATATTTACTTCTGAATATGGAATAATAGGGTGTATATCTAAAGGATGTAAAAATCTTAAAAGCAAATTAAGATTACCTAGTGAGAAGTTTGCTTATGGGACATTTCATTTGTATTATAAAGAAAATGGTCTTTCTACTTTAATAGATGGTGATATTAAAAATTATTTCTTTAATATTAAAAGTGATATAGTTAAGATAAGTTATTTGTCTTATCTTGTAGAACTTGCTGTTCATACATATAAAGAAAGTGAAAATAATGAAGTTTATAATCTATTAATAGATGCAATACTAAAAATAGAAGATAATTTAGATCCTAGAATAATTACTAATATATTAGAAGTACAATATTTAAGTTATTTAGGCATCAATTTAAACTTAGATGAATGTGTTAAATGTGGTAGTTCTAAAGTAGTAACACTTTCTATGAATAAAGGTGGATATGTATGTGCTAACTGTAGAGATAATGAAGAACTAATTGATGAAAAAGTTTTAAAATTATTAAGACTTTATCAATATGTTGATATATCTAAAATAAGTAATTTAGATATAGATGAAAATAATTCAAAAATAATAAGTAAAATAATAGATGAATATTATGACTTATATTCAGGACTTAGAACTAAAAGTAAAAAGTTTTTAAAAGAAATAGATTAATAAGATCTATTTTTCTTTTGGTCAACTAAATGTCAATCAAATGTAAATTGACTAGGGGGGGGGGTGTAAGTGTTATAATTTAACTATACTAAGTAAAGTAAGAGTAAAGGAGTAGGATAAAATGAAAAATAAAGGATTTACATTAGTAGAGTTACTAGCAGTAATCGCAATACTTGCAATACTAGTAATAATAGCAATTCCAAATGTATTAAAGATGTTTAACGATTCAAAAAAGAATGCATTTATGGTACAAGCAAGAAAAACAGCAAATGTAGCGCAAGAACATACAGTACTTTCAAGTGATAAGACATTTGATTGTAATAGTCTTTTAACAGGACAAAAGTTTAAAGATTGTACTGCCACAGTAGATAAAAACAATCAAGTATCAGTAGATGTACTAGGAAGTGGAACATATGAAAACTTTTTAATGGTAGATGTAACACCAAATGCTAATTCAGGAACATTTGTTGACTTATCAAAGTTAAATACAATAGAAACAGAAAAAGAATTTAAAGAGTCATTAGTAAAGAATAATAAAATAAATGAACCAACATTTAAACAAATGACAGCAGATGAACTAGTTAATATTCAATCTAAATTTAGTATCCTAACTGATGAAGATAAACAAAAATATAAAGATGAATATAATGATTTATTAAAAAACATTAAAATAGAAAATAACTTAATTAAAAATACTTCATCAGAGCGGATAGATTTCGCAGCAACTATGACATTACCAGCAGGAAAATATAAAATAGTGTATAAATTAAATGATTTAGATTCGGACTATCCTATTGTAACAGATGATATTATTAGTAAATTGGACAGCATGAGTTCCTCTGAATATTTAAATTCATTGTTTACTGAATATTCTATTAGTGATGATAAGAATGCATTAACTGGCACAATAAATATTTCAAAAGATACAAAGTATTATTTGTTTGGGGAAATTCGTGAAAATGGAATAGGCCCTGAAATAACAATAAAAGGATCATCAATCTCTTCTGTTGCTGTTAATGGAGAAGAAAATATATATTTATTACCAGCAGAAGTATCAAGCTATAAAGATGCAGGAGTGTCATATAACAGTAAAACTTTAACTGGAAATGATGTATATACATATACTAATTTAAAAGATAAAGAAGGAGATTATAAATATATATATGTAGTTAAAACAAATCAAGGAGTAAAAGTATTAAGAAGATATATTACAGTATCTAATAATACAAGTGAAAAATGTTTTAAATTTAATAAAGAAAATCAAGAAATAGAACAATATTATTTTGTTGAAAATAATGTATCTGGTGGTAAGAAATGTCCAATGAATGTAGTAATACCAGAAAAGATATCAGGAGTGCAAGTAAAGTCTATTGGTGAGAGTGCATTTAAAGTTTGTAGGGATGGTATAGTAACATCAACATCTTTTACAAATAATAAGTATGAAATAAAACCAATGATGAGTATATCGTGTCCTGGCATCGGGATCACATCTGTTATATTGCCAGAGGGATTAGAATATATTGGTGATAGAGCATTTAAAGGAAATCACTTAAAAACAGTAACAATACCATCTAGTGTTAAGGAAATAGGATATTATGCTTTTGCAGATAATCAATTACAAACTGTTACATTTAAAGGTGATAAGAGTAAAATTGCCATTTATTATAATGCCTTTAAAGGAGAAAAACATTCTGATAGTGTTAATGCTATATAAAGTACATATTGACCTTATTAATTAGACTGAATTTAATGTTCAGTCTTTTATTTGAAAAAAATAAAAAAATTAGCACTTTGGTATTGACTTTGCTAATAATGCATACTATAATAGTGTTAGCACTAAAAAGGAAAGAGTGCTAAGGAGGTATATATGATTGGAACTAGACAAAAAGAGTTATTAAAGACAATAGTTGAAGAATATATAAAAACAGCTAGACCTGTCGGTAGTAAATCTTTATGTAAGAAATTTAAATGTTCAAGTGCTACTATTAGAAATGATATGGCTGACTTAGAAGATTTAGGTTATTTAGAGAAGACACATATATCTTCAGGTAGAGTTCCATCTGAAAGTGGATACAGATATTATGTTGATAACTTAATGGAGCCTAAGAAGATTAGTGGGGAGGATATGTTAAAACTTCAAACTATCTTTAATAACAAAGAACTTGAACTTACTGATGCGATAAGTAAGAGCTTGGAAATAATTAGTGATATGACTAATTATACTTCTGTTATCTTAGGTAAAGAATCTAGTAATAATACACTGCAGAAAGTTGAAGTTATACCTATTAGTGAGAAACAATTAATCGCAATTGTTATTACTAATACTGGTCATGTTGAAAATAAGAATATTATCCTAGAAGAGAATATTCCTGCGGATGAAATTGCTAAAACTACTGAGTTATTAAACAAGATGCTTATAGGGACGCCAATAGATGAGGTTCCAAGTAAACTTGAGTTTGATATCAAGCCTATAATAAGAAATTATATTCAAAATTATGAGGTTGTGTATAATGCTTTTTATAACGCTTTGTCAAATTTTGCAAGTGAAAGGGATGTTAAATTTACTGGTAAAGCTAATATATTAAAACAACCAGAATTCAATACAGTTGATGATGTTAAAAACATTATAAGTAAATTTGAAAGCAAAGATATGGTGAGTAAAATTGAAGAAAGTGATGATGAGGTTAAGGTATATATTGGTAGCGAAAGTGAGATTGATGATAACGTCACAATAGTTAAAACAAAATATAATGCTGGTGGTAGAGAAGGTACTATCGCAGTAATAGGTCCTAAAAGAATGGAATATGATAGAGTTGTCAATATGCTTGAATATTTAAAGAAAAATATAGAAAGCAAAGGAAAGGAAGATGAACTTGAAAAAGAATAATAAAAATAAATCAGAAAAAGAATTAAATAAATCATGTAATTGTAGCGATGAGTGTACTTGTGGCTGCAATGAAGGAAAAGAATGTACATGTCATGATGAAAATTGTGGATGTAATGAAAATGACTGCACTTGTGAAAATGAATGCAACTGTGATGATTGTGGATGTGATGAATGTGGGTGTGAAGAAGAATCTTCTTGCGCAGGTGAGTGTAGTGGATGCTCTGGATGTGGAAGCATGGACACTGATACAATGATTCAAATACTTGGAAGTAGAAATCAAGAACTTGAAGAAAAATATATGAGACTTCAAGCTGAATTTTTGAACTTCAAGACTAGAACTCAAAGTGAAATAAGTAGAATGCTTCAATATGAAGGAGAAGATTTTATAAAAGAAATCTTAACAATAAAAGATAATTTAGAAAGAGCTGTTATGATGGATGATAATGATTTAACAGATGATGTTAGTAAGTTCTTAAGTGGAATTAAAATGATACTTGGAAATTTAACATCAGTTCTTGATAAATTTGAAGTTAAAGAAATAGATTGTCTAGGACTTGAATTTGATCCTACTCTTGAAGAGGCTGTATTAACTGATCAAGATGAAAGTAAACCAGCTAATGTGGTTTTAGAAGTATTAACAAAGGGATACAAATATAAAGATAAAGTTATTAGACATGCTATGGTTAAAGTAAATAAATAATAAATAAAGGAGAGATAAAATATGGCAAAAATTAATAAAGTTATAGGTATAGATTTAGGTACAACTAACAGTTGTGTAGCTGTATTAGAAGGTGGAGAACCAAAGGTTATTCCAAATGCTGAGGGTAATAGAACTACTCCTTCAGTAGTAAGTTTTAAAAATGGAGAGGTTAGAGTTGGAGATGTAGCTAAAAGAGAAGCTCAAACTTCTACAAATGTAATTAGTTCTATTAAAAGATTAATGGGTACTAAAGAAAAGGTTGAAGCTGAGGGTAAAAAATATACTCCAGAAGAAATCAGTGCTAAAATCTTAATGAATTTAAAAGAAACAGCTGAGAGTTATTTAGGTGGAGAAGTATCAAGAGCTGTTATTACAGTTCCAGCATACTTTAATGATGCTCAAAGACAAGCTACTAAGAACGCAGGTAAAATTGCTGGTTTAGAAGTTGAAAGAATTATTAATGAACCAACAGCAGCAGCTCTTGCTTATGGTTTAGATAAACAAGAAAATGCTCATACAGTACTTGTATATGACCTTGGTGGTGGTACATTTGATGTTTCTATTTTAGAATTAGGTGATGGTGTATTTGAGGTTAAAGCTACTAGTGGTAATAATCACTTAGGTGGAGATGACTTTGATAATGCTATTATTGATTATATAGTTAAAGAATTCAAAAAAGAAAATGGTGTAGATTTATCTAAAGATAAACTTGCTATGCAAAGACTTAAAGAAGGTGCTGAAAAAGCTAAAAAAGATTTAAGTGGTGTTAAGACTACTCAAATTAGTTTACCATTCATTACTCAAGGTGAAAATGGACCTTTACATGTTGATATGACTCTTACAAGAGCTAAATTTGAAGAATTAATTAGTGATTTAGTTGAATCAACAAGAAAACCAGTTAGAGATGCATTAAAAGAAGCTAAATTAAAGAAAGAAGATATTGATAAAGTATTACTTGTTGGTGGTTCTACAAGAATTCCATGTGTTCAAGATTTAGTTAAAGAAGAATTAGGAAAAGAACCAAGTAAGGAAGTTAACCCAGATGAAGTAGTTGCTATGGGTGCTGCTATTCAAGGTGGAGTTTTAACTGGTGAGGTTAATGACTTAGTATTACTTGATGTAACACCATTATCACTTGGTATTGAAACATTAGGAAATGTTATGACTGTATTAATTCCAAGAAATACTACAATACCAACTACTAAGAGTCAAGTATTTAGTACTGCTGCTGATAATCAACCTGCTGTAGATATTCATATCTTACAAGGTGAAAGACCAATGGCTGCTGATAATAAGACATTAGGACACTTCCAATTAACTAATATACCACCAGCTCCAAGAGGAGTACCTCAAATCGAAGTTTCATTTGATATTGATGCTAATGGTATAGTTAATGTTAAAGCTAAAGATTTAGGAACTAATAAAGAACAAGCGATTACAATTACTGCTTCATCTAACTTAAGTGAAGAAGAAATTGATAAAATGATGAAAGAAGCTGAAGCTAATAAAGAAGCAGATGCTAAGAGAAAAGAAGAAGCTGAAATAAGAAATGATGCTGAACAAATGGTATTTGGTGCTGAAAAAGCTCTTAAAGACTTTGGTGATAAAGTAAAAGATGATGAAAAGACTAAAATAGAAGATGCTGTTAAGAAAGTAAAAGATGCATTAGAAAAAGATGATACTGATGAAATTAAATCTTCTAGTGAAGAATTATCTAAAGTAGTTATGGAATTATCTAGTAGAGTATACCAAGAACAAGCAAAAGAATCTCAAGCACAAGCTGAGAATGCTTCTAATGAATCATCAACTGATAATGATAGTAAAGTAAAAGATGCTGAATTTGAAGAAAAATAATTTATGATTGAGGGCTCTTATTTGAGCCCTTAATTAATATTAAAATAAAATAATAATAAAATGAGGTATTATGAATAAATATAAATGGGATTTAAGAAAAATATTTAAAAATGAAAAAGAATTTTTTGATGCAATAGATAAAATAAAAGAAAATGTTAAAAACATTATTGAATATAAAGGTAAAGTAAGAGAAAACTTATATTCTTTATTAGAACTTCAAAGTCAAACTGATTTATTAATTGATAAAGTGTATGTTTATGCATATCTTTCATATTATAGTGATACAGCTAATAATAAATTTCAAGAATATAAAGATGCAGCTAGTGATATATATGATTTTTATGCTGGTTCAACTGGTTTTATAAGTCCTGAAATACAATCAATAGATTCTAGTGAAATGGAAAAATTAATCAAAGATGATAAAAGACTTTCTAAGTATGAGTTTTTACTTTCAGATTTATTTAGATATAAAAAACATATATTAAGTGAGAAGGAAGAAACATTATTAAGTAGTATTTCTTCAATATTTAGAGTGCCTAATGAAGCGTTCACTGCGCTTGATAATACTGATATTGAACTTTCATCTATTAAAGATGAGAATGGTAAAGATGTAAAACTTACCTCTAGTAATTATTCTAGATATATAACATCTAGTGATGAAAGGGTAAGAAAAGATGCATTTGAGACTAAGATCAGCTTTTATAAAAAACATATAAACACTATAAAAGAATTATATACAGGTTCTGTTAAGAAGGATTGGTTAACAAGTAAGATTAGAAATTATAATTCTACTCTTGAAGCTTTTTTATTCGGAGATAATATACCAGTAAGTTTATATGAAACACTAATTAAAGTTACTGATAAAAATATAGGTTCATTACAAGAATATTATGATATAAAATCAAGTGTTTTAAAAAGAAAATTACATATGTATGATACATATTATAATATTGCTTCATGTGATGAAAAAGATGTTCCTTATGATGAAGGAGTAAAATTAGTGACTAGTGCGCTTAGTGTACTTGGAAGTGACTACATTGAAAACTTTACTAGACTCATAAATAATAATTCAGTAGATGTTTATCCTTGTGATAATAAAAAGAGTGGTGCTTATCAATGGGGTTGTTATGACAGTGATCCATATGTGTCATTAAATTATGAAAATAATATTAATTCAGTAAGTACTCTTGCTCATGAAATGGGACATGCAATGCATAGTTATTATTCTAATAAGACACAAGAATATGAGTACGCTGGATATCCAATATTCTTAGCCGAGATTGCATCAACAGTTAATGAGATATTATTATCTGAGTATTTACTTTCAGTTACAAATAATATTGATGATAAGATATATTATTTAGTAGAATTTTTAGATAAATTTAAAAAAACTGTTTATAGACAAGCAATGTTTGCTGAGTTTGAAAGTATTATTCATAGTAAATGTGAAAATAATGAAGCATTAACAAAAGATGTACTCTGTGATACTTATTATAAACTTAATATAAAACATTTTAGTCCGAGTCTTGTAGTTGATGAAGATATTAAATATGAATGGGCAGAAGTACCTCATTTTTACAATGCATTTTATACTTATAAATATGCGACTGGTTTTATAAGTGCGCTTGTCATAGCCGAAAAACTTATTAATAAAGAACCAGGTTTTAAAGAAAAATATATAGAGTTTTTAAGTAGTGGTGGAAGTGATTATCCATTAGAATTGCTTAAAAAGTTAGGAATAGATTTAACTCTTGAAAGTACCTTAAATGAAGGCTTTAGGGTATTTGATGAGAAGGTTAAATTACTTAAAAAATATATGAATGAAAAAGGTGTATAAATATGGCAAAAAGAGATTATTATGAAGTTTTAGGTGTTTCTAAAGATGCAACTGAAGCAGAAATAAAGTCAGCATTTAGAAAAAAAGCAAAAGAATTTCACCCTGATTTAAATAAGAGTCCTGATGCTCCTGAAAAGTTTAAAGAAGCTCAAGAAGCATATGCTTGTTTATCAGATAAAGATAATCGTGCAAAATACGATCAATATGGTCATGCAGCATTTGAAAATCCATATGGAAATGCTGGTGGGGGTGCCTCTTATGGAGGAGGAAATCCATTTGGAAACTTTGACTTCGGGGATATTTTTGATGATTTATTCTCTGGCGGATTTGGTGGTTCATTTAGTTCCTTTGGAGGAAACCAAAGAACTAGAAGTAGAAAAGGATCAGATTCGCTTTACGGTATGAAAATAGATTTCATGGAAGCTGTATATGGTTGTAAAAAAGATGTTGATTTAGAGTATTATGAAACATGTGAAGACTGTGGTGGAAAAGGTGGCCATGGTGAAGAAGTGTGTAGTGAATGTAATGGAAAAGGTAGTGTTATAAAACAAGCACAAACAATATTTGGTACAATTCAAACAAGAGCTACTTGTACATCTTGTAATGGAACTGGTAAGACATTTAAAAGCACATGTTCTACTTGTAGAGGAAATGGCAAAGTAAAAGTACACAAAACAATTACTATAGATATACCTGCTGGTATAAATGATGGTGAACAATTAAGATTAAGTGGCAAAGGTGAACCTGGCGTTAATGGAGGACCTAATGGAGACTTATATATTGAAATCAAAGTTTTACCTCATGAATTATATAAAAGAGATGGAAATGATATTTATATAGATCTTCCTGTTACAATAACAGACCTATGTCTTGGATGTAAAAAAACTATTAAAACTGTTGATGGTTATGTTGATTTGAAAATTAAAGAGGGTAGTCAACCAGGAGATACATTAAGAATTAAAGGAAAAGGTATTAATAGTGAAGACTCTTGGAAAAAAGGAGACTTCTATTGTGTTCTTAAATTAATAATACCAACAAATCTTTCAAGAAAACAAAGAAATATTTTAGATGACTTATCTGAAACTGAACTTGATGATGATGTTGCGTTTAGAAAATTTGATAAATTAAATAAATAACTTTTAAAAGTTATTTTTTCTTGCTATAATATTTTTACAGGGAGGATACTAAATGAAAGAAAAAATTTATTTAACAAAAGAAGGTTATGATAAATACTTAGCTGAGTTAGAAAATATGAGAAAGGAACTTGCAAACAAATTAAATAATTTATCTAAATTAGAAATGCTTAGTGGAGAAAGTTTTTATACATTAACTACAAACATTAAACATAAGTTAGATGGACTAAAAAGAATAGTTATATTAGATGAAGTTGAGGAAGAAATTATTAATGTAAATGATATAGTTACAGTTAATATGATATATCCTGAAACAGAAGAAACTATAACATTTGAATTGGTCGCTGGTATGCCTGATTTAGGATCTAGAATCATGAAAATATCAGTAAATAGTCCACTTGGTAAGGCAGTATATCAACGTAAAATAGGAGAAGAATTATCATACATAGTAGATAATGAAAATGTTAATATACAAATAATAAGTAAAACAAAACCAAAAAATTTAAAATTAGACTAGAAATAGTCTTTTTAATTTGTTATTTTATTGTAATAATCATTAAAAAATGGTATAATATGAAAGATTTTTAAATAAATTGCTAAAAAAAGAAGTGTTTTTAATTTTTATTTCGTATATATATTATTAGGAGGGAAAAATGGCTTTCATTAGTAAGGAATTAATAGATGAAGTTAAGTCTAAGAATGATATAGTAGATATTATAGGCAGTTATATAAGTCTTAATGATAAAAATAAAGCTTTATGTCCGTTTCATAATGATCATTCTCCATCATTTAGTGTTCATCCTGATAAACAAATTTATAAATGCTTTTCTTGTGGAGAAAGTGGTAATGTAGTTACATTTGTTGAAAAGTTTCTTGGTATATCATTTCAAGAAGCAGTCAAACTACTAGCAGATAGAGCAGGCATAAAACTTAATATAAATGTACCAAAGAAAACAAATAAGTATGATAAATATTATGAAATAACTGACACAGTTAATAAATATTTTAAAAATAATATATTTTCAAGTAATGGGCAACAAGCATTAAAATATTTAAATGATAGGCACATAGATAAAGATATAATAAATGAATTCAATATTGGGCTTTCAACTAATAATAAATTACATGAAATATTAGCCAAAAAATATAATTTAGAGGATTTATTAAAAATAGATATTGTTCGTGAAGTAGATAATAAAATATATGATACTTTTCAAAATAGAATAATGTTTCCTATAATAGATGAGGATAATAATGTAGTAGGATTTAGTGGTAGAAAATATTTAGTAAATGATTTAGATAATAAACAACTATCTAAATATGTTAATTCTCGTGAAACAGATATATTTATTAAAAGTAAAATATTTTATAATATTAATAATGCTCTTCCAAATATAAAAAAATCTAAAGAAATTATTATTACTGAAGGATTTATGGATACTATTAGAATGGTATCAATTGGTTATAATAATACAGTGGCTCTTATGGGAACTGCTTTTACAAAAGAACATTTAGATAAAATAATTAAATATAAATGTAGAGTAGTGTTAAATCTTGATCAAGATAATGCAGGAGTACTTGGAACAATATCAATTGGAGATGAATTAATTAAAAATAATATAGATGTATCTGTAATAGTATTTGATGATTATAAAGATAGTGATGAATATATTATAAATAAAGGAAAAGAAGCATTTGACTATGCTTATAAAAATAGAATTTCTTATATAGATTTTAAATTTAAATATTTAAAGTCAAATAAGAATATGAAAGATTCTACTGATATTAGTAAATACATTAATGAGGCTATAAAATCATTAAATGATATAGATGATGATATATTAAAAGAACTTAAGATAAATGAATTATCTCGTGAGTTTGGTATTGATGAATCTGTAATAAAAAACAAGATTAAAATAAGTAGTAAGAAGGAAGTAAAAAAAGAAGAAAAAATCACTAAAAAAAGATATGATAAATATGATATTAGTGAAATAAGAATATTATATTTAATGCTTAATTATGATGATGTTATTCTTTATTTTGAAAATGGACTTGGATATCTAATTCATGATAATATGATGGCACTTGCATATAAAATAGTAGAATTTAGAAATGATTATGGATATTTTAATTATAGTGATTTTATAGATTATATAAGTGATAATGAATCACTTAATGAAACTGTAAAAGAAATAATGAGATATCATAATGAAGACGAGTATACAGAAAGTGAACTTGAAGATTATTTTGATACTATTAAAGAGTATTCAGTCAAGAAAAGAATAAATGAATTAAAACGCGAAATGAATGAAACATTAGATGTTAATAAAAAAATAGAACTAGCAAATAAAATAAATAAAATAAATAAGGAAGTGTTAGAATGGTAAACAATATTAAAACATTTGAAGAAAGAGTTAATGATTTAGTAAAAGAAGGAAAAAATCAAGGTTATCTAACATATGAGCAAATAGCTAAGAAAACAATAGATTTAGATTTAGATAGTAATGCGTTAGATGAACTTTATAATGTACTTACAGAAAATCAAATCGAAGTAAGAGCAGAAGATGAAGATGAGGGAAGTTCTATTGATATCAAAGATGATATAACTGATAATATTCCTGATGAAAGTAAAGACATGAGCGTTAATGATAACGTAAGAATGTATTTAAAAGAGATAGGTAAAATAAGTTTGTTATCACTTGAGGAAGAACAAGAACTATCAAAAAGAGTTGCTGAAGGAGATGAAAAGGCTAAGAATATTTTAGCAGAATCTAACTTAAGACTTGTTGTTTCTATTGCTAAAAGATATGTAGGAAGAGGTCTTTTATTCTTAGATTTAATTCAAGAAGGTAACATTGGTCTTATGAAAGCAGTAGAAAAGTTTGATTATGGAAAAGGATATAAGTTTAGTACTTATGCTACTTGGTGGATTAGACAAGCTATTACAAGAGCACTTGCTGATCAAGCAAGAACTATAAGAGTTCCTGTTCATATGGTTGAAACAATTAATAAAATGGCAAGAATAGAAAGACAAATGACACTAGAATTAAATAGAGAGCCTACTGACCAAGAACTATCTAAAAAGATGGGACTTTCTGTAGAAAAGATAGCTGAAATAAGAAAAATAAGTCAAGATCCAGTGTCTTTAGAAACACCAATAGGTGAAGAAGATGACTCACACTTAGGAGATTTTCTTGCTGATGAAAGAACTATGTCACCAGAAGATTTCGCAACATATGAAATACTTAAAGATGAGTTAAAACAAGTATTAGATACACTTACTGTTCGTGAAAAAGAAGTATTAGAATTAAGATTTGGTTTATTTGATGGTTCAAGTCATACTTTAGAAGAAGTAGGTAAGAAATTTAAAGTAACAAGAGAAAGAATTAGACAAATTGAAGCTAAGGCCTTAAGAAAATTAAGACACCCATCAAGAGCTAAAAAATTAAAGGATTTCTTAATTGAATAGAATAGAAGCAATTTGTTTATTTATAAATGATAATGACTTAGTAGTAGATGTTGGGTGTGATCAAGTAGAAGTAGGAATACTACTTTCTAAAAGAAATATTAAATCTATTGCTAGTGATATAAGTGAAAAAGTAGTTGCTAGTGCTAAGGAGAAAATAAATAAATTAAATTTAAATGATTATATTGATTTAAGAGTTTCTGATGGACTTGATAATATAAAAGATGGAGAAGCAAATACTTTGGTACTTGCTGGTATGGGTACTCATACAATACTTGATATATTAAAGAAAACTAATCTTAGATTTAATAAAATAATAACCATATCAAATAATTATCATGATATATTAAGAGATGAAATGAATAAATTAAATTATATAGTTAGTAATGAATTAATAGTATATGAAAATAAAAAATATTATAACTTAATAGTATTTAAAGAAGGGAAAAGAAAATATACTGAAAAAGAGTTATTATTAGGATTAAATCATAAAGATAAAATTATGTATGATAAATATTTAAATTACTTAAAAAATAAATATTTAGAAATACAAAAATCTTCAAATAATCAAAATATAAAAGCAAATAAAATAATTAAATATATAGGCTAAGAAATTAGTCTTTTTTTATTGCATATCATTGAAAAATATATTATAATTATATTACCTAGTAGGTAATCTTTTTAAAGGAGGCGAATTAATTTGATACTTGAGGTTCATAATAAGAAATTAAAAGGCATATTACAAAATGCTGATACATTAAAGAAAATAATCGGTTTAGAACTATCAAGAATGGTTCTTAGACGTTGTAACGAGTTAATGTCTGCTGATAATTTCAAGGACTATTTAAGTTATGGTATAGGTAGACCACATTTATTAGAAGGAAATTTAAATGGATTTTATGGAATAAGATTAAATGCAAATTATAGACTAATAGTAGAGCCTTTAGTTGATCAAATTAATGAAAAAACTTTAAAAGAATGTAAAAATATAAATATAAAAGGAGTGATGGATTATCATGATGGAAAATATAATTGGCTTATCCCTTGATTTAATAACTCACCCAGGCGAAACTCTAAAAGAGGTAATAGAAAATAATAATATTTCTCAAGAAGAATTAGCAATTAGAACTGAATACACACCAAAGCATATTAGTGAAGTGCTAAATGGTAAAAAAGGAATATCTAATTCTTTTGCAATTGCACTTGAATATGCCTTAGGTATAAGTGCTGAATTTTGGTGTAATTTGCAATGTATTTATGATAAAAATATAGATGAAGTAGAAAAATTAAATAATATAGATAGAAAAGAATATGCTGTTTTAAAAGAATTGAAAGAAGTTGTAGCATACTTAAAGAAAATAAACTTGCTTAGTAAAGATCTAAATGATACAAGTATAATTTTAAAACTTAGAAAACTTTTAAATGTTAATAATCTTTTAAGCATACCTAATTTACCTATACAACAGGTTGCTTTTAGAGGAACTAAAAATAAAATTAATATATATGTTTTATATGCATGGCAAAAAATATGTGAAATATTAACTTATAACGATAATATTGTTGAACATTTTGATAAAGAAAAGTTGATAAAAAGAATTAACGATATTAAAGATACTATGTTTCTAGAACCAACTGAAATGATAGTTGAATTAAAACAAATTTTTAAGGAGTGTGGAATTTCATTTAATGTAGTTAAACATTTTAAAGGTGCTCCTGTACAGGGATTTATTAAAAAGAAAAATGATCAAGTTATATTATGTCTAACTATTAGGCAATCTTTTGCTGATATTTTTTGGTTTACTTTATTTCACGAAATAGGGCATTTATTAAATGATGATTTTAAGAAATCTTATATTGATTATAATTTTATAGATAGTAAAGAAGAAAAAAATGCGGATGAGTTTGCGAGAAATACATTGATAAATAGTGATGAATATAATTCTTTTATTAGTAAAAATATATTAAATATAAAGAGTATAAATGATTTTTCAAAATCACAAAATATTATTCCTTCTATTGTAATAGGTAGGATACAAAATGATAAAAAAGATTATTCATTTTTGACACAGTATAAAGAAAGATATACATGGATAGAGAAGTCTTGATGACTTTTCTATTTATTTGTGATAAAATTATTTAGTCGAAAGGGTGATTAATATGAGAAAGTTTTTAAAGTATGTTTTGACACTTAGTTTTTTATTCATGCTTTGTTCATGTGGTCTTAATTATAAAACTGAGACTAAGGATGGAAAAACAGTATACAATATTGAAAATAAAAAATATATAGAAAGTGATAAAGAAACAAATTTGATTAAAATAGATGTTAAAGATAAAGGAATTATAATAGCAGAGCTTTATCCTGATGTAGCACCAATAACAGTAGAAAACTTTAAGAAGTTAGTTAATGATAAATTTTATGATGGGTTAATATTTCATAGAATTATAAAAGACTTTATGATTCAAACAGGAGATCCATTAGGAACTGGTATTGGTGGTAGTGATGAAAATATTAAGGGTGAGTTTAGTGAAAATGGAGTAGAAAATAATTTATCTCATACAAGAGGAGTACTTTCAATGGCAAGACGTGGAAGCAATCCTGAAACAGAAGAAACTATGAATTCAGCAAGTAGTCAATTCTTTATAGTACATAAAGATTCAACATATTTAGATGGAAAATATGCTGCGTTTGGAAAAGTTATTAATGGTATGAGTGTAGTTGATGATCTTGCTATTTCACAAACTGATGATAATGATAAACCACTTAGTGATAAAGTAATAACATCAATTAGATTTGTTAGTCTTTTAGAGGAATAAATATGGAAATAATGGATGGAAAGAATCTTTCAAATATAATAAAAGATGATTTAAGAAAAGAAATATCTATGTATGTTCAAACACCTATTTTAGCAGTTATAACAATAGGTGATGATGAAGCATCTAAAGTATATGTAAATAATAAGAGAAAATCATGTGAACAAGTGGGTATAAGTTTTATGCATTTTGATTACTTAAGTGAAGTAAAAGAAAGTGTAGTAATTAACAAAATAAAAGAATTAAATAAAGATGTATCTGTAAATGGAATAATAGTTCAGTTACCAATCCCAGACAATTTTAATGTAGATAAAATTATTAATACAATAGATGTATCTAAAGATGTAGATGGTCTTACTAATGAATCTAAAATAAGAAGAATGAATAATAAAAATAGTTTAATACCATGTACAACTAAAGGAATATTAGAACTGCTTGATTATTATAAAATAAATATGGAATCTAAAAGAGTAGTAGTAGTTGGTAGAAGTGAGTTAGTCGGAACTCCTACTTATCAAGAATGTTTAAAAAGAAATGCTACTGTTACGATATGTCACTCTAAAACTAAAGATTTAGAAAGTATAACTAGAGAAGCAGATATATTAATAGTTGCGACAGGTCATAAATATTTAATAGATAAAAATATGATAAAAAAAGGATGCGTTATTATAGATGTTGGGATAAGTCGTGATAGTGGTAAATTATATGGTGATGTTAATCCTAATGTTAGTGACAAGTGTTCTTATCTTACACCAGTACCTGGTGGAGTAGGACCTATGACAGTAGTTATGTTACTTAAAAATACTTTTATAGCATATAAAAGTCAACATGGTGTTAAAGATGTATAAAGAAATAGAAAGAAGTATAGTAAAAACTTATAGGAAAGAAATATGGGCTAGATTTATTAAAGGTGTTAAAGAATTTGAACTTGTAAAAGATAAAGATAAAATAGCTGTATGTATTTCAGGTGGTAAAGATTCATTTTTACTTGCTAAGTGTATGCAAGAATTAAAACGTCATGGTAAAATTGATTTTGAAGTTGTATTTATATGTATGAATCCTGGATACAATGAAAAGAATCTTGAACTTATAAAATCAAACGCTGAAAAGATGAATATAGATTTGCATATATTTAATAGTAATATATTTGATATAGTTGATAAGCAAATTAAATCTCCTTGCTATTTATGTGCTAGAATGAGAAGAGGATGTCTTTATAATGAAGCGCAAAGACTTGGATGTAATAAAATAGCATTAGGTCACCATTTTGATGATGTAGTAGAAACTATATTATTAAGTATGTTTTATGCATCTGAATATAAAACTATGATGCCCAAGTTACATAGTGAAAACTTTGAAGGAATGGAACTTATAAGACCACTTTATTATGTTAGAGAAAAAGATATTATAAGATTTGCTAAAGGAAATGATTTAACATTCTTAAATTGTGCGTGTAAATTTGCTGAGAAGAATCAAACTGAAAACACATCAAAAAGAAAAGAAATAAAAGAGTTATTAAATGAACTTAAAAAAATTAATCCTAATGTTGATAGTAATATATTTAAAAGTACATTTGATATTAATTTAAATACTGTACTTGGTTATCATAAAACAAAGGATGATACTTATTGTTTTTTAGATGATTATGATAAAAAGGACTAATAGTCTTTTTTTAATTTGCAATATTTTTAAAAAACTGTATAATTATAGTTAAGATAGCACGTTGTACACAATAAACTTTATGTAAGAATAATATTTAAGGGGTGCATACCATGAAAAATAAAAAAGGATTCACATTAGTAGAGGTTCTAGCAGTAATAGCAATTTTGATGATTTTAGTGATTTTATCAGTTCCAAGAATAAGAGTATTATATGATAAAGCAAAAGAAAATGCTTTTTTAACAGAGTTTAAAAATTTAGAAAGACAAATTACTAATAAAGAAGTAATGGCTAAAATGAATAAAAAGAAAATAGTAGCAATATCTAGTGAGGATGAAACATCATTAGAACTTTCAAATAAAGATTTTAAATATTGTATAGATTTAAATAAAAATGGTACTTTTTCTAGAATGCAAGCATCTGATGGTAAAAATTATATAGAAGCAAACCGTGGTGATGATATTCATTCTTTTACAAGCAAGAATATTACTAAAGGTGGATATGATAAATTAAGATGTGTTTTTGATGAGAATAGATCACTTAAAAATGTTATTCTTGCAGATAATAAATCTTATCCAGATAATAAGAAATCTGTAACTGTAGAAAGTGAAAATGGAATAGACTTTTCAAAAGCAGCAAGTGCAACTAACGGAATAGGTTTATTTTATAACTATAACTCAGATGATATTAATAAAGATGGTAAAGTTGACAAAACATATTATTTTAGAGGGTCTGTTACTAATAATAATGTAATATTTGCAAATATATGTTGGAAAGTTGTTAAGATAGCAGAGGATGGTGCTGTTAAATTAATTTACAATGGTGAACCTTATCATGGGCAATGTAATAATTGGAATTATATTTCTTATGATTATTATGGTGAAACTACTGATTATGCAAGTGATAAAGATAGCAATGCTAAAAAAATTATAGATGATTGGTATAAAGATTTCATTTTAAAATATGGTGAATATGTTCAAGATACATCATATTGTAATGATAGAAGTAAAGATGAAAATGGTGCATATAACTCTAAAAATAGATTAAATGGGAGTGTAAAGACTCCAACTAATAAATGTAATAATGAAGATAGTTTTACTGTTGATAGTAAGATAGGCAATGGATTATTAAAGTATCCAGCAGCACTACTAACTGCAGATGAATATATTTATTCTGGAGGAATAAAAAATGGTATTTGGACAATGACACCTTCTGGTGATAATAAAATATATTTATCTAATGGTTTGTATTCTGAATATGTTAATTCTAAATATGGAATTGCACCTGTGATTGCATTGAATGCAAAGGCCACAGTTAAATATGGTGATGGTTCCTCATCAAAACCATATGTTATTAGAACGAGCACTTCTGCAATTGATGCTAAAAATTGTGCAACTAATATATATAAAAAAGGTACAATATTAAATAAAATATTAAGCGATAATTGTGCATACCCAGCAAATAAGAAAAGTGAAAATGTTATAAAAGATACTGGAATTGATTTTGAATACAGTTCTATAAGCGTTCCAATTAATTATTATCTTTATGTTAGTTCTTGGGAAAGTAATGTTCAAATGGATGGAGAAATTGAATTTTATAAAGAATTAAATGTTGATAGTGAAACTGGAGAATTAAATTTATCTGGTAAAATGATTAAAGGTTCATGGAATACTAACGAAATTTGCACTAGTAGTTCATGCCCTGTAACAGGATACTTTTTTAAAGCAGCACACGGTTCATATTATAAAGTAAAATCTTTTTATGATTCGAAAAATGCAAATGTATTTTATTCTTATAAAGAAACTACTTATAGTGGATTTAATGGATTTGGATTATATTATACTGAGGACAATAATTTTTCCGAAGGAGGAAAAAGAATATATTTTTATAGAGGCGATGTTAATAACAATTATGTTGCATTTGGTAATATGTGTTTTAATATTATGCGTACAGATGAAAAAGATAATGTAAGATTAATTTATTATGGGGAATATATAGATAATAAATGTCAAGCTAAATATCCAGGGATTAATACATCATATTCCTATGGTGTTTATGATAATACATATGTTGGTTATATGACTGGGGATATGGTTCAAACAGAAACTGGCGAATATTATAAAATATCTCCGAATGCTGAATATTATTTTAGTAGTGATTATGAATATAACAATGAAACTAAAAAATATAAGTTAAAAGGTAATATAATTAATGGAAAATGGAATACTGATAAAATTTGTACTTCCACATCGTGCCCAGTAAAAGATTACTACACATGTTTCGAAAATTCAAAAAATGCAGAATGCGAAAAGTTTATTAAAATAAACGGGTTTAATTCATGGGCACATTATTATGCAGATGGGGATATTGCTCAATGGACTTCTTATGTTACAGAAATTAAATATCAAAGCGAGTCTTATGCAAAAAGTACAAGTAATAAATATGATAGTAAAATAAAAAAAGAAATAGATAAATGGTATGAAAAAAATATCAAACCTACTGACATTAAATTAGCTGATACAGTTTTTTGTAATGATAGGAGTATTGTTAATGCCAATACTGGATATGGCGATATTCAAACAGATTATGATTCATACAATGAGAAAAAATTTACATACATATGTAAACAAAGTAACGATAAGTTTACTACTTCAGCGTCAAATGGTAATGGTAAACTAAAATATCCTATAGGTTTGCCAACACGTTATGAATTAAAAATTATGGATAATTCGGTTAACTATTATGCTAAAACTATTACACCTGGTCGATTTATATCTAGTGCGTTTGTTTATGGAGGTGGGTTTTCGGGAAGTGAAATTTACCCAGTGATAGCAGTACCTGGTTCAACATATATTTCTCAAGGCAATGGAAGAATTGATGATCCATATTTAATAAGAGGAGGTAAGTAAAATGAAAAAAAATGGTTTTACTTTAATAGAACTTTTAGCAGTCATGGCAATAGTTGCAGTTTTATCAATTATTGCTGTTCCTAGTATACTTAAATTATATAATGATTCATTAGAAAATTCTTTTAAAACTGAATCTTTAGCGGTACTTAAAGGTATTGATGATGACATATCAATCGATTATGATGATATAAATGAATATGATTGTACTAAAGGTAATGAAAGTATATACAAAAGATGTAGCATAAAAATTATGAATGGAAAACCTGTTTTGGAAGCAGAAGGAGCAGGTAAGTTTTCAGATTTTTCAGCATATGAAGTATCTTTAGATGGAAGCGGATATGTTGTTCGTGTAGGTAAATTAGAAAACTATGTTGAAGAAAATGTTACTACAAGTTATTCTTTAATTGATAAAGAAAATAATAAACTTAGCGAGAAATTTACTGAACAAAAATTTTCTGATATTGCTAAGACTATTGAAGAAGTACCAGAATTAAAAGGAAAATTTGTTGAGTTTAATGCATTATTAACGGGTGACTATAGTAAGGTGGGCAATTTTAGTAGGGCATTTTATTATACAAACTCAACCTATATAAACGATAATAAATTATTTGGTGGTGTAACAAATATTAATGAAGATATGAGCGAATCTAGTGGTACTATAGAACTTAAAATGCCGATATTTATAGCATCTTTTGATATATCTGATAAAGAAAGTGGAATTTACCAATTTGAGTCACAGGGAATTAGGGGCAATTATAGTTTTATGATATTACCCAAAAATGAAATGATTGAACAATTAAAAAGTATTGAAGATGAAGAAGATTTAAATCGAAATATGCTGGATATTATTTATAATACTTCGATTTATTCTAATGAAGATGATACGTTTTTGTTTGGAGATTATGAACTTCGAGGAAATAGATATAATCTATCTAGTCCTGTATTGACCTTAGAAGGCGGAGAAACTTATTATTTAATTATAATATTGATGAATTTAGATAATAAGGTTGAAGAAACTAGTGTGATAAATCAAATTTCAATGACTAAAATAAGAGGAAATGGCATAAGACTTAAAGGCGACAAAAAAATATTACTATTGCCTTCTGAAGTAAGTAAATATAAAGATGCTGGAATAATTTCTAACAACGGTATATTAAAAGAAAATAAAAATTATGTATCTTATAGTAACTTAAAAAAACAAGTAGGTGATTATAACTATTTGTATATTATTAAAAAAAATGATTCATTAAACAATATCAATAGAAATATATATGTTGTATCCGAAAAATATACAGATTACTTTAAGCATTATGGTCGTTCATATTATTTTGAAAAAGCAACTGATAAATATAAACTATATTGTTCTTTATCAAATTCTTATTCTGATTATTATTGTAGTGCTGATTGTGATGAGAGTGGATATGTTATAGTTGAAAGTACCGAAACATCGTTTGTAAAATATTATTTTATTTTACCAAGTTATTGTCCACCACAATAAAAAACTCTTGAGTTTTAAACTCAAGAGTTTTTTGTTTACATATTAGTTCATTATCTGTTGTAGTATTCAACGATTAGAGCTTCATTAACTTCATTATTTAATTCTTCTCTTTCAGGATATCTTAAGTAAGTACCTGTTTTTTTAGTTTTATCAACTTCTACAAATGCAGGAATGTTAATATCCATACCTAAACATTCATTAATAACAGGGTGATCTAGTGATCCTTCTTTAACAGAAATAACACTTCCAACTTTTACTCTGAATGATGGAATATTTACTTTTTTACCATCAACTAAGATATGACCATGATTAACTAATTGTCTAGCAGCTTTTCTAGTTTTAGCAAATCCCATTCTATAAACTAAATTATCAAGTCTACTTTCTAAAAGTATTAATAAATTAGTACCATGGATTCCTTGCATTTTACCAGCTGCATCGAATGTTTTTCTGAATTGTTTTTCAGATAAACCGTACATAAATCTAACTTTTTGTTTTTCTTGTAATTGAACACCATATTCACTAAGTTTTCTTCTACTAGTTCCATGAATACCAGGAGCTTGAGTTTTACGTCTTAGTTCTTTACCAGTTTCAAGAGTAGAAAAACCATATCTTCTAGATTTTTTAAATACAGGTCCGATGTATCTTGACATAGTATTTGTTCCTCCTTTACAATATTTTTGTATTAAAGGCCACTACTTATAGTTATAGGGAGTTTCTTATTACTTTCGCCTTGGCAGAGGTTACTTATATTTACTTAGAAACACATTATAATTACTTATAGCACTGCCACTAAATACTTAGTAAATTATATAATAAAAACTACTAAAAATCAATAAAAATACATAAATAATTGATTGAAATAGTTAAAATATGCTATAATTTGGGTACGGAGATGATATTTATGGCAAAAAATAATATGAAATTAAAGTATAAAACTAAAAAAAGAGAAAGAAAAGTTGAAGTTACTGAGACTGATAAAATTAAATCAGCAGTTTATACAGTAATCGGAGTTTTCTTGTTTTTTGGATTAATGTATTTATGTGTTTTTGGACTTAATAAAATAGGTGCTTTTGAAGAAGGATATAAAAAACCTGATACTAAGACTGAATTTAATTATGAGAAAATTATGATCGGTAATGTATTTAATAGAAGTGAAAAAACATATTACGTACTTTTTGATAATTATAAAGATTATAAAGTAGATAGTTATATTAATAGTTTAATTAAAGATAGTGATGAAGTAGTGTATAAAGTTGATATGAGTCTAAGTGAAAATGCATCTCATGTATCTGATAATAATAACAAGAATGCTAGTAGTAGTAATGAACTTAAAATTAATGATATAACACTTATTAAAATATCAAATGGAAAAATAGTTGAATACTTAGTAGGAACAGAAGAAATAGAGAGTTACTTAGAATAATGATTAAGGAAATAGAAAGTATTTGTGAAATTAAATGTGAAGAAGAATTAACTAAATATAATACTTATAGAGTTAATAGTGTTTGTCATGCTTTAGTTTTTCCAAAAACAATTAAAGAGTTAAAGGAAGTACTATCTATATTAAAAAAATATTCTATTAAATATTTAATACTTGGTAATGGTTCTAATGTTATATTGCCGCCTTATTATGATGGGATAATTATTAAACTTAGTAATTTTTCTGAATGCAATATTAAAGGTAATGAAGTAGTTGTTGGTGCTGGTTACATGTTTAATAAATTATCAAGTGAACTTTCTAATATGGAATACACTGGTTATGAATGGGCAGTTGGAATACCAGGGACAGTTGGCGGATGTATATACAATAATGCAGGTGCATACAAAATGAGTATGTCTGATTTACTTATTTCAGTCACAGTACTTAAAAATGATGAAATAATAGAATTATCTTGTAATGAATGTAATTTTGGATATAGAACTTCATTATTTAAAGAAGAAAAGGATTATGTAATATTATCATGTAAATTGAAATTACATAAGGGTAATCTTGATGAAATAAAATCCTTAATTAGTGATAGAACTAAAAGAAGAATGGAAACTCAACCATTAAATTATCCTTCTTGTGGCAGCGTATTTAGAAATCCAGATAATATTCCTGCTGGTAAAGTTATTGAAGAGGTAGGGTTAAAAGGTTATAGTATTGGTGGTGCTAAAGTATCTGAATTGCATGCTAATTTTATTATTAATACTGGGGAAGCTACTAGTGAAGATATTATCAAATTAATAAATGTTATTAAAGATAAAGTTAAAAATGAAACTGATATTGACTTGATTTTAGAACAAGAAATTATAAAAGGATAAAATAAAAAATTGGTCATATGGCCAATTTATTTATTTTTTTTATTTGTCTTAATTTCTTTAGTAGAAAGTCTAACTTTTTTACCATCTACAATTGTTGTTTGTAAATTTACTTTTTGAGTCTTTTTAGTTGCCTTTAATGAAAAAGGTCTATTTTGTGCACTCATGTTATTTCTTTTTGATATATTTTTAGCCATATTAACTTGCCTCCTCTTTTTAAGCCACATATAATTTAACATAAATTTTGATTTAAGTAAAGTAAAAATTGACTTTTTTAGGCTATTTTGCTACAATAAACATAATTTCAGGAGGATTCTATGAAAAAAGAACTAAGAAGATATTCTCTGGTTGAATACTTAGGAAAAGTAGAAAGAATAGTAAAAACTGAAAGTGATTACTTGCAAATATTAGAATCTATTAAAAAAAATAATAGGAAATCTTCTAGTAAGAGATTTTTTGGTAATGTAACTAAAAAGTATATTGCTGATGAGATACATGTAGAAGTTCATGTTTATAATAGACTTACTCCTAAAATGACTATTAGTGATATTGAAAAATTAACTAGTTCTTTTGATGAGAGGGAATTGATTGGATACTTTGGTAATAGATTAAAGACTAAGAATGACTATATTCCTGATATAAATGTTGCTTATTTTGAAGATAAAAATAGTAAATTAAAAAATGAAAATGATTTAGATATTAGAATACTTTATTTACCAATTATTTATATGGAGGATGTTAAATATTTAGATATTAAATATATTAAAAGATGTCTTTTATATCATGCTGAATCAAAAGATTTAGATTTTTTTAAAGATTTAGCATATAGATTTGAAACTTATTTATCTTCTAAAGATGAAATTGAAAAATTATATGAAACTATAGAAAAAGTAGAATATTATGGACTTAGTACTAATTATTTATACTTTGAAACTAAAAATTTATTAAATAAATTAATTTATGAAAGAGATAAGAATGATTCTTTAATAAGATTAGATGATGGTTCTTATCAATTAAGCCAAAGAAGATTAAGGGATTTTGGTATGTTCATCAAGTATTACAATAATCCTAATAAAAACAGTCCTCTTGAATATAATGGTTATTTAATTAAAGATAAAATTGATAGAGAAGAGTTTGAACAAAGATGTGAAAATGAAGAGGATTCTAGAAGAGAATATCTAGCATTAAGAAGATGGGACTCATTTAATTAAAAAAATAATATTTAGTATATATTTCGACAAAAAATATATACTTTTTTTTATATACTTTTAATGGTGAATAAAATGATATATATTGATGAATTAATTTTGCTTAATTTTATTATTGATTATGTAATTCTTAGTACATTAACATTTTTACTTAAAAAGAATGTTAAAAAAAGAAGAATATTTTTATCATGTTTGGTTGGACAATTGTCTATTTTATATTTATTTGTGTCTTTAAATACAATATTTTTATTTCTATTTAAGCTTATTCTTGGGATAGGTATGATACTTGTATTATATGGTTACAGTGATATAAAAACTCTTATTAAGGAAATAGTATATTTTTATATTTTGTGTTTCTTTCTAGGAGGAACTTTATATTATTTTAAAATTGAAAATTTAATTCATTATCAATATATATTACTTTTTATACCAATTATTATGAATATTTATAAATATTTTGAATATAATTTGAAGAGTGTTTTGACTACTAGATACAAAGTAACTATCTACTTAAATAATGGTAAAGTTTTATATTTAAATGGTTTTTTAGATACTGGAAATTCACTTATGGATCCATACCATGGTAATAAAATTATTATTATCAATAAGGAAGTTAATGAAAATTATTTTTTAGTTCCATATAAGACAATAGATAGTACTTCATTATTAAAATGTTTTAATCCTAAAAAAGTGTATATAGATGGTTTAGGTCAAAGAAATGATATAACTGTTGGTATAACAAATAAGAAATTTAAGGGATATAATTGTTTATTAAATTATAAATTGATGGAGGGATAATGATAGAGAAATTATTGGATAAGTTTTTTAAAAATGATGATGTATTTTTTATAGGAAGTAGTGATATTTTACCACCACCTTTAAAGAAAAGTGTTGAAGAGGATTTAGTAAAGAAAAGTAATTTAGGTGATTTAGATGCTAGAAATAAACTTATTGAACATAACTTAAGATTAGTGGTGTTTCTAGCTAAAAAGTATGATAATACAATATATGATTTAGAGGATTTAGTAAGTATTGGTACGATTGGTTTGATTAAAGGTATTAAGACATATAAACTTGATAAGAATATTAAACTTGCAACATATGCATCTAGATGTATTGATAATGAAATACTTATGTTTCTAAGAAAAAATAAAAAAAGAAATAGTGAGGTTAGTTTAGAAGATTCAATTAATTTTGATAATGAAGGTAATGAGTTAAAACTTGAAGATGTTTTTGGTACTGAAGATGATGTTGTTGAAAAGAGTTTGGAGAGTAAAGATGATAAAATTTTACTTGAAAAAGAGGTTAAGAATCTAACTAGTAGGGATAGAGATATTATAGAACAAAGATATGGACTTTTTGGTAAAAAGGAACTTACTCAGAAGGAACTTGCTGATAAATTGAATATTTCTCAATCATATATTTCAAGAATTGAGAAAAAAGTTATTAAAAAACTTAAAATATTAATGAGAATATAAAGCGTAAACTTTATATTTTTTTAATTAAATACTTGTTTTTATATGCTTTAATATGGTAAAATAAGATAGAATATGACAAAAAAGGAATTGGAGGAATTAAAATGTCAAACAATTATGATGACTATGGTTATGAAGATAGCAATAGTTCAAACTCTGGTTTGGGTAGAAAAGTCTTAATTATTGCACTTATTTTAATAGCAATTTTTTTAGTAGTTTTTTTACTTAAGAGTTGTAGTGGAAAAACGAGCAAACCAAGTGATAATGTATTTGATTATGAATCTACTTTACTAGATGCAGGGAAGGCATTCTATGAATATAATACAGATTTGTTTCCTACAGAAATAGGTGAGTGTGCTCAAGTTGAATTAGAAACTTTAATAAGTAGAGGTCTTGCAGTTGCAGATAAATTTAAAGCATGTAATACAACAACTACTTATGTAAGAGTATGTAAACTTGAAAATGGTAGTATGCATTATACTCCATGGTTAAGTTGTACTGATAAGTCATCTGATAGTGAATATGGTGAATTTAAAGAAGGTAATATTGCTGATGTTAAAGCAAACGAATCATTACTTAAATTTGAATTTTTACCTCAAGCATTAAAAACTAGTGGTTCAACATTAGGAAAAGTAGAAGAGTTATGGAAAAGTGATATTAAATATGGAGCATATAAAACTCTAGGTACATCAACATATTACAGATATAAAGATTTATTGTATATATGGAATGTACAAGTTAAAAAATATTATACAAGTAAAGGTGAAAAATCATCTGCTAGTGAAGTTAATGAATACTACACAGTAGCGCCTAGTAATGATTATTTACTTCATGATAGTAAAGCTACTGCATATAAATGGTTTACAAGTGAGTCTACTAAAGTATATTATATGAAAAATGGTGCTAAAGCATTTAGTCCTACACCTGTAGAAGGTTATCCATATAATGAAGGTGGTACTGTTGTTACAATGTATCAAACAAGAAGTGTAACTGGTACTTATAATCCAACACTATATCATGAATGTAGACCAACTAAAAATTCAACGGCAGTAAAATATCAAAAAGAAGAATGTGGTAAAGGTACTGATAAGAATTTCTCAGTTGAAACTAATAAATTCTATTCATGTACAAGTTCTGCTAGTGATTCAGTTCTTGGCAATAAGGTAAATGCAGGAACTACTTGTAAAAAATATAGTAATTGGTCACCAGCAACTAGTACAGCGTGTGATACTAAAGATACTGATACATGTAGATCAGCGTCACAAACTTTCTATAATTGGTATAAACTAGAAGGAAATGAAACTAAAAAATATTATCCATCTGGAAGTAGTAATGCTTCGGGTGAAAAGATATATTATACATCTGCACCTGTAGAAGGCGCTATTAAAGATGATAGTACTAAAACAACGGCATACAAATGGTATAAAGCAACTGATGGTACATCATCAGGTTATTCAGCAGTATCACCAAGTAGTGGAGCAACAAAAACTAATCAATCTAAATGGGGTAATTGGTCTAGTTGGTCTACTAAGAATCCAAAAGTAAATGATGGAAGAACAAGAAAAATAGAAAGCAAAGAAAAAATTAAATTACAACAAATCTTAGGAACAACTGAAGAAAGTTGGGAAGATTTAAGTCAAACATTCGTAAGTGAAGAAGAAATGATAAATATATTCAAGTCTAAAAATTACAATGTTAATTCATTAAAAGATATTAATAACAACGGTGAATTAAGGTACAAAGTTAAAATGTATATAAGAAATAAGAAAGTAAATAAATAAAAGGGAGTGATTTTATGGAAATTACAGAATTGTTAGAGTTAAGAAGGCAAAACCTACTAACAGATGAAGAATTAGCATTCGCTATTAAAGAATTAAAAGCTACTAAAGAAACTGAAGGATTAACTGAAGCTAAAGATAATTTAAGAACTATAGTTAATAAAGATGATGAAAGAGTATATTCTGATAGAACTATTGATAATATGGATGCTTCTCAAGTAATAAATCTTTCAAATAGGGTAAATGATACTCGTCAAAGAGCTAATGAGATGAAAGAAAAATGGGAACGTGAAGCAAAAAATCAAAAGTTTTCAAGAGAACAAGACGAAGAATTATTACTTGCTAAAACAGTTCTAGCATCTTTTACTAATCGTTTCGGACAAAGATTATACTCAGATGAAGTTATTAATAATATGGAATACTATGAAGCAATGAGTCTTTATGATGGTATTTTAGAAAATATGACTGTTGAAAATAGAAATGAATTGGTAAATAAGGCAAAAAAAGATATTAAAGAAGGAAGAGGATTTAATTTTCAACCTGTTGCTCCAACAATTCCTGTAGAACCAGTTGTTGATGAATCTCAACCTACTATTGATAGGGAACCAGAAATAGAACCATTACCAGAAGAACCAACAGTTTCTGATGAAAATGAACCTGAAATAACTCCAATTCCAGTAGTTGAACCTGAACCAGTTTCTCAACCAGAACCAGAGCCAATTGGACCTGAACCATTACCAGGTTTTGATGATTTAGAACCAGAACCAATTGAACCATTACCAGAGGAAGTTGATGAAGAAGAAGTGGAACCTGAAATAGTTCCAGTACCAGTTGTACCAGAACCTACTCCTCAACCAGATCCAGTTGAACCGGAACAAGAAGATGAAGAGGAAATAACTCCTGTGCCAGAACCAGAAGAGGAGGAGGAAAAACAAACTGCTGCTCCAATTCCAGTAGAAATAGTTCAACCAAAGCCATCTTTATGGAAGAAAGTTGTTATAATAACAGGTGCTGCTATTACATTCTTAAATGGTATCGCAATTGCAGTACATACTGGACTTATGGCTAAGAATACTAATGCATTAAAAAAAGATACAGATGAAATAATCGGGCTTGTTAAAGAACAAGATCAAGATTTGGATAAAGATGATGAAGAAAAAGAAGAAAAGGATGATAATAAAGACAATACATTAGAAGATAATACAAGTTTATCTGATAATACTGGTGGTAATGGTGGTGGTCAAACATCAAATCCTGATAATAAACCATCAACACCAAGTAAACCATCAAACCCTGGAAATGATAACCCTTCAAATCCAGGTACAACAGATCAAGGAAAAGACGATTCTAAAGAAGATGATTCTAAAAAAGATGACTCTGGAAAAGATGACTCTGGAAAAGATGACTCTGGAAAAGATGATTCAGAAACAAAAGATAAAGATGTATTCCCAATTCACCTAGATCCTTCTCAAAATGAATCTGCTATGGATACTTCAACAGGTATTGAAGTAACAGCAGATGGTACTACTTATAAACATAATGAGGATGGAACTTATAGTAAAGTAGGAGATCAAGATTTAAAATATGATGAAAATGGTAATGCTTTAGTAGAAAAAGACAATTTACAAGATAATACTGAAGAAAAAGTTGAAGTACCAAAAACAGGAGAAGAAAAACCACTTGATGAAGCTACTAAAGATATGAGTGAAGAAGAACAAAATAATTTAATAGATGCAATCGAAGACTTTGATTGGAATAACTTCTTTGATAGTCAACCACAACAAAGTGGACCTAGCAGATAATTATTAGGAGGAAAAAAGAATGGATAATTTAACAAATCAAATATTAAAATTAAATAGTGGTGTTAGTTATTTTGTATTAAGACAAGCTGCTTATAAAGGAGTTACTTATTTCTTAGGAGCAGAGGTTACTCCTGATGGAGAAGACTTCACAAATAAGTTTGCTTTCTTAGAAAGAGTAGATGTAGATGGTAAATTCTGTGTTAAAGAAGTTACTGATTCTGCAGTATTAGAAGTACTAGCTAAAAATATTAAATTAGATTAATTTGAATAAAAATAATAAATTCCTGACAATATTATATTGAAAGGAATTTTTATATGGCAAAAAATAAAGTCGAAATAACTGGAATTAACACAAGTAAATTAGAAACATTATCACAAAAAGAAATGACAGAATTATTTAAGCAATATAAAGATGGAAACAAACTTGCTTATGAAAAATTAGTTAAATATAATTTAAAATTAGTGTTAAGTATATTAAGAAAATATCAAAATAAAAGTGATAATATGGATGATTTATTTCAAATTGGAACAATTGGTCTTATTAAAGCAATAAAGAATTTTGATCTATCATTTGGAGTTATGTTCAGTACATATGCAGTATTTATGATAGAAGGAGAAATAAAAAGATATATTAGAGATAATAGTCAAATTAGAATATCAAGAAGTATCAAAGAACTAGCATATCAAATTATAAATTATAAAGAAGAATATTTTAAAGAAAATTCTATGTATCCAACTAATGACATGATATGTTCTTATTTAAATATATCAAGTTATCAACTATATAATGCTCTTAGTTCACTTAGTGAACCAGTTAGTATATTTGAACCAATATATAATGATGGAGGGGATACAATATATTTACTTGATCAAATAGAAGATAAAAGTAATACTGAGGACTTAAATAAATTATTATGTTTAAGAGAGGCACTAAATAAAATAAAAGAAAGAGAAAAAACAGTGTTATTAAGAAGATATATAGATGGTATGTCTCAATCTGAAATAGCAAATGAATTGAATATAAGTCAAGCACAAGTATCTAGAATAGAATCAACTGCTTTAACATCAGTAAAAAGACTAATATTATAATATAAAAAGCATATAATTTAATATGAAATTATCAGAGTTACAAAAAAAAGATATTGTTAATATAAGAGATGGTAAAAAAATAGGTAGAATTATAGATGTTGAATTTGACCCAAGTAGTGGATATATGATACATTTTGTAATTGAAAAAGCAAGATTTGTAAGAAGTATGTTTAGTGTATCAGAAGACTTAAATATAAAATTTACACAAATAAAAAAATTAGGGGAGGATGTAATACTAATAGATATATCTTAATAGACATTCTACTTAGAATTTGATAAAATACTTATATGAAAAAATATTTTAAGATTATAATTTTTACTATATTATTAATTATGGTTGATCAAGTATCTAAATTATTAATAACTAATTACTTTGAAGCAGGGGAAAGTTTAACTATTATTAATAATTTTTTTAGGTTTTTTTATATTAAAAATACAGGCGCAGCATTTGGTTTTCTTATGAATAGTACATTTATACTCATATTAATAACAATTCTCTTACTAATATATTTAATTATTGAACTTAAGAAGAATATTAATAATGGTTTTATTTCATTATCTTTGTCATTAATAATTAGTGGTGCTTTAGGTAATTTAATTGATAGAGTATTTAGAGGATATGTAGTAGATTTTATATCATTTATATTATCTAATAAAGAAATGGCTGTATTTAATGTCGCAGATACATTTATAACATTTGGAGTAGTAATACTACTTATTTATATATTTAAGGAAGGTAAATATGAAAGAAGTAATAATAAATAATGAAAATGAAGGAAAAAGATTAGATGTATTTTTAACTGAAATGTTAGATGAAAGTAGAAGTTTTATATTAAAAAATATTAAATCAGGTAATATTTTAGTTAATGATAAATCTATTAAAGGTGGATATTCATTAAGAGAGAATGATAAAATTATAATTAAAGATTTGACTGTTGATACATCTATTAATAAAGAAGATATACCTCTTGATATATTGTATGAAGATAATGATATAATCGTTGTAAATAAAAAGAGTGGTATGGTAGTTCATCCTGGTAATGGGAACTACTCACATACTCTTGTTAATGCTTTAATGGCACATACTGATGATTTATCTGATGAAGGTGGTACTGAAAGATGTGGCATAGTTCATAGAATAGATAAAGATACATCTGGAATACTTTTGGTTGCTAAAACAAATAAAGCACATAGAATATTAAGTGAAGGTTTTAAAAACAAAACAATTAAAAGAAAATATATTGCTCTTGTATATGGTGTTATAGATAATAATTTTGGTAAAATAGTCGCACCAATTGGTAGAAGTAAAACTGATAGAAAAAAGATGGCTGTAACTGATGAGAATAGTAAAGAAGCAGTAACTAACTTTAAAGTTCTTGAAAGATATAAAAATTCAACATTAGTTGAATTAATATTAGAAACAGGAAGAACACATCAAATAAGAGTGCATATGGATTATATTGGACATCCTGTTGTTAATGATCCTATGTATGGTAGAAGAAAAGTAATAAATGATTATGGTCAAATGCTTCATGCACAGTACTTAGGGTTTAATCATCCAATAACAGGAAAGTTTATGGAGTTTAGTGCTCCTCCTGAAAAAGAATTTATGGATATATTAGAACAATTTAAAAATTTATAAAATATATAGTAGACATTAAAATTAATGCATAAGTACTATAAATAATATAAGGTATCAAATAATAAGAAAACTTTTTTGATATCTTTTTTGTTTCTAAATATAAAAATATAGTAGATAAAGATATAACTATAGTAATAATAAATCCTAAGAATGGACTCATAAGATAAAAGAAAAAGTACATAAATAACTGATTAGCAAAATAATTAGTAAGTAACATATAGAAATAATCTTTGTTTTTAAATATATCAATTTTCTTTATAACTTTATATATACTAATAGTAATTAAAATATATATTATAAACCAAACTATGCTTATAATTTTACCATTTAAAGTAAAGAAAGGTAATTTTAATAAACTATAATAATCATTATTAACTTTAAACAGTAAACCACTAAGTAACCATAAAAAAAGTATTCCTATAAATAACAATACATCTTTAAATTTTATTTTAATAAAATCAATCCTCCTCTTTACTAATATTATGATTAATAGTAAAATATTATTATTGGAAGGAAGAAGATATGAATATTAAAATAGATAAAAAAGATGATATTATACTTAAGATATTACATTATTTTATAACTGAAGAAGATTACAAACCTATTATAATAAATGGTGTTGATGGTGAAATATGGTTAGAAAATATGCAAAGTGATTTAAAACTTATTAGAATAAATTCTAATTATATACATAATGAAGAACAATTAAAAAGTGATACTTTTAAAGTAAAAGCAATAATGAAAAGTATTAAAAAAAGTACATTGTCTCTTAAAATGAATATGCTTAATTTATTAATGGATGCAGGAGAAGCAGTAAAAATAACAGATAATAAAAATATAGAAACTATTAAGGTAGAAAAGATAACTGATTTTAAAAAGAATAAAGTAGTTGAAGAGTTCTTTCCTAAAGTTAAAGATGCTGTTTTAAATGAAGAAATGGATCCAACTGAATTCTTTAAATTAACTGAAGATATGAATCAAACTACTATTAAAAATGAGAAAAAATTAGCAAAGATATTTAGTCCTAAAAAACCAGTTATTACTTATATATTGATTGTATTAAATGTTATGATTTTCTTATATACTATGTTATATGATCAAAATGATAGATTATTTTATGAACTTGCTAATAACTATGTATATGTTCAAAATGGTGAAATATATAGATTATTTACATCAATGTTTCTGCATGCTGATATAATGCATATAGCATTTAATATGTATGCGTTATATTTATTAGGACCTATAGTAGAAAGATACTATGGAAAAACTAAATTTATATTAATTTATTTTATTAGTGGAATATTAGGTAGTTTATTTTCATGTGTATTTATGAGTTCTAGTACATATGCAATTGGGGCTAGTGGTGCTATATTTGGTTTACTTGGTAGTATTGCTTATTTTACATATTATTATAGAGCAACACTTCAAGGACTTTTAAGAAGCCAAATATTGCCAGTTATTTTAATAAATTTAGGATTAGGATTATTTATACCAGGTATTGATGTTTCTGCTCATATTGGTGGTCTAATAGGTGGTATATTAACATCTATGGCAATAGGAATAGGCGATAAAGGAAGAAAGAATGATCAAATAAATGGTATTGTAGTAATACTTGCTATGATAGGATTTATGTTATATATGACATTTACAAAATAGAGAGTAATCTCTATTTTTTTATAGTCAATTAAATGTTAAGCGAGTGTAAATTGACTAGAAAAACATGATAATGTTATAATTTAAGTATATTAAGCATAATAGAAGTAAAGGAGAGAATATTTATGAAAAAGAAGGGTTTCACATTAGTAGAGTTACTAGCAGTAATAGCAATCTTAGCAATACTAGTAATCATTGCACTTCCAAATGTAATTAAACTATATAATGATGCTAAAAAGAATGCATTTTTAACAGAAGTAAAATCATTATATAGTACTGCTAATTCAAAATATATAAGTGAATCATTAAAAGGAAATAAATTAAGTGAAATAAATTCCAATGATTCAAGTAAATTAGATTTAAATGGTAATGACCTTACATATAAAATTAAATTAAATAGTGATGGAAGTGTAGCGTCAATCGCAGTTAAAAAAGGAAATTATTGTATTGTTTCAAGTAAAGATTCATCAAAAATAACAAAAAGTGATGTTAGTGAAGACTGTGAATCATTTAATGTACTTGCTAATTGGTATGATGATTGTAAAGATAAAAATACTTTAAGATGTAAAATATTAAGTGATAATGAAACTTATGATGATAGTGTTAAGAGTAAATATGTTACAAGTAACTCAGGTATAAACTTCAAAGAACCATCTAGTGATACAAATGGTAAAGGATTATATTATGCAACTGATTTAAATGCAACTGATGAAAATAATGATGGTCTTTCAAATAGAATATATTACTATAGAGGAGATATAAATAATAATTATGTTGTTTTAGGAAATAAATGTTATAAAATATTAAGAACAACCGAGAGTGGTAATGTTAAATTAATGTATCATGATAATGCCAATGCTGATGGTACATGTAATGAACAAAAAACAAAAGATACTTCACTAGAAACGCGTGGTTATAACTATATGAATGCATTTGATAATACATATGTTGGTTATATGTATGGGGATGTTAAATTACGACCAATAGATGACATAGGAATAGAATATTTTGCTTTAGCAAAAAATATAGATTTAAGAACTAATGCTAAGTATTATTCTGACAATTATATATTTAAAGATGGAAAATATTATTTAAGTGGAAACTATATACAGGGTAAATATAATCAATTGTGTAATAATAACAATTGCAAAATAAAAAATTATTATACTTGTAATAGCAACATTAAGGATCAAGGGTGCGATACATTGTATCGAATATTAACATCCACTATGTATAGTCCAGTTGATAGTGTTATAAATTATTCTGTTTCTTCTAATGAAGAGTATGGTTCATCATTTAAATATGAAAATGGACAATTTGAAATAGATGGAAATATAAAAACAGGAAGTGTAGGTCCTGATTCTAAACTTTGCAATCCCAATTCGTGTAGTATATTGAACTATTATTTTATCGCTTCTTCAAATTTCTTATTTAAAGTAGTTGGTTATAATTCTAATGGTTCTTTGAAGATTGAACGATTAACATATGGAACTACATCGGAAGAAGAGGCACTCTCAAATAAAAATGATAGTACTATAAAGAAAGTGGTTGACTCTTGGTATAAAAATAATATAGAAACTAAAGATTTATCTTCTAAAATAGCGGATGAAATATATTGTAATGATAGAAGTCTAGTTAATGAATTGAATAAAGATAAATTGGATAAAATGCTTAAAGAACAATTAGAAAGTGAAGAAGGAGCTGAGTTTATTGCTGAGTACGCTACTTATGGTTTCACTAGTGAAGAAGAGTTTGCTAATTTCTATTTAAATTATTCATATGATGAAGTTTCTTTAATGATGTCAGGAATTAATTATAATTCATTTCATTCAGAATATGCTGCTAAATATAGACTTTTTGGTATAGATGATTTTTTCAAATCTTTAGAAGAGTATATGAATTATGTTAGTAAGCCATCTTATAAATGTAAAAATAAAACTGATAGGTTTACAACTTCATCGCTTGGGAATGGTAAGTTAAAATATCCAGTTGCATTATTAACTGCAGATGAAATTAATTATGCTGGTCTCGCGGGAGAGAAAGAAGGAAAAAGTTTTGTTAATAACACTCTTGATAATTCTTGGACGATGACTCCAAATTTCTATAATCATGAGATGGGATCTGGGGCACATAATATGGTAATGACCAAAAAAGGAAAAATTGGATCAGGAGCAGTAGTAATCTCTTTAACAGGTGACTTAGGCGATTCAAATAGTATTGTAATTCCAGTACTTGCCTTAAAATCCGATACTGAAATAACAAAAGGAAATGGAACTTTAACTAATCCGTATGTAATAAAATAGTGATTATTTCACTATTTTTGTTTATAAAAAAAGAGCAATTTGCTCTTAATTATATTTTTCTATAAAGACCTATTGCTTTACCTAAAATAGTTACATTATTTAATATAATTGGTTCTAAATAATCATTTTCTGGTTGTAGTCTTATGTGATCAGATTCCTTAAAGAATCTTTTTAATGTTACTTCATTTTCATCAGTCATTGCGACTACTATTTCACCATTATTAGCTGTGTTACTTCTTTTAACTATAACGATATCTCCATCATATATACCTATATTAATCATACTGTCTCCATTAACTTCAAGTGTAAATACTTCTGTTTTAAGTGGTATTAACTCTTTTGGTAATGAGAAAAATTCATTTGGCCTTTCTATTGCTTCGATAGGGTTACCTGCGGCTACTTTACCAAGAAGAGGTACATTAATAACATTATCACTTTTTTTATCATATTCATTTGGAACATTTAACTCAATTGTTCTTGACTTACTACCTGTTTGATTAATATATCCTTTTGTAGTTAAATTCTTTAAATGAACAAACATAGTAGCAGTACTACTAAGATTGCATAATGAACATAATTCTCTTATACTTGGAGAGTATCCATTATCAGCAATAAACTTTTTAATAGTAGTTAAAATTTGTTCTTGTTTGCTAGTAAGTTTTTCCATATTAATCACATCCTTAAATAAATGATATCATACAAACAAATGCTTGTAAATGTTTTTGATGATTTTTTATATTTTTTGTTGTATAATTATTTGTAAGGAGATGAAATAATGAAAAAGATGTTAACAGGTCTTCAACCAACTGGAGTAATTACTCTTGGAAATTATATTGGTTCTGTAAGACAAATGGTAGAAAACCAAGATAAGTATGATTCATATCTATTTGTAGCTGATATGCATGCGATTACTGTTCCTCAAGATAGTAAAGAACTTCACAGTAGAATTAGAAGTTTACTTGCTCTTTATTTAGCATGTGGAATAGATCCTAAAAAGAATAAGATATTCATCCAATCAGAAAATGAATATCATGCGAATGTTTCATGGCTCCTTGAATGTAATACATACTATGGAGAGTTATCTCGTATGACTCAATTTAAAGATAAAAGTCTAAAGAATGTTAATTTTACAAGTGGTTTACTTACATATCCAGTTTTAATGGCTGCGGATATATTAATTTATGATATAGATTATGTTCCGGTAGGAAAGGATCAAAAGCAACATGTAGAGCTTGCAAGAGATATCGCAGAGAGATTTAATAAAAAATATGGTCAAACATTTAATATACCAACTGCGATGATTCCTGAAAATGTTAAATTAATAATGGATCTTGTAGATCCAACAAAGAAAATGAGTAAATCAGCAGATAATAAGAAAGGTTCTATATTCTTACTTGATGATGTAGAATTAACAAGAAAGAAAATAATGGGAGCAACTACTGATAGTGAAATGATAATCAAATATGATATGGAAAATAAACCAGGTATTTCTAATTTGATTAATATTTATACTAGTTTAAATGGTAAATCAATTTCTGAAGTAGAACAAGAATTTGAAGGCAAAAACTATGGTGAATTTAAAAAATGTGTTGCTGACTTAGTGGTTACAAAAATACTAGAAATTCAAGAAAAATATAACAAATATATTAATAGTGAAGAAATAGATAAGATATTAGATGAAGGACGTGACTTCACAAGAAAAATAGCTGCAGAAAAATTTAAAGATATGAAACATAAAATAGGATTAGGAAGAGACTAATCCTTTTATATTGATAAAAATATATTTGTGTGTTAATATCAAATTAGAGGTGTTATGTATGAATATTTTAATGAATAATCCAATGACTGGAGATAATATTATGGCAAGTATTGCTGTATTATTACTTGCTTTAATAGTGATAATTACTTGTTTATTAATGATTGTCAAAAGAAAGAAAAAATAATTTAATTCAAAAGTGAAGTGGTAAACTAAAAGTAGACACAAATAAAAAAGTGTTTACTTTTAATTTTGAAAGTAACATTAAATGAACAAGAAATGATTCTATGTTTTTAAAAGATGTAAGATATTTGATAAGGAAAATATGTTAAGTATTAGAAAGAAATATAAAAAATTTCAACTTATCAAAACTAATCAATTTACTACTCAGTATTATACGTGATATAATAAAAACCAAGAAAGAAAAGGGATTGCAATGAAATATTTATGCACATTTGGCAGTGGTTGGGATAAAGCAATAAAAAAAGTATTTAAAAAAGAGTTTACAAATTATTATATTGAATTTATTAGTGATGGAATAATTATTTTTAATACAACAGAATTAATAGATACGAAAAAGATGTTTTTTTTCAATAACGTCTATTTACTATTAAAAAATAAAAAGGTTAACACAATTGATTATGATAAATGTGTTAACGAAATCATAAATGGATTAAAGATAAATTATGACGATATTAGGAAAAACGTGAGTAATATCAATAATAAGAGTTTTAAGTTTATAAGTATAGATGGTAATCAACCTTGCAAATTAAATTATAGAAATTTAAGTAAATTAGAAATGGAAATACAAAAAAATCTAAATCTTAAAGTATCAAAAAACAAAAAACACGACTTGGATTTTGTCTTCTTAAGAAGAAATGATGGTAACATGTATTTACTATTGAAGTTATCATATAATCGAACAACAGAAAAAGATCTAGAAAAGGGATCCCTAAGACCAGAGGTGTCATATTTATTATCTTCCTTAGCAAACATAAAAGAAAATGATATAATATTGGATCCTTTTACAGGAAGTGGAGCAATTCCAAAAGAAATAATAAAACACTTCAAATACAATATGCTCTTCGCATCTGAACTTGACGAGGAAAAGTATAATAAATTAAAGAAAAAATTCAAAGGTAATAACAAAAAATTTTACATAAAAAATTTTAATGCATTAAATATGAACTTTTTTGAAGATAATTTTATTGATACTATTGTTACAGATCCACCATGGAATGTTTATGAACACAAAGAAGAAGATTATACGGAATTTTACTTAAAGATGTTGCAAGAAATGAAACGCATCGTAAAACCAAATGGAAGACTTATTATTTTGATGGGAAATGAATATGACTTTGAAAAAGCATTATCTAAAATAAATTTGGAATTGAATGACAAATTTTCTGTTTTAATAAATGGTAAGAAGGCAAAAGTATATATTTTAACAGTTAAATAAATGCAATATTAAAACATATGTAGTCTAGTTTAATAATATTTTTATAGTTGAACCCATTTTAACTTTCATACCACTAGATGGAGAAGAGGTAAATACATTATCACCATTCCCAACAAATTCAACATTGAAGTCTTTAAGAAGCGTTTTAGCTTCTTTTTTTGTTTTACCAACTATATCAGGTACAGTTACATAAACAATATCATCCCATCTATATGATTTAGGTATTCCATCTTTACTTTCTGGTATATTATAAATAGATATTATATCTTTAAGTACATTTCTAGCAATAGGAGCACTAACAACTCCACCGTATTGAGTAACACCTGTAGGGTGATCAAGTGCAATATAAATTACATATTCTGGATCATCTGCAGGCATAAAGCCTATAAATGATAGTACATAGTTTCCATACATATATCTTCCATCACTACCAACTTTTTGAGCAGTACCTGTTTTCCCACCAATTCTATAGTTTTCAATATAAGCATTTCTACCACTACCATTAGCAACTACACTTTCAAGAGCATATTTTACTAAATCACTTGTTTCTTTTGTAATAATATTTTCTTTTTTAATTTTTGGATTATTATTTTTATTACCAACTGATGAAACTATATATGGGGTATATAAAGTTCCACCATTGACAACAGCACTAACAGCACTTACTTGTTGTATAGCAGTAACACTAATGCCTTGACCAAATGCAGTAGTTGCAAGTTCAACAGGACCAACTTTATCTAAGTTAAAAAGTATTCCAGTTGCTTCACCATTTAAATCTATACCTGTTTTTTTACCAAAGCCAAGATTAGTAATATACTTAAACAGTTTTTCTTTGCCAAGTCTTTGGCCTAGAACTACAAACCCTGGGTTACATGAGTTTTCAACAACTTGTACAAATGTTTCGTGACCGTGTCCTTTTCTTTTCCAACAGTGAAGGGTAGAATTTGCTACTTTTATACTTCCTGTATCATTGTATGTATCTTCAAATATATTTACTTTTCCTTCATTGATTGCTGATGCGAGTGTGACTATTTTAAATGTAGAGCCTGGTTCAAAATTAGACCATATTGCTAAGTTTCTATTAATAGTTTCACTACTGTACTTTTGATAATTTTCTGGATCAAATGATGGTATACTACTCATTGCGAGTACTTCACCAGTTTTTGCTTTCATAACTATTCCGATTGCTTGTTCAGCATTATACTTTTTATATGCATTATTAAGTTCGTTTTCAAGTGATAACTGTACATCTAAGTCAACTGTAAGTTTAATGTCTTTACCATCGGTAGGGGACTCATACACTTCTGGCATTGAAAGTCTTTTACCTTTACCATCTGAGTAATACTTAATACTACCATTTTTACCAGTTAATAACTTATCATATTTAAGTTCAAGTCCACTAAGTCCCTGATTATCAATACCTGTAAAACCTATTACATGTGAAAGAGTATTTTTATATAAATAGTTTCTTTTACTTTCTTTTAAAAGATAAACTCCATCAAAATTATAATTATTTATTTTTTCAGCAATTTCAAAACTTAAGTTTCTACCTTCAGGGTGAACTCTTTCTACTGATGTTTTTTTAGTTACATGTTTATACATTTCATCATATGAAACATTTAATATTTCAGATAAAGTTTGTGCGACTACTTTTTTATTTAATATTTGATTAGGTACTAAGTAAAGTCCTACACTAGTTATGTTATCCACTATAACTTTACCATTCCTATCAAGTATTTTACCTCTATCAGCTTGAACAGTTAAGTTTCTACTCCATAAGTCATTAGCAAGATTATTTAGTTTTTTATATTCTATAACTTGTATATAAAAGACTTTCACTATTACAAAAAAGAATATAAGTAATGATATTAAAAATACTTTTTTAATTCTATAATTTTGTTTACTTTGAAACATTGTATCACCAATAAATTATATTCAAAAAAAAGGAACTCTTGCGAGTTTCTTATATACATTATTTTTTAATGCAAAATACGGAATAAAGTGGTACTGATTTTATATTGTTTTCAAATCCAAAGTTTTTAGATGATATTCTTATACTATATTTAGGATTATATTTTTTGATATATTCTTTTAAACTTTTACTATTTGTTCTTCTACCACTTTTTACTTCAACAGGTATTATATCACCATTAATTTTTATTAAGAAATCTATCTCGTACTTATCAAAATTATAGTAGTATAATTCTTTATTTTTAGAATAAAATTCACAAGCTATAAAATTTTCTGTTAATACACCTTTAAACATTTCATTTTTATCCAATAATATTTCATTATAATCTAAATTAGATAGCGATTTAAGAAGACCAATATCACTTAAATATAATTTGAATTTGTCAGGATTAACAAACGCTTTTAACGGGGATTCATTCTTTTCAGTTAAATCACATTTAAGAATCATATTACTCGCTAGTAACCAGTCTAAACTACTTTCATATCTTATTTTTCTTGCACTTTTATCTACTATACTATATTTAAATGTATTGTTAGTTCTTGCAAGTTCTTTTGGAATAGAGTTATATATTTGACTATTTTTAATTCCTTCACTATTTTCTATATATTTATTCATATCTGCTAGATAAGATGTTATTATTTGATCTTGCAGTTCAAAATTAACATGTGAGATATTATAGTCATTAGCTATAAAGTTTTTAATTATTGCAGGCATACCACCTAATACTAGATATTTTTTATATAAATCCATTGCTTTTTCATGAATTGAATTTATGAGAGGTTCATTTGATTCATAGTGCGTTTTGATTTCGCTAATTAATTTATTTTCTCCTATGGCTATTAGATATTCTTCAAAATCCATAGGATATAAATATTTTATTGTTACTTTGCCAACAGGAAATGATGATTTAAATCTATTTATCTTTACACCTAACAATGATCCGGCACAAACTATTTTATACATTTTATCACTTTCACAAAAATATTTAAGTGAAGTAATTGCTCTTTCACTTACTTGTATTTCATCTAAAAATATTATTGTATTATCTTCATTTATATTAATGTTTTTAACTATTTCAATTTTTTCTATTATTTTATCAGGATCTATTGTTTCATCAAAAATATTTGCTATAGATTTTTCTTTATCTAAATTAATATAGATATAATTATCAAAATTGTTTCTACAAAATTCTTCTAATATATATGTTTTTCCTGTTTGTCTTGCTCCGATTAGCATAAGTGGCATTTTAAAATCTTCTTTCCATTTATTTAATTCTAATTCAATTTTTCTGTACATAAATATTACCTCCATTTACATTTTATCATTTTTTGTTAATAATGTACACATTTTTTTGATTTTTTCGTACATTTTGTACGAAAAATGCTTTTCCTACAAAAAAGAACTCTTGCGAGTTTCTTATGCATTAAAGAATTGTATATCAGTCTTTGGTTGTGTAGTCGCTACTGGTGTTGGCATTGGCATTGTTGCGGTTGGCGCAGCTGTTGTGGTAGCTGGTTTTGCAGTAGATTGTACTCCTGGTACTTGAGTCATTGGTGCTCTTGCTACTCCTGGTTGAGCACTTTGAACTGATTGAACATTCTGAGTTGGTGTAACTGGTTGTGCTGGTGGTATTGGCTTAACAGTTGGAGTAGGTTGACTAGGAGTTACTACACTTTGTGGTTTATTTACATTTACAGTAGGACCAACTACTGGAGGCTCTTTAGCAGGTTGGTTTATTGTTGGTACAACTGTTTTGTTTTCTGGATTTGTTGGTATACTTGCTGTATAATTAATAGTTTCTTTTTTTTGTTCTTTAACTGTTGGTTTCATAGTTTGCAATTCATGAGCAGCTTTATTAACTTCAACATCATTTAAACTATTTTTTAAATTATCTTCTTCATAGTTACCTAAGTCATTATCAAGATCAACTGCTTTTAATATTTCTGAAAATGATGTTTCTCCCTCAATAACTTTATCAAGCCCATCTTGAAGTAGGGTAACAACATTTCCGCCATAAACTAATTTTCTTAAATGATCTTTTGGCATTGCATTTGTAATAGCGTCTCTGATTTCATCATCCATTACAAGTATTTCATGAAGAGCAATTCTACCTGTATATCCTTTAAAACAGTGTTCACATCCCTCAGGATTAACATCCCACATTTGAGGTATATCTTTTCCTAATACTTTTTTAAATACCATTTTTTCATAATTATTTGTTTCTCTTAAAACTCTACAATTAGGGCAAATCTTTCTTGCTAATTTTTGAGAAATAATACCATTAAGTGCAGAACCAAGCAAGTATCTTTCAACATCCATATCAGTAAGTCTCTCGATAGTGTTTAATGAGTTATTTGTGTGGATTGTTGATAATACTTTATGTCCTGTGATAGATGCTCTTACAGCAATTCTTGCAGTTTCATCATCTCTGATCTCACCAATCATAATTATATCTGGATCTTGTCTTAATATACTTCTTAAAACATTTGCAAAAGTAAGACCAATCTCAGAGTTAGCTTGTACTTGGTTAATACCAGGAATATCCATTTCGACTGGATCTTCAACAGTTATAATATTAACTTCTTCTGTATTCATTTGTTGTAAGATAGAGTATACAGTAGTTGATTTACCAGAACCAGTAGCACCAGTTACAAGAATAATACCGTTTGGTATACTAATCATCTTTTTAATCTTTTCTAAACTATCAGGACTAAATCCTAAACTATCAAGTCCTTTAAAACTTTTAGCATAGTCTAAAATACGAAGAACGACTTTTTCTCCACAGTTAGTAGGAAGACTAGATACACGAACATCTAATACTTTATCTCCTATTTTTGTTTTAATCGCACCATCTTGAGGAAGTCTAGTTTCCATGATATTCATACCAGCTATCATTTTAATTCTTGAAACTAAATTTCTTTTATATTTACTAGGTATTAAAGAATAATCTGATAACTCACCATCGATACGAATTCTTATCTTTAACGCATCTTTTGTGGGATCAAAGTGAATATCGCTGACATTCTTTTTGACAGCATCTAAAAGTATTTCATTTGCTATCTCAACTATTGGTACTTTTTCAAAATCAAATTCCTTCATTATATACCCTCTCTATTCTCTTATTTTATTATATTATATAATTATTTTAATTTCAAGAAGTATTGTTATTATAAAAAAAATTTGTTATACTTTTTATATAATAGAGGTAGATAATATGAATAAAAAAGGGATGACTTTAGTAGAACTAGTAGCTGCGATTGCAATTATGGCAATCCTTACTATTCTAGTAGTACCATCAGTAATAAGTATGAGAAATGAAACACTTGATGAAGACTATAGTAATAGAGTAGAAATGATTAAAAATGCCGCTATTGAATGGGGAAATGATAATTTAAATTTAATACCTAAAGTAGTGGGAGAATATAATGAAGATTCATCAGCATTAACAGATGATTGTGCTCATCCAACTATAGGGTATTTAATAGACAATGGGTATTTAAAAGGTGCCGCTAGTAGTGGTAATGATTCTATGGAAGGCCGTGTTATGATTAATCCTAAGACCGGGGATGAAATGAATGGACTTCTTGTATGTGTTAGATATGATAGTAATGATTTATTAAATAGAAAACTTGTTGCATATATTATTGAGGAGTGAACAATATGATAATGTCAAATAACTTCTTTATTACAAGAAAAGAATTTCCAAACGATGAGAGTGTTATTTCTTCTGCATTACTTATTAAAAGTGGAATGATATATAAAAATGATAATGGTATTTATACATATCTTCCAATGGGATTAAAAGTAATGAATAATATTAAAAATGTTATAAGAGAAGAAATGAAGAAAATAAACTGCGATGAATTACTAATGCCGTCACTTGTTAAGAGTGATGTTTTTGAGGTTACTAATAGAGAAAAGATATTTGGAAGTGAATTATTTAGTATTAAAAACAGGGATAATATAATATATAATTTATGTCCTACTTCTGAAGAGTTATTTGCATTACTTGCAAGAGATAAAGTAAGAAGTTATAAAGATCTTCATTTCACAATATATCAAATAAGCAATAAATATAGAGATGAAGAGCATCCCAAATATGGAATTATAAGAAAGAAAGAATTCATAATGGCAGATGCATATAGTTTTGATGCTGATGAGTCTGGTCTTGATATTAGTTATGATAAGATGTATCAGGTATTTAAAAATACTTTTAGAAAACTTGGTCTTGATACTTTAGTAGCTGCATCTGATCCTTCTCTTATGAAAGGAATATTAAGTGAAGAGTTTCAAGTTATATGTGACTATGGAGATAATGATATAGTTAAATGTGATAATTGTAGTTATTGTACTAATATTGAATTTGCTAGTTCATATAATGCATTTAGAAGAGAAAAAGTTAAAATAAGACCAAGAAAAGAAGTATATACACCTGGAGTTAAAAGTGTTAAAGACTTAAGTGAATATTTAACAGAACCATTAACTAATATAATAAAATCATTAGTATTAAAAGTTGATGAGAAATATATAATGGTACTTTTAAGAGCAGATGCTGAACTTAATATATTAAAACTTAAGAAAATAATTAAATCTGGTAATATTACAATACCAAGTGAAGAAGAATTATCTAAGTTTGATTTATATAGAGGAAGTATAGGGCCAGTTGATACTGAGTTTGAAATAATAGCTGATAATGAAGTTAAACAAATGTATAACGCAGTATGTGGTTCTAACAAAAGAGATTATCATTATATAAATATTAATCCTGGTATAGATTTTAAAGTTGATAAGTATGCTGATTTAAAAATATTTAATTCTTCATCATTATGTCCTAGATGTAAAAGTACAGCATCTATACTAAAAGGTATTGAAGTAGGTAATATATTTAAATTGGGTACTGCTTATAGTGAAATATATAATCTAAGATATTTAGATGAAAAGAATGAGTTTAACTATGTACATATGGGTTCTTATGGTATAGGAATAGATAGATGTATGGCAGCAATAGTTGAAAAGAATCATGATGAGAAAGGTATTATTTGGCCTATTAAAGTTGCCCCATATAAAGTTGGAATAGTAATGGTTAATGTTAATGATAGAGAGGCATATAAATATTCAATGAGACTATATGATAAATTAAATTCACTTCAAATAGATACTATAGTTGATGATAGAAAGGTATCTCCTGGTAATAAATTTAATGATATGGATTTAATAGGAGTACCAATTAGAATAACAGTAGGACATTCTCTTAATTATGGAAAAGTAGAAATTAAATTAAGACATGAACTTACTAGTTATGAAATAGATATTAATTATTTATTAGATGAAATCAACAAAATTATAAAAGAATATTAAAAATTATTGAATTTTACTGTATTTGGTGTTAGAATTAACATATCTTTTGTGAAGAAGTAGTAATGAATTATATTTACTTTAAGAGAGTTGATAAGTGGTGAGAATCAATAGTAAATACTCATGAATTCACCTTCACTAAAAAAGAACGTATATTGGCGTTAACAATTAAAGAGCATGATAAGTCATGAATTAAGGTGGTACCGCGGAACAATCCGTCCTTAGTTTATGACTTTTTTATTTTAAGGAGGATAAAATGAAAGAAAAATTAAATACTTTAAAAAACGAAGCATTAGAAGAAATATCTAAATGTAATGATGAATTTAGTATTAATAATACTAAAAGTAAATATTTAGGTAAAAAAAGTGAATTTAGTGAGATAATGTCTAACATGAAAACACTAAGTAATGAAGAGAAAAAAGAAGTAGGAGCTCTTTCTAATGAATTTAGAATAAGTGTTAATGATGCGATTAATTTAAAACTAAAAGAAATTAAAGAAGAAGCACTTAAAAAGAAATTAGAAAAAGATAAAATTGATATTACATTACCTAGTAAGAAAAATAAAAGAGGTACTATTCATCCACTTACTAAGATAAGAGAAGAGATTGAAGACTTATTTATTTCTATGGGATATGATGTTGTTGATGGACCTGAGGTTGAAACTGACAAATATTGCTTTGAAATGTTAAATGTACCAAAAGGACATCCAGCAAGAGATGCTCAAGATACATTCTATATTGATGATGAGTTACTACTACGTACTCAAACATCTGCGATGCAGGTAAGATATATGCTATCTAAAGCAGATAAGAAACCATTTAAAATGATTTGTCCTGGTAAAGTATATAGAAGAGATGATGATGATGCGACTCATTCACATCAATTTATGCAAATAGAAGGTTTAGTTGTAGGAAAAAATATTTCTCTTTCTGATTTAAAAGGTACTTTAGAACTACTTGTTAGAAAAATGTTTGGCAAAGATAGAAATATTAGATTTAGAGCAAGTTATTTCCCATTTACTGAACCATCTTATGAAGTAGATGTATCATGTTTTAATTGTAATAATAAAGGATGTAATATTTGTAAGCATACAGGATGGATTGAAATATTAGGTAGTGGTATGGTTCATCCTAATGTACTTAGAGATTGTGGATTTGATCCAGAAGAGTATACTGGTTTTGCTTTTGGACTTGGAATTGAAAGAGTAGCGATGCTTAAATATGGTATTAATAATATAAGACTTTTCTATTCTAATGATGAAAGATTCTTAAATATCTTTGATAGAGAGGAGATATAATATGAAGTTAAGTAGAAAATTTGTAAATGATTATACTAAAATAGATGATATTGACACTAAATATTTAACTGATGAAATGGTTAGAATTGGTAATGAGAGTGAATCTATTAAAACATTAGTTTCTGCGACTAAATTAGTTATAGGAGAAGTTATAGAATGCACTCCTCATCCTGAAAGCGATCACTTGAACTTATGTAAAGTTGATATTAAAAGTGAAATATTGAACATAGTATGTGGTGCGCCTAATGTTAGAAAAGGTATTAAAGTAATAGTAGCATTAGATGGTTGTGTGTTACCAAAAGGAACTATTAAGAAATCAATGATACTTGGACATGAATCTAATGGTATGCTTTGTGCTTTAGATGAGTTAGGTATAGAACAAAAATATCTTAAAAAAGAAGATATAGAAGGTATTTGTGAACTATCAAGTGATGCACCAGTTGGAGAAGACCCAATTAAATATTTAGAACTTGATGATGAGATTATTGATTTTGAACTTACATCTAATAGAGCTGATTTATTAAGTGAATTAGGTCTTGCATATGAAGTATCTGCTATAACTGATAGAGAAGTAATAGAACCTAAAATTAAATATAATGAAGTTGATAAAAATATTAGTGATGAGTTAAATCTTAAAGTTGAAACTGATAATGTATTTACATTCTTAACAAAGAAAGTAATTAATGTTGAAATAAAAGAAAGTCCTAATTTTATTAAGAATAGACTTATTGCATGTGGTATCAGACCAATAAATAATGTAGTAGATATTTCAAATTATGTAATGTTAGAAACAGGACAACCATTGCATTTTTATGATGCTGATAGACTTGGAAACACTATTAGTGCAAGAATGGCACATGATGGAGAAAAAGTAACTACTCTTGATAATAATGAAAGATTATTATCAAGCAGTGATATAGTTATAACCAATGGAAAAGAAACTATAGGTTTAGCAGGAGTTATGGGTGGTCTTTCTACTGAAATAGAAAGTACTACTAAAAATGTAGTTATTGAGTCAGCAATCTTTAGACCAATTAATATTAGAAATACATCTAAAAAAATATTAAGAAGCGAAGCAAGTTCAAGATACGAAAAAGGACTAGATGTTAATAGATGTTATTTTGCTATTGAAAGAGCATGTACTTTACTTTCAATGTATGCATCTGGACAAGTATTTAAAGGAATGCTTGAATATAATACACTTGATAGAAATAATAAAGAAATAGATATTACACTAAATAAAATTAATTCAGTATTAGGATATAAACTTAGTGTAGAAGATGTACTTGATGTATTTAGAAAATTAAAATTTGATGTTAAAGAAAATAAAAATGTATTTAAAGTTTCAGTACCAACAAGAAGAACTGATATAAGTATAATAGAAGACTTAATTGAAGAAGTCGGAAGAATATATGGTGTTGATAATATTGAAAGCACTTTACCTGATTTTGAAACATCTCCAGGTAATTATGATAAAAGACCAAGATTAATAAGAAATATTATGAGTGGTATGTCTTTAAATGAAGTAATTACATATTCATTGATAAATGAAAAAGATGTATTTAAGTTTACTAATGATGAGTTTGGGTTAATACAAGTATCATCTCCATTAAGTGAAGATAAAACTACTTTAAGACATAGTTTAATTACATCATTATTATCAGTTTATGACTATAATAAAGCAAGAAATATAAAAGATTTAAGTATATTTGAATTAGGTAAGAGTTTTTCTAAAATAAATGGCGAAGTAGTAGAAGAAAATATGCTTTCTGCACTTGTAACTGGTAGATATAATGAAGGTCTTACAGTAGAAACTTATGACTTTTATACATTAAAAGGTATAGTAGAAGAATTACTAGAAAGACTAGGATATAAAAATAGATATACATTTGAAGTAAGAGAATTTCCATGTGAAATGAATCCATATCAAAGCGCATATATTAATATAAATGGAACAATCGTAGGATATTTTGGTAAAATTCATCCAAATCTTTATAAAGAAGATATTTATATAATGGAAATTAATTTAGATACATTATTTAGCATAAAGAGTGGAAAAATTAAGTTTAGAGAGTTTACTAAATATCCAAGTATAACTAAGGACTTAAGTTTCATAGTTAATAAAGATGTACTTTGTGATGATATAATCTTAACAATTAGAAAAAATGGGAAAGGTTCATTGAAATCAGTTAATGCAGTTGATTATTATGAAGATGAATCACTTGGAGAAAATAAAAAAGCAATAACATTCAAACTAACATTTGAAAGTTTTGATAAGACACTTACTGATGAAGAAGTAAATCCACTTATTGATAATGTAGTGTCTTCTGTAATTAAAAATCATAATGGAATATTGAGAGATAAATAATCTCTCTTTATTTTTTTATATTTATTTGTAGTGTTAATGCAAGATCAATCGCACTAACATATAGTGATACATTAGAAAGAATTAAAACATGTACTAATAAATCTTGCGGTGGTTGGGTTATTGATAAAACTGGTAAATCATTCTTTAATTAAAATTAAATGTATTTCCTAAAAAGGATAATGCATTTAATATGTTACATAATTTTAATAAAAAATCTTGAGAATAATAAATTAAAATGATAAAATTGTATAAGAGAGAGTAGGTAATCATATGAAAAAAATATTTTCTGTTATATTATTAACTTTTTTATTCATAATTAATGTTAATGCTGAAGTAAGTGTTAGTTATGATAATGCAGTAAAAACATCACAAAGATATATTTATAAGTTTAATAAATATGATAAGTATTTAGTAACTGATAAAAAATATATTGAATTAAAAGGATCAGATACTGCGATAATACCTTTTGGTTTTAAAAATAATAAATTAGAAGTAAATTCTGATTTTACAAGAGGTGGTCTTTTAAATGAAGAAGAATTTAATTTATCAAAAGATAGTAATGGAAATACATATTTAAGTCAAGATGTAGAATTTTACTTAATAGGAAAGAAAGCAGTAAATACACTTAATAATGAAGTAGTAGATGCTGGAGATAAAAAATATGGAATAAGGGTAACTGAGTTTGTTTTACCAGGTACTAAAACAAGAGGTTCAGGTACAAAAGTAAATCCATGGGAATTTGTCGGAACATATAAACTTACTTTCTATATAAATAATGGTAAAATCACAAATAATGGTTTATCAGTTAATAAGTATATTGTTTATGCAGTTGAAAGTACAGAAGGACAAATAATTGTTAATTTTGAACCAAATAATGGGTTTGAATATTTAAGAAATAATTGTAATTTTACATATGAATATGATAAAACAAATAAGATACATAAAATATATAAAGATAATAAAGCTATAAATAGTGATCAAGATTGTACTATTAACTTAAAGACAGGTAGTTTTATAGTAGAGTATGATTATAATGGAGGCAGTGGTAAGTGTGAAAATTTAGCAGTGCCTAAAGGAAATAAAATTAGTAAATTATGTACTAATGTATCAAAAGAAGGATATACATTTAAAGGATGGCAAGATGAAAAAGGAAATACAGTAACAAATGATACAGTAGTAAATGGTAATATTAAATTAATAGCGCAATGGGAAATAAAGAAAACAACATTAACAATAAAACCAAATGGTGGAGAATGGAATAATCAAACAGAAGATAAGACAATAGAACAAGAATATAACACTACAACAACAATAGATAATCCTTCAAAAGGCGCAATATATACAATTACATTTAATGGTAATAATCAAGGCGCAACAATATCAAAAAGTTCAATAGAAGTAGAAAGACCATTTAGTAGTTGGAAATTAACAAAAGAAGCAACAGATAATACAGCTAAACTTGAAAATAATACATTTACATTTGGATCAGGAAATACAACGTTAGAAGCAAATTATAGTGATAAGTCAAATACAACAACACTATCAACAGTAAGTAAAACAGGACACACATGTAAATGGAATACAAAGAGTGATGGAAGTGGAACCTCATATAATTCAGGATATGATGGATATTCAACTAATTCAAATGTAACATTGTATGCAATATGTAGCGCTAATACATATAAAGTAACATTAAATAATCAAAGCGCAACAAGTGCTGGAACATCAACTGTAAATGCAACTTATGGAAAAAATATACCAAATATAACAGTGCCTACAAAAACATATAAAGTAACATTTATACATGACTCAAATAAAACAGAAGAAAAAAGTGTATCATATACATTCGGAGGATATTATACATCAACAAATGGAGGAGGTACACAATATATAAATACTAATGGAAGTGGAAGCAAAGCATATGATTTAACAAAAGACACAACATTATTTGCTAAGTGGACATCTAATAGTATGACATTACCAACATCTACAAAAACAGGATATACATTTAGTGGATGGTATACAGCAAAATCTGGTGGAACGAAAGTAGGTAATGGAGGAAACTCATATACACCAACTTCTAACATAACACTTTATGCTCGATGGACAGAAAAACCTACTAGTTATACATTAACAATTGATCCAAATGGAGGAAAATTTAATGGTTCGACTAGTAATACTACGGTAACAGGCAAACCAGGTGATACAGTATCGTTGTCAAATTTAACTGTTCCAAGTGGAGCAACAGCAACATTTAATGCAAATGGTGGTAGTTGTAGTACATCTTCACTTTCTACATATAAATCGCTTTTAGATTGGGATTTTTTGAGTGGAGAATATGGTAGTATTTCTGGTTCTACATATACATTTGGCGAAGGCAATGATACGATATATCCTGTATTTAATACATACGGTATAACTTTACCAAATGCAACAAGAACTGGTTATACATTTGATGGTTGGTATACATCAAGTAGTGGTGGTTCATATGTAGGAACTTCGGGTTCTTATTATTCACCAACTTCGAATACAACATTATATGCTCATTGGTCAAGTAATGCATCAACTAGTTATACATTAACGGTTAATCCAAACGGCGGAATTTGGAATGGAACAACTTCCTCTTCTTCATTTTCAGCTTCATCTGGTTCGACAAAAATAATAAGCAATCCAACGCCTCCAAGCGGTTATACTGTTTCTTTCAATGCTAATGGAGGAAGTTCAGTAAGTTCAAAAACTGCTTCGAGATCATTTGATTATTGGTATAAGAGTGGTTCTGGTTCTTTATCAGGTACAACATTTACATATGGATCAGGTAATACAACTTTAACTGCTCGATATACAACTAATTCGATAACATTACCTTCAACATCAAAAGCAGGATATACTTTTAATGGATGGTATACATCAAGTAGTGGTGGTTCATATGTAGGAACTTCGGGTTCTTATTATTCACCAACTTCGAGTACAACTTTATATGCACATTGGACAAGTAATTCAAGTAGCAATATAACTTATAATATTAGTTATAATTTAAATAATGGAACACATGGTAGTTCACATCCAACATCTGCTACTTATGAAAGCAGTGTAAACATATCAAATCCTTCTAAGAAAGTAACTATAAGCTTAAGTAAAGGCTCAACTGCTAGTGGCGCTACTATAAGTTCATCATCTGCAAGTGCTGATCAGACTTTTGCTGGATGGACTGCAACTAACTTAAATACAACAACAGCTAGATATGGTTCAAGTAGCACTTCAATTAATACTCAATGGTCAAATGGTAGTACAAAAATAAAATCAACATATTTTAAAAACTTAACTTCAACTAATAACGCAACTGTTACTTTAACTGCCAATTGGACTCAAAAGAACATAACACTACCAAAAATAACTAAAACCGGTTATGATTGTGGTTGGGCATCATCTTATTCAGCAACGAAAAAACAATATTCTTCTGGTACAACATATGCAGTGAATGCAAATAGTTCAACATCTATTAATTTATATGGTGTATGTGAAGAAATACCAGCACCTAAATTAAAAGTATTATTAACATCTGCAAAAGGTAATACTGTTACTTGTAGTGATACATACACTACTACTAATGGAAAATGTGCTTTTACAGATGACTATTATGCACCTCTTACTTTAAAAATAGAAGCAACAGATGAAAATAGTACTGTTTCAACAGCAACACTTAAATACAATTCTCCAAATGCAACAAGTTATACTGCTACAAGCAAAACAGAAACAAAAACTTTAACCAAATCTGGAAATACATATACTAGTGGAGAAACAACAATGACGACTGGAAAAAGGAATATTGAAGTTACTGCTACTAATGCTGCTGGTAAAACTAGCACAGTAAAAATAAATATCAGTATAATTGCAAAGTCACCAACTTTAAAAGTTTATGTTACTGATGAAAATGGTACATCAGGTACATGTTCATCATCGAGTTGTACTCTATCTAGCAAATTCACTTTACCAGTGACACTTACTCCTGTTGCAACTAATGAATATAGTAAAGTAACAAAAATGGAATTTTGGTATAACACTGCTAATCAAAATAGTTACACTGCTGTTGGTGATACTGCTGAATCATTAAGTATTACTACAAGCGGTAATGATTATTATTCCGTAAGAAAATTAAATTCTGCAGGTTATAGAAAGTTTAAATTTAGGGCAACCAACTCTTATGGTAAGACAGCAACTGTTACGGTAAATGTTCGAGTTGTTAAAATATTGAATAAATACGTTAAAACAGCTGCTGCAGATCATGTACTTCGTTGTAGACAATCTAATAATACTAGTGCTACGATAGTGACAAGATTCCCATGTGGTGAAAAAATTAAAGTAGAATCTAATCCAAGCAATGGTTGGTATTATGTACCGAATAATGGTTGTTGGTCATCAGGAGATTATTTAGTTGATTCTAAACCTACTTGTGCATCTCCAACAACATGTACATGCGTATCAAAAACTAGAACAGAGGATTATTATAATGGTTCTTCAGTCAATAATATTTGTGCACCGGCAAATCCACCTTTAGGATGTAGTGGAACTCGTCAAAGGTATACTAACTGTTCGCAAAGCAACGGAAAAATTACTTTTAAAGAATGGTATTGGTCTTGTACAAATAATTAGATTGTTTGTATCATTAAATATTAATAATAGATTTAAAAAACTCCTTTTCTAAAGAATGAGAAATGGAGTTTTTATGTATAATAATTTTAGTTCATTTTAAAATAAAAAAATCATTCTTTATTATATTTTGCTCTTGAAATGGTAATACAATATGATATAATTTTTATAGTAGGTGAAGAGTATGAAAAAAATATTTAGTATAATTTTAATGTTTACATTTATGATTAATATTCAAGCAGCAACTGCTATAAAAAATTATGATGAGACAGTTGATGTAACAAAAGAATATATAAATGACTTTGAGAATAATTCAAAATATATTATTTTAAAACAAGAAATGAATATACCTTTTATATTTAAAAATGGTAAAGTAGAATATTCTAATGTCTTTAATGGCAATGGTGGACTGTTAAATGAAGAAGAATATAATATTGGGAAAGGATATTTATATAATGGACTTAACTTTTGGTTAGTATCAGATAATTCTAACTATAAAATAGTTGGTACTAAAAGTGATATAGAAAATAAAAATAAAATAGAGAAATATGGAATAAGAGTAACAGAATTTGTAAAAAGTACAGCAAGAGTAACGGGAGAAGGTACAAGACTTAATCCATGGGAATTTGCTAAAAGACAATTTGAAGTACAACTGAAAGTTGAAAATGGAATAGTAGATGCAGTAAATATGTCAGAATATACTATGTTTATAACAGAAGGTGATACTGATGGTACTACAGTAACTGGTAAAGTAGGATATGCGTTTGATAGTGTTAGTTGTACTAATAGTCAAAATGCAGAATATGAAAATGGAAAAATAAAAATTAAAAATATATTTGCTAATACTGAATGTACAGTAAAGTTTGTAAATCCAGGAAAAACAATATCTTATAAAGAAGAAGAACAAACATATGATGTTAAATATAGTGGATATTATGAAATAGATGCTTATGGTGCTCAGGGTAATGGTAATGGTGGCAAAGGTGGACATACATATGGAAAAGTATATTTAGAAAAAGGTACAAAACTAATAGTAAATACTGGTGGCCAAAATGGTTATAATGGTGGTGGTTCTGGTTACTATAATGGTGGTGGATCAACTACTGTAAAAATATTTGAAAATGATTTAATGATAGCCGCTGGTGGTGGTGGCGGTAAATCCGGAACTGCTGGAGGTAATGGAGACTCTAAGGGTGGAACCCCATCAGGTGGTTCAGGAAAATATAATGGTGGAGGTGCTGCAGGAAGTGATGGAACTAATCGCGGTGGCGGTGGTTCTGGATATAATTATACTTATGCTGACACTTATAATGATTGTAAAACTGGAAGTAACACGTGTACAGGAGGAATGATTTCTAAAAATTGTTCTTCATGCTATAGTACAGAATGTGTAGGTGGTATGGAAGAATATGACTGTGATGATTGTGCAAGTACAGAAGAAGTATGTGTAAAAGGAACTGCGAAAGCTTGTAATACTTGTACGTATTATGGTAAAACTTGTTCTAATAATTATACTTATCGTGACGGTTATTGTTATGGCCCTAGTTCATTTTCTGTTTCAGGTAGCTGTGAGTGTAAAAATGGAAAGGGTGTAGTTGGAAGCTGTACTGATGTTGGATGTTATGGAAGAAAAGGCTATACAAGAAACAGATCACTAGATTCATATGCAGGATATGGAACATATGCTCAAGCATGTCAATATAACCCTAATGGGAGGATTACTGTTACTGGTGTATGTACCACTAGTTCACCAGATAAAGTAAGACCAAGTGATTCATATCATAAACAAAATTGTGATGAATGTGGTTTTGTTGAGTATGAAAGTTCATGTGCAACTAAAGAAACCAGATGTGTTAGAGAATGTAAAACAAAATATAATAGTTGTTTAACGAAAGATTGTGTGTATGGTTGTGATTCTGTATATGATCCATGCGCTACTGGTAAGAATACATGCCAAGGTGGATGGAATTATAAAACTAAACCATATAATTCAGGAAACGGTGGTTCAAATTTATTAAGTGATAAACTAGAAGAATCAAAATCAGAGAGTGGAAAAAATGCAGGGAATGGATCTGTAAAAATTAGTTATTATAAGGAGAAGTAGAAATGAAAAAAATATTAACAATAACACTAGTATGTTTATTAATACTAAGTGGATGCAAAAAACAAGAAACAAAACCAAATGAAACAAAGGAACCTGAAAAGAAATATTTAACTAAAATGGAAATGAATATTAAATTAACTGAATATGGAAAAGAAATATATAAAGATGAGAAATATAAAATAGTTGAGAAAAAGGATGGAATATATTTCTTATCATTAAATACCCTTAAAGAAAAATTAGGATATGATATTTCTATGATGGTTAATCCAAATACACATAAACCATGTGATATGGAAAAAACAGGTATAGGAGTAGATGTTGATAATTTAAAAAATTATGAATATAAAGAAGAACCTTTGCTAATATATTTGTTTTGCGATTAAGAAGTAAAATTACTTCTTTTTTTCTTGAAAAGAGAAAGTAATGTGATATAATTTTTATAGTAGGTGAAGAGTATGAAGAAAATATTTGGTATAATTTTAATGTTTACATTTATGATTAATATTCAAGCAGCAACTGCTATGAAAAATTATGATGAGACAGTTGATGTAACAAAAGAATATATAAATGACTTTGAAAATAATTCAAAATATATTATTTTAAAACAAGAAATGAATATACCTTTTATATTTAAAAATGGTAAAGTAGAATATTCTAATGTCTTTAATGGCAATGGTGGACTGTTAAATGAAGAAGAATATAATATTGGAAAAGGATATTTATATAATGGTTTTGATTTTTGGTTAATATCCGATAATTCTAACTATAAAATAGTTGGTACTAAAAGTGATATAGAAAATAAAAATAAAACTGAAGAATATGGAATAAGAGTAACAGAATTTGTTAAAAATACAGCAAAAATAACAGGCGAGGGTACCAGAGAAAATCCTTGGGAATTTGTAAAAAGACAATATGAGGTAAAAATAGTTGCAGAAAATGGTACGGTTGCAAAATCACCACTTTATATATCAGAAGGTGATACTGATGGTACTACAGTAACTGGTAAAGTAGGATATGCGTTTGATAGTGTTAGTTGTACTAATAGTCAAAATGCAGAATATGAAAATGGAAAAATAAAAATTAAAAATATATTTGCTAATACTGAATGTACAGTAAAGTTTGTAAATCCAGAGAAAACAATAGATTATAAAGAAGAAGAACAAGAGTATGAAGTAAAATATGATGGATATTATAAAATAGATGCATATGGTGCTCAAGGGAAAGATTCTATTAGTGGAAAAGGCGGACATACATATGGAATAATATACCTAAATAGTAAAGATGTATTAAAAATAACAACTGGCGGACAAAATGGATATAATGGTGGTGGTTCTGGCTACTATAACGGTGGTGGTTCAACTGTAGTAAAACTTTGGGATAATAATTTAATGACAGCTGCCGGAGGTGGCGGAGGTAAAAATGGAACTCCTGGAGGTAGTGGTAATTCTAAAGGTGGAGAATCTGTGGGTAATGGAGCAGGGGCTGATGGTACTAATAACTCTGGTGGAGGCTCTAGTTATAATTATACATATAGATATAATTGCAGTGACTGTTATTATGGACAAAATACATGTAAAGGTGATACTATAAAATATAATTGTAGTTCTTGTTATACAGGCCACAATACATGTAAATCAGGAACTGAAGAATATAACTGTAGTGATTGCTATACAGGCCACAATACTTGTGTAGATAAAACTGAAACTACTAACACTTGTAAAAAATGGGAAACAAAGGATTATGATCGTATAGCAGGAAGTAATTATTTTACTTGTGTTAATGGAACCTGGAAACATACTGGAAATACTGCTAATCATAGTTGCCCTTCTGGTTATGATGATCATTATTATTGTAATAATCCATCGGGAAGTTGTACTAACGGCAAGACATATACTGCTCCTTGCGAGGGATGGTGTTCTAGAACTTATTGCAAAGAATATGTAACTAAAACTACAAAGTGTGCAACTGGCGAAAACACTTGTAAATACGGATGTGATACAAGAACAAATCCTTGTTTAACAGGGGAAAACACCTGCGCATATGGTTGTGACACAAAATATGACCCTTGTGCAACTGGTAAAAATACTTGCTCGTATGGTTGTTCAACTGGTTCAAGAAAATATAATTCAGGAAATGGTGGAACTAATGTATTAAGTGATTTACTAAAAGAAACTAAATCAGAGTCTGGTACTAATAGTGGTAATGGTAAAGTAAAAATAGAATATTATAAGGAGAGTTTATAATGAAAAAGATATTTACAATATTATTAGTTTGCTTATTTGTATTAACCGGATGCAAAAAAGATGAGACTAAGCCAAATGAAACTAAAAAACCGGAAATTAAATATTTAACTAAAATGGAAATGAATATTAAATTAACTGAATATGGAAAAGAAATATATAAGAATGAAAAATATAAAATAGTTGAAAAGAAAGATGGAATATACTTTTTATCATTAAAAACTCTTAAAGAAGAACTAGGTTATGATATATCTATGATAGTTAATCCTGATACACATGATCAGTGTGACATTAATAAAACTGGAATAGGAGTAGATGTTGATAATTTAAGTAATTTAGAATATAAAGAAGAACCATTACTTATATATTTATATTGTGATTAAGAAATGTCTAAAAAAGCATTTCTTTTGTTTAAAAGTATGCTATAATTGTAATATAGAATAATAGGAGGAAAAAATTATGTATCCAATAAATGTCAAAAGCGAAATTAATCCTTTGAAAAAAGTATTAGTTCATAGGCCTGGAAAAGAGTTGTTAAACTTGACTCCTGATAGTTTGGAAAGATTATTATTTGATGATATTCCATACTTACCAGTTGCTCAAGAAGAACATGATGAATTTGTTAGAATATTAAAAGACAATGGAATTGAAGTTGTATATTTGGAAGATTTGATGACAGAAGTTCTTGATTTAGATCCTTCAATTAGAGAAAGATTTATAACTCAATTTATTTATGAAGCGGGTATTAAAACACCTAAGTATCGTGGTATCGTGTATGACTATTTATCTTCAATTGAAAGCAATAGACTTTTAGTATTAAAAACTATGGAAGGAATTGTTAATAATGAAGTAATTAAGGCTAAAGCTAAGAAAGATAAGAGTTTGGTTGACTCTATAAAAGAAGATACTGCTTTTGTAGTAGATCCGATGCCTAACTTATATTTTACAAGAGATCCATTTGCTTCAATTGGCAATGGTATTTCACTAAATAGAATGTATTCTGTAACTAGAAACAGAGAAACTATTTATGCTGAATATATTTTTGAATATCATCCTGAATATAAAGATAAAGTAGATAAATATTTTGATAGATATTCAGAAAATCATATTGAGGGTGGAGATATTTTAAATTTAAATCAACATATTTTAGCAGTTGGTATTTCTCAAAGAACTACACCATCTGCGATAGAAGATTTAGCATATAAAGTATTTGCAGATAAAGATGCTAAAATTGATACTATATTAGCATTTGATATTCCTGATTGCCGTGCTTTTATGCATTTGGACACAGTATTTACTCAAATAGATAAAGATAAATTTACATATCATCCTGGTATCATGGGTAAATTAAAAGTATATGAAATTACTAGTGATGGTGAAGGTGGACTTAATGTTAAAGAGAAAAATGCATCATTAGAAAGAATATTAGAAGAATACTTAGGTAAAAAAATTACTTTAATTCCATGTGCTGGTGGTGACCCAATTGGTGCTGAAAGAGAACAATGGAATGATGGAAGTAATACACTATGTATAGCTCCAGGAGTAGTAATTGTTTATGATAGAAATAATGTTACTAATGAATTATTAAGAGCTAATGGAATAAAGGTACTTGAAATGCATAGTGCTGAGTTATCAAGAGGTAGAGGTGGACCTAGATGTATGTCTATGCCACTTGTAAGAAGTGATAAAGCATGAAAAGTATCGTTGTTGCCTTAGGTGGAAATGCTCTTGGTAACAATCCTGCTGAACAATTAAAGTTAGTTAAAAACACTGCTAAGTCTATAGTTGATTTAGTAAGTGAAGGATATAATGTAGTAGTTTCACATGGAAATGGTCCTCAAGTAGGGATGATAAATCTAGCATTTGAAAATTCTTCTAAAGAAGAAGGAATGTGTGATATGCCATTTCCTGAATGTGGTGCTATGTCGCAAGGATACATTGGTTACCATTTGCAACAAGCTATTCAAGAAGAATTAAGAGCAAGGTCTATAAATAGAAACTGTGCTACTGTAATTACACAGGTATTAGTTGACAAAAAAGATCAAGCTTTTAATAATCCAGAGAAACCAATTGGTGCGTTTTATACCGAAGAGGAAGCTAAAAAAATAGAAAAATCTAAAGGTTATACGTTTGTTGAAGACTCTGGAAGAGGTTATAGGAGAGTAGTACCTTCTCCAAAACCTAAAGAAATAATAGAACTTGGTTTAATTAAAGACCTGTTAAATCAAGGTAATATTGTTATCGTATCAGGTGGTGGTGGAATACCTGTAGTTAAAGAAGGAAATGAACTTAAAGGAGTAGCTGCTGTTATTGATAAAGATAGATCATCTGCTTTACTTGCTAAAGAATTACATGCAGATATATTACTTATCTTAACTACAGTTGAAACTGTATGTCTTAAATATAATACAGTTGATCAAATTAATTTAAGAGAACTTGATTCTACTACTGCTAAAAAGTATATGAAAAGTGGTGAATTCAAAAAAGGAAGTATGCTTCCTAAAGTTGAATCATGTGTAGACTTTTGTGAAAGTACTGGTGGAGTTGGTATCATCACATCATTAGAGTGTGCACTTCCTGCTTTAAATAATGAAACAGGTACAATTATTAGAAGTAGTCAAAAAGGAGGAAAAAAAATGGCTAAAACAAAGAAAAAGAAAGAAAGAATGTCTGCATTTAGCATTATTTTCTTGTTAATTATAGTACTTGCAGTATTTACATATTTCTTACCATCTGCTAGTTTTGATTCTGCTGATGAAATAATTAATGGTTCTGGTGTAGTAAAAGCTAAATTATCAGATGTATTAATGTCACCAATATATGGTTTTGAAAATGCAGTAGATGTAGCAATATTTGTACTTATACTTGGTGGATTCTTAGCTATAGTACAAAAAACAGGGGCGTTAGAAAATGGTATTAAGGTCTTGGTAAAAAAATTAAAAGGAAAAGAATTAATATTAATTCCAATATTAATGACAATATTCTCAATAGGTGGTACAACTTATGGTATGCTTGAAGAAACAGTTGGTTTCTATGCATTACTTGCATTTACTATGGTAGCTGCAGGTATGGATACAATTGTTGCCTCAGCAGTAGTATTACTAGGTGCTGGTAGTGGTGTTTTAGGTTCAACTATTAACCCATTTGCAACAGGAGCAGCAGTAGCTGCATTACCAGAAGGCATTGCAGTAAATCAGGGAATACTAATTGCATTAGGTGCAATCCTATGGTTAGTAGCATTAGGAATATCAATTTACTTTGTTATGAGTTATGCTAAGAAAGTTAAAGCTGATAAAGGTTCTACATTCCTATCATTACAAGAACAAAAGAAGATGGAAAAATTCAAAGAAAAAGATAATGTTGAAGAAGCAACTTTAACTGGTAAACAAAAAGTTACTTTATGGATTTTTGGTTTTACATTCTTAGTAATGATTATTGGATTTATTCCATGGGGTGAGTTTAATGTTTCAATATTTGAAGGATGGACATCATATCTAACAGGAGAGTCATTAGGAGCTTGGTACTTCTATGATTCAGCAATATGGTTCTTATTATCTGGAATTATTATTGGTTTAATCAATAAATTTACGGTAAATGAAATAATTGATGAGGTTATTAATGGTGCTAGAGATATTTTATCAGTTGTATTGATTATAGCTGTAGCACGTGGTGTTAGTGTACTTATGGGTAAAACATATTTAGATAATTATATTATTTATAATGTTGCTGATATGTTAGAAGGAACACCGGTGGCATTATTTACACCATGTAACTTTATACTACATTTAGTATTATCAGTACTTGTTCCATCATCATCTGGACTTGCTACTATATCTACACCAATTATGGCTCCACTAGCATTCCAACTTGGTTATAGTGTTGAAACAACTATTATGACATTTGTTGCTGCTAATGGACTTGTAAACTTAATTACACCAACTTGTGGTGCAATAATGGGTGGTCTTGCTCTTGCTAAAGTTAATTATACAACTTGGGTAAAATGGGCAACTAAAGTAGTAATTCTTATTGGACTTGCTAGTATGTTAATATTAACATTTGCATCAGTTATATTATCTTAGTAAAAATTACTAAAATATAATTAAAAAATAATTAATTTTAATATTAATTATTTTTTATATGCTTATAATGTACAATTGAACATATTAAAAAAGTAATAAATGAGAATCATAATTGTTCTTATATAGATATAGAAAATAATGATTTTAAAGTTTACTTTGATGATTTTGTAACTAAAACAAAAAGTCACTTTGGTGACTTTTTTATATCATGTAAATATTGTCTGTTACTTCTGAACCAGCGGATTCTAACTTTTGAATTCTTGCATCTAAGTTTCTTATTTGTCTTTCTAATTTACTAATTCTATCTTCATAATCATTACTATAATTTTGATTTTGGTTTTGATTATAGTAATTTTGATTATAATTATCAGGTATTACATTTGGACCATATGCTTGATATTGACTATTTATATTATAACCACTAGGAGGTATAAAAGCACCTGGAGCAGAATAACCTTGATTTACATTTTGATAAAACATATTTCTATCATTCATCTTTTTCACCTAATATAGTATATGACAAAGTACTATATTTAGTGTATAATATATTCGAGGTGTGAAAATGAGACTTAAACATATAAAAGATGCAGATAAAATTATTATGTCATCACCATATTTAGTTAAAAATCCATGTGATTATAAAGGTAAATGGAATAAATTATTTAACAATGATAATAAAATAGAAATAGAAGTAGGTACTGGAAAGGGTAAATTCATAATATCAAAGGCACTTGAAAATCCAAATACAAATTATATTGGTATTGAAAAATATGATAGTCCTTTAGTATCAGCAGTTAAAAAGTTAGAATCTTTAAAATTAAATAATTTAAAATTAATATGTTTTGATGCATTTAATATAAGTGATGTATTTGATCATGAGATTGATAAAATGTACCTTAATTTTTCTGATCCATGGCCTAAGAAAAGACATGAGAAAAGAAGATTATCATCTAAAATATTTTTAGAGAAATATGATAATATATTTAATAGTGAAAAGAAAATTGAAATGAAAACAGATAATGACGATTTATTTGAATATTCAACTGAGTCATTCTTAGATTATGGATATAAAATTATTAAATGTAATACTAATTATTTTGATAAGTTTACTACAGAGTATGAGGATAAATTTATTTCTAAAGGTAAAAATATTAATTATATTTCTGTTGTTAAAGAATAAATAATTTGTTATAATTTTTAATGTAATATAGGAGATGAATATGTATAAGAAAGTAATTATAGTATTTTGTTTGTTTTTATTTACTGGATGTAGTGCTTATTCTTTAAATAATTTATCAAATGAAGATATTATAAAATTAACTATAAATGAGAATAATAAATTATATAACGTTAATAATAAAGGTTATAGATATAATTTGCCAATAGAATTTAGTGTGTATTCAGATAGAGACTATAGTCAGGTCTTATTATCTGATAATACTAAATACTATATGAATGTAGATGTGGTAGGTTATTATTATAAAAATAAATATATTAAAGAGCATGATGAATCTGACTATGAATTCTTTGAATTTGACCATGATGATAAAACTGGTTACTTAAGAATAACTAAAAATAATGATAACTTTTTTGTTGAGTTGTGTTATAATTATGCTATAATAGAAGTAGAGGTAAAACAAAGTGAGCTAAGGTATGCAATATCTAGAAGTATCTCAATATTAAATTCTATAAAGTATAACGATATAATCATTGAAAAATATATTGGAGAAAATGATTTAGATTCAAAAGAGTCTGTATACAGTATTCCACAACCTGATAGTAAAAATGATTCTAAAAATATTTTACAATATATAGAAGAGGATGAGAAAAAAGAATGAATTGTCAGAAAGAGGTGCAAAATGGGAGTTTTTACAAAACTAAAGAATATATTTTATGATGAGGAATATATTGAAGAAGCAGATGAAGATATTAAAATAGAAAAACCAGTTAAGAGAGAATTTAAAAGAGAAATAAAAAAAGAAGAAGTTGATGATACTCCTAGAGTTTCAGAAATAAAGATTACTGGGTATGTTGATGAGCCTGCAACACCAAAGAAACCTGAGAGGGATGTTGTTAAGGAAGAACCATCATATAGAAATGAAAGAGAGCTATTTAAACCTGAAAAATCATCATTTAATTTTACTCAATTTGATGATGAGGAGTTACCTCCAAGAAGAAATGTAATGGATTATGAGTCAAGAACATCTTCATATAAGAAAGAAGTTCAAAAACCTGTTGAGGTAGAACAACCTAAAGTATTTAAACCTAGTCCTGTTATTTCTCCAATATATGGTATCTTAGATAAGGACTATAGGAAAGAAGAAATAGTTGCTAAAGCAAAAGAAAAAGAAAATGTTGTTGTTGCTAGTGATAGTGCTACTACATATGATTCAGTAAGAAAAAAAGCATATGGAACACTAGAAGATGATCTTGAGGATACATTAAACACAATGAATAAATTATCAACAAGTACTATTAAAGAAAGCATTAATGATATTAATGATGCAGTAGATGCAATTAATACTAAAGCTAATAAAATAGAAGATTATATTTCTAAAGTTGAAGAACAAACTCCAGAAGTATCAATAGGTGAGTTAGAAGATAAAGTAAAAGAAACAATAGATGTTAGTAATGATACAGTATCAGATAGTACACTAGAACATGATTTATTTAATCTAATTGATTCAATGTATGATAAGGAGGATTAATAATGGAATATCTAAATGAAATGTTACCAATTATAATATATTTTCTACTTATAGTGCTTTTAGTAGTAGCTATAATAGTAGGCATTAAATTAATATTTACTATTACTAAAGTAGATGAGTTAATTGATGATGTTACAGAGAAATTAAGCTCATTTGATAGGCTATTTAATGTAATTAATTTTACAACAGATAGATTTGGTGTTATTAGTGAAACTGTTATTAGTTTTATAACATCAAAATTAAAAAAATTAATGAAACCAAAAAGAAAAACTAAAAGGGAGGAAGAAGAATATGAGTAAAAAAAGTGGACTTGGAAAATTTATCGCAGGAGCTGCTATAGGAGCAGGGCTAGGACTTTTATTCGCACCAGATAGTGGTGAAAAGACAAGAAAGGTATTAAAAAGAAAATTAGAAGATCTAGTTAGTAAAGCTAAAGAAGTAGACCTAGATGAAGTTAAAGATGAACTATTATATAAAGTAGAAACTCTTCAAGCTGAGTTAGCTACTTTAGATAAAGAAAAAGTTCAAAAAATAGCTTTAGAAAAGGCTGAAGTTATTAAAGCTAAAGCTGAAGATTTATATAAGTATGCTTTAGAAAAAGGAACTCCAGTTGTAGAAAAAGCTGCTGATGAAGTTAGAAAACAAGCTTTAAAAGTAGTAAAAGAAATTGAAAAGAAATTAGAATCAGACAAAAAGAGAAAATAATTTTTCTCTTTTTTAATCTACAAATAATTTAATTTTACCTTCTTTATTAGCAAGTAATATTTTATTCCATAAATCACTTTCAATATTTCTCACTTTTTTAGGGTGACATAAGAACCTAATAGTTAGTTTCACATGATTATCTACAACACTTGTATAAATAATTGGATCTAAATTATTATAATATATTCTATATTCACCAACTACATTATTTAATTGATTCTTCATTTTATTTGGAATCTTTTTTAATGTTTCATTAGAATTAATAATCTTATATAATGTTTTTTTATCTTTTTCAATATCAGAATCTATAGGAACATTAATTTCCATTTCTTTCCATATATATTTAAATGCTTTTGAATAATTTTTAATTGGATAATTAAATATTTTAGAACTAGGTATTTGTATAATTATACCAGTACTTTGTTCTCCTTTTTCTTCTTCTTTGACTTCTAATATCTCAAAGTTTAAATAATTAATATTAATAACATCTCCAATATTATCATTTATTTCAATTCTATCTTCTACATTAAATGGTTTATTTATTTTAATATAAATACCTGAGAAAAAATTTAAAATAATATCTCTTAATGCAAATGTTAACGCTGCTGAAACAAAACTTATTAGAGTAAGAAAGTTTTTAAAATAATCTTGCCATATAATAACAAAAGCTATAATAATAATTATATTAGTAATTAAATGTATTCTTTTATTTAATTTATATTTATTTTTGTCATTTTTATTAAATTTGTTATTTATAAATTGAAATACTTTATCTACCAATCTAAGAATAAATAATACTAATAGGGACTCTATAGATGAAGTAAAATAATTATTGTTTATTCCTGTTATCTTAGTAACATAGTTTAATAAATTCATAAAATACACCTCCAAGAGCATTAAAGTATAACACAATATTTTATTTAATGGAAGGACAAATATGATAAAAAACACAATTTTACACTTTTTGTGTAAATATTGACAAATTAAATAACATTTGTTAAAATTTATACATAAATCTGAAGAAATATTAATAAATCCCTTATCTAAAGTGAAACTAGGACAGTGAGAACTAGTAATAATATTTATTAATTCCTATCTTCTTATATGACACTAATCATGTCCGGGGAACCGTTATATTAAAGTAAGTTAAATAAAGGATGGTACCGTCTTAAATGACTCCTTATGTACTGTTCTTTTTTATTTTTAAGGAGGAAATATGAAAAATGATAAAATTACTTTAAGAAGTGAAGATTTTGCAAAATGGTATACTGATGTAGTAAAAGCAGCTAGACTTGCTGATTATTCATCTGTTAAAGGCTTTGTAATCTTAGAACCAAATGGTTATGCTATATGGGAGAAAATGCAAAGTATTATGGATTCAATGTTCAAAAAATTAGGACATCAAAATGTATACTTGCCAGTATTAATACCAGAAAGTATGTTAAAAAAAGAAGCAGAATTAGTAGAAGGGTTTGCTCCGGAAGTAGCTTGGGTAACATTAGGGGGAAGCAAAAAGTTAGAAGAAAGACTTGCTTTTAGACCAACTAGTGAAACGTTATTTAGTGATTACTATAGAAGCACAGTAAAAACATATAGAGATTTACCAAAGTTATATAATCAATGGTGTAGTGTTATTAGATGGGAAAAAGAAACAAGACCATTTTTAAGAACACGTGAATTTTTATGGCAAGAAGGACATACTGTTCATGCTACTAAGGAAGAGGCAGAGGAAGAAACTAGAAGAATGCTAGAAGTTTATAAAGAATTTTTTGAAAGCTATTTAGCTATACCTGTAATAACTGGTAAGAAAACTGAAAAAGAAAAGTTTGCAGGAGCAGAGTATACTTTAACAGTTGAATCTCTTATGCAAAATGGAGTGTCTTTACAGTCAGCAACTAGTCATTATTTTGGACAAAAGTTTGCTAAGAATTATGATATAAAGTTCGTAAACAAAAATAATGAATTTGAATATGTTTATCAAACATCATGGGGTTCATCTACAAGAATGATGGGTGCTTTAATAATGTCACATTCTGATGATAGAGGACTTGTTTTGCCACCTAAGATTGCACCTAAACAAGTTGTTATAATACCAATTAAAGATGATGAAGAACTTATATCTATTGCTAAAAAGATTAATGAATCATTAATATTAAAAGGAGTTAGTAGTTACATAGATTGTTCTGATAAATCAGCAGGTTTTAAGTTTGCTGAAGCAGAAGTTAATGGAGTGCCAGTTAGAGTTGAAATAGGCAAAAGAGATTTAGAAAATGATTCTGTTACTTTAGTTAGAAGAGATACTTTAGAAAAAGAAATAATTAAATTAAATGATGTCACAAATAAAGTAGTTAATCTAATGGATGCTATTCAAAACAATCTTTATAATAAGGCACTTAATAATTTAAAATCTAAGACTTATGAAGCTAAAACATTAGGTGATGTGAAAGAAATAATGGAAAATCATCCTGGTTTTGTTAAAGCACCATGGTGTGGAGATGAAGCATGTGAACTTAAGATGAAAGAAATAAGAGGAACTAAATCTAGATGTATTTTAGAAAATGAACATTGTAAAAACGAACATTGCGTTGTATGTGGTAAAGAAGCAAAACATAAAGTAATATGGGGCATTCAATATTAATTGATTGCCTTTTTTAATATTTTGAAGTATAATATATAGCGAATGGGGTGGCATATGAAAAAGACAAAGAATATTTATAAAAAAGCTATTTTAGCAGATTCTAAATTAATTGAAGAATTTAATAAAAGTGATTTAAGTTTTTTTAAAGACTGTGGAATAATATTAAATAATTATTCAGTTGAAATTATTAATACAAAAACTCATAATATTATTAGAATTCCTTTAATAATTAAATGTGCGTTTGATGGTACAGATTATTCGTTTTATGAATTTGTAACTGGTGAAGAATACCATAGAATCAATTCAAGAAGTACTTTACTAAAAGGAGAAGAGGGTAATATTAAGTTAATGTTAAGTGACTCTCCTGTATATAATAATACATTAGTAGCACTTTTGGAAGAAATGAATGAAGATGAAAAAGCTGCTTATATTTATGGTATGGAACAGTTACCAGTTGTATCTAAGAATATGCAAGTTTATGAAGAAATTCCTACTCAAAAAGATAATCAGGATACATTAGAAGAGTATTTAGATTCATTTGTTAAGAAGTTTAAGCAAAATTAGTTATAAACTCTTGACAAACACATATATTTACTATATAATCTTAGATGTTGAAAAAGAAAGAAAGAGATCCACTCTTCACCAGATACAATAATGTATTGGTAAAAAGCTTATTTATCTTATAAAAAGTTTTTTAAAGTGGACTCTAGATCCACTTTTTTAAATGAAAATATGGAGGTGTTAGCAATAGCTAAGCAAAACGAAGTTCAAATCAATGAACAAATAACTTATCCTAATGTAATGGTAATTGGACCTAATGGAGAAAAGATGGGCAACAAGAATATATCAGATGCTTTAACTTTATCAAAGGCTGCTGGACTTGATTTAGTATTATTAAATAATGATCCTAAAAATCCAGTATGTAAGATTATTGATTACAATAAGTTTCGATATGAGAAACAAAAAAGAGAAAAGGAAGCAAAAAAGAAACAAAGGGAACAAAATCTAGAAATGAAAGAGTATAGATTAAGTGTCACTATTGATAAAGGTGACTTTGATACTAAGTCTAGAAATGCTAGAAATTATCTAGAAAAAGGACATAAAATTAAAGTTGCTGTTAGATTCAAAGGTAGACAACTTGCACATCCAGAGTTAGGTCGTGATGTGATAATGAAATTTGCAGAAAGTCTAAACGATGTTGCAGATATAGAAGTTATGCCTAAAATGGAAGGTAGAAGTATGCAACTATTCTTAGCACCAAAAAAATAAAGGAGGAAGAAAAATATGCCAAAAATGAAATCACATGGTGGTATAAGTAAAAAAATTCAAGTTAGAAACTCAGGTTCAACTAAAATAGGACATGTAGGAGCTAACCATAATAGTGGAAAGAAATCTAGAGATTTCAATAGAAAAGCAAGAAAGGGTTCTGTACTTAGTAGCGGAGATGCTAAAAGATACAAAGGACTAGTAAAGTAGGAGGTACAAGATGACAAGAGTTAAAGGTGGAGTAGTATCTAAAAATAGAAGAAGAAAAGTATTAAAAAGAGCTAAAGGATACTTTGGAAGTAAACATAGATTATATAAGACTGCTCAAGAACAATTATTCCATAGTGGAGCTTATAGTTATAATGATAGAAAGAAAAGAGCTAACGACTTTAGAAAATTATGGATTACAAGAATCAATGCTGCTTGTAGAAATAATGATATAGTTTATTCTAAATTTATTAATGGTCTTAAGAAAGCAAATATTGATATTAATAGAAAAATGCTTAGTGAACTTGCTATCTTCGCACCAGAGGAATTTACTAAATTAGTTCAAATTTCTAAAGATGCATTAGAGGGAAAAGCTCCTAAGAAAGAAAAAGAAGTAGTTGAAAAGAAAGTTGAAAAAACTGTAGAAGCTAAAAAAGATTATTCTAAGTTAACAGTAGCTGAATTAAAAGCTGAATGTCAAAAGAATGGTATTGAAGTTAAATCAACTATGAAAAAAGCTGATTTAGTTGAAGCATTAAGTAAGTAATTATTGATTACTTGCTTTTTTTCTTGTATAATAAGGAACTAAAGGAAGTGATAATATGCAATATATTAATGATGATATTTTGTATTTTGAAGGAGAACACATTGTTAATATTGTAGAACAACCATTTATTCCACAAAAAATTTATTCTAAAAGAGCTATAAAATCATCTAATACAAAAAATTTTGATGCGAATTATTTTTGGTATGGAAAAGGGTTTGAACTTACAACTCCATATGGTTATAGACTCGTTAATGCATTTTATACTTACGATAGTTATATAGTATATACTTTTGTAAATGAGGTTCCTGTTATTGTAGAAAATGGAAAGAATATTTCAGAAAACGTAATAGGTACCCCATATCTTGACACTAATATGAAACTTACTAAATATAAGAGAAATTAATATTGTAATTTGACGCTTCTTTTATTATAATTAAGTTGAAAAAAGAGTGATGTTATGAGAAAATTTGTAGACCCATTTTTATATAATGCTCCTCATTTAGATATACATGGTTATGATAGATATGGAGCTATAGCGATGATAAAAAATTTCATTGATAATTGTGCTCGTATAGGTTCTAAAAAAATTGTAATTGTTCATGGTAAAGGAACTGGTGTGTTAAAAGAATCTACTCATGAATATTTAAAAACAGATAAAAGAGTTTTAGACTATAAATTAAATAATTTTAATATTGGTGAAACAATAGTAATTCTAAAATAAGGAGGAAGAAGTATGCAACAATATTTTTCTAAAAGTAAAAAAGACAATACTTTATACTTGCATGAATATGACTTTAATCATATTAAAAATGTTATGAGAATGAAAGAAAATGATAAAATAATTGTTGTATATGATAAGACAAGTTATATTTGTTCTCTTAATAAAGATTTAACTTCATGTAACATTAAAAGTGTATTTAAGAGTGAAGAGGATTTAAATGAGTTTATTGTTTATGTGCCTTTCTTAGTCGATGAAAAGATGAGTTATATATTTAAACATGGTACTGAACTTGGTATTACTAAGTTTGTAGTAGTAGAATATGCCCATTGTAAATACAAATTACCAAAAAAAGATTATGAAAAGAAACTTACTAGATGGAATAAAATTATTAAAGAAGCAACGGAACAGTCATACAGAATTACTAAACCTGAGTTAGAATCCATTATTTCTCCTAAAAACATTGAATGTATACAAGGTGTAAATATAATGTGCTCACTTGACAATGCTGATGTAAAAAACATATGTAAAGTATTAACACCTAAAAATTCTCATGATAAAATTAGTTTAGTATTTGGACCAGAAGGTGGTCTTTCAAAAATAGAAGAGGATATGTTAGAAGAAAAAGGCTTTATTAAAACGTCTCTTGGAAATGATGTTTTAAGAACTGAAACTGTTCCTTTAACAATTGCATCTATTTTAAAATACTTGAAGGAATGGGATAAAAATGGAGAACTTTAGTGATTTTATGGATTTATTTATGACTGGGGATTATTTTATAATATTTTTGGTATTAATGCTTATTATTTTTGCTGTGCTTATTATGGCACTTGTTAAAACTAGGATACAGTATCTTGAAATAATCAATGCTGAAAAAACTAAGAATGAGGAAACTTCTATTAATGACAAAATAGTTAATAGTAAAATAGATGATAATATTGAAAAAATAGAAGATGATGGAGATATATTAGATGATTTAGATAAATTAATCGCACAAACTAAGGAAGATACTATAAAAGAAAATGAACCACTATATACACAAGTAAATATTCCACAAGTAAAAACATATGATGATGTTATTAATGATTATGAATCATCCGAGGAAGAAGAAGCAGTAATATCAAGTGAAGAACTTGAAAAGAAAACAAAAGAAAGAATGAATTCTTTAGGTCTTAATGACAATCAAGTAGCTATACAAAAATATGAAGAAGAACAAGAGAAAAAAGCAATAATTAGTTATGAACAATTAGTTAAAAATGCTAGTAATATTTCTTTAACATATAAAGAAGAAGATATAGGTAGTGGTGCACCTAAAGTAAATAAAATAGAAATACAAGAAAAGGAAGTAACTCCACCAGAAAATTATTTAAAAGAAGAAGAATTTTTAAGTATTCTTAAGGAGTTCAGGTTATCGTTAGAATGAAAAAGTTTTTAATAAAAACATTAGGTTGCAAAGTAAATTCTTATGAAAGTGAATTCATAAGAAATTTATTTTTAGAAAAAGGTTATGAAGAAGTAGAAGATAATGCAGATATATGTATCATAAATACATGTACTGTTACTAATACTGCTGATAATAAAAGTAAACAAGTAATCAATAATATAAAGAAAAACAATAAAGACGCCATTGTAATCGCAATGGGTTGTTTTTGTCAGTTTAGAAATTCTGAAATAGAAGATTTAATTGACGCTGATATTATTTTAGGAAATAAAAATAAACATAAAATATTAGAATATTTAAAAGAATATGAATCTAATCATAAAAGAATTGTTGACTTTGAAGATATGAATAAAGATGATATTGATTTTGATGATATGGAAATCAAAGGATATAAACATCACCATAGGGCATTTATTAAAATAGAAGATGGATGTAATAATTTTTGTAGTTATTGTATTATTCCATATGTAAGAGGAAGAGTTAGAAGTAAAGAGTTTAATAAATGTCTTATGGAAGTAAATGATCTAGCATTATCAGGACATAAAGAGATCGTTTTATCAGGAATTCATACAGGTCAATATAATAGTGATGGTAAAAGATTATCTGATTTAATAAATGAAATATCAAAAGTTAATCAAATTAAGAGAATAAGACTTTCTTCTGTAGAAATAGTTGAACTTGATGATAAGATGATGGATATTATTAAGAACAATAATAAATTTGTATCACATTTACATATACCACTACAAGCAGGTAGTGATCATATATTAAAATTAATGAATAGAAGATATGATAAAAAATATTTTAAAAAGTTGGTTGATAAAATAAGAGAAAATAGAAATGATATTTCACTTACTACAGATGTTATCGTAGGATTCCCTGGAGAAACTGAAGAGGATTTTAAAGAAACATTAGATTTTTGTGAAGAAATTGGTTTTACTAAAATACATGTATTTCCATATTCTGATAGAAGTGGTACAGTTGCTTCAAGAATGAAAGATAAAATACCTGGTAATATTAAGAAAGATAGAGTAAGAAGGTTAATAGATTTATCAAATAAGTTAGAAAAAGAGTATTATTTAAAACATATTGATAAAGAAGATGACGTTTTAATAGAAGAAGTTAAACAAGATGGTTATTTACATGGATTTACTAGTGATTATATACCAATAAAATTAAAAGGCAATTATAAAATCAATGAGATTTATAAGATAAAACTTAGTAAAGAAAATATAAATTTTGATTTAAACTAAATTGACAAATAGTATATCACAATGGTATACTTTTTATATATTATAGAGTAGGAGGAAGTAAAATGGATTATAGTTACGATTATGGATATGGAGATTATGGTACTTCATCATTAGATGGACTTGATGCCACTATGGGAGCTGTTGCTGGTGGTACAGTTATTGTTACATTATTGATTTCATTAGCGGTAGGAATTGTTTCATTAATTGCAATGATTAAACTATTTAAGAAGTTCGGAAAACCAGGTTGGGCACCAATAGTACCAATCTATAACATGTGGGTATTACTTGAAATGGGTGGTTTACCAGGATGGTTATGTTTAATTCCAATTGCTAATTATTTCTGTATTTTAGTTGCTTATTTTCAAATTGCTAAAAAATTGGGTAAGTCAACTGGATTCGCAGTGTGTACAATATTCTTTTTACCAATATGTATGTTGATAATGGGATTTGATAAGTCAACAGTAGTAGAACAAGGAATGAATAATAATTATAATAATCAAAATATGAATAATCAACCTCAGATGAATAATAATCAATTCATGGCAAACAATCAACAACAAATGCCACAACAAATGAATAATAATCAATTTGTGACAAATGATCAACAACCAATGCAAATGCCTCAACAACAAATGCCACAAGAACCAATGGTTAATATAAATCCTGAAGTTGCAACTCAACCTGTAAATGAAACACCTGCAAGTACATTTGTACCTAGTGAACCAACTGCACAACCGATGTCTCAGCAAGAAGTTCCAAATGTAGATGAACCACAATTTACAAGCGTTGATAATAACAATAATATTCAATAAGTATACTAAATGTATACTTTTTTTAATTTTTCTATTGATTATGATAAATTTATTTGATATAATTAAACCACTGTTTGAAATGGCGATGTAGCTCAGTTGGCTAGAGCATCTGGTTCATACCCAGGAGGTCGTGAGTTCGAATCTCTCCGTCGCTACCAATATGAATAATAATAGAGAGAAATCTCTATTTTTTTTATATATTTTAATCTTATTTGACATATCAATACCATTGTATTACTATTTTTATCAATAATATGGTATAATATTATTAACAAA
>CAKOJN010000003.1 GCA_934090685.1 uncultured Bacilli bacterium
ACAAAAAAACTAACTATTTCTAGTTAGCATTTATTACTCTCAGAAGTTAATTTCCGAGTTTCCTATCAATCTGGAGCGATAACAAAGGTTATTCAAAACTCCTAATAGCAAAGTTGATAAACAACTAATCACTATAATTATAATTATTAACGTCTTCCAGTTTTTTTTGATTCCTCTAAATAACCAGCATTTGTTAATAATGTCTTTATTCCTTCAATATCTGCATATTTAATATAATATGGTACATTTTTATTGTCTGTTGCTGCTAAATCATAAGCTGAATTAAATGCTTGATAAACTTTAGCTAGTGTAACTAGAGCTTTTTGATACATTGGGCTATCTTCTTTATATTTTACTAAATCTAAAGTTAGTTCTTTCATAGACATATCTAATTTTTCTAATACTTGTTCCATTATATCCCTCCTAAAACCATTATAGCACATATTTCAGTAATTCACACAATTTATCTTTCAAAGTCATCTTTTTCTTTACTTAAATCTAATTCTTCAATATCTTCATCTTCTAAAACATTATCTTCATACATATCATTAACAACGTCGATATATTTATCGTCTTTATCATACCAACTATGAAGTTTGCTATGTAGAAATGATATTAGTTTTTCAAACTTGTCTTTCCAATATTCAAGAGTATTTTGTATATCTTGTATTTTAGATTTCAAAAATGATATTTCATTATCCTTTTCTTTAATCGTATTATTTAAAGTCTTAACTCTTAAATTAAGTGCTTCATTATTCTCAGTTAGAGTTTTAATCTTATTATTCTTATCTTTTAATTGTTCATGAGCAGTAACTAATGTATTAGATAAAGTTTGTATCTTATCATATTCTTTGCTTGTATTATCTACTTGATTGATAAAGTTGATAAAAGAATCCTTATCTTCTTTTGATAAAATATAATTATCTTTATAAAATGACAATACCTTATTCAAGGAATAGTAGTATTTATATAGTTTTTAAATAATCTTCTAATTCTGACAATTTAATCTCATTAGATAAATTCTCAATAAATATTTCATTAGAATAATTGAAAGCAAAAAATGTTGTATTATTAATAATTATTCTATGTGGTTCAATATAAGTTAAATTAGTTTTATCAATTTTTCTTATACTACCATTAATAATAGTAGGTTTGTTATTAGTAAAATCACATATAAACTCAATTTTCTTTCTTAATGATTCTTCTAATGATAGTTCTTCCTTAATAATATTTACCATAGTTCCATCCTTTCTTTTTAGAGTAGGATAGTTTTAAATAACACAAAAAAACTAATCCAAATTGGATTAGTTATTTATCAAAACTCGAAAAGTTCGAGCAGATTTCAAATGGAGCAAGTAATCGGAATCGAACCGACATCTTAGCCTTGGCAAGGCCACATTCTAACCGTTGAACTATACCTGCGCTGCATATATATTTTATCATAATATATAAAAATATCAATATATAATTTAAAAAAAGTGAACTTTTCTATTCAAAGTTCACTTTTATATTTTTTATAAAATCATAATATTCACTCTTTTTATGTTTTACCATATAATATTTTAATTTAGTTATTAACAATGGCATGTTGTACACTTTAAATCTATTTATCTTTAACTCTTCACAAACTTTTTCAATTATATTTATAATAAATGTTTTATTATTTTTAATTAATAAAGAAGTGTTATATTTTTTAAGCATTCTTTTAAGAGTAACACTATCAAATAAATGAGTATAATAGTTTTCATCATATGGTTTAAAATAATATTTTTTTCCATCTAACTTGTCTAGAAATTTTATAGTATCATAATAACCAAGTTTCATTCTATATTCGGATACACTTTTTTCAAATGTCATTATTGAACCTAAATCTTCACTTGGAGTAATAATATTAATTTTAGTTTTAGTTGATTTATCATACTTTAATTTTTTATTCTCCCAGTTTCTTATAACATATACTTCATCGTATCCGTCTCTTAAAAACATATCTATTGGACAATTTTGATAAATCCCACCATCTATATAATATTTATCATCTATTATTCTTTCGAATTTAAATATTGGTAAGTATGAGCTAGCAATAATATATTCAATCAATTTACCTTGCGGAATATTTTCTTTTGTAATTTCAACCGGTTTTCTATCACTTAAATTATATGTTATTAATCCAAAATCAATTTTACTTTTTCTTAATTTGTCTTCGCTAATATTTTTTTCTAATAATTTTTTAACATTTTTATTATCAACGCCCAAGTTCTTTATAATTTTAGATATAGAACCTATTCCTTCTTTAATATCATCTAGTTTAAATTTTTTATTCGAAATATCATTCAAAATTTTACCATCTATTCCAAATATATATTTACTGTCCATCTCAGGCCATAAATGATACAACCCTTCAAAATTACCACAGGCATACAGTGCTGCATTTATAGCCCCAATTGAAGTACCAGCAACACCATCAAAAAATATTTTTCTTTGATTTAGTGCTTTAATTGCTCCAGCTTGATAAGCTCCTTTAGCTCCTCCGCCTTCTAATGCTAATCCTCTCATAATTTCACCTCAACACTTTCTTTGTAACATTAAATATTATTGTTAATATTGGTATTGATAATATTATACCACCAATAACATCAGAAAAATAGTGAACGCCTAAATATATTCTTGACACTCCAACTAATAAAACTAACACTATAGTTAATATAAATGTTAATATTTTAACTTTTTTATTAGACTTGTAAGTTAATAAATACCATAAAGTAATATAAAATACTATTGATGTTAATGTGTGCCCACTAGGGAAGCTAAAACTTTTAGGAATATCTATTAATGCAAAATCAGGTCTTGGTCTTTGTGTTAACATCTTTGATACAAATACTATTAATCCAGAAAATGCATAACCTGATGCTAATATATAAAAATATGTTTTGTTTTTAATAAATAATAAAATACATACAATAATAACAATTGGTATATACCAATCACCAAAATTTGTTAATATACTAAAAAAGTTTGTATAATAAGTATTAACTATGTAACTTACAGAACTAATGATTTTTTTATCAAATGTAATTATCATATCATAAAAACTACTATTCATTAGTATAGATGTAATCACTATTAAAAAGATAGTTAAAAATAAATACAAAATATTTTTTTTATTAAATACATTTTTCATCATATATTAATTATAGCACACTTAATTAGTTAAGTATTAAAAAAAAGAAAAGGTTTACTTTGTACCGTAAACCCTATCTCCAGCATCTCCTAGTCCAGGAAGAATATATCCTTTTTCATTCAAGCACTCATCCATTGACGCACAGTAAATTTTAACATCAGGATGAAACTTTTTTAACGTTTTAATTCCTTCAGGGGATGCTATAATACATAAAAATTTTATATCCTTCACACCATCTTTTTTTAATCTGTCTATTGTTGCCACCGCACTTCCTCCAGTCGCAAGCATTGGATCAAGCACAAACACTTTTCGTTTGGATATATTTAGTGGTACCTTATAATAATATTCAACTGGTTCTAGTGTGGATTCATTTCTATATAATCCGATATGCCCTATTTTAGCATTTGGTATAACTTTTATTATCCCTTCAACCATACTCATGCCAGCTCTTAAAATTGGAATAAAAGCATAGTCATCATCATTTATAACTTTAGTTTTCATTTTAGTTAGTGGAGTTTCAATAACTTTTTCATACATGGTAGCATCCTTAGTTGCCTCATAACATAAATATACGGATATTTCACTTATTAATTCTCTAAATTCTTTAGTACTTGTATTTTTATCTCTTAATATACTTAATTTATGCGTAATCAATGGATGATTTAAAACTATTTCTTTCATTATTTTTTTTCCTTTATTAATAAATTTAATAATATACCTATTATAGCAGCTAAACTCATACCAGAAATTGACAATGAAAAGTTTTTAGTAGCAATTGATATTGCCGCTCCACCTAAGCCTAACACTAACATTGAAGAGGCCACTATAACATTTTTTATATTCTCAAAATCAACTTTATTTTGTATTAATACTTTCAAACCATTAACTGATATAAATCCATATAATAATATTGATACACCACCAAGTACTGCTGATGGTATTGATGATATTATTGCAGTTAATTGACCTAAGAAACCAAACATGATTGCTATTAAAGCTGCAAGCCCTAAAACCCAAACAGATGCAACTTTAGTCATTCCAACTACAGATGTATTTTCCCCATATGTAGTATTGGCAGGCCCACCTATCATACCAGCTGCAAATGTTGCAAGACCATCTCCCATTAATGTTCTATCAAGACCTGGATCATTTAATAAATCTTTATCAATTATTTCCCCTAAAACTTTATGATCACCAATATGCTCCGCCATTGTAACAAGTGCTATTGGAACTATTGTTAATATGCTACCAAAGTTTATTGAATAGTGTACAAATGGAATATAAAATTTTGGAATTTCAATAATACCAGCAGACACTATAGGTGCATAATCAACGATTCCTAAAATCATAGACATCACATATCCAGCAATTATTCCCATTAAGAATGGTATTATTCTAAAGAAACCTTTTCCCCTAACAGCAAGTATTCCTGTTGTTAAAAATGCCGTTAATGCAACTATTATATTTTTTATAGAAACAGTGTCATTATTAAGACCTATTTCTTCTACTGCAGTTGGCGCTAATGACAAACCTATAATCATTATCATTGGTCCTACAACTATAGGTGGTAATATTTTATTAATCCATTTTTTGCCCACTAACTTTATTATTAATGCAACCAATACATAAGTAAGTCCAACTGCCATAATACCTGTAAATACGCTTTCTCTTCCAGCAATTGAATAACCAACTATCATAGGTGTTATAAAAGCAAATGAACTTCCTAGGTACACAGGACTTCTTCCTTTAGTACAAGCAATATATATTAATGTACCAATTCCAGATGATATTAATGCGACTGGTATTGATAATACCTCACTACCACAACTATTATTAACTAGTATTGGTACTAATATAGTTGCTCCAAACATCGCAAAAACATGTTGTAATGATAGAATAAACCATTTTAATATAGGTGGTTTATCATTAATATCAAGTAATAATTTTTTCTTTTTCATTCTTTCCTCCTTCTTAAGGCAAAAAAAATCTCATCAATTAAATTGATGAGAAATGTAAAAAATCAAAACAAATATTATCAACTAAACAGCTACTTAATATAAAATTGTTATTTGTTATGATATTATTCATATTTTTACCTCTTTAAAAGAATATCATAAAAGATTATATTAATCAATAGTAAATTATACTTTTTTAAATATTATTTTCTTATATATATTGGAGTACCAAGTTCAATCATACTATATAATTTTTCAGCAGCACTTGTAGATATATTTACACATCCATGTGAACCATTAGTTAAGTATTCTTTCCCACCAAACTTTTTTCTCCAAGAAGCATCATGAATACCATAACTTGAGCCTAAAAAACCTATCCAATATTTTACAAATGTTTTATATTCTTTTGTCATTAAATATGTATTTCTTGCTTTCCTTATTACTTTATAATTTCCAGTAGGTGTACCATTATTTCTACCAGTCGTAACATCTGTTTTAAATACAACTTTATTTTTTTGATAATACTCTAATGTTTGATTTTTTATTGATACTTTAACATATGTATGTTCAAACTTATTCTGTACATGTACATTTATACTATCTGATATAGTATTATTACTAGAGTCACTTACTTCATAAATAATTTTATAATTTCCTTTTTTAGATGTATCAACATTTGATGTAATTTTAACTTTACTGGTTAGATCCCCATCATAATTATCAGTAGCATTATACTCTATATCAGGTACTTTATCTCCTTCTGATAAATATATATCTTTATCTGTATTAATTGTTAACGTTGGTTTTTTAGTATCAACAATTTTAACTGTCCTTTCAATTGTTTTTTCCACCATTATTAAACTAAGTTTATATTTAATTTTATACTCGCCTATTTTATTTTCATCAAGATTTGTTTCAATACTAACATTTTTCTCATAATTCTTTCCATTTATAAGTACAGTAAATCCATCTTCTTTATATTTATCACCATATTCTAGTGTAACTTCATCATCACCATTTAAATAAAATCCATTTGTTATATTTTTATATTCTTGTTTATATATGTATCCAAATATAAAGGCATTTAAAGATATCAAAAAAAATATTAATATAATGTATTTAAATGTTTTACCCTTCATATTATTTCACCTATTATAATATAACATATTATCATTAAAAAATGAAGAAAGATTACTCTTTTTCTTCATTAATATTTCTATTATAATGGTACATATATTGTATTGCTAAACCTGTATATTCCTTAAATTTTTCGCTTGTAAATTTCATAATATCATTATAATTATTTTTTATATTATATCTATTAGATACAAATTGTTTAACCCATGTATCTATTGGAAAAACATCTAATCTTTTATATCCAAAAAGTAATATACATGATGCTACTTTTGGACCAATTCCTTTAACTGTTAATAACTTGTTAAAAGCAAGAGTAGTATTTAAATTATTTAAATCAATAAACTCTTCATATTTAGATAAATAATCAACTAAATACTTATTTCTAAAACCAACTTTTAATACATTGAAATCTTCTTCACTCAAATTTTTGATTTTGTCATATGTTGGAAATAAATAATACTTTTTATTATTAAATAATATTTCTTTACCATATAACTCACATAATTTATTTATAGACGCACTTATTCTTTTAATATTATTATTTTGACTAATTATATAACTTATACACATCTCAAATGAATCTTGATTTAATATATGATATCCATGACATTTATCTATTATATCCTTGAATTCATAATTATTTTTTAGAATTTCATTGTTTATTTTATTATAATCTCTATCTAAATCAAAATAATTAGTAATAATTTCTAATAAATTATCTTCATTACTTGATTTTACTATTAACTCATCATCAATTTGTTTAATGTTAATTACTCTATCACTTAATATATTAGTAAAACTTCCATCACTTTCTTCCACTGCTCTAAAACAAGCACCACTCATTAAACTACTTTTTAAATCAAAATCTTTTACTTTAATTTTCATACTATAAACCTAACTCATTATAATAATTTTTTTCGAGTATTAACGAAGACATTTTAAATTTATCATTAACTATTTTATTAATACTATCTATATATTCTTGAGATACATCAGATGATGAGAATTCACCAGTTACACTATTATATTTACCTTTAGAAGTAATAAAACTCCTGTCGGATAAAATAACAATGTGTTCATCATCACTAAATATATCTTTACCCATTAATAATCTAGAATCATATTCAAGTCCATATAAGTTATATATTGTTGGTAAAATATCTAAGCTACTTATAACTTTATTTATTTCAGTTTTTTCTATTTGAGGGTTATACATTATTAAAGATGTATGATAGTTTTCAAATTTATCAGTTCTATCAATTTTACTAACAGTATTCATATCCTTAGTAGTAAGTCCATATGGATAGTGATCAGGCGCTATCACAATTAATGTATCATTTAATTTACCGTTTTCTTCCAATTGTTTTAATAATTCTTCCATCGCTTTATCAAGTTCTATTTGAGTTGCATAATATGCTTTTATTGAATTTTTTAACTCCAGATCTTTAACTTTAGATTTGTTTCTAGATGCCATATTATTTCCACTAAAGTTATAATTTAAGTGTCCACTTACAGTCATATAATAAGTCATAAAAGGTTTATCTTCATTTAAATAATATGAAGTAGTTGCCTTTATCATTTCATAATCACTATTAGGCCAATGTTTACAATTCATTTTCTTTTCTAAACCATTACCACATCCATAATATGTAAGACCAATATTAGTATGAGATTTTTCACGATGATAATAATTATAATTATGATTATGAAAACCATAAGTATTATAATCTAATTTTTTAAACATATTACCTATCCCAAAAGGCATATAGTTTTTACTTGTCTTATAAAAACTCCAAACACCTTCTTTAGGTATTAAACTAGTAACATTCATATATTCACCATCAGATGTAGATACTGGATATAATGGTTGATAATAATTATTAAAAACAAAACTATTATTTGCCATTTTGTATAATGTAGGTGTAATATTTTCATCAATCGCAATCGTATCAAACGCCTCTGCTGTAATAAAAATTAAATTTTTCCCTTTAAACATACCAGTATATTTATTTTTTTCAGTCGGAACTATACTATTAAAATATTCATGCATGCTTTTAATAGTGTCATCATTTGTATTATTTATTAATTCATCAAAATTTATATCAAGTTTATTATATTCAACAACTTTTTCTACTTTTTTAGCCTCTTCTTTTTTAGTATCTATTTTCTCTTCAAATCCAAAGAAATATCTATAAATATCTATGCTCTGCATAGTAAGCAAACCAGTCTTATTTATAGTAAGCATCGGAGCATGAGTTTTAAATACTAAATTATTAAGTGAATATAAACTCTTTTTATCATAATTTTTAATCATAATTATAGATGTACATAATGATACTAATAAACCAATCAAAATAAATATATTTGTATTTTTCTTATTCTTTTCAAAAGTAAATAATTTTTTATTAAATATTAAAAATAAAATGTATAAAACCAATACTAAAGCAAATATATACCATATTCTACCAATAACTTCTACAATCATAGTCCAAAAATGTAATACTTGTCCAGTCCCAGTTGTTAAAGAATAAAATGAAAATATAGAATTATAAAAATTATAATAAACAATTTGTGCTAATGTAAAAAAAGTTATTACAAAGCTAACAATTATAGTCAAAATTTTATTTACTTTTTCATTGAATAAACTAAATAAAAAAGAAAAAATAGTTATAAAAATAAAACTAAATATTGTTACAACAATAGTATTAACACTAAAAAAATCTTTAATAATAAATATTCTATAAATATATTCTAAAAATAATATCCAAAACAACCACCAATAAAATATATTTAACTTCTTTTTCATTAATCTTTCTCCTTCAATTTCTTAATTATTGTAAGACAAATTATTGCTAACACTAATAGGATAATAACAATAAATAATATAGTTAATTCTAATTCAAAATTTACATCTAATAAATTAATAAGTTTCATAATATCACCTGAGATAATTATACTAAAATTATAAAATTTCTTCAATATTATAAGTATGTACAAATAAATAAAATATGTTAAAATTATTATGAGAGGTGTTATATGAAAAAAAATAATGAACAAGCAATATTAAATGATAAATTAGATAATAATAAAATAACAATTATATTAAATTTAATATTTTCCATTCTAGAAATTATAGGAGGTATTTTAACAAATAGTATATCTTTAATATCTGGCGCAATACATGATATTACTGATTCTATATCTATATGTATTAGTAATCTATTTAATAACAAAAGCAAAAGAAAATCTAATAATAATTATAGTTTTGGATATGTAAGATATAAAATAATCGGAAATTTCTTTACATCAATAATATTACTTTTATGTTCTATCGCAATAATATATTTTTCAATTAGTAGAATTAAACATCCATTAGATGTAAATTATGATGCAATGATAATATTTTCTATATTTGGTATCTTAATAAATGGATATGCTGCTTATAAAACAAAAGAAGATAATAAGAATAACATGATAGATGTATTTGGATGGATCATAGTATTAATAGGAAGCATATTGATAAAAATACTAAATAAATCAATTATAGATCCTATCGTATCTTTACTAGTCGCAGTATTTATTTTATATCAAGTATACAAATATATCTATAAGATATTTACTATTATTATGGAAAAGGTACCAAATAATTTAAATATTAATCAAATACAAAAAGACTTAATAGAAGAAAATAAATTAATCAAAGAACTAAATAATACTAATATATGGGCACTTGATGATAATGATATCTATTTTACTAGTCATATATTATTAAATGAATCAATAGATGAAAATGGTTTAATAGAACTAAAAAACAATATTAAAAAATATTTAATAAATCTAAATATTACACACATAACTATAGAAATTGTATATAATAATGAAACTAAACGTAAAACCAATTAATAATGATTGGTTTTCTTTTTTTATTATTTAAAAAATGTTATAATTATAATAAGTTATAATAAAGGAGTTTTTTAATATGAATATTAATTATGATATTGTTGTTTTAGGTGCTGGGAATGCTGGATTAATATCTGCTCTAAAATCATCAAAAGAAGGAAAAAAAGTTTTGCTTATAGATAACAATAGTATACCAGGAGGAATTGCTACTAGTACTTTAAAAGGTCAATTCGAATTTGAAAACTCTTTACAAAAACTAACCGGAATGGGAAACGATGATAATAAGGGTATTGTTAGAAAAATATTCGATGAATTTGAAATTAATGAAAAAATTGAATGGATAAAACTTACAGAAGGTTATAAATTAATAAAAGTTGGAAATACAAAAGAAGAATATCTAATACCTCTAGGAGTAGATGAATTTATCAAAAAAATAGAAGAATACGTTCCAGAATCTAAAGATAAATTATCTGAATTTTTTGAATTAGCAAAAGAAATATATAATGCAATGAACTATATATATGAAACTAATAATATAGATTATGATTATATAAAGAAAACATATCCAAATTTTGCAAATACTGCTTCTTATACATTAGAAACTGTATTAAAAAAATTAAAACTACCAACTTTATTAGAACAAATCATAACATCTTACTGGATTAACTTTGGAACATCATCAATGAATTTAAATTTTGCTCATTATATCTCAGAATTTTATAAATTTATCGCATTCGGAGGAGTAATACCTAAAAATAGAAGTTTCGAAATATCTTCAACAATAGAAAAATTAATTAGAGATTCTGGCGCAGATATATGGTTTAATGAAGAAATTATAAAAATAAATATAGAAAACAATCAAGTAAAAAGTGTAATAACTAAAAGTGGTAAGACAATCTTTACTAATCATTTGATATGCAATTCATCATTAAATAATATCTGTGGTAAATTAATAGATTATAATTCTATTCCTAAAGATATGATTAAGTTAACTAATACAAGACAATTAGGTTTAAGAGCATTTAATCTAAGTTTAGGTTTAAATAAATCAGCAAGTGAATTAGGTATCAAAAATTATATGTATTATGTTTATAATTCATTAGATAGTAATATAGAACTTGAAAATATAAAGAAAATAGATAATTATACAATGATAATAACTTGTCTAAATGTTATTAATCCAGAAGCATCAAAAGATGGAACATGTATCCTAAATGCTACATTGTATTATTCAGATGATTGCTATGATAAGATTTTCAATGAAACTAATTATTTAAAAATGGAAGAAAAAATACAAAACAAAATTATCGAACATATAGAAAACGCTTTAGAAATTAATATAAAAGAATTTATAGAAGAATTTAACTTCAATACACCAATTACATATTCAAAATATAATAATGCTAATGACGGTTGTATATATGGTTATTTAGAATCTAATAATGACTCTATATTATCAAGAGTATTAAATAAAGATGAAGAATCGTTAATAAACGGTTTAAGAGTTTGCGGTTCAGCATCTTACTACGGTCATAGTTTTGAATCAACATATAAAAACGGTTATGAAATAGCAATAAAAACTTTAAAAGATATTGAGAAAGGAGAATAATATGAAAGAATTAAAAATATCATCTTTTCCACCTAATAGAGACTTTAAAAACTTTAAAAACATAAAATCTAATAGACAAAAAATAATTGATAAAACGACAATTTCTCAAATAAATAATAATTATCAAATGAATATAATTGCAAACAAAGCATATCCAGATACCATACAATTAGTAATTAAAAATATAGTCCAAGAAACTAATGATATTAAAACATATTATTTAGCAAGTTTAAGTCAAAATACACTACCTATTTTTAAACCAGGTCAATATATAACTTTATTATTTGATATTAATAATATGCATTTTTCAAGACCATACTTTCTTTCAAGTTCACCAAATGACGCTATTAATAATGTATATAGAATTTCTGTTAAGAAAAGAAATAATGGAATAATCTCTTCTCATATGTTTGATAATTTAAAAATAAATGATACTTTAAATTGTTTAGATGCTAGTGGAGACTTTAACATTTCATCAATTAGAGACAAAAAGCAAATAGTTGGAATATGTCATGATATCGGAATATGTCCAATGACATCTTATGCACGAGGAATATATGAAAAAAATATAGACAAGTTATTAACAATATTTTATGTAGTTAAAAACAAAGATTCTATAATTTATAAAAATGAATTAAATGAACTTTCTAAAAATTCAAATATAAAAGTAGTTATAGTTGATGAAAGTAATAATGAAAAACTTGATATATCTCTAATCAAAAGTTATGTAACGAGTAAATTCACAGTGTTTTCCTGTGGTAATAAAGAATTTATTAATATGGTTAAAAATGAATTAACTTCAATTAATTTATCTACAAAAGATTTTAGATACGAAATAGTAAATGCAATTGTAAACGAAGAAGAAGTAATCGAAGAAGAACAAGTAACAGATAATATTGATAATGAAACACAAACCACTAATACAGAAGAAAAAAATACTGAAGAAACTAACGAATCACAACCTATTGAAGAAGAAAAAATTAATGAATATAATATAAAAGTTTTTACTCATGATAATGAATACAATATAAAATGTTTAGAAAATCAAACAATCTTATCAGCACTTGAAAATAATAATATAAAAGCAAGAAGTAAATGTAGAAATGGTAAATGTGGTTATTGTAGAACACTATTAATATGGGGAAATATCAAAATAGATGAAGAGCTAGACAACAGAAGAAAAACAGATATAAAAAACAATTATATACATCCATGTATAACTTATCCAACTAGTGACATCACTATAAAAATAGACATTTAAAAACACTTATTAAAAGTGCTTTTTTAGTTTACTATATAAGTCATATAATTAAGTATAGTCGCAAACAATAACCATATAAAATATGGTAAATTTAAATAAAATACTTTTGAATTGATTTTATAAAGATTAAGAAGCATAATCAGTACTACTATATCAAGTAATGTAATCCATAAAAACGATATAAAAAATAATCCAAATTTGAAAAACATGATAGGCCAAATATAATTAATTATAAGTTGTAATATAAATATTTTCTTTATTAAGGATGTACTATATTCATTATTTAATAAATAATATGTGTATCCTAATATTCCATACAATATAGTCCATACAATAGGAAAAACAATATCAGGAGGTGCTATACTTGCTTTAATATAAAAAACATGATTCTTAGTAATTATCCCAATTAAATTTCCAATTATTATAGGAATAATTATATAAATAATTTTCTTTTTAATTTCACTATTAGTCATACTAATATTATGCTAAGTAATTATTAATATATTCCAAAAAAACTTTTTTTAATCTCATCCACTTCAGGATAATTTATATTATTAATTCTATTTATAAATTTTTTTCTATCGTATTTTAATTCTATCTTCTCTATATTAATATCATCTTTAGAATCTATAACATAATAATAGGTTTTATCATCATGAACACATCCACTGCTTCCAATACAATATAATTTTTTATTCATAATCTCATCATATCTACCAGGATGATAATGACCATAAAATACATAATCAACATCTAAAGAACTAGCAATTTCTTTAAACCTGCCATTTTTAAATATAGTTAAATGCTCATATGGATATATATCATCTTTAAGAAAAAAGTGTATAAATAAAAATTTTTTATCGTTAATAATTAGTTCATAACTATTATTGTTACTACTAAGAATGTTAATATCCTGTTTATTAAGTGTTTTAATAAGCCAATCATTATGACATATTTCATCTAAACTCATGTCTTTATCAATTTGTGATCCTTCTATTATATAATGTTCGTGATTACCTAATATAAATACATCAACTTCACTATTTAATCTTTTAAGACATAAAGAAGAGTCTGGTCCTAAACTAACCGCATCACCTAAATATATTATTTTATCTACATTATTTTTACGTATATCTTTTAATATTGCACATAACGCTTGATAATTACCATGTATATCTGAAAACACCGCTACTTTCATATCATCACCATATTAATTTTATCACATCATTCATAAATAATATATTTTCATTATTCTTATTGTGTAAAATTAACACTTATTAGTTGATTATTTAAAAAGTTAGTATTTATAATGTAAATGGAGGACTAAATATGCAAGAAATATATTTAATAAGACACTCTGCTCCATTTGTCGAATTAGACAATGCAGATCAACCATGGGATGAAATAAATAGAAACATGATTCTTTCTGTAAAAGGTGAAAAAAATGCAGAAAAACTCTGTCACTTAAAAGAATTAAAAAATCCAGATCAAATTTATTCTAGTAATTCAGTAAGAGCAATATCAACATCAAAGTATCTAGCAGAAAAATATAATAAAAAAATTATAGTTGATAATAGAATCAATGAAAGAAACTTTGGTATTAAATATTTAAAGGAACTTCCAAAAGACTTTACATCTAATCAATTTAAAGATTATGATTTAAAACTCAAAAATGGTGAATCATATAATGAAGTAAATAAAAGATTCAGTGAATTTATAAATGATATTTTAAAATTAAATAATAAAAAAACAGTTCTATTTATACATGGAGTTAATCTTTTAGTTTATCTTAGTAATTATTGTACAGTTAAATATGCAAATAAAAAGTTTACTGTAAAATATAACAATCATACTTTAATGAATGGTTCACTTAAAAACCCACATATATTTAAATTAACTTTTGAAAACAAACAAATAGTTAATATAGAAAACTTGAGTTAAAACAAAAAAACTTTCACTAACGAAAGTTTTTATTTTCATTTGGAGGAGCCAGTCGGATTTGAACCGACGATGGAGGTGTTGCAGACCTTTGCCTTACCACTTGGCTATGGCTCCACGCACATATAATTTTATCAAATTATATGTATTATTTCAAGACAATTGTGTATTTTATACCTCTAATTGTTAAAATTACTTCAATTTTATTAGCATTTTCCACTTCTTTTGGAACTTCTATATAAGAATATTTATCAATATCATATTCTACTTGTATTATATTCGCAGAAACTTCTTTTGTTACACCATATGCTCTATATCTTATAACCCCATAATATTTATAAAAATCACTAATGCTTTTAATATATTTATTCATATATATTTCTTTATCTAATGTAATATTTGATTCAATTCTCAATATGGTATTATTACCATATGATATTGGTTTTACTACATAAGTATTTTTATAACACTTATTATTTAAGCAATAGTCATATTTTTCCTTAAACATATCAGAAACTTTATAATCACTAACTAGTAATGTACTATTTTCAAGAACTGTATCAGTAAGTTTAATCTCAGAAGGTATTTGATATTTACCAGTATCAACAGTTTTTATTAAACTCTTTGGTTTTACTATTATATCTTTATATTGACTATCTAAATTGCCAAATGAACTACCATCATAATTTTTAATTTTAAATACATACTCTTGTTGTAAATTGCTATTATTAACTTCAAAAATAACCGTTCTTTCTACTACTTCTCCTGCTTTTAATGTAAATGATGAAAATGGTTCTCCTAAATCTAAAAAGTTATCTGAAGATGTAAATTTAGGAAGTATACTGTCATTATTCAATTCTAATCTAAATGTATTTCTATTTATTGTTTGATTAGTAGATAGTTTATTATCTATTTTTAATTTAACTATTATATAAGATTTATCTTTATCAATAACTGTTCCATTCATATTTGTATTTGTCACTAAACTTTCAATAACAGTATACCATAATTGATGCGCTAATAATTCTTGCTTTTCATTATAATTTACATTATAAACTCTAATATTTAAGAAAACTATCAAAGATGCTACTAATAAAATTATTGATGAAATAACAATCACAATAAATTTATTTTCAAGAATAAAATACTTTAATAATCTCATAGACTTTCTAAACATTCTAGCAAACTTATAATTATTATTTCCTAATGTAACTTCAACTTCTTCATAATCACTTTTATCAATCTGCATTTCTTCTAAGTCTTTTTTAAAATCAAAGTTTTTAATATTAAAACCTAATGCTCTTGAAAATATAATAAATAAGAAGATAATTTGAGGCACTAATGCCATAAACATTACATCTCTAATTGCTCTTACAGTTTTAACATCAAAAGAACTAGCATTTAACTTTTGAAGAATATTAAAAATAAATATAAAGAAGATAAACATTAATATATAGTAAATACATAAAAATAAATATGTATTTCTTCTTTTATTCTTAAGTGACAAAATATAATATATTAACAAACCAAATAATATTGCAAATATTATTATTATAAAAGTAAAAGCATTAATATATGAAGATGCTAAATCCCCAGTACTTAGATATACATGATTAACAGCATAATCATTAAAGAATGTATAGATATCAAATGTCTTAATTGCTACAAAAAGAAGCGCAACAAAAAGAATAGCGTGTATTAATCTAAACTTTTTAATCAAAAAAGCATATGGTCTTTTAATGATCACACTTATCAACTCCTATTATAAAAATTATATCACGAGATAAAAAAAAAGACTAGTGGTTTAGTCTATTTCTTAAAGAATATCATTTGTCCTGGAAGTAAATATATTGTTTTGTTTTGTGAAACAATATTAGATTCCTTAGTATCAAAAATATTACTTACTGTATATAAAGTATCGCCATCTTTTGTAATGTAATAGCTAACATCTTTTTTAGGTATTAACAGTACTTGATCTGGATAAATATAATCATCTATATTCAAACCATTCAACTCTGCTAATAACTTAGTATTTACATTAAATTCCTTAGATATTTTGTATAAAGAATCACCTTTTTTAATTTCATATAAAGAATAGTAAGGACTTTCCAATTCCTTTTTCTCACTAAACATATTTATCACCTAAAGTATTATATGTTTAAGTTTAAATATGGTTATTTAATATATATAAATATTGTATTATTACTATTAAATTCTAACTCATAATTATAAAATACTTTTTTACTTCCACTATAAGGAGTATATTTATATAAGGTATCTTTTTCTAAATAATATAATTCATCTTTATACTCTTTTAATATATTCATTTTACTATTAAATATTTTAGTTTTTATATTGGTATTATCTTTATATTTTTTATACGTTCCATTGTCAAAAAGATATTTATAGTTAGAATTGTTAGAATTATCACTATATTTAATCTTCTTTACTGTATATAATGTTTTACTACAAGATATAAATTCACCATCTTTATACATTACATATCCTTTTTGATTACTGCCTATTATATTAACTTTTTCTTTTTTAGTATCTATTTGATATAAAATAGAATGCTTATTATCAAAAAGATATAACTTTTGTTTTACAATTCCAACTATATATGAATCATAATCAATATTATATTCAAGCTTAATTGTTTTTTTACTTAAATCTTCTATATTTAATACTATTAATTCATTAAATTCATGTTCCATATCATAATTAGGCATATATAATTGATTATTTAATTGATATGAAAGTTCATTATTGTATCTATCATTCTTAAATAATTCAATTTTATTATATGATTTACCATTCATAACAGTATATCCTTTATAATTCCATAATGCTATAAAAGTTCTAGAATTTAAATTATTATAATATACAAAATCTTTATCACTATTATCATTTTTGTATGCTTTTTTATACTTGTCTAGTAAAGAAGAATCAATTAAGTTATAATCAATTAACTCATTATCTTGATAACATAATGGATATGTTTTAAATTCATTTATAACAGGATAAATACATTTAAAATCATCTCCCACTATCTCTTCAATTTTAGATATTTTTACTTTGAACAATTTTCTTTTATTATAAATATCAAAATTATATTCATTATTCTCTTTATCTTTTATTTCAAAATAATAACGTTTCTCATTATAAGATGTTTTAATACTATAATTTTTTAATTTATAAGTTATATTGTAATTTGATAAAAAATACTTCGATAATATAACTAATATTAGAACACTTATTATTATAATCAATGTTTTTTTCATACTTTCACCAACTTAATTATACTATATATGAAAGAAAAAAACTAGTTTCCTAGTTTTTAGATTATTATAGACCAAGATCGCTTAAGAATGATTCTATTTGACTTTCATCCATGTATCCTTCTACATGTTCACCAATAACTTCTCCACCCTTAGTTACAAGTGTATATGGACTACTTCCTTCATAAGATAATTCATATGTGCTTCTTAAAGTTTCAAAACTTTCTGCATCATAATTATCAGCATCAAACCAATATAATTTATATTCTTTTGATTGAGCAATTTGATTAATTATTGGATTATATTGTTTACAATATTGACAATATGTTAGCCCAATAACTGTTATAATTGGTTGATCACTCTTTGTATCCTCAATCCACTTATTAATATCAGCATTATATATTTGATAACTGATTTCCTCTTTCTTATCAGCGCCTTTAGTATCAATTAATAAACTTAATCCTAAAAATGCCCATATACAAGCAGAAATTAATGCGCCTGTACCAACATTTTTTGCAGAATCTTTTTTAGATTTTCTCCATAATAAATATAGAACTAATCCAACTGGTGGTAATACGAAACCTAAAATCCAAAATAGTACATTTACAGTTTTACTATTCTTTTTATTTGGATTCATATCGCTCACTTTTTCTATAACTTTTTTAACCTCTTTCTTAGTATCTTTAGCAACTACTTTTGCTTCTTTAACAATCTTAGATGCATCTTTTACCATTTTAACCTTTTTTCCACAGTTTGGGCAAACTTTATCATTCTTTCTTAATTTTTTGCCACATTTTGAACATACATTCATTTACTTCACCTCTAACATAATTTTATTCTAAATTTAAGAAAATTACAAGAAAAAAAGAGAAAATTTCTCTTTTTATTCACAAATCTCTTTTCCTTCGACTACTCTAGTTTTACCAGTCTTAGTCCATCCAGATAGAGATGAACTTCTACTCCATTTATAAGTATAACCTTTTTTAGTTGTCTTTTTAACAGTTGCTTTTACTTTTTCACTTTCATACTTTTTACATACTTTACCTTCTAATTTGTAACCTTTGTCACATTTTAATTCAGTAAATGTACCAGTAATAGTTTTTGTACATTTTGTACCTTTTAAAGTATATCCACTTGGACAACTATATTTATATGAACCATTTGTTACTTTGTAACATTTTAAGTTTGCTCCGCTTCCTTCAGAATAGTTAGCATCACTACTACATTTATAATTCTTTTTACCTGGTGTTGTTTTAGTGTACCAACATTTTAAGCTTGATCCACTTCCTGAATGATTTGTAGCATTTGATGGACAACTATATGATTTACTTCCTTCTGTTGTTTTATAATACCAACATTTTAAACTTGATCCACTTCCTGAATGATTTGTTGCACTTGATGGACAACTATATGCATAGTATCCTTCAGAAACAACTACTGTTTTATCTTCACAAGTTTCAACAGGTATTGTTCTTGTACAAGTATTACATGTTGTATGACTTCTACCATCAGAATCTCTATATGTTGTACAGTTACAACTATAATACTGTTTTTTATAATCTTTTTTACAAGATTTTTCTGTCTTAGTTTTTGCAGGAATCCATTTCTTAACAGGATCTACATAAACAGTTTTTTTCTTACCATCAGTAGTTTTAACAACAGGATCTACATATACTTTCTCAGTTGTACTTGGTTCTTGAGTAATTATAGTAGGTATTTTTGTTTTAGAACCACTTATTATTGTTATTTGAGCATTTATTGTCTCAGTTTTTGTTGTAGCCTTAGTTTTTTCAGCAGATTCAGTATCTACTAAAACAGTTCTATAACAATATTTTCCATCTCTTTTATATCCACTTGGACAACTATAACTTGTAGTTGTTTTAGTAGTTAATTTTTTAAATTGATATTCAATTATTTGTTCTTTTCTACATGTTTTTGAACAATTATTGTCTTCACAATATGTATAACATCCTAATATCTTAACAGTATAATCAGATTCTTTATTACAAACTAAATTAGTTTTAAGTTCATAATATCCTTCTTGTTTAGTAATACTAACATATGAATCATATTGATTACAAGAGTTACCATCCTCATCAACAAAAGGTAAAATTAATTTTTTATCATACATATCTGCTAAAGATATTTTTGTAGATTGTCCTACTTCTTTTGGCATTCTTTCATCAGTGAAATAACTTTCACCTGCTTCTTGCATATATTTAATATTTTCTCTAAATACATTGCTATAGAATGCTGTCATATTAGGAACATTCTTTTTGAATAACCATATAAGCAAGAAAACAAACAATGCAGCAAATATAATTTTTACTAATAGATCTAGAACACTAAATCCAGTTTTTCTATCATTACTATACATAATTTTCCCCCTTTATTATTTTGATAATGTTAAACTATTTTCTCTAAAATGATTTTTTGCATCTCTTGTGAATATTATAGGCATTGTATCTTCTGTACTTTGATTACCTAAGGCTTTAATTTGTTCAACTGTTAATCCAGATCTTTGAATAACAGCATCCCATTGATCCATAGGTATAAATTCAAGTGTTGCCATTAATTTTGATAAAGGAACTTCAACCATTTGACCAGTAGTATAATCTATACAGAATGGAATACAAATATCAATTCCTTTACTAAGTCCATATTCCATAATTGTTTCAGTATAGAAAGCATATGCCATACCATATAATTGAATTCTAGCAGGATATGATGCAATACTTCTTGTATTATAATGTTCAGAAGTGTTATCAACTAAGTAATATTGGTCTCTCATTAATTCACCAAACTCAGTTGCATATTTTTTATAATCTTCATCATTTTCAGTATTGATTGCATTAATTATTTTTTCCATTACTTCATCAACTTCAGCAGCACATTTTTGATCATGACTTCCATCTTCAAATAAATATTGAGTTGGAATGAAACCTATATTTCCACTTTTAGTACGACTTTCTGTTGATAAATAAGCTGAGAATATTTGAGTCATTTTATTATTATAATTAAGTAGCTCATTTACTTCAAATCCATCTGGAGCAACTCCATTAACTACTTGAATTATATCAGCTAAGTTTTCTTTTGTTACTGAATCTTTTACCACTTGATTTTCATTAGCATATTCTTTATCAAAGTAATTTTCAAAATACCAATCAACTCTATTATTAACTTGATCAACGTCACTAGCATCTTTTAATACACCATCTTCAACATTGTTATCTTGAGTTTGCTCCAATGATGCTTTATCTGCATTCTTAGAAACGCAACCAGCAATACCATAACCAGCGCCAAGTATAGCAGCTCCACCAAGTATTCCTGCTCCTATTTTAACTGCTTTGCTATGTTTAGGACTTTCATAAACCTCTTCTTCCTCTGTTTCAACAACCGGTTCATTAATTTCTTCGGTTGTAGTTTCTGAAACAGGTTCTGTACTATTTATATTATTATCAGTAATTGTTCTTTCAAGTAATTCTGGAGCATAATCCATAATGCATAGTATCTCTAATTCGCTCATTTCTTTCTTATTGCCTTTTTTACAAGCATCAATATATTCTTTTATATCATTATTTACTTCAATATATTGTTGTCTAATAGAATTAGCATTACTTACAAGTGAAGATATTTTCGTCTTTGGTGCTTTATCTGCTACTGCTTTGTTGTATTCAGCAACTAAACCCTCATGTATTTCTTTATAATTTTTTCTAACATTCTTCATTATTTCTAATAATTCTTTGTTCATAATTTTTCCCCCTTTTGAAATGTGACTGTATTATACCACATTTCATGAACATTGTCAAGTTTTATCATATTCACTCTACTTACCACTAAGTGAGCATATTATACCACACTTATATAAAAAAATCAAGAAAAAACAATCATTTTGTCTTTTTAAGCATTATTTTAGTTGTTTTTGACTCTATAAATGTAAAAATACTAAGCATTAAAAACATAATGATTTTTATTATATTTCTTATTATATATGTATTTTTAGCATATATTATGGAAGAATCAACATAGTTCATACTACTAATAATTATGTTCTTTAAAATACAACTATTAAATAAACCCAATAATATTATTAAAATTAATTTACTGATTCTTGCTTTAGAATAATGCCTTTTGTAATTGTATAACACCGGAATCAATAAGAAAATAATAAATACATTTATAATATTATATATAAGTCCAAACAATTCACTATCTAATTTCAAATACTTAATTAACTCCACCATTGTTAAAACAATATATAAAAGTGTAAATGTTAATAAAAAGATTTTTTTATATTTATATTTCATTTTTACTCCTTAACAACTTAATTATACCATATATACTTGAATTTATCTATTTTGAATGCTATTATTTAATTAACAAGGGGGTATTATGATAAATCACGATTTTTATACTTTTATAACAAATGGTAACTTTTCAGATTACAATATATCAGTATATGAAAAAGATCATAATATTAGTGATAAACAATTATTAAAAAATAGTTTTAAATTCTTATTTTCATATATACCTAATAAATTAAAAAATAATGAATTTTCTATCAATATAACAATAAACACTATTAATCTTATATGTATTTTATTTTTATCAAATAATTTTGATAATGAAGAAATAATAGTAAATAAAAAAAGAATTGCTACTGCTAAAAAGATGATATTATCATTTTTAAAAAAGAATAAAAATCAAAAATTACTTAATGCTATGAATAAAATAGATTCAATTATTTTAGACAAAGAAATAAATATAAATGACCTAGTTAAATTAATAAAAGAACTAATCGATAGAAAAGAATATGATGCTATAATATCAAAGATAATAAAAATTAATAAAGAAGTATTAGACCATAATAATTGTGAATTATTTGATATAGTGTTTGATAAAACAATGAATTCTATTAAAAATGATGATAATGATGCTTACTATTATATAAGTTTACTAAAAATACTTTATACAAATAAAATTAATAAAGATTATTATATATTTAAATTAGACGAAATATGCAATCACAATCTATTTTATAGAGAATTATATTCTATAATAAATGGTAAAGTGGTTTGTTTAAAAGAAAATGAAATACTAGAAAAATACTACATAGAAAAAACACTGCCAAGTTTTAATGCACCTTTTATATTAGCTTCTTCGTTTGATGACACAATTATAACTATAGATGACTTTAATACGAGAATTAGTGATGATGGTTTAAGTTTCAAAAAAGATGGAAATAAATTCATAGTAGGCATTCATATAACAGATGTTGTAAACTATATAAAACCAAGAAGCATCTTTGATTTGCAAGCAAGACAAAATTTCAAAACAATATACACTGAAAATGGAAACAGAATTCCAATTTTTGATAATTCTTTAGAATCAAAATTATCTTTTAATCAAAATGAAAATCATCAAACTATTAGTATATATGCAGTATTTGATTCATCTTATACACTAATAGATTATTATTTAACTAAAGGTAATGTGAGAATTAGTAAAAATTTAAATTTATTAGAGACGGATAAAATATTGGATTGTAAAAATTTATCTGATGATTTTTCAAAAAATATTATTGGTTTGTATGATATTGCCAGCAGTATTAATGATGATAATAAAGCAAAAGAAAGATACTGGAAAAAGAAAGGTTCTGACCTTAATTTATGTAAAAGTGAAATAATTATTAGTGAATTTTCAATATTATTTAATAGACTTCTTGCTTTAATAGCATACGAAAATAATTGTACATATGTATACAAATACCAAGATCCAGAATATTTATCAAAATTGATAGATGTTTTAAACATCAGAAAATGTGATTTATTAAATGATATTATAAGTAACATATATTTAAATAGTGAATATTCTCTTGAACCCAAACTTCATAGTGGATTAAATGAACCGATTTATTCAAGTTCTAGTAATCCTTTAAGAAATTATCCTGATACTTTTAACCAATATTTAATACATGCTCAGTATTTTAAAGATTTATCTTTACCATATAATGAAGATGAGATTGAAAGTATCATTAATTATTTTAATAAAAGAAAAAGTGAAATGCTTCTTTTAAATAGAGAACTTAATAAGTCTTTAAAATTAAAAAAACATAGTTAAATTTCTCTTACTATGCTTTTTTTCTTTAAAATTATTTTTCTTACAAAGTCAAATGGTATAACTGTAAATGCTAAGAACAACATAATTTCAAACTCATATATTGTTAATCCAGTTGTTCTAAAAATGTCACCACCATAGTATATAAGTATAATTTGTACTATTGCTATAAATAGTATTATGAATATAAATACTCTATTTTTTAATAAATTTGCAAATGTGTTTATTCTATATGTTCTGGCATTGACCGCATTAAAAATTGCCAAGAATATAAATAATCCAAAAAATGCTGTCATTAAATATTTATTGTTAGGATCATACCTATATATTGATTTGATAATATTTGATTTTAAAAAGAATATTGAAATTGCACAAGTATAAATGCTATTTAAAATAATTTGATTTTTCATGTATTTGTTAATAATTTTTTCATTTCTACTTTTTGGTTTCTCTTTCATATATTCTTTATATGCAGGTTCAAAAGCAAATGCAAGACCAGCAAGAGTATCCATAACCATGTTTATCCATAACATTTGTACAACGGTAACAGGAGATAATACTCCAATAAAAGGACCTATTACTGATAAAAGAACCGCAGATACATTAACAGTTAATTGAAATATTACAAATTTTCTAATACTTTTAAAAATAGTTCTACCATATAGTATTGCTGTTGTTATTGATGCTATATTATCATCTAAAATTACTATGTCACTTGTTTCCTTCGTAACTTCTGTACCACTTCCCATAGAAAATCCTACATCGGCTTTTTTCAACGCAGAGGCATCATTTACTCCATCACCTGTCATTCCAACTATTAATCCTTTTTCTTGTGAAATTTTAACAAGTCTATTTTTATCTTGAGGCAGTGCTCTTGAAAGAACTTTTAATTTTGGCAAGATGCTCATTAAATATTCGTCTGTCATTTTATTAAATTCTTCACTAGTTAATATTATATCATCTATATTATCTATAATTTTAGTTTCTTTTGCTACACTTATAGCTGTTTGTTTAGCATCTCCAGTTACCATAACTACTTGTATTCCAGCAGTTTTAATAGTTTCTATCGCTCCTAATGCTTCTTTTCTTATATTATCTTTTAAAAATATAAAACCTATTAAAGTTAAAGATTCAAATTTATCAGAATCTGACATCGCTAATGCTAAAACCCTCTTGCCTTCTTTCATTTCCTTTTCAATATAATTCTGTAATTTACCTTTATTGATTAATACTCTTTGCTCTCCACTACTTGTAATATATTTAATTGATTTTGATAATATCATTTCATAAGCACCTTTAAAAAAAGTTATATTGTTTTTATAATTGGTTGTTATTGATGAATATTTATCTTTGCTATTAAATTCTTTTGATTTAGTTATTTTATACTTATCTTTTTTATTTGTTTTGCAAAATGATAAAATTGCTCTTTCAGTAGAATTTCCACCTTCTACTTTCCCATCATTATAAAAAGATGAGTTATTATAAACTAAAGATAGATTTACTAAATCTTTTAACATTATATTTTTGTTTATCTTATCAATATTATCATATTTTTCTAATTCTGGTGTGACAAATGATGTCACGGATAATTTTCCTTCTGTTAGAGTACCTGTTTTATCTGTGAATAAAATGTTTAATGAACCCGATGTTTCTATACCTACTAATTTTCTAACTAAAACATTTTTATTTATCATTCTTTTCATATTAGAAGAAAGTACTAGCGTTATCATCATTGGTAGTCCTTCAGGTACCGCCATTACAATTACTGCTACACTTAATGTTACAGCATAAATAAGATGTGGAAAAAAATTTTTAAATGTTAATATTTTGTTTATATCAAAATCATTAGCAACGATCAGTGCATTAAACATGTATGATATTAAAACTAATAATGCTGCTAGATAACCAAATTTACTAATATCTTTTGCTAAATCTCGTAATCTAGTTTTTAAAGGACTTTCAATTGTTTTTTCCTGAATATCATTTGCAATTTTTCCATAAAATGTTTTTTCACCAACACAAGTAACTTCCATAATAGCTTTTTTCTCATTAACTATTGATCCCATATATACATCACTATCATTTAGGTTTTTACATTTTTCATACGATTCTCCTGTCAAAGTACTTTCATCGACATATATTTCTCCCTGAATAATTTTACCATCTGCAGGAACTTTATCTCCAGATTCCAAATATACTATATCCCCACATACTAACTCATCAATATTAACAAGAATCTTTTTAGAGTTTCTTAATACTTTAACTTTTATAATTGAATTTTCTTCACACAGTTTCTCAAAAGCTTTCTCACTACCATATTCTGATAATGCAGAAACAAATGTTGCTAAAAAAATAGCAATCACTATGCCAAGTGTCTCATATATATTTGAATCCCTAAATAAAAAAATAATTTTTATTGCTAATGCTAATAAAAGTATTTTTATTATTGGATCGCTAAAAGATTCAAAAATTAATTTTATAAAACTATTTTTCTTTTTGTGATTTAATACATTACTTCCATATTTTAATCTATTTTGTGCTACTTCTTTATTACTAAGACCAGTTATAATTTTCTTATTCATAAGTTCCTCTAATTAATAATACATTTTTAAGTAAAAAGATATGACAAATTTTTATAATAAGTTTGAAAACTTTAAAATAAATGTTAAAATTATTATGAGGTAGAAGTATGAAAAGAATAGATAAAAATAATTACTATTTAGATATAGCAGAAGTAACTTTAGAAAGAGCTACTTGCATAAGAAGAAAATGGGGTGCTGTCATTGTAAAAAATGATGAAATTATATCAACAGGTTATAATGGAGCGCCAAGAGGAAGAAAAAATTGTAATGATTTAGGTTATTGTATGAGAGAAAAACTTAATATTCCTCGTGGTGAAAGATATGAATTATGTAGAAGTGTTCATGCAGAACAAAATGCAATCATATCTGCTTCTAGAAAAGATACAATAGATGCAACTTTATATATTGTTGGTGTAAATGCAAATGATGGTAGTTATGTTTCAAAATCAATGCCATGTGCAATGTGTAAAAGAGTAATTATAAATAGTGGAATTAAAAATATAATTTTAAGAGATACAAAAGATGAGTATAGAGAGATTTTAGTTAGTGATTTTATTGAGAACGATGATAGCTTAGATGGTAGCTTAGGTTACTAGGAGTAAATAATGGATTTAAGTATTATTATACCTCTATATAACTTTGAAGATAAAGTTTTAACTCTGTATAATAAAATCATTGATGAATTTAACAATGTTGATTTAAATATAATTTTTATTAATAATGGTTCATCTGATTTAACTATAGAAGAATTAAAAAGTATACATAAAAAGAATAATAAGAGTGTAAAAATTATTAATTTTTCCAAGAAATATCACATTGACATAGCAATTAAAGAAGGTATTTTACATTCAAAAAGTAAATATACAGCAATATTTGATGTCAACTCAAACATATCATTAAAATATCTGAATAAAATGTATGACACAATTATTAAAAGTCAAGAATATGATTTTGTCTGTGTTAATAAAGTGTTAACAAAGATCAATATAATTAAAAAAACAATTTTTAATGTTGTTGATAAATTATTTAATAGTACATTAAATACAGAGTTTACAAACTGTATAATATTTAAAAAAGATATTTTAAATGTTATTAATCAAAATAATATAAATGTTAATGATGTTTTAGAACTTGGTTATAATGGTTATATTTATATTGTTAAAACAAATAAATCTCAAAAAATGAAAAATATATTACAAAATAATATCGAAAATTGTATCAAATATATTGGTATTATTAATTTGTTTATCTCTATAATAGTTTTCTTAATTAATATAACTCTATCATTTTTAAAGATAATTAAATTTAATTATATAAGTATTTTTCTTTTCTTTATTATGTTATTTCTGTCATTATTTTCAATATTATTAAGTTTTTGGATGAAAAGAAACAATATAAGCTCAAATTACTTAAAACGTAATTATATTATAAAAGAACTTATTGGACTAGATAATGATTATTTATAGATTTTTGTATAATAAAAAGTAATGTTATAATTTGACATTACTTTTTGCATTTGTAGATAGTGATGCAAATTCATTATTTTTATATAGAATATATGCAGCAGCACCAATCATTGCAGCATTATCTGTACAATACTTTTTAGGTGGCATGCACATTTTTACTCCTAGCGAATTGCACATATCATTTAGCGCTTCTCTTATGTGAGAGTTACTAGCAACTCCTCCACTAATTATAAGCGTTTTTAATTTATAATTTATTAATGCTTTTTTAGTTTTATCAACCAAATGATTAGTTACACAGTCTTGAAATGATCTTGCAATATCATATTCACGTATTTCATTTCCTCTTTGATGCTCGTTATGAACTAAATTATTTATATGACTTTTTATTCCACTAAAACTAAAATTATATGATTCATCACTTAAAATATTTGGCATTTGGTATGATGGTTCACCTTTTAATGCATATTTTTCAACATTTGGACCACCTGGATATGGTAAAGATAATATTCTAGCAACTTTATCATATGCTTCACCAATCGCATCATCTAATGTTTGACCTAAATATTCAAAACTATTCTCATTTTTCATCAATATTAAATCTGTATGACCGCCTGACACTATTAATGAAAGTAATGGATATTCTAATTTATTTCCTATCATATTAGCATAAATATGTCCCATCATATGATTAACAGCTATAAAAGGTTTTTTATAAATAAATGACAATGCTTTAGTTGCCTCTACTCCTACAAGCAAACTTCCTAAAAGCCCTGGAGCATAAGTACATGCAAAAGCATCAATATCTTCAAATTTCATATTTGCTTTTTCCATACATTCATTTATTACCATAGTAATATTTTCTAAATGTAATCTACTTGCTACTTCTGGAACAACTCCGCCATATTTTTTATGTACATCTATTTGAGAATTAATTACAGTGGCAATATCTTCATACCCATTTTTTATAATACTTGCACTTGTTTCATCACATGATGATTCAATTGCTAAAATATAAACATCCTTTTTCATTTTACTTTCTCCATTATTATAGCAGTATCTTCACCATAATATCTATCTCTTAAACTAATTTCTTTAAAACCTAATTTATTATATAAATTTATAGCTTGTTGATTGTTTTCATTTACCTCTAACATAATTCTACTATATTCTTCATTTTTAAACATTTTTTCCATAAGAGCTGTGGCTATTCCTTGCCTTCTATTCTCTTCATTTACAAATAAATTCATTATATCAACTACACCATCAACTAATCTTATTTCCAAATATCCCAAAATTGTTTCATTATCATTAGTTTTATAGTTATATATTGAATCAGTATCAGATAATATTTCTTTCTCTATCATTTTTCCACCTCTATTTTCTTTATATAATTCGCATTTATATGATGTGGATTTTCACTTTTAGCATTACCTATATATGAAATTATTTTATCAACATCTATATTATGTTCAACTTCTTTGTATTTTTTTTCATATTCATTTTCATTGCTATAAAATTCTTTTATCAATTCTTTATTATCTTTGGTAAAAACTGATATGTAATAACCTTTATTATCTTCTATTACTGCCATTTTATTATCATCTATATCACTACTAACTAAATACGCTGTTAAACTTGATATACTATTAATTTTTATATTTAATGCATATGCTATTGTCTTTGCAATTGAAAGACCAATTCTGATACCTGTAAAACTTCCAGGTCCATTAACAACTATTATTTGTTTTAAATCTTTAACATCAAGTTTGTTTTCACTAAATATTTCTTCAATCATAGGCATCACATAAATAGAATGACTATATTCGCTCTCTTTAGTTTTAATATATAATTTAGATTCAGTTTTAAGTGCTATAGTTATAAGACTATCATGTGTATCAATAAATAATATCATACTTTCCCTCTTTTCCTGCATATTATATCATTTTTAATTTTATTTTTCACTATTTACGTAATCTAATTCCACAATTTTTCTGGATAAACGTTATTTTCTATTTGATTGTTAATGTAATTTACAACTTCTTCTTTGTCTTCTTTATATGTTACACCTACCCATTTTGAACTAGTATCTATAATTTTAACTTTATAATCATTGTTTTCAATTCCATGTGATACAACATCTGGTATTAAAAATTCATCTTTTAGTAAGTCTTTTTCCTTAAAAAACTTTTTCATTTGTTTTTCTATATAATTAAATATATTTGGATAAAACATCATCATATTCATAGACACCTTTGTATCAGGTTTTATAGTTTTTTTAATATTTGTTTCTAATGATACTGCTTCAATAATATTAGATTTTGTCACAGATGATTCATCAATATTTTTTAAATATCCATTCTCAATATTGCAAATTCCTCTTTTAACTGAACCATTGTCTGTAACAGTATTAATAACATCATAACATACAAGTCCTATTTCGTTTGTATCTTTTGATTCATCCATGTATTTACTTGCTTCTAAAAATGCTTGATAACCATAAAAATCATCTGCATTAATTATCATAAATTGCTCATTAATTACATTTCTTGCAGCATATATTGCATGTGCTGTTCCTAATGGTTTAACACGTTCTTGTGGAACACTATATCCTGTTGGAATATCTTGAATGTCTTGAAAAACATATTCAATAGGTATTTTTCCTTCAACCCTGCTTCCAATTGTTTCTTTAAAAGTTTCAAAGTTTTCTTTTTTAATAATAAAAACTACTTTATTAAATCCACATCTTTTAGCATCATAAATAGAATAATCTATTATAAATTCATTATTTGGACCTACAGGTTCAATTTGTTTCAATCCCCCAAATCTGCTACCCATACCAGCAGCCATAATTAATAATGTTTTATCTTTCATATTTCTCCTTTTTTAAAATAAGATTACTTATTGAAGTAATCTTATTTATTTGTTTGGCTTTTCTTTGTTTTTTTATCAGGAATATTTTCTTTTTTTACTTCCTCATTTGATTTAATTTTATAATTACTATTAGCTTCGACTAAATCTTCTATTTCTTCTTTAGTTAAAGTTTCATTTGTTATTAATCTGTTTGCTAAAACTTCAACTAACTTTTTCTCTTTAGAAACTATTTCATGTGCTCTTTTGAAACACTCATCTATTATTTTTTTAACTTCTTGATCAATCAATAATGCAACTTGATCTGAGAAGTTTTTAGTTTGATTATAATCTCTTCCTAAGAATACACTTTCACTTCTATGTTCGAATTGCATTGGACCTAATGAACTCATACCATATTCAGTAACCATACTTCTTGCAATTTTAGTTGCTCTTTTCAAGTCATCACTTGCTCCAGTAGAAATTTCATTTAAATAATATTGTTCACTTGCACGTCCAGATAATAATGTTATAATCTGTTCTTCAAGTTCTTCCTTTGTATACACAAGTGTTCTTTCTTCTTTTGGTAACATTTGTGTATAACCACCTGCCATTCCTCTCGGAATTATAGTTATTTTATGTACTTCTTCTCCATTTGGTAACACTATTCCAGATACAGCATGTCCAGCTTCATGATAAGCAACTATTTTCTTTTCATATTCAGTAACTTTTCTACTTGTTTTAGCAGGTCCCATCAATACTCTATCACTTGCCTCATCTATCTCGTCCATTGTTATTGCATCTTTATCTCTTCTAACTGCAAGTAAAGCTGCTTCATTTAATAGGTTTTCTAAGTCTGCTCCTGAATATCCAGGTGTTCTCTCAGCAATATGTTTTAAATTTACCGATTTTGCTAATATCTTATTTTTAGCATGAACATTTAAAATTTCTTCTCTTTCTTTAACATCTGGTTTACCAACAGTTACTTGTCTATCAAATCTTCCTGGACGTAATAACGCTGGATCTAAAACATCAGGTCTATTTGTTGCTGCAATTATAATTATTCCTTCATTCTCACTAAATCCATCCATTTCAGATAATAATTGATTTAATGTTTGCTCTCTTTCATCATGTCCACCGCCTAAACCAGTTCCTCTTTCTCTACCAACAGCATCTATTTCATCTATAAATATTAAACATGGCGCAGTTTGTTTTGCTTGTTTAAACATATCTCTTACTCTTGATGCACCTACACCTACAAATAATTCTACAAAATCAGAACCACTTATATAGAAGAAAGGCACTTTTGCTTCTCCTGCAACTGCTTTAGCAAGCAATGTTTTTCCTGTTCCTGGAGGACCAACTAATAATACTCCTTTAGGAATCCTTGCTCCCATCTTAGTAAATTTCTTAGGATTTTTTAAAAAATCAATTAATTCTTGAACTTCTTCCTTTTCTTCCTTTAATCCGGCAACATCTTTAAATGTTTTTGTACCACCATCTTCTGATAATTTTGCCTTACTTTTACCAAAGTCAAATGTTCCTTTACCATTATTACCTAATTTTATAAACATTACATACATTAATACACCAAATAATATAATTGGCACTATATTAAATAATATACTTAACCATGTACTATTTTCAGGATTTGTATTTGTTGTAACTTTCAAATTATGTAATTCTGCTGCTTCATATATAGATGAAATTACAGTATCAGTATATGGTATTGTTACTTTAAAAGTTTCTCCCTTTTTATAACCTTCCATTTTTCCAGTTAATTCATAAACCCCTGAACTATTTCTTGGAGTAACATTTAATTCTGTTACTTTACCACTATTTATATCACTAGTTAATTCAGTATAATTTAATTCATTTATTTTCGTACTAATAGAATTCAAGAAAATATATGATGTAACTACAACTGCAAATAGTAATAAATATGGCATAAAATTCATATTTCTTTTTGTTTTCTTTATATTCATAATTCCGTCCTTTCTAACGATACGTTAGTATTATATCATACTCTTGTGAAATTTTCTTGTCAAATTTTGATTTTTTTAAACCTGGTAACCAAATTATATTGTCCTTTGAATCTAAAACAACAGGCCAGCTGCTTCTTTGACTTGGTTTTATTTTTTCATCTATAAATATATCACTTATTTTTTTAGTCCCATTCATTCCTTTGACTTCCATTTTATCACCATTTCTTTTATTTCTAACATATAATGGTAATGTTAAATCTGCACTGTTAAGTCTAATTGTATTATTTGATGTATCAGTACAATCTGTTACTTTTTCAATAATTTTACCGTTTGGTAAACTAACAACATTTGATATTTCTATTTCATATTCATCTGTTTGTTCTTCATCATATGTAAATATAATTTCATTATATGATTTAATAACTATTAAATTATTTGGTAAATGCACTATACTATTAGATCTATTTGAACTTATTAGATTAAATATTAATTCAACATGAGCATCACATATTACAAATAAATCATCTCCATATATCTTTTCTAATATATTATAAATTATTTTGCTTTGTAATACTTTTTCTAATTGTATGAATTTATCTATATTTAAATTTCCATTATTAAATACTTTATTAAAATATTTATTTGCCTCATTTTCAATAAACTCATTATTTTCAAGTAAAGTCATACTGTATTTCAAAAACTTTTTATGTACATTAGGTTCTTCTTTCTTTAAAAAAGGTAACACATTATGACGATATCTATTTCTAGTATAATGATCTTCATTATTAGAACTATCAATTGCATACCATATGTTATTTCTTTTATCAAAATCTTCTAATTCTGCTTTTGTTACGGTTATTAAAGGTCTAACTAAAGTATAATTATCTTTTTGTACAATTCTACTAAAACCACTATAACCTTTTAAAGTAGAACCTCTGACTATTCTCATTAAAATAGTTTCTATTAAATCATCTCCATGATGTGCTGTCATTAAATATCTTGCTGAATATAACTCAACAATTTCATCAAAGAAATTATATCTTACAGTTCTTGCTTCATTATGAAAATTGTCATCACCCCAATTTTCTATTTTTATGTATTCAAATATTATATTATTTTCTTTGCAATATTTTTCAAGTCGTTTTTGTTCATCAGCACTTTCTTTTCTTTTATTATGATTAACATGAGCACAAACTATTTTAAAACCTATTTTTTTTTTGAATTGATTCATTATATATAAAAGAGCCATAGAATCTGGTCCACCTGACACTCCTATGACAATAAAATCTTTTTCTTTTAAATTTAATTTTTTATTAATAAAGTTATATACTTCTTCCATAGAAATAAATCCCCTACTCTTCAATTTTTATTATTATTTCATCATCCTTTGAATATAAATATTTTTCTCTTGCATATCTTGCCACATATTCAGGATCTTGAAGTTTATTAATTTCACTTTTTAACTCTTCTTCTTCTGATAATTTATTTTTATATGATATTTTATCATTTTTTATTTCATTGTTTATTTTAATATATTTAGAAACAGTAGAATACACAGTCGTCAAAAAGAATATACTTGTTATTATAAGTAATATTGAATAAAATGTCACTCTAAATTTTGTTTTTATTCCCTTTTTTTTCATAATCCACCATTCTTTTTATTTAATTATAGAATGATATATTTTTAATTACAATATATTATACTTATTTTGACATATTTTTTGTAAAATATTTTGAGTATGAGTAAAAAGACATTATGAATGTAACTATCAAAAAGTAATTGTTAATTATGCCATCATTTATTTGTCTAAAAATATAAAAATATATTAATGCTATATTTATTGTAAATAATAGTGAATTTAAAAATTTGTATATAGTTTTATTTTTATATATTAATTTATATATTTTAAAAAATACAATTCCTATAAAATATCCATAAATAAAAGAAAAGGCAAATGACAATATTTGCTCAGTTAAACTCATCATTTAAATAACCTTGACATTATACTTTCTGTTTTTAGTTTTTTAATATCATCTAAATAGTTTACTGATATTATTTTACCTTTTATAGATAAATTGCCTCTAAATGTATCCAATTTTAATAATTCTAAATTATCTCCTTTTATTATTATAGGTCCCATGATACTATCTACAAAAAATTCATTATCATCAAAACTATTTAATTTTTTAATTCCTGATAATACAATATTTTTTCTTTCTGTTATTGTAATTAAGTGACTAAAAGAGTCAGTTAATTCTTTATTTTTATCCATATTTTTCACCCTAGTTAATAATATGTTATTTACCATGAAAAAAGACTGCCTAAACAGTCTTTATATCATTTTTATTCATCTTTACTTTCTACTTGAACATCTTCTGCTTTTTCATAAGCATCTAATATTTCTTTTTCAAACATAGTTCTTACTTCTTGGTTGATTGGATGAGCTATATCTTTGTATTCACCTACAGGTGTTTTTCTACTTGGCATAGCAATAAATAAACCATTATCACCTTCGATGATTCTAATATCATGAATAGCTATTGCATTATCAACTACTACTGAAGCAATTCCTTTCATACGAGAATTTTCTCTTTCAACCTTACGAATCTTTACTGATGTGATTTCCATAAAGTACCTCCTTAATAAATGCTAATTCAATTATAATACAAATAGTTTAAAATATCAATAATTAATTAAATTATGAAAAAATTATATTTTTGTTAATATTACTACTTTGGTAATAACATCAGCATATGTAAATGATTTTATTCCTCTATCAGTTTCTACTGTAAATAAATTTTGATGAATCTTTTTAATTTTTCCTTCATAATACTCATATTTATTTCTTCCTAAATTAATCTTAATTTTCAATTTAAAATCTTGTAATTCTATTATTTTTTTCTTTATATGGTCTATATTCAATATTAGTCCTTTCTGGGATATCCTTTTATCATCATTCCACATACATTTAAACCACCAATCCCATCTTTTCCATACTTTGTTTTATTTAATAAATCTTCTAAATCAACCAAAATATTTTTTTCACTTAATGCTAGGTATGACGCTATTATCGCTGGATCTAAAGCATGAATATTAATATGTTTTGGACTTGATGCATATGTAGAACCTGAAAGTATTAAACCCTTAAAATCACTTTGACAAGCACCTGATACTATTATCAAATCGTTGTGACTAGCTATTTTTTTTCTAACAATTTTAACACTCTCTTTATAATAATCACTATTTTTATACTTCTTTCCATTTTTTTTATTTTTATAATATGCATCATGACCTGTAATTACTAGTATATTAGGATTATGTTTTTCAACTAGTTTTATAATATTTGAAGATATTTCACTTTCTTTAAATATATACCCAAATGCTTGTATTTTTTGATTTTTATAATACTCTAAACACTTATCTAAATAATCTTTATCACTATCTATATGTAGAATTATTCCTGGTATATAAAAATAATCATTTGTGTTTAATTTTCTTACTGTGTCACTTACTTCTTTTTTTTTAGGAATTGCACTGAGTACTATATCTTCAATTGACGCATCTGCATATAATCTTAACTCTAATCCTTTTAAATAAACCTTATTTCCTATTATTCTGTCAATTTTAAATAATATATCATTTCCATATTTTTTTCTGGATACAATGTCTCCTACTTTAAAACTGTTATTCATGCATAATCACCAATTAATACTATTCTTTTTTTATAATAATTATTCCTTTATTTTTATTGTCTTTTAGTTTTGTTTATAGTAAAATATATATTGATAATATATAATAATATAGGGAAATTTTTCTATTTAGAAGGGATGTGCAAGTATGATATTTAGTATGGCATTAGGAATAGTCGGTTTGACTTTTTCAGTTATAATACTTTGTTTATATTTTTGGAAAAAAAGAGCAAATGTTGAAGGAACATTGACTACGTTATTTTATAGATTTTTAGTTATATTTTTAGTTATTCTTGGATTTTATGAAATAGTTTGCGTGGTTTCAATGGCAAATGCCAGTAGTCATCCTATACTAAATGAAATTCTCTGCAGGATACATATATTGCTAGATATAATTTGGGCAGCTGTATTTATGGTTTATATTTATTCAGTTACTAGAAATAAAAATGATGATCTTATGGAGTATATTAAAAGCAGAAGAGTTCTTGCCATGGTTATTGTAGTCGCAGTAATTATAACTTATATTGCATCATGCATGTTAAAAGTTACTTATCATTCAGCCGTAAACCCTAACTTTTTTGTAATCGGTGGTCCCGCATTATATCCTGTTTATGTTATTGCAGGAATAGGATGTATAGCAATCACAATAATTATGTTAAAATTTAAAAATACTTTAGTTAAAAATTTACGTTTTCCAGTAATCTACTTTGTAGTGCTGTTTGCATTTTTAGTTGCAATAGAATTTATATTTTTTGATTATAGAGTTAATTATATATATTTTGTTTTCTGTTTTTTACACATGGGAATGTTCTTTACTATTGAAAGTCAAGATAAAAGATTACTTACTCAAGTTGAAAATGGTAGAAAGGAAGCAGAAATTGCTAACAAAGCAAAAACTGAATTTTTATCAAATATTTCACATGAAATCAGAACTCCAATGAATACTATATTAGGTTTTAGTCAAGCATTATTAGAAGAAAATAAATTAACAGAAGATATTGTAAAGAGAGATGCTGTTAATATTAGAGAAGCAAGTGCAAATTTGTTAGAACTGATTAATAATATTTTAGATATATCAAGAATAGAATCAGGAAAAGAAATAATTGATACAAAAGATTATAAATTAGAGGATTTATTAATGGAAGTAAATAGCATTATTTTCTCAAAAATAAGTAAAGATGTTTTAGAATTTAAAATTAATGTTGATCCTAATATTCCTACTATGTATAATGGAGACTCAAATAAACTATATAAGATCTTAATAAATGTGTTACTTAATGCAATTACTCATACTAAATTTGGTAGTGTATCATTAGACGTAGGTGGCGCTTATGTTGGAGAATCTTTTAAACTTAGTTTTGTGATATCAAATAATGGTCATGAAATGACAGAAGCAGAATTTAATAAGAGCTTTGAAGATTTTGCTGAGGGAACTTCTACAAATTGTGCTGTTGATAGTGTCAAATTAGGTCTTATTGTTGCCAAAAGACTAATTGAAATTGTTGATGGTACTATAGATTTTAAAAATGAAAAAGGCAAAGGCACTAGATATATAATTAGTATTGATCAAAAAGTTATAGATGATATGAGAATAGGAAATTTATTTATTGAAAGTAAATTCAGTGATGATAAAGCTTATGACTTCAGCAATAAGAAAGTCTTAGTTGTTGATGATAATAAAATTAATTTAAAATTAGCGGAAAGATTATTATCACAATTTAATATGAATATTAAAACTGCTGAAAATGGAAAGGAATGCATAGATTTAGTAAAAAATAATTCATATGACATTATATTACTTGATCATATGATGCCTGAATTAGACGGAGTTGCTACTGTTCATATTTTAAGAGAATCTGGAATTACTACTCCTGTTATTGCTTTAACAGCTAATTCTTACACAGGTTCTAAAGATAATTATATTAAAGAAGGATTCACTGATTATTTAGCCAAACCAATTCGTTATAAGGATTTGTATAGATTATTGGCAAAATATTTAACAACTCAGGAGGGCAAATAATATGATTGATTTAAGAGCATTATTAAATTTAGATAATAATATTATGGCAAGTTTACTTTTTTCATTTGGTAGTCTTGCATTTATCTCATTTTTAGCTATAACTTATTTATGTAAAGGCAAAAATTTAAATATTAGACCAAAACTTTATAGAATAATGATATATTTGGTATTGTTTATATTAGTTACTGGAATAATTAACACTTATCTTATAACATTTGGAGTTAATAATATTTTAAGCAGGATTATTTATATTTTGCATTGGACTAGTTTCACCACTTGCTTTTGTACATACTATATTTATTGTGTTATTTACTTATCAGATTTAGAAGCAAGTTCATTAAATGAACTATGGCAGAAAAGTGCTAAAACTAGAGTTACGGTTGTAATTGCTATTATGATTTTTATTGCATATTTATTTATTCCAACTTCTAATATAGTGCCTGATAATTTTACTTATTTTGCAGGAAAAGCAGAATATTATATAATGATAATATTGGTGTTAATTGGTGTAACTATTATGTTTGAAACATTTATTTTAAATAAAAATGCGCCTAGTAGAAGAAAAATTGCTATTTCTTTAGTTATGTTTGCTATGTTAATAATGGCAATAACTCAAGTTTTAGTGCCAAATGTAAGTTTATATCCACTTGTTTGTTCTGCACATATTTTCTTCTTATATTTTATAATGGAAAATCCTGACATACAAGTTGCTAAGGAAATTGATATATTAAAATCAGAAATTGACAAATCTAATAGAGCTAAAACAGATTTCTTAAATAATATGTCACATGAAATTAGAACTCCTATGAATGCTATAGTAGGATTTAGTGACTCTCTATTAAATACACCAACATTTGATGAAAATATAGCTAGAAACGATATTCAAAGCATTGCTACAGCGAGTAATAATTTGTTAGATATTATAAATAACATCTTAGATATTTCAAAAATTGAGTCTGGTAAAGAAGTGCTAGATAATAAGGAATACAATATATCTAAACTAATAAATGATTTATCAAATATAATTCAAACAAGAATAGGAAATAGTCCAATCAAATTACACATTTATATGGACCAAAATATTCCATCTGTTGTTTATGGTGATTCAACAAAGTTATATCAAGTTCTACTTAATATAGCGAGTAATTCTGTAAAATATACTGAGGTTGGTAGAATACAAATATCTTGTGAAGGTGATTATAAGGATAAATTAAACGAAGAGATTATGTTACACTTTAAAATTTCTGATACAGGATATGGTATTAAAAAAGAAGATTATGATAAAATGTTTGAGAAATTTAGCAGACTAGATAGTGCTATTTCAAAAGAAATTGAAGGAACTGGATTAGGTTTAGTTATAACAAAAAGATTCGTTGATTTAATGGGAGGTAAAATCTGGTTTACTAGTGAATATGAGGTAGGAACAACTTTCTATATTGACGTACCATTAAAAGTAATAGATCCGACGCCTATTGGTGATCTTAAACGTACAAATAACATAGAAAAAGTTAATTCATATTTAGATTGTTCAAATTATACTGCATTGATTGTTGATGATAATAAATTGAATATAAAAGTTGCAGAAAGAATATTGAAGAAATATAATTTTAATATTGACACTGCTGAATCTGGCAAGGATTGCGTATTTAAATTTAAATCTGGGAAACATTATGATATAATTTTTCTTGATCATATGATGCCGGAAATGGATGGAATTGAAACACTTCATATATTAAAAAGACTTGATGACTATTATATACCTCCAATAGTTGCACTTACTGCCAATGCAATCACAGGCATGAAAGAAATGTATTTAAAAGAGGGGTTCGATTCTTATCTTTCTAAACCAATAAATGTTTTAGAACTTGATAAAGTAATTCATAAATATTTTGAAAATAGTACAAAATCGACTGTAAAAAATAATATAAAAGAAAATAATAATGAATTATTGACAAATGTTGACACTATTGAAGATAAAAAAACAATTATTGAAGAAAAAAATGATATAATAGAGTCAGATAAGGAAGGTAATGAAACTATGGAAGAATTTTTAAAAAATAACAATGTAGATTTAGATAAGTCTTTGGAATTTCTTGGAGATATTGAAATGTACAATATTACTATATTGGATTTTAAAACAGAATCTTTGAATAAATGGGAAAAAATAAAAGAATGTTTTGATAAAGAAGATATGACTAACTATTCAATATATGTACATGCTTTAAAAAGTGATTGTAAATACTTAGGATTCATGAAATTAGCTGATATTAGTTATCAACATGAACTTAAAAGTAAAGAAAATGATATTTCATACATAAAAGAACATTACAATGAATTAGAAACTGAATTCAATAAAATTAAGGACTTAGTTAACACTTATGTTAGTAAATTTAATTTAGGTTAGTATACTAAAAACTCTAATTAAGTTATTTAATTAGGGTTTTTATATGAAAAAAATGAACAATAACTTGTCCATTTTTAATCAACAAATTTATTTGTTTGTTTATCAAATTTATAAATAGTGCTTACAGATGAATTTTTGGTAGTCATCACTACAGTTATTCTATTTTTATTACTAAGTAAAACAAAATCCTCTAAATTATCTATTTCCAATTCTTTTTGAGTTATTATTTTTAATTCATTATCATATACAATTAAGGCATTTTCTTTTATAACAAATATATAATTGTCTAATGATTCTATTTTATCAAATTTAAAATTATTTATTATTTTTCCACTTTTATCAATTATTCCATATTTATTATCTTTAGATATAATTCCATATTTTTTAACTGATAAAGATGTTGGATATTCATCTAATTTTAATATAGTTTTATTAGAAGAAATGTTATATATTAAATATTTTGAATCATCTTTTATTACTATTAAATCATCCTTATCAAAGATAAATTGTTCTGATTGTATATTTTCAACAACACAATCTTTAATACATTTATAAACTGATACTTCCTTTATATCTTTATAAAAATGAATTTTATTATTTTCAATGTTATATTTATAAGTTGAATACTGAATTTCATTATAATTACTAATTATGTCTTTCAATTCTTTATTTGCTTTATATTTAACCCACCATATAGTTCCAAGTATTACAAGAATAAAAATAAAGCATATTATAAATATTATTATCTTATCTATAGTTTCAATTTTTTCCTTTGTATTATCTGACATATTATCACCATTATTTTACTTGATTAGCAGCAGCACATTCAAGTTTATAAGACTCATTTTCTTTAACTTGGGATATTTTTAATTTATCAAAATTATCTGTTGCTTCAATATAATATTTGCCATCAAAGACATTTAAATAAGTAACTTTTTCATTCTCAAATAATACGCAGTAATATAATTTTTTTCCAGTTAAATCTAAACAAGTATTATCTTCTGAGTATATATAATTAGTTGGCCTATCAAAAATTTTATTTTCGGTTCTTTTTTCTTGAGATTTACTGTAAACCACAGCCACATTATTTAAAAAAGTATTTTTCTTAGAATTTTTATAAAACTTCGCTATTCTAGGTGTTGCATATGTAATTAAAATAATTAATATCAAAACAACTCCTATAAGTTCAATTAAGGTAAATCCTTTATTATTCATGCTACCACTCCTATATTATATTAATATTTTAACATATTTTAGAGAATATTCAAGTTTTATAACTCGTTTGATATTAAAATAAAATCTTCAATTGTTAAACTTTCTGCTCTGTATGTTAAATCTTTATTTATCTTTTTTAAGATATTTTCAATTTTAATTAAATCATAAGACTTTAGATTATTTTTTAAGTTCTTTCTCTTTTGAGTAAAAGAGTCTTTTATTAACTTATAAAATACTACTTCATTATTTACTTTATACTTATTGCTTTTCTTAAATTTAATTACTGTACTATCTACTTTTGGAACAGGTTCAAAACAATTTTTGCTTACATCGCATACCTTTTCTATGTTAAAATGATACTGTAGAAAAACTGATAATGAATTATATTTTTTAGAATTTGGTTTTGCCATAAATCTTTCTGCTACTTCTTTTTGAACCATTATTACAATCTCATCTGCATGATTATAATCTATAATTTTATTAATTATAGCAGTTGTTATATAGTAAGGCAAATTACCAACAAAAATAATTTTTTTGTATTTAGAATAATTTATATAATCACTTAAATTAATGGTTAGAAAATCTTGATATACAATTTTTAATTTATCTGAATCTATTTTTGATAATATATCTTTAAGTCTAATATCAATTTCAAAACATAAAACATCGCAATTTTTCTTTATAAGTTCTTTTGTAATAGCTCCTGCCCCAGGCCCTATTTCTACTATTAAATCATTTTCTCTAACTTCAATTGATTCAATAATTTGATTTATTTTATTCTTATCCATCAAAAAGTTTTGTCCTAAAGACTTTTTATAATTAAATTTCATTACTTCCAACCCTCTCTTAAAACTTCAAATTCTAGGTTTTTCACTCTTCCAATTTTTTTAATTGCAGTTTCACTTGAGTCTGTTAATAAATCTACAACATTTCCGCTAACTCCCCTATCAAGTACAATAGCAATTATTGGTTCTTGGGATATTTTTTTAACGTCAAATTTTAATATTGTTCCACATGGATAATTTTTACTACTTGCTACAATTCTTATATTTCCGTATGATTTATCATTGAAATATATTCCATTCTTTATAACATTAGTTCTTGGAGGACATGCTAAATAACCACTACACAAAGGACAATCTCCTGAATAACCGGTTAATTCACCCATAAATTTATATAGTGATTTATTTGTTTTATTTATATTATTTATTGCTTCATTGTTTCTTATATTTTCTGTAAATAATTTGTTTTGACTTTTTTGAATTATTTCTTTTGAAACAACTTTTGTATTATTTTCATTTGTTGCAGATGATAAAGATGTTTCAACAAATGTTTCTTTTTTCAACAGTAAAAAAATTAATAATAAAAATATTGTTTCAATTACCATGATAATTCTACTTTTTATGTATTTCTTCATATACTACTCCAATAAAATTATATAATAGTAGAATTTAAATGTCAAAAATTTTCCTAACATTATTTGATGTGGTATTTATAACTTCTTCAATACTTATATGTTTTATTTCAGATATTCTTTTTGCAACATAATAAACATTTGATGGGATATTTTTTGTGCCTCTATGCGGTTCAGGTGATAAAAATGGACTATCTGTTTCTAATACTATACTTTCCAGATCTATGCTTTCAATTACTTTATATAAGTTTGAATTTTTAAAAGTTAAAACACCTCCTATACCTAAAAAGAAACCCAATTTTATGAACTCTTTTGCCATTTCCACACTACCACTATAACAATGAATAATACCTTTAATTTTCTTTGTTTTAAGTATATCAAAACAATCTTGAATAGAATCCCTAGTATGTACTACAATAGGCAAATTGTACTTGTTAGCTAGGTCTATTTGATTGCTAAATAACTCTTTTTGTTCTGTTCTATTTTTATTATTATGGTAATAGTCTAAACCTATTTCACCAATTCCATATACTTTATTACTAATTATTATATTTTCTAATTTACTTATCATATTTTCTTTATCAGATATATTATCTGGATGTATACCAACTACAGGAAATAAAATATCATGATGTTTTTTACATATTTCTATTACTTCTTTTGATGTTCTTAGAGAATCACCGCAATTTATTACTGACACAATACCTTGTTTTTTAATTTTGTTTACTAATTCATCAATATCTTCATAAAATTCACTTATTATATGTGCATGTGAATCAATCATGATTTCACCACTAATAATTTATGATATATTAGCTTTTTAATATAATGCCAAAATGAAAATACAAATAATAAATTAATTATGATCATATCACTGTCATAATCCAACATTAATAAAATAGGTATTAATAATAAATTAATTAAATTAAAAAAAGTCAAAGAATGTACTTCGATAAATCTAATAATTTTTTTCATATATATCACATATCTATAATATAATATATATTATTTATTTTCAACTTATTAGACAAAATGTATCATTTTTTGACATTTTTTTACAACAAAAATTATAAATTCTTTTTAATTAATTCTTTTATTATTTTTGATGTGGACTCCATATCAAAAATATTATTACCAATTATTATAATCGCTCCTAACAAATCACTATCTATTACTATAGGATTTATAATTACTTTACCAGTGGTTTTTTCTCCATTTAAATTAACTTCAGTAATTTTCTCATTTTTATATATTTTTCTTTGATGAATAATTTCAATTATTTTATCCGGAACGTTTTCTTTGCCATTTATAAATTTGTTATTATAAACTATAAAAATATTATAATTATAAACATTTTTAAATATATTAATAATCTTTATAATATCAGTTTCTATATTTATTAATCTAGAATATTTTTCTAAAATAATTTTTTCTTCTTCAACCAATATTTGAAAATCATCGCCAGTATGTATGTTTAAATTTTTTCTTAATTCTTTTGGAAGAACTATTCTTCCTAATTCATCAATTTTTCTCACTATACCAGTTGTTCTCAATATAATCACCTACTATTATTGTTTGCTTTTAGTAGTTGTTTTATACTTTTTTTATTTTATAAATTTTAAATTATAAATAATCTCTAATAATTCTTCTAAATAATATAAATAATTCTTATCTAATGTTGCTTTTAGAAGCGTAATTAATATATTATCATTTTTATATATGAAGTTAAATTTAGTTGTTATATTCATTGTTTTTATAAACAATTCTTCTATATTTATATTCTGATAAGACTGTTTAGTAATTTTTAAAACAACTTTTAAATTATCATTTTCGTTAATTTTAATATTTTCTGCTATTAACATTTTCTCAATATATTTTTCATGTGCATATAATTCTAGTTCTTGATTAGTAATACCAAATCTATCTTTTATTTCTGATAAAACTTCATTTAACTCTTTTTTATTTGTTATACCATTTATTTTTTTATGCAAGCTTATAATAACTTCGCTATCGTCTGTATATTCATTACCTATATGTGTTGAAACATTCAACATTGATTCTTTGTTTTCTTTTATTTCTTCTTCATCATAGTCTTTACCTTCTACTTCTTCTTTAATTAAGTCTAAATACATATTTACACCAATCGAATCAATAAAACCTGCTTGTTCTTTTCCTAGAATATCACCTGCACCCCTAATTGCTAAATCCCTCATTGAAATTTTATAACCACTGCCCAACTCAGTAAACTCTTTTATAGCATCTAAGCGTTTCATTGCTGTAGTTGTGAGTACTTTTTCTTTTCTATACATTAAATATGCATATGCTATCCTGTCACTTCGTCCTACTCTTCCTCTTATTTGATATAGTTGACTTAATCCAAATCTATCGCTATCTATAACTATTATTGTATTAGCATTTGGTATATCTATTCCATTTTCTATTATTGTTGTACTTACTAGTACGTCATATTTTTTATTTGTAAAATCATATATTATATCTTGCATTTCGTTTTTAGTCATTTTACCATGTGCATAACATATATTCGCTTCTGGTATTATTTTTTTATATTTTTCTACAAGATTGTTCATATTTATTACATTATTATATAATATGAATGCTTGTCCTTTTCGACTCATTTCTTTTAATATTGCTTCTCTTATTAACATTTCATTATATTCTATAACATACGTTTGGACAGGATACCTATTTTGCGGTGCTGATTCTATTAAAGACAAATCTCTTATTCCAACTAAAGACATTTGTAATGATCTTGGAATTGGAGTTGCTGAAACTGAAAGAACGTGAATATTTGACTTTAGTTTTTTAATTTTTTCTTTTTGTTCTACACCAAATCTATGTTCTTCATCAATAACTAATAATCCTAAATTATTATATTTTACATCACTGCTTAATAATCTATGTGTTCCAAATATTATATCGATTTTGCCCTCTTTTAATTGTTTAAGTTTGGTTTGAACTTGTTTGTTAGTAAAATGCCTATTTATTATATCTATATTTATAGCAAAATTTCTAAAACGTTTTAATGCAGATTCATATTGTTGATACGATAGAATTGTTGTTGGACATAAATATGCCACTTGATAATTATTTTCTACTGCTTTAAACATTGCTCTAAATATTACTTCAGTTTTTCCATAACCAACGTCTCCACATAGTAATCTTTCCATCGGTCTTGGTTTTTCCATGTCTTTTTTTATTTCATTTATTGCTTTTAATTGATCTACCGTTTCTTCATATTCAAATTCATTTTCAAAGATCAATTGATTTTCATCATCTTTTTTTAATGGCTCAATTCTTGCTTTTTCTCTTTCTTTATATATTTTAAGTAAGTCACTTGTTATATTTTTAATTCTTTCTTTTATTCTTAACTTTGTTTTTGTCCACTCTACGCTATTTAATTTATTAATAGTAGGTTTCATTCCTTCTTTTGAAGAATACTTATATAATTTTGAAATATCTTCTACTGGTACATATAATTTATCATTTCCTTTATATTGAATTAATATATAATCCTTTTTCATTCTGTTTTTTTCTATTGTTGTAATACCTTTATAAATACCAATACCAGTTTTTCTATGAACTACATAATCACCAATATTTAGTGAATCTATTGATGCAATGCTATTTCCTAAATTTGCATTATACTTTATTTTTTGAATTTTACTATATTCATATAAATCAAATTCAGAGTAATAATAATTGTTGTTGAATATAAATCCATTGTTAAGGTGATAGTTACCTATTTTTATTTTTCTATTCAATTTTAATATTTCATTTAGAAATTGTTTATTTGTAGAAAAAAGTATTCCATTATTTTTAATAATGTCATTCAAAAATTTTTCTTTATTAGAATTATATTTTTCAATAGATTTAGATTCAATTAATATATCTTTATTTTTATTGTTGATTGTATCTAAATATAAGTCTTCTTTTTGCACGAGTTTATTAATTGTAAATACATTTGATTCTATATTTAAATATTTTAGTTGAGGCTGTATTAATTTTTCTTGGAGTTTTATTTGATTAAAATTATGAAATATTACTATCTTATTATTTATATATTCTCTAATAGAAGTGTCATTATCATTAAAGTTTTCATTTAAACTTGATATAGTTATTTCTTTAATTTCACTTGTAGTTCTTTGTGTCATGGAATCAAAATATTTAATTTTTTCTATTTCATTATCAAACATTTCAATTCTAACAGGATTTTCTTCTCCAACCGGAAAAATATCAATGACAAAACCCCTAACAGAAAAATCTGCTGTATTATACACAATACTTTCTTTTTTATAACCATTATCTATTAATTTTTCTATAAGTTTTTTTCTATCAACACTTTGACCAGTTTTTAAAATTATTTTTTGATTTTGATATTTTTCAATATTTGGAAGTTTTTTTATAAAACTATTTAGATGAACAATCACTATTTTTTGTTTATCATCTTTTATTTTATTTAATAAATTTATTCGCATATATAATAATTCTGGTGATACTGCAATTGCTGATTTTGTTATAAAATCATCTTCGGGAAATAAATAAACATCGTCTGTATAAGATTTTAAATCATTATATTTTTCAGTTGCTTCATTTAATGTTGGCAGAACTAATAATATATTTTTTTTATACTTAAAAAATATATATAATAAAAATTGATTATATATTTCATTATCACTAATAGATATATTTTTTATACCTTTTAAATCAAAATTAAACAATTTTTCATATAACTTTTCATTCATTACTTTTTATTGTATTTCTCCATTAATTTATTTATATCATATTTTGCAAAATCATCAATTATACAAGATATTTTTGGCAATATTGAATCTATAATTTTACTTTCTTCTTGAGAAAATTTTCCTAGTACATAATCTACCATATCATGATTATTCTTTGATATACCGATTCTCACTCTTGCTATATTTTCAGTTTTCAATTTATTGATAATATCTTTTATTCCATTATGTCCTGCTGAACTTCCACTACTTTTAATTTTGAAAGCACCTAACTCAAAATCCATATCATCATATATTATTAAAATATCTGATATATTTAAGTCAAAATATTTATAAAATTGAATTACTGCATCTCCAGAATTATTCATATAAGTCTTTGGTTTTACTAACAATATTTTTTCTTTATCAATCAAATGTTCACAATATTCAGAGTTAAATTTATTTTTATAAGTTAAATTGTATTTTGATGCATAATAATCGATTGATTTAAAACCACAATTATGCCTAGTATTTTCATAATTCTTTCCAGGATTTCCTAAACCTACTACTAATTTCATTTATAACTCCTTACATTCTTCATATAATTTATTTTTACTTATATTGTATCTTTTAGATACTTCCTTAATTGCGTCCTTCTTAGTATAACCTTTTTGATACATTTCATTAACTATATTTTTACAATCAACTTGATCTTCAATTATTTTATAATTTTTTTCCACAACTATAACAAATTCTCCTTTTAATGTATCAGTGTATTTAATTACTTCTGATATATTTTCTCTTATGATTTCTTCATGCAATTTTGAAATTTCGCGGACTAAAGCAATCTTTCTATCACCCAATATCTTATAGATTAATTCTAATGTATTTTTTACTCTATATGGTGATTCATAAAAAATTAGAGAATAATTTACATTTTTTAAATTTTTTAATTCTTTTTCAGCTAGTGTTTTTTTACTATTTAAGAAACCATAAAATAAAAATTTACTGTTATCCAATCCTGACATGTTTAATGCTGGTATTAATGCTGTTGCTCCAGGAAGTGCTATAACACTAATTTCTTCTTTAATCACTTCATTTACAATATAATTACCAGGATCACTTATTAATGGTGTACCTCTATCAGTAACATATCCTATGTTTTTACCTTCTTTCAACATTCTAATTATTTTATCTTTATGTTTCATCTCACTATATTTATGACATGATTCTATTTTTTTACTTATATCATAATGTTTCAATAGATTGTATGCTTCACGTGTGTCTTCAGCAAAAACAACATCAACAAATTTTAATGTATTTAAAGCTCTTATTGTAATATCTTCCAAATTTCCGATTGGCGTAGGTATTAAATATAATTTTCCTTTATTATCTTTTTCGTAACTTAATTGTTTCATTTAATCACTTCCAAACATTTTTAATACTTCTTTACTATAATTTCCATTTTGCTCGTGCACAATTAATGAATCTAATATTTTTAAACCCGGTTTTCCATTTTTTCTTCCATCAATTAAAACTAAATTAGATTCTTTTCCAGCTTTAGGATATATAAACCTTATTCTTTTTGGTTCAATATTATTTTGTCTCATCAGTATTATTATATCAATTAATCTATCTGTTCTATGTATCAAGGAAAGTGAACCATTATTTTTCAATAATTTTTTAGATATATTCATTATATCTTCTAGCTTTATTAAAATCTCATGTCTTGCTATAGATTTTATATTATTATTATTTTTTATACTAGTATTACTATTCTTAAAATATGGTGGATTGCAAGTAATCAAATCAAAAATATCAGTCTCAAAATCATTAACCAATTCTTTTGCATCTTTATTTATTAAAATAATTTGATTTTCTAAATTATTAATTTTTAATGTTTTCTCTGCTAAATCAAATATTTCTTTTTGAATTTCTACTCCATATATTAAAGCTTTTGTTTTTCTTGATAATATTAAGGGTATAGGAATATTTCCTGTGCACAAATCTAATACTTTTTTTGTTTTGTTATTCAAAATAACAAAATTAGGAAGCAAGATAGAATCTAAACTAAAATTAAAATAGTTCTTATTTTGATATATCTTAATATTATTGAAATTTACTAAATCATTTATTGTTTCATTATTCTTGTTTTTCATAATATTTTTTTAATGGAACCTCTACTACAATTTTGTTGTTACTTTCAGTATTAACAGTATATTTTCTATTTAAGATATCAATAGATATCACGATTCCATTTTCATCTCCAATTTTAACTTTTTGTCCTACCTCAGGCATATCTTTTCTATAAAAACTGTAATTTTCATCCTCATATTTTAAACAACATAATAATCTTCCACATTGACCATTTATTTTACTTGGATTCAATGATATACATTGATTTTTAACTTGTGCAATACCTACAGAATCTAAATCTTTCAAAAAATTTGAGCAACATAGTTTTCTTCCACATTGACCTATTCCAGATATTTCTTTTGCTTTGTCTCTTACACCTACTTGTCTTAACTCAATTCTTACTTTATAAATTGATGCCAATGATTTTGCTAATTCCCTAAAATCTACCCTATTTTCTGCAATAAAATGAAATATTAATTGTGTTTTATCGAATGTAAAATCAGCATCCAAAAATTTCATGTCTAATTTCATTTTTTTAGCAATATCAGTTGCTTTTTTTAATGCATCTTTTGCTTCTTCAATATTTTTTTTATTTTGATCTATTTCTTTTTTTGTAGCAATTTTTATTATTTTTGAATATTCTTTTTGATTTAATTCATTTTCTATAATTGTGCTTACATAACCAAATTGTTGCCCTTTTTCTGTTTCAACAATCACATAATCATTTATTTTAACATTATTATTGTTATCATCAAAAATGTATTCTTTACCATTTTTTTTAAATTTCACACCAACACTTTTCATTTTTCACATCTCCACATATCTATTAAAAACCTATCAATACATAAATTTTTATTTAAATTTTTTTTAGTATAATTAATATTGTCATTTATAATTAGTATTTTTTCTAATATTTTTTTTGTATTATTTTTTACAATTATAAATAAATCTTCATCTGTTATATTATTATTAACAATCTTAAAAAGTTTTTCCTTATATATATCTAATATATTAATCAAAATATTGTTAAATTCCATTCTATCTTTAATATTATTATAAATATCACAGTTACTAGCAATTGTTACAATTCCTTTTTCTTCAATATCATATACTATTTTCTTAGCAAAATCAAAATAATCTTTTTTACATTCATTTTCTACATCAGAAGATACAAAAAATTTTTGACATCTACTAGCAATTGTTGGTTTTACAGCCGTAATATTACTAGATAATAGAAAAGCGTATATTCCTTTTTCTGGTTCTTCTAAAGTTTTTAATAAAGCATTGTATACATTATCTGTGAGTTTTTCACAATCTTCAATTATATATATTTTTAAATTACTAAATTGCGATGTTAAAGAAAGATTTAATAATAATTCTTTTATATTGTTTTTTGTTATTAATGTCTCATTTTGTCTCAAAATAAAAATATCAGGATTGTTATAAATATCCAATTTTGTGTTAAAGAAAAAGTTTTCTAATATTGATTCTAATTGTTCTTTAAATACATCAAAATTAACATTTCCTATAAGAAATGCTTGAGGAAATGTGCTTTTAGTACTAGCATTTTTAAAATAATCATATACAATATTATTCAATTTTTTCTCCTTTCAATAATAATATTTTAAAAAAATTATTGCTAAAATCCCAAATATATTATAAATATATACTATTATTATTGTAATTACATTAATGGGTAAATTTTTTCCGATTGGACTTATGAATATATTAATTGAATACATTAAGCATAATGTCCAAACTATTTTTTTTATAAATAAATATATCATTTTTTTCACCTGATATAATTTATGTAATAAATATTAAGATATAACTTTTCTATCTTCCCATGCTTTTGTTATCATTATTGGATCTAAGTACTCAATATCTGTCCCCATCGGGATACCATAAGATAATCTAGAAACTTTCACATCAAATTTTTCTAACATTTTTTGTATATAGGATGATGTTACCTCACCTTCAATTGTTGGATTTAATGCTATAATAACTTCTTTTATTTTGTTGTTGATTCTATTATTAACAAGACTATAAATATTTAAATCTTCTGGACCTATTCCGTCTATAGGTGATATTAAACCATTCAAAACATGATATAAACCACCATATTTACCAGTTTTTTCTATAAAAAATACACTTTTTGAGTCTTCTACAATACAAAGTGTTGTAATATCTCTTTTTTTGTTTGCACATACATTACATACATCATGATCAGATAAACAACCACAAACCTCACACTTTTTAATATTTTTTTTAAAATTAATTAATGCTTCTGATAAATTTTCAATTTCTTGAATATCATTATTATAAATTGAATATACAAACCTCTCCGCTGTTTTTTCACCAACGCCGGGTAAAATAGTCAAACTATTCATTAAATGTTCAAAACTCTTTGGTAAAATCATTATCTAAAATAATCCTCCTATACCATTTGTATATTTACCTAACTTTTTTTCTTTTTCTTTTTTAATTTGATCAAGAACATTATTTAAGGCAACTGTCATTACATCCTCTAACAATTCTGTATCTTTTAGTATTTCTTCATTAATTATTTTCATTTTTTTAACTTCGTTTTTTCCAGATATTTCAACTTCAATATTTTCATTTTCATATTTAAATAGTGTATTTTCTATTTCTTTTGTAGTTCTTTCTAAATCTGCTTGCAATTTTCTTGCTTGATTCATTAAACTTTGCATATTCATATTATAATCACCCTTTCAATCAATTACTTTATATTTTTCACCAAATATATTAATTAAAGTATTATCTAATTCACTATTGTTATTTTTGTTGTTTTTTTGTTTTTGTTCATCTATATACTCATATTTAATTCCATTGTTAACATTTTTTATATAATTGTTTTTTATCTTATTCCATTCCTCTAATGTTACTGAAGTTGTTTTATATTCTCGATTAAAAATTTTAGAAATAAATTCATCTATTTCTAAATTATTTTTATCAAATAGTACAGTTTCAAAACTATTTCTAAATGAAAAAATAATATTTTTATCTGAAACCACTTCTACATTTGCTTTTTTTAAAATACTTGCTAATGAATTATATTTTTTTGAAGAAGTATATTCATCTATAATCTTAAATTTATCTACAAATTTATTTTTAAATTCTTTATTAGCACCAGACAACGTATTATTAATTCTTATCTTTTTAATGTAATTTTGTTCATCAGTCACTTTTAATTGAGTGCTGTTATCATTTAGTATGGCATTATTGTTATTGTTAATATTAGTGGTATTATTATTATTTGAGAGCAATAATACCATTTTAATAAAATATATTTCAACCAACATTTTTTGACTAGATGTTTTCTTCAACTCATTTGATAATGAGAATAATTCTTGACATAATTTAATGTAAATATCATCTTTAAAATTACAATATTTATCTAATTGAGACTCATATTCACTGTCAAAATAATTTTTAGTATTTTTATAAATCAAAATATCTCTTATGAAAACTTGTAACTTATTACAAACACTATCAAAATTAATACCTTTATTGCAAAATTTTTCTAATATTTTTAATAAATTTGACATATCAGAATTAAAAATATTATTAACAACTTCTAATAATTCTTCATCAGTTATTTCACCAATTATTTTAAAAATATCATCAGTTGTAATATCATTTTTGTTTAATGATAATATTTGGTCTAAAAGATTTATTGCATCCCTCATTCCGCCATCAGAAATTTTAGCTATTAATTTAATAACTTTATCATTTACAGTTCTATTTTCTAATTTCAAAATTTTATTTAATTGTTTTTCAATTGAATCCGTTGAAATTTTTTCAAAATCAAACTTTTGACATCTTGAAATTACAGTACTCGGAATTTTATTCACCTCTGTTGTAGCTAATATGAATATTGCATGAGCCGGAGGTTCTTCTAAAGTTTTTAATAAGGCATTAAAAGCACTTAATGATAACATATGAACTTCATCTATTATATATACTTTATATTTTAATTTACTAGGCATCAAATTTATACTATTTCTAATTTCTCTTATTTCATCAACGCCATTATTACTTGCTGCATCTATCTCTATAATGTCTATTTCATTGTTCATATTATTCAAACATACTTCACATTTTTCACATAAATCTCCAATATTAGGGTTAAGACAATTAACTGCTTTAGAAAAAATTTTTGCAATACTAGTTTTTCCAACGCCTCTTGGTCCAGCAAAAATATATGCATGAGCAATTTTATTTTCTTTTATACTATTTTTCAGTATTTTAACAACTATTTCTTGGCCAACAACATCTTTAAATGTTTTTGGTCTATATTTACGATATAAAGATACATATGTCATTTTTGCCTCCATAAATATTATAACAGTTTATTAACAATAATTCTACCTTTTGTTAACAAAGAATTCCTTTATTTCATTCAAAAAATAATCATTATCAGCAACATCTAATTGCTCATATTTAACTGTATCATTAATTTTTTTTGTTTTACTTAAAATATAATATACTTTTTTTATTCTTGCTTCATTTATTATACTTTTGCACATTTCACAAGGTTCTAATGTAACATATAATTCACAATCATTAAGATTCCATGTTTTAATTCGTTTGGCAGCTTTTATTATTGCTAAAATTTCAGCATGCGCTAGTGGACTATTTTTTTTCTGTCTTTTATTATATTCTTTAGCAATTATCTTATTATTTTTCACTATTATACAAGAAACTGGAACATCTCCGTGTTTTAACGCTATATTATTTAATTTTTTTAATTGTTCAATAATTATTTTTTTCATATTATTTTACTCTTATGCAAACATTTTTTCGTATTTTTTTAAAAAAATATGTGCACACAATCATTTTGTTTAAGGCTGCTATCTTCCGATCCTGACCTGTTTCACAAACTAACTGTTGCACGTATTTATTATATCATTGATTACATATCATTTTCAAGTATTATTTTTATTTATTATACATTTGTCATTAATTATTTTAATTAATATGTTTCACGTGGAACATATTAATTAAAAATCAGTTATTAAAAATAGGTAATATCACATTATAATATACATTGAGGTTAAAAATAAATAAATTTTAATATTATCCTTTATAATTGTACATTTTTTTAAATGGCATTTGTATTTTAAATATAAATTAATATTAAATATTATTATTGTATTTTTAATTATATTATTTATGACATACTTAAAATAATATAATAGGTAATATATATTAAATACATTAATGATTTAATTCTGACATTTTAATTTCTTTATATTTTTTAAAAAAGTTTACTATATTAAAATAATATACAATATTTATTATTTTATCTGTTTTATTTATAAAATAATGTTTTTAAAATAATAATTTCACTATTCTTGTGTTTTTACTTTTATTGTAAATTGTTAATATTTATTTTAATAGTTACTATCAAATATTTATAAATTTAGAGAGCAATTACTTTTTATTATATTACTTTTAGTAAATAATTATTAAATGTTTTGTATTAGAACCTTGAAATATATTAAAATACAAAACATTGTTTTGAAATATATAGAATAAACAATAATTATTTTTTATCTTAATAAATTATTTCCCGGGAAATAATTTATTAATTATAAAATGCTTGATCTATATTTTTATATTTTATTTAAATTAAATTTATTAATGATAGTTTATTTTTTTAAGTTATATTTTACCTGAATTATAAAACAATATTAATATTTTTTAATTATTTTAAATAAATACGACTTTTTATATTATATTTAATGAACTACTATTTTTTAAAAAAATCAATGACATTATAGTATTATAATTGTTTTTTTACAGTTGATACTTACTTTTTAATTTAAAATTATCATAATATATAATTTTCATATAAAATGCTATGTTCCACGTGAAACATAGTATTTTATAATATAATGTTAAAATTATTTCCCGGGAAATAATTTATTAAAAAAAGAAGAAAATTATTCATTTTCTTCATTTAGTTCTTTATCAATAATAGAAATTGAAGCAACTTTGTTGCTATTTTTTAAATTTATTAATTTTACACCTTTAGTTACCCTTCCCATTTCAGATATATTATTAACATCCATTCTAATGATAATTCCATTTTCAGTAATTATCATTAAATCTTTATCATTATCAGTAGATTTAAATCCTATAACTTTACCATTTTTCTCTGATATATTAATGGTTTTAACCCCTTTACTTCCTCTTTTTGTTTCCCTATATTCAGAAATTGAAGTTTTTTTGCCATAACCATTTTCTGTAACAACTAATAATAATTTATCGTCTTCAGAAACCTCTGTACCAACGCAAATATCATTTACTAAATTTATGCCTTTAACTCCTGACGCAGTACGTCCCATAATTCTTACTTCATTTTCATCAAAACGCGCCATTCTTCCGTTTGAAGAACACATTAAGATTTGATTATCACCAGTTGTTTTTTTAACAGATATTAATTCATCATCATCTTTTAAAGTTATAGCAATTTTTCCTGATTGCCTTATGTTATCAAATTCGCTAATCAAAGTTCTCTTAATTAAACCTTGTTTTGTACTAAAAAGCAAACATTTGTATGTGTTATCCTTTTCAATTTTAATAATGGTATTAATTTTTTCGTCTTTTTCTATTTGAATCAAATTAATTAATGGTAATCCCTTACCTACACGAGAATATTCTGGAATATTATAACCTTTCAATCTATAAACTTTACCTTTATTTGAAAAGAATAGTACATAATCATGCGTATTTAAAGAAATTAATTGTTCAACAAAATCTTCATCTGTTGTTGTCATCCCTTTTATTCCAACTCCACCTCGATTTTGAGATTTATAAGTATCTTTTGGAATTCTCTTTATATAATTTTTATTTGTAATTGTTACAATTACTTCCTCTTGAGGTATTAAAGATTCGTCTTCGATATAATCTACAGCTGTCATATCAATAGTAGTTCTTCTGTCATCACCATACTTATTCTTGATTTCTAACATTTCTTTCTTAATAATATCTAAAACTTTCTTTTCTGATGCTAAAATTGATTTTAATTCTTCTATTTCTTTTAATAAAGTTTCTAATTCTGCTTCAATTTTTTCTCTTTCTAATCCAGTTAATCTTCTTAATTTTAATTCTAAAATTGCATCCGATTGAATTTCATCAAGACCAAATCTACTTATCAATTTTAATTTTGCTTCTTGATCTGTTTCTGCTGTTTTAATAATTTTAATTACTTCATCTATATTATCCTGTGCTATTTTGTAACCATTCAATATATGTACTCGTTTCTCATCTTTATTTAAATCAAATCTTGTTCTTCTTATAATAACTTCACGTTGATGGTCAATATATTTAGAAATAATTGATTTTAATCCCAGCGTTTTAGGAGTTAAACCATCTAACATTAAGAATATTATTCCATAGTTAATTTGAAATGAAGTATGCTTATATAAATTGTTTAAAACAACTTGAGGATTAGCATCTCTTTTTAATGTAATAGTTATTTTTACTCCATCTTTTAAATCTGTATGGTAATCAGAAATACCTTCAATAACCTTGGTATGAACTAATTCTGCCACCTTATTCTTAAGTTCCATAGTATTCACTCCAAATGGAACTTCTGTAAATACTATGCAATTATGTCCGTTATGTTCTTCTATTGTTGCTTTACTTCTAATTGTTATAGAACCTCTACCTGTTTCATATGCTTTTTTTATGCCAGAATTACCAAGTATTACACCTCCAGTGGGAAAATCAGGACCTTTTATATATTGCATTAATTCATCTATTGTTATATCAGGATTGTCTATATATGCAACACAACCATCGATAACTTCTGATAAATTATGAGGCGGAATATTAGTTGCCATACCAACTGCAATGCCCATTGAACCATTTACTAAAATATTAGGAAATCTTGATGGTAAAACTTTTGGTTCTTTTTTTGTAACATCAAAGTTATCATCCATATCAACAGTATCCTTATTTATATCTTTTAATAATTCTAATGATATTTTTGCTAAACGAGATTCAGTATATCTCATTGCAGCAGCACCATCACCTTCAACGTTACCAAAATTGCCATGGCCATCTACTAGCATATATCTTTGATTAAAATCTTGTGCTAGACGTACCATTGCTTCATATATTGATGAATCGCCATGAGGATGATAATGTCCCATAACATATCCAACTGTTGTTGCACATTTTCTATGAGGTTTATCTGGTGTATATCCACATTCATACATTGACCATAAAATTCTTCTGTGAACAGGTTTTAAACCATCTCTTAAGTCTGGCAAAGCACGTGATGCTATAACACTCATTGAATATTCTATAAATGATGTACTTACTTCTTTAACTATATCATTATGATCTAATCTATCTCTCTCGTGAAAATATCCACTAAATTCATTGTCTTTTTTTTCTGCTATTGATGTATTAGTATTATCCAAGTTATCTGTTGTTAAAGAATCATTACTATTATCACTATCATTATCTAGTGCTCTGTTTAATAATTCTTCATTAATATTCTTTTCTTCGTTATTCATATTTATTTCCTCCTATATATCAAGATTTTTAACATAACCTGCATTTTCTTCTATAAATTTTCTTCTAGGTTCTACTTCGTCACCCATTAATTTTTCAAAGATTGCATCTGCTGCAATACAATCATCAACAGTTATTTTTCTTAAAACTCTTTTTTCAATATCCATAGTTGTCTCATTTAATTCTTCCGCATCCATTTCACCAAGTCCTTTCATTCTTGCTATTTCCGCTCTTTGCCTTACATTTTCAGGTAAAGATTCTAAATAACTATCCAGTTCCTTTGGACTTAATACATATTTTCTTGTTTTTCCATGCATAATTCTGAATAATGGAGGCTGAGCAGCATATACATGACCTGCTTCCACAATTGGTTTAAAAAATCTATAAAATAAAGTTAATAACAATACCCTAATGTGAGAACCATCTACATCTGCATCGGTCATTATTATAATTTTGTCATATCTTAATTTAGATAGATCAAAATATTCTCCAATACCAGTACCAAATGCAGTTATTATTGTTTTAATTTCTTCGTTTCCTAATGCTCTATCTAATCTAGCCTTTTCAACATTCAATATTTTTCCTCTCAATGGTAAAATTGCTTGTGTCATGGAATTTCTACCTTTTTTAGCAGAACCACCGGCTGAATCTCCCTCGACAATAAATATTTCAGATTCAGATGGATCTTTACTTTTACAATCAGATAATTTACCAAAAAAATTTGTTATTGTTAAATCTGTTTTTCTTGTTGCTTCACGTGCTTTTTTAGCAGCCATTCTAGCGTTTCTAGCTAATATAGCTTTATTAACAATAATTTTAGCGGAGTCGGGATTTTCTAATAAAAACTGTTCAAAACCTTCTGCAAATACAGCATCAGCAATAGGTTTTACGTCAGAATTTCCTAATCTACCTTTAGTTTGACCTTCAAATTGAGGATTAGGATGTTTACATGAAATGATCATTGTAATTCCTTCTTTTACATCATCCTCTCTCAAATTATCATCTTTCTCTTTTAAAATATTTGATTTTCTAGCATAAGCATTTATAACTCTAACCAATGCTCTTTTAACACCATCCTCATGGGTACCACCATCATGAGTGTTAATATTATTAACAAATGAATATATATTTTCATTATATCCTGAATTGTACTGTAATGCTACTTCAAAGAAAATTCCATTTTTTTCACCTTCTAAATGAATAATATTATCATGAATAGGGGTTTTACCTTGATTGATAAATCTAACATATTCACTTATTCCACCTTCGTATAAGAATTTTTCACCTTGTGTATCTTCATCATCTCTATCGTCTCTTAATGTTAGCTGAAGACCTTTATTTAAAAATGCTAACTCCCTTGTTCTAATTTTTAAAGTTTCATAATCAAAAATATCAGTATCAAATATTTCAGAATCAGGTTTAAATGATACTGTAGTTCCCGTTCTATTTGGTTCACATTCACCAATTATTGTTAATTTTTGAGCAGTCTTACCACCATCCTCAAATTTTGTTTGATAAATTTTACAATCTTTATATACAGTAACTACAACCCATTTAGATAATGCATTAACTACTGATGCACCTACACCATGTAATCCACCAGAAACTTTGTAACCACCACCGCCAAATTTTCCACCAGCGTGAAGAACTGTATAAACAGTCTCAACAGTTGAAATTCCTGTTTTTGGATGAATACCTACCGGAATACCTCTTCCATCATCCTTAACTGTAATTGAATTATCTTTATTAATTATTATTTCAATATTATGACAAAAACCAGCTAGTGCTTCATCAATAGAGTTATCAACAATTTCCCATACTAAATGATGCAAGCCCTTAACATCAGTAGTACCAATATACATTCCAGGTCTCTTTCTTACAGCCTCCAATCCCTCTAATACTTGAATTTCATTTACTCCATAATCATCATTCATTTTAATCACCTTCCTATTTCATCTAAATTATAAATTTTTGCTTTATTTAATATATTTTTATTAATACTTTTTAAATCTGTGGTTGTAATAAATATTTGAATATCATTACTTAACGATTTAAAAATATTATTTCTATTTTTTTCATCAAGTTCACTAAATAAATCATCAAGCAATAAAATTGGTTTTATATCATAATCATTAATAAATATACAAATTTCAGACAGTTTCATAGCTAAAACAATTAATTTTTGAATTCCCTGAGAACAATATTCTCTTGCATCATAATTATCATATAAGAAAATAATATCATCACGATGGATTCCAAATAATGCTATACCAGTCTTAATTTCTTTTGTTCTATTTTTTTTAATTGATTCTAATATTTTGTCTTTATTTTCATCTTTAAAATCAGATATGTATTGTAAACATATTTTTCCTTTCTTATCATAATTTTTATATATATCGTTGATATAATTATTTATTTTAAATATATATTCTCGCCTGAAATTATAAATTTTCAAACCTTCTTCAGAAATTTTTTCATCAATAATGTTTAAATATTCAATATCAGATGATTTATTTAAATTTAATCTTTTTAAATACTCATTTTTGTTTTTAATTAAATTATTATAATTATTTAAATTTTTTAAATACTGTTTATTTAATTGTGAAAGTTCAATGTTAAAATAATTTCTTCTGACTGATGGTGCTGATCTTATAAGTTTAAGTTCATCTGGCGAAAGTATAATAATTCTATACTGCGATATAAATTCACTTAATTTTTTTTGAGGAAATGAGTTAATTTTAGTTTTTGTCCCAAACTTATCATAAAGTAATTCTAAGTTTTTCTTAATTCCATAATCATAACAAGCAATTTTTATTTTAAAAAAATTTTCTCCTTTTTTTATTATAGACCACTCGTTATTAGTCTTAAAAGACTTTGCTAAACTACCAATATAAATAGATTCAATAATAGATGTCTTACCAATTCCATTTTTTCCAATTATAATATTTAAATTTGAAAATTTATCAAATATTTTTTTTCTATAATTTCTAAAATTTAATAATTCAATTTTGGTAATATTCATTTTAAACCTCTTTTACCCCCAAATTTTGAGTTTTTCTTTTTTTATGTACACCTACACACTGTTATAATTATACCATAATTTAAGGTATAAAAAAAGGAAAAAGTAATTTTTCTTATACTTTTCCCTTAATTCTTTCTTCAAGAATATATTTTAATCTTGATGCACGTAAAATTTGATTTGTTAATGAACCAATTGATACATCAAATTCTATAATATCTCCATTTTTAAATTCAATAATTGACTTTTTTTGTGAAGATTTATAATACCTATTGATTTTTTCTAAGTTTATCCAAATACAATCATTTCTATCTGGAGAAGTTGTCGGAAAAAATATTATTTTTCTACTTTCTTCAACTATTATAGGTGATTTATGAGTTATTCCAAGTAACTTTTTTGTTCCTTCTCTTCTTCCGTCAAAAGAACTTCCAAAATACTCGCAGCTGTGTTCCAAAATTTGCATTGGAGTTACATTTACTACATATGACTCATTATTTTCTATAATTTTAGAACTCTTACTATCCATAGGCAATATAACTTGAGTATCAAATGTTATTTCATAATCCATATTTTCCTCCTTTTCTTAAATATTTGTTTGATATGGTAACACAATTAATTTGTCGAATTTTGTCGAATTTTGTCGAAAAATGTAAAAAAAATAAAAAACATCCATTTTTTAGATTGATTTTAAAATATTTTAACAAGATGTTCACATAATTTTGATTAATTAAATTTAATAATTTTTTTTACACAAAAAAATATAGTCTTCGATTTGACTATATTTATTAAAAAAAATTTATATTTGTTAATATGTTTTCATAGGTAATATTAATTGAATAAGTTCGTCATTATTTTGTTCTTTAACAATTATTGGACTTATTTCACCATTTAAAAGTAAATATATCTTTTCTTCTTTAAATATTTTTAATGCCTCTATCATATATTTTGCACTAAATGATATTTTTATGTTATTACAATATTTATTGATAATGTTCATCTTTTCTTCAACTTTTCCCATTTCTTGGCTTGATGCTTTTATTACAATTGTATTACCATTTAGATCCAAATCTATTATATTTTTATCTTTTGATTGAGTAATTAAAGAAGCTCTGTCCAAAATATTATAAAAATCTTTTAAATTTAATTCTAATTCATATTTATATTCTTTTGGAAATGAATTATCTGTATTTGGATAAGTTCCATTTAATAATGAAGTTTGGAAAATTAAATTTCCATGTTTAAATATTGCCTTATTTGCAAATGTATGTATTTCTAATTCATTATCTTTTTCTATTGTTTTTATAAATTCATTAATGTTTTTAGCGGGAATAACTATATTTATATTTTCATCATATGATTTATCTAACTCAATAGTTACTTTAGATAATCTATAAGAATCTGTAGCAACACATTCAAATTTTCTATTGTGAATTTTAAAATCAACGCCAGTTAATAGTGGTCTACTTTCTTGAATAGAACATGCAAATGATGTTTGACTAACTATTTCTTTGAATTTTAAACTAGATAGTTTAATTGGTTTTTTAACTTCTTCTAAATTAATATCAGGAAAGTCCTCTTGCAAAAAGCAGTTAAAATTATAGATTGATGTTTCTGTTTTAAAAGAAACTTCATTACTTTCAAAATTCTCAATCATAATAGTAGTTTCTGGGAGTTTTCTTATAATTTCTAATAATGATTTACCATATATTATAATACATCCTGTTTCGTCTATAGAATTAATATCTTTCTTTTCAATAAAATATTGTATAGTAATATCATTATCTGTTGCTGTTAGATATAATCCTTCTTTTTTTAAATCAAATTTAATTCCATTCAAAACTGGTATAATATTTCTTGTTGATAGAGCTCTACTAACAAAGTTTATACCCTCTAGTAATATATTTTTTTCAATTAACATTTTCATAATAATTTACCTCCTTATTTATATATTTATTATTATTATAGATTGTTAATACTGTTAATAACTTATTTATATTAAGATAAAATCTACTAATTATGTAAATTTATCATTGTTAAGATGTTTATAACTTTTACTTTATTCACATATTTTTTCCCTTAAAATTTTAATTTCTTCTTGGAGTTTTAAATTTGTTTTTAATTCTTTAGAAATTTTTTCGTGTGAGTAAATAACAGTAGAATGATCTCTTCCTCCAAATTCTAATCCTATTCTTTGAAGGCTTTCATCTGTCATTATACGACTTAAATACATTGCAATCGCACGAGCATCTGCAATATTTTTCTTTTTCATTTTTCCTTTTAACATTGATGCATCTAAATTAAAATATTTGGATACAATGTCTATTATTTTAGCAACAGAGTTCGTTCTATATACTGTTTTTGGTACAAATTCTTGTAATGCTTCTTGTGCAATTTCAAGTGTAACGTCTTTTATATTGAATGCTGCTTTATAAGCAACAATTCTGATAACAGCTCCTTCTAAATTTCTTATGTCACTACCACAATTGTTTGCTATATAATCTATAACCAATTCATTAATATCTAAGTCAAAGTCATTGATCATTATTTTATTTTTTATAATATTTTTCTTTAACTCTAATTCAGGTGGATTAATTGATTCTGTTAATCCCCATCTAAATCTAGTTTTTAGTCTTTCTTCTAAATACTTATAATCATTAATTGATGTGTCGGAAGCAATAATAATTTGCTTTTCATTGTCATATAGCGTATTAAAGGTATTTGTAAATTCAATTTGTGATTTAGTAGCATTTTCTAAAAATTGAATATCATCAATCATCAATACATCTACACTTCTGTATTTATCTCTAAAAGCTTCTAAATAAGTTACATTATTATCAAATTTATTTTTAGCATTAATAATTGCTCTGTAATCATTTGTAAATTGTTCTGCAGTAATATATAAAACTTTCTTATCAGAATGAGTAACAATATAATTTCCAATTGCATGCATAAGATGTGTTTTACCAAGACCACTTTTAGCATATATAAAATATGGGTTATAAAGTTTTCCTGGATTTTGAGCAACGGCAAGTGCAGTACCATATGCCAATCTATTAGATTCACCTACTACGAAAGTATCAAAAGTATATTTTTGATTAAAATTACTTATATATTTATAATTATTAATATTATTATTTATAGATTCATCATTATCTTTATTTAAAATATCATCTCTTTTTGCTTTTTTTTGTTCTAATTTATTTATATCTCTTTCAAAAATATATTCTATTTCACACGTATCATTAGTGATATCATCAATTAATTCTTGAATTATAGAAGTATAATTTTTAGTTATATTTTGTAAAAGTAACTCATTTGATGGAACAATAATTATCATTTTACTGTTTTCATATGAATATAGTTTTAAGTCTTTAAATAAATAATTATAAGACATTAATGAAACTTTAGTTTTAATTTTAGATAAAAATTCATTCCATATTTCATTTGAATCCATAATAATCATCCTTTCCAACAAACTTTCTAATTTAATTATAAATCAACTATTTTTAATGTCAAACAAAAAAAATTATTACCATTTATATTAACAAGTTATAAACTATTTGTAAACATTTTTTTCTTAATTTTTCTTATATAAATTGAGTTATCAACAATATCAACATTTTTACAATATTATATTATGTATATTTGTTAATAAAATGTTTGTAAGTTAACATAATTTTGTTAGTATAGTGTTGATAAGTTAACATAATTACAGTGCTAATATTAGTTAACATAATATAAACATCACAAGAAACATAAATAAAGATCTTTATATTATATAAAAGTATTATAAATTCATATTATTATTAAATTTTTTATAAATAAAATGAATAAAAAAAATTAAATAATTAAAAATTTCATTTGAATCAAGTAAAAGACACTTATTAACTAAATTAAAAAAATATGTGTTTTTTCAATAGAAAAATAAAAAAATATATAAATTTTTAAATATTATTGACAATTTATATCAATTATTATATAATCTAACTCAGTTGAAACGGAAATGGAGGTATTAAAGTGAAAAGAACATTCCAACCTAATAATAGAAAAAAAAGTAAAACTTCTGGTTTTTTAAATAGAAGTACAAAAGTATTAAAATCAAGAAGATCTAAAGGTAGAAAAGAATTAGCAAAATAAAAAATAATTACTTTTTAATGAGTAATTTTTTTGTATAATAATATTGTTTAAAAGTGAGTGATTAAATGAATAAAAAATATATAATAAGAAAAAATGAAGAAATTCAAAAAATTTTGCAAAATTCAAAAAAATTAGTTAATAAATACTTTGTCATTTATTACTCTAAAAATAATTCAAATTATAATAGATATTGTATAAGTGTTGGCAAAAAAATTGGAAAAGCACATACTAGAAATTTATATAAAAGAAGAATAAAAGATATTTTATCTAAAAATGATATTAATTTGTCAATGGATTATGTTATAATATTAAGAGTTAATATTTTAAATTTAACTTATATTCAGATTAAAAATGAATTAGTTAAAGTCTTGAAGGGAGAAAATAAATGAGAAAAAAAATTATTATAATGCTTTTGATACTGTTTTCCTTAAGTGGATGTATAAAAAGATTTAATGTTGTTATTGATGAAAATAAAAATGAACAAAAATCATATGTTTCTAATATTCTTTGCAAACCTGAAACAAAAGAATTAATAGAAATATATAAAGCTAATGATAAAAAATTAACTATAAAATATGAAGACTTGCCAAAATGTAGTAATTTAAAGATAAATTCAGGCGGTTATGAAGGATTGTGGACATCATTATTTGTAAAACCGTTAGCGTGGGTTATAGTTAAAATAGGTTTGGTTGTTAAAAATTATGGTTTAGCTATTATGATTGTTGGATTGTTATTAAGATTATTAATGTTTCCAATATCTAAAAAGTCTACAAATATGAATGTAAATATGCAAAAAGCACAGAAAGATTTAACTAAATTAGAAAAAAAATATCAAGGTAAAGATGATAGAGATTCAATGATGGCAAAAAGTCAAGAAATGATGCTTATTTACAAAAAATATGATATTAATCCTTTTTCTAGTTGCCTATTTGCCTTTTTACAATTACCAATATTTTTTGCCTTTTTAGAAGCAGTTTATAGAGTACCTGCATTTTTTGAAAAAAACTTCTTAGTATTTAATTTAGGTACAACTCCATTAGAAGGAATAAAATCCGGTAACTATTGGTATATAATATTAGTAGCATTAATTATTTTAGCAACAATATTTTCATTTAAGAATATGAATATGTCCTCAAGTGAAGAACAGGCAAAACAAATGAAAATGATGAGTACTTTTATGATTGTATTTATATCATTTGTATCATTTGGATTACCGACATCTATTGCATTATATTGGATAGTATCAAATGGATTTACAGTGATACAAAATTTAATATTAAAGAAAGGTAAGTTATAGTAGTATGGAAAAGTATAAGTTTCAAGCAAAAAGTAAAGATGATCTTCTAGATAAGGCATTAAATGAATTAAATGTAAAAGAAGAAGATGTATTTACAAAATGTTATGAAGAAAAAGGTGGTTTATTCAGTGGTAAAAAATATACTATTGAAGTTGTTAAATTAACAGATATTGCAGAAACAGGAAGAGATATTATTTTAGAATTATTAAATGCATTAAATATTCAAGCAAATGTAGAAACTAAAATAAGAGACAGAAGAATAAAATATGAAATATTTTCAAAAAATAATTCATTATTAATTGGAAAGAAAGGACATATTTTAAATTCAATTCAAACATATGTAAGACAAGCACTATATACAATGTTAGATATATATATTGACTTAACAATAGATGTAGAAAAATATAGACAAAAACAAGATTATTTTTTAGAAAAAAATGCAAAAAAAATAGCAAGAGAAGTAACTTTGTCAAAAATAGACATAAAATTAGATCCTATGAATGCTTATGATAGAAAAATAGTTCATTCTGCTTTACAAAACTTCAAGTACATAAAGACTGAAAGTGAAGGTAAAGAACCAAATAGATGCGTTGTAATTAAGTATGTTGAAAATAAAGAGTAAAATTAAATTACTCTTTTGTTTTACAATTAATTACTATTATGGTATAATCTTGTGGAAAGAAAGGGACTATTATGAAGGATACAATTTGTGCTGTAGCAACTTTAGTTGGAGAAAGTTCTATAAACGTTATAAGAGTAAGTGGAAATGAATCAATTAATATAGTAAATAAAATATTTGATAAAGATCTAAGCAAAAAATCTAGTCATACAATAACATATGGATTTATCATTGAAAATAATGAAAAAATAGATGAAGTTTTGGTAAGTATATTTAAAGCACCAAAAAGTTTTACCACCGAAGATATAGTTGAAATAAACGTTCATGGAGGAAATATATCAGTTAATAAAGTAATGGAATTATTAATATCAAATGGTGCTAGATTAGCAGAACCAGGTGAATTTTTAAAAAGAGCATTTTTAAATGGTAGAATAGATTTAACTCAAGCAGAAGCGGTAGGAGATTTAATAAATGCTCAAACTGAAGGTTCTAGAAAAATGGCTTTAAAAGGAATAGATAAAACAATTTTTAATAAGATTTCTGATTTAAAGCAAAAAATATTATCTTTAATAGCAAATATTGAAGTTAATATTGATTATCCTGAATATGAAGATGCTATAATTGTAACTAAAAATTTAATAGAAGAAAATATTAATATAGTAAAATCTTCTATAAGTGATTTATTAAAAAATAGTAAAAAAGGTTTATTGATTAAAAATGGACTTAAAATAGCAATAGTAGGTAAACCAAATGTGGGAAAAAGTAGTTTATTAAATTTATTATTAAATGAAGATAAAGCGATTGTTACCAACATAAAAGGAACTACAAGAGATATAGTAGAAGGCAATTTATTAATTGATGGAGTAAAAATTGACATATTAGATACAGCAGGAATACGTGAGACTAATGATGTTGTAGAATCAATTGGAGTAAAGAAAAGTATAGAAGCAATAAATGCATCTGATTTAGTATTATTTGTTATAGATAGTGAAATTGGTTTTGATAAAGAAGATGAAACAATATTAAAACAAATAAAAAATAAAAATATTTTGGTTATTTATAATAAAAAAGACAAAAATAATAATTATAAATATGGAAAATTATCAAAATATAGTTATATTAATATTTCAACATTCGATAAAGAATGTGTTGAAGAATTACGAAAAAAAATATCTGAAATATTTGATTTAAAATCAATATGTGAATCTAATTATACTTATATTTCAAATGCAAGACAAATAGGTTTACTTAATAATTCAATGCAAATAATTTTCGAGATAGAAACCGCATTAGAGATGAATTATGAAATTGACATGATTGAAATAGATTTAAAAAGATTATGGAATACATTATCAAGTATAACTGGTGAAGTAAATGATGATGATTTATTAAATGAAATATTTAGTAAATTTTGTTTAGGAAAGTAGATGATATAAATGAAGTATGATGTAATAGTAGTAGGTGGAGGACATGCTGGATGTGAAGCAGCGTCTGTAAGCGCTAAAATGGGTAAAAAAACATTGTTAATTACAATTAATATTAATAATATAGCTGATATGCCATGTAATCCATCTATAGGAGGTTCAGCAAAAGGAATAGTTGTTAGAGAAATTGACGCTTTGGGTGGTCAAATGGGATATTGTGCAGATAGAACTCATTTACAAATTAAAATGTTGAATGTTAAAAAAGGTCCAGGTGTTAGATCATTAAGAGCACAAGGATGTAAAGTAAATTATCCAAAAGAGATGTTAAATCAACTTAAAAAATTAGAAAATTTAACAATAAAAGAAGATATAGTCAAAGAATTAATAGTTGAAAATAAAAAAGTATATGGAATATTAACTGAATCCGGAGAAAGAATATATAGCAAAGTTGTAATATTAACGACAGGAACATATTTAAATTCTGATATAATGTGTGGTCACGAAAAATATAAAGGTGGTCCACATGGTGAAAAAAATTCCATATATTTAAGTACATTTTTAAAAAACAATGGAATTAATATAATTAGACTTAAAACAGGGACTCCGCCACGTATTTTAAAAAGTAGTATCAACTTTGATGAGGTTAAAATAGAAAATGGTGATAACAATTTATTAACATTCAGTAATTTTTATAATGCAACATATCTTATTGATAAACAAGTTCCATGTTATTTAACTTATACTAATAAGGAGACACATAAAATTATAATGGATAATTTAGATAAATGTGCTTTGTATAGCGGAATGATTAAAGGAATTGGACCAAGATATTGCCCGTCTATAGAAGATAAAGTAGTAAAATTTAATGATAAAGAAAGACATCAAATATTTTTAGAACCAGAAAGAAGTGACGATATAGAATACTATGTAGGTGGTTTTTCGACAACTATGCCACATGAAATTCAAGAAAAACTATTAAAAACTATGGATGGTCTTCATAATGTAAAAATTACTAAATATGGTTATGCAATTGAATATGATGCTATAGATCCATTACAATTAAAAATGAATTTAGAAAATAAAATATTAGAAAACTTATTCACAGCTGGTCAAATTAATGGTACGAGTGGTTATGAAGAAGCAGCAGCACAAGGTTTAATGGCTGGTATTAATGCTGTTTTAAAAATAGATAATAAAGAACCTTTTATTTTAAAAAGAAATGAAGCATATATTGGAGTTTTAATAGATGATTTAATAAATAAAGGAATAACTGAACCATATAGATTATTAACATCAAGAGCTGAATTTAGATTGTTACTAAGACATGATAATGCTATGATTAGATTAACAAAATATGCTGAAAAATATAATTTACTTAATGATTTTGAAAAAAATAAATATCACGAAACACTTAGTGAAATAGAAAAATTAAAAAAATATTTAAATACAACTTATGTTACCCCTAAGGAAATTGAATCATTTTTAGAACAACATAATTCATCAAAAATATATAAAAAATTATTATTAAGCGACATAATAAAAAGACCAGAAATAGATACTAAGGAGTTATTACAATTTGAAAATGAAATTTATGACGAAAATGTTATTGAAATAGTTCAAACTGAAATAAAATATAAAGGTTATATTGATAAAACAATAAATGAAGTTGAAAAAATGTTAAAATTAGAAAATAAAAAAATACCTAATGATATTAATTATGATAAAGTACCAAATATTGCTACAGAAGCTAGACAAAAATTCACTAAAATAAGACCATTAACTATAGGACAAGCATCAAGAATTAGTGGTGTAAATCCAGCAGATATAACAATGCTATTGGTATATTTAAAAAAGGAATATAATCATGACTAAAGAAGAATTTATTAATTATTGTAGAGAATTAGGAGTTAATATAACCGATGAACTTTATATTATGCTTAATAAATATTACGAATTGTTAGTTGAATGGAATAAGAAGTTTAATATGACTAGTATATTGGATAAAAAACAAGTTTTCTTATTACATTTTTATGATTCAATATGTTTAAATAAAGTTATAGATTTAAATAAAGAATGTTCATTATGTGATTTTGGTACAGGTGCAGGTTTCCCTGGTATGGTGATTGCAATATTATTTAATAAAGTAAATGTAACACTAATAGAATCAAATCAAAAAAAATGTAAATTTTTAGAATATATAAAAAAAGAATTTAATCTAAAAAATGTAAATGTAATATGTTCAAGAATTGAAGTATTTGGAGTTGAAAATAGAGAAATTTTTGATTATGTAACTTGTAGAGCAGTAACATCATTACCAATAATAATAGAATTATCTACGAGCACATTAAAAGTGAATGGTTATTTAGCACCATTAAAAGCAGATTGCAGTGATGAAATTGAAAAATTTGAACTATCTGAACTATTAAAAAACTTCAATTTAGAATTAATTAAAGTTAACAATTACAATTTACCTATACAAAATGCTAATAGAATGATTCCTTTGTTCAAGAAGACAGCAATCACATCAAAAAAATATCCTAGTAATTATAGTACTATTGTAAAAAAATATAAAAAAAAGTAAAATGGTATTTTTACTGTTGATTATATGTAAAAAATCAATTAAAATATATATATAATAGGGAAAAAGAGGAAAAAGGATGGAAGAAAAAGATAAAATAATTTATGTTTCAGTAGATGATATAATTCCGAATAGATTTCAACCAAGACTTGCTTTTGATGAAAAAGAATTAAACAGTTTGTCTGAATCTATTAAAAAATATGGTGTTATCCAACCAATTGTATTAAGAAAAATTGGTGAGAAATATGAAATAATAGCAGGTGAAAGAAGATATAAGGCCTCTCTTTTAGCGGGTTTAATGAAAATACCAGCTATAATAAACCAAACGGATGATAACACAAGTGCTGAAATAGCATTATTGGAGAATCTTCAAAGAAAAAATTTAACAGTAATAGAGGAAGCACAATCATATAAAAAATTATTAGATAGAGGTTTTACCCAAGATGAAATAGCAAATAAATTAGGGGTTAGTCAATCATCTATAGCTAATAAATTAAGACTTTTAAATTTGCCTAAAGAAGTCCAAGAAGCTTTATTATATAACAAAATTTCTGAACGTCATGCAAGAAGTTTACTATCATTAAATAATAAAGAAAAACAAATTCAATTATTAAACAAAATAATTAATGAAAAATTAACTGTTAAACAAACCGAAGAAGAAATAAGTGATATATTAAATAACAAAACAAACTTTAATTTTGAAACTAATGATCTAACAACTACTAATAATAAAAGTGATAAATCTGTTCAAGAATTTTTAAATATAGATGTTCCAGAAGTAATAAGTATTGGTCAAGAAATTGAAAATGATATACCAGAAAATAGTCACAATCAAATAGAAATAAAAAATATTGAATCTAATTCTCTATCGATAAACCCTTTCCAAGAAAATTTTATGGATAAGATAAAAGAAATAAATGAAATTAGTAGTCAAGAAATATCACCTGATATGGAAAGTAAAATAGAAAAGTTAGAATTAGAAACTAGGCCAAATTTAATGAAAAATAATGAAACTAGTATTTTTAATAGTTCTAATAATAATGTTCAAATTCAAATGAAAGAGCATGATGAATCTGATAATTCTGCTAGTAATAAACAACTAAGTTTGCCAAAAGTGATTGAAAAAATAAGAAATCTAATTACAGAATTAAACTATGATAATAATGTTATTTCTACTAGTGAAGTGGATTTATCTGATCAATATCAAATAGTAATTAATATAAAAAAAGAGTAGGAAAAAATAATTTTCTTACTTTTTGTTTACACTTTTAAGTTAAATTATTTTGAATATTTTTTTTTATAATGATATAATTATTATAGAAATATAGAAAAGAGGTATGTATATGGGTTTAATTAAAGCTCTTACTGGAGCAACTTCTACAGCATTAGGAGATCAATTTAAAGAATTTGTTAATTGTCCTACCATAGAAAAAAATGTTTTAATACAAAGAGGAATTGTTACACATGGTAAAGGAAATACTAATCCTTCTGAAGGAATAATTTCTAATGGTAGTACAATTGTTGTACCACAAGGTATGGCTATGATGATCATAGAAAATGGTGAAATTAAAGAATTTACAGCAGATGCTGGTACGTTTTATTTTGATACAAGTAGTGAACCGAGTATATTTACAGGAGGACTTGGTAAAGGTATAATTGATACCTTTAAAACAATAGGTAAAAGGTTTACGTATGGAGGGCAAACTGCTAAGGATCAAAGAGTTTATTACGTTAATTTATTAACAATAACAGGAAATAAATTCGGTTCTCCTCAACCAAAAAAAATTACTGATGAAAAATATGGTATGTTAGAAGTAACTTTTTTTGGAGAATTCGCATTTAAAGTAGTTGATCCAATATTATTAGTAAATAGTGTTATAGGTGCTAATCCTCAAGATACTATTACTTATGAAGAAATTATAGGTAGTCAATTACAATCAAAATTTGTTGAAAAAGTTACGCAAGCAATATCAGTAGTAATGAGAAAAAATAAGGTTTCATTTGGTGATATAGGAATGTATAATAGTGATATATCAGATGAAATGAATGTTTGTTTAGATGAAAGTTGGAAACAAAAATATGGTTTAGAAGTAACAGATGTTGCTTTAGGTGATATTAATCTAACAGATGATTCAATGAAGAAAGTAAATAAAGTTGATGAGGCAACTATTTTCTCAAATAAAAATTTACAATCTGGACTTATGGCTTCAGCATCAGCGGATGCTTTAAGAAATGCTTCTAGTAATGAAAATGGTTCTATGATGGGATTCATGGGTATGAATATGGCTAGTTCAGCAGCAGGAAGTATGATGGGAGTAGCAAATGAAGGTTCTGATGTGGAAGGATATAAACCGGAAACTAATCAACCCGAAATAGGTACAATATTTAATAATAAAAAAGAAGAAACTACAAAAAATAAAGAAAAAGTAACTTGTCCTAAATGTAAGGCAGAGGTTAATGGTGCATATTGTAGTCAATGCGGAACTAAAATAGAGTAAAAAATGAAAGATTAGTGATTAACTCTTAAGTTTATCAGTAATCTTTTTTATTTTGATATTTTTTCATATAAATCGACATAATTATAACTAGGTTCTGTTCCTTTTTCATAAAAACAAAGAAAACCATTTTTTTCAGAAATACCACTTATTGGATTAATTTCTTCACCAGTAATACCATTTGGTATTTCGTACCATTCAGGTTTATTATTGATTGATGTTATTGTTTTAGACCAAATTTTTTTTGTGATTTTTGATTCGTTATTTTTAATTTTATTATCATTATCATTCCCTGCCCAGACCATAACCAAATAATTTTTATCGTAACCAATAGTCCAATAATCATAAGATGTGCTTCCACTTTTAATAGCATATTTACCATTTAAATCACTAGAAATAGATAGTAATGTAGGCGAAGTGTAATTTACCATTTTATAATTATAAGTAGAGGTTAATAAACTGTTCAAAATATATACGTATTTTTTATTTAATAATTCTTCATTATTATATTTATATTCATATAAAACTTTCCCGTATTTATTTGTTATTTTTTCAATTAGATGTGGTGTTTCATGTTTGCCTTCATTAGCAAGAGTAATGTACCCATTACTATAATCTAACATATTTATTTCAGTTGTACCAAGTGCAGAAGAAGCTACCTCCTTAATTGGTGTATTTATTCTTATTCTTTTTGCTAATTTACTCAGTGTGTCCTTACCTAAAAAAAGATGAGTTTTAATAGCGTAAATATTATCCGAATAAGCAATAGCTGCTAACATAGAAATATTTTTATTAGCATAAATGTTATTAGCATTTTTAGGTGAATATGTTTCTTTACCAAGATTAAATGTAGTTTTTTCGCTTAAAAATGTACTAGAAGGAGTAAAACCATTTTCTAAAGCAGAATAGTAAATAAAAGGTTTAATAGTAGAACCAATTTGTCTTTCAGATTTAGTAGCCCTATTAAATTGAGATCTAGAATAATCTTTACCACCAATCAAAGCTATTACTTTTCCAGTTTTTGGTTCTACTACAATAGATGCTACTTGCATAGTAGTTGATTGCATTTCCTCATCAATAGATTTTTCTAAACTTTTTTGCGCATTTTTATCTAAATTAGTATAAATATTAAGTTCATCCATATCTAACATTGATTTTGGAATTTCTTTAATATTTCTCATTTCATCAATAATTGCATCTTTATAATAATAAATACTTGATAATTCTACTTTATCATTTTTTCCATAAAAATTTATTTTTTCGTTATATATTTTATTCATTTCTTTTTTTGTTATATATCCATTTTTAACCATACTTTCTAATACAGCATATTGTCTTTTTTTTGCATTTTTAAAATTAGATATAGGATTATAATAATTAGGGCTCTTTGGAATGCCGACCAATAAAGATGCTTCTGCTTTTGTTAAATTTTTTGGTTCTTTATTAAAATAATATTTACTAGCATCTTTAATTCCATAATTACCTCCGCCAAAGTCAATTGCATTTAAATAACCTTCTAATATTTCATTTTTTGAAAAATGAGTTTCTAATTCTAATGTTAAAAAAGCTTCTTCTATTTTTCTTTTCCAAGTTTTTTCGAATGTTAAATATAAATTTTTAATATATTGTTGTGAAATAGTAGAAGCACCTTGTTTAATTTCACCACTTTTAATATTAATTAGCATTGCTTTAGCAATTCTTGGATAGTCAAAGCCCCTATGATTATAAAAATTTTTATCTTCTATAGAAACGATGGCATTTTTAGTAAAATTTGTGATTTCATTAAGTTTAGCATAATCATTATTTAAGTTTTCACTAAAAATATCTTCACCATTAGAATCATAATAAACAATATTTTTACTTGTATTAATTTGAAACTTAGGTGTGATAAAAGCATACACATTAAAACTTAAATAAACTATAATAAAAGTAAAAAATAAGAATATAAATATTTTAGATATTAGTATAATTTTTTTCATATATATTACCCTAATAATTAGTATGTAAAATAAATGAGCAAAAAATACTTGATTTATTAAAAAAAATAAGTATAATGAAACTGGAATGAAATTATGTCTTAAGGAGGACGAAATATAAAATGAAATTTAAAACAGTTAATAAAGAAGATTTAGAAACAATGTCTTTTGATGATATAGCTTACGTTATATTAAAAGAAAAAGGCAAAAAAATGAAAATAAATGATATATTTAAAATAATTTGTGATACATTATGCTTAGGTGACGCTGCATTTGAAAATCAGATTGGGGATTTTTTTACATTATTAGCAACAGAAAAAAGATTTATTCAATTAGAAAAAGGATATTGGGATTTAAGAGAAAATCATACATCTGAAGTTAATATAAGTGATTTAGAGGACGAGTTTGATGATGATATATTATCAGAAGAAGAAAAAGATGAAGTATATGAAGACAATGATTACTATGATGATATTGATGATATGGACGATGATAAACCAGATGATGATTTAAAAGACCTAGTAATTGTTGATGAAAATTATGATGAGTCTGAATTATAGGTAATCTTTTAGAAATATTAGAAAAGGAGAAAATATGAAAGAAAGATTAGAAATAATACAAGAAAGATATAATCACTTATGTGATGAATTATTAAAACCAGAAGTATATGAAGATTATAAAAAAATGCAAACTATTTCTAAAGAAAAAAATGCAATAGAAAATGTTGTTATTACCTATAAAAAATACAATCAAATTCTTCAAGATATAGATGCAGCAAAAGAAATGAGTCATGATGAAGAAATGAAAGAGTTTGCTTTAGAAGAATTAGAGAGATTAAATAATAGTAAAATTGATTTAGAAAGAAAATTAAAAGTTTTACTATTACCAAAAGATCCAAATGATGAGAAGAATGTAATTGTAGAAATAAGAGGAGCAGCTGGTGGAGATGAAGCAAATATATTTGCTGGAGACCTATTTAGAATGTATAGTAAATATGCTGAACATCAAGGATGGAAACTAGAAATTACACATGAAGTTCAAGGCGAAAGCGGAGGTTATTCCCAAATTGAATTCATGTTAAGTGGAGAAGCAGTTTATTCTAAAATGAAATATGAAAGTGGTGCTCATAGAGTACAAAGAGTACCTGAGACTGAATCACAGGGACGAGTTCACACAAGTACAGCAACTGTATTAGTAATGCCAGAAGCAGAGGAAATAGATTTGGAAATAAAAGACAGCGATATTAGAGTGGATATTACTAGAAGTAGTGGAGCAGGAGGTCAATGCGTAAATACAACAGATTCTGCTGTAAGACTTACACATATACCGACTAATATAGTGGTTTATTGTCAAGTTGAAAGAAGTCAAATTAAAAATAAAGAAAAAGCTATGCAAATACTTAAAACTAGACTTTATGATTTAAAGCAACGTGAACAAGAAGAAAAATTAGGAAATGAAAGAAGAAGTAAAATAGGAACTGGAGATAGAGCAGAAAAAATTAGAACATATAATTATCCACAAAACAGATTAACTGATCATAGAATTAATTATACAGTAATGCATTTGGATAAAATAATGGAAGGCGATTTGGAAGATTTGATAGAAGCTTTAATTGCTGAAGATGAAAGAATGAGATTGGAATCAGATGCTGAATAAAATTTTAAAATTAGGCATTTCTAAAAGAGAAGCAGAAGAATTATTAAAAGTAAGTAAAAATATTGATAAAGATTATCAACAATTACTATTAGGTTATCCAATTCAATATTTAATAGGATATGTAAATTTTTATGGTAATAAAATAATTGTTAATAAAAATGTTTTAATTCCAAGGTATGAGACAGAATATTTAGTTGAAAAAACAATAACTTATATTAAAAAAGTATTTAATAGAAAAGTTAAAATATTAGATCTTTGTAGTGGAAGCGGTGCGATTGGAATCACTATAAAAAAAGAACTCGATTGTGATGTTGTAATTAGTGATATTTCAAATGAAGCATTAAAAATTGCAAATGAAAACTGTAATGTGAATAATGTGGATATAAAAATAATACAAAGCGATTTATTAAATAATATTAGCGAACAATTTGATATTATTATAAGTAATCCACCATATATAAACAAAAATATGAAAATAATGAAAACTGTGTATGATTATGAACCTCATTTAGCTTTATTTGCTGAAGAAGAGGGTTTATATTATTATAGAAATATTTTTGAACAAATAAAAAAGAATTTAAATAAGAAATATATTTTAGCATTTGAGATAGGATTTGAACAAAAAGATAAATTAAATATTTTAGCAAAAGAACATTTTAATGACTGTAAAATAATTTTTGAAAAAGATTTAAATGAAAAATATAGATATTTATTTATAATAAATGAATAAAATATGAAATAAAAGACCAATACTTATATGAAAGGTTGGTTTTTTAATGAAAAAAATAGTTATAATTATAGGTATTTTATTTATAATACTAATTAATTATGAAAAACAAGATTATTTAGTGAATGATAGCATTAGATTTAGAGTAATCTCAAATAGTGATTCTGCAAAAGATGTATTAATAAAACAAAAGGTGAGTAGAAAAATTTCTAATATTATTTTTGATAAAGGTAATTCTAAAGATGATGTAAGAAAGAACATTTTAAAAAATATCAGTAAAATTGAAAAAGAAGTAGATCAAGTTTTAACTGATAATGATTATGATAATGAATTTAATATAAATTATGGTTATAATTATTTTCCAGAAAAAGAGTATAATGGAAGAACATTAGAAGCAGGAAATTATGAATCATTGGTTGTTACAATTGGAAAAGGTGATGGTAATAATTATTGGTGTATTTTGTATCCACCACTATGTATGATAAACGAAGATGATAGTGTGGGTAATAAAATAAAATATAAATTTAAGTTAATAGAATATATTAAAAACATATTATAAATGTAAATATATTATAAAAAGTGCATAATTCATTGATAAAAACTTAATTTAATAGTATATTATTAGTAGAGAAAGAAAGGTGAATTATGACAAAAATAACAATCGAAGGAAATAATTTACTTTCTGGTGAAATAAAGATTAGCGGCGCTAAAAACAGTGCTGTAGCATTGATTCCAGCTGCTGTTCTTTCAAAAGAAAAAAGTATCATATATAATGTTCCAGAAATAAAAGATATAGAATATTTAATAAAAATAATGGAATTATTAGATTGTAAAATCGAATATAAAAACAATACTTTATATATAGATTCAAGTAACTTAAAAAATAAACCTATACCAGAAGATTTAAGTGTTCAAATGAGAGCTTCATATTATTTTATGGGTGCGCTATTAGCAAAATTTGGTAAAGTAGAAATGTCATTTCCTGGTGGATGTAATATTGGTGCTAGACCAATAGATATACATATTAAAGGATTTGAACAATTGGGAGCGAAAGTTGAAATTATAAAAAATAGATACATTATTACTGCTGATAAATTGATAGGTAAAAAAATATATTTTGATTTTCCTAGCGTAGGCGCTACTATAAACATAATGTTAGCTGCTATAGGAGCAGAAGGTACAACAATTATAGAAAATGCTGCAATGGAACCTGAAATAGTTAATGTCGCTTCATTTTTAATTAATATGGGTGTCAAAATCAGAGGAGCAGGTACAAAAAGAATCGAAATTGAGGGGACACGTAAATTAAATAATGGTATTTGTGAAGTTTTCTCTGATAGAATAGAATGTGGAACTTATATTATAATAGGAGCGCTTTTAGGTAAAAATTTAACAATAAAAGGAGTTATAAAAGAGCATTTAGAAGCATTTTTAATGAAATTAAAAGAAGTAGGTGTAAAATATAGTATAAATGGTGATACATTAATTATTTCTAAAACAGAGAATTTAAAACCTACATATATTAAAACATTAGTTTTTCCTGGTTTTCCAACAGATTTACAGCAACCATTTACAACTTTATTAACACAAGCAACAGGAACGTCAATAATAGAAGAAACAATTTATGAAAATCGTTTCAAAAATACATACGATCTTAATAGAATGGGTGCAATTACTAATATTATTTCATTAAATAAGCTTGAGATTAAAGGTCCAAGAAAATTACATGGCACTAATGTAATAGCAACAGATTTAAGAGGTGGAGCATCTTTACTGATAGCTGCTTTAATAGCAGAAGGTACAACTGAGATAGAAAATAGTGATGTTATTTTAAGAGGATACAGTGATGTAATTAAAAAGTTAGAAAATGTGGGTGCTAAAATAAAAATAACTGAGTAATATTTAATAGGTGAACAATATGAAAAATAAAATCTTAGTTATTTTTTTAATTGCATTAATTTTTTCAATTTTAATTTATAAAATAACAATAAGTAGTAAAATAAATATATTAATTTTAGGTGATAAATATTTTTTTAATTCAAATTTTAAAACCTATGATACTTTTTTAAAAGATAAATATTATAATGTTAACAATTTGTTAACAGAAGAAAATGATACTTATAAAAATATAAAAGACAAAATAAAAAGTAATTATAGCATTAAAATAAAAAATAGAAAAATGTATTTAAGTCAAGAAATATCTAAAGCAAACTATATCATTATAAGTGCTAATAATAAGCAATATAATGAAAAATGTAATAAAAGTAAAAAAATAACTAATTATTATATTAATAAAACAAATACTGAAATAAATTCACTAATATATATTATAAATAAAATTTCTTCTTCTAAAATAATTATAATGGATAATTCTTGTTCAAATAATGACGCAAATTATACACATATTAAATTAAAACTAGATATAAATAATACAAATAATACAAAAAGTAAACTTTCATTAAAAGATAATTATTTCATTTTTACAAAATTAGTTAATAAAATAGAAGAAAAAAATTAATTGCACTTGATTTATTTATAAAAAGCATGTATAATACCAAATGAAGTTATTTCTATAACTGTTAATAAGTTATGGCGAGGAGGATAAAAATGAAAAAGGGAATACATCCAGTGCAAAAAGTATGTAAAGTTAAATGTGCTTGTGGAAATGAATTTGAAGTAAAATCTTCTAAAGAAGAAATTCAATTAGAATCTTGTAATAAATGTCATTCGTTCTATACAGGTAAATTTAAAACTGTAAAAACAGGAAATGTACAAAAATTCAAAGACAAATATGGAATCACTGATTAATAGTGATTTTTTATTTAATGATAAAGAGGTTTTTATGATAATTAATAATCAAGAAATAAATATAAAAGATCTTTTTGATGAAAGATATATGCATAAAGAAATAGGAAATGGGATTTTTTTAAATGAGTATCAAATTCAAATATTATTAAAATATAAAATAGATCCTTATAAGTGTGTATCACTTAAAAATTTAATGTTTGAAATTGAGGATGTTTTATTAGAAGATGATTTTGAAGATTTAGAAAATATTGCAGCTGAAATAGCTGAATTTAATTATTATTCAAATACTAACAAATAATTAACACTTAAAATTACTATATGAACATAAAAATTTCACTAAAAATTCACAATGTGTTATTATATTTATTGCAGAGGTGATTTAATGAAAGTATTAATAGTAGATGATGAAAAATTAATAAGAGATGTTATAAAAGAATATTGTTTAGGAAATAAATACGAAGTTATTGAAGCAGATAATGGTTTAGACGCTATTAAACTAGCATCAGAAGCTGATATCATAGTAATGGATATAATGATGCCTAAAATGGATGGTTTTACAGCATACAAAGAGATAAAAGAAAAATATAATACACCAACTATTATATTATCAGCAAGAGGAGAAGAATACGATAAACTAGCCGGTTTTGATTTAGGAATAGATGATTATATGACTAAACCATTTAGTCCAAAAGAATTGTTAGCAAGAATTAATGCTATAATTAAAAGATATAAAAGAGATGAAAATATTTTTGAATATAAAGGGCTTAAAGTAGATTATTTAGGTCATTGTGTTTATATAGATGATAAAGAAATTAATTTAACTCCAAAAGAATATGATTTATTAGTATATTTCATAAATAATAAGGGAATTGCATTATCTAGAGAACAATTATTAAATAATATATGGAACTATGACTATTTTGGTAATGATAGAACTATAGACACTCATATTAAAATGCTAAGAAATAATTTAAAAGAATATAGAAATCTAATAATAACTGTTAGAGGAATGGGGTATAAATTTGATTATAAATAATCCAAAGATAAGAAATACAGTTTTAGCATTTTTTATAACGTTTTCTTGCATAATATTATTGTTATTATTTATAATGCAAATAGGTTTATTAAAACAATATTATGAAATATATCAAACTAAAAAATTAAATAAAATTACGGAAGAAATATTATCAAAAGAAGTAATAGATAATAAATATTTAGAAGATTTATCATATGAAAATGGTATATGTATGGCAATATTTTCTAATGATAACACAGTTACTGTAGCAAATTCTTACAATAGAGGATGTGTTATAGGAGATAATAAAGCTGATTTAACTTTTATAAATAAATTTATTGAGAGTGGGAAGTCTGAAGATCAGACAATTATAAAAGCATATAGGTTTAAAAATAATACGTTACTCAAAGGAATTAAATTAGATAATGATCTTTATATATTTTTAAATGCACCAATACAACCATTAGATACATCATTAACATTAATAAAAAGTCAGTATATTTATATAGTTGTAGCTATGATGATAATTGCTATACTGATTAGTTCTTTAATTTCAAAAATACTAACAGATCCTATTGTAAAAATAAGTGACTCAGCAAATAAATTAGCAAAAGGTGATTTTGATGTTTCATTTAATACAACCAGTAACATTAAAGAAATTAAAAATCTTTCTGAAACGTTAGAAAGAGCAAAAAATGAGCTTTCTAAAACAGATAGTCTAAGAAAAGATTTAATGGCAAATGTTGGTCATGATTTAAAAACACCATTAACAATGATAAAGGCGTATGCAGAAATGACTAGAGATATTACACAAACTAAAGAAAAAGAACAAGAAAATATGAATATAATAATTGAAGAAACAGATAGATTAACATTGCTAGTAAATGATATATTGAATTTATCTAAATTACAATCTAAAACATATGAATTAAAGTTAGAAGAATTTGATATTAATGAGTTAATAAAATCTATCATAAAAAGGTATAAAATATTAATAAAAGATGAAAAATATAAATTTATATATGAAAATAAAAAATCAGTTATTGTTAAAGCAGACAAGACAAGAATAGAGCAAGTAATATATAATTTAATTAATAATGCTGTTAATTATACAGGGGAAGATAAAAAAGTATATATTAATTTAAAAGAAGAGAAAAAATATGTTAGAATTGAAATAATTGATACAGGTAAAGGTATTGATGAAAAAGATATAAAATATATTTGGAATAAATATTATCATAGCGAATTAAAGCATAAGAGAAATGCATATGGTACAGGATTAGGTTTATCTATTGTAAAAACAATATTAGAAACACATGGATATAAATATGGTGTAAATAGTAGTAAAGGAAATGGAACAATGTTTTATTTTGAAATAAATAGAAAAAACAATTAAATGATGGTATAATTATTTCATAAATAAGGAGTAAACATGAATAAATATATATGCAAATGTGGTTATGAAATTGAATCTGAAAAATTAACTGAAAATTATTCTTGTCCAAAATGTGGAGCAAGTAGTAATAGCTTTGAAAAATCAGAAAAACTAGTAGATGTTATTGATTCGATGCTTGAAGAAGTAATAGAAAAAGAAACTCAAAAAATAATTAATGATGATGTAGAAGATAAAAAAGTAAAAATTGATCCATATAATCCTGCAATTGTGAGAATTCCTGAAAAATGTATTAATTGTGGTCAATGTAAGAAAACATGTGAAAATATAGTTAATTTGAAATATGATATAAAAAAATGTAAAAATCCTATTTGTTTGGGTTGTGGTCAATGTTTGTTAAACTGTCCAACAGGTGCTATTATACCTAGATATTGTTATCATGACGTTAAAAGAACAATAGTTTCAAATGATAAAATAGTTGTAGGTATTATTGCTCCAGCTGTAAGAGTAGCATTAGGAGAAGCGTTTAATTTGAATCCTGGAGACAATGTAGAGAAAAAAATAGTTACGGCACTAAAAAAATTAGGTTTCGATTATGTTTTTGATACAGCATTTGGCGCAGATTTGACAATAATGGAAGAAGTAACTGAATTTGCAAAACGATTAAAAGAAGGACTTGCCTTACCTCAGTTTACCAGTTGTTGTCCTGCTTGGGTTAAATATGCCGAAATATATCATCCTGAATTATTAGAAAATTTATCAACTTGCAAAAGTCCAATTGGTATGCAATGTTCAATAATTAAAACTTATTTTGCCGAAGAAAAAAATTTTGAATCTTCAAAAATAGTTACTGTTGCAATTGCACCATGTACTTCAAAAAAAATGGAAGCTAAGGAATATACGCCTAATATTGATTATGTTATGACTACCAGTGAATTAGCAATATATTTAAAAGAGGAAGAAATTAATTTATCCTCTTTAGAAGAAAATGAATATGATAGTATTTTAGGTGACAGCAGTGGAGCAGGTGTAATATTTGGTAATACTGGTGGAGTTACAGAATCAGCAATAAGAACACTATATAGAATGTTAACTAATGAAAATCTAAAAAAAGAAGATTTAACTTTCAATGACTTAAGAGGATTTAAAGGGATAAAAGAAGCAACTGTAAAAATAAATAAATATGTTATTAAAGTTGCAGTTGTTCAACAAATGGAGAATTTGGAAGCAATTCTTAAGGATGACTATTATAAAAAATTCCATTTTATAGAAGTTATGAACTGTAAAGGTGGCTGCATAGGTGGTGGTGGACAACCATTGTGTGCTATTCCAAAACTAGAAGAAGTAAAACAGCAAAGAGCTGAAGGACTTTATAAAATCGATCAAAAAAGAGCAAATAAATTTGCTCATAACAATAAAGAACTAAAACTTTTATATAAAAATTATCTTAAAAATCCATTAGGTGAAAAAAGTATGACATTATTACACACAACATTTAGTGATAAAAGTAGCTTATTAAATGAAAAAAAATAATTTTTTTCATTTTTTTTAAAAAAAGTATTGACATAAATTAAATATATATGGTAATATATATTTGTCCAATATAATAATTGAGAAGCCTCATAAAATTATAGTATTAATATTTATTTATTATTTATTAGTATTATATAGAGTATAAGTCAATTAATAGTGAAAAAATTCTAATTTTATTTCACATATTGTATTTGATATTTTCGTTATTATTAATCAATTATATGTTTTTAATTAATATTAACTTATTGATTATTTATGTATTTATCTTATTAATAATAATTTATATCTTAATACTTAATGTTGAAATATGTATCTTATTAAAAATAAGATTTAGAATCCTAATCTACTAAGGACAAATGATATATCGTTGAGAAAGTAAAACTCAAAAAGATTAGAAATTAAGCTAAATACTGATAATATTTAGAAGTATTTATATTAAAGTAATATTTAATATAAATGATTCTTAATTTATTTTCGCGAAACTCGGAGCAAAGTATGTTTTATCAGAACACTTTGCTTTTTGTGTATTAAAAAGGAGGAAAAATGAGATTCAAAGTTATGTTCAGTGTAACTACAATAATGGTATTATTCTTATTATTTTATCCACAGACGGGTTATTTAAGCAAATATGAAAATAAAATTACAGTTGATTATCGTGAATTAAATTTAACAAATAATTGTATTTGGGAATATAAATTGTCAAATAATAATATTAAATTAATAAATTCAAACGAGAATATATGGACATATAAACTAGTTAAAAATGGTAAAACAACTTTGAATTATTATTGTAAAGACAAAAACGATAAAAGTATTTATATAATTACATATAACTTAAAAGTAAAAAATAATTATATTTATTGGTTAACAGGTAATGGAACTGGATTAGTTGATTTTCCAAATTTGTATTAAATATACATAAATTTACAAAAATATGTATATTTTTTTTTATAATTGTGTTATATTTAAGAAAATGGAGGTGTAAAGATGGAACCATATAAAGCAAAAAAATTGGAATTAAATTATAATTATAGTAATGATATACTAAAAATTTTAAATGATACCATGGAAGCTTATGGAGAATATAAGGGCTATTTAAAAAATATGAGTTATGATTATAAAAATTTTTTAGATACCTTATTTGTAAATGAGACATATTATTCATTTAAAATAGACAATATGGATATTAAAAAAGAAGACATGTTTTATATACCTTATAAAAATAAAAATAATACTGTAATAGAATTTATTAATATGAGAAAAGCGTTAATAGTTGGACTAACAGAATCTAATAAAACTGGTTTTGATACTTTATTCTTTAATAAAATGAATAAAATAATATATTCAAATTGTAAAAAAGATAACACAACTAAAAAAAGTGGCCTTTTAAGAAAAAAACAAACTTTTTTATTAAAACCTGGTCTTGCTGGTTCAAGTGTTTCATATATTCCTCCTAAGTATACAGAACTTGCAAAATTAATGGGAGATTTAAGTCAATATTTAAATGAAAATGTTAATAGAAATTTTATTTCAGTTGCACTAAGCCATTATCAATTTGAAAAATTACATCCATATTTATCTGGCAATGGTTTAATGGGTAGATTACTAATTCCTATTGAAACATCTTATTATAAAAATGAACCACCATTATTATTTATATCAGAAAGTTTATATAATTTAAAAAACACTTATTTTACTTTATTAAGTAACTCTGATATAGAACAAAATGATAAATTTATCAAATTCTTCTTACAGTGTGTAATCGAGCAGTGCAATTTAAATATTAAAAAAATTAAGTTACTAAATAAAATATATAATACTGATATACAAAAATTTAAAACTGAAATAGGTGGTAGCACAATTTATAAGATTTATCCTATAATTGTTAAAAAAATAGTATTTACTGTTAACGATATAGTTACAGAAAGTAAGTTACATATTAATTCAGTAAATAAAGTACTAAATAAACTAGTTGCATCTGGTTACTTAATTAAAGAGAAGAAAAAAGAAACTAATAGAGTAACTTATTGTTATAAGAATATGCATGATGTATTTGTTAAGTAGATTCAATATAATCTATTATATTGAAATAAAATTTAAGGTTTTGTTTATTAATAATTTCAAAATAGACAAATGCCTTTTTTTTATGTCTATTAATTATATCTATTAATTCATTATTGTCGTGAAATTTTATATTATACTTTTTTAATAATGAGTAATTCTTTTTATAATTTAGAAATAGCATTTTTTCAAAGTTTTGATTATAAATATTTGAATTATCTGGAAAATATTTATTAGATTTTAAAATTCTATTATATTTGTTATCAATTGTAAGACTAATTATATACCTTATTAATAATTGATCAATTAATAAAGTGTTTTTAACATATGAAATGTACTTGTCTAAATTAGAAATTATTTGGTAATTTATGTCTACTTCTTTACAATTTTTAATTAATATAGCTTTTATTTTAATATTATATGACTTTTTAATTAATAGTTTATCTAGAAATCCATCTTTGTATAAAAAAATTAAATCAGAAATATTATTATTGTTTTCATTATAAATGTATTTTTCGATATTCATTTTACATCACCCTCAAAAAACTTACTTACTGGTGTTTTTAATACAATAGATATTTTATATAAATTATTAATACTAATTCCCTTATTAGTTTTTTCACTTTCTAAACTACTTATTAGTGATACAGAAACGTTAATTATTTCCGCTAATTGCTCTTGAGTAATGGGTTCATAAGTTAAACTGTAAAGTTTTCGATATTTCTTGATATTTCTTCCAATAATGCTATTTAATTCTTTTTCTGTCATAAATTCTCCTATTTCTATATTAATTATAAATTAAAAATTTAATTTTGTATAGTACAACATTACATAATTATATTATAAAAACTAGTAAAATATTATTAGGTGGATGTATGACAAAATTTAAAAGAGAATTTTACTTTGATGAAAACATAATAGAGACTATAGCATATAATGTCATCAAATACAGAAAATTGAATGGAATTACACAAGAACAGTTAGCAATAGATATTGGAATATCTCCAGAATTTATTAGAAAGTTTGAAAGTACTAAAGGTAGTGAAGGATTATCATTAATGTCACTATATAAAATTTCTATTGTTTTAAACACATCAATGGATAAATTTTTTGAGTATATAGAAATTAACGATTAATAAAAAAGTCATCTATAGGTACATTTAAAATTAGACTTATTTTATATAAGTTATATACACTAATACCTTGAAATATTTTTTTACTTTCTAAATTCCCTATTAGTGATGTTGATATATTTGCAAGTTCGGCTAAACACTCTTGTGTTAGTTCTTTTTCGTTTAGGCTATAAAGTTTTCTATAATATTTTACATTATTTCCAATAATATAATAAAGATCTTTTTCTTTTAGAAATTCATATGTTTTTTTCATTATTGTCTCCCAATATTATTTTGCCATTATTTACCATTTTTCGCCATTTACTATAAATGAGAAAATATCATTCTTAGTGATATTAAGCTGCATAGATATAAAAAACTTTACAAATGCAAAAAAATGTTGTAATATTAATAGTCGTATCAAAGGGGAGAGAAGTATGGATAAAATTATTAATTTTGCTGTAGTAGCACATGTAGATGCAGGGAAAAGTACATTAGTAGATGCACTTTTAAAACAAAATGGAGTATTCCGTGAAAATGAACAAGTTGTCGATTGTGTAATGGATAGTGGCGACTTAGAACGTGAAAGAGGTATAACTATAACTGCTAAGAATTGTTCTATAAGATATAAAGATTATAAAATGAATATAGTAGATACTCCTGGACATGCTGATTTTTCATCAGAAATAGAAAGAATTATTAAAACTGTTGATACAGTTGTTCTTTTAGTTGATTCAGCAGAAGGACCAATGCCACAAACAAGATTTGTTTTAAAAGAAGCACTAAAATTTGGTTTAAAACCAATATTATTTATAAATAAAATAGATAAAAAAGATGCAAGAGCAGAAGAAGTTGTTAATATGACTTTTGATTTATTTTGTGAACTTGGAGCAACAGATGAACAATTAGACTTTAAAATTCTTTATGGAATTGCTAAAGAAGGTATAGCAAAATATGAAGAAAATGATGATAATAAAGATATCAAGCCATTATTGGATACTATTATTGAAACAACAGAACCATTTAAAGGAGATAAAAACGATCCATTACAATTTCAAATATCACAATTAGATTATGATGATTATATTGGAAGACTTGGAATAGGAAGAATAAATAAAGGAACAATTAAAACTGGTTCTCAAGTTACTATTGTAAAAAATGATGGTAATATAGAAAAAACTAAAATAACTAAATTATTCATAAATGAAGGAATTAAAAAAAGAGAAGTAACTGAAGCATATTATGGTGACATTGTAACTATGGCAGGTTGTCCAGACATATCAATTGGAGATACTATTTGTGATAATAATCATGTTGAAGGTTTACCAAGAATTGAAATAGAGAAACCAACTTTATCAATGAATTTTATGGTAAATAACAGTCCATTTGCAGGTAAATCAGGTAAATTTGTTACATCAAGACATATTAGAGATAGGTTAAATGCTGAACTTGAAAGAAATGTAGGCTTAGAAGTTGAAGAGTTACCATCATCTGATGGATTTAAGGTTTCTGGAAGAGGAGAATTACATTTATCAATTCTTATTGAAAATATGAGAAGAGAAGGCTATGAGTTAGGTGTATCAAAACCAGAAGTAATTACAAAAGATATTGATGGTGTAAAATGTGAACCATATGAGAAAGTTATAGTAACAGTACCAACTGATTACTCAGGAACAGTTATTAATGATATAAGCGAAAGAAAAGGTACTATGGAATTAATGGAACCAGCAGAAGAAAACTATGTAAGGCTTGAATTTTCAGTACCAACTAGGGGTTTAATTGGATACAGAAGTAATTTTATAACGAATACAAAAGGTGAAGGCATAATGGTTAGAAGTTTTGATTCATATAAACCATATGCAGGAGAAATAATAGGAAGAAAAAATGGAGTTTTAGTTTCTATGGAAAGTGGAAAAGCATTTGGATATGCATTATATAATTTACTTGATAGAGGAACTATGATAATTGAACCAGCTACTGAAATATACGAAGGTATGATTATTGGTATCAATAATAGAGAAAATGATTTAAATGTTAACCCATGTAAAAATAAAGAATTTTCAAATACAAGATCATCAGGTAGTGATGAGGCAATAATATTACCAAAACCTAAAACTTTTACATTAGAAGAAGCATTAGAATTTATAGATAATGATGAATTAGTTGAAGTAACACCTGATGCAATAAGATTAAGAAAGAAAATTCTTAATGAAAAAGAAAGATTTAGAAGTAATAGGTAAGACCATTTGGTCTTTTTATTTTATGATATTTATGTTATAATTTAACAAGAAAAAAGGTGATTATATGAGTTATATTAAGGAATGCGAAGAATATATATTAAATGTATTTGAATCATGTGGTTATGATATATCAGAAGTTATTTTAGAAGTATCTTCTAGAGAAGATTTAGGAGAATTTCAAGTAAATACATGTATGTCCTTAGCGAAAAAATATGGTAAAAATCCAAGAGTGATTGCTGAAGAAATAATTAGTAATTTTGATGATAGATTTGAAAATGTAAATATTGCTGGTCCTGGGTTTATTAATGTAAGTATAAATAAGAATCAACTGCTTAATGTTGTGAACAGTAGTTTAAAAGATTTAAGTTATTTAATAGATAAAGATAAGAATAAAACAATTATTATTGATTATGGTGGTGCAAATGCTGCGAAAACACTCCATATAGGACATATGAGGTCTGCAAATATAGGTGAATCATTAAAAAGATTATCTGCATTATTAGGAAACAAAATGATTGGAGATGTTCATTTAGGAGATATTGGAAGACAATCTGGAATGGTTATATCTGAAATTAAGAAAAGAAAACCAAATTTATGTTTTTTTGATAAAAACTATAAAGGTGATTATCCAAAATTAGAAATAACACCAGAAGAATTAAGTATATATTATCCAAGCGCTAGCAATGATGCTAAAGAAAATCCTGAAAGAATGGAAGAAGTTAGAAAAATCACTGCACTTGTAGATGAGGGAATAGAACCATATATAAGTATGTGGAAAGATATAGTAGAAGTCTCTAAACAAGAAATAAAAAAGACATATGATTATTTAAATTGCCATTTTGATTTGTGGGAAGGTGAATTAAGTTCATTAAAATATATCAAAGATACTTTAAAAGTATTAGAACCATATATGTATGAGTCTGATAAAGCAAAAGTAATAGATGTAAAAAGAGAAGATGATAAGATAGAATTTCCTCCATTAATAGTTATAAAAAATGACGGTTCTTCAATATATGCAACAAGAGATTTAGCAACAATATATAATAGAATTAATTTATATAATCCCGATGAAATTTGGTATGTTGTTGACATGAGACAATCAATGTATTTTGAACAAGTGTTTAGAGCATCATATAAATCTAAATTAGTAAAAGAAAATTGTAAACTTAATTACTATGGTTTTGGTACTATGAATGGTAAAGATAAAAAACCATTTAAAACTAGAGATGGTGGAGTTTTACAATTAAATGATTTAATAAAAATGATAAAGGATGAATTAAGCAAACGAATTAGTTCATCAAGTAGTGAAGAAGAAAAAGAAGAAATATTAAATAAATTAACAGTAGCGACAATTAAATTTGCTGATCTATTACCTTATCGTACTACTGATTATATTTTTGATTTAGAAAAATTTTGTTCATTTGAAGGAAAAACAGGGCCATATATTTTATATAGTATGGTAAGAATAAAATCAATACTAAATAAAGTAGATTATAAATCTTTTAGTATACACGATATTTATAGTGATTCAGAACGAAAACTATATGTAAAATTATTAAGTTTATCAAAGATATTAAATAAATCCTATAATGAAAAAACTTTGAGTTATATATGCGAATATTTATATGAATTATGTAGTATATTTAATAAATTTTATTCAGAAACTAATATTATTAATGAAACAAATAACGAAAGAAAAGAGACATATATAACATTATTACATTTAATATTGAATATTTGTACTACTTTATTAGATGTATTAGCAATAGAAATTCCAGATAAAATGTAAAAGAATTTAAAAAAATAATAATTTATATTGTGCATATTAAAAAATCATGCTATAATACATTCGAACGAAAGTTCCTTGCTTCGATTGCGAAGCCGTTAGACCAAAAGGAGGTGTAGAAATGAATAAATATGAGATAATGTTCATTGTAAAATCTGAAAATGATGAGAAGACTATTAAAGATACAGTTTCTGCTTTTGAAAAAGTATTAACTGATATGAAAGCTAAAATAGTTAATAAAAAAGACATGGGACAAAAAAAATTAGCATATCCAATTAAAAAACAAGTAAGAGGAAACTATTACTTATTTAATGTTGAAGCTACAGTAGCAGCAATAAATGAATTTGATAGAAAAGCTAAAATTGATGAAAACATTTTAAGACATATTGTTATAAGAGAAGAGGAATAGAATATGAATAAAATAATTTTAGTTGGAAGATTAACAAGAGATCCTGAACTTAGAAGTACAAGTACTGGTATATCTACTGCAAATTTTACTGTTGCTGTTAACAGAAACTTTAAAAATAAAGATGGTCAATATGATGCAGATTTTATATCTTGTGTTGCTTTTAGAAATACTGCAGATTTTGTAAGTAAATATTTCAAAAAAGGTAATTTAATATGTTTGGATGGTAGAATTCAAACTAGAAATTATGATGCGCAAGATGGTACTAAAAGATATGTAACTGAGGTAGTTGTTGAAAATGTTGAATTTGTTGGAGGTAAGTCTGATAATTCAACAAGTCAGTCAAACAACTTTGTTGATGCACCATCTCAAGATATAGTTGATACTATACCAGAGTATGATATTCCTAAGTCAGATCCATATGAAAATTATGATAAAGAAGTATCACTAAGTGATAATGATTTACCATTTTAAGGAGGAAAATAATGGCAGAATATTATAGAAGAAAAAAAATATGTCAAATGTGTGCAGGAAAACCTGTAGATTATAAAGATGTTATGATTGTTTCTAAATATATTAATGAAAAAGGCAAAATATTACCTAGAAGAATGACAGGAGCATGTGCAAAACATCAAAGACATATTGCTAATCAAATTAAAAGAGCAAGATTTATGGCTTTATTACCATTTAAAAAATAATAGAAATTCTATTATTTTTTTATTTATAAAATTAAAAGTAGTAATTATTAGTTACTACTTATTTAATTGCTATTATTATTTCTAGCAAGAAGAAGTCTTAATATTTGAACTGCCATTGCTAAAAATGAAGCAACGTAAGTAAATGCAGCAGCACTTAAAACTTTTTTTGTTCCTCTAGTGTCCTTTTTATTTAATAGTCCGCAATTTTTTAGTTGTTCTTTTGCACGTTTTGATGCATTAAATTCAACTGGTAAAGTTATTAATTGAAAAAATAAACCGACAAGAAGTAAAATTATACCAGCATCTAACATATCTAATATGTTAAAGACAAAAGACAATATTATTAAAATTGAAGCAACTCTTGAAGTAAAATTAACAAATGGAACCATCTTATTTCTAAATCTTAAAAAACTATAACATTCTTTATCTTGAATAGCATGCCCAACTTCATGAGCAGCAATTGCAACACCAGCAATTGATTTTGAGTCATATGAACTTTCAGATAATGAAATTTTTTTAGTAATTGGATTATAATGATCAGTAAGATGTCCCTTAGTAGGCAATATATCAATATAATTGAGACCATTATTATCAAGTATTCTTCTTGCAACCTCTTTACCTGATAAATTTAAACTATTTTTTTCTTTTGAATACTTTGAATAATTACTTCTTACTTTTATGTCCGCTATTAAAGGAACAAAAAGTATTATAAAAACTAATATTATATCTACATCCATTTTTATCACCATTATCAGTATATCATTTATATGTGAAATTTAAAAGAAATTAATTATATTTAAATCCAAAAACTTTTTCATGAATGTTACTGCCAAATAAGTTTTTAATAGTTTCATCACTGACTTTATATGTTACTTTTTTTGAAATTAATTTTTCCATATCTACGTTTACTTTAATGGCTTTTTTAAATTCTTTATTTTTTAAATAGGTATCTTTTTTAATATTTAGTTTTCTTAAAATATCTTCCTTGTTATTTGACGAATTAATTAGTTTCGTTTTAGTACACACAGTATCTAAAATTTCTAAGCTTTTATCAGGTTCTGCTTTATTTTTTATATATTTATTAGACAAATCAACTATCATTCTAATTTGATTTTTTGTTATAGTTACATTATGAAATTTTTCATAATATTTCTTTGTATTTTCTAAAATATTCAAAGTTTGATTGTAAGTTGGTTCTTCAATTAAAATTGGGTTAAATCTTCTATTTAATGCCTTATCGTTTTTGATAGATTTGTTATATTCTCCTATAGTTGTTGCGCCTATACATGAAATATTATTTCTAGCAAGATAAGGTTTTAAAATATTTGCTGCATCGATTGCCCCTTCTGCACCACCTGCTCCTACTATAGTATGAATTTCATCAATAAATAAAATTGTATTTTTGTCTTTTTCTACATCAGAAATTAGATTGTTTAGTTTTTCTTCAAATTCTCCTCTGTATTTTGTGCCACTAACTAAAGATGAAATATTAACTGATAAAATTTTTTTATTTTGAAGTTCTTTAGGTACTTTATGGTGCTCTATTCTATGCGCTAGTTCTTCAATTATTGCGGTTTTGCCAGTACCAGCTTTACCAATTAATAATGGATTAGTTTTATTTTTTCTTAAAAGTGTTTCAATAATTTGATTTAATTCTTTTTCTCTTCCAATTACTTCATTATAATTTTTTAAATTATTGAGATAAACACCACAATTTATATTTATATCTTTTTTTAATATTGAATTATAAAGTTTTTTAATATCTATATTTAATGCATTCAATATTGAATAGCCTATACCTTCTCCCTCTTCTAAAAAAATTATAAATAAATCTTTTAATGGTTGCTTACTGTTACTAGGAATATTCATTATTAATCTTTTGAATAAAGGAGTATATATAACTATATTTGTTTTAGTTTTAATTGTTGATAATTTGTTTACTTCATTTTTACATTTACTATATGAAAGATTATTTTGGAGCAAAATATCTTTTAATCTATTATTTGTGCTTAATAATGCTAATAATAAATGTTCAGTTCCAACAAATTCATTTTTTAATGATAATGCTTCTTTTTCTGATTGTTTTAACACTTTGATTAATTCTTCATTATTATTTGTCATACTAATAGTATGTTTCAAAAATAAAAATTAATCACAAAAAAAGAATGTTTTTTCAAACACTCTTTATTAATTAATAGTAATTATTATATAATTGCTGCTAGAATAAGAGCAACCATTACTATTGCAAATAATACTAATGCAAGTTTCCATGTTTTCTTGATCCACTCTTTATATGGAATATTTAAATATGAAAGACCTAGAACTAGCATTACACTTGTTGGGGCAACAAACATAGTAACACCATATATACCTTGAATTAATACAGCTAATACAGTTGTATTAACATCTTGTGCAGCTAATTGTGGTATTACATAACTTACTACATAAAGCATATCAACATGTAAAGCAGAACCTAATATCATAACAATAGTACTGAAGAAAATATTAAATTTACTTGTAGCTTTTAATATAAAGTCAGCAATTGTTGGATAGAACATAGTGTTACCAGCAAAGAAGATTACTGCATATACAAGTACAATCATTAATGCAGGTGCAAGCATATTTTTAGCACCTTGAGCCATGTATGAGAACATATCTCTATGTTTCATTCTGTAGAATCTTCCAAGAAGTAATGCTGCTAATAAGCACATAATTGCCATTTCTGCATAATACCAATTACCGAAAGCATTAACAGTACCTAATAAATTACCAAATATAGCAAAGCCTTTAATAGATACTTCTGATACTTTTGTATTGAAATCAGTAAATACGTTAATACCAAAAGTTGAATTCCAAGCAGTACATCCCATTATTAATAATACAAATAATATTGAGAATATTACTATAATTGGGGCAACTGAATATTTATTAGATATTTTTTCTCCTGCAAACATATCAATTGTTTTTGCATCTTCTTTGTCAACTTTTTTAGTTTTCTTAACTTTTAATAGATAAACTACTAAAGCAGCAAAGCATAAGACAAACATTCCAATTTTATATGGAAGAGCAGTTGTTAAAGTACCATTAATTTGTTCGTTAATAACGCCAACCATATTGTAACCTAATGTTGTTCCAATTGTACCTATTAATATAGCACCAAATGTAGTTATACAAGCTGTTATTTTGTCATATCCCATAGCTAATATAATACTAATAATAGCAGGTATGAATATGAATAATAATAACCCATAATCAAATACAGATGTAAGTGCTGCAATTAAGAAGGCAGCTGTGATTAAAAATACTTGTTCCTTTCCTTTAAATTTACTTGCTATTTTTTCAATTAAAGCTCCATATTTACCAGTTTTAACAAGTACACCATATAATGCACCAATAGAAACTAATAAAATAAAGATTTGGATGAAGTAAGCAAACTCAAATGTACCGAATAATAGTTGAAAGAAATCAAAGAATCCCACTCTATTCATTCCTAAACTAGATAAATTTCCATCTGTGAAATAACTAGCTGGTACAAACCAAGTTACTAATAAAATACCAAGTAGTGTAAACATGATTATTTTAAATAAACCTGTTTTTTTCATTTCTATTCCTCCTTAACTTAATTATATAACAAAAAATACTAACTTTACAAGAATAAGCTAGTATTTTTGTTATTTTTCACAATATAAACACCTAATATGATTCCTTATTTTATCTATACAGTTTAAAAATTCAGTTTCATTTTTGCACATAGATATTTCTTTTTTTAATTCTTTTGATTTTGGTATATATTTTAAATAATATAACGCAGGGGTTTTAATATCTAATATAGCCTTTCTATCATTAGTATTTTCTTTTAACAAATTATAATGTCTGACTAACATGTCAACTCTTTCATCATATGTTGGTTTATCAATTATTTTATTATTTTCAATGTATTCTACGCATTCTCTTATAAACCATGGATTTCCTAGAGTTGCTCTACCTATCATTATCGCATCGCATCCAGTTTCATCAATCATTTGTTTTGCTTCATGTATAGTTGTAATATCTCCATTTCCAATTACAGGTATATTAACAGAATCTTTAACTTGCTTTATCAAATTCCAATCTGCTTTCCCACTATATCCTTGTACTCTTGTTCTTGGATGGATTGCTATGGCACTTGCTCCTGCTTTTTCAATTATTTTAGCAACCTCTACGCAATTAATAGTATTACTATCCCAACCCGCTCTGATTTTTACAGTGACTGGTATTGCTACGGTATTAACTACTGAAGATACTATTTCATATATTTTTTCTGGATTTTTAAGAAGTCCGGAACCAGCTTGTGATTTAATAGCAACTTTAGGAACTGGGCACCCCATATTAATATCGATAATATCAGGTTTATAATTTTCTTCTACAAATTTAGCAGATTTAACAAAACTATCAATGTCACTCCCAAATATTTGTATACTAATAGGTCTTTCTTTATCATTTATTTTAAGCAAATCCATTGTATTTTTGCTATTATATACTATTCCCATTGTACTAATCATTTCAGTATAAATAAGACCTGCACCCATCTCTTTTATAATAGTTCTATAACTTTCATTTGATATTCCAGCCATAGGTGCGAATACAATTTTATTATTAATTTTTACATTACCGATTTTCCACATATTTTTTCCTCATGAATAATTTATCATTTTTATATTATTTTTTCAATAAAAAAACGATATGTTAATCGTTAATTTATATCACATGTTATATCACTTGTTACATTTAAGAACGTATATTTAAATGTATTTGTATCTATTGTACCTTTTTTAGATGGACTAATATTACCACAATTTAATTTAGGTTCACTTCCATCTGATGATTTAATACTAAATACACCAGTTGTTCCATTATCAACTGAAATTGATTCAGAGCCACTTGAAATTGAAAATTTTGTATTGTCTGCAATATTTATTTTTAATGTATGTTTAACAACAGGTGCTTTTTCAAATGTAATAGTACATTTTGTGTTATCTGTTAACTTAGCAATTGTAAATTTATTAGATGCAAATGTTCCAACTTGATTATTAGTACATTCAATTTTTGCTTTTTCAAAACCTGAATTTGGTTGTACTAAAGCAGATACACTATCACCATATTTAGCATTTTCAGTAGTATTACCTTTACCATTTATAACAGTTATATCAGCTTGAAGATTTTTAATTTCAAAATCAATTTTACATGTAATATCTTTCATAATAGCATTTAATGTAAATGTATTTGTTGATTCATCCCAAGAACCTTCTTTATTATCAGAACAAACAGCTGATTTATATATATAACCTTCATTTGGTTTAATTATGAATTTACCATCTTTTTCTCTTTGAACTATTTTCGGATTATTTTCATCTTCTATACCATTTGTAATAGTTAATGTAATAGCATAATTTGTTTTTACGAAGTATAATTTGCAAGTGCTAGTTTTATTTTCTTTAGGAATAAACTTCCAGTTATCAACATCAAAGTCACCTGTTAAATCATTAGTACATGTAAATCTTGAAAATTGATAAGTAGGTTCACTTATAACATTGCCATTTTCATCCGTACCATTTGGGGTATTTATTGGCATAGTTTCTTGTAACTCATCTTCCAAATAATATTCATATGTTATTTTATTAACATCTTCATTTGGTTTATTAGTTGGTTGCTTTTTTGATTGAACATATCCTACTGCACCCATACTTCCTGTTAATAATATTAGAATGATTAATATAATTTTCAACCCTTTACTTTTCATTTATTCCTCCATATTATATTGTTATTATATAATTAAGAGGGTAGATGTGTCAAGAATACATTTAAAATATAAAAATATTTTTGTGATAAATGTAATAAAAACATTTGACTTTTAGATGTACATTTTATATAATATATCCGGTACATTTTAATGGAGATGCAGTTTCTGTGGGATAGAAATGTCGTAGTTGCAAATGCGATGGTGTCGAAGTTAAAGAAGGGAAAGAAATTATGAAAACATTTATGTTAAGAAAAGAAGACGTTGAACATAAGTGGTATGTTATTGATGCTGAAGGTAAAAACTTAGGTAAAGTTGCTGCTTTAGCTGCTTCTGTTTTAAGAGGTAAAAACAAACCAACTTATACTCCTCATGTTGCATGTGGAGATAACGTAATTATTATCAATGCTGAAAAGGTAAATCTAACTGGTAATAAGTTAGATAAAAAAATGTACTATAATCATAGTGGGTACCCAGGTGGTTTAAGAGAAAGAACTGCTAGAACTATGATTGAAAAATATCCTGTTGAAATGGTAGAAAGAGCTGTTAAAGGTATGCTTCCTAAAAATAGATTAGGTAGACAAATCTATAGACAATTATTTGTTTATGCAGGAAGTGAACATAAACATCAAGCTCAAAAACCAGAAAGATTAGAGGTAAGATAATATGGCAGAAAAAAAATATACTGCAATAGGCAGAAGAAAAAGAAGTGTTGCTAAAGTTACTTTAATTAATGGAACAGGTAAAATTACTGTTAACGGGAAAGGTGTTAACGAATATATGCCTTATGAAACACTAGTTATGGATTTAGTTCAACCGCTAGAATTAACTGATACTTTAAAGAAATATGATATTGAAATCACTGTTAAAGGTGGAGGTTTTTCTGGACAAACTGGTGCAATTAGATTGGGTATAGCAAGAGCATTAATGCTAGTTAATAGTGAAAATAGACCAGTATTAAAGACTAATGGAATGATTACTCGTGATGCTAGAATCAAAGAAAGAAAGAAATATGGTCTTAAGAAGGCTCGTAGAGCACCTCAATTCAGTAAGAGATAGTAAATTTAACATAAGACTCAGTAATTGTTTACTGAGTTTTTTTATTGATAAGTAAATTGTAAAGTTATAAAAAATAATAAAAAATAGTTTTAAATAAAGCAATTTATGATATAATTTTAACATAGGAGAGTAATAGGGATGGCTGCTAAAATATTTAAAACAATTGATGAACAAATAGAAATATTAAGAAGTAAAGGCATGGTATTTGAGGATTACGATAAAGCCAGAGAAATACTATTGCGTGAAAATTACTTTTTTTTGAATGGATATAGATCTCCGTTTTTAATGAATGGTACTAAAAGATTTATTGAGGGGACTACCTTTGAAGAATTATATTCATTATTTACATTTGATAGATTTTTTAGAAATATTATTTTTAAAAATGTTTTGATTGTTGAAAATAATTATAAATCTATATATAGTTATGTTCTTAGTAAAAAATATGGTTATAAAGAAAAAGATTATTTAAATATTAATAATTTTGATAGAAGTAAAGAAAAGAATAGACAGATTAATGATTTACTTAGAAAATTAAAAAGACAAATTAGAATAAATGGTTATCAACATCAAGCAACTAGTCACTATATCAATAATTATGGATACATTCCTATGTGGGTTGGTGTTAAAGTATTAAGTTTTGGTCTTATGAGTGAGTTGTTTACAATATTAAAAGAAGAAGATAGAAAAGAAATTTCTAATTATTATGGTTTAAATCCAGATAAAATAGAAAATTATATGTCTATATTAGCAAATTATAGGAATTTATGTGCTCATGAAGATATATTATTTAATCATGAAACTCAAAAGTGTATAGCAGATACTACTTTTCATTTACAACTAGGTATACCAAAAGTCGATGATGAATATATTTATGGGAAAAATGATATTTTTGCATTATTAATTATATTAAAAGAATTATTGACTGCTGATGACTTTAAAATGATGATGAATGAAATATGTTATGAGATTGATAAATTATCAAGTAAATTAAAAGTAATTGATGTAAATAAAGTATTATTTAGAATGGGATTCCCAGAAAACTATAAACAATTATCATATTTAGAATAGGAGGCATTACATAATGAATAAAAAACTTAAATACATTGTTACAGTAATATTATCAGTTTTTGTTGGTTGTGGATTAATGTACATGATTATATATTATTTTCCTAACACAATAGTTAAAACAGAAAACAAAGTTGAAAAAGTTGTTAATGTTAATGAAGAAGGTATTTCATCAGGAATTGATAATATTTATGATGCAGTAGTTGTTGTTGAAAATTATAAAAAGGGTAAATTAGTTGGAATAGGTTCTGGTTTTATTTATTCTGGTGAAGGTTATATTATGACTAATCATCATGTGATTGATTCATCAGATGAAATAAAAATCACATTAACTAGTGGAGAAAGTATAGAAGCAAAAGTTTTAGGAAGTGATGAACTTGCTGATATTGCTGTTTTACAAATTGATAAAAAATATGCAACTAATATAGCTAAAATAGGAAAAAGTACTGATTCTAAAGTAGGAGATACAGTTTTTACAATTGGTTCTCCAATGAGTTCTGAATTTTCAGGTACTGTGACTAGAGGTATACTAAGTGGTAAAAATAGAATGGTTGAAGTGTCTGTAGGTTCATCTTCATCAAAAGATTGGATTATGAATGTTATGCAGACAGATGCTGCTATAAATCCTGGAAATAGTGGTGGACCATTGTGTAATGTTTCAGGTGAAGTAATCGGTATAAATTCTATGAAAATAGTTCAATCTGAAATAGAAGGTATTGGTTTTTCAATACCGATAGAGGATGCTCTTCAATATGCTAATAAGATAGTTAAGGGAGAAAAAATAGAAAGGCCTTTCTTGGGAATACAAATGGCAGATGTATCAACATCTAGTTATTATTTGTCAAGACAAGGTATTAAAATAGATAGTTCAATAACATCAGGAGTTATAGTTATATCAACCACAAATGATGGACCAAGTGGTAGTGCTGGTATTGAAAAAGGTGATGTAATAATAAATATTGGAAAGTATTCAGTTAAAAGTGTTGCTGAACTAAGATATTATTTATATAAATATGAACCAAATAATGAAGTTGATATTAAAGTTATAAGGGGAAAAGAAGAAAAAACTTTTAAAGTTAAATTAGGAATAAGTGACTAACTTATTTTTTAATATTGAAAAAAAATGACTAATAATTTATAATTATTATAATGGTGAATAGTATGAATAATAGAAATAAAGAAATATTAGAAGATTTTAAAACATCAATGGATGGTTTAACAACTAAAGAAGCAACAAAAAGATTAGAAAAATATGGGTATAATGAATTGCCTAAAGAAGAAATAAAACCATTGTATAAAGTATTTTTAGGTTCATTTAAAGATCCTATTATATATGTTCTTATAGTATGTGCTATATTGTCTTTCATTGTTGGAGAAACATTGGATGGTCTTGCAATATTATTTATTATTATGGTTGATGCGATTGTATCTACTATTCAAGAATATAAAGCTAATAAAAATTCTGAAGCATTAAAAAATTTAATTAAAGTGAATTCTAAAGTTATAAGGGATGGAAAACAATGTGAAATAGATTCATCACTTGTAGTACCTGGAGACATTTTAATATTAGAATCAGGTAGTAAAATTTCTGCTGATGCTAGAATAATAGAATCGAATAATTTAACAGTAGATGAATCAATTTTAACAGGAGAAAGTATTGCTGTTAATAAATCAAGTGAAATATCTCAAAAGGATTTAACAAAGTGTAGTTTATATGCGGGTTGCTCTGTTTTAACTGGTAGAGCAGCAGCAGTAGTGTCATCAACTGGTATAAATACTGAAGTTGGAAAAATAGCACAAAAAGTTACAACTACTGAAGAGTCTTTATCACCTCTAACGATTAGAATGGAAAAATTTTCAAAACAAATAACGTTAATTATAGTAGTTATAGCAGTAATAATAGCAATAATTTTATTTAAGAAAGATTATGAACCTTTAGAAATCTTTTTAGCAGTAGTTGCATTATCGGTATCAGCAATGCCTGAGGGATTACCACTTGCCTTAACTATGGCACTAACAATTGGTTCGAATAAAATGAGTAAAAGAAATGTTATATGTAAAAAGTTGACTGCTGTAGAAAGTTTAGGAAGTTGTACTGTAATAGCAAGTGATAAAACTGGAACACTTACTGTAAATGAACAAACTGCTAAGAAAATAGTATTGCCTGATGGAAAAGAATACAACGTAACTGGTAATGGTTATAATGATATAGGTAAAGTCGAAGGAAAAAATATTAATGATGCTAAGTATATTGCTAAACTTGGATATATAAATAACGAAGCAAAGTTAGAAAAAGTAAAAGATTATTTTGAAAAATTAGGTGATTCAATTGATGTAGCATTTTTGTCCTTAGCATATAAACTAGATTGTAATATAGATGATATTTTTAAAGTCCAAGAAATACCTTATGAGTCTGAAAAAAAATATTCAGCAGTTTATTATAAAAAAGATAATGAAATTTATTGTACTGCGAAAGGTTCGGTTGAAGAAATAATTGAATTTTGTTCACATAGTTATGTAAATAATAAAAAAGTTAAATTAAATAAAGAAGAAATACTTAAACAAAATGAAGCATTAGCTAGTAATGGTTATAGAGTTATAGCACTTTGTGATGGGAAAGTTAAAAGTAAAAAGTATGATGATGAAAACATTAAAAATTTAAATTTTATAGGATTAGTTGGATTTATAGATCCAGTAAGAAAAGAAGTAGTATCATCAATTAAAGAATGTACAGATGCGGGAATCAAAGTATTAATGATAACAGGAGATCATGCTTTAACTGCATATTCTATTGCAAAAGAATTAAAATTAGTTAGTGATTATAGCGAAGTAATAACAGGAGAAGAACTGGAATTTTGTATTGAGGATGAAGAATTTGATGAATGCATTAAAAATAAAAAAGTATTTGCAAGAGTTACGCCTTTACAAAAATTAAAGATAGTAGAATCTTTACAAAGAATGGGAGAATTTGTAGCAGTAACTGGTGATGGGGTAAATGATGCTCCGGCAATAAAAGCAGCAAATATTGGTGTCGCAATGGGTAGTGGTACTGATGTAGCAAAAGAAACAGCAAATATGATAATTATTGATGATAATTTTACTTCAATAGTTGCAGGTATCGAAGAAGGAAGAAATGCTTATTCAAATATAAGAAAAATTAGTATTTTGTTATTATCATGTGGATTTGCTGAAGTAATATTTTTTGTATTAGCAATATTATTTAATTTACCTATGCCGTTAGTTGCGATACAACTATTATGGCTAAATTTAGTAACAGATGGACTTCAAGATATAGCATTATCATTTGAAAGAGAAACTGATACTATAATGAAACAAAAGCCAAGAAAAACAAATGAAAGTTTGTTTGAAAAAGAAATGATAAAACAAATTCTTGCATCAGGATTATTTATGGGAATAATTGTATTTGATGCTTGGTTTGTTATGATAAATTTCTTAAATTTTGAAGTAGTACATGCGAGGGGTTATATTTTAGCGCTTATGGTATTTATGCAAAATATACATGTACTTAATTGTAGAAGCGAAGAAAAATCTGTATTTAAAAATGGATTTAAGCAAAATCCTTTTGTATTATTAACAATTGTATCAACAATAATATTACAAATAATTGTTATGGAAGTACCTGTTTTATCATTACTACTACAAACGTATAGTGTACCATACTCACATATGATTATCTTATTACTTCTTGCATTACCAGTATTGTTAATTATAGAAATATATAAATATAGGAGAAGAAAAAATAAATAATATTACAGGAGGCTATTTATGAAAAAAAATATATTGTTATTAATAAATGGTTTTGGTGTAGAACAAAGAGATTCATATAATATTTATAAGAAAGAATTAATGCCAAATTTAGATAGATTAACTGTGGAAGGATTGTTTTCAACATTATCAAGTAATTATTTAGATTATAAAGATGGATATAGAAATTTTAGTATAGGTATAAAAATACCATTATCATATAGTATAATATCTAATAATCTATCAAGTGAAAATTATAAAAATAATCAAGTGTTTAAATACATGATTCAACAAGTTATTAACAAAAAATCTAAATTACACATTATATGTTATTGGGATAATGATGCAACAATAGAACAATTAAGTGCATACTTAAAATATGTTTTGCCATATGTTAATACAAAAATATGTCTACATTTAGTATTAACTCAAAAATCATTAAATGATTATAAGGCTATGTTGCCACGTTTTAATAGTCTTAATTATGATTTATCTTCTAAAGTAAAAATATGTTTAATAACAGGTGAAAACAATTTTAACAATTTATTAACATTAAAAGATTATGTAAGGTCATTTATTGCAGTAGTAGGTGAAAAATGGAAAGATATTGAAAAAAGATTTAATACATGTATCAGTACAAGAACTACTCCAAATAATATGAGAACATTTATTTTAAATAGTGATTATTCTCTTGATAATAATGATCAAATACTATTCTTTAATTATTCAAATATAAATGTTGATGGGTTAATAAATGAAATGGAAAATCAAAAATACAAAAGTTTAGATTTCAATACTATTGGTTTTTATTCGTTATTTCCGGTAAAATCACAAAAAAAGATACCATTTATGTATAATTTTGCAGTTTCATCAACTTATGCTTTAAATTCACTTAAATCAATTAATGCAAAGTGTATAGTGTTAGATAAAAAAATGAAGTGCAGTTATATTAATTATTATTTAACTGGTCTTAGAAATACTGTTGATCCTGATTTAAAATATTTTGCTACTGATGATGACTTCATTTATGATAAAGACAAGTTATTAACATTCTTAAAAGAGAGAAATCAAGAATTAACAATAATAAATTATGATATTAGTGAATGTAAATTAGTTGATGATATAGAAGAAGCATTAAGAAAAATAGATACAATAATAGGAGCACTTGATGAATATATTAAGAAAATTTCTGGTACATTATTCATTTCATCCTTGTATGGAATAGAGAAAGAGATGTATAATAGAAAACAAGAACTGTGTAGAATTAATTTTTCTGTAAGAGTTCCTTTAATAGTTGATGATAATAATTATAAGAAAAATGTTTATAATTTATCAGAAGGTAACTTATATGATTTATCAAATACAATATTTAAAAATATTGATAATAAGTTTAAAGGGGACAGTTTAATTAAGAAAAAAAGTTCGTTATTGTCAATATTTTATAAAAAAGGAGGTAAAAAATGAACAAACCAACAATAAAAAGAGCATGTGCATATTTAATTGATTTAATGCTCGTGTTAATAATAAGTAGTTTATTTACTGGTATTGAAGCATTAAATCCTAATGCTGATAAATATGAAAAAACATATGAAAAATATAAAACTATTATTTCAAATACTACTGATATTAATACAATAAATAATGAGGAAATTATGAATGTTACATATGATATGAGTAAATATGGATTATCAGTTTCAGTTATAAATTTAGTTGTTACATTCTTATATTTTGTAGTATTTCAATATATGAACAATGGAAAAACTGTAGGAAAAATGCTGATGAAAATAAAAGTTGTTTCAAAAGATAGGAAAAAACTAAAATTTGATCAAATATTATTAAGAGCAATAATTATAAATAGTATTTTGTCTTCATTAATATTAGTTATTGTATTAGCTTTTGCTAGTAAGTCAGTTTACTTGTCAAGTAGTAGATACATTCAATTTGTTGATATGACTCTTGTATTTGCATCAATTATAATGATTTTATTTAAAGCAGATGGCCGTGGCTTACATGATATAATTGGTCGCACTGAAGTTATTTATGATATTGAAGAAGTTGAAAATGTAAAAGAAGCAAACATTGTAGAAGAAAAGAAAACTAAAAAGAGAAAGAAGAGTGAATAATGAAAGTAGCGATAGGAAATGACCATCATGGCGTTGATGTTAAAAACAGAATAATTAAATATTTAGAAGAAAGAAACATCCAATATTTAAATTTTGGAACTGATACTAAGGAAAATGTTGATTATATAGATTTTGCTAAAAAAGTGTGTAAATCTATACAAAATAAAGAATGTGACTTAGGAATATTAATATGCGGTACAGGAATAGGTATGAGTATTGTTGCTAATAAATTTAAATCTATACGATGTGGAAAAGTAAATAATGAAGAAGAAGCTAGATTGACTAAAGAACATAATATGGCAAATGTAATGGCATTGTCTGAGAAAATAGAAAATCTAGATAAAGTATTAGATGCGTATTTAAATACAGAATATTCCAAAGAAGAACGTCATAAAAGAAGAGTAAAAGAAATAGAGGAGGTGGAAAATAATGGATAAGTCATTATTAAAAATTGCAGGAATTATATCTATAATAGTTGGTATCTTATTTTGTTTAACTCTTATAGGTGCTATAGTAGGTGTACCAATAATAATAGGTGGTTGTAAATTTAAAGACTATGCTAATCTTTCAGATGAAGAATTATTACAACATAAAGATTCAATTATTATATGGACTATAGTATTCTTATTTATTAACCAATTAGCAGGTGTTTTAGGACTTGTGTTTGTAATCGTTAATAATTTATTTGATTCAAATAATACTAATACTAATAGTGCTACTAACTTTGATAAAAATAAATATGAAAGTTTAGAAAGATTAAAAAAATTATATGACGAAAAAGCATTAACTAAAGAAGAATATGAAAAAGAAAAAGATAAGATATTAAATGGTCTAAATTAAAATGTAATGCATATAATATACTATGAAGAGAAAATTCATAGTATTTTTTATATTGTTTATAATTATGCTGTGTAGTTACAATAAAAATGCATTAGATGATGATATTAATAAAGTATCAACATCAGAAAATATAAAAGAAGAAAATAAAACAACAGAAGAAGAAAAAGAACCTATAATGGTAGCAGTAAACTATCAAAATGATACAAAAAAATTGGATTTAGAAGAATATGTATTTGGAGTTGTGTCATGTGAAATGCCAGCTTCTTTTGAGATGGAAGCATTAAAAGCAATGGCAGTTGCATCTAGAACATTTGCATTATATAAGTTACAATCAAATGAGAACTATGTTTTATCAAGTACTACATCAGATCAATGTTATTCTAGTATAGACAAATTAAAATCAAGATGGAAAGATAAATATGATACTAATTATGAAAAAATAAAAAAAGCAGTAGCAGAAACAAAAGGAAAATACATATCATATGATGATAAAGCAATATACGCAGCATACTTTTCAATATCAAATGGATATACTGAAAACTCTGAAGATGTATTTGTTAAAAAATTACCTTATTTAAAAAGTGTAAATTCATCTTGGGATAAAAATTATTCATATAAAGAATCTGATAAAGAATATACAGTTTCTGAGTTTTTAAATAGATTAGGAATAAATGATGATAAAATTGAAAATATAAAAATAGAAAAATGTTCTCATGGTAGAGTTGATACAATATATGTAAACAATCATAAATATAAGGGAACTAAGTTTAGAACATTATTATCATTAAAATCGACTGATTTTGAAATAAAAAATATTAATGGTAAAGTGATAATACATACAAAAGGATATGGACATGGAGTTGGAATGAGCCAATATGGTGCTAATGGGATGGCTTTAGAAGGATATAAATATAATGAAATTATAAATCATTACTATACAGATGTAAAAATAATGAATAAATAAAATAAAATAGTTCATTCTAATAGTAGGAGAGTGAATTATGGGAAAATATTATAAATTTTTATTACCAACTTTTTATGTTGGAATAGTTGCTGTAATGGTTGTTAGTGTTTTGTTAGTAGTTACTGGTATTAAAAATTATGTAAATGAAAGTAACAATATGAAGTATACAATTGATTCGGTATTTGAAGATAAAGTAGAACCAGTAAATAAAACTAGTAGTAATACAATAGTAAAACCTTATGTATCAGAAAATGTAAAAGTAGGGAGAACCTTCTATGATTATAAGGCAGAGGCAAAAAAGCAAGAAAATTCTTTAATTGTATATGAAAATACTTATATGCAAAATAATGGAGTAGATTATGTTTCGGATGAAGAATTTGATGTGGTATCAGTATTAGAAGGTGAAATAATAGGTATAGAAGATAATGACGTATATGGAAAAATATTAACAATAAAACATAATGAAAATCTAATATCAGTTTATAGTAATATTAAAAATATAACAGCAAAAGTAGGATATAAATTATCACAAGGAGAAATCATTGGAACAAGTAATAAATCATCTTTAGAATCATCAGATAAAACTATGTTACATTTTGAAGTATATTATAAAGGAAATGCACTTGATCCTGAAAATTTATATACTATGTCAGTTAGTGATTTTGAGTAAGCATATTTATGCTTATTTTTTATTTTATAGAAAAATTTGTTCTTTGAATTAAATTTACTAATTTCCCTATAATAATTGAAAAAAATGTATAATTGTGGTATTATTAAATAAGTACAATAAGGAGCATCTTATGGTTAATTTTATAATAGTAGACGATAATAGAATGCATAGAAAAAAGGTTTACGATGTTATATTTTCATATATGATGAACAATAATATTGATTTTAAAATTCATGAATTTGGGAATGTAGATGCAAAACTGAGTGAATTTTTGAAGACAACTAATAAAGATTGCGTTTATATTTTAGATTTAGAATTACCTGGTGGTGATGGTATTGATGTAGCAAGAGAAGTTAGATACCAAATAAATGATTGGGTAAGTCCAATTATAGTCTTAACCGCACATACATCATCATATTACAAAATATATAAACAAAAATTACAAATATTAGATTTTATAGGAAAATGTAATGATATAGATGATGATATAAAAGAAAACATAGACATATCTTTAAGAGTTTTAAACCAAACTGGTTCTTACAAATTCACTTATAAAAATATAGGTTATAATATTCCATATTCTGATATAGATTATATTCAAAGAGAAGACAGAAGAACAAAAATTGTAACGAGAAAAGAAACTTATTATAGAAATATTTCTATTAATGATATTAAAAAAGAATTACCAGCATATTTTGTTATATCTTTAAAAGGAACATTAGTTAATACAAAGAACATATTTAAAATAGATTGGAACAGTTGTATAGTTTATTTTAAAGATGGAAACAGTGGATACTTAGTTTCAAGAAATCATAAAAAGGAGTTTGGTGAAAATGATTTTTAATGATTATTTTATATTAGGATTATCTTCAATAATAGTTGCGCGGTTACATGGAATATGTTATGAAAGGCTGTCCAATACAAAATTTAAAGCAAATTTTAAAAACATAGTTGTATTCTTTACATTCGGTTGTTTATTTATAGCAAATAACTATTTAATAGGTAGTGGGATGAATAGAATAATTATAAGTGTAACGTTACTTACCATTATGTATAAATTAATATTTAATGATAATATGAAAGTAACATTAGCAAAAAGTTTGATATGTTATATAGTATTGGTACTTATCGAAATGCTACTTTCTATAATTTTGGTAAATTTGAAATATGTAAGTATTACAGATTTTAATAGTAGTATATTAGTGAAATGTGTGGTGTCATTTATAGAATTATATTTGACGATATTATTTATTAAAAATAAAAAATGTAATATGCAATTAAATAAAGTAGTAGAGGCAACTGGTAAAGAAATAATAGTTAATGTATTCTTAATCGCATCAGCAATAACAATGATAATACTTATATCAAAATATGAAAAATCATTTAATACAACTACTTACTTCACTAATCTAGTTTTAATACTAATTTTTACCGGTTTAATGTTTATATCAGTAAGAAATAATATTAAAGTGAAAAAAGAAAGTGAGAAAATAGAAACTTTATTAAAATTTATGTCTAAATATGAAAAGATTATTGATGAAGAAAGAATAAATAGACATGAGATGTTAAATAATCTATTGATGCTTAAAAGTTTTAAGAATAAGAATTCTAAAAAATATGATGACACTATAAATGAAATTATAAAGTTATATGAGAAAAATGGAAAAGAGACTATTAAAAATGTTTCTACTTTGCCTTCAGGTTTAAAAGGTATCTTATATTATAAAGTTGAAGACATGAAAAATAATGAGATTGATGTAAATATAAATATATCTAAGAAAATTAAGTCATTGTTAGATATTATAAACACTAAAGAATATGTTTCATTATGTAAAATATTTGGTATTGTGCTTGATAATGCTTGTGATGCAGCGAAGGAAAGCAAAGAAAAATCTGTTTTTATTGAAGTATTTGAAATAGAAAATAAAATATATATTAATGTAGAAAATTCATTTAAGAATAAAGTAGATGTTAATAAACTTAAAGAACAGTATTATTCAACTAAAGGTAAAGGTAGAGGTCTTGGTTTGTTTCTTGCGAATAAACTGATTAAAGAAAGTGAATCTATAGATATGGTTCAAAGAGTTGAAGAGGATAGATTTATTAGTGAAATAACTGTTATGCTTTAAGACAAAAAATAAAAGCCTAGATTTTCTAGGTTTTTATATTGGTGTTTTGCTTATTAAAATATTTTTTTATAATAATGATTCTGGCATTTCAGGTTCGTCAAATAACACAGTAATGCATCCAGTAGTCGCAGTAGTTGCTACTAATGCTCCAAGAAGAGCAGTTAATTTAGCAAATAATTTCATATTGTCCTCCTTTCGTATTTTTTGTAATTATTATATTCTAAGCCAAAAAGCTTATATGAAATTGGAAGTACTAAAAATGTTTGAATAAGAATAGATATTATTAAAATATTACTTATATACACATCATTAGTAAATATTATGTATAAAATATATAGTACTGTAATAAGAATAGTTAACACTTTATATACAGTTCTTTTTGTTTCGTTAATTATAGGCCTTTTTTTGGTATCAGCAGGAGCATATATAAAAAGTAAAATTAAACCTATTGATGATAAAGTAATTTGTAATATCTTTGGTATAGAAATCAAACTAACAATATTTGGAAGTATAACAAACATTAACAATGATGCAACCCAACAATGTGATGACTTTTTAGCATGTAATCCAAAACCTGTGAGTCGAAGCAGTCCATAAAATAGAAATATAAGTAATAATTCTTTTAATGAACCTAATAATAAATTAATTATAATAATTGTTACTATTTTAAACATTGTTAAGTAAATTGTTTCTAATCCATATTTTATTTCTTTTAATTTAGTATCTGAATAATTATTATATTTTTTAATGTTATTAATTGTTTTGTTTAATATTACTTCTTTCATTACTTCTTCCTTTCGCTTTTATAATAATACATATTATGTAAATTTTTTTTTGAATTGCATAATCTCAATTATAAATTGTCTTAAAACCAATATTTTTTAAAATATTTGTATATAATTTTATTTAATGACATTTTTATTACTTTTAACGACAAATATAAAAAATATATATAAAATTTTGCTAACATTAGTCATGCCGGCAGCAGTTGTATGTAGTACCATTATTTTTATGAAGGGACGGTGTTAAAGTGAGTAGAGGTCGCGTTAAATGGTTTAATAATGACAAAGGTTATGGATTTATTGAATATGAAGGTTTAGTAAACGAAGATATTTTTGTACATTATTCTGCAATTGATCAAAAAGGCTACAAATCATTAAAAGAAGGTGACTTAGTTGAATTTACATTAGTAGAAACAGCTAAAGGAAACCAAGCAATTAATGTTAAAGAAGTTAACTTAACTGTAGTTTAGTAAAGGCACACTTATGTGTGTTTTTAAATGTAAAATTTTTGTGTATTTTTGTTTGATTTATGGAATTAGTGTTGACTTTATGATATCCTATATATAGGAGGAATAATTATGAAATATAATATTAGAGGTAACAAAATTGATGTTACAGAAGCTATAAGTGATTACATTAAAAGTAAGGTTTCAAAATTAGAAAAGTATCTTGATGATAATGATGAGGTAGAGGCTAAGGCAATAGTTTCTGCTAAAGGACATGATCAAAAAGTTGAGATTACCATATGGAGTGGAAAATATAATATAAGAGCAGAGGTAGTAAATGCTGATTTATATTCTGCTATAGATTTAGTTATAGATAAATTAGAAAGACAATTTAAAAAATATAGAGGTAAATTAAATATTAAAAGAGCTAAAGAAGAATATATTTCTGAAATAGAAGATTTATTTGAGGAAGAAGATCAAAAAATTGTTAGACGTAAAGAAGTATTCTTAAAGCCAATTGATGAGGAAGAGGCAATTACTCAAATGGAACTTCTTGGGCATTCATTCTTTGTATTTAAAAATGTAGATACAAATAAAATAAATGTTGTTTATAAAAGAAGTGATTCTGATTATGGTATAATTGAAGCTAATTAAGTGATAGGAAGGTGAAAATAATTCACTTTTCTTTTTTTATTTGCTATAATTAAACATGTGGAGATGATATTAACATGGGATTATTAAAAAACATATTTGACTATGAAACAAAAGAATTAAAAAGGATAGATAAAATAGTTGATGAAATAGAAGCTTTAGATGAAAAAATGCAAGGTATAAAAGATATTGAATTTAAAGCTAAGACAGAAGAGTTTAAAAAAAGAATTGAGGATGGTGAGGAACTTGATGATATTGCTGTTGAGGCGTTTGCATTAGCTCGTGAAGCGTGTTTTAGAGCAATAGGAGAAAAACCATTTAGAGTACAATTAATAGGTGGTCTTGCTATTCATAGGGGTAACATTGCTGAAATGAAGACTGGTGAGGGTAAAACATTAACAACAGTATTACCTGCTTATTTGAATGCATTAAGTGGTAAAGGAGTACATGTAATTACAACAAATGAATACTTATCAACACGTAATGCACAATGGATGGGACCTATTTATGATTTGTTAGGAGTTAGCGTTGGTATTAACACAAGGGATAAATCTCCAAAAGAGAAAAAAGAAGCATATGAAGCTGATATAACATATACAACAAATAACGAACTTGGTTTTGATTACCTAAGGGATAATATGGTTGTTCATAAAGAGAATAGAACTCAAAGAGGATTAAATTTTGCTATTATTGATGAAGTTGACTCAATATTAATAGATGAGGCTAGAACGCCATTAATAATATCAGGTGGTTCTGCTAAATCAGCTAATATATATAAAGAAGCAGATAGAGTTGCTAAAAGTCTTAAGATAGATGATTATGTAGTTGATGAAAAAACTAAAAAAGTAACACTAACTGAAGATGGCGTTAAAAATTGTGAAAAAATGTTACATTTAGATAATTTATATGACATTAGTAATAGTGTTATGGTACATAATTTAGATAAGGCATTAACTGCTAATTATGCATTTAAAAAAGATGTTGATTATGTAATTGAAAATGATAAAGTAATTATTGTTGATACATTTACAGGAAGATTAATGCATGGTAGACAATTTAGTGAAGGTTTACACCAAGCATTAGAAGCTAAAGAAGGCGTTACTATTAACGAAGAAACTAAGACTTTAGCAACTATAACATTCCAAAATTTATTTAGAATGTATAATAAACTAAGTGGTATGACAGGTACTGCTAAAACTGAAGAAGAAGAATTCCAAAATATTTATAATACAAATGTAGTATGTATTCCAACAAATAAACCAGTTATTCGTGATGATCAAGTTGATTTAATATATTCATCACTTAAGGGTAAATTTAATGCAGTTGTTAAAACTGTAAAAGAAATACATAAGACTGGAAGACCTGTTCTTGTTGGTGTTGCATCTGTAGAAACAAGTGAACTTGTTAGTCAACTATTAACTAAAGCAGGTGTTAAGCATGAATTATTAAATGCTAAGAATCATGAAAGAGAAGCACATATCATAGAAAATGCTGGTAAAAAGAATGCTGTTACTATAGCAACAAACATGGCAGGACGTGGTACTGATATTAAGTTAGGTGAAGGTGTGCGTGAATTAGGTGGTTTATTTGTGCTTGGTACGGAAAGACACGATTCAAGAAGAATTGATAATCAATTAAGGGGACGTGCTGGACGTCAGGGGGACCCAGGTACTACAAGATTCTTCGTATCAATGGAAGATGACTTGATGATTAAGTTTGGTTCTGAAAAGATGAAAACAGTTATGGAAACATTAGGTATCAAAGATGATCAAGCAATTTCAAATAAAATGATTTCTAAAAATATTGAATCTGCTCAAAAGAAAGTAGAAGGATTTAACTTTGATAGAAGAAAAGGATTATTAGATTTTGATAATGTTATTAGTAAACAAAGAGAAATTATTTATGATAGAAGAAATGAAATACTTGATAATGATAGTATAAGAGATAGAGTTTTAGATACATTTAAAGAGTTTGTTTCTAATCAAGTACATAGTCATTTAACTGATGGTGAATTAACTAGTAATGATGTTGATAATTTAATGGAATTATTTAATGCTAGATATTTAAAGAAAAGAAAACTTAAGAAAGAGGATTTTAATAAAGATATTAATGAATTAATAGATTTCATATATGAAATAGTAGTAGATGACTATAGTAAAAAACTTGAAGATGTGCCTAAAGATATTCAAGATGATTTTGAAAAATCAATATCACTTAGATGTATAGATAAGAATTGGATGGATCAATTAGATGCGATGGAAGCGTTAAAAGAAGGAGTTGGACTACGTGGTTATGCACAAAGTAATCCACTTCAGGTTTATGCATTAGAAGGTTTTGATTTATTTGATAATATGATGGCTAATATTTCTGCAGAAATATCAAATTTTTTGCTTAATGCTGAAGTTAGACAAAATATAGAAAGAGAAGAAGTTAAAAATATTAAAACTAATGATGGCAAAGAGGGTGTTAAGAGTAAACCTAAAAAAGTGGATAAAAAAGTAGGTAGAAATGATTTATGCCCATGTGGCTCAGGAAAAAAATATAAACAATGTTGTGGAAAGTAATGATTAAAATCGGCGTAAACTCAATAAATATAAGGGTTTGCGCTATTTTTATGATTGCAATATTTAGGTAATTTTACTTCAAAAAAGGTGTTTAGATAAGTTTTAGATAAGTTTTTTTAACGAATTTGAAGTATTTTTTAATCGTTTTGATATATGAATTTATTAATGAAAAATATTTTGTTTTCATGATATAATAAGTATAGTAGGTGAGTAATAATGAAATATAAAGATTATAAGTTTACAACTTCAAATGAAAGTATGGATTTAACATATGACCAAGCTTGTGAATATTTTGAAGAAACTTTAGATTTTATAAAAAAAAGTAAATTTGATTTGTTTAATGATGATGAAGAATTATCACTTTCTGATGCAAGAAAAAAATATAACGAAATTAATAGAAGACTACAAACTTTTGGACAAGCTTTTGAATTATTTATGAAATATATAATACATGCATCAAGAATTGAAAAGAATCCGAATATTACTATTGATGAACTTTGGAATAGATGGATTAGAGGACATCAAATGGTGCCTTTAATAAATGAAAAGGCGAATAGTGCAGAGGTATTGCCAAATTTTAAAGAAATTTTTAATTTATCAATGAATGCATGGTATGGAATTTATGGGTTTAATTATATTCAGCATTTGGGGATAAAGTCAGAACAAGGTCGTATTGAACCATTTAAACTATTTACGGTACTTCAACCACAAAACTATCAAGGGCTTGGTTCTATTACAAATGAAGAAATAGAGAAAATAATAGAAAAAAATACGGCAATCTATGAAAAATGTAGATATAATGTAGAAAAAATGACTAATTATGATTTTGGTGAGGTTTTCTATTTTATAAGTTTTATTAAATTTTTTGCTAAAATGGTACATATAAGTAAAAATAAAACAGAAATAGATTATAATGTAGCATATGTACATGCTATGGCCGATGATTCAGTTGTCAAACAACTATTAACCCAATTTAGGACAGAAAAGGAAATAGAAGAAATATTAAATGATGAGTTTTTTAATAAGGATGCAAAACTATTATCATATATCTTAACAATTAATAAATATTCAATACCTGAAGTTAAAAATATTATAAAGATGAATAAACAATTTGAAGATCCTAACAATTTATATTTGTTCTTAACTTACAACATACCTATTGAAAATATAAAAAAATGTAATGAAAAAGGTATTGATGTTATGCTACTTGTCAGCGACTTTTCATTTGAACAAATTATAAAATTAGTTGAAATTCCTGTTATTGGAGAATATCTAAGTAAAAATTCTATATTAGTTAATAAGATGATTACCCAACATAAATCAGATGTTGGCTTAACCTTTGAAGACTGGTATAAAGTATTGAGTAACGAACAGTTAAAAAAACATCCAGAATATTTGAAAAAAGTAGTTTTAAAATATATGGAAGCATATCATTGTATAGAAAAAAACAATTTATGTAATAGTATATTCGCTTTACCAAACGACAATAAAAGTTCACTTGCTAATAAACAATATCGTGATGGCAAAACCTTTAGTCAATATTATAGTGATATATTATTATCAAACATATCAAAAAACATTGAATTGTTTGATGGAAGTGATATTTCTGATTTTATTTTTAATAACATTCCAGTTTCACTAGATACAAACAATATAATAAAAATAAATAATTATCTTATAAATAGTGGCGTAAAATGTATCTCTCCATCAATATTTTCTTATCCATTTAATGAAGTATATGCAGTAATAAATGCTATGAAAAATAAAGGTTATATTTTTTCTGAGGATAGTTTTCCTACTGACTTTTGGAAAGAATATGATTCACATGCAAAATATAATATGCTATTAAAAGATAATTATTTACCTGATGAATTTCTTGAGGAAAATGGGTTAGTAAGAATTAGTGAACGTAGATACTTTAATCCTGTAATGGGACATTTTGTAAGTGCAAATTATGATAGTCCATTGCCTAATTTAAAAAAATAAATCTATTTTTTTAGATAAGTTTTTAAATAAGTTTAAACTGCATTGTTAGAAAATTAGACATAACTTTTTTACAATTTCTGAGTAAGTTATTAAAACTTATGAGTAAGAAAGCCCAATTTTCAAGTAAAAAATTATATGGTTGTTTTAACATTTTACCTTGTGGCTCAGGACGTAAATATAAGCAATGTTGTGGTAAATAAGCCCGCGAAACCGCATAAAATAAGGGATTGCGGTTTTTTTATGATTGCAATATTTAGGTAATTTTACTTCAAAAAAGGTGTTTAGATAAGTTTTAGATACGTTGTTTTAATTACTAAAAACAGTTGAAAATCCTTACAAAATAAGGAAAAATTAACTGTAAATTTAGATACGTTTTTAGAAATTTGCAAATTAATAGAAAAAGTGATATAATCTTTTCATGTTTGAAATGACGAAGAAAAAGGAGTAGTAATTCAACCTCTTGTCTTAGTGATGTTTCCGGTTGGTGAAAGGAAATGACAATGTTTTATGAATGAACCTTTGAGTTATATCGTAATCTTGCGTTAAAAGAATTGAGTGCATAGAAATTCTATGAATTAAGGTGGTACCACGGATTAATATTCGTCCTTATTTTATAGAATTTCTTTTTTGTTTAAATAAGGAGGAAAAAGTATGAAAAATTATATTACCAAAAAGATACTTGAAATAATGAATGTTAAAGAAGAAAATATTAAAATTGAAATACCACCAAAAGATGAAATGGGTGATTATAGTATCCAATGTTCCAATTTAAGAAATGAAGAATATTCAAATCCAATTGAAATAGCAAATTTAATTAAAGATAAATTCACAGATGATGAAAATAATTTTTCTGATATTAAAGTAATGGGTCCATATATTAATTTTTATTTAGATTATGATAAATTTAGTTCTAAATTAATTAATGAAATTGAATCTAATGATAATTATGGATCATTAAATCAGGGTAATGGTGAATCATTATTAATTGAGCATACATCAATTAATCCAAATGCAGAACCACATATTGGAAGATGTAGAAATAGCTTAATTGGAGATTTCATGAGTAATCTTTATTCATTTACTGGATATGAAGTTGAAAGACATTATTTTATTAATGACATTGGTAAAAAGATAGCACTACTTGTTATTGGAATAGAAAAATATGGATTAAAGGATGATAGCTTCTCATCGATATTGGATACTTATGTAAAAATTAGTAATGCTGCTAAAGATGATGAAAGTATAGATCAAAAAGCATTTGATTATTTAAAAAAAGTTGAAGATGGAAATAATGAAATGATTAGTAGATTTAAAGAAATCACAGATAAATGTGTTGATGGCCAGTTAAAAATATTTGATAAGCTTAATATTCACTTTGATGTTTTTACTCATGAGTCAGATTTTGTATATAATAATTATTTAGAAGATATTTTAAATAAATTAGATAAAACTGGAAGACTACATGAAGATGAATTAGGTAGATTGTATGTTGATTTATCAGGATATGATATTCCAACTAAAGAACCAGTATTAGTATTAACACGTTCAAATAAAACTTCATTATATCCAATGAGAGATATTGCATATACAATTCATAAAATAGAATTAAATTCTAAAAATAATTTTATTATATTAGGCGAAGATCAAGAAGTATACATGAAACAAATTAGTGCTGTGTTAGATATACTTGGATATAAAGCACCAGAATTAATTTGTTATTCATATGTATTGCTAGATGGCGATAAAATGTCAACATCTGCAGGTACTGTAGTTTTAGTTACCGATTTTATGAAAGCAGTAAGAGAGACTTTAATTAAAGAATTTAAAAAAAGAAATAGTGAAATATCTGAAGATAAATTAAATATATTAGTTAATGCTTGTATTAAATTTACTATGTTAAATGTATCTAAAAATAAAATAGTTAATTTCAATTTAGAAAATGCCACAAGTTTTACTGGTGAATCAGGAATGTATATTTTATATAGCATAGTCAGAATAAATTCTATATTGAAGAATAATGATATTAATCTAACAAATGAAATCAAGTTTAATAATGATATTGAAAAAAAGATTGTAAAAGAATTATCATTATTTCCAGATGTAATAGATTCACTATTAAAATCCAACGAACCTGCACATTTAACAAAATATATTTTTAATGTAGCTGGATTATTCTCAAAACTATATGAGCAAGTTAATATTACTAATGAAAGTGATGTTATATTAAAATCATCAAGAATTAGATTATTAAAGTGTATTTCAAAAGTGTTAACAAATGCATTAAAAATATTAGGAATTGAAACAATAGAAAAATTATAATTTATAGATTACTCAAAAATTGTAAAAAATTACAACTTAAAAATTTTAGATAAGTTTTAGATAAGTATTTCAAATTATTAAAGGTGCTTCAAAGCCTTATAACACAAGGCTAAAACATTTATGAAATTAGATAAGTTTTTCACCTAATTTTACCAAAAACAAATTTTTATGTTATACTAATCATAGTAAAAATAGAGTATAGGTTTTCAAAAAAGGCATTGTTTTGCATACAATGATGGAATAGTTGATGATGACTATATAAATAAAAGTGGTGACAATTCATATAAATTAGGGCAGCATTTAAATGTTAATGAGTTAGAAATATTAAAATATATGGAATTTGTAAATAAACTTGGTCAAAAATTGATTGATGAAGTAAAATAATCTAAAATAATAAAAAGATGATATAATAGGTGTAGGAGTTGATATTATGACTAAACCTCAAAAATTAAATAAAGGTGATAAGATAGCAATAGTTAGTCTATCAAGAGGATTACTTGGTATGCCTTTTTGCAAGCATGAGTTAGAAATTGCGATTAAAAGATTAAAAGAGTTTGGTTTAGAACCGGTGATAATGCCTAATGCTTTAAAAGACATGGAATATATTGAACAACATCCAGAGTTAAGAGCAAGTGATTTAAAGCAAGCATTTATGGATAATAGTATTAAAGCAATAATAACCGCTATTGGAGGAAATGATACTTATAAAACTATACCATATTTAATGGATGATTCAGAATTTGTTGAAGCAGTTAAAAACAATCCTAAAATCTTTACTGGTTTTTCAGATACAACAACCAATCATTTGATGTTAAATAGATTAGGTTTATCTACCTTTTATGGACCTTGTTTGTTAGTCGATATTGCTGAATTGGATGATGAGATGTTACCATATACAAAAGAATATTTTAAGATGTTTTTCACGAATAAACCTAATTTTGAAATAAAATCTAGTCCATTATGGTATAGTGATAGAAAAAGTTATGGACCAGATGAAATTGGCAAGTCAAGAGAAGTTCACCAAGAGCAGCATGGATTTGAAGTATTAAATGGTAATGGTTCTGTAACTGGTAAACTTTACGGAGGTTGTATAGAAAGTATATATGATGCTTTTACTGGGAACACATTTAATGATGAACTTTTGATATATGAAAAATATAATATTTTTCCAACTGAAGAAGAATGGAAAGAGAAAATATTGTTTTTAGAAACAAGTGAATTAATGATAGAACCAGCAGAACTTGAAAAAATATTAATGGAATTTAAAAAAAGAAAAATATTTAATCTTGTAAAAGGTATAATAGTTGGTAAACCAATGGATGAAAAATATTATAATGAATATAAAGAAATCTATAAAAAAGTATTTATTGATTTGAATACACCGATATTATATAACGTTAATTTTGGTCATTCAGTTCCAAGATGTATAATACCTTATGATGCTGAAGCTACTGTTGATTATGATAGCAAAAGAATATTTATTAATTCACCGATTTTTGAAGAAAAATAAATTGGCATTTTGAACTGTTGACAATGAAACTAGATTTAAAAAATAAATTATTAAAGTGATATTTTAATCACTTTTTTAAATGAACATATCTTTGAATAATTATTTATTTCTTCTAAAGAGCAATCTAATTTATCTCTATAGCATTTAATATAGAGATAAGAATATTATTAAGAAATTTGTTATATATGATTTTTATCAGTATCTATTGGAACGGTTATAGGAATAGTTTCAGGTCATATTTTAGTACCTTATATTGTTTATAATGCATATGAACATTATTTTACTATTCCAAAAATAGAATTACATTTTTATTTAAAAGAGACAATTCTTGCATGTATATTATCTTTATTATGTAGTGTTTTACCAGCATTAAAATCTATTGATTAATATGTTAATTTTAAATAGACTGACTAAAATAGTTAGTCTTTTTAATGTTTAATATATTGTGTATTATCTTTAAATATAGTATATTTAAATAGTAGGAAAAATATTGTGAAATTAATTTTTAAATAATAAGAAGAATGTGAATAAATTATTAAAATAATATAATAGGAGATGGTAAAAATGTTATATTTAAAAAAAGCAAATTATGAGGATGTTAATGAGGAATACAAAGCGATAAAAGCAATCCCAGCAATAGAGAATGGTTTTGAAAACAAGTATCACAATGTTACTGAAGATGAGTTTAAAAACGTAGTGCTTCCTAAATTAATAAAAAATTCAGATGGGATAGATATACCTGAAGGGAGAGTAGCAGAGACATATTTCTTTTTATGGGATGATAATAAAATAGTTGGACTTTTTAAAGTAAGACACTATTTAAATGACTTTTTAAGAAAAGGATCAGGTCATTTAGGTTTTGGAATATTACCTGAATATCGTGGTAAAGGATTTGCTAAAAAGGGATTAATGTTAGCAATTGAAAAATGTAAGGAAATAGTAAAAGAAGATGAAATATATTTAGGTGTACATAAGGATAATCAAGCATCATTGAAAGTTCAATTGGATTGTGGTGCGTATGTTGTTGGTGAGGATGATGAGAATTATCTTACTAGAATAAAAATAAAATAATCATAAAATTTGTGTAAAGAATATAAAATTTTAAAATGAAAAAACCAACTAAATTAATTTTTATTATATAATGAAATAGGTGAATATAATGGATTTGAAAGATTATAGAAAGCAAATAATGGAAAGATACTTTCCTGTAGGTGGATTAATTATAGCTAGTTTTTTAGGTGTATTTGGTTTTGGTTTTATAATGTTATCTGGAATTTATAAAGTAAGGAGTTTGGAAGAATTATATCAAATTATAAGTAACAATGGATTTGTTTTAATCGTTATGACATTTTTCTTTATTATTGCGATTGTTATATGGATAGCATTTATTCAAAATATATTAGTAAAACCTAAAAAAGATATACTCTTTTTATACAAAAGTGGAAGTACAAAATATTTTCTTGATAGAAAAGGAAAAAAATATGATAATTATGAATGTGATAAAAAGGAATATAAATATTACTATGTCTTAAAAACGAGGGATTATGTATATGAAGTATTACAAGAGAGTTTAGATTCTGAGAATAATTTTGAACCTATAGAAAAATTAAGTTATTGGCGTAATTTATATCTTCCATTTGGAAAATTTGAAAATGTGGTATTATTACCAATATTATACATTATATTTATACCTGCGGTATTAAGTTTTCTTATGTCAGAAGGTTCTACTAGACTTGTAGGAATATTTTTAATGATAATGCCTGGATTTTTTATTATTTATGATTTGATATATAAAATAAAAAGAAAAAAAGTAATTAATAAAATTTTAAATGAACCTGATAGTTTTGAGAAAAAAGAAAGATTAGATAATATTAATAATGAAAAAGAACTAGTAAATATGGGAGAAAAAGTATCTAAGGGTATTATTATATTAGAAGACGCTTTAAAAGTGATTTTTTCTTTTTCTTTTGTTATTTTTACTATTTGGGTATTTGTTAAAGGTGCGGATTTAATTACAAGATTGGCAATAATACCATTCTTTATATGCGCTGTTGCGGTGTTTATATCTTCTATATTACCAATAAAAGAAAGAATTGATCAAAATAAGATTGATAGTGGAAAAGTTAATGAAAAGAAAAAACGAAAAAAAAGAAAAAGAAATTTATCTAAAATAGTATCTAATATTTATGCGATAGGATTTTTATTATTTTGGTTTGGTTTTTTGATATTTTTTACTATTGGTATTACGAAACAAGAGGGATATACATCTATATTATTTACATTGCCTTTCTGGGGTGTTGGATTTTTTGCAATATATTTTATATTTGTCAAAAAATAAATTTTGTTTAACTCAACCACTGGTTCGTGTAAAAATAATTCTTTATTCTATATACTTAAATTGAGGAGGAATAGAATGAAGAATTTTTTTAAGGAAAATTATAAATTTATAATATTTATGTGTTTATTTGGATTAGTGGGTGGTTATTTTAGTGGTAAGTATTTAATAAAAAGTTATACAGAAGATGTATTAAATCAAGTTATTAAACAACTTGGAAGTAAAAATATGCTTATTGTAGTTGCGATGATTCAATCATTATTTTACTCTTTTATACTTGGTTCTATAGGGATATATTTATCTAAGAGGATAGGTTTATGGAAGAAAATATCTTATGATAAACATAGTTTTAAAATATCAATGTTATTTGGAATAATTGGTGGTTTATTATTGATTCTTCCTGATGTATTTATTTTTAATAATTTATCTACTAAAATTTCTGATATTTATATGAATAAACCTAGTATTAATTTTATATTGAGTGGTATTACATATGGTGGGATAGTTGAAGAAATATTGATGAGATTATTTTTGATGTCTTTTGTATCATTTATCATTTATAAAATATTTTATAGAAAAAGTAAAATAAATGATAATGTTTATATCATTTCTAATATAATCGTTTCACTATTATTTGCATTAGGACATTTACCTAATACATTAATGACTATTGGACTTAATTTTATAATAATATTTAGATGTATACTTTTAAATGGAATAGTTGGTTTAATATTTGGATATGTATATAGAAAATATGGCGTTATATATTCAATGATAAGTCATGTACTAGTACATATAGTATCTAAAATAATATGGATTATATTTATTTAACAAGTTATTAACACAAAAAAATTTTATTATTTAATCAGGAAATGAGAAAATGAGTAAGTTATTTAAAAATATTTTGATGGTTTTTTAATGTTTTAAAATTTTGTGTAAAATGAAAAATAAAATCATAATCTTAATTATTTAATATTGTATAATAAAATTAATAAAATGTTTTTATAGTATTGACTCTTCCCTTAAGGGTAGATGTATAATCGAAAAGAAAGGAGAAAAAGTATGATTAAAATAGGTGATTTTGCAAACATATTTGGGGTTTCAATTAAAACTATTAGGTTTTATGAAGAAAAGGGGTTATTAAAACCGGCATATGTTGATGTTTATACTGGTTATAGATATTTTGATGAAGAAAATATAAATGAAATGAGTAAAATTATTGTTTATAAGAATTTAGGATTAGAATTAAATGAAATTAAAAATCTTAATGATGAAACAATCAACAATAAAATTGAAGAATATAAAAAAAGAATAAATATTATGCATTCACAAATTAAATCATTAAATTCTCTTTTAGATTCAAAGGAGGGTAATAGTATGAAAACATTTATTAATGATGAAAATGCCGTTGGGAAATGGTCTTTAATGGGTATTGCTTGCAATAAAGATGATTTTAATAATAATAAATTATTAGAAGATGACATAGCAATAAAAGAACTATATTTAATGGAAAATGGTAAAGAATATTGGGTTATTTCATGGTCTAAAAATATTATTTATATTAATAATAAACCTTTTTCGTATGAAATAGAAGGTGATAAAATGTTTGTTAATCTAAAAGGATTATATGGTGAAGATGAAAAAGTTGCTGTATATAAAAAGATTGATAATAAACATTATACTGTAGATGAAATAATGAAATTTGATGATACGAATGTTCCATTTAAAGAGGATAAAAAAATTAATGGATTATGGAGTTGTGTTGGAACAATCAGAAATAAAGATGATATTAATTTATCTAATATAAATAAAAATGGAACAATAAATAGACTTGCATTTTTTCCGACTGGTGAATCTGATGTAACATATGACAATGGACATTCTAGAAGTATTTCTTACACAAAAGGTTATATTAAAGACTTGTGTGTAAAAGGAACAATGTGTGAATATGAAATTAAAAATCTTCATGGTAAAGACTATTTAATAGTTGAGTGGAAAAGTGGGGATTATGTTTTTGCTGGATTAATTAATTGTTATTATGTATTTGAAAAAATAGATGTTTAAGAAAAAAGAACCATTGATAAATTTTATTGATGGTTTTTAATATTTTAATAAATCTACTCGATTTCTTATTGAAAAAATGTTACAATAACTATATAAATATTTTGATAAAGAAGGAGTTAATATGAAAAATAAGAAAGTATTAATAATTGGTGTTATTGTATTAGTATTTGTATTGTTTATAGTACTTATTAATGTTTCTAATAAAATGAATGAGGAGAAAATAAATAGTACAATTACTATGAATAGTAAAACTAGTGATATAAAATATGATAATAATAAATTAAATATATATATGTTTTGGGGAGATGGATGTCCTCATTGTGAAGAAGAGTGGAAATTTTTAAATAGAATTGCACCTAAATATTATGATAAGATTCATGTATATGGATTCGAAGTATGGAATCATGAAGAAAATATTAATATAATGAATGAACTAAAGAATAAACTTGATATTAGTGAGGATGTTGGTATTCCTCTTACAATAATTGGTGATAAATATTATGTTGGTTATGATGAATCATATAATAAAGAAATACTTAATTTAATTAAGAATAACTATAAAAATAGTAAAGATATTTATTTAGATAAGAACCTTTAAAAGTTCTTTTTTATTTGATATAATTTATGTATGGAAAAAGATATTATTAAAAAACTAAATGAGTATAAAAACACGTTAGAGGATATTGGGAGTAAACTTAACATATCCGAAAAAGAAAATAGACTTAAGGAGCTTGATGCCATAATAAATAGACCTGACTTTTGGACTAATGTTAAAAATACTAAAGATATATTAAATGAATCTAAGTCACTTAGAAAAATTATCGATGAATATTCTAGCATCAAAGAAAATATTGATACTTTGATAGAAATGGTATCAATTGACATCGATTATGTTGATAGTGAGTTGGATAAACTTAATAGTGATATTGAGAATCTTAAGATATCAACATTATTAAATGGTGAATTTGATTCATCTGCTTGTTATATAGAGATTCATTCAGGAGCAGGTGGTACTGAAAGTAATGATTGGGCTAACATGTTATATAGAATGTATACAAGATATTTTGAAAAGAATAATTATACATATGAGGAAATAAGTAGACAAGATGGAGAAGAGGTTGGTATAAAAGGAGTAACTGTTCTTGTTAAAGGCTATTATCCTTTTGGTTATCTAAAGGGAGAAACTGGTGTACATCGTCTTGTAAGGATTAGTCCTTTTGATAGTAATTCTAGAAGACATACTTCTTTTGCTAGTGTACTAGTAACTCCTCAGATAAATAAAAATTTAGATGTAGAGATAAATGAAAGTGATTTAAGAATTGATGTTTATAGATCAAGTGGATGTGGGGGACAGGGCGTTAATACAACTGATTCAGCGGTTAGAATTACACATATCCCAACTGGTATAGTGACTTCGTGTCAATTAGAAAGAAGTCAAATTCAAAATAAGCAAAGAGCAATGGAAATGCTTAAAAATAAATTATATATTCTTAAATTAAATGAATTTAATGAAAAATTAAGTGAGTTAAAAGGAAATGTTATGGATGTTAACTTTGGTAGTGCGATAAGAAGTTATGTAATGTGTCCATATACTTTAGTTAAAGATACTAGAACTAATTATGAAACTTCTAATGTTAATCAAGTATTAGATGGTGATATTGAAGAATTTTTACTGGCGTATTTGCGTTCTTGCTAAAAGTTCTTTTTGTTTACACTTTTATGAAATCTAAATGTAATTTGTAGAAAAAAAGTTAATGTTTTGTTATAATTAATAATGGAGAAGAATATTATGTGGTTATTTAGAAGAAAGAATAATGAGAAAATTCAAAGAAGTGTTTTAAAGAAAGAGCAAGCTACTAGAAGTTTACTTTTAGTTGTTGGCTGTTTTATTTCTGCGTTATCATTTAATTTATTTTTTGTACCTAATAATTTCGTATCAGGTGGATTTGGTGGTATAGGTATAGTTCTTAATAAATTATGTGGTATTAATGTAAGTTTAGTAATCCTGATAGCTAATTTGATATGTATTACTGCTAGTTTCTTTACATTAGGATTTAAAGATTCTTTGATGAGTGCAGTTGGTGCTTTAATATACACATTGTTCTTGTATGCAACTGAAGGAATTCCACATTTGATTAATTTCTCATTTGATAATATTTTACTTTATGTTCTTGCTGCTGGTGTATGTGGAGGCTTTGGAGAAAGTTTAGTTTATAAAGCAGGTTTTAATACAGGCGGAAATAGTATACTTGCATTAATAATACAGAAATATAAGAAAATGCCTCTTGGTAAAATACTTAGATGTATTGCATTTATTATTATTGGAATAGGTGGTATAGTGTTTGGATATACATCTATCATGTATGGTATTATTATTTCATTTATTTCGACTTACATTGTTGATAAAGTGTTAATAGGAATAAGTGATTCTAAAATGTTTTATATTCAAACAGGTAAAGAAGATGAAGTTGTTGCTTTCATATTAGATATTATTGAAAGTGGTGTCACTGAATTATATAGTAAAGGAGCATATACAAATAAAAGACAAAAGGTTCTTATGTGTGTTGTTCCAACTGAAAAATATTCATTTTTAAAGAGTGCAATTAAAGAAATAGATGAATCTGCATTCATTGTAGTAAGTGATTGTTATGAGGTACTTGGTGGTACTAAAAAGGAAAGAATTGTCTTTTAAATAAATTAAAAAATATACTATAATATTTATAGGAGGAGTTATGCAATTAATAGAATTAAGAGATGTTAGTAAAAGATATCCTAATGGAGTAACTGCTTTATGTGATGTTAATTTACAAATATCTAAAGGCGAATTTGTATTTGTAATAGGTGCATCGGGAAGTGGTAAGTCTACATTAATTAAATTATTATACAGACAAGAGAAACCAACTAAAGGGGATGTGTATGTAGGTGGTATTAATGTTTCTAAATTAAAAAATAGAAAAGTTTATAAAATAAGAAGAAAACTTGGAATAGTATTTCAAGATTATAAATTATTACCTAAAAAAACCGTATATGAAAATGTAGCGTTTGCTCTTGAAATATATGGTTATAAAGAGTCAGATATAAGAAAAAGAGTTATAAAAGCTGTTGAGCAAGTTGGATTAAAAGATAAATTAAGAAGTTTTCCAGATGAACTTTCTGGTGGTGAACAACAAAGAGTTTCAATTGCAAGAGCAATAGTTAATGATCCTAAGGTACTTATTTGTGATGAACCTACTGGTAATTTAGATCCGGATACATCAATAGAAATTATGAAAGTAATAGATAATATAAATAAAGATTTAGGAACAACTATTATTATGGCAACCCATGATAAAGATATAGTTAATAAAATGAAAAAGAGAGTAATTGTAGTAGAAAAAGGTTTAATAGCTAAAGATAATCAGAAAGGAAAGTATAAGAGTGAAGGCATTTAGAATATTATTTAAAAATATTGATGAATCATTCAAGGGAGTTTTTCGTAACTTTTCTTTATCTATGGCTAGTATAGTATGTATAACTATAACACTAGTATTAGTTGGTTTTAGTATATTACTTTCATACAATGTTAATCATTTTACTAATGAAATAGAAAGTGATATGACTATAGTTGTATTTATAAATAGAAAAGTTAGTGATTTAGAATTATCTAAAGTAAGAACTGAACTTGATAAACTTGATAATGTTAAAGAAATAAAATTTAATTCAAAAGAATCTATTAGAAAAGATATGCAAAAAGAATCAGAAGTATTTAATAGTATTATGTCAGAATATACTAAAGAGACCAATCCTTTACAAGACACATATCTAGTTAAAGTTGATGATATTAATAAAATAGGTAATACTGCTGATAAGATTAAAAAAATAGATAATGTAGCACTTGTTAAATATGGTGAGGGTTCTGTAGAAGAATTAGTTAAAATATTTAATACAGTTAAAAAAATATCTTATGGAATAGTAATAGCATTAGTATTAGTAACTGCATTCTTAATTAGCAATACTATTAAAATAACTATTCAATCAAGAAAAAGAGAGATTGAAATCAGAAGACTTGTTGGAGCAAGTAATTCATTTATAAGACAACCATTCTTTTTTGAAGGAATTATTCTTGGCGTATTTGGTTCTATAATACCTATTATTATTTGTTGTTACGGATATAAATATTTATATGATAGATTAGGTGGTCAATTATTTACCGCTATTATTAAACTTGCAACACCTGCGAGTATAGTTTATAAAGTTATGGGTGTTATAATAGCGGTGGCAGTAGTAGTTGGAGCATTTGGTAGTTTTAGAGCAGTAAGGAAATATTTGAAAGTATGATGAAGAAGTTAAGTAAATTAATTCTATGTACTTTTTCGTTCTTTATACTTGTTAATAGTGTAGATGCAATATCTCTTAAAGATTATAGAATACAATATGAAAAGGATTTAGCAAAATATAATAATTCTAAAAATAAACAAGCAGAGGCTAAATCCAAAATAAATAGTCTTCAAGGCGATATAGGAGATGTTAGTAATAACATTGATAAATATCAAAAAGATATAGAGGCATCTAAAGCAAAGATTGAAGAGTTAAAAAAAGAAATAGAAGAGAAGAAAAAAGAAATTGATAATTTGTTTTCATTTTTACAAATTTCTGATGGTGATAATATCTATTTAGAATATGTATTTGAAGCGGCATCATTTACTGATTTTATATATCGTTCTGCGATAGTTGAACAACTTACTAAGTATAATGATGAACTTATTGATGATATGTATAAAAAGATAGAAGAGAATAAGCAACTTCAAAAGAAGTTAAATAAACAAATAGAAGATTCTGAAAATGAAATGGTTAAATTAAATGATCTTCTTAATAGTGCGAATGTTTCATTGAGTCAATTAGTTGATGAACATGAAGATATTGAACAGGATATGGATGCAAGTAAAAAACAATATGAGTACTTTAAAAAGGAATTTAAAAATAATGGATGTAGTGAAAATACTGATATAAATGTTTGTTTAAAAGTTCCTACTTCAACTGGATTTATAAGACCTCTTGTTAAAGCAACTGTGACGAGTGAATTTGGTATGAGATTTCATCCGACACAACACGTTTGGAAACTTCATAGTGGAATAGATTTAGGTGTTCCGATTGGAACTAATGTGTATCCTGCAGCTAATGGAGTTGTTACTAAAATTGCTAGAGTTAAAAATCCTGATAAAAAGAATTCTAGTTGTGGTGGAAATAAAATATATGTAAAACATTTAGTAAATGGAAAAGAATATGTAACTGTATATATGCATGTACATACAATTAAGGTTAATTTAGGAGATTATGTAACAGTTAATACAGTAATTGCTGGAAGTGGTGGAGGAGAGAGTTATGACTATTGTACTACTGGGCCACATTTGCATTTCTCTATTATGAAGGGAAAGAGTTACCTTGAACCCAGAAATTATGTTAAATTTCCTGCGAAAGGTAAAAAGTTCACTTCTAGATATTAAGATATATTAATTTATATCTTTTTATTTGTGTTTTTTCTGTTTTTAAATTATAATTATGTTGGTGATTTGTATGTCTTTTACAAGTAAAATTAAAACAGAAATTAGTAATGATATATATAGTTTGTCTGAAAATATGGCTGAATTATCTGGCATTCTAAATATTTCAGTTAAAATAGATGATAATAAATTTGAAATATATACTGAAAATGCAAGTGTAGCTAAAAGAATATATAAACTATTAAAAGAAATATACCATATTGATATTAAAATGGATACAGGTGAGGTTAATACACTTAGAGGCAATAAACTTATTGTATTAATAGTTGGGGATAAGGTGGATTTGATACTTAATGACTTGTGCATAATAAAAAATAATGAAAGAATTTATGTTCCTTCATTATATTTGGTGGATGATATTCGTGATAAGCAATCATATTTAAGAGGAGTATTTTTAATGTGTGGTAGCATAAATGATCCTAAAACTAGTAGATATCATTGTGAGTTTGTAATATCTAATTATAATACTGCAGAGTATGTTAATAACTTGTTAAATGAGATGCATTTTAAAAGTAAATTAATAAAGCGTGATAAAAATTATATGGTATATATTAAAGAGGCTGAGAGAATAAGTGATTTTATTAAAATGCTTAATGCCACTAATGCTCTTTTCTACTTTGAGGATATAAGAATATACAGGGATCATAAAAATATGACTAATCGTTTAAATAATTGTGAGCAAGCTAATGTTGATAAGAGTATTCAAGCGAGTAATGAACAACTAAAATTAATAGCGAAACTTAAGAGCTTAATTGATATAGATCTTCTTGATGATAAAATTAAAGAAATTTGTTTTTATAAAGAAAAATATCCTGAAAGTTCAATGTCGGAACTTGCAGAAATAATAAGTAGTGAGACTGAAAAACCTATTAGTAAAAGTTGTGTTAATCATAGATTTAGAAAAATAAAAGAAATAATAGAAAATATTGGAGGTTAAATGATATTGTCTATTATTCCATAGTTTAATGCTTCTTCTGCATTTAAAAAGTAATCTCTTTCTGTATCTTTTTTGATTTTTGAAAGAGGTTTTTTTGTGTTTTTTGAAAGGATTTTATTTATTTTATCTTTTAATTTTAGTATTCTTTCTGCGGCGATTTGGATTTCTGTTGCTTGTCCATTAATACCACCTAGTGGTTGATGTATCATTACTTCCGTATTTTTAAGAGCAGATCTTTTACCTTTTGTACCACTTGATAGTAAAAAAGCTGCCATTGAAGCACACATTCCGATACCTATAGTAACTATATCGCTTTTTACATAATTCATAGTATCATATATAGCAAAACCTGATGTGATGCTTCCTCCTGGTGAGTTTATATAAATATAAATATCATCATTATTTAAGGAATCTAAATATAATAATTCACTTGTTATAATGTTTGCTGTTTTATCATTTATTTCACCTTCTATGAATATAATTCTTTCTAATAATAGTTTTGAATATAAATCAAATACTTTTTCACTTCCATCATACTTTTCTACAATATATGGTATATGCATTATATTCCTCCTAGTTATATTTTAATAAAATAATTAATAAATATTCACAAAATCATGAATTTTTGATATGATATTAGTATCATAATAATAATAAGAGGTTGATGGTTGTGAATAATAAGGTTAAGTTAACATTTGAGGATGGAAGTATACTCGAAGTTGAAAAAGGTACTGAAGTAAAAGATGTACTTAAGTTAATCAATCAAAATGATCAAATAATAGCACTTAGAATTAATGGTGTTTGTGTTGCGACTAATTTTGAATTGGTTGAAGACTCTTATGTAAAGTATATAAGAGTTAGTGATAGAATTGGTAGACAAATATACATAAAAGGTTTAAAGTATGTGTATATTTTAGCGGTTAAGGAATTATATGGTGACAATGCGATTGTAAACATTAAGCATTCAATCGATAAATCTATATATAGTGAAATTAAGATTAATAAGAAAGTTGATGCATCAGTAGTTAAAGCTATAAAGAAAAAAATGAAAGAAATTATTGCTAGTGATATGGAAATAAAACATATTAGTGTTTCTAGAAGTGATGCGATAGATTATGTTAATAGTCTTAATGAAAGTGAGAAAGTATTAAATTACAAATATATGACTAATGATTCAGTAACTATGTATGAACTTGGAGATATATATAATTATTTTTATTTTCTTATGCCAGCTAGTACTAAAATACTAAGTAGATTTGATTTAACTTATGTATCACCAAATGGAATAGCAATAAGTTATCCAATTGAAAATAGTTTGCCTACTTATACTCCTTCTCCTCTTGTTATGAATGCATTTGCAACTTATGAAAAGAAATTATTATCTCTAGGAGTAAGATATGCAGGAGATATTAACAAAATTATTACTGATGGTAAAATAGCTGACTTCATTCAAACAAATGAAATATTGTATGATCAAAATATGGAAACTCTTGCTACTAAAATAGTGAACAACAAACATATTAAGGTAGTTTTTATATCGGGTCCTTCTTCAAGTGGAAAAACAACTACATCTAAAAAACTTGCTTTATATTTGAAATCTAAAGGAAAAGATACTTTTGTAATATCAACTGATGATTATTTTGTTGAGAGAAAAGATACTCCGAGAAAAGAAGATGGTAGTTATGAGTATGAAATAATAGATGCGATTGATATGAAATTATTTAATTTACAACTTAAGAGTTTATTAAATGGTAAAGAAGTAGTTATGCCTAAGTATAATTTTATTACAGGTGAGAAAGAATATAAAAGTAAACCTGTAAGTTTGAGAGAAAATCAAATTATTATAGTTGAGGGGCTTCATGCGATAAATGAGAAGTTAAATTCATCAATAGATGCTAAAAATAAATTAAAAGTATATATTAGTCCATTTACTCCAATTGGGCTTGATAGACATAATCACATATCAACAATTGATATAAGATTTATAAGAAGAATGGTAAGAGATTATCAACATAGAGGTTATTCAGCTGAGGATACATTAAATGCTTGGATGGGTATGAGAAAGAGTGAAGAAAAATATGTTTATCCATATCAAAGAACTGCAGATATTATAATAAATACTTCTCTTGCATATGAGGTGGGTGTTTTAAGAACATATGCAGAACCTTTGTTATACTCAATCAATCCGGAGTCTGTATATTATGAAGAATCGATAAGAATATTAAACTTCTTAAAATGTTTTTTAAATATACCAAGTGAATATGTCCCACAGACAAGTGTATTAAGAGAATTTATAGGAAATGGATATTTTGAATAGGAGATGAAAATATGTTAAAAGTAGCAATTAATGGTTTTGGTAGAATAGGAAGAACAGCACTTAGATTATTAGAGAATGATAAAGATATAGAAGTAGTAGCAATTAATGATTTAACAGACCCTGTACAACTTGCATATCTTTATAAATATGATTCAGTTCATAGAACAAATAAAAGTAAAATATCATTTGATTCTGATGAATTGTTTGTAAAAAATAAAAGAATTAAAGTATTTGCTGAGATGGATCCTTCTAAACTTCCATGGAAAGAGTTAGATGTAGATATAGTACTTGAATGTACTGGTGTGTTTACATCAAAAGAAAAATGTCAAGCTCATTTAGATGCTGGGGCTAAGCATGTTATTATAAGTGCTCCTGCTAAGGACGAAGTTAAAACTATAGTATATGGAGTTAATCATGAAATTTTAGATAAATCGGATGATGTAATAAGTGCAGCTAGTTGTACTACTAATTGTCTTGCTCCAGTACTTAAGTTAATAAATGATAAATTTGTAATTAAAGAAGGATTTATGACAACTGTACATGCTATCACAAATGATCAAGAAACATTAGATATACCACATAAGAAAGGTATTATGGCAAGACGTGGTAGGGCAGCATCATTAAATATAATACCTACCTCAACAGGAGCAGCATCTCAAATTGGGAAAGTAATTCCAAGTTTAAAAGGAAAGATGGATGGACTTGCATTTAGGGTTCCTGTAGGGGATGGAAGTGTTATAGATGTTACTTTAGAACTAGAAAAATCTGTTACTAAAGAAACTGTTAATAATATGTTTAAATCTAATCAAAGTAAGTGCTTGAAATATACTGAAGATCCTATTGTTAGTTGTGATATTATTGGTGAAGAAGTTGGTGCTACTGTTGATGGATTGTTAACTAATGTAGTTGAAAGTGATGGAAAACAATTATTAAAAGTTGTTGCGTGGTATGATAATGAAGTTGGATATACTGCTCAAATGATAAGAACAATGAAGTTATTTATGTAAAGAGAACTGAAAAGTTCTTTTTTTTAAATTTTAAACATGATATTCTTATTATGGGTGAAGTATATGAATAATGAAGAAAACAATAAAGGCACTAAAAATAATTTTATCAAAGATAAATTATCTAAGTGGTCTGATCAGAAGATATTGGTAGTATCAATGATATCCGTACTACTTTTATGTACAATTGTAATACTTAGTATAAAAATTCCAGCTGTTGGCATGGTTACGTTAAGCATCGTAGGTATTTTATTTTTAATAGGTATTATAAGGTTTTTCATTGCAAATATTGGTAATAGTAAGAGTAAAGCATTTTACTTTATTTCATTTATTATTGCATTAATTATTATTTCTTTTGGAGTTTATATAAATATAAATGAGAGTAGTTTGGAAGAATATGCTAAGATTATTATGCAAAAAGCAGAAGCACAACATTTAGAATATGGATATATGTGTATTAGTTCTGAAGATGAAACTAAACTAAATATTGAACTTAAAAAGAATATTAAATATAAAGTTATATTTAATGGAGACACAATAGAAAAAATATATGTAGGTCATGATATAAAATATTATCTTAATGAAAATGGCTACTCTAGAGGAATTAATATTGATTTAATAGATTATACTTGTAAATAGTTTGATATGTAAACTTATGTCTAATTTGATGAAATAATTTTTCTATTGCTTTATAATTTATATAAGGAGATTTGTATGAAAAAAGTATTAAAAACAATTTTAGCAATTATTATAATATATTTGGTGTTATATATTATTTTAGGAACTATGATGGATGAAGATACAGCCTTTACGTATTCAATGACATCAACTTTAATAATAACAATAGTATACAATCTTGTAATGATTATAATAAAAATAAGGAAATATAATAAAAATGAAAAGGTGTCAGATGTTTCAGATGTTGTAACAATTTTATTGACATTATTTGGTATAGATAAGGGTTTAGATGTTGCATTATCAACTATGATGAGCACTAAAACATTTACTGATAAAGCAAAAAAATCAAGTAAAGTTTTATTATATACAAATATATTACTTCATATGGGTATTATATTTATATTAGCAAGTTTAATTTGTTATCTTATGAGTGTAGATTCGTTAGAAAGTACTACTTTAATTATGGGATTATTTGTTTTAGCAGCAGGTGTTCTTCTTCCAACAATATATGGTTCTAAAATACAAAGAAAAGAAAATTATAATAATTTAGAGAAAGCAGTAGAAGAAAGACAAAAACAAAAGAGTTCTACTGTTTTGACATATGATGAGAGTGAATATAAGAAACATGTATTACCTAAAAATATAATTATTAGTGTAATGTTATTAATAGTTTTTTTAGCAGTAGGATACAATGCGATATTTAATTTATATGAGGGACTAATAAACTTAATAATATTTATCCCACCAGTGTATTGGGTGTATCTTCTTATAAATAGAACTAAACAAAGAGTAATGGTAATATATCTGGATCCTTTAGAAGTAGTTATATCACCTCCCGGAGTAACAAATACACATAATAACTATGAAAGAAGAGAAGAAAGAATTGTTTTTCATAAAATAACTTCATATAAAGTAACAAATTCACAAATAGTGATATATGGTAATATAGAAAAAAATATTAAAAAAACATTTAATAGTGTTGAAAACGATAAAGTAAAAAAACTAAGTGTATATAAAATACCTAGAGTGTTTAATAATAGTGAATCACTAATAAATATATTAAAACAAAGTATTAAATAAAGGAGTCTATATGTGTGGAATAATAGGTTATGTTGGGAAAAAGAATATAGGTAATGTAATAATACATGGGCTTGAGGCTGTAGAATACCGTGGTTATGATTCTGCTGGTATTAGTGTGCTTGATAATAATAAGATAAGAACAGTTAAATCTGTTGGTAAAATTGAGAATTTAAAAAAGAAATTAAAAAAAGTTGATTTAAATAATTCTGTGTGTGGAATAGGTCATACTAGATGGGCAACTCATGGTGAGGTTAGTGAATTGAACGCTCATCCACAAGTTGTTAACAGAGTAAGTGTTGTACATAATGGAATAATTGAAAACTATAAAGAGATAGAAAGAGAACTTAAGGATAAATATACTTTCAAATCAGAAACTGATAGTGAAAGGGTTGCTGCGTTAATAGATTCATTTTATGATGGAAGTAATCAAGTTGAAGCGATTGATAAAGCAATTCATAAATTAACAGGAAGTTATGCGATTGGTGTAATATTTGAAGGGGTTCCTAAAATATATGGTGTTAGAAAAGATGCGCCATTAATACTAGGCATAGGTTCTAAGGAACATTTTATAGCTAGTGATATAAGTGCGATAATAGATTATACAAATAAATATATATATTTAGATGATAATGAAATAGTTGAAGCTGATAAAGACTTTAATATTTATTATGATGGAATAATAATCAATAAAAAGATTGAGACTGCTAAGTGGGATATAGAAACAGCTAATAAAAATGGTTATGATCATTATATGCTTAAAGAGATTAATGAACAAGAAGAACTTTCTAAGAAATTATATTCAAAGTATATTCCTAATGATAAATTTTCTGATTTAGTTATTGATTTAACTAAATATAAAAGAATAGATTTTGTAGCATGTGGTAGTGCTTATAATGCATCCTTGATTGCTAAGTATTTTGCTGATAAATATTGTTCATCAAAAGATTTTTATGTTAATTGTTATGCAGCTAGTGAGTATAGATATACTAATCATTATTTTGATAAAGATGTTTTAGTTGTATTAATTTCTCAAAGTGGTGAAACTGCTGATACTCTTGCTGTGCTTAGAATGTGTAATAGTAAAGATATAGATACACTAGCTATAGTAAACGTAGTGTCTTCTACAATAGCAAGAGAAGCAAAGTTTGTAATGCCTATGCTTGCTGGTCCTGAGATATGTGTTGCGACTACTAAAGGATATTTCTCTCAAAGTTATTTATGTAGTTTGCTTATGCTTAAATATATGTATTCTAAAAGAATAATTAAGAAAGATGAAGTTCTTAAAATATTTGAAGAATTTAAGAAGTTGCCTCAATTAATTAAAAAAGTTATAGAGAATCCTAATTATAAAACTATAGCAAAGGCAATATATAAATCTGATGATATATATTACATAGGTCGTGGTATAGATATATATAGTTGTTATGAAGCAAGTTTAAAGTTAAAAGAAATATCATATATACATAGTGAGTGTTTTGCTGCTGGTGAACTTAAGCATGGTCCGATAGCATTATTATCAAAAAATACTCCAGTGATAGCACTTATGACAGAATTTTCAGTATATGAAAAGACTTTAAGCAATGTTCTTGAAGCGAAAAGTCGTAAAGCAAAAATCATTATCATAAGAAAAGAATCTATAAATATCGATAAAAATGTTGCTGATTATGAAATAGTAATTCCTTTAACTAGTGAATATGTTCAAAATTTACTTCTTATGGTATCATGTCAATTACTTGCATATGAAGTTGCTAAGCTAAGAAAATGTGATATTGATAAACCAAGAAATCTTGCTAAATCTGTAACTGTTGAATAAAGTGTAAAGTTTTAAAATATATATAATATTTTATGGAAAAGAAACTCTTATTATTATATAATTATAATAGGAGTTTTATTATGAAATTTAATATTAGGAAATTTAAAAATAATATATTATTTTTTGTAATTAGTGGGCTTTTATTAGTCATTTTTATACTGCTTGGTTTATTTAAAGATAAAAGTAGTAATTCTCTTGAAAAGAAAGAACTTGATGATAAAGAAACGTCTATTAAATCTCTTGTTATTAATGAAATAATGACTGGAAATAATGGAACAATAGCTTCTTCTGATGGTGGTATATATGACTATTTAGAATTATATAATGGTAGTGATAAAGATATTGAACTTAAAGATTATGGTCTTGGAGATGAAAATAATAAAGTTAAATGGGTATTTCCTAAAACAACTATCAAGGCAAAATCATACTTAGTTATATTCTTAAGTGGTAAGAAATTAGATGGTTTAAACGCATCATTTAAACTTAAATCTAGTGGTGGTGAAGTAGTTTCATTATTCAGACCAAATGGTAAAGTGATAGATGCGGTTGAGACGGTTTCTCTTGATTCTGGAAATGTAATGGCAAGAGATGATAAAGGTTCTTGGGTAATAGAAAGTCCAACACCTGGTTTTGCTAATAACATAAAAGGACATGAAGAATTTCTTAAATCGTTAATGGCAGAAGGGGAATCTGATTTAAAAATAAATGAGATACTTGCTAGTAACAAAGGAAACTTTAAAAATAAAAATGGTGAATATAGTGGATATATTGAAATAATAAATGTGTCAGATAAAAGCATTAATTTAGAAAATTATAGTTTATCAAATGATGCTGATTGTAGTTTTAAATGGCAATTTCCAAATAAGGTTATAACTCCTGGCGAAACATTAGTTGTTTATACTAGTGGTACTAGTAGCAAAAAAAGTGAATTAAGTACTGGATTTAAATTAAAGAGTAAGAATGGTTATGCAGTTCTTTCAAATAACAAAGGTAAAGTAATTGATAGAGTAGAATATAAAAATTTAGGTAATGGTATGGCATACGTTAAAACAAAGAGTGGTTTTGTACAAAGTTCTAGTATTACGCCAGGATATCCTAATACAGTTGATGGTCAAATGAAATTTCAAAGTGAATATATTAAAACACCAAAAGATTTAATTATAAATGAGGCAATGAATTCTAATTATGAATATTTACCTCAAAACGGTGGCAATTATTATGATTGGATAGAACTATACAACAACAGTAATAAAACTATTAAATTAAGTGATTATTGTTTAACTACAAGTACTAATTCAATTTGTGAATTTAAATTACCTAAAGTTGAACTAAAAAAAGGTGAATTCTATATAGTAATGGCATCTGGGGAAACAAATCTTAGTAATGATTCTTATGTACATGCTCCGTTTAAATTATCAAGTGTAGAAGGTTTATACTTAACTAAGAGTGGAGAAGTAATTGACACACTATTTATGTCAGAAGTGCCTTTAGGATATTCAATTGGTAAAAGTGATGACGGTATATATTATTTTAGTAAGCCAACACCAAAAGCAAAAAATTCAAATGGTACGATGAGCATATCATATTTACCAACCGCTAATAAAAAAAGTGGTGTATATAATAATACAGATTCTATTGAGGTTGCATTAACTGGTGGAGATAAAATCTATTACACATTAGATGGTTCAGTTCCAACAACTTCTTCAAAAGTATACAGTAGTCCTCTAACTATAAAGAAGACTACTGTTTTAAGAGTTATGAGTAAAGATGATGGAAAACTTAAAAGTGATACTAATACATATTCATACATAATGAATGAAAATCATAATATAAATGTAATGTCAATTTCTATTAATAAAAAAGCACTATCAAATGTTAATACCCATACAGCTTTAAATAGTAGTGTAATTGAGCCTTGCTTTGTTGAGTACTTTGATTCTGAGGGTACTGGATTTTCTATTGGTGCTGGGTTAAAACTTTTCGGTGGTTCGACTAGAAGTTATAAGAAAAAGAGTTATGAAATTAAATTTAAGAAACAATATGGAGAAGGTAGTTTAAAATATAAGGTATTTGATACAGTAGATAGTTCTGTATTTGATTCATTGGTATTAAGAACCGGTAGTCAAGATGAATTTGAATGGTCTAAAAAGACATTGATTAGGGATATAGTTGCGACATCTTTAGTTGGTGAATATACTGATGTTGATGTTCAAGCATATAAACCTGTTGCTTTATATTTGAATGGTGAATACTGGGGATTATATTTTATAAGAGAAAAAGTTGATGAATCATTTATATCTAATCATTATAATGTTAAAGCTACAAAGGAAAACACTGATTTATTAAGAATAGATGGGGAAGTTAAAATAGGTACTAATACTAAATATAATAAAATGGTTAGTTTTACTAATAGTAATCCTCTTAGTGATGTGAAAAATTATAATAAAATCAAAGATCAAATGGATATAGTGGGTTATTGTGATTTTTGGATTTCTGAAATATGGCCATCTAACTACGATATAGTAAACATGAGATATTTTTCTAATCCATTAGTTGATTCTGGAAAATGGAAATTTATATATTATGATTTAGACTCTGCATTTTATAATGTGGACGTTAATTATTATAAGTATTATACTACAGCCTCTGGTATTGGCTATGGAAATTTTCCAACGACTCTTCTTAGAAACTTATTAAAGAGTAGTGAATTTAAGAAGACTTTTGTTGAAAGACTTTCATATAATCTTAAAAATACATGGAATAGTGATAACGTTATAAAGAAAATAGATTCAGTAATTGATGAGATTGGTGAGGATGAAATCAAAAGAAATCTTAAAAGATGGAATGTAGCATCTTATGATGAATGGAAAAGTAATGTTAATTTTATGAAAGATTTTGCTCGTAAGAGAAATAAATATATGGTAAATCAAGCTAAATCATTTTTTGGACTTTCTGCGAGTGATGTGAACAAATATTTTGGTGATGTTAAATGAAAGAGTATAAATATAGACATGAATTAAAATTTAAGATATCTAATGGATGTGCTGAGGTTTTAAAAAATCAATTATCATTAATATTAGATAAAGATAAGAATGCTTTATCTGATGGTTCATATATTATTAAAAGTTTGTATTTTGATGATATTAATTCTAATTCTTATTATGAAAAACTTGATGGTGTTTTATATAGAAAAAAGTTTAGGATTAGAACTTATAATGATGATGATAGTTTTATAAGACTTGAGAAAAAAATGAAACATAATAATTTAACTTCTAAGGAACAAATGTTGATTTCAAGAAGCATATATAGTAAAATATTAAATGGTAAAATAAATGAGATTGAAAATCCTGATGGATTACTTGAGGAATTTCTAAATGATGTTAAATTAAAGGGATTACTTCCATCTATTATAGTTGAGTATAATAGAGTTGCATTTATTTATCCGGTTAGTGAGGTTAGAATAACATTTGATTCTAATATTAAGAGTGGACTTTATAATTATGATTTATTTGATGATAAGAGTCCAACATATAGAGTTATTGAAAATGATAAGCAAGTAATGGAAGTTAAATATAACGAAGTGTTGCCTCTTCATATCGCTAACATATTATGTACAATTCCATCTGTTCGTGAAGCAGTTAGCAAGTTTGCTATATGTAGAAGTATTAAATAAGGAGTGAGTTAAATGAGTGTAGTTGATACTATTAAAAAATCAGTTTTAGAAAATTTTACAGGAACTATATCTGTAGGAAGTATAATGTTATCACTTTTGGTAGCATTTGTAATTGGACTATTTATAATATATGTTTATAAAAAGACTTATACTGGGGTTGTTTATTCAAAAGCATTTTCACTATGTATATTAATGCTTTGTATGGTAACTTCAATTATTATAAGAACAATTAGTTCTAACATATCATTATCTTTAGGTATGGTTGGTGCTTTATCTATTGTAAGATTTAGAACTGCTGTTAAAGAACCTGTTGATACTGGATTTATGTTTTGGGGAATAGCGGCAGGTATCATGGCTGGCGCTGGATTATATATTCCTGCACTTGCAGCATCCTTGGGAATCGGTATTTTGTATTTTGCTAGTTATTTAATGGGATTTAAAACTGCTAGTAGATATTTATTAGTTCTTAAGTATGAAGCTAGCGCTCATGCATCTGTTATGAGAAAATTAAAAAATATTAAGAAATTTAAAGTTAGAAGTAAATCTATTTTTGGTAATAAAGTTGAGTTATCATTAGAAGTAGATGTTAAAGATAAGAACGGTAATATTGAAACTAAAATGGTTGATCAATTTAGTGATGTTGATGGACTTATTAATGCTAGTCTAATAGCATATCAAAATGATTTTGGAGATTAAGAAGTATAATGGTTAAGACTAGAAGAAAACTTAAAATTACACCTGTATTAGTAGCACTAAATATATTAGTGTTATTTGTTATTGTTATATTTTATTTAACTAGATTAATTATATATTATAATAAAGAGCATAATACTGATGTTGAATCTAATTTAATAGTGGATAATATTATCAAAAAAAGAAGTTATACTGATATGGAAAATGGACTTATATATGATGATAAAACTAAGACATATACATTTAAAGGTAAGGTTAATGATAATTATTTAGAATATTCAGGTATATTATTTAGAATTCTTTCTGTTGATGAAGATAATAAAATTAAAATTGTGTCTGATGAAAATTTAACTATTTTATATGGTGATTTAAAAAATGGTTTTACAAGTTCAAATATAAATGCTTGGTTAAATAAGTCAAATAATAAATATAGTGGTACTTTCGAGAATAATTTATTTGATAGTGATAAATTATTAATAAATACAACAATGTGTGATGATAAAATTGATGATTTAACTAAAATAAAATGTGATAAAAAGAATGATCAGAATAAAATAGGAATTCTTTCATTAAATGATTATTATGTTTCTGGTGGTAAAGAGGGATTCCTAAATAATAGTGATACATATTTCTTAAATACACTTGATAGTAAAAACTTTAATTACTATGTAACTAATACAGGTGAGATTGCTCTTGATAATACAAATAAAAAGGCACTAGGAGTAAGGGCAGTAATGTCTATATCTGGTAGTAGTGAAATATTAAGTGGAGATGGAAGCAAAGAAAAACCATTCAAAATAGAAAATCATGAGATTAAAAAAATATCTGATGTTTATGTTGGTGACTTAATTAAATATTCTGATATGACTTTTAAAGTTATAGATAGAGAAGATGTAAAAGTTAAAGTTGTACAAAGTGATGTTGTTAAAGAAAATGGAAAGGTTGTGTCTAAGAAATTCGGTTCTGACAATACATATTCATTAAATAAAGATAATGTTGGATATTATTTAAATAATGTTTATTATAAAAAACTTAAAAATAATAATTATATAGTTAAAAATAATTGGCCAGTTGGACAATTAAATACTGAAACACTTAGTTATTTAGATGCTTATAAGAATGTACTTACTACTAATATTGGAATGCCTTCTCTTGGTGATATGTATATCAAAGAGGTTAAAAATATATTCTTATTAAGTAAGGGTATTGGTGACAATAAAATGATAGATGTTATTAGTCCTGAAGGAAGTTTCTTTGGCGATTTAGTGACTTCAACATATAATATAAGACCATGTTTATATTTAAATAGTAATCTTGATATAATATCTGGTGATGGTAGTGAAAAAAGTCCATTTGTTTTAGGAGTGAATAATGGCTAAAAAGAGTAAAAGTAATAATTATAAAAGTAGTAAATTTAGTATTGCTTTAATAGTAGTAGATGCGTTAGTTCTTGTCTGCTTCTTTTTGGCGTATGGTCCTTTTTCGTTCTTTAGGGATTATTTAGTTACTACAGCGATGACTACCATGAATCATAAGTATTTTGCATATGTATTATATAGTGAAGAAATGGTTGAAAAAATTCTTGCTAATAATAGAATAATTGAATCTGATAGTCCTACTGATACTAGTAAAATAAATACTAAACCTGTTTTAGATACTGGTACGTATGAGAGTATTTATGAAGAACAGGTATTAAAAAGAGATAGTAATAATGATATATATAAACTTGTAAATATAAGTGGAAGTAAATGGAAGGGATATATGGTTGTTGTATATGATCCTTCTAGATTAAGACTTGTGTTTTCAAAACAATTTGGTAAACATGGAGAGTATTTGTCAACTATGGCAAAAAATAATAATGCGCTTGTTGCGATGAATGCTTCTGGTGTATTTGTAAAATATGGAAATAGAAATACTGGTACATCTATATTAGATGGTAAAGTAAAATATGTAGGCAAAAAGATAAATAAAGGTGGAGGATTAATAGGTTTTACTAAGGATAATGTTTTAATGCTTACTAAGAAAACTGCATCTGAAGCAATTAAAGATGGTATGGATAGAGCTGTTGAATTCGGTCCTTTCTTAATTGTAAATGGAAAAGAAAGCGAATTTAAAGGAAATGGCGGATGGGGAATCGCTAATAGAAGTGCGATTGGTCAAAGACAAGATGGTATAGTACTACTATTGTGTATAGATGGAAGAAGTAAAGATTCACTTGGAATATCTATGACTGAGTTAAAAGATATTTTTGTTAGATACAAGGCTTATAATGCCGCTAACCTAGATGGTGGAGGTAGTAGTGCAATGTATGCTAATGGTAAACTTGTTAATACACCAGTAGGATACGGATATTCTGGTGAAAGATATTTACCAAATGCATGGATGGTATTACCTGAAACTTATAAGGAGGTTAAAGATGGAAATACAAACTAAAAATCCTAAAATATTTATTATAGGTGGTAAAGCTAAGCACGGAAAAGATACTTTTTCTGCATATTTAAAAGAAGTTTATGAGAATCATAATAAGAAAGTGATAGTGACACAACTTGCTAAATATATTAAATATTATGCTCGTGAAATGACAGGATGGGATTTAAGCGAAGAGACAAAACCAAGAGAATTTTTGCAACAACTTGGGACTAATGTAATTAGACAGCAACTTAAAAAAGATGATTTGTTTATTAATAGAATGATTGATGATATAGAAATATTTTCTTATTTCTATGATGCGATTATAATTAGTGATGTTAGACTTAAAAAAGAAATAAATGATCTTAAAAAAGCTTATCCAAATTTAATAGTAATACATATAAATAGACCTGATTTTGATAATGGACTTACAGAAGAGCAAAAGAAGCATCCGACTGAAATAGATTTAGATGATTTTAATGAATTTGATATTGAAATTGAAAATACAACTTTAGAAAAACTTAAAGATACTGCTTTGTCTATATATAATAAGTTTGAAAGAGGGGAATAATAATGGAAAGTATAAAAAAGTGTGATGTTAATGGCAAAAAAGTAATAGTAAGAGTTGATTTTAATGTACCAATTGAAGATGGTAAGATTGTTGATGATACAAGAATAGTATCTAGTTTAAAAACTATTAATTATCTTTTAGAGCATGGTGCGAAGATAATATTATTATCGCATTTAGGTAGAGTTAAATCTAAAGAGGATAAAGAAAAATATTCTCTTGAAATAGTTGCTAAACATTTATCTAGTTTAGTTAACGCACCTGTTTATTTTGTTCCACAAACAAGAGGAGATATTCTTGAAAAAACAGTTGAAAATCTTGAAGTGGGTGAAATAGTATTAGTTGAAAATACTAGATTTGAAGATTATCCTAAATCACTTGAAAGTTCATGTGATGAGGCATTATCTAAATACTGGGCAAGTCTTGGAGATATATACGTTTTTGATGCTTTTGGTACATCTCATAGATGTCATGCATCTACGTATGGTATTAGTAAATATTTAAAATCTTATGCAGGTTTTCTTGTTGAAAATGAAGTTACTATGCTTAATAAAGCAATTCATCAAAGAAAAACTATGATATTAGGTGGTAGTAAAGTTAATGATAAAATAGGTGTTATCGATAACTTAATAAATACTTGTGATAAGATATTACTAGGTGGTGCGATGTGTTTTACATTTTTAAAAGCAAAAGGATATAATGTTGGTAAAAATGATATCACTGAAGATAAAATAGAGTATGCTAAAAATTTATTACAATCTCATTCAAACAAAATAATATTACCTGTTGATTTTATGTCTGAAAATGGTGTTGTTGAACTTGAAAATATATCCGATAATGATGTACTTTGTGATATCGGGCCTAAAACTATTGCAAGATATAAAGAAGCAATATTTGATAGTAATTTAGTATTATGGAATGGTCCTTTAGGAAAATATGAAGATGAAAGGTTTGCCAATGGGACTAAATCATTAATGACATATTTATATAATCAATCTATTGTTACTATTTTAGCTGGTGGAGATATTGTTGCTTGTTCGAAGAAACTAGGAGTTAAATTTACATTTGTTTCTACAGGTGGTGGCGCAACTTTAGAATATTTAGAAGGAAAGAGATTTAAAACACTTGAAAGATTACAGGGATAGGAGGTTTATAAAATGAAAAAAGTAATACTTAATCAGAAAAGTTATTTATTTTATGATGATATGGTTAAATTCAAAACATCTTTTGACAAAATGAAAGCATCAAATTATGAGTTTGTTATTTTTCCACCATTACTTTATTTATCTATGTTTAGAGACTCCAAATATAAAGTTGGAACGCAAAACTTTTATAGTTATAAGATGGGCTCATTTACTGGCGAACTAAATCTTGAATCGTTAAAGGATATTAAGATTAATTATACTTTAGTAGGGCATTATGAGAGAAGAAAAATAATGTATGAAGAGTATGAAATGGCAAAAGAAAAATTGTTTAAGTCACTTAGTAGTAAATGTAACACAATTTTATGTGTTGGCGAAGAAAAGAGAATGAGAAAACCATTTAATTACGTAAAAAAAGAATTAAATTATTATTTAAAATCAATAGAATCATCAAGTATTAAATATTTAAGTATTGCTTATGAACCTAATTGGGCAATTGGGACAGGTGATGTTCAAGACATTTCTAAAATAGAACAAACTGTTGGCTTGATAAAGGATTACATATATAAAAAATATAAGTTTAATGTTGAAGTATACTATGGTGGTTCTATAAACGAAAATAACATTAAGACAATATTTGACATATGCGATGGTGTTGTGCTTGGAAAAGTTAGTACAGACTATAAAGAACTAAATAATTTATTAAATAACATTAAATAATACACGATATAAAATAATCGTGTGTTATTTTTTAATAATTTTAAAAAAGTACTCTGTCAAGAAAATGTAAGGTATTTTAAAGAATTACCTTTTGCGACAAATATATATTCTTTATGACAAAATTAGATAATTTACCATGTAGAAATATGTATAATAAATTTACTATAATAAAATAAAGGAGAAAAAATGAAAATAAAAGTCTTAGTAGTAGATGATAATGAAGGTATTGTAAATTTAATAAAGGAGTATTTTAAAGATAATGATAAAATTGAAATAATAGGTAGTGCATCAAATGGACAAATCGCTATTGATTTATTTAATAACAATATTGAATATGATTTAATGCTTTTAGATTTAGTTATGCCTGTTAAAGATGGTCTTAGTGTATTAGAATACATGAAAGAAAACAATATTACTAAGAAGGTTATAGTAATGACATCTTATAATGAGGAAGAAACTATTAGAGATGTTAGTGAATATGGTGTTAGGTATTATGCTTTGAAACCATTTGATTTAAAGGATATTGAAAAGAAAATAATAAATTGTGTTACTTCTAAAAAGAACAATGATAAGATAATTGAACTTGGAAATAAAGATATACAAATAAAAGTTACTAAATTATTGCATGCGCTTGGTATTCCTTCACATATAAAAGGATATCAATTTATTAGGTCTGCGATTTTGATGGTATATGAAAATCCTGGATTTATTGGTGGCATCACGAAAGATTTATATCCTGGATTGTCTTTGAAATTCAATACATCTATTCAACGAGTTGAAAGAGCAATTAGACATGCGATAGAGGTTTCTTGGTTGAGAGGGGACATCGATTTAATGGAAGAAATATTTGGACATAGTGTTGATATAGATAGAGCTAAACCTACTAATTCTGAGTTTATAGTAACTATTGCTGATAAGTTAAGACTAGAAATGATTAATGTTCATTAATCATTTTTCTTTTACAACTCTTTTAATATATGATAAAATTAGGGAGGTGAATATTATGAAAAAAATAATATTATTAATATTAGATGGCTTCGGAATTAATAATAGTGATACTGGTAATGCTATTAAAATGGCAAACATGCCTGTTTTAACAAAAATAATGGAAGATTATTCAGTAAGTGAGTTATCAGCATCTGGAGTCGATGTTGGACTTCCAAAAAACCAAGCAGGTAATTCTGAAGCAGGGCATATGACAATAGGATGTGGTAGGGTAATAACTCAACCAATAACTTTAATTGATAGTAAAATTAAAGATAAAAGTTTTTTTGAAAATGATTGTTTACTTGATTTAATGGATTATGTAAATGACAACAAGTCAACACTACATATAATTGGATTAATAAGTGATAATAAAGTATATTCTAGTATGGATCATTTATATGCGTGTTTAGCACTTGCTAAAATAAGAAAAGTATCATCTGTAGTTTTTCATTTTATAACTGATAGTAGTGATTCTATAAATGATAATGCTCTTACTAGTATAAATAAATTTATGCAGAAGGTTAGTAAGTTAGGACTTGGTACGCTTGGTACTATATGTGGCAGATATTATGCAATGGATAAAGACAACAATTATGATAGAATTAAAAAGTCATATGATGTTATTGTTCATAATATTGGAAATACTTTTTCTGATTATGAAAGATGTTTAGAATTACATTACAAAAATAATATCGATGATGATTATATAAATCCTAGTGTAATTACTAAAGGTTCTATGATAAAAGATGGGGATGGAGTGTTGTTTACAAATTATAGATCAGAAACTTTAAAAGAATTGATTACTGCGTTTACTGATCCTGCTTTTAATATGTTTTCTACTAAGAAATTTAAAGATATTAGAGTAGTATCTTTATATGATTTAAATGGTAAAGTTGAATGTGCTTATGCTAATGAACCTATTACTAATACATTTGGTTCATATTTAGCTGGTCTTGATTTTAAACAAGCTAGAATTGCTGAGTCTGAAAAATATTCTCATGTAACATATTATTTCGACGGATGTGAAGAGTTTAATGACAAGAACTTATATAAAATATTAGTACCATCTCAAAATGTAGCAAGATATGATATTAGACCAGAAATGAGTGTTGGTGAAATTACACAAGCAGTTCTTGATGTAATAGATAAAGACTTTGATTTTATATTAGTGAATTTTGCAAATCCTGATATGGTAGGTCATTCTGGAAACATTCCTGCATGTGTAAGAGCACTTGAAGCATGTGACTTTTGTATCGGAAAAATATTAGAAAAAGCAGAAGAGAATTTCTATGATTTGGTAATAACTTCTGATCATGGAAATTGTGAATACATGAAAGATGAAAATGGAAAAATTATTAGAGGTCATACTGATAATAAAGTTCCATTTGTAATATGTAATGATAAATATAAATTGAAAAAAGAAGGTTCGCTATGTGATGTAGTACCGACTATTACAGATGTTTATGAAATTAGTAGACCAAATGAAATGACAGGAGAAAGTTTAATTATTAAAAATGAATAGATTGGATGTTGAACTTGTTAATAGAAATATTTTTTCAAGTAGAAATAAAGCCCAAATGGAAATTAAAAACGGTAATATTAAATGTGATGGTATAATTGTAACAAAAAGTTCATTTATGGTAAGTGATATGACTAAAATAGATGTATCTTCATCTATATTAAAGTATGTTTCTAGGGGAGGGCTTAAGCTTGAAAAAGCGATAAATGAATTTAATATCATTTTGAAAAATAAAGTTATGATTGATATTGGTTCTTCTACTGGAGGTTTTTGTGATTGTGCGCTTCAAAACGATATAAGTAAAATTTATGCTATAGATGTTGGCAGTGAACAATTGGTTTCTAAAATTAAAAATAATTCTCAAGTAGTAGTATATGAAAAAACAGATTTTAGAGATATTGATAATAAATTGATAAATGATGCGAATATTGCTTCAATAGATGTTTCTTTTATATCTGTAACTAAATTAATATACAAATTATCAAGTTTAAATCTTGATGAGGTAATATGTTTAATAAAACCGCAGTTTGAATGCGGTAGTGATATTTCTAGAAAATATAAAGGAATTATATTAAATAAAAAAGTTCATATTGATGTTTTAAATAATGTTATTAATAATTTTAATATTTATGGTTTCTATTTAAATGGTCTTACATATTCTCCTGTATGTGGTGGGGATGGTAATATAGAATATTTAGGTTATTTTAAGAAAACTAGGTCTTTGAAAGAATATAATATTCAAGAATTAGTTGCAGAGTCGTTTAAATCTTTAAGAAAAATCGAGAAAAAGGTAAAAAATGCTTGATTTTTCTTTTATTTTGCAATATAATTAGTTGAAACGACTTAGTGATGATGTGCGAGGTTGCTGATACACCAGGTTAGGTTGAATTAAAAATCTAATTTAAAATCAGGTAATTCGCGCTGAACTAGTCTATAAAAAATTATAGGCGAAGGAGGAAATTAATATGTCTAAAGACAAAGTAAGAATCAGACTTAAATCATTTGATCACAGAAGTGTTGATCAAGCTGCTGCAAAGATTGTTGAGACTGTTAAGAGAACTGGTGGAGTAGTTAGTGGACCTGTTCCGCTACCAACTGAAATAGAAAAAATTACTATTTTAAGAGCTGTTCACAAATATAAAGATTCTCGTGAACAATTTGAAATTAGAACTCATAAGAGATTAATTGACATCGATAATCCAAGCAAAGAAACAATTGATGCTCTTGCTCATTTGGATTTACCAAGTGGAGTTGAAATTCAAATTAAAAAGTAATTTAGGAAAGGAAAGAAAAAAATGAAAGGAATCTTAGGACGTAAAGTTGGAATGACTCAAGTATTCACAACTGACGGAAAATTAATACCTGTTACTGTTGTTGAAGTTAAACCTAATGTTGTAACTCAAATCAAAACAGTTGAAAAAGATGGGTATAGTGCTTTACAATTAGGTGCTTTTGATAAAAAAGAAAAATCATCTAATAGACCTGAAATGGGACATGTAAAGAAAGCAAATACATCACCTAAGCGCTTCTTAAAAGAAATAAGAGGAGTAGATACATCATCTTACACTCTTGGTCAAGTATTGAGTGCTGATGTATTTAGTAAAGGAGACACTGTTGATGTAACTGGTACATCAAAAGGTAAAGGTTTCCAAGGTGTTATTAAGAGATGGAATCAATCTCGTGGACCTGAAACTCACGGTTCTACATATCATAGAAGAGTAGGTTCTATGGGTACAATGAGACCAATGAGAGTTTTAAAAGGTAAGAAATTACCAGGACATATGGGACATGAACAAATCACTATTCAAAATCTTATGATTGTTGATGTAGATGTTGAAAATAATTACATCTTAGTTAGTGGTAATGTTCCAGGACCAAAAAATTCATATGTATTTATTAAGGCCGCTATTAAGGGCGATAAGAATTATTCTCCTGTAGAATTAATCTCTTATGAAGAAGTAGTAGAAGAAACTTCTGAAGAAACTACTGTTAGTGAAAATGAAGTCGTTGAAAATAATACTAACGAAGTAGTAAATGAAGAAGAAACTGAAACTGCTGAAAGTAAGGAGGTTTCTGAATAATGGCAAAAACTCAAGTATTAAACCTTAAAGGTGAAAAAGTTAAAGATTTAACATTAAAAGATGCAGTATGGAACATCGAAGTTAACGAGCCTGTTATGCATGATGCAATTGTTCTTGCTCAAGCTTCATTAAGACAAGGTACTGCTTCTACAAAAACTAGAAGTGAAGTATCTGGTGGTGGAAGAAAACCATACAAACAAAAAGGTACTGGTAATGCAAGACAAGGATCTACTAGAAGCCCACAATGGCCGGGTGGTGGAATTGTTTTTGGACCAAAACCAAGAAAATATGATAAAAAACAAAATAGAAAAGAAAGAAGATTAGCATTAAAGAGTGCTTTATCTACTAAATTCCAAGACAAAGAATTAATCGTAGTTGAAAATTACAATTTAGATAGTAATAAAACTAAAGCATTTAATGAAGTTTTAGGAAATTTAAAAGTTAATGGTAAAGCAGTTGTAGTTTATAGCGATGATAATGAAAACTTATTCTTAGCTTCAAGAAACAATAATAAAGTTGCTGTTCTTGCTACTAACGAAATAAATGTTTTAGATATCGTAGCTGCTGACTACTTAGTAATTGATGAATCTTCAGTTAAGAAAATTGAGGAGGTGCTTAACTAATGAATATTATCTTAGCACCAGTTATTACTGAGAAAAGCGAATCATTAAAATCAAATAATGTATATGTATTTAAAGTAAGCCCTAAGGCTAATAAAACTCAAATTAAAAATGAAGTTGAAAAACAATTCAATGTAAAAGTTGTAAATGTTAATACTGTAAATGCTGTACAAAAGAAAAGAAGAGTAGGAAGATATACAGGTACAACAACTGCTTATAAGAAAGCATATGTTAAACTTGCAGAAGGCTCTTCTATAGAATACTAGGAGGGATAATATGCCAATTAAGAATTATAAGCCTAATACTCCTGGAACAAGAGGTATGAGTACATTAATTAATGATGAAATTACTAAGAGTACTCCTGAAAAGAGTCTTCTTGTTAAAAAAAGTAAAACAGGCGGAAGAAATAATCAAGGTAAGATAACTGTTCGTCATATCGGTGGTGGAGTTAGACGTAAATATCGTGTTATAGATTTCAAAAGAACTAAAGATGGTATTGATGGTAGAGTAGCTTCAATCGAATATGATCCAAACAGAAGTGCAAACATCGCATTAATTAATTATGCTGATGGTGAAAAGAGATATATAATTGCTCCACTTAATTTAAAAGTTGGAGATAAGATTGAAAGTGGTGCAAATGCTGATATTAAAATCGGTAATGCATTACCACTTGAAAATATTCCAGTAGGAACTATGGTTCACAATGTTGAATTAAATCCAGGTGCTGGAGCTAAACTTGCAAGAAGTGCAGGTAGTAGTGTTCAAATCTTAGGTAGAGAAGGTAAATATGTTATCGTAAGACTTAAGAGTGGTGAAACTAGAAAAATTCTTGCTAATTGTCGTGCTACTATTGGTGAAGTTGGAAACACTGATTACGAATTAGTTAGCTTAGGAAAAGCAGGAAGAAAAAGACATATGGGAATTAGACCTACAGTTCGTGGATCTGTTATGAACCCTAATGATCACCCACATGGTGGTGGTGAAGGTAGAGCTCCAGTAGGACGTGCACAACCAATGACTCCTTGGGGTAAACCAGCATTAGGACTTAAGACTAGAAAAACTAAAAAAGCATCTGAGAAATTAATCATGAGTAGACGTAAGAAATAATTAAGAAAGGAACCGTAACAAATGTCAAGAAGTTTAAAGAAAGGACCTTATACATTTCCTAGACTTTTAAAAAGAGTTAAGGAATTAAACGAAAAAGGTAAAAAAGAAGTAATTAAAACTTGGTCAAGACGTTCAACTATATATCCTGATTTTGTAGGACATACATTCGCTGTACATAATGGTCGTGAATTTATTCCTGTATATGTAACAGAAGATATGGTAGGACACAAACTTGGTGAATTTGCTTTAACTCGTAAGTTTGGTGGACATGCTGGAAGCGGCAAGAAGTAGGAGGTAAGAGATGGAAACTTATAGTATACATAAAGGAGCTCAAATAGCACCTAGAAAAGCAAGAATGACTCTTGATCTTATTAGAGGTAAAAAAGTATCTCAAGCTGAAGCTATTCTACTAACTACTAACACTAAAGCAAGTAGATTAATTATAAAAGTTCTAAATTCTGCAGTTGCAAATGCTGTAAATAACTTTGGAGCTGATAAGGAAAACTTAGTAATTAAAGAAACTTATATTAATGAAGGAAGAACTTTAAAAAGAAGAAAAGCTGCATCTCATTCAAGAGTTGCTAAAAATTATCATAGAACAAGTCATATTTATGTTTGCGTAACAGACAATATGACTAAGAAGGAGGACTAACACATGGGGCAAAAGGTAAATCCAGTTGGACTTAGAATAGGTATCAATAAAGACTGGGAAAGTAAATGGTATGCACCAACTAAAGATTTCGCTAAGTATTTAAATGCTGATTTAAAGATTAGAAAGTATTTAGATAAAGAATTGAAAGGGTGTTCAGTTGCTTCTATCATAATTGAAAGAAATAATAAAAGAACAAACGTAACTATCAACACATCTAAACCTGGTGTTGTAATCGGTAAAGGTGGGGCTGATATTGAAAGACATAAAAAAGCATTACAAAAATTAACTGGAGAAGAAATCTATTTATCAATAGTTGAAGTTAAGAATCCTGATTTAAATGCTGCATTAGTAGCTGAATCAATCGCACTTCAAATTCAAAATAGAGCTTCATTCAGAGCTGTTCAAAAAAGAGCAATTAGAAATGCAATGAAAGCAGGAGCTATTGGTATTAAAGTTGCTGTTTCTGGTAGACTTGGAGGAGCTGAAATGGCTCGTACTGAAGGATATTCAGAAGGAACTGTACCACTACATACTTTAAGAGCTGATATTGATTATGCTCATAGAGAAGCTGATACTATCTATGGTAAAATTGGTGTAAAAGTATGGATTTACAAAGGTGAAATACTTCCTGCTAAAAAGAATAAGGGAGGTAAAAAAGATGTTAATTCCAAAGAGAACTAAATATAGAAAACCTCATAGAATAAGTTATGAAGGAAAGGCAAAAGGAAATACTACTTTAAGTTATGGTGAGTATGGACTTATGGCTAAAGAAGGAGCTTATATCACTGCTAGACAAATTGAAGCAGCAAGAATCGCAATGACTCGTTATATGAAGTCATTCAAAAGAGGAAAAGTATTTATTAACATTTTCCCACACTTAGCTAGAACTAAGAAACCTGCTGAAGTTCGTATGGGTAGTGGAAAAGGTAATGTTGAAGAATGGGCAGCAGTAGTTAAAGAAGGTAAAATCATGTTTGAAATGACTGATGTTACTGAAGAAATTGCTCGTGAAGCATTCAGACTTGCTGGTCACAAATTACCTATCAAAACAAAATTTGTAGCAAAGGAAGTGGCTAAATAATGAAAATCGCAGAAATAAGAAAATTAACCACTGAAGATTTAAATAAGAAACTTGAAGAAAACAAAAAGGAATTATTTAATTTAAAATTCGCTGCTTCTACTGGTAATTTAGAAAAACCTCACAAAATTAAAGAATTAAGACATGAGGTTGCTAAAATTAAAACTGTTATTAGAGAACGTGAATTAAGTAAGGAGGATAGCAAATAATGGAAAACAAGAAACAAGAATTAGTTGGAAAAGTTGTAAGTGCAAGTAATGATAAAACTATCACAATTGCAGTTGTTACTTATAAAAAGCATCCACTTTACAAAAAGAATGTAAAAACTACTAAAAAGTATTCAGTACATGATGAGGATAACAAAGCTAAAGTTGGAGATATCGTTAAAGTTGTCTCTTCTCGCCCTCTATCTAAAACAAAAAGATATGTATTAGATAGTATTGTTGAGGAAGCTGTTATTCTTTAAGAAAGGAGAGAGTTATGATACAACCAGAAAGCCGTTTAAAGGTTGCTGACAATTCAGGCGCTCGTGAACTTTTAGTAATCAGAGTACTTGGTGGAAGCAAAGTTAAAAGTGGTAATATTGGAGATGTTGTTGTTGCTACTGTTAAAAAAGCAATACCAAATTCAAATACTCCAAAAGGAAAAGTAGTAAAAGCTGTTATAGTAAGAACAGTTCAAGGTGTAAAAAGAGCAGATGGTAGTCATATTAAATTTGACGACAATGCTTGTGTACTAATTAAAGATGATAATAGTCCTGTAGGAACTCGTGTTCTAGGACCTGTAGCTCGTGAACTTCGTGATAAGAACTATATGAAAATTGTTTCACTAGCTCCAGAAGTATTATAGGAGGCTAACATGAAGATAAAAGTTGGAGATAACGTACGTGTTATTACAGGAAGTAATAAAGGAAAAGAAGGTAAAGTACTTAACGTACTTAGAAAAGATAATAGAGTAGTTGTTGACGGTGTTAATATCGTTAAAAAACATGTTAAACCAAATCGTACTAACGAATCTGGTGGAATATTAGAAGTAGAAGCTCCTATTCATATTTCTAACGTTAAAGTATTAACTAAAGAATCTAAAAAAGAAGTAAAAAAGGAAGTTAAAGAAAAAAAGGCTTCTAAGAAAAAAGATGAAAAAGAAAGTAAGTAGGTGAATTATGGAAACATTAAAAAAATTATATGAAGAAGAAATAGTTCCAAATTTAACTAAAAAGTTTAACTACACTACTAAAATGCAAGTTCCACGTTTAGAAAAAATTGTTCTAAATATGGGTGTAGGAGATGCTATTAATGATCAAAAGTTTTTAGATGCTGCTGTTCGTGACTTAGAAGCTATATCTGGTCAAAAGCCAGTAGTAACTACTGCTAAAAAGTCAATAGCAGGTTTCAAACTTAGAGAAGGAAATAAAATTGGTTGTAAGGTTACTTTAAGAGGAGATAATATGTATAACTTCTTAAATAAACTAATTACAATCGCTCTTCCAAGAGTTAGAGACTTTAGAGGTATTTCTAAGAATAGTTTTGATGGAAGAGGTAATTATACTCTTGGTATCAAAGAACAATTAGTATTTCCTGAAGTAGAATATGATCAAGTTATTAAGGTTAGAGGTTTAGATATCGTTATGGTAACTACTGCTAATACTAATGAAGAAGCTCTAGCATTATTAACTGAATTTGGGTTACCTTTTAGAAAGTAGGAAAGGAAATATTTATGGCAAAGAAAAGTAAAGTTATAGCTCAACAAAGAGGTAGTAAATTCTCAACTAGAAATTATTCTAGATGTACTAGATGTGGTCGTCCACATGGTGTATTAAGTAAATTTGGTCTATGCCGTATTTGCTTTAGAGAATTAGCATATAAAGGACAAATTCCTGGTGTTAAAAAATCAAGTTGGTAATATTATTAATGGATAAAATCCATTAATGTTACTTACTAAGTTGTATATCTTTGTTAGATATTACATAAAAAATAATTTAAAAATCGCAGGAGTATTCCTGTAAAACCAAACATTAACAGGCGAGTGTTAATAAGAAGGGAGGCCTATAATGGTTAATGACACTATAGCAGATATGCTTACAAGAATTCGTAATGCTAATGCTATGAAGTATAAAACTGTTGAAATACCTGGTACTAAAATGACTCGTGGTATTGCAGATATTTTAACTAAAGAAGGATTTATAGATGGATATGACACTAATAAATTGGCTGTTGGTGAAATGATCGTTTTAAATCTTAAATATTCAAAAACTAAAGAAAGAGTAATCACTGGCCTTAAAAGAATTAGTAAACCAGGATTACGTGTATATGCTAAAGCAGATGAAATGCCAAGAGTTCTAAATGGACTTGGAATTGCAATTGTTTCAACATCAGAAGGATTAATGACTGATAAAGAAGCAAGAAGCAAAAATCTTGGTGGAGAAGTTTTAGCTTATGTATGGTAGGTGAACAGTTATGAGTAGAATAGGAAATAGAGTCTTAAATATTCCAGCTGGAGTAGAAGTTACATTAGATGGAAATAAAATTACTACTAAGGGTCCAAAAGGAACTTTAGAATATACTTTCAGAAATGAAAATGTTGATGTTCAAGTTAATGATGGTAAAGTAACTGTTACTAGAAAAAATGATTTAAAAGTTTCAAAACAATTACATGGAACTACAAATTCAAATATCAATAACATGATGATTGGTGTAAGTGAAGGATTTAAAAAGGAATTAGAAATTAACGGTGTTGGTTATAGATTCCAACTTCAAGGAAATAACATTGTTGTTTCTGCTGGATATAGTCACCCAGTAACTGTAGCAATTCCTGAAGGATTAAAAGCTGAAATGCCTGATAAATCACAAACTGAATTAATTATCAGTGGATTTGATAAACAAGCTGTTAGTGAATTTGCTGCTAACATTAGAAAAATAAGAAAACCTGAACCATACAAAGGAAAAGGAATTAAATATAAGGATGAACATATTCGTCGTAAAGAAGGAAAGAAAGCTGCATAGGAGGTAAGAAAGAATGATAAAAAAAGAATCAAAAAATTTAATGAGAATTAAAAGACATAGAAAAATTAGACAAAATTTATCTGGTACTGAAACTGCTCCTAGACTATGTGTATTCAGAAGTAATTCTGCTATATATGCACAAATTATTGATGACACTAAGGGTGTAACATTAGTTAGCTCTTCTTCTTTAGAACTAAAAATTAAAAATAATAATCTTGAAGCAGCAGCAGCTGTTGGAAAAGATATAGCAGAAAAAGCTAAAAAAGCTAAGATCAAAACTGCTGTATTTGATCGTGGCGGATACATTTATCACGGACGTGTAAAAGCATTAGCTGAAGCAGCTCGTGAAAATGGACTAGAATTCTAGGGAGGAATAAAATGAACGGTAGAAGAACTGATAGAGAAAAAAAGTTATATGAAGATAAAATAATTTCTATTGGAAAAGTTACTAAGGTTACTCAAGGTGGTAGAAATTTTAGATTTTCAGCAACTGTAGCTGTTGGTGACAGAAAAGGAAAAGTAGGAATTGGAACTGGTAAAAGTAAAGAAATTCCTGTTGCTGTTAGTAAAGCAATCAAAGAAGCTGAAAAGAATCTAGTACATGTTAACTTAGTAGACGGTAGAACAATCTCTCATGAAGTAACTGGTGTATGTGGCGCTGCAAAAGTTCTAATTAGACCTGCTAAAGCTGGTCGTGGAATTATTGCTGGTGGAGCTGCAAGAATTGTTCTTGAACTTGCTGGTGTTAAAGATGTTGTTTCTAAATCATTAGGAAGTAATACACAAATAAACACTGCAAAAGCTACAATTAAAGCTTTAGAAGCTCAAAGAACAATTGAACATGTTGCTAGTCTTCGTGGAAAAACTGTTGAGGAGGTTTTAAAATAATGAAATTACATGAATTAAATAAAGCTTTTGGATCAACTCACAGAAGAAAAGTTGTTGGACGTGGACCAGGTAGTGGACATGGTAAAACATCTGGACGTGGAGAAAAAGGACAAAAGGCAAGAAGTGGTGGAGGAGTACATCCATGGTTTGAGGGTGGACAAACACCATTATATAAAAGACTTCCAAGACGTGGATTTAGCAATGCAAGATTTGCTAGAAAATATGCAATAATTAATGTATCTGATTTAAATAGATTTAAAGATGGAGATGTTATTACTCCAGAATTACTAAAAGAATCAGGATTAGTTAAAAAAGAGTTATGCGGAATCAAAGTCTTAGGTAATGGTAAATTAGAAAAGAAATTAACTGTAAAAGCTAATGTATTTACTAATAGTGCTATTACTAAAATAGAAGAAATGGGTGGAATTACGGAGGTGATTTAATATGTTTGCTACTTTTAAGCAAATATTTAGAGCTTCAAATAAAGATTTGAGAGCTAGAGTATTATTCACCTTAGGTGTTCTATTCATATTCGCTCTAGGTAACTCAATTACAATTCCTGGTATGAATGTCATAACAGGAGATATAGGGTTCTTAGAATTATTTAATGCAATGAGCGGTGGTGGTTTAAAACAATTCTCAATCTTTGCATTAGGTGTTATGCCTTATATTACTGCATCAATTATAATGCAGATATTACAAATGGATATTATTCCATATTTCAAAGAACTAAAAGAAATGGGTGAAGAAGGAAGAAGAAAGATAAGCAAAATCACAAGATATGCTGGTCTTGCAATAGCTTTCGTTCAAGGATTCTTTTATCCAATGATGTTCTTAGGTAAAACTCAAGCGCCTATAGAGTACTTTAGAATAGCAATTATATTAACTGCTGGTACAGCATTCTTATTATGGTTAGGAGATCAAATAACAAATAAAGGAATTGGTAATGGTGTTTCATTATTAATTATGGCTGGTATCGTTAATACTATGCCAAATATGTTTGTTACAGCATTTAACTCATTAATACCAGAAGCAAGTAATGCTTTGATAGGTTGGGTTTCATTCGGATTATTTATATTATTATATTTAATCATAATAGTTGGAGTTATTTGGGTTGAACAAGCTCAAAGAAGAATTCCAATTCAATATTCAAATAGAAGTGCATCATCATATGGTGCTCAACAATCATTCTTACCATTTAAACTTAATTCAGCAAATGTAATGCCTGTTATCATAGCAAGTGTTATTATGGGATTACCTGCTATATTAAAATATTTTGTTAAAAATGAATCAGCACTAGCTTTCTTGAATAATTATTTATCAACATCTAAGCCAGTTGGATTTATAATATACATTTTATTAATAATAGTATTTACATTTATTTATACTTTCTTAATGATTAATCCAGAAGAATTAAGTAAAAATCTAAATAAGAATGGTGGTTACATTCCTGGTATTAGACCGGGCAGTGAAACTAAAAAATATATAACAAAAGTTCTTGGTAGAATTACATTTATGGGAGCAATGGCTATTGCGTTAATAGCTGCATTACCAACAATATTTACAGAACTAACAGGACTTCCTGATACTGTTAAATTAGGTGGTACATCTATTTTAATTGCTGTAGGTGTAGTTCTTGAAACATATAAACAACTTGAAAGTTCAGTGGCATCAAGAAATTATAATAATAGGAGATAATTATTTATGAATTTAATTTTAATTGCACCACCTGCTGCTGGTAAAGGTACATTTGCATCAATGATGCATGAGAAATATGGATATGTTTGTATTTCTGCAGGTGAACTTTTAAGAGGAGTTGATCCTAACACTGAGTTAGGTCGTCAAATAAGAGAGATACAATCAAGAAGAGAACTTGTAAGTGATGTTATCACTAATCAACTTATGAAAGAAAGATTAATGAAAGATGACATTAAAAAAGGTTTTATACTTGATGGTTATCCAAGACATATGCCACAAGTAACTGCTATAAACGAAATTTGTGATGAACTTTCTCTTCACATTGACTATGCAGTTTTACTAAACGTGGATTATGAAACAGCATTAAAAAGAACATTAGGTCGTCAAATATGCCCTAAGTGCAAAAAAACATATAATAAATTAACTGGAGTAAATGCTCCTAAAGTTGACAATATGTGCGATGATTGTAATGTTGAATTAACTACAAGAAACGATGATAACGAAGAGACATTCAAAAAAGGATACTCAAGTTATGAAAAAAATTGTGCGCCTGTAATTGAATATTATAGAGAATCTGGTAAACTAATTGAGTTAGACGCAACTGGTTCTGCCGAAAATACATTTGCACAATTTGAGAAAGAAGTAAGTAAAAGAAATGATTAGTATTAAAAACGAACAAGAAATAGATTTAATGAGAAAATCTGGTAGAATAACTTATGAAGTATTAATGAATTTAAAGGATATTATTAAACCAGGTATGACTACAAAAGAAATTGATAAATATGTTTATAATTACATAACAAGTCATGATGCAACACCATCTTTTCTTGGATACGAAGGGTTCCCTGCATCAGCATGTGTTAGTATAAATGATATGGTAGTGCACGGAATCCCAGATAATACTAAACTTAAAGATGGCGACATAGTAACTGTAGATGTAGGATCTATATATAAAGGATATCATTCTGATTCAGCATATACGTATCTAGTAGGTAATGTTGATAAGAAAACTAAGAAATTAGTTGAGAATACTCAAAAAGCTTTATATGAAGGAATTAAGGTTGTTAAAGAAGGAATTAAACTAAATGACGTTTGTTCTGCAATTGGAAAGGTTGCTAAAGATAATGGATATGGGGTATTTACTTGTCTTACAGGACATGGTGTAGGAAAAAATCTTCATGAAGATCCATATATTCCTAATCTTAGTAATCATGAAAGTGAAGGAATAATTCTTAAAAGTGGAATGACTTTAGCAATAGAACCAATGTTTAGTTTGGGAACAAAGGAAGTGTGGTTACTAGATGACGACTGGGGAATTGTTACTCGAGATGGTAGTAACTCAGCACACTTTGAACATACAATTCTTGTAACTAAAGATGGTTATGAGATATTAACAGGAGAGTGAAAACATGGCCAAAGATAAAGACGGTTATATTGAACTTGAAGGAAAGGTACAAGAAATTTTACCTGGAGGAGACTTTAAAGTAAAATTAGATAATGGGCATATAGTAGAGGCTCGCGTTTCTGGAAAAATGCGTTTAAACATGATTCGTATTTACCCAGGTGATACTGTGCTTATGGAAGTACCTATTTGCGATTTAACACGCGGGCGTATAATTTATAGAAAGTAATGGAGGGATTAAAGTGAAAGTAAGACCATCAGTAAAAAAGATTTGCGATAAATGCAAAATTATTAAAAGAAACGGAAAAGTTTGGGTAATTTGTGAAAATCCTAAACATAAACAAAGACAAGGCTAAGTAGGAGGAAAATATGGCACGTATTAAAAATATTGACTTACCAAAAAATAAAAGAATAGTAATAGCACTTACTTACATTTATGGAATTGGTCCAACTAGAGCTCATAAAATTTGTGAAGCTGCTGGTGTATCAGAAGATACTAGAACTGATAATCTAACAGTAGAAGAAATTAATAAATTAAGAGCTGAAGCTGACAAATATGAATTAGTTGGAGACTTAAAAAGAGAAGTTGAAATGAACATCAAAACTAAGATGGAAATTAATTCATATCAAGGTACTAGACATAAAAAAGGATTACCAGTAAGAGGTCAAAGAACTAGTAGAAATGCTAGAACTCGTAAAGGTAAACCAAAAACTATTGCTAATAAGAAGAAATAGGAGGGATAACTTATGGCTTATAATAGAAGAAAAAGAAAAGCAAAGAGAGATATTACTGAAGGTCAAGCACATATTCACTCTACATTTAATAACACAATTGTAACATTTACTGATAATAATGGTGGTGTAATTAGTTGGGCTTCTTCAGGAACAGTAGGATTTAAAGGTAGTAAAAAGAAAACTCCTTTTGCCGCAGGATCAGCTGCAGAGGCTGCTGGTAAAGTAGCTTATGATGCTGGTATTAGAAAAGTTGAAGTATTTGTAAAAGGTATAGGACAAGGACGTGAACTTGCTGTAAGAAGTATTACATCAACTGGTATTGAAATAACTGCTATTAATGATGTTACACCTGTACCACATAACGGATGCAGACCACCTAAGAGAAGACGTATATAATTTAAGAAAGGGGAATAATATATGTTAAAGTTTATTAAACCAGATTATAAAGTAAACGAATATGTTGAAAATAATTATTATGGAAAGTTTGTTTTAGAACCACTTGAAAGAGGTTTTGGAACAACTATTGGTAATGCTCTTAGAAGAGTTATGCTATCAAGTTTAGAAGGTAGTGCAATTACTAATATCAAAATTGAAGGTGTAATGCACGAATTTCAAAAAAAAGATGGAGTAGTTGAAGATGTAACTGAAATTATTCTAAATCTTAAAAAACTAGTTGTTAAAAATCATAGTGAACAAGATCAAGTTTTACATTTAAAAGCTGATACAGAAGGTGAAGTTCACGCTTCTGATATAGATCAAAATGGAGAAGTTGAAATTATAAATCCAGATTTAGTAATTGCAACATTATCGGCCGGTGGAAGTTTAGATATGACAATGACTGTTTCAAATGGTCGTGGATATGTAGATGGAAAAATTAATGCTCAAGCTGTTAAAGATGTTGTAGGAGCAATTGGAATTGACTCATTATATAGTCCAATTGAAAGAGTAAGTTATGAAGTGGAACCAGCTCGTGTTGGTCAAAATGATAACTATGATAAACTTACTTTAAATGTATGGACTAATGGAAGTGTTAAACCAGAAGAAGCAGTAGCAAACGCTGCAAAAATTATAATTGATCATTTTGAAGTTATTACTAACTTACACAACTTAAAAGGTTTAGAGAGCGTTCTTGCAGACAAAGAAGAAGATTCAGTACAAAAGACATTAGAAACTCCTATTGAAGAATTAGATCTTTCAGTAAGAGCTTATAATTGCTTAAAGAGAGATGCTATTCATACTTTACAAGATTTAACATCTAAGAGTGAATCAGAAATGATGAAGATTAGAAATCTTGGAAAGAAATCATTAAAAGAAGTATTAGACAAAGTAAAAGATATGGGACTAAAGTTCCGTGATGAAGATTAGGAGGATTTAAATGGCATTATATAGAAAATTAAATAGAGAAACTCGTGTAAGAAGAAGTATACTATCTAGTTTAACTAAAGATGTACTTGAGAATGGATATGTACAAACGACTGAACAAAGAGCTAAAGAAGTTCGTAAATTTGTTGAAAAAATGATTACATATGCAAAAAAAGGTGATTTAGGTTCTAGAAGAAAAGCACTAGCTTTCTTAAATAATGACAAAGATTTAGTTAAAAAATTATTTGATGAATATGCTGTTACTTATAAAGATAGAAACGGTGGATATACAAGAATAATTAAACTTAAAGAAAGAATTGGAGACGATGCCTTAATCGTTCGTCTTGAGTTAGTATAAAAGGTTGAGTAATCAATCTTTTTTGTTGTCTATTTTACATTAATTCATCTAGTAATATTTATTTTTATGTTTGAATGGATTATAATAATATATGTAGATTAAAATGTACAGAATAAAGGGTGATATAGTGAAAGAAGAAAAAACAAATAAGACTAAGAAAAAAACAAATACAAAAATTAAAGTTAAAAATGAAAAAAAATTAAATAATACAGAAAAAGAACTAAAATTAGAAAATAAAACAACTATAAAAAATAATAAAATTAATGATGAAATGTTTGTTAATAAAAATGTTAACTTTAGTCTATTAGAAGTAATTATTATTATACTAGTAACAGGTATAGTTGTTAGTATCGCTACTGGATTAATAGTTTATAATAATTATGACAAAATCTCTAAAAATAAAAGTGAACGTTATAGTAGTGAAGTAAAAGAGTTTGTAGATAGTTATAATCACATTATTGATAGTTATATTGACGAAGTTGACAAATCTAAGTTGATAGATGCTGCAATTTCAGGTATGTATACTTTCTTAAATGATGAATATAGCATTTATATGGATAGTGATACAACTGAGTCATTAAATGAACAATTAGATGGAACATATGATGGAATAGGTATTGAAATGACCATGAATAATAATGGTGAAATTTATATTACACAGGTATTTAAAGATACGCCTGCAGAAGAAGCAGGATTAATGCCAAATGATGTTCTAATTGCACTTGATGGTGAAACATTAGAGGGTAAAACAACATCTGATTTAGCTAATGTTATAAAAAAAGGTACTAAAAGTACATTTAAACTTACATATAAAAGGGGTGATACAGAAAAAACTGTTACAGTAAGCAAAAAGCATGTTTATATAGATTCTGTTAAATCTAAAGTATATGATAATGTAGGGTACATAAATATCACAACTTTTTCTGCTACAACAAAAGAACAAGTTGTTAAGGTTTTAGATTCGTTTGACAAAAATATAAACTCAGTAGTTATTGACTTAAGGGATAATACAGGTGGGTACTTAAATGCTGCTTATGATGTATCAGAGTTATTTCTTAAAAAAGGTAAAGTAGTGTATCAATTAAAAAATAGAGAAAACAAAATAACAAAATATACGGCAAAAATAGGTGAATATAGAGAGTTTAATAAAATAACAGTTATAATTAATGGTTCAACCGCTTCAGCCTCTGAAATTCTTGCTTTGGCGCTTAAAGAGTCAGCAGGTGCTAAAATCGTTGGAATAAAATCTTATGGCAAAGGCACTGTACAAGAAACATCAAAATTGAAAAGTGGTTCAATGGTTAAATATACAACAGCATATTGGTTGAGTCCTAATGGTAATTCTATTAATAAAATTGGAATAACACCTGATTATATTGAGGAAGAAAATGAAAATCAACTTCAAAAAGCATTGGAAATTGCAAAATAATTGCATCCGATGCTTTTTTACTTTACACCCAATTCATAACATAGATTGATTAAAATATTAATAGTGTGGTAAAATAATAATGTGAAAGAGGTGTCTTATGAATATAAAAGTTGGAGACACGCTTGTGATTCATTGTTATAAGCATAATGGAATGATACATAAGTCATGGAAATTAGCTTATGTACTTGATATTAAAAATGATTATATTGTATTGGGCAATGAAAATGTATTGGTAACAAAACAAGATGGCAGAACATGGCACACGAAAGAGCCCGCTATAATGTTCTTCTACAAAAAAAGATGGTTTAACATTATAGCACAATTAAAGCCTAATGGGATCTTTTATTATTGCAATATTGCAAGTCCTTATGTTATAGATGACGGAATAATAAAGTACATAGATTATGATCTTGATTTAAGAGTATTTAACGATGGTGCTTTTAAGATATTAGATAGAAACGAATATAATTATCATAAAAAATTGATGAGATATCCTAAAGAAATTAATTTTATAGTTAAAAATGAATTATCTTCATTAATAGAAATGAAAAAATCAAGTGTGTTTCCTTTTAATGTGGAAACTATCGAATATTACTATAAATTATTTAGAGAAATTGTAAATAATTAAAAATGGTTAATTTCAAAAAAAGAAAAATAGTTGGATATATATGGTCAAACTATTTTTTATTATAACTTTTTATAAAAAAAACAGTTAATTTATTTTTTTGTGAAAGCATATAATATATTGTTGAAATATAAGAGAAAATAAGAAATTAAGTCGAATAAAGTGTAAAAAAGAAAATTTATGTAAAAAATAATGAAAAAAATAAAAAAATGTGTTGACATTGAATTTTTAAAGTGTTATATTAGTTTAGCACTTGAGGAAGTGTAGATATATAAGTTCTGTGAAAACAATGATTAAAACACATAATTTAAATCAAAAATAAAAAAAATTAAAAAATTTAAAAAATGTGTTGACATTGAAAAGCGAACATGATATATTATATGAGCAACCGAAGGAAATCGGTTGAATGATCTTTGAAAACTAAGTAAAATAATGAGTTTTGTAGACAGGATTAAAATGAAATCAATTCTTTAACAATAAAAAGAATTTTTTATTGAGAGTTTGATCCTGGCTCAGGATAAACGCTGGCGGCATGCCTAAGACATGCAAGTCGAAC
>CAKOJN010000004.1 GCA_934090685.1 uncultured Bacilli bacterium
TATTTAGGACACACAAAAATAGATGAGACATTAAATACTTACTCTCACCTATTTAAGAATCAATTAAATGAAATAATAATATTATAGACAAACTAAATTAAAATGGGTACCTATTTGGGTACCTAATACATATATCAAATGGCATAAAGCTTTTATTTACAACAAAAATGGAGCCTTTCGGCTCCTTCAGGGGGTTTTGGTTGAATACATCCACACTTATATTCGTAGAAGTATTCGTGACATATTTCTATGCCAATTTAATAATATAATATTATAGATTTTTTGTCAATTTATTTTTTAATTTTTTACATTAATTTTATTTTTTTCTTATCAATCTCATTCCGTTTTTAAAATCACTTACTGTTTCTATTCTAAACATTCTTTGCTCAAAATAATTAATAAACTCTTTTAATAATGCTGAAGGTTTAATTCTACCATATGCTCCACATTCATTAACTAAATCATTCAATCTACTTGATTCAATTTGTGCTAATTTTACTAATTCTGATATTATAGTTTCGCTTAATTCTTTCATATTTGATCTAAGTAATTCTATAGTAAATTCTGATGTTACTTCAAACAAATCAGTATCTACTCCCACTATTACATTATCTGGCGTTAAAATTAAATTTTCTTGATGCATATCATGTACTCTAATCCCCATTTTTGATAATTTAATTACTTCCATTTCAAACACTTCTAGTGCTTTTACAAACTCTCTTATTAATATTTGTCCATTCAAATTATAAATAACATTACCTTCAAAATAATCGCTTAAATAACCTTTAAAACCCTCATATGAATAATCACCTTCAAATACCAATACTTTAGGAAATGCCATATAAGTACTTACTTGTTCCGTTAATAATTCCAATTGAGGCAAATTAAAATTATCTGTTTTATATTCTTTATAAATCAGTTCTTTACTATATCTAAATATATTTCCCTGTAAACCTTTATCATTTATCAGTTCTCTATGAAAATAATCAGGTATTTTCGGTAATATTATTTTTTTGTTCGTCATACGCACCTCATAGTTTTATAGAATAGCATATTTATTAAGATAATTCAAGCAAACAAAAAGGCGAAAATATATATCTTCACCTTATTTCTTATTATTTCTTGTTGATATCACTGTAGCTATTATTCCTATTAAAGCACCTACCCCTGTGTATATAAGAATATTTTTTATATTAAAATCTTTTTTACCAACATTATCTAATTCTTTTTGTACATCTTCACTTTCATTTTTATACTTATCAAGAACATTGAAAGTTGCACTATCCATAATAGTTTTCATATTTGTTTCATCAGTTTGTGTAATATCACTTTGTTTTTGTATTTGAAATGTGTATCCTTGTGCATTAACAACTGTATAATAAGTTAATATATTGTATTTTGATGCTTCATCATAATATTTAATAACTGCATATTTATTTTTACCACTATTATAAATTTTATAATCAGTTGAGGAAACTAATTTGCCAACCTCTTTAGCAACTTCTTTTACTACATCATCTGGATAATTAGATAGATTATTCATATCTTCAACTGACTTAATTCTTAATATAAAATCAGTTCCTAATTCTTTAGGCGATGCATCTATATAAGCTTCATTTTCATTAAAGAAATTTTCCATATAATCTTTAGTTACTCCTAAAGTCTCTAAATCTTTATTGCCATCTAAATTATATCTTGTAAATACATACCAATCATCATTAAAATCTATAGTCAGATTAATCTCTCTTAAATCAACATTTTTTCCGTAAATGTTAACTGGTATGAACAACACTAAACTTATCAATAAACACAACACTTTTTTCATAATATTACTCCTAATCCTTTAATGACTTAAACATTTTCTTCCATAAATTACTTGATGAATAATTTAATATTCCTGCTTTATATATCTTAAGTCCATATTTATATAATAAACCACAAGTACCAATTAATAATAATATTGATATTCCAAGATCTAGTAATGACATCTCACCAAGAGTATACATAACAGGCGCTAATATACCTGAAATAAATGGTATAAACGCAGCTACTTTAATAAATAATGCTCCTTGATATACGGATGCATATATAGCTAAATAATATCCTATCATTAAGAATATCATGACTGGTGTTAATATCTGATTATAGTCTTCCATATTAGTTGTCATACTAGCAAGTACTCCTATAAATAAAGAATATGCAAAGAAACTAAATAACATTAATAATATAAAGAATGGTATACCACTTACTAATCTACTTGCTATATCGCTTTGTAAGAACATGTTAATATATTGTGAAACATTACTTACTGATACATTACTAGATATTACATCACTTCCAGGTATTCCAGTAGTGGCAACTCTTATTAGTGCCCCAACTATTACATAGAAAATAAGTAACAATCCTTGAACTATCGCAAATACATTAGCTGATATTAATTTAGATAAAAAATGTATTTCAGGTTTTACACTTGATATAATAACTTCCATACTCTTAGTAGACTTTTCTTCATTAATTTCAGCCCCTATCATTTGTATAATTAATATAATAAGCAAGAAGAAAGGTACTATAAATATAATAATTATTATTCCACCTATTTTCTCCATTAATTCTTCATTTTCATTAAGATTTTCATCTAAAAGAGTTCTCTTTACTTCAACTGGCTTATAAACATCATTTAAAGTATTTTGATCTATATTAGATTTCTCTAGTGCCAAATTTGACTTGACTGTATTTAACGCATTAATTATATTTTGATATAATACTGTATCTATATAATCATATGATATAATCTCTGCATTAAATATTTTATCTATTCCATTACTATCACTTTTAGTAATATAAACAATTATATCATCGTTTTCATCTTTGATAATTTCTTTTTTTAATTCGCTTACTTTCTTATCACTTTTCTTTATCTCAGCATTATAGTTATCAAGTATATCTAAATAACTATTTTTCATTGTTTCATTAACATCATCATATATACCCATTTCATCTACTATATATACATGTGTTAATTTATCAAAATCTCCACCAAATAATTTAACTATACTATCTAAATTAATAAGTACAGCTATTACTATAAATAATACTAAATTAGTTATTTTAAATGATTTAGTATTTATTTTTCTCTTAATGCTATCTTTTGTTAAAAACTTAAACTTATTTTTCATATGCCTCCCCTACTGTACTTACAAATATTTCATTTAAAGTTGGTTCCTCAACTACAAATTTAATTACATTGTTATATTTAGATACCTTTTTAAATACATTATTAACATATGCAATATCTTCTATTTTAATAGTATATTCATTTTTATTTTTAGTAACGTCTACTACACCTTTTATTTTTTTAATTTCATCTACATCTAAGTCAGCTATTACTTTAATATTTTTCTTTCTATAATCTTCTTTAATTTTAGTTAATTTACCCTCTAGAACAGTATTACCTTTAACAAGTATAACAAGTGAATCACAAAAATATTCTATATGTTCCATCATATGTGATGAAAATATTATCATAGTTTTATTTTTCTTAAGTCTCAATATTACTTTCTTAAACATTTCTACATTTATAGGATCTAACCCACTAAATGGTTCATCTAATATTAAGAGTCTTGGACTATGAAGTATACTTATTATAAATTGTATCTTCTGTTGATTTCCTTTAGATAATTCTTTTATTTTTTTATTTTTATATTCTTTAATATTAAATTCATCTAAATACTCATCTAATTTCTCTTCTACTTCTTTTTCAGTCAACCCTTTAAGTACACCATAATATATTGCTTGCTCTAAAACAGTTTTACTTGTTATTAAACTTCTTTCTTCTGTTAAGAAGCCTATTTGATCAGTAAGAGAATAATCAATTTTTTTACCATCTAAAGTAATTTCACCTTCAGTTTTATCAAGAAGTCCCATAATCATTCTAAAAGTGGTTGTTTTACCTGCACCATTCACACCAAGTAAACCAAATATTTCTCCTTCTTTTATTTCAAAGGATAAATCATTTACCGCTCTAAAGTCATCATAATATTTAGTGACATGACTTACTTTTAACATATCTTTACCTCCATTCCATTTTCTATTCCTAACTTTTCTGCTTCATCTTTATTCATATGATATTCAAGTACACATGTTTCATCAGATTTAATCATAACATCATCAAGAGTTAACTCATTTACTTCTATTTTTACTATTTGGCCTTTAGAGACATTAAACTCTTTTAAGTCTTCACTGCTCATATGAATATGTCTATCAGCAATAATAGTTGACTCAATTGCTTCATACGTACCATGTGGCCCTACTATAGTGATAGACTCACTTCCCTTTAAGTTTCCACTACTTCTAATTGGCGGATTAATACCTAAATATTCACAATCCTTTTCAAGTAATTCTACTTGTGTATATTTTCTACAAGGTCCGACTATACGAACATTATCTATTTTCTTATTATTTTTAATTAACGTTACTGTTTCTTCTGCCGCAAATTGCCCTTTTTGTACTAACATTCTTCTAATATTAAGATTATAGTTTTTACCAAATAATATATCTAATACCTCACGTGTTACATGAATATGATGATTAGATAAAGCTGACTTTATTATCATAAAAGTATCCTCCCACTACATTATAAAATATTTTTATTTAAAATTGAATAATTAATCACAAAATAATCTATATTTCATTAAATAATATTAAAAGGGGATGATAGTTTGAACGGTAGTTATTATAAAACTCCAGTATTTTTAAATGATATAGAAAGGGATTCAAATATGCCAAACAATTATCAAACAGATTATCCAATAGAACAAAGTTATATTGAAAATATAATAAGAAATAACATTGGTAAAAAAGTAAGAGTACACGCATCTTTTAGTGATTCAGTTGAATGGAGAGATAGAGTATTTACAGGTATAATTGAACATGCAGGTAGAGATAATCTTGTTTTAAATGATGTTGAAAATAATAAACACTACTTAATACTTATGATATATGTTGATTTCTTTGAATTTGATGAAGAAATAATTTACGCAAAATAACTTTAAATATAATATGATTTTTGCTATAATATTTAGGTAGGATGTGATTATATGAATACACTAAATATTATTGCTCTAATACTTGTTATCTTAATTATTCTTATTAGTTTAATTACTATTTTATTTAAGTGTCATAATGAAAAATTAGAATCTATTGTTAAAAATTTAGATACTACAGAAAAAGAATGTTTTGATAAATTAAAAAACAAATATGATTTTATTATTAGACTTATAAACATAATAGAAGATAAATATAAAGTCGAAAGTAAAATATTTGAAGACGTTAAAAAGATGAAAATAGATTCAATTAAATCATATAAAAATGAAAAGATACTTAATAAGTGTTATAAAGAAATACTACAAATAAAAGAAGATAATAAAAAGACTAAAGTAAGAAGTTTTAAAGATATAATAAATGATTATGAAGATAATGAATTATTAATTATATCGCTAAGAACTTATTATAATAAGTATGTATTAGAATATAATAATTTAATTAAAAAAATTCCTTATAATATCATTGCTAAATTTAAAAAATATCAACTTAGAACTCTATTAGAAGGAAAAGAATTAACAACTAATTTTAATAATTCTTTGGAAGTGTAAAATTCACTTCTTTTATTTTATTTTGTTTTAAAAAATTATTAGTTTTAGAAAATGGTTTGCTTCCAAAGAATCCATTTCTGGCAGAAAATGGACTTGGATGAGTACTTTCTATTACTAAATGTTTAGGGTTTGTTATTAGTGCTTTTTTACTTCTTGCGAAACTACCCCAAAGTATAAATACGATAGGTTCCTTTTTTAAATTTAAAAGTTTAATTATATGATCTGTAAGTAATTGCCAACCTAAATCCCTATGAGATGCTGGTAAGTCTTTTCTAACTGTAAGTACTGAGTTTAATAAAAGTACGCCCTCATGTGTCCACGGTGTTAAATCTCCACATTCTTCATTTTTAATACCTAAATCATCATATAATTCCTTAAATATATTTTGAAGACTAGGTGGTAATTTAACTCCCTTTTTAACACTAAATGATAGTCCATGAGCTTGTCCTTCTCCATGATATGGATCTTGTCCTATAATAACAACTTTAGTATCTTTATATGAAGTGTTCTTTAAAGCATTAAAAATATCATCCCATTTAGGAAAACATGTGTAATTTTTATACTCTTCTTTAACTTTATTCATAAATCTTTTAAAATTTGGACTTTCCCATACACTAGATAAAACTATATCCCAATCATTACCTATCATATTTTCTCACTTCCTAATAGTTTTATTATACTATAAGAATTAATAATAATCATAATAAATAATAAATAATCTAAATATTTCCAAATAATACTATTATCTATTACTATTGCAAGTAAACAAATTATTATAAATAGTATTTTAAAAACAATAAGTAAAGCTTTACTACCTGTTAGATACTCTATATAATTTTTACCAATATAATATCCACTTAATATTGTAGTAAAACCAAATAAAATAAATGTTATTATTAAAAGATATACTCCTATTTTACCACTTGTCATATAAAACACTGAGTTAATTAATACAATATAATCATCAGTTACTTTATTATTATATAAATAGATTAATAATAATGAAGAGATTAATGCAGTTATAACAAACGAAATAAAATACATTCCTAAAACTTGATATCTCATACATATATCAGAGTCATTTTTATCAGTAGAAGATGATACTGAAGTAGTCCCAACTAATACTTCATTCATAAATATGCTTCTTTTAATACCAATTACCATACCTGATAATAATGATTTAATTGAAAAAATTTGATTAAAATTATATTTAAAAGACAAAATTAATATATCAATATTTTTAAATATGCTAAATAAACACATAACAATAAATATAAAGCACATGATGGGCACTATTTTATTCATAAGTTTTAACACTGAATCAATAGATAAATCAATAGTTATTAAAAGTATTAAGAAAACACATACTATTATAATAATCTTATTAATATTAGTATTTATCTCTATCATATTACTTATAGTATTTAACTGTATCATTTGAAAGAAAAAACAATAAATAATTATTAAAAGTATACAAGAAAATAAAGCAAGTATTCTTCTGTTAGTTCCATACTTTAATATAAAATATGGTCCTCCTATAAAATTATCTTTATTTTTCTTTCTATATTTTTTTCCCAAATAAGACTCATAATAACAAATAGAACTCATTAATAATGAAAATAAGATTATCCATATTATTGACCCAAAACCTCCAACTATTATACATACTGTTGTGCCAATAATTGAACCTACTCCAACCTTAGTACCAAGTGTTAAAAACAATGATGTTTTATCCTTACTAAACAACTCATTTATTCTTAGTTTATAATTTCTATACTTAATTTTCTTACCCACAAAGATTGAAAGTATAAACATAAATATAGTCAATATTGTCCACATACTAAATAATATTTTTATAATTAAAAAGTTATCACTATTTATGATAACTTTCATTATTCATTATTTTAAATGATCTATATATTTGTTCTAGCAAGATTGCCCTAAAAAGTCCATGAGGAAAAGTTAGTTTAGAAAATGATATCAACTCATTACTTAGACTCTTAATCTCATCATCAATGCCATCTGAACCACCTATTATAAATGTAATATTACTTTTACTATTATTAAATAAGTTTTCTAAATGATCTTTAAATTCAATAGAGCTAAATTCCCTACCATGTATATCTAATGAAATAATATAGTCATTCTTATTTATTTTTTTTAATATTTCATCTTTTTCTTTAGTGATACTACTATCTTTAACTTCGATTAACTCAATCTTATGATATTTAGTTATTCTTTTATAATAATCTTCCACCATGCTTTTTAAATATTTTTCTTTTAAAGAACCAACTGCAATAATCTTTATCATTTATATAATTTAAGTGGATCCATCATAACACCATTTTTATACATAGTTAAGTGAAGGTGCGTACCAGTACATGAACCTGTACAACCCATTATACCTATAACTTGTCCTTTTTCCACTTTATCTCCTGGTTTTACCATATATTTAGATAAGTGCATGTATACACTTGTATAACCACCATCATGATCTATCTTAACATTAGTACCTGCGCCACTATTCCATCCAGTTTGAGCTGATTTAACAGTTCCGTTTTGTATAGCATAGATATTTCTTGATGATGTACCAGTAATATCAACTCCACTATGGAAATGTTCTTCTCCTCTAATTGGGTGAACTCTATATCCATAATATGAAGATATTCTAAATGGCTTACTTGTAGGCCATGCCCAATATGTAGTATTTCCATAATATACAACATTTTTAGCACCTACTACTATTACTTTATCAACTGCTTCACTTATAACTTCATTACTAACTTGTGCACTCTTTAGAATTACACCATTCATCTCTTTAGTGGCAAATGTAACTTTACTTAATCCATCTGAACCATTTTGTTTAACATACATATCATCAGCACTAAGAGATTTATCATATTCTATCTTAGTTTCATGCTTAATAGTTTGAAGTTCTGTATCAAATGATTCAACAACTATATTAGCAATAGGTGATATAGGAGAAACTGTTACTTCTTGTCCTTCTGCTAAAAGAGCATTTTCACCAACTATATCAGGATTAGCTATTAAAAAGTCTGATACACCAAGTTTATTATTATAAGCAATTGTCTCTATAGTATCATTATCTTTTACTGTATATTTATCTGTTAAATTCGTAGTACCAAATAAGAAATATTGACTTAATTCATCAGAATCAGTAATTATTTCTTCTTCTGTAGATACATATGTCTTTTTTATAGTAACATTTTGATCAAAATAAACATCAGTAATTTCCATACCTTCTTCTTGTTTATTACTATATTTTCCAGATAAATAATTATTATATTCTTCTTCAGTTAAAAACGCTAATATAGTATTTTTAACCGCAACATCTAAATCTTTTTTATTTAAAATATAAAACTTTTTTGAATCTTCCTCATCTTCACCTTTAACAGATACTTCATATCCTTCTATAGTGAATGGTGCTGAATCTTTTATCTCATCATAAATTTCTTTAGTAGTCATTAAATCATCATTATATGTTAATACTTCCTGTACTTCTAAACCTTCTGGTGGATATATTTTATTAACACCATATTTTTTCTTTATTTCATCTTGTTCTTTATCTATAAGGTCATATAATTCATCTTTAGATGTAATTAATCCTACTTTTTTATCTGACAAATAAACTTGATAATACTTATTAACTTTTCTTTCTATAGGTTCAAATGTAATACACATATAAATTACTAAACATATAATTAGAAAAGTAAAAAATATTATTGAAATAGATATTTTTTCCTTATTCATTCTCATCTTCCTTATTTATATAATTATCAAATGAACCAGTGTTCATTTTGAATATTAAATCAACTGCTCCAGTTTGACCTGCTCTGTGCTTAGCAATAATTAATTTTATTTTTCTGTTGATATTTCCATCATATTTTCCATATTCATCACTATGTAGAAATAATACAATATCTGCATCTTGTTCAATAGAACCAGATTCTCTTAGGTCTGATAGTTTAGGTGTCTTATCGCCATCTTTTCTTTGCTCAACGCTTCTTGATAATTGTGCTAAAGCGATTACTGGAACATCTAACTCCATTGCTAGTTTCTTAATATCACGACTTATTTCGCTTACTTCTTGTACTCTTTGACCTGCATATTTAGATGAACTTGATAATAATTGCAAGTAGTCTATTACTATTAAATCAAGTCCAGTATCAGAATTTTTAAGTTTTCTACACTTTCTTCTAATTTCGCTTACAGTAAGTCCACCTGAATCATCTATAAAGAACTTAGTATCAGAAAGTTCACTCATAGCTTCATTCCATTTTTTCCAGTCATTATTTTTAAGTTTTCCTGTTTTTAATACATCGCCATCAATCTTACCAACGCATCCAAACATTCTTTTAGCTATTTCTTCTACACCCATTTCAAGTGAGAAAAACGCTATACTATTTTTATTCTTAATAGCGGCGTTCAATGCTACATTTAAAGCAAAGGCACTCTTACCACAACCTGGTCTTCCTGCGACTATAATAACTTGTTTCTTTTGAAGCCCTCTTGTCATATTATCAAAATCATAATATCCTGTTCTAATACCAGTAAAATCGGTTTTAGATTCAGCAAGAGCTTCCATATTTTTTTGTACATCCGGAAGTACATCTTGTATACTTCTAATATCTTTTCCTAATCTGTCATTATAAACACTTAATATGTTTCTCTCTGCATTTTCTACTATATCTACAATACTATCTTGTTCTTCATAACATTCTTCTTGTATTTTAGTAGTTTTATTTATTAAATTTCTTAAAATACTTTTTTCAAAAATAATCTTAATATAATAATTTAAATTAGCAGTTGAAGGTACAGAATTAATAATATCAGTAATATACTCAACTCCACCAACTTTAGATAATTCCTTATTTTTATCAAGTTCATTGCATACAGTAGCGGCATCAACAGGAATATTATTTGTATGTAGGTTTTTCATTGCCTTATATATTGTTCTATTTTCAACACTATAAAACATTTCATCAGTTACTTCATCCATTATTTTATCAAGAGCAGTTCTTTCTAGAAAACCACAGCCTAAAACAGATATTTCAGCATCTATATTTTGAGGTTCTTTTCTTGCCATAATCTACTCCTGTTTAGTCAAAACTATATCAAATTCAAATTTTACTTTTTTGTGTAGAGTTATTAGTACTTTATGTGTACCAAGACTATTAATATCTCCATCTATAGTAATTTTTTTCTTATCAATGTTATACCCCATTTTACTAAACTCTTCACTTATTTGCTTAGTACTTATATTACCAAATACTCTATCTTGAGAACCAGTTTTAACTTTAAATACTATTTTTTTACTTTGAAGTTCTTTCTTCAATTTATTGCATTCATCAATTAATGCCTGTTCTTTTGCTTCTCTATCTTTAATTTCATTATCAAGAACATTCGCACTCTTAGATGTATATGGTACTGCTAAACCTTCATTAATTAAAAACTTAGCATATCCATCTTTAACTTCCTTTATTTCATCTTTATGTGCTTGTTTTTTAACATCTTTTATAAATATTACTTTCATATGTTTATACACCTCCACATGAATTTATTCACTAATATTATAGCATATATGAAAATAAAAAAAAAGTTGAAAATATACTTAAACTATTATATAATTAAAATGACAATAATGGAGGATATATGAGTGACATTACATTAGATAAGGTAAAACAATTTGAATCATTAGTTATTAAATGTTTGTTAAGTAAATATGGAAGTAACTTACCTCAAAATAAAATTGAATTGTTAAATTCAAGTAATTTTGTTACATCAGAAATGATAACTGGTGTATCTTCTATTGAAGAAATTCAAGGTTTAATAATTAGAAAAGTTATAAAAAATGTAATTGATGTTACTTGTACAAAAGAATTGTTAGTAGATGGTGATAAAGTACTTTTACCTTATGGAGAAGATCTTGAAAATGGACTTATTGAGTACTATACAGAACAACTAGCTAGTAAATATAATATCAAAATTAATGAAATAGATGGATTAAGTGATAACATCGAAATGATTAGAAAACTTAATGAAAGATTAGATAACGGTCTTGATAAAATGGTATTTGAAAGTGACGCTATTAAGTTATTAAACAGTGCCCAATTACAAGAATTAATAGATAAAAATGATAACTTAGCAATAGAAAGATATGTAAAACAAAAAGACGCTATTTTAAATGCAAATAGTCAATTAGATCAAGAACAATTAGATACGATTAATGGTGAACTTAGTGATAAATCAAGATTACAAATTGTTTATTTAAATGGTAAACAACACATTAAGTATGTTGATAAAAATGGTGATGTTCATTTAATTGAAACAAAAGATCCACAAATAATTTCAAAAGCATATAAAGAAAAAATGACTATATTTAACGCCAGTAATATGTTAGACGTTGATGATTTTTTTGAAGAATTAAAAGATATAAATGATGAAATTGAGTTGAAACCTTTAGAAGATAAAGATTTAGACACCATGACAAGTCAAGAAATTGATATGTTAGATTTTGTTCATTCAAATAAAAAAATAACTGAAAAAGCAAATGATGAAAAAATAACTCACTCAGAAGATAGTACTATTCATGTAATAGAAGCAACAAATGAAATAGTAACTACTGAAAAGAAATACGAAGATTCTGATATAAAGTCAAAAATAATTGCGAATGATGTTACTGGTCTTAATGCAAATGGAAGTTATGAATATTCACAAGAAGTTACTAACAATGATGAAAGAATTATTTCAAGAGAAGAAGCACAGGTATTATATGATAAATTTGATTCTGGAGAAAAACTTACATTAGATGAACTAAGAGCACTTAGAACATATGAAAAAAATAAAAGAAAATTAAATCAAGAAGATGCTCTTAGTGCTGAAGAAATTGCTCAAATGCAATTAGAAGATTTAAAACAAATTAAAAGTGAAGAATCCGGATACAAACTAGTTCCAAAATACTATGGATATGTACGAGGAATATTAATGGTATATATATTGATAGTAAGTGGATGTATTGGACTTGCATTAGGTACCTTATTATTTAGGATTATGAATTAGATAACATTGGTTATCTTTTTTAATTTACTTTATATATTATCATCGCAGAAAAACAATATACTTGTTCCTCACTAAATATTGAAACCGCTGTTCTAAATTGAATATCAAGTATTTCATAATCTATACTAGATAAAAAATTATTAACACTATTTTCTAAATCTTTTTCATGATTTTCATCAATTATTTTAACTTTAATCATACTTTTCACCAATTTAATAATAACATTTCAATAAAAAAAATAATGTCGTATATTGACATTACTTTTTATTTTTATTAACTTTTTTTCTTATTTCATCAAGTTTTATAGAATTTGTTTTCTCAAGTCCCTCATCGTAAGATAATCTATTCATACTTAAACCAAGAACAAATATATATGCAAGAGCATAGAACCATAAAAGTAGCACAACAATATTCGCTAAGTTACCATATACTAAATCATATCTTGCTATATTATTAACATAATATGAAAAACAGAATGTTAAAAGTAACCAAGAAATAGTTGTAAATAATGCACCTTTAATCATATATTTACTAGGTATTTTTTCATCTGGTGCAATTACATATACTAATTTTATGAATAAATAAACTACAATTAATGAAACAGGAACTCTAAGTATAAAATATAATGTATCAACAATTATTTGATTATCAGCAATTATAGATGTAAATGAACCTATAAGTGATATTATCGCACTACCAAGTACTTGTACAATCACAATAAAACCAAATAGTAAAACTATACAGAATGTTAAAAACACTGCTTTAATCATTCTTCTTAAAAATGATGAATTATCTAGTCCATATATTGTATTACTTGCGATTATTATTGCATTACATCCATTAGCAGCAACAGTAAAACCAACTACTAAAGTAATAACAGAATCCATGGATATAGAATTTGTAAGTACTGGTTGTAATAAGTCAACTACACCTTTTGGAAAAGTTTCACTTAGAAAATTATTAATTATATCCATAGGTAAATGAAACTGTGTAGATATATAAAATATTAAAGTCAAAATTGGTATAATTGCCATAAAGAATGAAAATGCAAGATTACCAGGTAATATACTCATTTCACGTGCAAATACTAATTCTTTAAATTCTTTTATTTTGTTTTTCATTTTTGACTACCTTTAGATTTCTTAATCATCATAAGTGAATCATTAATCGCATCATCAATAGTAGTTTGCTCACTATTAATCATTGAATATCCAATAGATACTCCATAATCCCTATTTGATAATGAACTTTGAATCTCACGATTTAACTTATGAATATAAGAACCTACTTTCTTTTCATCATATCCAACTAAATAAATCATAAATTCATCACCATCAGTTCTTAATATTTCTGTGTTATCTTTTTGTGTTCTTATAAGTACTGATGCAACTGATCTTATCTGATTATCTCCAGCTTCATGACCATATTTGTCATTTAAAGTCTTTAATTTATTAATATCTATTACAATAATTGCTTGTGGATATAATTTACTTGAATTCCAAAATTCTATATTATCATTTAAATAATTTCTATTCTTTAAATTAGTCATTGCATCTAAATAATATAATCTATCTTCTTTTTTAGCCTTTTTCTTATATAATGAATTTCTTAAAATTCCATAAGTAACAAAAGTTATTATAACAATTGCAATAATTATATATATTAAATTAGACATTATAAATCCAAATACTCTATTATTTTTTAAAGTAGTTATTACTCCTACTACACTTTCATTCTTCATCTCATTTGAACTTAATGTACTTAAATAGAAATCAAACACGTTATTAAATGCAGTATTATCTTTTTTTAATAAGAATGAATTATTTAATCTAACAGTATCTATATATCTAATACTATAATTTTTAAGTTTAGAATCTTTATAGTAATCATAAACTTCTTTTTCAATAATTATTATTGAATCTTTATCTATATTTTTTAGCAATGTTTTAATATTAGCATAATCTTTAATTTCAAATAAATTTTTACTTGCCATATTATATTTCAAATTCATTGTTGATAGCATGTTAACATTTGAGTTAACAAGACTATATAATGAATTTACTACTATATTATTATCAACATGAGCAAGTACAACATATTCAGTAGTTCCAAGTGTTCTAGTACTAGTATAATTATCTGAATTTAAAGAATAATAGTTTAAAACTAAATCTACTTTAGATGAACTCAATGCAGAATTTAATTTCTTAGTATCATCATATTCAATATATTTATATGTTACACCTGTCATATCTGCAAATTTAGATAAATAAGTATCTGTAAGACCAGTAAATTTATTATGTATCATTCCTTCATATGGAAGATTAGTTACATAACCAACTATTAAATCCTCATTAGTTATAGCCTCTTTATCCATTTCAGAATAATTCTTAGATGTAAAGTATAAATCTAAAAAATATTCATTGATTTTACTCTTAGCAGTCTCTTCCCATCTGTAATAGAATTTAGAAGCAACACTGCTAAGTACACTATCTTTATCATTTAATTCTAAACAATAATATGAATATAACCCATCCAAATGATATATTATTTCATATTTATTAGATATTATTTTATCCAAATATCTATACATAGGGATTATCATATATTCAATTTCATCATTTTGATAATACGCCATTAAATCATCTATATCATCATATTCAGTTAAATTTATGCTTTTATATTCAGTTAAATAATATGAAATAGATTCTATATCAGAAGATAATACACCTATCTTTTTATTATTTAAATCTGTAAGTTTATTAACTGAATCCATTTGTCCAACAACAATAAAATGATCTTTGTATATTACAGTATCTTTATCATCTATACTGTTTTTATTCTTAAGTTTTATTGTATCATTTGCTTCAGTAGAAATAACATTTAATGTAAGATTAGTATCCTCTTTAAGTGCTTTTATATAATCATTGAACACACCACTACCATTACTAGAAAAAATAGGTAAGTTAGGTTCAATATATACGTCTAATGACTTTGATGCATTATCATTTATCCATTTTTTTTCTGCAAAACTATAATTATTTACTGTACTAGTTATATAATATAATGTTCCAAAAAAAGCAAATACAATAAATACTATTACTGAAAACACTATTATAGTTGTTTTTTTCTTTTTATTATTTTTCATTAACTTCATAAATTCACCATACTACTTTTAAACTACTTGAGCTTTTAGAACCAAATACAGGGAAGTTCTCATTACTTTCTGTTCCTGAATAAGTTAATATAAATTGCACATCATAATATTTTAAATTTTCTTCCCCAATTTTTTCAAGTGCTTTAACTGCAATATCTTGTGCTTGTGACACTTTTATAGAAGAACCAAAATCTATATTAATATATATAACTTTTCCTTTAACATCTACAGTAGTTTTACTAACTTCAGAATTATCATTAAATACAGATTTAATATCATCATTAAGTGTCTTAGAAAGTGGATATTTATCAATATCATCTAATCTATCACCATATTTGTTGTTTCCTGCACCTGAATAAAAATATTTATAAAACCCAAAACCTAATACTAGGAAACATACTAATAAAAGTCCTAATAATCCCCATAATACTTTATTATTTTGTAAGTTTTTTCTTTTGCTCATTTAATTTAACACCTTCCTTTGGCTTTATTAATTATACTATATTTTATTTTATTTTTCTACTATTCCCATTATATTAAATAATTTATCTTGATTCCATATAGAAATATTAAGCTCATCTGCTTTATCTTTTTTACTACCAGGATCTTTTCCAACAAGCACTACAGAAGTCTTTTTACTAACTGAATCACTAGTAAATCCACCTCTTTTTTCTATATACTCTTTTATTTCATCTCTAGTTATATTATCAAAAGAACCAGTAATTACAAATCTTTTATTTTTAAAGTTATCATCTTCAATTATTTCATTTGCTTCACTATTCATATTAACGCCTAATCTTCTAAGTTCATTCAATTCATTAATATTATTCTCATTTTTAAAGTATTCTACTACATTTATAGATAAAATTTCTCCAATATCTTTTATTTTTGCTAATTCTTCTGCTGATGCTTTCATAAGTAAATCAATATTTTTATAATATTTGCATAATAATTTTGCAGTTTTAGCACCTATACCAGGTATACCAAGAGCAAATAATAATCTATCAAGTGAATTTTTCTTAGAATTTTCTATATTATTTAGTAAAGTATCTATACTTTTATTACCAAAACCTTCTAATAATGTAAGTTCTTCTTTTTTATCATTTAACTTATAAATATCACTAAATTTCTTAATGTATCCATAATTATAGAAATCTTCAATTATTCTATCGCCCAAACCATCAATATTCATAGCATTTCTTGAAACAAAGTGGATTAAACCTTCTATTTTTCTAGCAGGGCAATGTATATTTTCACAGAAATAATCTACAAGACCTTCTCTTTGAACAAGTTTACTACCACACATTGGGCAGTACTCTATCATTCTAAATTCTTCTTCAGTACCATTTCTTCTAGAAAATTCTACTCTATCAACCGCAGGTATTACATCACCAGCTTTATATATGTAAACATAATCACCTTTTCTTATATCTTTAGAAATACAATAATCTTTATTATGTAACGTTGCCCTAGAAATAGTACTTCCCATTACTCTAACTGGTTCTAGTACAGCATTTGGTGTTATCTGACCAGTTCTTCCCACTGTAAATATAATATCAGTAAGTTTAGTCATAACATGCTCTGGTGGAAATTTATATGCAGTAGCCCATTTAGGTACTTTAGCAGTAAAACCTAATTCTTTTTGTTCATTTATATCGTTTACTTTAATAACAACACCATCTATTTCATAAGGTAATTCAGGTCTTTTAATTGTCCATTCTTTAATATAATTAATTACTTCATCTATATTTTTACACAATCTTATATTAGGATTTACTATAAAACCTAATCTTTTCATATATTGCAATGTTTCATAATGAGTTTTAAAAGGTGTCAAAGGATAATGATATAGAAATGAATCAAGTCTTCTTGATGCTGCTACTTTAGGATCAAGCTGTCTAATAGAGCCAGCCGCAGCATTTCTTGGATTTTGAAATGGTGATAACCCCTCTTTTATAAACTTCTCGTTAAGTCTTTCAAAACTCTTTTTAGGCATGTAAATCTCACCACGTATATCCAAAGTAACAGGTTCGGGTAAAATATGTGGAATAGTTTTGATAGTCATAACATTATGTGTTATATCCTCTCCAGTCACACCATCTCCTCTAGTTGCGGCTCTTACAAACTTTCCATTTTCATATTCAAGACTTACTGCAAGTCCATCTATTTTAAGTTCACAAACATATTCTCTATCTTTAAATTCTTTAGCAATCCTAGAATCAAATTCTCTTATTTCCTCCTCATTAAAAACGTTTCCTAAACTTAACATTGGAATTTTACGAACTACTTTTTCAAACTTGCTAATTGCTTCTCCGCCTACTTTTCTAGTTGGTGAATCATCTCTTACCCATTCTGGATGTGAAGATTCTATTCTAATCAATTCTTGCATTAATCTATCGTATTCACTATCATCCACAGTAGGTCTATCAAGAACATAATATTCATATGACCATTTATTTAAAAGTTCTACAATTTCATTCATTCTATCCATACTAATCACCTATTACTATTATATAACAATTTAATCATTTTATAAAGAAAAAACCATTACTTTAAGTAATGATTATACTGATGAACCTCCACCATCAATAACTATAAATTGGCCCTGAACATAACTAGACGCATCACTTGATAAAAATAATATTGGTCCACTTACTTCTCCTTCTTTTCCCGGTCTATTTGATGGATTCATTTTGTTATATGCATTTAAAAATTCTTCTGATTTGAATAATGTATCTTTAGTCATTCCTGTCTCAAAAAGTCCTGGTCCTACTGCATTTACTGTAATGTTATATTTAGCATAACTACAAGCCATTCCTTTAGTAAGTCCGAGAACAGCTGCTTTTGATGCATTATATGAATGTCTAATAAATATATCTTCTTTGTCACCAACAATGGCATTTACTGATGCAACATTAACTACCTTTCCATAATTTTGTTTTTTCATAACAGGTATTACATACTTACTCATAAAGTACATCCCTTTAACATTAGTATTAAATGATTTATCCCAATCATCTTCACTTAATGTGTCTACTCCTCCAGATACTGCCACTCCGGCATTGTTTAATAGAATATCTACTCTTCCAAAATTATTCATAACAGTTTCTACAGCTTTTTTAACACTTTCTTCTTTAGTAACATCACACTCAACTAATAATGTTTTAACATTGTATTTTTTTATTTCTGCTTCTACTTCTTTAAGTTTTTCTATGTTTCTTGCAAGTAATGCAACATTTGCTCCCATAGATGCATATGACAATGCAGCATGACGTCCTAATCCAGAACTTGCTCCTGTTACAATCGCATATTTTCCAGTTAAATCAAATAAATTTTTCATATGTTTACCTTCTTTCTAATGTCATAATAATTATAGCAAATTTTATTTAAAAATAAAATAAATTATATAAAATTATTGATAAAAAGAACAAGTATGATATAATGTTATTGAGGAGATGATTATAATGAATAATCAATACTTAACATTCGGAAATTTATTTGCTAAAAGCAATGATGATGACGATGAAAAAATTGTTTTCAACTAAAAAAATGAAGGAAGATATAAAATCTTCTTTTTAAATCGAAAAAATATAAAAAAAGAGTTGACAAAGCAATCTTTATAAAGTAAAATTAATATTGCATTAAACGCAGGTGTAGTTTAATGGTAGAACTTCAGCCTTCCAAGCTGCTAACGTGGGTCCGATTCCCATCACCTGCTCCAAATTGCAATTAAGCCTTTATATTAAGGCTTTTTTTATTGGTTTTTTCTTGTTAATTATTGTTTTTTTGACTGGTTCATGGTAATTTTATGGTAATTTTTTCATACAAAAAGAGATGTCATCATCTCTTTTATTATATTGCAGATGCTTCTACTATTTTAAATGTAGCACTTTTCATAGCACTAAGTTTTTCATCAGCAACATATGTAAAAATTTCAAAGTCTTGTGTTTGTCCTGCGTTTAAATCATTAGCATAAACATAGTCATCTTCGATTCTTTTACCATCTTTATCTACTGCTTCTATATGAAATGTAAATGATTTTTTCTCTTTAGTAATATTTTTAACAGATACCACTAATTTTGTATCAGTTAAGCCATATTGTCCTTCAACAACATCAAAATCGCCTAATTTAACTTCAACATCGTTTTTTAAAACTTCCTCAGTACTATTTCCACTCATCTTATCTAGTTCTTTACCTGCTTCATCAAAAGCATCAGAAATTGCACTTTGCATTACTAAAGTAATAACAATAGATAAAATTCCTAGAACAATTCCAGCTATTGCTTTGCCTTTACATGTTTTCTTTAACAATGGAATTAATCCGAAAACAAAAGCAAGAATCCCTAAAAAGAATGCAACATTATTGATCAAAGGTATAAATGATAATACCATTCCAACAATTCCAATAACTAAACTAGCTGTTGCTAAACCACTGTTTTTGTGATTATCTTCTACTGACATACCCTACTACTCCTTTCTACAATCATTATATCACAACTTACTCGAATAGTGTAAGTATAATTTATAAAAAAAATGAGAAAATATTATTAGTGGTAGTTGAAAGATATGGTGGTTTTTATGTTTGACAAAAATAATGAAAATTATGTGTATGAACTTGTTAGCAAAAATATAAAAAAAATTCGTAAGGAAAAAGGTCTTACGCAAGAACAACTTGCTAACAAAATGCAATATTCAACTCAGTTCATATCAAATATAGAAAGTAAAAATCATCAAACATTTTCACTAGGTACTTTATGGAGATTATCTTTAGTATTAAGTATTGATATTAAAGATTTATTTACTGAAGAAGATAAATAGGAATTATAGTAAGATTAAAAGTCATCATTAACGATGACTTTTCTTTGTTTTATAATAATTTAACTTATCTTTCATAATCTTTTCTTTATTTTTACCATTTTGTTTATTCTTTAATTTTTTATATCTATTTAACTCATCAATAGATATTATGTCTTTATCAACTGCATCTAAAACTGCACATCCATATTTATTTTCATGTGTACAAGTTGTGAATTTACATTGAGATTCTAACTTTTTAATTTTATTAAATACTATATCTAATCCATCATTTTCTTCACTCAAAGCAACACTTCTTATACCAGGTTCATCTATAACTACTCTTGTATCTTTCAAAATATAAAGATTTCTGCTTGTGGTAGTATGCTTACCCTTATCATCACATAATCTAATTTCATTTGTTTTAATAATGTCATCTTCAAGTAAATAGTTAATTAAAGTAGATTTACCAACACCACTACTTCCGATAAAAACTGCAGTTTCATTTTCTTTCCATATAGTTTTTAATTTATCAATACCAGTTTTATCAAATGTACTTATGACGAATACTGGATAATCAGGAAATCTTTCTTTTATTAAATATTCATACACTTCTATTTCACTTTCAGTGCATAAATCTGCTTTAGTAAGTAAAAAGGCAACTTTAGATTTTGACTCAGTACCTACTAGTGCCAAACGCTCTAACTTTGCAATATTAAAATCATTATTCAAACTAGTTACTACAAAAACAACATCAATATTCGCAGCAAGTACTTGTTTTTTTCCTTTTTTATAATTTTCATTAGTTCTATCTACGGATACCTTTGATATACAGTTTTTTCTATTACAAATATTTTTAATTATACAGTTTTCATATTTATCAATTGATATATCTACATAATCTCCAACTGATGGTAAAAAATTATTTTCATAACTATTATTTACTATTCCTTGATAAGTTCTATTGTTGTATAAAACTATCCAATTAGTTTTATTTACACTTATAATTCTTCCTATATTATTCATAATCCCTTTCCGTTATTATGAATAAATCATAATAACTATTTATTTAATATTCCCTTTACTAAATTATTTACAATCATCCTACAACACCTCTTTTCGAGTATATTTTACAATATTTATCAAATAAAAAACAAGTGTTTATAACTTGTTAATTTTCATTCTTATTCATCCTATCATATTGTTTATATAAATATTGAACACCATTTTCAAGATAATAATAGTGAACTATATAGAATATTAAACAAATTAATAATACTATTGTTATAAATATAAAACTACAATAATATTTTGAAATTAAAATACTAACTAAAGTCAATAATGCAAAAGATAAAGTCACTATTAAATGTATTAATCTTTCGTGTTGAAAAAAGTTTATTTTTACTAAATGTTCCTCTTTTAAAGATTTACTATTTTTATTATTTTCTAATTTATTATCTATCTCTTTAATATAATCATATAAATATTTTTTCACAATTTCCTCCTATTTAATTAAATTTACTAAATTATGTGTCAATACATCAACTAGCAATAAGAATGCGGGTATAATACAAAATGAATAATACACATACTTATTAACCTTATTTTTAAATTTGTCTAATAAAGGATTAACAATTCTCACTAAGAATACACCCGATATTCCAAAAAATAAAATTGATCTTAAACATATAAATCCATTTATATTTCCAAAATTTAATATTTCATTATTATAATCCCATAATCTTAAACCAAAATATTCTAAAAATATAAACCCACATATGTATTCTAAAACTCCACAGACTAACATACTTCTTAAAAATATTTCAAAACTATTGTTACTATCCTTAACATATATTAAAGTTATTAATAGACCTCCAAAAGAATATATTGGTAACCAAGGTCCTAACGTATCACCTCTTTTAACAAAGTAACCTAAATCAATTCTATAAAATATAGTTTCATAAATAAAACCGAAAATTCCACTAATTACCATTATTAAAAGCATTTTTAAAATTTTATCTTTTTTATTCATGTTATCAACTACTCTCTATTTAATTATATCTAAAAATTATAAAATTGACAATTCTAAATAGTGTGCTATAATATTTAGAAACACAAAGGAGGTTTTTATGCCAAAAAAGACTATTAAATTAAATAATGAAGCTAAATTAGTTTTAGAAAGTTCTTATAATGAAGTAAATGATGCAATAATAAAAGCAATGATAAGTTATAAATCACATGAACAATATGATTTAGGTTATGTTGTAACAAAATCATACTCTAATATGTGCGAAACTGGTTATTTCTGTTGGGATGATCAAAATGTATATTTATGTGATGATTGTGACAATTGTTATCAAATATTCAATTTTATAGAAAAACAATACATAAAAGATGAGCATTTATCTCAATATACTTATAAAAGAAGATTTAAATAAAAAATTAAGTTCGAGGACTTAATTTTTTTTAACTTATATTTGACCATATTAATTTTTTATTAAACAACCAGAATTCACTTCCATAAATTGTCTTAGTATCTAAACTACCCTTAGTTTGTGGACTATTTGTCAAATATCTCATTGAATAAAATATACCATCATACCTAACATATTTTTCAGTATACTCCTCATGTATCGTTATTATCGGTTTGGTATTATATTGTTCTTCTTTTAATCTAGATGAATCCATAACTATCAAAATAACGATAACAAATACTGCAATCAAAAATACTTCTAAAAATCTTTTCATACTATTCACCATTCTAATTTTATCATAAATATTTATAAAACAACGTAATTATAACATTTTTTACAATTTGTTTACTTATCAATATTATCAACAAAAGATTCTGCTACTGAATCAACAAGTTCATCAAATGTTTTTTCTTTTAATTTTGATTTATCATACTTTGTTTTCTTAGTATCTTTTAAACCATCTTCTTTTTTAATGGTTTTATAAGATAAACCAGTCCCAGGAAGAGAAAGCGTTTTTTCTGTTTTTCCTTTTGCAGTTTTTCCTATTCTAAAACCTTTAACACCAAAACTATATCCAATTCCTGATTTACTTAAATTAATTTTAAAATGTTTTCCAATATTAAATGACTTTTTAAATCTAAATCCCATAATTCTCTCCTACTTATTCTTTAATAAATCTCTTATTTCAGTTAGTAAAATTGTCTCATCACTTTTTACTTTTTCTTCTTTTTTAGTTTCTTCTTTATAATGTTCTAACTTATTAAGTAATTTAACAAATATAAATACACAAAATGCAATTATTAAAAAGTTTATTATATTTTGTATAAACATACCATATTTAATAGTTGATTGTCCTATTTTAATAGATAGTTCACTAAAATCATAGCCTCCTATGACAACACCAATTAAAGGCATTAATATATCATCTACTAAAGATGAAACTATACTACTAAAAGCACTACCAATAATTACACCTACTGCTAAATCTATGACATTACCTCTTTTAATAAAAGTTTTAAATTCATCAATCAATCCTTTAGATTTACCACTAACCTCTTTTAATTTTTCATTATTAATTTTAATTTTTTTCATACTACCACCAAATCAATTATATCAAATATTTAAATTTAATTATAGTTAAATTAGCAATATTGATGTACCAATAACTATTAATACTAAACCTATGATAGATTTTTTTGTCATTTTTTCTTTCAACATTATATAAGACATACCAATACTTACAACAACACTTAATTTTTCTATTGGAAATACCATACTTGCTTGTCCATTTTTAAGTGCATGAAAATAACATACCCACGATAAACTTGTAGTGATACCTGATAATATTAAATAAATCCAAGTTTGTTTCTTAATATTTTTAATTTTCTTTGGTTTATTTTTAATAAATGCATGAATCCATATAAGTATAAATACAACTAATGTTCTATAAAAATTACCTAAATTAGGATTTATATCTCTTAATCCAATTTTACTTATTATAGCAGACACACTTGTAAAAATTGCAGTTAGTATAGCATATTTTAACCATTTTTTATTATTAGAATGTTCAGATTTATTAACCATTAAAAAAGTACCCATTATTATCAAAATACTAGATATGATTTTTATAATAGTTATTTTCTCATTTAAAAATATACTTGATAAAATTAATGTAATAACTATACTAGTTTTATCAACTGGTGTTACTTCATTTACATTACCAAAATCAAGTGCTTTAAAATAATTTATCCATAATAAAGATGTAGATATTCCAGATAATATAAGATATACAATAGTTTTACTATTTATTTTTTCAAATGAATTAAAGAGTATAACTATCAAAAAGGATATTATTAAAATAACAGCTGTTCTTATCGATGTTGATAATAAAGAATCTATATTTTTAACACCTTTTTTTGCAAAAATAGTTGTTAATCCAGAAAACACCGCTGCTAAAAGTGCAAATAAAATCCACATATAATCACCTATATTAGTATGCTTAATTTACTAATAATTTACACGTCAAACTAGATTATTAATAAAATAAATAAATATAATGATATAATTAAGTAAATGGAGGTTTTTATGTTAAAATACGAAAGTGATTCAAGAAAAGTACAAAAAGGACAAATTTTTGTTGCATTGAAAGGTTTAACAGTTGATGGTCATGATTATATTCCATCAGCAATAAAAAATGGTGCTAGTAAAATAATTTGTGATAGAAAAATAGATTTTGATATTCCTTATGAAATAGTTCCAGACACAGATAAATATTTAAAAGATATATTAAAGAAAGAATATGGAGATAAATTAAGTAAATTAAAACTAATTGGTGTTACTGGTACAAATGGTAAAACAACTAGTTGCTATTTAACTTATCAAATGTTAAATGAATTGGGTTTAAATTGTGCATATATAGGTACAATTGGATATTATTATAAAGATGATTTTATTTCTCTTAATAATACTACACCTGATGTATTAACTTTATATAATCTTTTAGTTAATGCTTATGAAAGTGGCGCAAAATGTGTAGTTATGGAAGTTAGTTCACAAGCATTATCATATGATAGATTATCAGGAATTGATTTTTCTTTAATAGCGTATACAAATTTAACAGAAGATCATTTAGATTATCATAAAACTATGAAAAATTATCTAAATGCTAAATTATTAATATTACAACATTTAAGAGATAATGCTAAAATAATAGTTAATAAAGATGATGAATATTCTAAATATTTTAGTAAAGATGGTCATAATAGATATACTATTGGTAATGATGGTGATTACAACATTAAGGAATATGAGACATTTCCTAATAAAACAAGTATAACATTTGAATATAATAATAAAGAATATACTGTTTCAATACCATTAACAAGTAAATTTAATATATATAACTACTTAACATGCTTAGCTATATGTAATCAATTAGATTATTCAATAGAAGAAATAATTAAAAAAACTCCTATGTTAAAGGCACCTAAAGGAAGATGTGAAGTATATGAAGTTAATAATGGATTTGCTGTTATTGATTATGCACATACACCTGATGCTGAAGAAAAAGTAATAAATGCTTATTCAGAATTAAAGAAAAATAGAGTTATTACTATTATAGGTTGCGGTGGCGATAGAGATCCTAAGAAAAGACCAATAATGGGTAAAATTGCTACAGATCTCTCTGATCATGTTATTTTTACAAATGATAATCCAAGAACTGAAAAACCAGAAAATATTATGAAAGATATTTTAGATGGAGTTACAAAAGATAATTATGAAGTTATATTGGATAGAAAAGAAGCAATTAAAAAAGGAATCGATATAATGAATAAAGATGATATCTTGCTAATATTAGGTAAAGGTCACGAAGATTATCAAATAATCGGTAAGACAAAATATCATTTAGATGATGTAGAAGAAGTATTAAACTATAAAAAGTAATACTTCTTTTTATTATAAAAGAACACATTGAGTCATGTGTTCTTAAAAGTTTATTATAAGCAGTAAGGTAGGAATATTTACATATATTCACATTTATTTATTTAATTTTAGTAAAGTGTTTTCATGTTCACATTTTATTTTCTATAAGCATCTCTCCTTTCATATTTATAAGTATAGACTCCAATTGTTAAAATTTTGTGAACAAAAAGTCAAATTAAAGAAAAAATTAAAAAATTTATGGTATAATTTATAGTAGGTGGTAGCATGAATAAAAAAGTAAAATATTTCTTAGGAGTTTTATGTACTCTATTATTTGGAGCGTTATTTTTATTAAATCTAGATAATATCAAAGCAGATAGTGGATGGGATGTAGACTTTGATACAGGAGGTTCTAGTTGGAGTGGAGGTTCTGACTGGGGTGGTTCTAGTTGGAGCAGTTCTGATTGGGATTCAGATTATTCCTATAGTGGAAGTAGTAGTTCTGGTAGTTTTTCTAGTTTTGGATTCGTAGTATTTATAATTATCGTTGTTATTATAATCTACTATTTAAAATATAACAATGTCACGACAACAAGCAAATATATTCCTGAATATAAATATAGTCCAATTGATGAAGAATACATTAAGAAATATATTGATGACTTTAATAAGCAAAAATTCTTAGATGATGCATATCAAATATATTTAGATACACAAAAAGCATGGAGTAACTTTGATACTAAAGCATTAAGAAATTTATTAACTGATGAACTTTTCAATACATATAATATGCAATTAAAAGCATTAAAAGCTAAAAAACAAAAAAATATAATGAGTGATTTTGCACTAGAAAAAATAGATACAACTGCAATTAATGTATCAAATAATCAAATTACTATGAAAGTAGTATTAGAAGTTAGTTTCTTCGATTATGTTGTCGATATAAGCAATAATGTCTTAAGAGGAAATAAAAATCATAAAGTATCAGTGACATATGAATTAACATTCGTAAGTACTATAAATAAAAAAGAAACTAAAAATTGTCCAAGTTGTGGTGCTCCAATAAATAAGAATTCAGCATCAAATGTTTGTGAATACTGTAATAGTACACTAGTTAAAAATACTTATAGTTGGGTACTTGCTAAAAAAGAAAATAAAAGACAGGAGTTTAAATGATAGAAGAATTAGAAAAATTAGATAAAAACTTTTCAGAAGGAACATTTCTAACAAAAGTAGATCATATATTTATCATGATATTAAATGGTATCATGGATAATGACATGACATCAGTTAAGCATTACTTATCCAATGAAGTTTATGAAAAATTTTGTAAATTAACAGACAAATACATCAGTATGAATGCTACAAGATTATTTGATGAAATGAATGTAAGTTCAACTAAAATAACAAATATCGATATAACTGATGAAGAAATACTTGTTCATGTAAATATAGAATCTAAATATATGGATTACTTAATAGATGAAAATGGTAACTTCTTAAGTGGTGTTAATGATCACAGAATAGTAACAAATCACAACATAATATTTTCAAAGAAAAGGAATGCCTTATCTCTTTCAGAAATCAGAAGGTGCCCAGGATGTGGCGCTAGTTTAGATTTAAATGATTCTGCAGTATGTAAATATTGTAATCAACCATTTGATATGAGTGATTATGATTATATAGTAGTTAATATTGATACATTTTAAAAACTTCACGCAACGTGAAGTTTTTTATTTATTCCCATTTCCAATTTTTTATTTCTGGTAAATCTTCTCCATATTCACTAATATATTCTTTATGTTCAATTAATTTATTTTTACACCATTCATTTAATGCGCTTCTTTTATCTCCAAGTTGAGGTAGATATTTTAATGCATCCATTACTAAATGGAATCTATCTAATTTGTTTTGAACTTTCATATCAAAAGTAGTTGTAATTGTACCTTCTTCAATATAACCATGAACATGCATACTTTTATTACTTCTTTTATAAGATAATTGATGTATTAAATGTGGATAACCATGAAATGCAAATATTATTGGTTTCTTTTTAGTAAATAAATTATCATATTCATCATCATCAAGACCATGTGGATGATTATCAGGACTAACTAATTTCATTAAATCGACAACATTAATAACTCTTATTTTTAATTTTGGAAAGTTTTCCCTTAATATTTTAACTGCCGCTAATGTCTCTATAGTAGGAGTTTCACCAGCACATGCCATTACTATATCTGGTTCTTTTCCTTCATCATTACAAGCAAATTCCAAACGACCTAAACCTTTTGTACAATGTTTAACAGCATCTTCCATATTAAACCATTGTAATCTAGGATGTTTTGATGCAACAATAACATTTATATAATTTTTAGTTTTAATACAGTGGTCAAAACATGATATCAATGTATTAGTATCAGGTGGTAGATATATTCTAACAGTATCTGCTTTCTTAGTTACAAGATGATTTAAGAATCCAGGATCTTGATGAGTAAAACCGTTATGATCTTGTTGCCATACATAAGATGTTAATATATAATTCAAAGATGATATTTCTTTTCTCCAAGGAAGTTCTTTAGTTACTTTTAACCATTTTGCATGTTGAGATGCCATAGAATCAATTACTCTAATGAATGCTTCATAACTATGTATGAAACCATGTCTACCTGTTAGTAAATACCCTTCAAGCATGCCTTCACATAGATGTTCTGATAACACAGAGTCTATTACTCTACCATAAGTACTCAAATATTCATCAGTATCATATTTAATTCCATTCCATTGTCTATTAGTTGCTTCAAAAACATGATTAAGTCTATTAGATAATGCCTCATCAGGACCAAAAATTCTAAAATTCTTTTTATTTTCATTTAATTTAATAATATCTCTAATAAAATATCCAAGTTCCATCATATCTTGAACAATAACTGAGCCAGGTTTTTTAACTTCAATTCCATATTCTTTAAAATTAGGTATTTGTAATTCTTCTAATAGTAGTCCACCATTAGTATGTGGATTCATGCCCATTCTCAATTCTTTAGGTGGAATTAATGCTTTTAATTCTTTTTTCAATTTTCCATTTTCATCAAACAACTCTTCTGGTTTATAACTTTTTAACCATGCTTCTAATATAGGTAGATTTTCCTCATGATCTTTATTTACCACTACTGGAACTTGATGAGATCTAAAACTACCCTCTACTAATTTTTTATCAATCATTTTAGGTCCAGTCCAACCTTTTGGAGTTTTCAAGATTATCATTGGATAAGTCGCTCTTTTATTTAACCTAGTTTTGCTTTTTATTATCTTTATATCTTCAATACATCTATCTAATGTTTTTGCCATTTTTTCATGAATCTTATCAGTAGTAGATGCCTCTACTATATACGGTGTCCAACCACATCCTTCAAAATATTTTACTAATTCATCTTCTGGTATTCTTGCAAGTATAGTTGGATTAGCTATCTTAAAACCATTTAAATGTAATATAGGTAAAACTATACCATCTGTTAAAGGATTAATGATTTTATTTAGTTGCCATGATGCCGCTAAAGGACCAGTCTCTGCTTCCCCATCTCCAACCACACAAGCAGCTATTAAATCAGGATTATCAAGTACTGCTCCAAATGCATGTGCTAAACTATACCCAAGTTCACCACCTTCATTTATACTGCCAGGTGTTTCAGGCGCTACATGAGATGATACTCCTCCGGGAAAACTAAATTGTTTACATAGTTTTTTTAGTCCCTCGATATCCTCTGTAATATTTGGATAAACTTCTGTATAACTACCTTCCAAATATGTATTAGCAACCATTGCCTGACCACCATGTCCAGGTCCAGATACATAAATCATATCCAATTTATATTTTTTTATAATTCTATTTAAATGAGCATAAACAAAATTCTGCCCAGGTGCTGTTCCCCAATGACCTACAACATTTGGTTTTATATGTTCTAAAGTTAATTTTTCTTTTAATAAAGGATTATCTTTTAAATAAAGTTGTGCTACTGATAAATAATCAGTTGCCCTTACAAACGCCTTAATATTTCTTAATTCTTTATCACTTAATGTTCTCATAAAATCCTCCTTTTTATTCTAGTTATATTTTACAATATTTTGATATAAAAAAAAAGAGTTTATAATACTCTTTCACATAGATCTTCATATTTACTACCATGAGGTGTAATAATGATTTGTCTAGTATTTTCATCAACCATTCTTATTTTAATATCTAATCTATTTTTAGGTAAGATATCTTCAATTAAATCTGCCCATTCAATAATACAAACTCCCTTTTTATTAAAATACTCACTTATACCTAAATCCTGCTTGATATCACTTAGTCTATATACATCCATATGAAATAATTTCATTTCGGCATTATCATATTCTTTAATGATATTGAATGTTGGAGATGTGATATTATCAGTAATCCCTAAGGAAGATGCAAATGCTTTAGCAAAAACAGTTTTACCGCTTCCCAAATCTCCTACTAAACATATTACCATATTAGGAAATTTTTCTGACTCTATATTTTGCGCTAATTCAATTGTTTCTTCTTCAGAATATGTTGTTATTTTATATTGCATTTTTATCACCATAACTATTGTATCATTAACATAAAAATATATACAAGTATTTTTGTATATTTTACATTTTTTTAATGAAACAGTCTATACAATAGTCAAAAATCATACATACAATAATTCAGGAGGAAATAAATATGTATTTTGATGAAAATAATAATTACTTTGACATCATGATGGCAGAACAAGAATTTGAATTTAATAAAAATTATAATAAAAATAAAATTAATGACATTGATGTTGATGTAAATATTGATAGTATTAATTTTAATAGAGAGGATAAATTATATTCACCTTTAGAAGGTTTCAATAAAGGAAATATGTTTAGAAATTTATACTCAAAATATAAGAATCATGTATATAAATTAAAAGTTAGCAGTAAAAGAGATGAATTATTATATCAAATTCAAATGTATATGTTCGCAATGAAAGATATAAACTTATATTTAGATTTACACCCAGATGATAGTGTGATGCTTAAAAAATACTACGACTATAGAAATAAATATAATGAGTTAAAAAAGAAATATGAAAATGAATACAGTCCATTATGTATAAACAATGTTATGAATAGTAGTAAATGGACTTGGATCGATAACCCATGGCCATGGGATAAAGGAGGAAATTAATTATGTTTAAATATGAAAAAACATTAGAATATCCAGTTAATGTAAAGAAAAAAGATTTAAGAATGGCCAAATTACTAGTAGATCAATTAGGTGGTCCTGCTGGTGAACTAGGCGCATGTTTAAGATACTTACTTCAAAGATTCACTATGCCAGATGATAAAGGGAAGGCATTATTATCAGATATAGGTTGTGAAGAAATCGGTCATTGTGAAATGATATGTACAATGATAAATCAATTAATAAAAGATGCGAGTATTAGTGAACTTAAAAATGCTGGTCTTGATACCTGGTACACACAACATAATAAAGGAGTATATCCAAGTGATTCGAATGGAATTCCTTTTACTGCAGCATACATTGCTTCATCAGGTAATCCAATCGTAGATTTGCAAGAAGATTTAGCTGCTGAAGAAAAAGCAAGAGCGGCATATGAAAATTTAATGGATTTAACAACAGATGAAAGTATTTTGGGACCACTTAGTTTTTTAAGACAACGAGAAGTAGTACATTATGCTAGATTTGAAGAACTTCTTAATTATTACAAAAGAAAAGGATACAAATAATATCCCTTTTTTTATATTCTAATATCTTTTATTTTAAACAACTTATTTCCTATTAAATAATAAACAATTAAATAAAATGTATCAATAATAATACCGGTTTTAATATTTAAATTACATCCCAAATCTTGATTTATTTTGTAAATAACATCTTTATCATTAAATAAATTAAACTCTAGATATGGTAAAATTGTATATTTAATAAAATTCAAACCATATCCAAGTAATATTTGTGAAATTAGAAAGGAGAAAATCAAAGTAAACATATTTATTCCAACTACAAGAGAAGTATTTTTGAAAAGTGTAGATAATAATATAATATACATACCAATAGTTAATAAAGGAAAACAATATAATATAAAATCAAATATATATTCAGTATCTATTTTTTTTATAAAAATTAAATTTATTATAATTATATAAATCATAAGTAGAAACATATATAAATAAATTGCTAATATTTTTGATAAATATATCTTACTTCTCTTTATCGGTTTTGTTAGATAATATCTTAAATTGCCATTTGTATATTCCAAAGAAATAATCCCACTAAATAAAACACAAGCACTTACTCCTATAAAAGGTATTAATTCAAATGAATTATTTAAAGCATCAATTCTATTATTAAATTTATATATAAAACAAATTATTATTAAGAATATGCCAAACATAATAAGTATCTTATATTTTCCAATTTTGATATATTCATTTTTAATCAGTCTAATCATTACTCACCATTTCAAAAAAATCTTTTCTTAATGAATTTGAATTTTCACATATTCTATAAACTTTAATATTATTAAGTATAAGTTCTTTTGTTAGCATACTAATTGTTTCATCAGTTTCATACACTTCCAAATTATCATTAATACAATAATTATTTAACAATATTTTTGCTTTTGTAAAATCATTTACTTCAAACAAAACATTCTTTTTATTTGTTGACTTTTCAATAGTTTTAATAGATACAATCTTACCTTCGTTTATAAATATTATCTTATCGCATAATCTTTCTATTTCATTTAGCATATGTGAGGATATCAAAATGGTAGTATTTTTCATGTTTTTTAGTAAATCCATTATTTTATTAACGCCTACCGGGTCTAATCCATTTGTTGGTTCATCAAGAATTAATATTTTAGGTTTATTTATTAAAGATGCTGCGATGCCTAATCGCTCTTTCATTCCTAAAGAGTAAGTCTTAAATTTTTTTCCAAGATGCTTTTCCATCTCAACAATTCTAACTATTTCTTTAATTCTATTTTCATCTATACCTTTAAACATAGACTTAAATAACTCTAAATTATCTTTGCCAGATAAATTTTTGTATAAGTCAGGACTTTCAATCAATGTGCCAACCAAAGACATCGCTTTTTCGAAATTTTTTTTTAAATCAATTCCAAAATATTCAATCAAACCATCATTAAATGGATACAAACCACTCATTATCTTAAGTAGTGTACTTTTACCTGCTCCGTTTGGTCCTACTAATCCTACAATTTCACCTTCGTAGATATCAAAATTAATATTATCTAATATTTTCCTATCATTTATCGACTTATTAATGTTTCTTACTTTTATTGCTTTTTGCATACTTTTCTCCTTTCATTGATGAAAGTATATACTTTATAATTTCAATATGCAAATCGATATAAATCTATTTTTAAAATTTATTAAAAACAAAAAAAGAAAATAACCTTATCTAAAAAATTATTTTCAGTTAAATATTTAAATTAAAATTTATATATAAACTTTTTTTATTTTTTTACATATCATTTAAATCTACATTTTCTTCTAATATTATATCTTTGAATATTTCTTTAAATCTTGCTATTTCTTTAACCTTAGCATCTTCATATACTGCCTTAGTTCTACATATTGCCTTATAAAAATGTTTTAACTTAACTTCTTTACTATTTTCATATAATGCCATTGAAAATGCACTCATTACAATAGTTAAAGCAACATCTGGATATCTATTTCCAATTTCATAAATTCTTTTATATTCATCAGTTAACTCTACTATAAATCTAAAAATCTTTTCTTTAATGAAATCAGTATAATTTAATTTAACACCAGTTCTTTTTTCATACTTTGGATAAGTACCCAATAATATTTGAACACATTGATCCTCAGTTGGTTCTAAAACATCTACTTTTAAAAATCTTCTCAAAAAAGCTCTATCTCTTAATATATATGCTTCATATTCCTCATCAGTAGTCGCACCAATCATTTTAATGACACCACGATCCAAACCTGGTTTTAGCATATTAGCAAAATCTATACTCATATTCGCGGTGTTTCTATTAACTAAAAGATGAACTTCATCTATAAATAATATTATATTTTTTTTAGTCTTTAATTCATCAACAAGTAGTTGTAATCTATTTTCATTTTGTCCATCACTTTTTACTTCCCCAAGTAAGCTAGATATATTAACTTTTATTAATTCATATGGTTTTAAAGCATCTGGAATATTTCCTGTTTTCATCCTATAACCTATTCCTTCTACTATCGCAGTTTTACCTATACCTGCTTTACCAACTAAAAGAGCACTTTTTTCTGGAGTAAGTAAAATCATTATAGTTTGTTCTATTTCACTTTCTCTTCCAATTGCTGGATTAGTTATATATTCTTTCTTACTTAAATTTTCTCCATAAGTATCTAAAATGCTTACTTTTTTATTTGAATTTAACTCATCATTATTACTTATTTCAATTATTTCCATAATATCACCTATTTTCACTATAATTTTATCAATTTTTATACTAAAAGTCTATATTTTTATTGACAAATGTAACTTGCAAGGTTATAATTATTTATGCAAGTGCCTGATTAGCTCAGTCGGTAGAGCGCACGGCTGTTAACCGTTAGGTCGTAGGTTCGAGTCCTACATCAGGCGCCAGTTTAAAAAATAACTCAAGTTTCCTTGAGTTTTTTTATATAAATATATTTAGAATTAGAAGAAACATTATTCCGGTTAACAGCGGTATCATAAATGAATATATCATCCATTTAAATCCTACTTCACTTTTGATTGTTGATAAAGTAGTGGCACATGGAAAATGCATTATTGAAAATAATATCGTACTCATCGCAGTTACTATGGTCCAATTATTATCTATTAAAATATTTTTTATTGTAAAATAATTACTTATTAATGAAACAGATGATTCATTTACATATCCCATAATCATAAGTGGCATAACTATTTCATTAGCGGGAATACCAAGTATAAATGATGTTAATATAGTCCCATCTAATCCCAATAATTTTGCAAAAGGATTTAGAAACGTTGAAATATAAACTAATAATGAAATATTATTAATATTTATTTTAGTAAGTATATATATAATTAATCCAGCAGGTAATGATATTAAAACTGCTTTTTTTAATATACTTAATGACTTATAAACAAAACTTGTTTTAATTATTTTAGATAATTTTACTTTTTTATAATCAGGTAATTCTAATACAAAAAATCCTGGATAACCTTTTAATATAGTTTTTGATAAAACAAATGATGTTAATAATGATATAGAAATAGCAAATAAGACAAATAGGGTTAAATAAAGTGCGACTAATATCTTATTATTACTTGTAACAAAAAACATACTTATTATCGCTATTATCATTGGGAATCTACCATTACATGGTATAAATGAATTTGTTAGAATAGCAAGCAATTTATCACGTTTACTATCAATTATTCTACTTCCGACTATCGCGCATGCATTACATCCAAATCCAGAACATATTGTTAATGATTGCTTCCCATGACAATTTGCTTTAGAACAAACCTTATCTAGATTAAATGCTATTCTAGGTAATATACCGCTCTCTTCTGCATAAGTAAATAGAAAGAAAAATATAACTAGTGGTGGAAACATAACTGATACTATAAATGATACTACTCTAAATACTCCAAATATCAAAGGTTCATATATAATTTTAGGTATACATAGAATATTAGATAATTTAAACAATACATTTTCAAAATAAATAAATAATTTGCTTAGAAGTTCACTAGGATAATTTGCTAAAACAATAGTTATTAAAAATATAGCAAAAATCATTACTAGCATTAATGGAATAGTATATATTTTATTAGAAAAAATTTTATCTAGTTTTGACATAGTCTTTTCATTATTCTTAATTTGTACAAGACTACAAATATTTTTACTTCTATCATTAATGCTTACAGCAATTGAATCAGCAATTTCTTCACTATTTATAGACATAATATATTTTTTAATATCATCATTTAATATAGTATCATTATTTAATTTTTCAATAGTTTCAATAAAATCAATATCTTTTTCCAATATCTTAACTGCAACAAATCTATTTTTATATGGTTCTTCTACATGGTCAATTATAAATGAAATGTGTTTTTCAATAGTGTCATTGTAATTAAATTTATATCTAAAAACTGAATGTTTTTCTAATGAATTAAATAGCTCTTTTATACCATCTTTTTCTCTAGCAGAACATTGTACTATTTCTATTCCAAGTATTTCTTTTAAGTATTCAATATCTATTTCAATTTGTTTATTATTTAACTCATCAACCATATTTAAACAAAGAATAATATTTTTATTTATTTCTGATATTTGTAATAGCAAATTTAAATTTTTTTCTAAATTACAAGCATCACAAACATAAATAATTTTTTCATAACAAGTAAAATAAAGAGTATTTCTTGTTATAATTTCTTCATCACTAAGACTAGATAAAGAATAAATACCAGGTAAATCAATTAATTTATATTTAGTATTTTTTATTTGCTTACTAGTGACCTCAACGGTTTTACCAGTCCAGTTACCAGTATGTTCATGAGATTTAGTTAATATATTATAAATTGAAGATTTACCAACATTTGGATTTCCACATAATAAAATATCGTTATTCATTATCCACCTCTATTTTATACGCATCTTCTTTTCTCAATGCAATAAAAGTGTCTTTTATTTTATAACATGATGGATTTTTAAACACAGAATCATACATTTTCTCTATAACTTGGCCTGGTATAAAACCAAGATCATATAGTCTTCTCTTTTTAATACCATGAAAATCTATATTTTTAAGTATAAACTTTTTATTAACATCAATTTCACTTAATTTCATGCTAGTTCACCTACCTATGATAATATATGTATTCTTTCTTTTTTTGATATTAAAACATATTATTAAGTATGAAAGAAAGTTTCCATGACATTTTCAATACAAACCCAAGATATTCAACAACTGTTGGATTTATTTTAGGTTTACTTCTAGTAGATAATTTAACCGCTCCTGAACAGAATACATTAGGAAACTGGATCATTTTAATTGGACAAACTATTTTAACAAATGCCGCTTCTCAAAATATAATTGAATCTAGAATCGGAGGCACTATTATCAATATAAATTCAAAGGAAGCAAAATGTATTTATAATCCACCAGTGTATAATATTGAAAAAATTCGTAAAATAATAAAAGAATTATATTCAGATAGTGAAGGCGATGTGGAGGTTTTGAAAAAAAGCATTGATAATTTACAAAAAGAAATAAATAAATTAAAAAAGAGTAATTAATTAATAACTACTCTTTCTAAATCCTTTTTATTTCCAATAATTTTAACAGTGTATCTTGAAAGTTCATCAGAATCATATACTTTATTATCCCTTAAATTTTCAATATAAACACTTAATTTATCTCTATAATCTTGTTTTAATGATATGTAAACATTATGATTTCCCTTTTTATTATAAAAATTGTAATAACATTCATAATATCTAACTTCAATACCTATTTTACCATTCATGCTTTCAGAATATTCATACTCATATTTAGTATTATAATTACCATTGAAATATATATAGAATTTCTTTGATTCATTTTGAGGCAAATTATATTCTTCATATTTCCTAGTAAAATTATACTTCTCACTTACATCTTTTATGGTTTTAATTTTACTAACTTTGTAACCAGTTAATGCAATTCCAAGAGCAAATATAAATATGATAATAATTAATGATATAAACCAAAATAATTTATTAATTTTCTTTTTAAATAATGTTTTATTAACTAATAGAAGTGCCCACAAAGTTAATAACATAACTGCGAATAATATAATGTTAATTCCATATATTTTAACACCATCCATTACAGCAAATAATCCAGCAATGAATGCTATGCATGCCCATAACCATAAGAATAATAATACAAGCATCACTACTACTTTTAATGTTTTAAAGATAATTCTATGTTTTCTTTCGCTCTTAGATTCAAATATTTTTTTAGTAGTTGGTATAGAAGAAACTTCTGTGATTTCATTTTTAAAATTCTGTTTTATTTCATTTGAAGCAATCTTTATATCTTCTGTTATTTTTTTAGTTTCTTTTTTTATTTTCTCTATATTTTTCTTGGATTTATTTTTACGAGTAAATTTTGCATTAAATCTTTCTTCAAAATCATTTACCTTATTTTCAAACTTTTTGATTTTACTTTCTTTCTTACTTTTTTTATTCTTATTAGTAAAAATATGTTTTATTTTATATGATAAATCATGACAATTATTAATTTCAATTTCCTTTAAGACAATCTCATCAATATTACCAAAAGATTTAATAATCTCAGTTATTTTTTTACCATTCTTTTTTTCACTATCAATAATATTTCTATATTTTGATAAAATTAAACTTTTCTTTTTTTGACTGATGTCTTCTAATTTATCATTTAATTCATTTAAAAACTTTTGATCTTTTTTCATTGCATTCACCTTTATTTAAAATATATGATATTCTATTATCCATTATTTGTCAATTAAATATTTTTTTAATCTCTTTTCTAATAGTTTTTTTAACTGATTTAATAATCTCATCTATTAAATCATTTATAAAGTCTGTAATTAATTCAGATATACTTTTTTCCTTTGCTTCCTTATTGTTTAAAGTTTGATCACTCCATACTCCTATCTTTTTTTCTTTAATATTTTTTTCTACATTTTTAAGCTCATTTGTATATAAATAGTCACCATAAATATATGCAACTTTTGCATATCCATGTTCAATTAATTCTTTTTGTAATAAAGAACCATCAACATAAATCCATCCTAATGTTCTTTTATACTTATCTAGTTTATCACTTCCAGGATCATATTCTATTTCAAGTTTTTTAGCATTTTTAACTCTATTACATGTATAATTACTTGCTTCTTTTCCATAAGGTTCTGCTTTTTTCTTAGGATGAACTGTTTCTGGAGTATCAACTGCAAGAAATCTAATAGTTGAAACTTCACCATCTATTTTCGCTTTAATGGTGTCTCCATCTACACATGAATCAAACTCTATTTCTTTTCTTTCTGCATTAACAGTTAATGGAAAAATAATTAAAATAAAAAATATTATTACTACTCTTTTCATAATAATATTTTATCACATTAATAATAGTTTTTAAATAGTTTAACTTAGTTCTGACAGTTTATTACTGTATTTTGTATATGACTTTTCAATATTTTTTTCATCCTCTTGAGTTATTGAATACCATCCTTTAGAAAACATTAAATTATATATATCCCTAGCTATATCTTTTGTATCTTCAAATATACTCATTACTTCTTTATATAAGTATTTATTACTCATTTCGTTAATCGCAACGCTATAACTATTAGATATATTTTTTTCACAAAGCATAATATCATTTAAAATATCTTCATCATTCATACACTCATCTTTAGGAACTTGTTCACATTCATTTTTAATTGTTTTCATAATTTATTCTCCTTATTGCAATATATTTAATAAATTTCTATAATGTTTAGAATGCATTTTTTTAACTTTTATTAAAATGTTTTTAACTTCTTCGTCATCAACGCATTCTAAAAATGAATATACCTTCTTATTCATAATGAAATTCCAATTTAACATATCTTCTATATATAATAAATCTTTGACTGATATTATATTAGGTGTTTCTTTCATATTTTTACCTCCTAGTTATATTATTTACAAATATGTATATAATAATAGTGTAAAAAAATTCCAAAATTTTAGCACTTACTATTGACAAGTGCTAATTATTGAGTATAATTATAATTGTAAGGAGATGATAATAATGAGTTTATTACCAGGAAAATTTTATTTAGATGATTTCTTTGATGATTTTGCATTACCTAAAATGCCAAAAATGGAGTTAATGAAAACTGATGTCTATGAGAAAGGTGGTAACATTCATATTGAAATGGATGTCCCAGGATTTGATAAAAATGACATTAAAATTGATGTAGAAGATGGTATTCTTACTATTGAAGCAGAAAAATCTGAATCAAAAGAAGATAAAGAAGGTAAAAATTATTATAGAAGAGAAAGATCTTATGGTTCATTTAAGAGACAATTCAATGTTGGAAGCGTTAAAGAAAATGAAATCAATGCTAAATTCCACAATGGTGTATTAAAAATCTCTTTCCCAAAAGAAGAAAAGAAAGAAACAAAGAAATTTATCGAAATAAAATAAATAAAATTAAAAAAGGTTCACATCAATGTGAATCTTTTATTTTGTAACATTAAATCTAAATAAACAAATATCTCCATCTTGCATAACATAATCTTTACCTTCAAGTCTAGCACGACCTGCTTCTTTTACCTTAAGTTCACTTCCATATTGAACCAAGTCATCATAACTCATTACTTCTGCTTTAATAAATCCCTTTTGAAAATCTGTATGTATAAGTCCAGCACATTCAGGAGCAGTCATACCGTCCTTAAATGTCCATGCCCTTACCTCGTCACTTCCAACTGTAAAGAATGTTTTAAGTCCAAGCAAATGATAAGTATTATGAATAAGTGAATCTAAACCACTATTTTGAATTCCTAAATCCTTTAAAAATTCTCTTTTAGATTCTTCGTCTAGTTCAGATAATTCACTTTCTATTTTAGCACACATCAATACTACACTTGATTTTTCTTTGGAAGCATATTCTCTTACTTTATTAACATAAGTATTATCATTAGTTAATAAATCCTCTTCGGATACATTTGCTAAATATATAAATGGCTTATTAGTTATCAAATTATACGTTTTTATTAATTTGGATTCCTTTTCATCAAATTCTTCAAGTCTAAGCATTTTCCCTTCACTTAAAATATCTTTAAGTTTTTTTAATAATGAAACCTCATATAAACCTTCTTTGTCATTAGATGTAGTTGCCTTCTTTTCAATCTTAGAAAGTCTATTTTCTACTATTTCCAAATCACTTAGAATTAACTCATAATTAACAATTTCTATATCTCTTGTAGGATCAATTGTTCCTTCAACATGGATAATATCTTTATTTTCAAAACATCTAACTACTTGAACTATCGCATCAACTTCTCTAATATTAGCAAGAAATTTATTACCAAGCCCTTCACCAGTTGAAGCACCTTTAACAAGACCTGCGATATCAATGAACTCATATTGCGTTGCTATTAATCTCTCTGGCATATATATATCATTTAATACTTCAAGTCTTTGATCTGGTACTGTTACAACTCCTACATTAGGATCAATTGTCGCAAATGGATAATTTGCTGCTAATATATTCTTTTTAGTTATTGCATTGAATAATGTACTCTTTCCTACATTAGGAAGACCTATAATACCTGCTTTAAGCGCCATAAACTACCCCCGGATAAGAACCAATTCCAATTGGTATTCCTATTAAATAAAAACCTACTAGAACTATTGCCCATATTAATAACGAATACATACTATATGGAACAAGAGTTTTTATACTACCAAAAAGTGTTACCGCATCACCTTTATTATATTTTTCCATAAATGCTATGTATATTACAAAATACATAAATAGTGGTGTTAATCCATTAGTTATACTATCACCTGCTAAATATACAAGTTGTGAAAATTCAGGACTTATACTAGCATTCATAAATAATGGAACAACTGTTGCTGACAACATACTCCATTTTACAATAGAATTTGGGCAAAAAATATTTGCTACACATATAAGTATCAATGTTAGCAATATAAGTCCAATACCAGTAAACTTTAATCCACCTATTAATGATGAAATAAAACCAGTAATAACAAGACCTATATGACTTTCTTCATATACATTAATAAATAACGAAGCAAAGAATATTAATACTATAATACCTCCTATGTCATCTAATGAATGTCCTAAACTATCAGTAACATCTTTATTATTTTTAATAGTTTTGGTCATATAACCATAACCAATACCTATTAAGAAAAATGCAAATGTTACTATAAATATAAACCCTTTAGCAAACAATGAATTATTACCAAAAATCATATCAATATATCTTTCACCACTATGATCTAAAAATGCACCAGATAAAGGTAATCCAGGTATAATCATATATATTATTATTAATGTATATAATATTCCAAGTCCTAAACCTATTATTAATCCTCTTAATTCTTTATTCGTTATAACAAGTTGTTCTTCATCTGACTCATATCTTGGTAATTTAGGCATAATTCTTTTCTCAGTTATATATGTAAATATAATTGATGTCACTATTAACAATACTATCATTATAAATAATGCAAAAAATATGCCAACTTTATATTTTGGATCAAGTGTTTTCGCTGCATTAATTGTCAACGTTAAAAGACCACTATCATTTGATGATAAAAATATATTAATACCATATCCAAAAGAAAGAGATGCAAATGAAGCAATTATTCCTCCTAAAGGATTTCTTCTTCCATATTTAAATAACAACGCAGCAATCGGTAACATTATTGCAAAACCAGAGTTGCCCATTATTGAAAATAATAAACATATAAATATTAATATAAATGTAACAGTATTCTTCTTAGAATTTCGTGTTAATACAGTAAAAAAGCTACGCATAAAACCCGTTTTTTCAAGTATACCAAGTCCTATCAATATAATTATCAATGTCGCTAATGGTTCAAAATTAACAAATCCATTTACAGCAGAAGTAACGATATGTTTGATACCACTAGTGCTAAATAAATTTTGAACTTCAACTACATTATTAACGGCCTCATTTGATACAGTATTAACGGTAGAATATTCTGCTTGTATGTTTAATAAATGCAAAAATCCACTTAATACTATAACTACAATTGTCATTATTATAAATGTCATAATTGGACTTAATTTTAATTTCTTTTTAAACATCAGTATTCCTCAACTTTCTTAAGTTTTTTGTCAAATTCTACTCTATCAATCATTATTGAACGACCACAAGCAATACATTTGATTTTTATGTCAACTCCAACTCTTGTAATAGTCCAGAGATTTGTACCACATGGATGTTGTTTTTTCATTATGACTTTACTACCTAATTTATATTTATTTTCCATACTAATCTACTTTAATTTCGATATTTAATATATCTAAAATTCTTTCTAAATCTTTTTCACTATTAAATGGAATAACTACTTTTCTATTTTTAATTTTAACTTTATTTCCTAATTTATCAGTCATAATATCTTCAACATATTTATACTGATTTTCTTGTTTAATCTTAACTACTTTATTTTTTCTTTCAAAAATAGGATCAGATGCGATTCTTTCTAAATCATGAACTGACAAATGTTCAAATTTAATTCTTTCACATAATTGAAGCATTTTTTCTTTATCTTCTAATTTACTGAGTACTCTTGCATGTCCCATAGAAATATAACCATTTAATATGTCATTTTTAATCTCTTGTGGAAGTCTTAAAATACCTAACATATTTGTTACGTGCGTTCTACTTTTACCTATCTTCTTAGCAAGTTCTTCTTGAGTAATATTTAATGCTTTAATTATTCCAGCATATGCCTCTGCTTCTTCAATCGCAGTTAAATCTTCTCTTTGAATATTTTCCAAAAGAGCAATTTCCATCATTTCATTATCGCTAAACTCTTTAACAATCGCAGGTATTGTTTCTTTACCAATAAGTTCACATGCTTTAGTTCTTCTTTCACCAGCAACTATTTCATAACCCTTTATACTTTTAGTTACGATTATTGGTTCTAAAACACCATATTCCTTTATAGAATTTGCAAGTTCAGTAAGTTTTTCTTGATCAAATGTTCTTCTTGGTTGATATGGATTACTTCTTAATTCACTTATATTAATTTCAACTATATTTTCTTTAGGAGTAGTCTCAATTATTTCTTCTATTGGATCAACATATAATGATTCATTACTAAATAATTGCTCTAACCCTTTTCCTAATGCCTTTCTTTTATTTTCCATTTCTTTCAATCACCTCTTTTGCTAAATTTAAATAAGCAAGAGCACCTTTACTCTTTGGATCATACTCTATTATTGGTTTTCCATGTGATGGTGCTTCTACTAACTTAACTAATCTAGGTATTATTGTGCTAAATACTTTCTCATTAAAGAATTTTCTTACATCTTCAACAACTTCTAGACCTAATAATGTTCTTCCGTCAAGCATTGTTAACAATACTCCCTCAATATCTAAATTTGGATTTACTTTTTTCTGTATATTTAGAATTGTATGTAACAATTGATTAACTCCTTCTAGTGAATAATATTCACATTGAATTGGTATTAAAACAGAATCAGAAGCAGCAAGAGCATTAGTTGTTAAAATACCTAAGTTTGGTGGACAATCAATTATTATATAATCATATCTATCTTTTATAGTAGCAAGTTGTTTTTTTAATTGTTCAGTAATTATAAATTCTTTGTCTTGAACACTTATTTGAATAAGTTCAATGTCAACACCAGCAAGATCTATTAATGCAGGTATTATACTTAAATTTTTAAAAGGTGTTTTGATAATTGTATCTTTAATATCACATTCACCCATTATTACATTATATATACTTTTTTTAATTTTAACTCTATCAATTCCAAGTCCAGTTGTACTGTTACTTTGTGGATCCAAGTCGATTAGTAAAACCTTTTTCCCTAAATAACCAAGAGAACTAGATAAGTTTATACTAGTTGTTGTCTTTCCTACTCCACCTTTTTGATTTACTAATGATATAATTTTTCCCACGATAGTTACCTCTCTTATCTATTAAATATTTTAACATATATTACATTTTTTGAAAATATAAAAGTACAAATATTAAAAAAGAAAATAAAAAAACTATTAAATATGCATAGTTTCTTTACATTCTTATTTTAGTTTTTCAAGAATATCTCTAGCCGCTACTAAACCAGTCGCAGCAGCAGTTACAATATTTCCTGCTTTACCAGCACCATCACCAATAAAATAAATATCATAATCTTTCAATTTAAATTTATTGTTAGTGTCAATTTCATTACTAAAAAATTTAATTTCAGGTCCATATAATAAGGTTTCATCATTATTAACACCAGGTATTATTTTATCTAGTTTTTCTAAACCTTCAAGTATATTTGTAATAATTCTATGAGGCAAGACAAGTGATAAATCTCCAGCAACACAATCTTTTAGGGTAGGTTCAATAAATCCTTTATTAATTCTTTTCCATTCACTTCTTCTACCTTTTTTTAAATCTCTAAGTGATTGAATAATTGGTTTTCCATCTCCTAAAGTATTTGCTATTCTTGCAATACTTTCACCATATAATCTAGTATTAGTAACAGGTTCTGTAAGACCTACTTTACTAATGAATGCAAAGTTAGAATTGTCTGATTTAATATCTTTTAATGAATGTCCGTTTACACAAATAAATCCATAATAATTTTCTTTTGCTACAAAACCGCCTGGATTAGTGCAAAATGTTCTTATTTCATCTGTATATGTATCAGTTTTAATAAATATAGTTGGATCATAAATAACATTAGTAATATCTTCTAGTATTTCTTTTCTAACTTCAACACGAACACCAATTTCTATACTTTGACTTGTGTAAGGAATATTATATTTATCTGCAAGTTCTTGTACCCATTTAGCACCTGTTCTACCAGGCGCTATTATAACTTCCTTAGCAACAATACTTTCTTTATTTTCAATTACTATTTTGTGTTCATCTTCTTTTTTACTGATAATATCTGTTACATTAGATGTCTCATAAATATCTACACCTTTATTTTCTAAATAATCTGTAAAATCTTGAATGTAAGTTGGTAATTTATCACTACCAAGATGCTTTTGCTTTATTATTAATAATCTTGCTCCAGTTTTAGCAACTTCTTTTTTAATTTCATTTGCCTCATCCATATTTGACGGATATATGTCACTATCCATTTTAAATTTATTAAATATTTTTTCTGTATCATCTATTAATTTATTTGCTTCACTTTGACTCATATATTTAAATAAATCACTCTTACCAAGTTTTGGTATAAAATTAAGTTTTCCATCAGAAAATGTTCCAGCACCACCATATCCAGATAATATTTGACAAGTTTTGCAATTAACACATTTTCCACCATTTACTTTCATTGGACACATTCTAGATTCTGCTCTATGTCCTTTATCAATAATAGCAATTTTTATTTTTTTATTATTTTCAACTAATTCATACGCAGCGAATAACCCAGCAGGGCCTGCTCCTACTATAACAACATCATATTTTTTCATACTTGCTCCTTAAAAATCTTTTATTTTTACACACAGTTTTATTCTTTTATGTTTTCTTTTTCCAATTTTTTATATGCAACTTTACCGACTAATGTCTTAGGTAATGATTCTCTAAACTCATATTCATACGGAAGAGAATACTTTGCTAAATTAACCTCACAATGATTTTTGATTTTCTTTTCAATTTCCTTAGTAGGTTTAATTTCATCTTTTAATACTATATATGCTTTTGCAACTTGTACTCTTTTAGGATGAGGAATACCAATAACGACGCTAGTTAACACATCAGGATATGTATTTAAAACATTTTCTATATATGTTGGATATAAATTGTATCCATTAGAAACAATCATTCTTTTAATTCTTTGTCTAAAAAATACAAAACCATCAGCATCCATATATCCTATGTCACCAGTATGTAACCATACTTTTTTATCATCATGTTCCCTTAATGTTTTCAAATTTTCATTTACATTATTAATATATCCCATCATTACGGTAGGTCCACTAATACATATTTCACCATCAGTACCATATGGAACTTCTTCATTAGTACCTATTGCCACTATTTTATAATATGTATCAGGAAAAGGTACACCAATAGAATTATCTTTATACATACCATTTAAAGAAACACAAGTCGCTGCGGTTGACTCGGTTAATCCATAACCTATCAAAACTTCTGCATCAGATCCATGTTCATGTAAACAATCATCAATAGCCCTTTTTAAATCTCCTGACATAAAGTCTCCACCTGATACTAGACATTTTATACTTGCAAGATCATGCTTTCCAATCTTAGTATTTTTGGCAAGTGATTCAAATAAAGATGGTACTCCACAAATTAAATTAGGTTGATATTTCTTAATATCACTTAAAAAGTTTTTAGGAGAAAAATCTGGTATTAAAATTATTTTCATACCGCAACATAAAGGTGTATGAATACAAACGCCTAATCCAAAACCATGAAATATTGGTAAAATTGACAATATTGAAGTACCTTCATTCGCAAAATTTATCATCTTATGACATTGTAATGCAAGTGAATTTAAATTTAAATTTGATAAAAGTATTCCTTTAGGATCTCCACTAGTACCACCACTATATAATATAACTGCAGGATCATTCGGGCCTTTTAATGATGCATATTCTCCATCGTAATCATATCCGTAATTTAAAAATTCTCTCCATGTCATTATATCATCAGTAAGTTCAATCTTTGGTATTTTACCATGTGACTTATATTTATATAATATTTTCTTAATAGGTTTTAAATTATCACCCACAGATCCAATAATTATTTTTTTAATTTTAGTGTTATCTATAATATTATGTACTTTATCATATACCATATCAAGTACAAACAATAGTGTACTTTCAGATTCATTTAAATATATTTCAATTTCATTTTCAGCAGATAAAGGATGCACCATAGATGCAATCGCACCAACCATATTAGTCGCGTAAAACATAATAATTGCTTCAGGTGTATTTGGCATACAAATAGTTATTTTGTCGCCATCTTTTACTCCCTGTGCTCTTAAACACTTAGCAGTCTCTCTTATTTTTTCATATAATTCTCTATAAGTAACTGTTTTTCCATAATATTCATATGCTATATACTCAGGAAATCTAGACACTGCCTCTAATAGATAACCAACCATAGATGTGTTGCTATAAGTTAAATTTGGTGTAACTCTATCTTTATTATAAAATTTTATCCATGGTCTTTCTTTATTATTTAATTTCGACTTTTTCACAAGCTCTATCCTCCAGTAATTCAGGATTCTCTATTATATATTCAAATAATTTTATTGATTTAGCAAAATAATATCCATCAGCAATTCTTTCATCACAATTAATACCAAAATCACAAATATCAACTATCTTTTCTTTACCTTTTTCATCTACTATAGTTTCTTTATGTATTAAACCAATCGTCGCTAAAAACGAACTAGTACCAAAATTAGTTAAATTATGATAAATTGAACCAATCTTTAAATTTCCAAGATTAGATAAAATAATAGAACTATAATATAAATTATCTTTTGTAAATGATTGAGGAAGCATTCCCTTTTTATCTAAAAATTTAAATATTCCCACAAGTGGAACTCTAATAATTTTAGGAAGTTTCCCTACTATATCAACAATGTTATTAGTATTTTCTTTTTTAACTTCTTTATTATTTCTAATTTTATTTACTTTTTGAGATATTTTTCTACTTATATCATAAATATTATCATCTTTATCTACTTTTATATTTATCATAACCTCTTCACTTTTATCATCAAAAGCAATCTTAGCAACAAATGCTATGATAACATCTTTTCTTTCATATGTAGTTCTATCACAAATAAATCTATTTAATAATCTGTTATTGTAAAAAAGTTTTGCAAATGCCATTGCCATCGCATAAAAATAAGTTATTTTTAAATCTTTATTCTCTTTCTTTTTCTTTTCAATATATTTAACTAAATTAGTCATATCAATTTTTTGATTGATATAAACATCTGAGTCACATCGTTTTGGTTTCAAATCAATTAAAATATTATGAAGACCATCGATATCTTTTACTTTTATTGCATCTTTTCTTTTCAATATAATTACCTCACTATCACAGTACTATTATACGAAAAAAAATTTTACATTGCAAATTAATATATAAGAATATATGCATAATATATAGCAAATAACATAAGCATAACACTTCCTTCTATTTTTGATAGTATCTTATCATTAGAAGAAAAGAAGTATAAAGCAAACGCAGCAACCTGTACCGCCATTATATCAATTAAATTAAAATGAGATGATGAAAAGCCACCATATATAAGAAGTGGCAAACCAAGTACAACTCCTATGTTAAAAATATTTGTCCCTATTATATTACCAAGTGCTATATCAAATTCTCCTTTTTTAGCAGCAATTACAGTCATTGTCATCTCAGGAAGAGATGTTCCTATAACAACTACTGTCATAGTTATAATTTTAGTACTAACATTCAATAATGATGCTATTTCTTTTGCATTATCAACAACTATATCACTAGCAAATACTATTCCAATACAACAAATAACAACTAATAATATAGATATAATCATATTATATTTAGGTTTACTATATTCAAAAAATCCCTGTTTAGATTTAACTGCAGAAACTACATAAAATATAAATACTAAAAAGAAGAAAATAAATAATAAACCATCTAATCTATTTAAAATAAAATCCTCTGGTATTCCCCCAACATAATGAGAAATAATTGATATAGAAAACATTGATGTTACTGCAAGTAATATAGGTAGTTCTTTCTTAACAACATCATTTTTAACTTTAATTGGATTAATAAAAGCAGCAAGTCCAATTATTAACAAAATATTTACTACATTACTTCCAAGTACATTTGCAAGTGCGATATCTCCACTTCCACTAGATATACTGTTAAAAGATATAGCAAGTTCAGGAGCACATGTTCCAAAAGCAGCTACTGTTAATGCACTCATCATTTTAGACATTTTAAAATTAGTAGCAATTGAACTAATCGCATCAATAAATATATCTGAACATTTTATTAACAATACAAATCCAATTATTAATAATATTATTGCTTTTAACATATATCCTCCTATTATATTTATATTATAAACTATTTAATCACTTTTTAAAAGAAAAAACCTTACAAATTGTAAAGTTATTCATCTTCAAGATTATCAATTTCTTCAAATAATTTATCAACATTTTTACTAGGCAATAACATTGTATTACTTTTATTAATTTTAATTTCAAAAACATTTGATTCAGTTAACAACTCATCCCCATCAATACACCAAGAGGGAGGTATTTTATCAAACTCTAATTTTATATTATCAGTTTTAAAATATGTAAATCCTGGTATATCATTCATTTCTCTTCTTTTTAAATAATGAAGTGATTTTATAATATCCCATTTATTTTTAATATCACATAATAATACTTCAAATTTATTATCATCTAATTTTACATCAGGATAAATATTTTGTACACCACCAACTCTATTACTATTAGTAATAAATATAAATGAAACTCTTTTTTTATATGTTTGTCCATCAATAGTATATTTAATATCATAAAAATGTAAATTTTGTTTTAACTGTTGAATTCCATACATTACATATGCTAGTCTTCCATACTTTTCTTTTAACTTTCTAGGAGTTGCATAAGAAATATCAACATAGGCACCTATACAAGCAACATATACAAATGGATTATTGTTTATCAAGCACACATCTATATTTTTTTGAACACCATTTAATAGCATAACTATATTTTTTGAAGTATTTCCACTCATACCATACATATGAGCAACATCATTAACACTACCAAGAGGCAAATGCCCAAGTAAAATAGGTTTTTTTCTTTCTATATTACCTGATATAACTTCATTTAAAGTACCATCCCCACCAGCACATAATAGTAAATCTACATTCTTTAGTTTCTTTGTTATTTCCTTAGCATGACCTTTATATTCTGTATATATAATTTCAGTGTCATATTCATAATTTTCAAGTATTTTATATATTCTTTTCAAATCAAAACGATTTGTTAATTTACCACTATTAGGATTGTAAATAACAACACATTTTAGCATAATTTTCCTCACTTTTTTCTATTGTAATTATTATATCACTTTTTATTAATTTATCAAATATAAATAAAATAAACATATTTTAAAATTTATTGTCAATAATATGAATAAATGGTGTATAATATTTGAATGGACGGAAAGCATATGAAAAAGAAAAAGCAAACAAAAAGGAGAAATAACAAGAAGAATTATCTAAAAATAACATTATTGGCTATTTTATTTTTAATGTGCATTACTTTTGGTGGATTTGTGTATTATATTTATATTTCTGCACCAGAATTCAAAAGCAATTTACTATATAGAAAAGAATCATCAAATATATATGATTCAAAAGGTAACTTAATTGCTACAATCGGAACTGAAAGAAGACAATTAGTTAAATATGATGAATTACCACAAGTATTAATAGATGCAATTATCGCTACAGAAGACTCTCGTTTCTTTGAACACGATGGATTTGATATTCCAAGATTCTTAAAAGCAGGAGTAGGTTATTTAAAAGGTGTAGATGCAGGTGGTGCAAGCACTCTTACAATGCAACTTTCTAAAAATACTTTCACTAGTACAGAAACAAAAGGATTTGATGGAATAGTTAGAAAATTTACGGATATTTATATGTCCATCTTTAAAATAGAAAAAGACTATTCAAAAGAAGAAATAATTGAATTTTATGTTAATGCTCCATATTTAGGCGCAGGTAGTTATGGTGTTGAACAAGCATCAAAAACATATTTTAATAAAGATGTCACTAATTTAAATTTAGTAGAAGCAGCAACCATAGCGGGAATGTTTCAAGCACCAGGAGAATATGATCCATACATTAATCCAGAAAAAACAACAAAAAGAAAAAATGAAGTAATAGATTTAATGTTAAGACATGGATATATAACAGAAACAGAAGCAAATCAAGCAAAAAAAATTAATGTAGAAAATATAGTCAAAAAAGTTAATAAAAACGTAAATAAATATCAAGGATATATTGATACTGTTATACAAGAAGTAATTGATAGAACTGGTAATAATCCATACGAGGTATCTATGGATATCTATACAACTTTAGTTTCAGACAAACAAGATGTTATAGAAGACTTTTATAACAATTGGAAATTTAAAGATAATAAAGTTCAAGTAGGTATCGGAGTAATAGATAATAATACAGGTTCTATTATCGCAGTAGGCGCAGGTAGAAATAAAAATAGTGCAATGTCACTTAATTATGCTACTCAAATAAAAAGACATCCCGGTAGTACAGCAAAACCATTATTTGATTATGGACCGGGTATTGAATACAAAAATTGGTCAACATATACTCCATTCATAGATAAACCTGTAAAATATACCGGTGGCGGAACAATGAGAAATGTTGATGGTAAATATCAAGGATTTTTAACTTTAGAACAATGCTTAGTAAGATCAAGAAACACATGTGCTTTACAAGCATTTCAACAATTAAGTAATTCAAAAATTGATAAATTTGTTACTTCTCTTGGAATCACACCAGAATATTTAGGTAGTTCAAGATTTATAAACGAAGCACACTCTATTGGTGGATTTACCGGAGTAAGTCCTGTACAACTTGCTGATGCATATAGTGCTTTTGGTAATGGTGGGTATTATACTGAAGCACATACAATAAATAAAATTGTATATAAAAACGGCAACGAAGATGATGTTATAGACTTTAATTTTGAAAAGAAAAAAGTAATGAAAGATACTACAGCTTATATGATTTCTCAAATGTTAAAAAAAGTAACAAGTTCTTCTATAAAAGTAGAAGGCAGTGAAATTTCAACAAAAACTGGTACAAGTAGTTATGATCCTAACACTTTAAAAAAATTAAAATTATCTAATAACGTAATACAAGATGCATGGACAGTTACATTTAGTAAAGATTATTCAATCGCAATTTGGTATGGATATGATAATTTAACTAAAAAAACTTATAATACATCAAGTCATGCATGGAGCGAAAGAACAAAAATACAAAAAGCAATAGTTACTAAAATAATGGAAAAGAATTCAACATTCGATATTCCATCTGGAATAGTTAAAGCAAGAGTTGTAGTTGGTACTAATCCGCCTAAATTGCCAAACTCTTCTACTCCTTCATCAAAAATTCAAACACATTTATTTGTAAAAGGAACAGAACCAACATCAACAGTATATTATTCACCAAAAACTGAAACAAAATCAAATGATAGTGAAGAAATAACAGAAGAAGAAATAGAAATACCAGATATTTTGGAACCTTAGTATTTATTTATTAAATAATTTATAGTATACTTAACTTATGACAAGAGTAAGAAAAGTAAGAAAATTAAAAAAGAAAAATTGTGTACTAGCACTTTTACTAATTATAAGTACTGCTGCATTTGTATATTCAGCAATTAATCTTATAAATTGGCAAAAAGATAATAAGATTACAAATGACAATATAAATGATATAAATGGACAAACAACAATAACAACTTCTACACAGGGAGAAGCAGTTAATTCTGAAAACGAACCTAAAGATAGTATATACTGGTCATACATGAAAACTGATTTAATAAATGTAGATTTTACTGAATTAAAAAAGAAAAACAGTGATACCAAAGGTTGGATTCAAGTGCTTGGAACTAATATTAATTATCCATTTGTACAATCGAAAGACAATAAATATTATTTAACAAGATCATTTGATAAGAAATATACTGATGCAGGATGGGTATTCTTAGACTACAGAAACAATATTGATAATTTAAGTAAAAATAATATAATATACGCTCATGCAAGAAAAGATAAAACGATGTTTGGAACATTAAAAAACACTTTAAAAAAAGATTGGTATGATAATAAAAATAATCATATAATTAAAATATCAACTGAAAAAGAAAATACTTTATGGCAAGTATTTAGTGTATATCATATAGAGACAGAAAATTACTACATACAAACAAACTTTAATACTGATAAAGAATTTAAAGAATTTGCAAATAAATTAAAGAAAAGATCAACATATTATTTTAATGCTAATATAAGCGAAAAGGATACTTTATTAACTTTATCAACTTGTTTCAATAAAAAAGAGAAAATGGTTCTCCACGCAAAACTATTAAAGAAGGAAAAAAGAAATTAGTCATGCTAATTTTCTTTTTTTATAAGTTCAAAATATTTATTAGGAATATTTAATTCGATACTAATTAATTCTTTAGTTATTGGATGATTAAAGCATATTTTATAAGCAAACAAAAACATATATTTAAAATTATCTTTAAGGCCATACTTTTTATCGCCAACTATAGGAGTATTATTATCTTTCATATGTACTCTAATTTGATTCTTTCTACCAGTTTTAAGAGTTATTTCTAACATAGAATATTTATTATTAGACATAATCCTTTTATATTCAGTAATTGCATATTTACCATTTCTATCATTAGAACTATACGTATATAATGATTTAGTTTCTTTTAAATATGATTTTATTACTCCATTATCTTTAGTAGTACCATGAACAATAGAAATATATTTTCGAGTTACTTTATCCCATGAATTCTGTAATATATATTTTGCTTTTTCACTCTTAGCAAAAACTACTATACCACAAGTATCTTTATCAAGCCTATTAACAATAAAAACTTTTTGATTCTTCTTATGTAAATAGTTATACACTTCACTATATAAATTTCTTTCGTTTTTAGAAGTATTAATAGTTAACATATTACTAGGTTTATTTATAAGCAACAAATGTTTATCTTCATAAACAATATTTAATTTATTATTTCTCATAATAATTGACTCAAAGCAACAAGAATAACCCCACTGATTAATCCAAGTTGTAACTCCTTTTTCTTAATATTTTCTTTTACTTCACATAGTAATTCAAAGAGAGCAATATATATCAACATACCAAGGGTTATAGAAATTAATGCACATAAAATACTACTATTAAGTGTAATTTTAAATATATTTAACAAAATTATGCCAATTATACTAGATAATGATAAACCTATCATTAATAATGCTTTAACTTTTTTATTCTTAATCATAGTAGATATTTGTATACCAAGTGGTATATTATGGAAAGAAACACCTATTGCCATAATAACACCCATACCAAGAGTTGTAAGACTAGTTGTATATATTGCCGTTGATTCTATTATGTTATGAATAAATAATGCCACAAATGATATTAAACCAATATGTTCCATATGATCTTTTTTATTAGAATCGTGATCATGATCAGGAATAAAATAATCAAGTAATTTAAGTATAATAATTCCAATTAATACAAATATTAATATTACAAATTTATTATCAATAAGTTCCAAACATTCTGGAAGTAAATCGAATATTATTAAACCAAATATAACTATAAACGAAAAACCTAATGAAAATGTCACTAGCTTATTATTATTTTTTAATATTACAGTTATTATATATCCAATTAAAAATGATAAACCAGAAAGTATAGTAACTAAACATGCAATACTCATAAAATCACTTCCATGAAGATTATATCATAAGAATTAAATTTTACAAAGGATTAACATTTATCATTAAATATATTATAATTAAATTATGAAGAAAATTGATGAATTACAAAATATGATAGACAGTTCTAACAAGATAGTATTTTTTGGAGGAGCCGGTGTTTCAACAGAAAGCGGTATTAAAGATTTTAGAAGCAAAGATGGACTATATAATATGAAATATAAATATCCACCTGAATTAATGTTAAGTAGTACTTTCTTTTATCAAAATACAGAAGAATTTTATAAATTTTATAAAGATAAATTAAATTGTCTAAACTGTGAACCAAATATTGTTCATAAATATTTAGCAAAATTAGAAAAAAATGGTAAATTAATTGGTATAATAACTCAAAATATTGATGGATTGCACACAAAAGCAGGAAATAAAAAAGTTTATGAATTACATGGTACTATTTATAGTAACCATTGTATAAAATGTAAAAAGTTTTTTGATGCAAAATATGTATTTGAAAGCAAAAATATTCCAAAGTGTGACTGCGGTGGGATAATAAAACCAGACGTAGTATTATATGGTGAAATGCTTGATAATAATACATTAAACACATCAATAGATTTAATAAGCAACTCTGACATGCTTATAGTCGCAGGTACTTCTCTTCTTGTAGAACCAGCAAGTAGTTTAATTAGATATTTCAAAGGAAAATATTTAGTAATATTAAATAGAAGCAATACTAAATATTGTGACATTGCCTCTCTAGTTATAAATGATTCACTAGGTAATATATTTAAACAGTTGAAATAAATGTTTTTATTTTAATAAATTTCCTATTATTCCATATGATAAAAGCATCATAATTATACTTGCCATAATAATTCCAAGCATTATTGCTATAAATGATTTCTTTTTATTCATTTCAAGAACTGCCGCTATTAAACACCCTGTCCATGCGCCAGTCCCAGGAAGTGGTATACCTACAAATAATACTAATCCAAAATATCCATATTTTTCTATCTTATCTTTGTTCTTATCAACTTTATTATTTAACCATTTGGATATTTTCTTAAATAAATTTACTTTACTAGTTTCCATCCATTTTAATATTTTAGAAATAAATAACAATATTAAAGGAACTGGTAAAGTATTACCAATTATCGCAGCAATATAACCATTAAGAGGTTTAAGTCCAATTAATGATGCTGCTAATATTCCACCTCTTAACTCTAATATTGGTAGTATTGATATTATAAAAACTAATAATTCTTTTCCATACTTAAGTGAAAGTAATCCACCAAATGAATCTATTATTGTATTAACTATATTCTCCATAATTTCTCCTAATTAAATTTATTAATTTTTTAAATCACTATTACTATTATTGTAACATTTATATATTATAAAATAAATATTTATTACAATTATAGACATAATATTATGATATAATTAGTAAGAGAGGTTTTTTATGAATAAAAATGAAATCGGTATATTTGATTCTGGAATTGGTGGAATCACTATATTAAATGAATTAAAAAAAATATTACCTAATGAAAATTTTATATATTATGCAGACTCAAAAAATAATCCATATGGAAACAAATCTTTAAATGAATTATTTAAAATAGTATGTGATATTGTAGATAAGCTATTAAAAAGAAATGTAAAATTAATTGTAATTGCTTGTAATACCGCTACTACAAGATGTATTAATATGTTAAGAGAAAAATATAAAAATGTTATTTTTGTAGGAACTGAACCTGCTATTAAAGTAGCATGCGATAAAAATTTTAAAAATACTATCGTTATGGCAACTCCTGGTACTATAAATACAGAAAGGATGCATCAATTAGTTGATAATAACATAAAAGACAATCAAAATGTTTATTTAATACCATGTGAAGGTCTTGCTGACACTATTGAATTCAAAACAGAAAAAGAAGTAGAAATTAAAGTTAATGAATTATTAACACCTTATAAAGACAAAGATATAGATTCAATAGTTCTTGGATGCACACACTATCCATATGCAAAAAAATTTATAAAAAACATATTTCCTAACGCTACATTAATTGATGGTAATCATGGTGTATCAAAACAAGTTAAAAGAATGTTAAAAGAACATGATTTATTAAATAACAGTAATAAAAAAGGCAATGTTCAAATCATTTTTAACAAATAAAAAAGGACTAACTCTTTAATCCTTTAAGTCCTTTACAACCTTTAGAACCATTAAATCCTTCTAAGATATTTGATTCAAAAGACATTGTTTTCTTTTGTTTATTTTTGTATTCCTTAATAGCAATAGAAATCATTTCATCTAATAATTCAGAATATTTTAATCCTGCTTCTTTCCATAAATAGAATGACAAGCTTCCTGGACATGTATTTGGTTCATTTACATAGAATTTTTTAGTTTTAGAATCTATTAAATAATCAATTCTACAAACGCCGCTTAAATTAAATAGTTTGAAAACCTTTTTAGAAGTTTCACTAATATCATCAGTTAATTTTTTAGATATTCTAGCAGGTATAATTCTATTAGTAGATGCCATACCTTTAGATGATGTTTTGCTTCCCTTAGAGCCACTTAAATATTTATCATTATAACTTAATATTTCATCAAGTCCCATAACCTCTTCTAATGGGGTAACACGTTGAAATTCATAATTACCAAGTACACTTGAGTTTACCTCAATCAAATTATCAACTGCTTTTTCAACAACAATTTTATTATCATAAGAAATTGCTTCATCTATAGCACTTTCTAAATCTTTTTCACTTTTAACGTATGTTATGCCTACACTGCTTCCTAAAGTAGCAGGTTTTACAACAACTGGATAACCTAGTTTCTTAATATTATTTATTATACTAGATTTATCTTCAACATATTCATTATCAAAAAACCACGTATAATCAACAATTGGGATCCCTGCGCTTGCCATAACTTGTTTCATAATTACCTTATCTTGACCAATCGCACTTCCAATTACATGTGAACCAACATATGGTATTCCAATTGTTTCTAATAGTCCTGCTAAAGTACCATCTTCAATATTATTTCCATGTACAACCGGAAGAATTATATCAACATCAGTTACATTTTTTCTAAACAAACCAGTTGTTTTTTGTAAAAAGAATCCTTTCTCTGTTTTATATAAATTTACTTTTGAAACATATTTCTTATTATTTTCAAAATCCTTATAAAATTCCACTTCCATTAAAGGATGACCAGTATACCATATTTTATTCTTAGCAATATAAATAGGAATTATTTCATACTTATCTTTATTTAAATTCTCCATTGCTTGAATTGCAGAAATAATACTTACTTCATGCTCTACTGTTTGTCCTCCAAAAATTACACCAACTTTTATTTTCATAATATTTCCTCCTACTCATTAAAAATATCAGGTAAATCATTTTCAAGTAATACATATGTATTTTCATCACTTAATTTTCTCATAAGTGGAAATGCTTCTTTTACATCATTTAAAATATGAATCTTCTTATCACTATACTTTTCCTTATGAAGTCCATCTAATATTGGTTTTGTTTGATGTTCACCAATAAGAATAACCTCATCACATACAGATGCAATATGACGACCAAACTCCATATTAGCACTATATTCTTCACTACCAAGTTCTATCATACCTGGAGTTACTATTATTTTTTTACCATCCATTAAACCTAAAACATCTACTGCCATTTTAGATCCAACAGGATTAGAATTATAAGCATCATCAATAATATTAATATTTCCAAACTTTTTAAGTTCTAATCTATGTTCTATAGTCTTAATTCTTTTAACGCCTATTTGTATTTGTTCAATATCCATTCCTAAGTTATGTGCAAGAAGAATTGCTTCAGAAATATTATATATATTAGCAATACCAAGTAATTTAGTTTCAAATTCATACTCTTTCTTTATGTCTTTAAACTTACAAGTAAATTTAGTTCCATTATTAGTTACCTTAATTTTATTTATATATAAATCAGATTCTTTATCTTTTGTAGAAACCCATTTAACATTACATTTACTTTTAATTTTATAACTTGTTTGATATTCATCATCTTTATTTAATATTGCAAGACCATCAGATGGTAATGAATCTATCAATTCAAATTTTGCTTTTTGTATATTTTCACGAGTTTTAAAACTTTCTAAATGAGCAGTACCTATTGTTGTTAAAATAGCATATTTAGGTTTTACAAACTCCGCTTTTTCTTTTATTTCTCCTCTTTTAAAAGCACCCATTTCAGCAATAAATACTTCACTAAATTTATCCATATAATTATTAATTGCGTTGAAAAGTCCATACATTGTATTAAAACTCTTAGGTGTTGCGAAAGAATTATATTTAACATTTAATATATCATTTAATGCATTCTTTGTACTAGTTTTACCATAACTTCCAGTTATACCAATTCTCTTTAAGTTAGGCATAGACATAATTTTATTCTTAGCTATATTTTTATAATGCAAGAACACTAATTTCTCTATAGGTTTATTAATAATATTAGCAAGCAATACCATAAAATAATTAAAGTATACAAGTAATCCTAAATATATATAATAACCATATATTCTACCCTCAACAAAATCATATACTATTGGTATAATTGCAATAGCATAAAGAATTAATAATGTAGCATATAATCTTTTAATTCTTTTTGTTATTACAAGAGGCTTTTTATTTTGCTCTTTTTTAAGTAATTTATTATTTATAATAGTAACCACTGAATAAAAAATAGCAAATATAATTACTGAAGCATTGAAACTAATAAGTTTAAATAACGCAAAAAATACAAACATAACATCAAAAGTAATAAATACCTTATCAACATTATCAAGTATCCATTTAAAATATCTATTCCCATCATTATACCAATTTTGTTGAAGCATATGCATTGCTTTTTTACTTTTACACACGATATAAATAAAATATGGTATTAATGATAATATAAAGTATGTTCTCATATTTATTCCTCACTTTCAATAAAACTTTTTAATACATTAATTGTTTGATTTAATCTCTCTAAATAAGCATAATGTGTACATCCATCATAAATAACTAATCCAGCATTAGGTATTAATTTTTCCAACTCTTTACCATCTTCAAGAGATACAGCAGCATCCATAGTTCCCCAGATTAATAAAGATGGACACTTTATTTTAGTAACTTCATCACTTATATCAGTATTAACATGTTTTACTAGAATCTTTCTCATCATTTCACTAGCATTTTTATAATCAGTAGAACCAATATATTTTTTAGCAAAACTTTCTAATTTATTTACCACTGGTACTTTTTTAGCAAATTTTAATACTTTTAATTTAAAATTATCTTTTTCTATCTTCTTTTTATATGGACTTGCAAGCAAAACTATCTTATTTGTTTTATATTTAGTAGCATAAACTAAAGATATTTTTCCACCAAAAGAATGACCAATTAAAATAGGATTTTTTATCTTTTCTTTTGTTAATATCTTGTTAACCATTTCTGCATAATCATATACAGTATATATATCTTTAGGTTCCTCACTATCACCAAAACCAGGTAAATCTATAATTAGACAGTTATATTTTTTTATAAAAGGTTTTGCAATAGGCATCATCATTTGAATATTTTGTCCCCAACCATGTAAAAAAATCAAACTTATTTTAGAATTGTTATTATAATATTCATAATTCACATTACTGTTTTTATAATTAAACTTCATGTCATTCACCATATTAATTATAGCACACTGTCTATTCTTTTAATATAATTATGCACTTTACTTTACATAAAAAGACTATTATTCATCACTATCAATAGTCCTTTCTTCAATTTCAGTAAGATTTATTTGAATATTTTCATCTTTTCCTATTTTAACTGTATCATTTATTTCATTATATCCATATTTTGAAACTGTGTATTTTAATTCATCTTCATCTAATACTGTTACCTCTTGTGTACCAATACCAGTTTTTAAAACAGCATTGTTTTTATATATAGTAACTATCGCATCAGAAGGATTAGGTTCAATTTTTAACATATATTTTTTCTTTTCCATTAATTCTATCGTTTCACTAATATCTTTATTCATAACAAATTCATATTCTTTATCATAAAATCCATCTTTTTGAATTAATACTTTACCTTTAGTATTTTCATCAAATACTTTCTCAAACTCATTTAGTGAGTTATACTCATCAGAACTTGTCACTACTTTAATATTACTTCCATCAATTGATTTGATTTTTAAAGTATATTCAGGAACCTTTTTATAATTGAAAACTAATATACATTTTAAATTTTTATCACTAATATTTTTTGTTTTATACTTAAATGTAACTTTAAAAGTATATTGACTTGCCGGTTTAATTTTTGTTTTATTTATTTCGATATCATCAAAAGTATACTCTATATTTGAATTACTATAAACTTGATTATTAACTTTAGTAATCACTAAATTATCAGATGATAAATTAGTCAAAGTTATATTATAAGTAACAATTGAATTATAATTATCTAACGTAATATCACTAACTATACTGTAAGCAGTATAATTAAAAGAAGAAACCACAGCATTATTAGTAACTTTAGAAATCTTCATATCAGTTATTCTGGATTCCTTAATAGGTCTTACTAATGCTTTTCCATTAATCGCAAGTGATGTAGAATATGCAGAAAAACCTATGGTTAGAGAAAGAATAGATATTGTTAAAAATACAAATACTAAAGAAAAAATTCTATATTTATTTGTTTTTTCTTTCCTTACCATGAGATCCTCCATTACAAACAACCTTCTCATCAAGTGTGTATTTATAAATTATACTATCATGAATAATAATAAACTCAGATAATTTATGTGGTTTTATTTCATTATAAATTATTGGAGTTCCCAAATTATCATGTATATCTCTTAACTCTTCAAATGATAACATATTCAATACTTTATAACCTTTTTCATCTATAGAATTTTGTGCGTTTCCTATAATACTATCATAATCTTTTAATAATTTTTTTAATGTAATATCATATTTAGATCTTTCTTTCATAAATAAATAAACTGTTCTAAACAATGAAACTATAAAATACAAATCAAGTAATGCAGATAATATAAATCCAATTAGGTACTTCATATTTAAGTCTTTAATTCCTCTATCTTCATATATTGTATTGAAATTATTTATATCATTACTATCAATTTTTATATTTAACGTCTGTTCAGTTAGAGGAATAGTCAAAGATGATGAACTATTTAAATCTATTTTATTAGTAAATTTATCACTTTGAGCATGAGTTTCTACATTCAATATTATAGTTAAATCACTACTTGATGTTAAAGCATAAGAGGATTTAAATGACTTAACAAAATCATTAAAATGTTGATAATCTATATTTATTTTTTGACTAAAATCATTATGCATTAAATTATCTTTATTAATAGTTTTTTCATCAACTAAACGTTCTTTTTTCTCATATAATACTTCTTTTTTATCAGTATCATCATATACCCTAGTTATCGCATCAACACTATAGGTAGTTTTATATTTCAATTCTTCACTAGTTATAAAATTATAATCAAAGACAACATTAATATTTTTAATTAGATTAGCAATATAGTTCATACCGGATGGTAATGTTTTTTTATCATAATAATCGTTATCTTTCAAATTAACAGAATAATCTACTGTACTTTTTTCTTTATACATAAATGAAGACTTAGTTTTAAAGACAAATGTCTGAATATAAAATATAACAGTAAAGCAAGTAAGTAATAGAATTAAACACGAATATAATACGATTGAATACTTTTTACTTGAAAATTTATAATTTTTTTTAGTTAAATCACTCTGTTTCATTTTAATCTCCTTTAATACGATCAAATATTGCTACTGTAGGATATCCAATATATCTTATTTTAAATTTTTCTAATCCTACAATATTATCTATATCTAATAAATACCCATCAGAAGAATTATTATTATCGCCTTTGGTATTATAAAAAACTCCCCTAGATGTATTATATTTTTTAATAATTCTATGTACAACAACTTTATTATCCATATTGAATGCTATTATGTCACCTTCTTTAAGTTTATTTTTCTCATCATCACTAAGTTTCTCTATAACAACCATATCACCTTTATTAATATTAGGTGTCATTGATCCAGTTGCTATTACAAAAGTTCTATATTTAAACAATCCACTAGATGTACAAATTAATAATATTAAAAACGTACTTAAACATATATAAATATATTTTTCTATATTGTTTCTTTTTTTAGAAACTATTTTTCTATACTTTAACTTATCAAAAATATTAAACGTAGATATAAATATTAACATAGGAATTAAAATATATAAAACAGATTCTAAGTAATTACCAAAATTTGGAATAATAGGTAATATATATTTAGGTATTTCCATTAAATATCTATATATCAAACATGGTTTATAACTTGATTTAATAGATAGATATGTCAGCAATATAGATTTACTCAAATTTGGTAAAATAAATAAACCCAAAGCATTTAAAACTTTATAAAAATTTGTAAAATTAGTTGCTTTTATTATTAAAGTAGAATCAAGTAAAGTAAATACAATTGCTGAAAAAAACAACAACCATTTACTATCTTTAATTTGACTATTTATAATATATCTTAATAATTCAATTAAAGTTATAGATAAGATAACAGGTAATACATTCTTAAAAATACTTAATATATTTAAACTATAAACATTTCTTGTAAAACCTATTATTAATCCACTTAAATAAATAATAATATAGTATATGAACACATAAATACACATCGTTAAAATTATATCTTTATCATATCTAGACTTAATTTTTCTAAATCCAATTAAATAATAAGATATAAAGATTAACATAGTTATAAATGCACATATACTATATTTATCTAATTTTTTAAGAATAAATATGTCAAAAAGTAAAACAAAAACAATAATAGTTAAAATAACTAAAGTTCTTTTGTCTCCTTTTTTCATTCTTTATTCCCTTTCTAATTAATTTTGAGTATAGATTAATGTTGTAGTACCAATAGTAATTTTAACTTCATCATTAACTTTAACAGTACTTGCACTAGGCCACTCTAATTTTAATTTAAAACTTTGTACACCAGATTCCCCATTTTTTGCTACTGGTAAAACATCAACATTAGGTGAAAGTACTCTACCATCACTGTAAGTTAATGTATATTTAAGTTCATCACATAACTTATTTGCCTCATCACTACTTGTTGTACTGCCATCCGTTGGTGTACAAGATAATGTTCCCTGTACAAATGTTTTTAGTTTGGCAGATAAATTACCTGCATTTTTAACATCAAATAAATACGTTACAGAGTCTCCAGGAGATGTTAAAGTAACATCAAAACCTGATATAGTTGTACTCTCTAATGTTGGTTCTTTATTAACAACAGCATTTCCAGTTGTTACACCTTTAAATTCACTATCAGTTTTAAAGTATATACTCCAACTTGATGGATCAACATTCGCAGCACCATCAATTTTTAATGTTTCTGTATAAGCAGCATATCCAATTGTTAAACCAGCAATTGCCACTACTAAAGCAATAATAGCTATTATTTTAAATCCTCTTTCTCTTTCCATATCTATCCTCCTTAGATTGTTATACATTGATTATATCATAAATATATAATAATTTCATCAATAAAATAAAAAGTTCACAAATAAATGTGAACCTATAATTTAAGTTTTAATATTTGCTCGCCATCTTGTTTTTGAACATTCTCAACTTGTACAGTACTCATTCTAAACATAGTACCTCTCAATTGATTTTCTAGTTCTTTTATTTCACTTGTCGCTTGTAATCTTGCTGCTCTACCAGAATTTTGAATTTGTATAATCTCATTTAATGTTTCAACTAATTTATTATTAGTGTATTTTAATGCTTCAATATCAACAATACCTCTTTCTATTTCTTGTGCAGTTTGAACAGATGACATGTGAAGTGCATCAGCATTTTTCTTAAGTAATTGACTTGTAAGATCACTAACTTGTTTCTCTGCCTTTGCTGCTTTTAAACTATTTTCTGCTCCTAAACTAATTACTAATTGACTTCTCCACAACGGAATTGTATTAACAATTGTTGATTGAATCTTTTGCTCCATTGAGAAACTATTTTTTTGTATAATTCTAATCTGTGGTGCCATTTGAATTGATATAATTCTAGTTAATCTTAAATCATGTAATCTTTTTTCAAATCTATCACATTGATCAACATAATCACTATATGCTTGAGCAGATTCTTGTGTTCCAAGTGTTTGTGCTTCGATTGCTAATTGTTGAACTTTTGATCTTGCTTCTGCTAATGCAAGTTCACCAGCAGCAATATATAATTGAAGTTCTTTGCAAAATGTTATATTTTGATCATAAACTCCTTGTAATGTTGAACAATCTTTTCTTAAAATCATTTGATGTTCTCTTAGTTTTTCTACTATATTATCAATATTTTTTTCTACTGCCTCATATTTTATTTTTGTTTGTTTCGCTCTACTAATTCCTCTTTTAATAAAACCAAAAACTCCTTTATTTTCTATATCAGATGATGATGATAATTCAAATACTACTTGTCCAATCAATTCTCCTGTTTCACCTAAGTCTTTAGTTTTTATTTCATTAAGCACAGTTCCACAATATCCATCTAGCTTTTCTTGAACTTGAGAACCATAATTTATTACCAAATCACTATTAGTTATATCGATTTTTTTAGAAAATTCTTTTACTTGTTCCCTTTCTTCATCAGTAAGTTTTCTTAATTCTTCACATTCAACTTGAATATTTGCTTCAATTGCTTGATTATCAATAGTTGGAATATCCAAATCCAAATTAAACTTTGGTTGTTCCTTTAAAGTATCCACATCAATACCTCCCTTAATGGTTCTTTATTATATATTAACATTCATGATATGTCAATAAAATCAAGTAAAACTGTAATTTGGTGTATGTAATATGTTTTCTATTAAAATATAAATAATTTCAGATAGAAATAAAAATATACTTATATACTTATTAAAACAAACTAAAAGCACGGATAAACTAATTATTTTCCATGCTTTTATATATGCTTACTCCTTATTTTTGGAGTTACTTTTTATATGGCAGGATTTTATAGGAAATTTACAACTTTTATTTTTGCACCTTTCTTATTTATTTTATATCGTTTTCATATTTCCTTTTCAATACTTTAATTAAATTATTTGTAACTAATTCATAATCTCCTAATTGTCTATATTGATAGTTTATATGTTTAAAATTATTTAAATTAACTGGTTTTAATACTATTTTAGGTAAATCTTTATAAGTTAGTCCCTTAAATGGCATAGTTTTGAAATGATTTAAATGTATTAATTTATAATCATTGTGATACTCATCATCTAATATAACATAATTTGTTATTTCATTTTTTTTCAAATAGTCAACTATACCTAGTAAACGTGATGGCAAGTTTATATCACACAAACTTCCTCGAAAATTCGGGTCTATAAAATCGATATTATATATGCATAATTTCTCAAATTGATATTTTAATGCTTTTCTTCTAGTCTCTATTCCGTTCATTTGCCAAGAACTTATTATAACCACTTTGGCATTAAATATTTTAACTAATAGTTTTAGGACTTCAACACTTTCTGATAAAAATTCAGAGCAATTATCATTAAGAACTCCATCTATATCTAAAAATATTATATTTTTCATAAATCACCCTAAAAAATAAAAACTTGATATTTTTATACCAAGTTTCATATTAAAGAACACTCTGGTTCGACCAAATCTAAATGGCAGGGGTAGAAGGACTCGAACCCTCCCCAACGGTTTTGGAGACCGGCATGCTACCACTGACACCATACCCCTATCAGATTGGCACAAACTAATTATATAATAAAGTTAATAATAAATCAACTTTTTATACATATTTTCTATAAATGCATACAATAATATAGGTGAATTATATGTTAATTAAATATACAGATAAAGAATTAGATTTATGTGCAAGATTAATGAGAGCAGAAGCACTTGCTGAAGGTGAACTTGGAATGCTTATGGTAGGAAACGTAATTGTCAATAGAGCAATCGCTAACTGTCTTGATTTTAAAAATATACGAAGTATAACTGATGCTATATATCAAAAAAACGCATTTGTTGGGGTAAATAGTAATCTCTTTAATTCAAAATCTACCACTAAAGAAAAAGAACTTGCCAAAAGAGTATTAAAAGGAGAATACTATCATCCAGCAACTAATGCTTTATGGTTTTATAGTCCTAAAAAAGGAGAAGAATGCAAAGGTACTTGGTTTAAGCAAAGAAATGCTGGTAGATATAAAAATCATTGTTTTTACGCACCAGATCCAGGAGTATGTCAAGAATTATACTAAATCTATTAAAATATTAAGTTTCATGATATAATGTAAAAACAAGGGATGAAGTATATGGAAATATTAAATGATATAATTACTGCTATAGGTAACTTTTATTTTACCGGGAATAAAATATATAAAATTATAGGTGTAATATTAAGTATAATGGTTTTTCATAAAGCATTTTACTTTGTTATTGGTATGTTTTTTACAAGAAAATTTAAACCTGCTAAAAAGAAACACAAATATGGAATACTAATTGCTGCTAGAAATGAAAAAGCAGTTATTGGGAATCTTATAGATAGTATAAATAAGCAAGATTATCCAAAAGACTTATATACTATATTTGTAGTTGCTGATAACTGTACTGATAACACTGCAGAAATTGCTAGAAGTAAAGGTGCTATATGTTATGAAAGATTTGATGATGCGCATAGAACAAAAGGTTATGCATTAGAGTTTCTACTTGATAGAATAGAAGAAGATTATAAAAGAGACAGTTTTGAGGGTTATTTTATATTTGATGCTGATAACTTACTTAAATCGAACTTCATTTCTAAAATGAATGATGCATTCGATAGTGGACAAAAAATAATAACATCTTACAGAAATACTAAAAACTTTGATGAAAACTGGATTGCTTCAACTTACGCACTACACTGGATAAGATCAATTAGAACAAATCACAGAGCAAGAAGTGTTCTTAGACTTGCAACCAATATTCAGGGAACAGGATTCTTATTCTCAAACGAAATAGTAAAAGATGGATGGCATTATACATCATTAACAGAAGATAGAGCTCTTACTGCTGATGCTGTTGCTCAAGGATATCAAATTACATATCAAGATGAAGCAGAATTTTTTGATGAACAACCAATTAGTCTAAAAGTAGCATTAAGACAAAGACTACGTTGGTCAAAAGGACACTTACAAGCATTTGTTGAAAGTGGTCCATATCTATTTATAAATATATTTTTTGGTAAAAGATTTTTAAAAACGAATTGGAACAAAAATAAGAAAAAAGTAAAAAAAGAAAAAACATTCAAAAATGTTATGTTAGATATATTAGAGTCAATTAGACATAGGTTCGCATCATTTGATACTCTATCACAACTAACACCAATATCATTCATTAATTTATGTAGATGGTTACTATTCTCAGTTATTATATACTCTTGCTACACATATACTACTGGTATATATGGAAGTAATATATTTAGTGGAAACACTACTCTTGCTAAATGGTTAAGAGGAATAACTGATATAGAAGTTAATGTAGGACCTGGATACTTAGCAATGTTACTTGGATTTGTACTTGCTGTATGGCATAGGTTATTATGGAGAATGGGAATATATTTCTCAAATATGTGGATGGCAATATATATATTTATTATTGAAAACAGGAGAATTAAAAAGATATCTCTTAAAAATAAAATATTATTTACACTTACATGGCCAATATTTGATATTATCGGTAGATATACAACCTATATAGCATTATTTATGAATGTAACTTGGAAACCAATACCACACGAAAGTAAAGTAACAATAGATGATATAAATAATAAGGCAGGTGCCTAAATGAAAGAATATTTAAAACAATTTTACTCAGAAGGACTTGCTAACACATTTTATGTAAAACCACTTAATTATTTAAAAAAGCATATTAAGAATAAAAGTATATTGAAGTTATTTTCTATAATATTAAAAGTCATATATACTATATTCTGTATAGTTCTAGCAATTATATTATTTAAAGTAATTTTTCCATTTTAAAAGAAGCATATTTTGAATAGTGCTTCCTTTTTATTTAGTCTTTTTAAAATAATCAAATTTTAAAGTTAAGTCATTCTTTTTAGTAATTCTAGTAATAAAATAGTTTTTATTCTCTAACTCTTCTGATGATATACTCTTACCATTAGTTATTTCGCCTTGATATACGTATACATTACCATCGTACCATGAATAATCACTAAAGAATACTATAGGTTCATAATCACTATCTAATGCATCTGTTTGTATATAATTATTTTGATTAAATTCAATTCCAAATAAATTCAATACTGTTGGTAAAATGTTTAATTGAGAAGTTACTTTATTAATAGTTTTTTTCTTCATACCATCTTTCCATATAAAGAATGGAGTGTTATTTATTAAGTTGTTATCTGTTTCTTTATATTTGTCAAGAATGGTTTTATCTTCAATGGTATAAAGATAATGATCAGCATAAGCGACTATAACAGTATTATCAAGTAAATCTTTTTCTCTTAACTTATCAAGTAATAATGAAACCATATAATCTGTTTCTTTTGCTTGTCTTCTAACACATTCTTCTTCAGACATCTCTGTAAATTCTAAACTCTTTACTTTTTCATCTTCATTTTCAATTTCAGAGTTCATTTCTTCAATCTTTTTTTCTGTATCTTCATTATATAGCATTTTACATACGCCTTTAGTATTAGTAAATGGCATATGTGCTGAATATGTAATTAAATAATCTACAAAGTTTCCTTCTTCAGGAAACATTAAATTACTAAATTCTTCATTCAATATCAATTCTCTATCAAGTTCATATGATTTATCTTTATAGTCAAACATATCAATAAGTCCATAATAATTATCATATCCCCAATTTAAATAATTAACTTTTCTTGAATAATACTCGCCACTATTCATGTGAAATGCGTTTACTGAATAACCAAGATTTTTAAATATATTAGCCATTGAGTTTGGAAATTTATTCTTATTAAACGTATATGCATTTTTATTGTATGAAAGTGGTGTTATTAAACCTGTATTAACAGCAAATTCAGAATTAAATGTACTGCCTCCACCATTATAATATGAATAATGATTAGTAAAATTATAAGAATGATTCATCATATTATATAAAGTTGGTGTATCTTCTTCAGTAATTAACCATTTATCAATACCTTCCAATTGTAAGAAAATAACATTGTTTCCTTTGAATTTTCCAGTATATTTATTTTTATTTGATTCTTTCAACATATATGATTCTTCTAAAAAAACTATATCTTCTTGATTTTCTTGCTCTTTAGTCTTTAAAAATGTCATATAGAAATTTCTAACAGTATACTCATATATACCTGTAATCTTCATACTTTTATTATTATCGTTAAAAGATACATATATATTTCTAGGATTCTTCCAACTAGACCAAGTTAGTTCTTTATTTTCATGACCTAATGTAATAGGTATAAACAAATGTAGTATTACAAATGCACAAATTACAATTGAAATATTCTTATAATTATTTTTCTTTTTGATAGGTATATTTTTGTAACCTATTACAAATGTGACAATTATTATTATAAAAAATATATATACTAGTACATTGCAGTTTTTAAGCGTATCTAAAAAATATGGTGCTCCTTCACCTGCTGATTCCATCAATCTAAAATCAAAGAAAGTTTTAGTAAGTGAAAAGTAAACATTATTTACTAAAAACATTATCATAAATAATATTCCAAATACTAAGTACAATACTCTACTTACAATTTTATTACTATTAATAGAAATGCCTATAAATAGTCCTATGTATATTAAATCAAATAATAAAGGTGCATAGAACCTATAATTAATATAATCAACACTACTTCCTAATATGAATGTAAATAAGTCTATTAATACAAAAGGCAAGCACATTAAAATAATAAATTTATATCTAATAATGAATTCTTTTATCTTTTTATAGTAACTTTTTATTCTTTTAGAAAGTATGATTTTTTTAACTTTATTTAAAAATTTCATATAAATCACCATTCGTATATTCATTATACTAGTATTTGTATTTTTTTTCAATTAGTATATAAGAATAAATGTAAACTTCAAATAAAAAAGTGCATTTAAGCACTAGTTGGTTGGTATTAATAAAGATTGTCCAATTTTTAGTGTTGATGTTGATAAATTGTTTATTGTCATTAGTTTTTTGACAGTTGTTCCATATTTATTTGCGATTTTCCATAAAGAATCACCTTTTTGAACCAAGTATGTATTGTAATTTGTAGACCCCGGTATCTTTAGTACTTGTCCTATTTGAAGAGTATTTGTTGATAAGTTGTTAAGACTCTTTATATCGTTTACTGTCGTGTCATATTTATTGGCAATTGTATATAGATTGTCACCTTTTTGGACTATATAATTAATTTCACCTGTTGATTTAGATGGAATTATTAACACTTGACCTATTTTTAGAAAATCACTTGTCAGATTGTTTGCTTTTTTAAGTTCAGATGTAGTTATTTTGTTATCATATGCTATTTGAGATAACGTGTCACCGCTTTTTACCGTGTATGTTTTTTCAGCACTGGTCTTTTTAGTTTTAGGAAGAAGTAATTGTTGATTAATTGTTAGTTTGTCAGTATTTAAATTGTTTATTTTCATTATTGTACTAACAGTCGTACCGTATTCTTTAGCTATCTTAGATAAATTGTCACCATTCTTAACTTTATATACAAGATAATCATCTGGAATAATTTCTTCCTCTTTAGATGATACTTTAAGTGTTTGACCTACTTGTAGTACATTGGATTTTAGATTATTTAAAGATTTCAATTTGCTTACAGTTGTTCCATATTTGTTAGCAATGTCCCATAATGTGTCACCTTTTTTAACTGTGTAATAATCACTTCCTAGTGGTGCTGTATATTTAATTCCTTTGTAGTCAGCAACTGCTCTAACGACTGCTTCTGCATATTCTTTGTAATTCTTTTTAATTTGTTCAACGTCGTCTTTTGGACTATCTATAAATCCATACTCAACAATGACTGTTTCATTGTTCGGTGTGTCTCTATGCATGAAATAGTAATCTCTTGATGGGTTGCTTGGTAACCTTAGTTGATAATACTTTCTAACGTTTTGACCTTCTTTTTCGAGTTCGTTAAGTATTTTTTTAGATAATGTTGAGGAGTTTCTTAGGGCGTATATTACTTCGGCGCCGTCGCCACCCCCGAAGTCGTAGAATGTAGTTAATTATTGTTATCTTAATTTTCATGAAAAATATAAGTAATATCTTTGTATTTTTTTCCTTCTTTTTGAAATAGTTTTTGATTTGTTGTACATTTTGTTATGGGTCCTTTATCTTCTTGATATGAACCAATTTTTATGTAATCAAAAGATTTCATCCAATCTTCTATATCACAATCACGTCCACTATATAAGGCTGTTAATTTATTTTTACTATGTATATATTCACAATATTTTATCAACTCATCTTTATCTTCTATGGTTTCACCGCCTTCGCCCATAAAACAAACCACATCAAAGTAATTAAAATACACATTAAAAATCATGTCAAAGTTATCTTTTAATTTATCACCATATAAATCATGCAAAAATGGTGTATGACAGTTTTTACATCTATGTTGACAATTAGATATATATATTGTTAAGCTTTTTTTCATTGGAATTTCTAATTCAGATATACCTACACTTGCATAATGTAACATACACATCACCTATGTATATTATACTATATTTGTCTACATTTTTTCTTTAATTATTAACTTATCAACATCATAAAAATAATAAAATCCTTTAATTAATCTTTTAATTATTAAAATTATATATTATTTCTACATTTTTATCTTTATCAACAATTATTTTATCTACTAGTATAAATAATAATTCTCTAGTAGGTTTTTTCATACTAATTAATTCTTTTATTTTTTGTTTTATTTCTTCATCATTATATTTTTTAGGAACTTCATTAATGCAATTTTCTAATTCTTTTATTCTAGATTTGTGTGTTCTTATTAGATTTTCTGTGCTAGAGGATAGTCTTGTATAAGTATCAACTGAGATTATCCCATTATATTTATCTTCATATAAAGCATCTATTTTTAGTTGTAGTTCTTTGATATTATTTTCTAGTTTTTGTTTTTCTATAATTAAGTTTTCCTTGTTATCCTTCTCACTTTTCACATTAGATATTAAATTATCAATATCAACTTTATCTATATACTTTTTACAAGTTTTTTTGATTTGATTTAAAATTATTTTTTCAAAACTATTATATTCTGAAAAGTGTGGTTCACATAATCTTTGTCTTGGACTTCTAGAATATTTGTTGCAATTTATAGACCAGTAATTGCGTTTTTCTCTATAACTAACCGTTAGCTTATTACCACACTCTTTGCAATAAAGTAAGCCCTCTAATAGCCTCTGTGGACGATTTAATTTTACTGTTCTAGTTCTGTTAGCACTTGTTTGTATTTGATTAAATACTGCTCTATCTACTAATGGTTCATGAGTATTTTCTACAATTATCCAATACTCACTAGAAAGACATATTCTCTTTTGTGACTTATAGTTTAATTTTGTCTGAACATTTTGAATCATATCACCAGTATACATTCTATTCTTTAATATTTTATTAATCGTACTACAAGTCCAGATATATCCATTTATTTGTCTTTTTGATTTTTTTATTTGTTTATATGCACTTGGTGTTGGAATATTTTCATTATTTAATCTTTCAATTATATCTGATATTTTATCTCCTCTTGATACTTCATTAAATATTCTTTTTACTATCCATGCTGTGTCTGGGTTTGGTACTAGATGTCCTTTATCAAGTGGATCTCTCATATACCCAAAACTTGGTTTACTACCTATAAACTTACCTTTTACTTTTTTATCTCTTAATATTGATTTTATTTTCTTTGATGTATCTTTACTAGTCATATCATTGAATAAAGCTTTAAAAGGTGCTATATCATTATTTGCAGAATCTAAGAAAGTATCTACATTATCTAGTATAGATATATATCTAACTTTCTTTAATGGAAAGTATTGTTCTATATAATAACCACACTTAATATAATCTCTACCTAATCTTGATAAATCTTTAGTTATAACACAATTTATTTTTCCATTTTCTATGTCTTCAAGTAATCTTTTAAATGCTGGTCTATCAAAGTTAGTACCTGAATATCCATCATCAACATACTCATCAGTTAAAATAAATCCATTATCTCTTAAATAGTTCATAATCAAACTTCTTTGATTTAGTACACTCTCACTTTCAGACTCTCTTTTATGTGCTTTATCCTCATCCTCTTGCGATAACCTTATGTATATTCCTACATTATAAAATGATGGCGGTTTTACTGTGCTATACATTATTCTCCTTTCTTTTGCATAGCATCTTGTTTGCCGTTTCCATTATAACTCTCTTACCATCATTTGTGTCATTTATTTCGTTATTTTCATCTTTATATTTAAGTATTAAACATACATATTCTTGTAATAAAGTAAATATATCTTTACCATCATTTTTAAATGTTTCAGTTATTATCATACCACTCTACCCCTTTTGGTTTCATACTTAAATATATTCCTAATACTTAAAATTATTTTATTTTTACATCTTATAAATCACTCCTCCTTAATAAATTTTTTTATTGTTTTTATATAAAATTGGGTACATAACTTTTGACTTTAATTCTCTAATTTTCTAAATATTCCGCGTGTTTATTTTTAGCAGGATAAGGATGGCTGACAAACAACTTCCCAGTGGGGAGTTTAGCCCTATTTTAAAGGGATTGCGAAAGACTACTTTGTCATACATTAAAATAAATGTCATACTATTGGGTTAACTAAAAATAGCAAATTTTGTATCAAAAATAGCAGTTAGACACACAAATGGTTATACAAATGTCATACTTTTGGATTAACAAAATTGCTAATTATGAACCTCTTTTCACACATAAACCAACTTTTTTAGGTACCTTAATTATTTATTTTTTTATAATTTCTTGGTACATACTTTTTGTTTATATAATTTTAGATAACAATTCCTCCTTACAAAAAAATACTATACTCATAAACTGAATATAGTATTTTAGCATCTAATAGTTCATATCCTATAACTATTGCTATATTGTAATAATTATATCGTAAATATATTAGAAGTCAATGTCAAAAAAGAGAATGTTAAATTGTAAAACAAAATGACATTATTAAGTAAGTTAGAAAAACAAAAATATTAAATAAGGTCTTTAATTTTATATAAACTCTTTTAAAATTTCTTCTAAATATTTATTATTTAACCAAAAACAATGCTTAGTATATTTTGCCAAATTTGTTAGCTTATCTCTCACAGGTAAATCAAATGTATCACTTGAGTCCTTAGCATGCGGCCTGACATGGCAAACTTTATTATCAGACATCCTAGGAAATTTAGTTATTCTATTACCATTTTTATCTATTTCCTTAACTATATTTCCAGTAACAATGCAATTATATGTTAGCTCCCAAACAGGTTTTGCTTCTAATTCTATATCTTGTTCTGGCATATTCCATAATTTTATTCCTGCAAAAACATATTCGTCATTAATCATTTTAAATACAAAAAACATGTATTTAGTCGATTCCAACTCTTCTCTAAATTCAGAATTTTCCCATGATTGACAAGCAATTTCTGTAAATTTAAACGCAGGAAATGGCATAGATTCTTTAATTCTTCCACTCTTCTCTATTCTTATGGTTCTGGGAATAATATTTGCTTTTAAAAATTCATCCGTTTCACTCAAATTACTTTTAACTCCAAACATTCTACTTATTATCATAGCATTAAGATTTTTTGCAGTTGAATCAATGTTAAATTTTTCCATTAATTGCTTTTGCGTCATTCCTTTATATTTATTAACAACATTATCAATAAATTCATTAAATGTAATATCTTTATTACCAATAATTTTTTCCACATCTTTGTAATTGCCAATATACTTTCTTACCAATTGTGTCATATATGAGGTTTTTAAGCAAAATGCTCTTTGCATGGCTTTTATTGAGGAAAATGGTTGCTGTCTTAATGATTGAGAGTTTGCGCCCTTGGTACAAGCTCCTAAATACATTGTATCAGCTTCAGATATTTCATGTGCCTTTCCTTCTTTTATTTTTTTTATAATTGTATTCCAATCATCAATCACGATTTTTAAATCTTCTTCAGGAAAAGTAAATAATTTTTCATGCGTAATCTTTAAATCTTTTTTGTTTTTATCTGGCTCATATAAATACCATATAATTTGTATCTTACTGTTTTTATACCAAAAATGACTGGTAAAAAATGTATGTTTATATTCATCCATATAATTAATAATATTTAAAACTAACCTTTCCTTCGCAGACAATGTATTATCTTTATTTTTTTTGTATGGAGTTACTTTCAATTCAACACCAGCTTCTTCAAAATCTGGTGCTGAAGTAGAATTAATATCATAATTATAAACATTAGTTTCAAAAGCATGGCCAAAATAGGCTTTATTTTGTTTCACTTTACCATATTGGACTTCTTCTTCCATAACATAACTAGGTATCTCTTCAGTAATATTATAATCTTTATTTTTATTATTTGAAAATATTTTTTCAATTTCATTAAAAGACTTTCCAATTGTAGATTTAGCTAAATTTTGAATTTCTTCTTCTGTATAACTTTTTTTCATAAATTCTCCTTTCGATCTTGTTTTTATCAAAAAAATATTATAAAATATTATTAGTAAATATTGATTTATTCGTTTAAAAAATTATAACTTTAAAAGAATATTAGTTGATCTTTTTATCTATATATATTATAATATAAAGTATGTTTACAAACAATAGAAAAGGAGTATTAATTATGAAAAAAACAGTAGTTGAATTATTTGCAGGAGTTGGTGGATTTAGATGTGGTCTAAATAAAGTTACGTTAATAGATGGTATAGTCAAAGAAAACGGAAATTGGAATTTCGTTTGGGCTAACCAATGGGAACCATCCACAAAAACGCAAGATGCATTCAATTGTTATATAAAAAGATTTGGAGATGACAACGCAAGTAATATAGATATTTTTAAAGTTGATAAAAAGGAAATACCTGACCATACATTATTAGTTGGAGGATTTCCTTGCCAAGATTACTCAGTTGCTCAGACTTTATCTAATAGCAAAGGAATCGAAGGAAAAAAAGGTGTCTTATGGTGGGCTATTGCAGATGTATTAAAAGCAAAAAGGCCACCATTCGTACTTTTAGAAAATGTTGATAGACTATTATTATCGCCCGCTAAACAAAGAGGAAGAGATTTTGGTGTTATTTTGAGAACTTTTATGGACAACGGATATGCTGTACAATGGAGGGTTATTAATGCAGGAGAATATGGACTACCTCAAAAGAGAAGAAGAATATTTATTTTTGCCTATCACAAAACAACAAACTATTATAAGTCATTAACAAAAACAAATCTACACGATATTATTTTTAATGAAGGAATATTTGCAAAACAATTTCCAATAAAAAATGAAGAATTAAATTATAGTACTGCTGATTTATCTAAAAAAAGTTATGATAATTTAGTTGAAGTAAGCAATAAATTTAAGGCTCAATTTTACAATGCTGGAATCATGCTAAATGGGAAAGTGTATTCTTCTAAAGTTGAAAAAAATTGCACTGATATTTGCCCTTTAAAAAGCATTATACAAAAAGACAAAGTTGAAGATAAATATTTTTTAAATGAGGAAACACTTGAAAAATTCAAGTATTTAAAGGGGACAAAAAGAATACCTAGAATTAAACCAAATGGAGAATCTTACGTATATACAGAGGGTGCTATGCCATGTCCTGACAATTTGGAAGCACCAGCTAGGACAATGTTGACCAGTGAAGGCGGTATAAGTAGAACAACACATATTGTTGAAGATTATATAACAAAAAAAATAAGATTATTGACACCATTAGAGTGTGAAAGAATTAATGGTTTCCCAGATAATTGGACAAATACTGGCATGACAGACAAGAGAAGAAACTTTATGATGGGAAATGCTCTTGTTGTTGGTATAATAGAACGCCTTGGAAATGAAATTGAATTAATTATAGAAAAAGAAACTGACTAGAACGTATAAAATGTAACCTATAAAGTGGACTTTCAAAAAAAGAGAGACCTACTTTATAGGTTACATTTTAGTATGTTAATTTTTCTTCAAAAATATATTGACTTTTTTGATTAAACCTGGTATCCTGGTAATTGTTAAGGTGATAAAATGAAAAATAAGATTATAGACTTATTCGCCGGGGCTGGAGGATTGTCAGAGGGTTTTAGAAGAAATGGCTTTGATATTGTTGCGCATGTTGAAATGGATAGAGATGCTTCATACACATTAAAAACAAGAGAAGCGTACTATTATTGTAAAGAAAACAACATGTTAAGTTTATACATAAGTTACTTAAAAGGAAAAGTATCAAGAGAAGAATTATATAAAAATATACCTAAAAGTGTTATTGATAGAGTAATTAACGAAGAAATATCAGATAATACGCTATCTTTAATATTTAATAAAATTGATAATATGCTTGAAAATGAAAAAGTTTTGGGGATTATCGGTGGACCACCATGTCAAGCTTACTCTGTGGCTGGACGTTCACGTATGAAAGAAAAAATCAAAAATGATCCAAGAAATTATTTATATTTATATTACTTAGAATTTATAAAAAAATATAGTCCTAGTTTTTTCGTTTTTGAGAATGTACAGGGTATTTTATCCGCAAAAAAAGGGACCATTTTTCAAGACATAAAAGATAGAATGAAAAAACTAGGATATACTATTGATTATAAGTTATTGGATTCAAATGACTTTGGAGTAGTACAACATAGAAAAAGGATAATAATAATTGGGTATAAAAGAGAATTAAATATTGATTATCCAAAATTTGATAAAATTAATTTTAAGTATAGTATAAAAGATTTGTTTCAAGATTTACCAAAAATAAAAGATGATGAAATTAATAACAATTATTCTTCAATTTCAAATGATTGCCTGGAAAACTTAAAAATAAGAAATAGATATTGGAATGTATTAACTTACAATCAAAGTAGAAAATTAAATGATAATGATAAAGAAATATATAAAATATGTATTAAAAATAAAAACATCAAATACTGCGATTTGCCAAACAACTTAATAAAGCATAATAATAAGCAAGCATTTTTGGATAGATTTAAAGTTGTTGATTATGATAAGCCTTGTCATACAATGGTAGCACATATTTCAAAAGATGGACATCATTATATCCATCCAGATATAAATCAATGCAGATCATTAACTGTTAGAGAAGCAGCTAGAATTCAAACATTTCCAGATGATTACTATTTTGAATCATCAAGAACCAGTGCATATAAACAAATAGGAAATGCTGTACCAGTATTTATGGCTGAACAAATAGCAAAAAAAATAAAAGAATCACTGCTTTTGAAACAAGAGTAATTCTTTTTTTTATTTATAATAGATATTATCTCCAACCCTATTTATCCATGATGAAAACTTTTGTTGAATATTTACTTTAATGTTATTTTTGAGTTGACCAATTTTTTCGCATTGCTTATAAATATCATTAGTACAAATATCAAAGCAAACAATCAAATGCGAAAAAATATTTTCTTCATTAATATAAGAAAACATACAAATGTCTTGACAGCTGTAACTATAATTTTTTAAGTCCTTGAGTTTTTTGTAATTCTTTTCATAATCTTTTACGCCTATAATTAAAAATCCTTGGCAATATGTAGTATTTTTTGATTTAGATGCAAAAGTACAATTTGGAGTAATATTTAATGCAATTTGATAAATATAATCAAATTGTATTTCTTTTTCACAAAGTGCAGCAAACAAATCATCAATTAGCATATTTTCTGAGCTTTTTTCAGCCATACTTAGTTCTTTAAGATTATTATAACTATAATCTTTAATTTTATATAAACTTCCTGGTATATTTATATTACTTTTTTTTCTTTCAAACAACATTTCATAATTAAACTTAAACTTGTCAGTAAACGCAATTGATTCTTTAACATATTTAAAGTCGTAATTGTTCATTGAGTTAATTTTTGACAACACATTATCACTAACTTTTGTATTCAATATTTCAAAAGCAGACAAAATTTTGTCTGGCATAAGCGTATTACCTACAAATATTCCTAGATTTTTATCAATTAGTTTAGAATCAATTTTATTTGAATATGATTTTTCTATTAAAATATTAAATTCCTCTCTTACTGCCTTTAAATAATTTTCTTGCCATTCTAATAAATTAAATAAATTCTTATTTTGTTCTTCAAACTCGTCAAATATATCAGAAATTAAATTATTAAACGCATCATCAGACTCAGCATATAACACTTTTGATTTTTTAGCATTCAAAATTGCTATTGGTAAATTATTAGGCATTTTTTCTTCTATTTTATTTTTCAAACTTTCTATATCATCTTCATGTTGAGTCCACGCAACTATGAGTAAGTGTTTTTCACCATTTTCTGATATTGCTCTAATTATATTAGTAACTCTAGGAACATCAACAACTCCATTATCAAACGCCAAATCAACAAATACAATTCTATACCCCAAATATAAATTATTAGTAACTAAATCATTAGGGTTAATATATAGAGTTTTTACACCTTTAGAAGAACAATAATTCATTAATTGTTGCACTTGTTCTTTTATATCATCAACAAATATTATACCAGTTGTAAATTTATTTAATTTCATCCCTATCCTCCAACTCAATTCTATATTTAACTCCACTGTATAAACTAGGAATAGTATCATCAATTATATCAAAATCAATTTTGCCATTATGCATTGACACAATTTCATTTACTATAAATAAACCCAGTCCTAATCCATTTTTCTTTTTACTAACAAAAGGAGAAAAAAGAATATTTGGATCATCGACATTGAACCCAGGACCATTATCTGCAAAATATATAATATTTTTTTTGTCTTCTTTTTGCATTTTAACAAAAATTTCTTTGTCACTTTGTAACTCTAACCAGTAAACGGAATTATCAAACAAATTAATTAAAATTCTTAATATTTGGCTTTCGATTCCTATAAAATCAAAATTATCAACTATAACTTTTAAAGTTATATTATGATCAACAAGTCTATAATGTGCATAATTTTTAAATTTTTCCATTAATTTTACACTAGATATTTTTGAAAAGTCTCTATTTCTAATTAAATCACTTTGAGCGTTCAGTAAATCATTTATATTGATTATATTTTTTTTCAAATCTTCATAAGAAATTTCTTTTGCTTTTAGCATATTTAATAATGATTTTACCTGTTTATCAATATCATGGAAAATCATATTAAATTCTACTGAACTGCTTGCAATTGATAAATATAATTTCCTTGATTTTTGAAATTCATCAGCTATTTCACCAAATTTTTTTATAATGTTTTTTTTATCATCTTCATGAACAAAATCAATATTTTCTATTTCATACATAAACTCTTCAACAGTGTCGTCAATTTTTTCTCTTTTTATATTTTTATCAATTGATTCCTTCACTTTATTTTTGCTGGGGACTATAAACAACGCAAAATTATCAACTATTGTTTCAATTATTTTTTTGAATTCTATAAATGCAGCGTTTTCTATAAATCCTTCCCTGTTTGTTTTTTCGATTAAATCTGTACTTTTAGTAGCATCTAAATCAATGATTCCAATAATAATATTCTTACTTAAATTTTTACTTGGATTATTTAATCTCTTTAAATTTAGTCCTAACCAATCTTCATCCCTACTACCATAATTATATATACGTTGACCACTCCTATATACTCTAACTCCACCATTTTCATCCAAATAATTTATTAAAACGTCTTTTTTCATATTTAGCATTTTTAGTACTTTTGGAGTTCTGTGAAAAGCATACAATCTTACTTTGATTGGGCCAATCTTATATTTAGAAATATCAATATTTTCTAATTTTTCATCAGCATATTTGTATTCAACAGTTTTATATTCGGTAAATGATTTAAATCCTTGCATTTCTAAATATGGTTTAAAAGAAAAAATCATTTTTCCTTGAGCAGTTCCTGGTTCAACATCAATAGACGCCTGCCATAAGCTATATTCTAATACTTCATTGATAGTAAAGTAATTATCAAACATATTTTTATCATTTGAAATAAAATTAATATCAAATTTATCATTTTCGTTTTTAAATGGAGACTGCAACTTTAAAATTTCTGTATAGACTTTCCTTAAGTCAGTATCATTCCATTCTTCGTTCAAATCCTCAATTATTATTCTTGTACCAGAAGATGTATATATTTTTTTATCTCCATTATATAAATTAATTGGCATTTTAATATCTTCTAACATTTTATCATCTAAAAATTTATTAAAATCTATATTAAGACAATAACATGATTCATTGTTTTTTTGTGTAATTATAGTTACTTTATTGCCAATTTTATTAATTGCAAATCTTCCTATTCCTTTTTCACCAACAGGAACTCTTACTGAATTATTTTTTAAATTTTGTTCTTTTAGCATCTTCTTATTGTTAGTACCTATAATTAGCCAATTATTAGATAAATCATTGTCGTTCATGCCAATACCATTATCAACAATTTCAATCGATGATATTTTTCTATCGAATAAATTAATTAATTCCCCCTCCTCATGAATTATAACATCACATTTTGTAGCACCAGCATCATATGAGTTTTTTATTATTTCCGAAAGAGCAATAATTTTATTTTCAATTGATTCTTTACCTATCTCAAAAACAATTCTAGCACTTGTTTTAAAATTATTTTCCATATTTTCCTCCAATCAAACGAATATCTAATATTATTATACAACACTTTTTTAAAATTGCACGTATATATTTGCCTTTAAAATCACAAATGTTTATATTTTATTTGCTATTCTTATTATGATAAATATAACATTTTAATATTTTGTAATTTTATTGCAACTTTAATTTCTTTTCGTTTTAGTCATTTCATTACGCCATAGAGTAATTTATTTATATTTTTGTCAATTTATTACGACACAGAGTAATTTTTTTATAAAATTGTCGATTTATTACGTTGGTTTTTTATAACTTTAAATAAAGAAATAGCAAAGATAATAAACATTTTAATAATATATGTCTCGTTTTAAGTTATTAACTCATAAAAAAAGAATTTCAACATTGAGCCAAAATCCTTTTGTTTTAAAGCAAACAAGATACTTTTACACTTTGCCTACATTTTTACCATTCGCACCACCTGCATTTAAGTGATTAGAAATAACAACAACATCTTTACCATCACCATAAAAATTTTTAACTTTATTAGTTCTTTCTCTAGGTGATAAAGTCACATCAGTGTCTCTTGTCAGTTTTACAGGCACACCTAATTCTTTAAATCTATCATACATATATTTACTAATTAATAATGTATAGTCTTTTTCTTTTAAATTATTTGCTACTGCCCCTGGATCAGAACCACCATGTCCTGGATCAATAACAATACCTTTCAAAGCCATAAAATCACCTAATTTATTTTATGATAAAACACATAATTTGCTATAAATTTTTGCATTTTTACTACAATACTAAAATTTTATTATTTGCAAGCAAAACAATTCATTAAACTTTTTCATTTTTTAGTTCAGATTATTGACATTTTACTTTATTAGTAATAAATATGATTTAATCTTGTTCATTGTTTACTTTTGAGCTACATTTAAGTAATAACAAAAAAAACACTTTACTCGCTCATAAAGTGTTTTTCAATATGATTTATACACATAACATTATAAAAGTGTATAAATTTTACTATTTATCAAAATATTTTCTTATTAAACTATTTAACTCAACCGATCTAATTGGTTTTGGTAAATATTCATCAAAGCCCTCATTTAGATACATCTCTCTCATACCAGAAATAGCATTAGCAGTCAATGCTACTACTGGTGGTATTTTATACCCTTCTAATTTTTTTATTTTATGAAGAGTTTCAATTCCATCTAAGTTATGCATCATATGGTCCATAAAAATCATATCATAATGTTTTTCTGCTTTTATATTGTAAATACATTCTCTTCCGCTTGATAATGTTTCAATATTAAAATTGTAAGATTCTAAAATTCTTTTAGTTACTCTTAAACTTAATTCATCATCATCTACTATTAATATTTTGTATTTAGAGCAATCTATTTTTTTAATTTTTTCTTTTGCTTGTACTAAATCACCAACATCTCCGATTGGATTACTATTAATTATTTTTTGTTTAATATCTACATAAAAAGTGCTTCCTGCCCCATACTCACTATCAAAAGTAATTTTTCCGCCCATCAAGTCAACATAATTTTTTGTAATAGCAAGACCAAGACCAGTTCCTTCTACTTTTTTCGAAATATTTGAATCAAGTCTGTTAAACTTTACAAATAATTTATCATAATCTTCTTTTTTAATACCACATCCAGTATCAGAAACTTTTAACATTAATAAACATCCATCAGCAGAATTTTGACATTTCACAGTCAATTTAATCTTTCCTACATCTGTATATTTAACTGCATTTGTTAACAAGTTTAACAATATTTGATAAATTTTATTATAATCACCATAAAGTCTACTTGGTATTGCATTATCTATATCTAATAAAAATTCTACCTGCTTTTCTCCTAATCTAGTATGTATAACGCTAACTAAATCTTTAATTATATTTACTATTGAATATTCTTTCATATCAAGTGTATCATTACTAGATTCCAAAGTCGAAATATCTAAAATATTATCAATTATATCAAGTAAACTACCACCAGCAGAAGAAATTTCACTAATATATTTTTTAGTTTGTTCTTCACTATATTTTTCTTCATTCAATATCATATTACTATAGTTCATTATAGTATTCATCGGATGAACTATTTCATTTGACATATTTGACAAAAAGTCTGATTTTGTTTTATTTGATCTTTCTATCTCATCTTTTACTGTCTCTAATTCTTGAACATTTTTAATATCAGGATTCTCTATATTAAAATATAGAAAGAACATTTGTATTGCTGCCCCAACTGCTTCAAAAGCTATTTCTGGAAATAGTACTTGCAAAGCAAGAACAAGAGTAAGTCCTATAACTTGGGCATATATTGCCATTCTTTTACGAATATCTATTGTTTTACCATAAGCAATTGTATAAATCACTACACAAAGGATAGATATAATACAATAAGATAAAATATAATAAGATGCTGGTCCTGGCAAATAAGATATTTTATCTAACTTAGTAAATGGAAAGAAAAAATAACCAATTGATACAATTACAGAAAATATTGTCATTATTTTTGTTCTCTTATTCAAGAATACATACTCTTTAAAAGAATCAACTTGAATATCACTAATAAAAGCTATGCTATAAAAGTAAAGTAAATAAAACCATATTATTCCTGTAGACCAATGTATTCTTGATGTAATTGATTTAAGAGCATAATTATCAACATAATAAATAACTACACTCGAAACAACCTCAGTAAGCAATAATATAATAACGGTTATAATCATATATTTATAAAGTATAGTTTCTATAGTTTTCTTATTGTTCTGGGAAAAATATACCATAAACAATAGTAGCATAAAGAATATACTTCCTAAAGTTAAAATTAATCCAGGTATCATTACATCACACCCTTTCCATTAAGATAATTTTTAACAAGATTATCTATTGCTTCTTTGCTTATAGGTTTGTAAATAATATCATTTATATATTCTTTTGGTTTCTTTATTTTCTCTTCACTCATTTCAATCATGATAGAACTAATACTATATTCTTTAACCAATTCATCAAAACTATCATCAAAATATTCACTATCTATAAAAAACAAATCATATTTTTTCAATTTAATTTTGCTTTCAAATTCATCTTTTGTGTATGCACTTGAAATATTAAAATTGTATTCATTTAAAAGTCTTGTTATTATTTTATGATTAATTTTATTATTATCAAATATTAATATATTTTTAGCATTAGAATTATTTTGTTCTATCTGTTCTTTAGTTTCATTTTTTTCTTCTACTAAATCTTCATCATTTGTAGTATTCGTTTCAATTTCATTATTGTTTTCTTCATCTAATTCATCATTTAACTCTTTTTCAATATTTTTTTCATCTTTTTTATAAATGTTATCATCTGATTCATCATTATATTTAGAATTAGTTACAGCGTTTTGAACTATAGATATATTGCATTCACATACGTTTTTATCATTTTTAAATACTACTTTACCATTTAATAAAGCAATATATCTTTTTGCTATTATAAGTTTAAGTTCATCATTATTGATTGAATTATCGTTGTTTTCACCTAACTTTACAAAATCATTAAATTCAATATCAAATTCCTCTTGTTTGATATCACAATTATTACTTATAATGTTAAATGTTAACTCATAATCTTTATTTACTATTTTTTTATAATCTATGTCTAAAGTGATTTTCCCTCTATTAGTTGCTTTTATAAAATAATTCACTATATTTATAAGAATTTTATGTATTTTTTTTACATCACCATTAAATTCCTTTGGTAAATTATTACTCACAGTAGTTTTATATTCTATTTTGTTTCCTATCATATCTAATATTTCATTTTCTAAATCAAACACTAAATTTTTAGTATAATAGTTTTCATTAAGAATAGTTTCTTTGTTTGTCTCTAATGCTGATATATCAAGAATTGCATGTATTAAATCCATAAGCATAGTACTTGCTTGATTAATACTTGCTGTATCTCTTTTTGCTACATCTTCAAGTAAAGGTTCTTCATTTAATAATATTTCACTAAATCCTAAGATTGTACTCATAGGTGTTCTTATTTCATGAGACATATTTAATAAAAATTCAGTTTTTGCTTTATCTGCCATTGCCGCTGCTTCTTTAGATACTTCTAACTCTTGAACTAATCTACTGTCTTGACTTTCAATTGTAAAATATAATGTTGCTATCATAAAAGCAAATATAAATGTAACAGTATTATAATCATATTCAAATACTAATTGAAGTGTTATAAATGTAACAAATGTAACAAAAGAGAAATAAATTGGTTTCTTTTGCTCCTTAGGTACACTTTTATTTTTGATAACTAATGCTAGACACATTGCTATAAATAATAATATACCATCTATATAGACTACCGCAGTCGCAGAACCCCCAAAGTTATATAATCCACTTTTTGAACTACTGTAATCTAATGATAATGTGAATGAAACAGCAGTAATTATAGCAACTAAAACTATTAATAATAATGCAGTTACTAAATTATGTTTTCTTTCTTTTTCTTTATCATCATTTTTTCCTAACAAAGTCATCAAATAAAACATTAATAAATTTATCCATAATAAGTTACCAAGTGTATATAATCTACATAAAAACTCAGTCAATTTTGGTTTTGTATCTATTATTGATAATCCATAAACATATGCAATTTCACTAAAAGTTAATGCTATTGTTAAAATAAGTAAGGCAGTAAAAATTTTATTTTGTGTATCTCCTAACCTTTTTTTATATAAATACATTAATAATATAAGAACAAGATAACACAATGCACATATAGCAAATCCCATACTTCCAAACATTTTTAAGTCCACTAGTACCACTTCCTTTAGTATTCTATTATTCAAATATAATTTTACTATAATTATAAAGAAAACTCAATTATTTTTAACATCATGTTAATCTTTTTTAGAGATTATACCTTTATCATAATAAAATGTATTTTATAAGGAGGTATATTTATGCATAATAAACAATATGCATTAAAACTTGTTCAAGACAAAATAAATGGTTTAAATAATTATTTTATTCTCAAATTGTTTCTCTTACTGGATATATAAAATTAAAAGGATATTGATTCTATTTTAGTTCATGACTTAACTAATAAGCCTTCTAATAATTCACTATCCAACAAAGAAATTGAATTTATTAAGAACTTTAAGAATAAATATCCAATTATTGGTATAACACAATTTCAAGATATTTATCATTAAGATATTCTTTTTATGAATCTTCATATAAAAAATATCATTGGATCAAACCTATAGCAGATAGATGTTTTAATAAAAATTATGATAGTCATCCTTTAAGAGATCCTTCTCCACAAGCTAAAAGGAAAGTTGAAAAATGTAATTACCTTAATCAGAAACAACTTGAACAAGTTTTAAGAGATGGAGATGATAGATTGAAAGCAAGAGCAAACAAAGTGAGTTCATAACATTCTTGCTTTTTAGATTTCAGCAATTATAATTTTAACTAATGTTTAACATTATTTTTAACATCAAAAAAGCACAACTTGTGCTTAATCTATTTCTTGTAATACATCATCCATAATAGAATATAAATAAGTATTAACTTTTTTATTTGAAATACTTTCAATATATTTTTTGTATATTTTAATTTGATTTTTATAATTGTCATCATTTATATTTTTAAGTTTATAATCTATTATATTGATATAATCGTCATACTCTAATAATAAATCAATAATTCCATGATATTCTACCCCATCTATTTGAGTTATAAATTCATATTCTTTGTATATTTTACAATTATTAATGTCGAAATGTCTTAAAAACGATAGTATCTGTTCATTACTAGCATTCTTAAAATCAGTATGTTCAAATAACTCATGTATTTTAGTTCCATACTCTAATAATTTAGTTTCTTCTAATGTTAATAACTTGTTAATTTTTTTAGAAGCGTGATCTTCATTTATTATTTCATTGTTAATAAATATTTCATTAACTTTTATTAATTCATTATTAATATCAATTTTTTTATTTGAAGTATGATTATAATTATAATCTTTAGTTAATTTTATTTCATTAATATTGACTATTTTATCACTTAATTTGTCTTTTATAGATTCCATTATACTAAGAAAAGAATTATATTCTAATTTTAAACTATCATTATATAAAATATCTTCATCAGATAAATTTAATACCATTATCATTTTTTCTTTTGCTCTAGTTAGTGCCACATAGAAAAGTCTAATTCTTTCGGATATGTCCTCGTAATTATATTTACTCTTATATAGTTCTTTTATGATAGTATTGCCTATTCCATTATCGTAAAAAGGTAATATAAATCCAAGTTCTTTATCAAAATTAATAAGATTGTTTATATCTTGTCTATTAAATTTATTAGAATAACCAGCAAAGTAACATATAGGAAATTCAAGTCCTTTAGATTTATGAATATTCATAAGTTTAACGTTATTCGGAACACTAGCACTCATTGATATAGTAATGTCACTATCACTAGTTATCATATTTTCTAAATACGTATTAAATTCAAATATATCATAACCTAATAATGATAAGTTTTCTCCAAGTGTTTTTAAATAATCAAGTCTAATGATTACCTTTTTTATGTCACCCACCAGTATAGATTTTTCATAAAAATCAAATTCTTTTATTATTTCATCTATAATAGTCCTATTATTTAAAGTATCTAACTTTTCAGCAATATTTTTACATTTTTTATATATTTCACTATCTTTAAAATTGTTATTTATATAGTATTCTGCAAATACTTCATCACTATTACTAAATAAATAGCTTCTAAAAATAGAATAAAAATCGTACTTGAATTTTTCATCATATATTTTGTTATATATTCTTATAATCAAATCAATTATATTTTTAATTATAAGAACATCTTTTTCATTAGTTATTTTTTCATCATAGTCAATAACTAAAGGAATAGATAAGTATTCAAATATTTTTTTGTATAAATCAAAATTAGATTTTCTATCGATTAGTATACAAAAATCTCCATAATTAACTTTTCTTAATTTAGAAGTTTTTTTATCTATAACTAAGTATCCGCTATTTATTTTATTTTTTATATCATTTGCAATAATAAATGCTTCATATTCACCAAAACTATACTTTTTATCATCTCTTTTATAATTATATATTTCTAAATTAAAATTTTGATCTGGATGATTTTCAGTATACACGCTATTTCCAAATACCATTTGATGCGTTGCTTTATAATTTGCTCCACCTATATTAGTATCCATAATAATATTAAATATATTGTTAATATCGTCCAATACTTCACTTCTACTTCTAAAATTATTTAATAAATCTATTTTTTTACCACCAATATGATTAGAATAATTTAAATATTTATTTTTGAATATATCTGGATTAGCATTTCTAAAACGATATATTGATTGTTTAACATCTCCTACCATATAAACATTACTGTTGCTTATAAGATTGATAAAAGTTTCTTGTATGTCAGATGTATCTTGATATTCATCAACCATGATTTCGTTAAAACTATTTTTTAATTCTTCTAAAGCAGATTTATTATTTTTAACAACATTAATAGCCATCATAGCGATATCATTAAATTCATATTCATCACAAGAACTTTTATATTGATTTAATCTTTTATCCAGTTCTTTTATTATATTTATAATAGCAATACTGTAACTTTTAGTCATTTGTAAAGTTTCTTTAATATGTAAAGTACTTTTATAAATTAATGACTTTTTAATATTTTTTAACTCAGTCATTATTTTTTCTTTGATTTTTTTAAGTTCATCTTCACTATTTCTTGGTAAACGTGGTGGTTTGACATTTATATTATTAAGTATTTCATCATAAGTTTTAGAATTAATTAATTTTTCAAAACTTTGATAGTATTCACTGTAGAAATCTCCGTCACAATAGTACTGCATATTTTCTAACAATGAAGTTATTTTATTTATTTTATTTAGTAAATCAGAAATATATTTATTAACAAGATTATTAATATTTTTATCACAATAATACTTACTAATATAACTTTCTAAATATTCATTTTTATTAATTAATCTATCTAATTTTGTATTAACATCAAGTATGCTTTTTTTAATACTACTGTCATCTTTAATAGTTAAATCATCAATTAATTTTATAAAATTAGGTTCCCTTTGTTCATATAATTTTTCAAATATATCATCAAGTAGCTGACTTCTTACATTATTACATATAGATGAATCAAGTACTGTAATATTAGGGGATATATTTAATAAATAATAGTACTTTTTCACAACTGACATAGAAAAAGAATCAAATGTAGTAATATATGCTGAGTCAATATAATCAAGTTGGGATGTTAATTCAGGATCTTTTTTAATAGCATTTCTTATTCTTTCTTTCATCTCTGCTGCGGCTGCATTAGTAAATGTTAATATTAAAAGATTATTTATATTAATTCCATTTTTAAGTTTAGTAATTACCCTTTGCGTAAGAACAGCTGTTTTACCTGAACCTGCTCCTGCTGAAACTATTATATTTTCTCCAGAATCATTAATAGCCTGTAGTTGTTCATTCGTCCACTTCATTTGTTTCAACCTCCTGCAATACTATTTCTTCAACATCTTTTTGTGTCATATAGCACAAGTCTTTATATTTGCAATATTTGCAACTAATATTAATATTATTTATATTTTTAGGGTTAATATTAAAATCACATTTATCAATTCTATCTATACATTTATCTATTTGTTTATCAACCTTAGAAATTAATTCATTCATTTGTTCTGTACTTAATACATGGGCACTAGTGCTAAAATTACCATCATTTTTAATTTTCATACCTCTAATTATTTCAGATGATTCATACGTTCTATCAAATAATTTTAAAATATGTTCATCACTATTAGAATATCCACATAATTTCATATTCTCACGAGTTTGTTCTTCGAGAGTCTTGTCTTTATTATACTTTTTCTCACTAGGTAATACTTTTTGAATATAAAAACCTGCAAACTCTACTGATTTTAGATTATTACTCGCCAAGTACAAATAAATAGGTAGTTGTAAATTAAGACCATAGTCTATCAGATCAGTTTTTAAATCTACATCATATGTTTTATAATCAACCAAAGCAACCAAAGTTCTTACACCATCATCATAGCTCATCATCTTATCAATAAAGCCTTTAAATGTAACAGATATATTTCCATTTTTAATTACTACCAATTTATTTTCAGTTATTATCTTGTTAAACTTACTATAATCAAGTTGTTTTTTAATTGTATCAAGAGCAAACTCTATATCCTTTGTTAACTTCTCAATATAATATTTTTCTTTATTATTAAATTCTTTATCTTTAATAAACTCAGAAATCTCACTCTTTACATCTATTTCATTACTAATACCTATTTCTAGTATATGATGAAACAAAGTACCAATATAAGATGAAAACTTATCCTCATAAACATCTAATTTTAAAATATTTTGTATATAATATTTAAATGAACATTCATTATAAGACTGCATACTTGAATAAGATAAATTCAATTTATTATTAATTAATTTTTCTAAAGTATTTCTATTTATTAAATTATATTTATTATCATAATTCTTATATGGTAAATCATAATTGGTTAGCAATGTGTCCATATCAGGATTTTTAATGTTATATTTGTAATAGTCATCTAAATATTTACATAGTTTAATTTTATTTGATAGATGTGAATTATCTAACGTAGTATTTTCAGTAACCACTTCTAAATTCATTTCATTAATCAAATTAGATGGGTAATATTCTGAAGAATAAGATTCTTTTTTGTATGTAATAATTAAATTTTTAATAGATTTTATATTGTTAATAGCTATATTTTTATCAATCTTATTAAGTTCAACGCTAGTTTCTAGATCTAACAATTTAAGATCATTATCAGATAAATACTTTTCATCTTTATGAGTAACAGGAATACTCTTTTGATTAAAATTCATAAGAAATACATAGTCATTATTAGAATAATTTTTATAATCAATTATATTAATAGCATTCACAAATTTAGTTTTGATAACTTTAGTATTCAATAAATCATGAATAATCATATCTTTAACTAATAATTTATCAGAAACAAAAGTATATTTATTTATTATGTTAATAATTTGATTTACTACTGATGGATTATATTTTTCTTTTAGTTTTTCAATAATATCACTTAAATCACTATTAAAATTTTTAATCAAAAATGATGCTGGGATTGTTGAGTATAATGTTTCCTCATCATCTAAGTTAATAGGGATGTTATAAAAATAAAATACTCTTTTAATTATTGGTATATATTCATCATCTATATTTGATATTTTAATTTTATTGATGTCAATTCCATTTTTAATCAAACTACATATTTTACTTGCAACAAAATCAACTTCATCTTCAATGTGAGCAAATTCATAAGCCTTATGTTTGTAATCATCATATTTTTTCTCTATTATTTTTATGTTAGTTATTTTCTTTATTGAATCTATTAATTTTAATGTAAACTTGTCAATATAATCATAACCGTAAAAAATTATATCTTTATTATTAATATCATGTATAAAATTTTCATTTTTTTTAATAATATCATTACTTTCTAATTCTTTTTTAATATTTTTTAAATCATTTAACTTGTCACTTCTAAATTCAGTATTTTCTATATAGATTAAATTATCTAAATAAGTTTTTGCCACATCATATTTAAAATTATATTTATTAATCAAATAATATAATGCCTTTTCATCATAATTAAAATAATATAAATTATATAATTCTTTTAATGAAATGAACTTCACAGGAATTAATTTTTTACATTCGTTAATCTTATTCAATATTTTTTTCTTATTATCACTTTCACATATTATTAAAGTATCTCTACTTATATCATCTAAAAAATTCATAATTACCTCATACCAATTGTATCAAATTTTATCATAAATAAAAAGCACTATGTGCTTATAAATTGAATGGTAAAAATGCAAAAATTACCGCGATTACTATAGATGGGAGCAGATTTGCCACAGATATTTTTTTATCAAATAACAAATTTATTCCTACACAAAATATCAAAATAGAACCTATAAGAGAAATATTTGCTATTGCTAAATCTGTCATTATGCCGCTTAATAATTTAGCAAGCAAAGTCATAGAACCTTCACAAATAAACACAGGAATCGCACTAAATATGCACCCTTTTCCTAAAGAACAAGTAAGGATCATAATAATAATTAAATCAAGTACAGATTTTATAGCTAGAATAGAATAATCCCCTACTAATCCATCTTTTATAGAACCAATTATTGCCATCGCACCTATACAAACGGTAAATGATGCTGTAGAAAAACCATCTACAAATTTCTTGTCTTTAGAATGACCTGTTTTGACTTTGATGAATGAACCAAAAGATTCAAATTTACCCTCTATATCAATTATTTCTCCTATTATTGCACCCAATGCAAGACAGATTACAATGAACATACTTCTTGAACTTATTATTGATGTGGAACTAATACTTAACATTCCTTCCATAGTACCAGCAATTCCTATAAATATTATCGCAACGGCACAACTATTTATTATTGTTGTTTGATTATCTTTTTTTAAATATTTACCAAAAATATTTCCTAATATACCACCTATAATAATAGAGATTGTATTTATAATTGTTCCCATAATTATTCTCCTTATCATAAATAATATTATCACTTTTTATTTTCTTTGTATATATAATTTTTATTTGTGATATAATATTTTTAATGTTAAGAGGTGAATTATGAAAATAGTAATGCATATTTTAAAAGGTATATTAGAAATTATAACTTTTTTGCTTGCAATAATTGGGATTATAAATCTCTATAATATGGGGTATAAATTAATTACAAATAAAGATATTGCAGATTTCTTCGGACTATATTCTTATAGAGCAAGTGAAAATAATCTATCTCCGGATATAAATGAAAATGACTTTATTATATTTGAAAAAGGTAACAATTACATGGTTGGAGAATATGTTTTATATAATCAGAACGGCGCATATAGAATGGGACAAATAAGTGATAATTCAAACTTTGTTTATACAATTAAAGATAATAATAAAGTTAATGATAATAAATTTACAAATGATAATATAATTGGTAAAAGTATTTTTACAATTAGAAATTTTGGTAAAATTTATGATTTCTTAATAAGTCCTTTAATGCTAATAATAGTAGTTATAGGAATGATTTTATATTTTGTCTTGACGCCAGAAAGGAATTAATATGTCATTAGTTAAAGTTCAAGAATATTTCAAAAAATTTAATATAGATAATAGGATAATTTTATTTAATGAATCTTCTGCAACTGTTAGTTTAGCTGCAAAAGCACTTCATACAGAGGAAAAAAGAATAGCAAAAAGTCTTTCATTTAAAGTAAATGATGGAATAGTTTTAATAGTACTCGCAGGTGATGCTAAAATAAGTAACTCGAAATATAAAGCATTTTTTCATGAAAAAGCACATATGCTTTCATTTGATGAAGTGTACGAAAAGACAGGACATGAAGTTGGAGGCGTCTGTCCATTTGCTTTAAACGATGGTGTAAAAGTTTATTTAGATGATTCTCTAAAAAGATTTGAAACAGTTTTCCCAGCATGTGGAAGTCACAATTCTGCTATTGAATTAACTATTGAAGAAATAGAAAAGTATTCTAACTATATTGAATGGATTGATGTTAGTAGTTATGAACAATAAGATAAGCCAAGTAACAATAAAATCTTATAAATGTCTTACTTTTTTTATTTAAAAGAAACTGGTTCTAGATAATCTAGAACCTTCTTTTTTACTTATATAAAACATTTATATCCACATCAGTATTTATTCCATTAACTTTACCTACATTAGATAGTTGCCATATTTGATAATCATTTGGATAATCAGTTTTATTAGAATAATGTGCTAACCATATATTTTTATTTTGCGTATCCCAAATATTTTGTAAATAATAATAACTTCCATAAAGCATCGATTTATAACCATGTTTTTCTATTCTGCTCATAAATGCTTGCGCAATATTGTTTAAATCAGTTAAACTTAAATTATAAGAATTAAAATTCTGCCAATCCTCGAAATCAAATGCTATAGGTAAATCTATATTTTGTTTATTTAATTTATTAACTATCCAGTCTGCTTGTTTGATTGCTTCCTTTTCACTTTTTGCATAAGAGTAAAAGTATAAACCGATTTTAATGTTAGATTCTTTTGCTTTATTAAAATTATCATAAAATCTTTTGTCTAATATATTTTCATTTTCATTATTGTAACCATATCCAACTCTTATCATGACAAACTCAACATTTTCATCTTTTACTTTATTAAAGTCAATATCATCTTGCCATGCGGACACATCTATACCTATCATAGTAGTATCATTTTTATATTTTTTAATTACATCTTTAATATTTAAATTATTTTTTTGAGACGTTTTTTTATTAATATTTTTTTCTTTAATTGTAACAGAAAAATTTTTTTCAGTTTTATTGTTATTTGAGTCTATAGCGACATATTTTAACATATAAAGACCAGTATTATTAAAATCATAATTTCCTTCTATATAACAATTTGGTCTTTTATCGTAGTTATCTGCACATAGTATTCTTTTATTAAGATTATCCTTATCACCAATTTCATAAGTATAATTATTATTGATTAATACTAGTGGAGGAGTAGTATCTACTACATTGTAGTTTATATCATAAATATATTTGTCTTGACTATATTGCATTTTTCTTTTACCAAGTGTTAATGTATCTAAATAATTATCATTTCTAACTGGAATGATATCGCTTATTTTTACTTTTTGATTATATTCAAAAACTAAGTTATCGTAATTATAAATAACTTTTTTATTTTTAATAGTAATAAATATAATTATTGTTAATATTATTACTAATATAGAAATTGTGATCATTAAATATTTCTTTTTCATATTATATATATAACATATTATGATTATTTAATAAATAAATTTCATTATTTTTTACATATCCATAAGAATTTCATGTATTAATTCTTCTTCATTTCCTAAATATATTTCTTCTATTCTATCTACCCTTGATTTTTCTGCATCTATAATGGAACTCATTCTTTTAACTGAATCTTCTACTTTATCATTTACAATAACATAATTATATTTTGAAACTTCATTTATTTCTTTATAGGCGGTTTTAAATCTTTCTACTACCTGTTCTTTAGTTTCAGTTTTTCTACCAACTAGTCTAGATTTTAATATTTCCATTGATGGCGGCATTATAAAAATAAATACAGCGTCACTTCTTTTCTCTTTTATTTTTCTTGCTCCTTCAATATCAATTTCTAAAATAACATCTATTCCCTCTTTTAACTTTTTATTAACAAAATTACAAGGAGTTCCATAGTATTTATTAGAATGAACTTTAGCATATTCTAAATACTTATTAGATTCAATATTTTTTTCAAATTCTTCTTTTGTTATAAAGTTATAATCGATACCATCAGTTTCTCCATCTCTTTTTGCTCTAGTTGTATCAGAAACTGACATTATGATGTTTTGTCTTTTACTAATTAACATGTTATCAACAGTGCTTTTTCCACATCCAGATGGTCCTGAAACCACAATTAAAATACCTTGTTCATTTCTTCTTATCATATTTACCTCTTTTAGATATAGTATCATTTAACAATAAATATATCAATTGTTTGTATAAAAAAATTTTTTATGTAAATAATAATAATGGTGAATAAAATGAATCAAAATTTAGAATTATTAACTCATATTTATAAAAACTCTGAAATGGGAGTATTTTCAACTACTACATTAATTAATAAGATAAAAACAAAAGAAAATAAAATAAAACCTATTTTAGAGAATGAAATTAAATTATATGAAGATTTTGTTAAAAGAAGTAAAAAAATATTAAAATCTTATGATTCCGTTCCAAAAGATTCCAATAAAATGGCTAAAATAAGTAGTAGTATTGGGATAACTATGGAGACATTAAAAGATAATAGTGATAGCGCATTATCACAAATGTTGATTGAAGGATTAACTATGGGAGTAGTATCTATTACAACTAAAATATCTCAGTACATTAAAGCTGCGGATAGAAAAGTTATTAAACTTGCTAAAGATTTTAAAAATTTTCAAGAAGAAGAAATCGAGAAATTAAAAACATATATGTAATTTGTATATGTTTTTTTCTTATGGAAAATTTAATTTTTTAAGTAAAAAAATACTTAGAAAAATAAATAATACTTTGTTGACAAATATATTGTCGCTGTGTATTATGTTTGTACCGTAAAAGGAAAATACGAAAGGAGGAAAAAATGAATTTTGAAACATATAATTATAAAATATATTTAGTTGATATTTAAAGATAATTTATTAATGAGATATTAATTTATATTAAATATAGTAATGCAAGTATGAACATGTTATTATGAAAAATAAAATGAGTACGGTAGCGACTATCGGAATTTAAGTCTGCAAGAGAAGACTCATAAGAGTGTCCGTGAAGCAGAAAAATGTGACCGTGAGGTTACAACTCACAAATTTGTTTCATCTTTTATGATAAAAATATTTAAATTATTAAATTTTGTGATATACTTAGAGTAATAAATACAATAGAGGTGAATTTACAATATGAAAAAATCTAAGTATGTGATATTGATATGTTCTTTTATGCTTTTAAGTGGGTGTGTAAAATCAAATACTACTATGGTGATTAATAAAGATAAAAGTATGTCTTTATCAAGCAAAATTTTAATAAGTGATAAAATCAACGATGATAAAAATAAACTAATCATTAAAGATGAAAAAGATAAACTACAAAAAAAGGGTATAACTATTGAAAATGTAGAGAGTTCTGATGGATATAGTGGTTTTAGTGTTACTAAGAAATACGATGATATTGATAAAATTTCATCTGAAGAGTATAAAGAAATAAATATAAGTAATTTTTTAAGTGACGATTTTGATGACTCAGTACTTTTTCAAGTAAAAAAAGGAATGTTCAAAAACGTATATACTGCTAATTATAAGTTTGAAGTTGATGAAGATAGTTTTAATAATATAGATGATAACACTAATGGTGATGAAACTGTAATTGAAGATCCAAACATAATAGTTGATGATACAAATACTGCAACTAATAGTAGCACTGATTTGATAAAATTAACTTCTGAAATGGAATTTAAATATATAGTGAAATTACCTTATAAGGCACTAGAAAGTAATTCAACTATTAAAAGTGATAATGACAAAACTTTAGAATGGAATTTGAATTCTAATAGTACAATAATGATAAATTATTCTTTTGAATTATATAATATGAATAATATTTATATGGCAGTGGGTATTTGTATTGGCGTTATAATACTATTTATAATATTAATCATTATAAAAAATAAAATTGTCCAGAAAAAGAGAGACAAAATTAGTAGTAGACCTATATTAAAAGAATATGATCCTAGTATAGAAGATGAATTGTTTAACAATAATACAAAAATAAAAAGTACCAATAATGCTTTAATAGAAAATAGTAATGTAAACGGCAGTGTAAATAATAAAGAGGAAATTAAAATCAACAATGACATGGAAATGCTTGAAAAAACTCAAATTATTAATATCCCAGATGATGTTAAGTAGTAGAAATACTACTTTTATTTTGTTATAATTAATATAATGAGGTGAAGGTAATGGATAAAGAATTAGAAAGAGCTCTTAAATTAGAGACTAAAAGACAACAAAATAATATTGAATTAATTGCTAGTGAAAATTATGTTTCAAAAGCAGTTTTGAAGTTACAGGGAAGTATTCTTACAAACAAATATGCTGAGGGATATCCTGGCAAGAGATATTACGGTGGTTGTGAATATGTTGATATCTTCGAAAGCAAAGCAATAGAGTATGCTTGCAAATTATTTGGTGCTAAATATGCAAATGTACAACCACATAGTGGAAGTTCTGCTAATATGGCAGTATATAGAGCACTTATAAACCCAGGTGATAAGGTACTTGGTATGTCACTTGCTCAAGGTGGACATTTAACTCATGGTAGTAAGGTAAACTTCAGTGGTAAAGATTATGATGTTATAGGTTACGAGATTGATCCTACTACTGAAAAATTAGACTATGATAAAATTGAAGAACTTGCTCTTAACGAAAAACCAAAAATGATTATAGCTGGATCATCTGCATACAGCGGAAAAATAGATTTTAAAAAATTTAGAGAAATTGCTGATAAAGTCGGAGCATATTTGATGGTAGATATGGCACACATAGCAGGACTTGTTGCGGCTGGTCTTCACGAAAATCCAGTGCCATATGCAGATGTTGTAACTACAACTACTCATAAAACTTTAAGAGGTCCAAGAGGTGGATTGATTTTAACAAATAATGAAGAAATAATTAAAAAAATTAACAAGTCAATATTCCCAGGAATGCAAGGTGGACCTTTAATGCATGTTATAGGTGCTAAAGCCCAATGCTTTTATGAAGCATTACAACCTGAATTTAAAGAATATGCTAAAAATATTATTAAAAATGCTAATGCGATGGCAGAAGAATTTAAGAAAAATGGTGTCAAAGTTATTTCTGGCGGAACAGACAATCATTTAATGTTAATTGATGTTAAAACTAGTTTTAATCTTTCAGGAAAAGAAGCAGAATATATTTTAGATAGTATTTGTATCACAGTGAATAAAAACACAATTCCGTTTGATACTGAAACACCAAATGTAACAAGTGGGCTTAGAATCGGAACACCTGCAATGACAACAAGAGGCCTTAAAGAAGATGATTTTATTCAAATAACAGATATAATAGTTAATGCTTTAAGAAATCCAAATGATAAAAAATTATTAAGCCAACTAAAAAAAGAAGTACTTGAAATAACAAAAAAATATCCTTTAAAAAATATTAAATAATAAAATAAAAATGATGTTTTATACATCATTTTTTAAATCTTGTAAAAGTTTATCGGTTATAAATAATCTAGAACCAGAAGAAATGACTCATAATCATTTCTTTTCTAATGTATTCATTATGTATGGTACCATTTGCATTTTTCTTGAAACAACATTTTTAAGAGGTACTCCTTCATATATTTCTTCAAGACTATAACTTTCTTTAATTATCTCTTCAGCAGAACTATTATAAATTACATATGATAAATTTTGAAAAATATCAGTTATAAATAGTGTAACTACTTTAAGTTTTTCAACATTCGCTACTTCGTCTAAATAAGCAACTAATCCTTTCATTTTTTTATTAATATAATCAAAATCACTAGTAAGTACTTGTCCTATTGCAAAACTATAATCGCCTGCTTTAAATGATTTATAATCTTTATGAAGTAAATTTTCAAAAGATAATCCTTTAACACTCATACCATGTTTTAACATATCCATGCCATAATCTTTGTATTTGATTTTTGCTATTTTAGAAAGATTAATTAAAGCATCAGTATCTCTAATGGTTGTTGTTGGTGATGTTAATAAAAGAGTATCAGATATAATGGCAGAAGCCATTAATCCAGCAATATGTGGTGGAATTTCAATATCATTTTCTTTGTATAAATCATAAATAATTGTATTAACGCAACCAGTTCTAGAATTTCTAAAATTAATTGGATTTTTAGTATTTATATCCCCAATATTATGGTGATCTACTACTTCTAATATTTCTGCTTCATCTAATCCATCAACACTTTGTGATGAATTGTTATGGTCAACTAATATTACTTGTTTTTTTACCGCATCTGCACTATCAGTTAAAGTAAGTAATCCGGTACATTCATTTTTACTATTAATTATTGGATAATTTGAATGTTTTAGTTTTTTACTTTCGACTAAGAAATCAGATAAATAATCAACTTCATTAAATGTAACAGATGTAAACTTAATCATATCTTTAATATAATTAGATAATGATATTAATTTAGCGACCTCATATGCTGTATAAGGTGTAGAAATAATATTTATTTTATTCTTTCTTGCTTTACTTAATATCTCATTAGAAAGTTCAAGATTTCCTACTACTATTATTAGTTTAACTTTATTTTCAATTGCATATTCAAGTATTACTCTTCTATCACCTACTATTAATATAGAGTCATTATCAAGTTCTACTTTATTTAAGAATGTTTCTTTTCCGAATGTTGCTGCTAAAACCTTACCAGATATTTCTTTATCATATTTTAGTACTTTATTACCTCTTAATACATTTATTAAATTCCCATAAGATGTATTTATTTTATGATAATCTCCGTTTACTATTTCTCTAGCAAGTTGTTTTAATGAAACATATCCATAATATTCATTTTTGTTTTCTACTATTGACAGTCCTGTTAAATTATACTTACTCATATAATCCATGGCGTCCTTTATAGATGAGTTTTTATCGATAAAACAATCCTTATGATAAGAAACATCTTTTATTTGAAGTTTAACATCATTTAAAAACATCGGCACTTTAACTTTAAAATAATCTAATGCATATTTAGTTTCAGAATTAACATTACCAAGTACACAAGGGATTGTATTAAACCCTAATTGATTCTTCAAATATGATAGTGCAATTGCACCACACACTGAATCAGTATCAGGATTTTTATGTCCAAATATATATATAGGCTTATTATTCATTTTATCCCCTCCATCAAATATTTGTAATAATACCACTTTTCGTAGGAAAAATAAAGGTTTTTTAATTAATTTCTATCAATTCATATTCAGTTGAACCTACACCTAATGCTTCAGAGGCTTCAATTGTATGTAATCCATTTCTTGATTCCACTCTTTCTATAAAATGTTTCTTTCCTTCATCAGAACTATTATATATTAAATCAATACACGCTTTATCTATTGCTACAGGATCGGTTGAAGCAAGAATTCCTATATCTTTCATACATGGGTCTTCAGCTTTAGCACAACAATCGCAATCAACTGATAAGTTTGCCATAACATTTATATATACAATATTTCCTCTAAAATATTTAACAACACTACTAGCTGCATCAGCCATGGATTCTAAAAACTTTTCCTGCGGAGCAATATTATCCCACAGTTTTTCTTGTTCAAATATTTTACCAGCAGAATGAATATAACACTTCCCTTTACTAGAAGCCATTCCAATAGATAATTGTTTTAAAGCACCACCATATCCACCCATAGGATGTCCTTTAAAATGTGATAAAACTAACATAGAATCATAATTTATAATATTTTTCCCTAAATAGTTTTTCTTGATTATCTTTCCATTAGGTATATCAAGCTCAAGATCTGGTCCTTCAGCATCAAGTAAATCAACATCATAATATTTACTCCATCCATGATCACTTAATAATTTTTTATGCTTTTCAGTAGTATTTCTCGAACCTGAATATGCAGTATTACATTCAACAACAGTTCCTCCTAAATAAGTAATTATATCTTTATAAAATATAGGTTTTAAGTAATTTTGATTTCCCTCTTCACCAGAATGCACTTTAATAGCAATTTTTCCTTTTAACTCTTTACCTACAATATTATATAAATCTAGTACAGTTTTCGAACTAATTTTTTTGCTAAAATAAACTTTTGATTTCATATTATCTCTCCCTTTCATTTTTTTCTATTGTATTATATATTCCATCTAAATATTTTTCCCTATAATTTAGATAATCAGATGTATATTTCTTAATAAGTTTTAGAGATTTAATATCAACATCTTTATAATCAGATATTTCTTTATCTATAGATAAAATCATATTCATAAACTTATCAGAACCATTTTTTAATGTCCTTACAATAGATACAAGTGCCATAGCTCCAGAAGCTTCATCCAATTTAACTTTTTCTTTAGCTTGTTCAAGCAAATCATAAATATATTCATCATATACACCAGCATCACTATCTAACATTTCCCTATATAAGTTATCTATTTCTTGACTTACATTTTTTTCACTCTCAAGAATCTTATCAACAATTAAATCAATAGAGGTTGTGTCTTTGCCAAAAGTCTGCGATAAATGCTCCAAATATTTTTTTGCTTGACTTTCTGCTTTTCCAATATCAAGTTTGTAAGAAGGTTCAGAAATACTTATTACCTCTTGCTCAGTAAGCTGAGCACTCTTTATATAATCAGATTTTATTTTACCAGTAGAGCCAGGAACATCATAAGCAGAAAGATTCTTTGCTATGTTTTCTTCTTGTATTAATGAAGTAGAATACATTCCTCCACCATCAGTTGAAAAAACATATTTTATATTGTTTCTATCATAATATTCAATTGGTATTTTTGATAAATCACTTATGTGACTTAATGCATAATTAGAACTAACATTAAATTCAACTATACAATCAAATTCTTTTAAAAGTTCAATTAATTCAGGAGTTTGTTCTATATTAACAGCATGCCCTATTCTAATTCTAGGTGGTGGTACTATTCCAAATGATACCCCAAACATTTTTTTATAAGCAGTGTTCAATTTTGTTTTAACCCTTTTAAGTGATAATAATGTCTTATAAACATTATCAGTAGTATCTTTAAATTCACCAGCATGAAATCTAAGTACACTATTAGGATACATATGTAGTACAGGAATTATCCATTCTAAAGATTCTTCAAAAGCTTTAGAAGTTTCATCATTAAATTTACTTTCTAATCCTACTATGTCAACCCCTACAACAACATTATCTTTCAAAAGTTCAAATAATTCAGAAGAGGCTTCTTTAAAACTACTAACATCCTTATTTCTATCAATACTCATTAATAATTTAAAATTAGGATGTTCACTATTTTTATATTCATCACTTAAATATTTCAATGTACTAAATGTAGAAAAACTTATTTCTAAATATTCAATACCCTCATTTTTTAATTTATTTAGTGATGTCTCTAATAGTATAGAATACATTTTACTTAATTTTAAAGAAGAAGATTTATGCTTTAAATTGTTTATACTACACTTAATTTGTCCAACTTCTTTTTTAAGTTCATTTGCTTTTCTATTTAACTCATTTTTATTTTTACCATTATTTTCTTTAGAAGATTTTTTTCTTAATTTAGAAATCTCTTCTTCTAATAGTTCTATTCTTCCTAAATATTCAATTTTTTCATTTTCAATACTAGATAAATCAACATCTAATAATTTAGAACATCTACTAAGTAAAATATTTCTGTTTTTATTTACAGTTAATAAGTCATCAAAAGTAGTTCTTTTTGTCAAATCTAACTTAAGAGCTTTTATCACATTATCCTTATAGCCAAAATTAATTAACTCTTCTAATGAATACTCCTCTTCAGAACTAAAATCTAACTTCCCATTCCTAATAGGAAATTTAAGATGAAAAGCATCAAGTAAATATACAAATTCTTCAGCTGATAATATTTCAATTAAATGAGTATGTAGTTCAGTCTTTAACTTTTGTGTATCAGACCATTTAAACCTATTTAATCTTCTAGCATTAGACATTTGTTCTTTTACTTTTTCTTTTACAGAAACAAAATAATTGCTAGAAGCATCTTTAACATTTAAAAAATTATATATAGATGATAATACCCTAATTTCAGTAGAAGTTATTTTAGATTTATATATTATTTTTCCATCTCTAATCTCACATATTTTTTTATTTCCTAATGTGATAATAGTTTTATTTTTACGAGTAACCACATTAATAAAAGAATTTAAAAAATCTAAACTTGAATCACTAAATGAAATAGTAACTTCATTATCATTTAAATTTATATACATTATTATATTTTGATCATTAATCTTTATTTTTAGCATGATAACTACTCCTAAATTGTATACTATATAACAATTATAACACAATTTCTTTATTTTTGAGATTATTTTTGCTATAATTACGTAGTGATTGAGATGAAATATGATAAAGAATTTTTACAATATATAAATGAGATACTAAAATCAAAAGAATTTCAAAAAAGGAAAAAGTATCTTCACCATGAAAACCAAAGCGTTTATGATCATTCTTTAGAAGTAGCATATAAATCATACTTATATGCTAAAAAACATAATCTTAATTGTAAGGATATAAGTATAGGTGGTTTATTACATGACTTTTATTATAAGCCATGGCAAAACAGTGGAATTAAAAAATCATTTTTCAAAATGCATGGATTTGTTCATGCTAAAGAAGCACTTGAAAACTCATTAAAACATTTTCCAAATTTAGTTAATGATAGAGTCGCAGATATAATATTAAGGCATATGTTTCCACTTAACATAATACCACCAAAATATAAAGAATCTTGGGTTGTTACAATGGTAGATAAATTTTGTTCATTAGAAGTATTAAAACATCCAAAAAGTTATCCTAAATATTTGGGATTTAATAAAAAGAAGGAGTAATTATGGAAATAGTAAAAATATATTTTTTAATATTTATTATTTATTCTATGACAGGTTGGTTATTAGAAGTAATATCAACTTATCCAGATACAAAATGCTTTGTTAATAGAGGCTTTATGGTAGGACCTTATTGTCCTATATATGGCAAATGTGCATTATTAATGATTTTTTTGCTTCACCCATTTAAAAAAATATATACTATATTTATTATGTCAGTAATAATTTGTAGTGTTGCAGAATATATAACAAGCTATGTAATGGAAAAATTATTTAAAGCAAGATGGTGGGACTACTCAAAATATAAATATAATTTAAATGGAAGAATATGTTTGCAAAACAGTTTACTTTTTGGTGTTTTAGGAGTAGTGCTAATTAAATTTATTAATCCACATGTATTCAATTTTATATGTAGCCTTTCTCCAAAACTTATAAATATACTATTTTACTCAATATTAACTATTTATATATGTGACTTCTTTGTATCATTCAAAGTAATTATGAAAGTTAAAAACATGTCTATAAAATATGTTAACTTGGATAATACAAAAGAAATAACAGAAAAAATAAAGTCAATATTAAATGATAAATTATTAACAAGAAGAATTATTAAAGCTTTCCCTAATATTAAATTTAATATTAAAAAAGCAGTTGAAAACTTAAAAGAAAGATTTGAGCAGTCTTAGACTGTTTTTTAATGTAAATTAACTATAATTTGATATATTTATGAACATTTTGGTGTATAATTATTTTGGAGGTTTATATGTTTGAAAATAAGAAAATATTTGTTCTTGGTATGGCGAGAAGTGGTTATGAAGTATCTAAACTTTTAGCACAACATAACTGTGAGGTTCTAGTAACAGATATGAAAGAACAAAAAGAAGAACAAGTAAAAGAATTAGAAAGTTTAAATATAAAAGTAGTTATAACTAGTGACCCAGTAAGTTTACTTGATAATACATATGACTACGTAGTAAAAAATCCCGGCATTAAGTTAGATCACCCAATATGCTTAAAAGCACAAGAACTTGGTATTAAAGTAGTCTGCGAAGTAGAAGTAGCATATAGTTTCTTACCAAACGTACAAATAATAGGAATAACTGGAAGTAACGGTAAAACTACAACTACAACACTTATTTATGAAATATTAAAACAGGCAAAAAGAAGAGTACACTTAGGTGGGAATATAGGTTACCCAGTGTGTTCATTAGTTAATAAATGTAAAGATGGAGATATCTTAGTATTAGAAATATCAGGACACCAACTACATGATTGTTATAACTTTAAAACAAATGTATCAGTGATGACTAATTTATCAGAAGTTCATATAGATCACTTTGGTACTTATGAAAATTATAAAGACAACAAAGCAAAAATATTCAAGCATCATACTAAAGATGATTTAGCTATTTATAATATTGGTAATGAAGATGTTGTTGATAAAGTAAAAAATATTAAAAGTACTAAAGTAAGTTTTACATCACAAAACAACATTAAAAGTGATTTATACTTAAAAGATGATGCTATATATTATCATGATGAAAAAATAATTGATACAAAAGATATAAAATTGCAAGGAAAACATAATTATGAAAATATAATGTGTGCTATTGCCGCTACTAAAAAATATGGTGTAACAAATAAAGATATTTTCAATGTATTAAATAATTTTTATGGCGTTGAACATAGAATTGAATATGTCGCAACAATAAATGGAATAGATTTTTATAATGACAGTAAAGCTACGAATGTAAAATCCACTCAAATCGCTTTATCTGCTTTTAACAAACCAACTATATTAATACTAGGTGGTCTTGATAGAGGTCACTCCTTTGATGGACTTACTGAATATATGAAAAATGTTAAATTAGTAGTATGCTATGGTCAAACTAAAAAAAGAATTAAAGATTATTGTGATAAAATAAATATAAAATGTATAGTAAAAGATAATTTAAAAGAAGCAGTAGTTGAATCATATAATAATGCTCAAAAAGGATATGTCGTACTATTAAGCCCAGCATGTGCAAGTTGGGATCAATATAATTCTTTCGAAGAAAGAGGATGTGAATTTAAATCATCTGTAAAGGAATTAGAATAAATGGAAAAATCTAATGCAAATAATAAAAAAGTCATAATACTCTATGCACTAACATCATTAATACTTATTTGTATTATTGGGGTACTTGTATTTATTGCAAATAAGCATTTATCATCTATAAAAAATGATATGCCTATTAATAATAATTCAACTAATCAATCAAATGATTTAATAACAGCAGATGTTGATGTAAAAATCAAAACAAAAACATTTGAGTTCTCTTGTAATAAATTAGAAATATCAAATGATAAAGAAAATAATGAATATCGCTTAGTTTCATTTCATGTCAAATTAAAAAACCTAAGTAATCAAAAATTAATAATCCAAGATTATGAAGACTTTTATTGTAGTGTAAGCAATAAACTTCAAACTAATGTAACTAATAATGATACAGAAAGAAAAAGAATTTCTAAAACAATTAATATAAATGAGTATTCAGATGGCTATGTAACATTTGAAGTACCAAAAGACACTAAAGTATTTGATTTAGCATATGAAGATGCTTTACTTCATATAGAATTGTTAAATAATAAAAATGCCAATTAAGGCATTTTTTATTCTATCTCAGAAAGAAACTTTGGTTCACATGTTATATTTATTTTTAAACTCTTAAGTGCCTTTAAGTCTCCATTATTAACCATATATGTTGAATGTGCTTCACAATACTTAAGTTTTTTTAATTTAGTAACTGCAAGTTCTACCATAGGATTAGTAGCAGAGCATATACTTAATGCAGTTAACACTTCATTAAGTTGTAATCTTTCACAACCAAGATTTAAATCTTTTTTCATTCTTAGTATCGGTTCAATAACCTTCGGAGATAATAAATCAATATCATCAGGTATTTTAGATAGCTCCTTAATTGCATTTAATATCACACTGCTAGAAGCGGTTAACAAATCTGTTTGCTTACCAGTTATTATTTTTTTCTTAGTAAGTTTTAATGAAACAACTGGAACACCAATCTTTTCACTTTTTAATAGTGCAGGGGCAATTACATCAAGATAGTTTTCTGTGATATTAAGTTCATTCATAAGTAATTTAATTCTTTGATACGCATCTTCATCACTTAAACCTAGCTTATAATTGTTTGTTTCTTGATAATATCTTCTTACTATTTCTTTTTTGGCAGCCTCACAAACAACAGCATCATCTTTGATACAACTGCCTATCATATTAACACCCATATCAGTAGGCGACTTATAAATATCAACACCAACTTTATTTAATATATTTTTAAGGACAGGAAATAATTCTATATCACGATTATAATTTATAGCTGTTTTTTGATATTCTTCTAAATGAAAAGGATCTATCATATTAACATCTTTTAAATCAGCAGTTGCAGCTTCATATGCCATATTAACTGGATGCTTTAATGGTAAATTCCATACAGGAAATGTTTCAAACTTAGCATAACCAGCATTTACTCCTCTTTTATTTTCATGGTATATTTGAGATAAACATGTAGCAAGTTTACCACTACCTGGCCCCGGGGCATTAACAAGTATCAAAGGTTTTGTTGTTTCAATATATGGATTTGCTCCATACCCTTCTTCACTAACAATAGTTTCTACATCAGTAGGATAGCCCTTAGTAAATGTATGAATGTATGTTTTAATCCCATTTCTTTCTAACTTTTTAATAAACTTATCAACACTGACTTGATTTTTATACAATGTGATTACCACACTATTAACATAAAAGCCTAGTCTTTTAGATGCATTAATTAATCTTAATACTTCTGCATCATAAGTAATACCATATTCTCCCCTGGTTTTGTTTTTTTCAATATCGCCTGCATTAATACAAAATATTATTTCCAAGTCATCTTTTAATTCCTTAAACATACTGATTTTAGCATCATTTTTAAAACCAGGAAGTACCCTAGCAGCGTGACTATCATCAAATAGTTTACCTCCCACTTCTAAATATAATTTATCAAATAGTTTAAATCTCTCACGTATCTTTTCACTTTGTATTTTTACATATTTTTTATTATCGAATCCTTCTTTCATACCTACCTCACTATTTTAAAATTATACTATTAATAATACATATAAACAAGCGAACATTTTTATTTTTTTAATTTTTTATACATACCCATATATTCATCATATTTATCTTTGGACTTTTTAATATTTAAAGCTTTAAAACCATCTTTATAATAATATGTTGCTAAATTATAATAAGCATATCTATTTCTTTCTTTTAAAGGACACTCTATCGCTTTTTTATAATAAATATATGCATGCTCAAGATTATTATTTTTCCTATAATACTCCCCAACTTTGTTTAAAGCCCAACTCTCATTCATATCAGCAGCTATTTTATAATATTGAAATGCCTTATCCATCATATTTTTGTTCTCATATATTTTACCAAGATTATTAAAAGCATATGAGTAACCCATTTCACTTGCTATAGTAAAATATTTAATTGCATTTTTAATAGATGCCTTTTTATCAGGAGTTTTACCAGTTAAATAACATAAACCAAGTGTATTATATCCAGCAGCGCTTCCAAGAGAAATAGATTTATTTAAATACTCCCACATAGTTTCAAAATCATATTTAACTCTATTTGTAATAATCAAATTAGCCACCATCCAACATGCTTTAGGTTGACCATTTTTAGCAGCTTCTAAATAATAATCATAAGATTTATCATACTCAGAGTATCCATTAATAAGACCATCAAAATATAAAGAGCCAACATCGCTTTGGGCATATGAATTACCACTATCGGCAAGACTAATTAATGAACTATAATATGTTTGGCCAAAATATAATTTAATTTTTAAATACTCTTCTAATTCTTTTTTATCAATTTCAATGTTAATATCTTGTTTATAAATAGGCTGTTTGTTTATACATATGGCATAATAAAGAAGTTCAACTAAAGCATTATAATTATTTTTATTCTTAATATTGCTAATATATTCTTCATTAATATTCTTATCTTTTTCAGCTATATTAAAGAGTTTATTTATAACTATATTTAATTTACTATCATTATTAATATCACTTATTTTGTATTCAGATACACTATTATTTAAAATATTTAATAAGGATGATACCATATTAATAAAAATACTATCATCAGAAAAATACCCTAAATACATTTTTTCAAAATAATCTTTATACTCAAGACCAATAGCTCTAATTCCAATACAATAATTACTTATCGTTGTAGCATTAACATCATTAATATTAAATATTGTACAAAATATTTCAGTTTGACTAGCACTAATATTATTAGATACTCTCTTAATTAAATCAATAACATTACCTAAAGACAGATAACTACTATTTCCATTCATTTTGATATAACACTTTTTCATAACACTATTATACTAAATAAAACCAAATTAAAAAAGAGGCATTCGCCTCTTAACTTCCTGCACTAGTGTACTTTTTAAGACCTGCTTTAAAAGCTAACAGCGAAGGAATCACATATAATAAAACTATTAAGCTACTAAAACAATATAATATGTTATTTGATTTTCCAAGAAGATATAATAATGGATAATAATTAACAAATCCATAAGGAATTATAAATGTAAAAAACATAACAATACCTTTTTTAAATACACCAATTGGATACTGAGCAATATGTTTACCACCATCTGTGAATAAATTCTTAATTTCTAACACCTGCACCGTAATAAAACAGTATGAAGCCATAAGTAAGAAAACTGAGAAAAACACAACTATTGAACTAATAAGCATAAGAATAAGACAGCATACTCTTAAAAATGTAAATTCAATATTCAAATGTGATAGTGATATAAATAATATAATTATTGATTGAACTATTCTAGATATTTTAACAAAATCAGCTTTAGAACATAATACCTGTAATAATAAATTTTTAGGTCTAACAAGTAGCCTATCTAAACTACCATCTATTATTAATGTTTCAAAAGTATCAACACCTCTTGCAAAAAATTCATTCATTGAATAACCAAATTGAATAATAGAGAATGTAAGTAACACTTCATAAAGAGTAAATCCCTTAATATTATCAAACTTAGTAAATAACGCTATTATTATAAAATAATATGTAAAGAAAACTAAAAATTGTGATATAAATCCTACTATAAATGACACTTTATATTCTAATATACTCTTAAAATGCATTTTTAATGACTCAATATATAGTTTCATCATCCACCTTGAACACTAGCATTTCTAAGTGCCTTTCTTGAAAGTAAATATCCTAACAATATCATTATCGCTGACCATATTAATCCACCTATAAGTACAGAAATTGATTCATTAAGAGGAACATTACCAGAATATATTCTAAATGGTAAATCACAAATATATTGAAATGGTAATAGTTTTGCTATAAACTGCATAAACTTTGGAAAAAATACAATTGGTACCGTTCCTCCTGAAAATATTTCCCCAAAAACCATCAAAAATGATATAATTCCTTTTTCATCTAAAGTAAAAAATGTAATCAAATGATAAATCATAGTAATAGATGTTACAAGTATACTAGAAATAATTAATGAAATTACAAATACTATAAAAGTCATAAAAGTAGGAGGTAAAGTCATATTATAAGGACTAGGTAATAAGAACGCTATTAAAATAACTGGTAAAAATCTTAAAGTAACATTAGCAATTCTAGTTGCATACATAGTTATATACCATTTAGTATAAAAATTAATTGGTCTACATAATTCATATGCAACATTACCATTTTTAATCATTGATAAAAAGTCTTTATCTTTTGCCCAAATATATACTAATGCAAAGAAAGCTTGATTTAACCATAAATAATTAACTAGTTGATTTACTTGCATTGGATAAGTAGTATCATTAGATTCATAAAAAGTAATATAAACCATAATAAATACAAGCCCAAAAAATAGTTGAGTAGATATTCCAGCAAGAGCAGCTGCCCTATATTGTAAAGCACTAATTAATTTCATTTTAAATAATGTTATATATGCTTTCAAATCTCAAAATCCTTATAAAGTTTTACAATAATATTATCAATACTTTCACTATCAATTTGAATATCATTAATATTTAATTTAGAAGATAAATAACTAAGAAAGTCAGATACAGTTACTTTAGTAATATCTATCATAAAAGAATAATAATCATCTACTTTTTCATAAGAAATAATACCACTTTTTCTAAAAGATTTTACTTTATCTTTAGAAGTAACTGTTATTTTTTTAATATGACCATATTTATTTTTCAAGTTATTTAAGGAACCATCATATAATATTTGACCTTTGCCAATTAAAATGATTCTTTTAGCAAGAGCCTCAATATCACTCATATCATGAGTTGTTAAAATTACTGTAGTTTTCTTTTCCTTATTCAATTTCTTTATAAAGTCCCTTACTATTTCTTTAGATACAGCATCTAATCCTATAGTGGGTTCATCTAAAAATAAAATGGATGGATTATGAATTAACGAAGCAGCAATTTCACAGCGCATCCTTTGACCTAAACTAAGTTGCCTTACAGGTATTTGTATCACTTCTTCTATATTTAGAAGTTTTACAAGCTCAGTTTTAGTTTTAAGATACTCATCATTATCAAGATTATATATGTCCTTTAGTAAATCGAAAGTATCTTCTGCCGGTATATCCCACCATAATTGACTTCTTTGTCCAAATACAACGCCTATATCTGAAACATACTTTTCTCTATCCTTCCATGGAGTTAAACCATTGATTTTACACTCTCCACTATCAGGAAGCAATATCCCACTAAGTATTTTTATGGTAGTACTTTTACCAGCACCATTAGGTCCAATGTAACCAACAATTTCACCTTTTTCAATTTGAAACGAAATATCTTTTACGGCTTCAATATAGATATAGTTTCTTTTGAAAAAAGATTTTAAAGTTGCTTTCAAACCACTTTTTCTTTTCGCAACCTTAAAAGTTTTACTTATGTGCTTAACATTGATGAATGACATTTTCTTTCTCACTCCTTTCCTCAACAAAAAAACACACATTTTTATCAATGTGTAAAATAACGAGTAAAATTAAGCCACACAAAAACGCATGTAATTTTGTAAATGTCAAACTAAGAATAACATACATTCTTTTCAAAATCAATAAAATAATGTAAATAAATTAATATTTACATTATTTTTGTACTTTAATATATTTAAATTCATTATTTTCTTTTATAATACCTAAATCATAAGCCCTTATCAATAACTTAAGAAAATATATTTCCCTTTTAAGTTCGCGTCCTTTATCTATGTCTGAAATAGTTATTCTTTTCCTTACAGTTTCCTTAATTTCTATTGTTGAATTTATATCAGTATTATTAACAATCGCATCTTCCAAACTTGTAAAAGGTTCATGAGCAACTATTCTCATACCTGTTGAGCCAGATATTAATGTATATCCTGCAATACCTGTCGTTTTTTGATAAGCTTTACTGAATCCTCCATCTATTACAATGAGTTTATTGTCTGCCTTTAATGGATTTTCACCATTTATTTTTTCAACAGGTATATGCCCATTTATTATATGTGCATTTTTAATATCAGTTAAACCAAAATCTTTCATGATATTCTCAATTACTTTGCTATCTTCTTGATAACTATAGTAATAATTTCTTTTTTCTTTGTGAGATGTTTTATCTTTAATTAAAACTCTTTCCATATTAGTCATTTTATCTTTACCAAAGAAAGGTGAATCTGGTCCTGTCCATAAATACCACATAAGATCAAGTTCATCTTTTGAATTATTTCCCTTGTTATAATATAATTCTCTTACTTTTTTATCTAAATAATCAAATAATTCTTTTCCCTTTAAATTTCCTTCTACAAAAGACACTTCTTTTAATGTACCATCCTCATTTAAAGGAACTAAAGCATGATACATTAAATTGTTATTTTCTATTTTATACATAGAACCTTTACTAAAAAATAAATCAATATGTCTTTTTAATGCTTCGCTATTCATAAATGATATAGTTAAGTCCTCAATTACTTTTTCTTCTTCTTCAGTCAATTTATATGGATTGCTTTTATCTATTGTTGGAAAGTCAACATCTTCTAAATGATATTCCTTTCCATCTATAACAATACTTTCATTTTCATAATCTATTTTGTCTAATAATCTTCTATGTTCCATTTGATACTCAGGATGATTTAAAGCAAATTGTCCTTCTAATTTATACATAATTATTGAAATTGCTTTATGAATCTTTGCTGCTTGTCTTATATCATAATCTTCTATATAATCATCCTGTGTTGTTTTTCTTGGTCTCCATACTAATGCATTTTTATATGTCTTTTCTGCAAAATTGGCAAGAGGTCTTAAATTTATACCATAAGCATTTTCAAGTATATCTAAATTATTATATTTAACACTATTAGTAATAACACCGGCAACAGATAAATCATTTCCTAGACTTGCGCCCATCCACAATATATCATGGTTACCCCATTCAATATCAATATTAGGGTTATCACCTAACATATCCATTATCTTATGTGGCTCAGGGCCCCTGTCATATATATCTCCTACTATGTGGAATTCATTAACAGCAAGTTGTTTTATTAATGTACATAATGCCTTAATTAAATCCTCAGCAGAACCTAGATTAATAACAGATGATATAATCATTTTATAATATTCATCTTTATTTTCTTGCTCAATTTTATTATTAAGTAATTCATCAATTGTATAACTTAAACTAGACTTATATGTTTTTCTTACCTTACTTCTTGTATATCTAGAAGATATTTTTTTAGCAACTTCAATTATTCTTAATATATTAGTTTCATACCAAGAATATTTATCATTAACACTTTCTAATTCAAGTTTCATTTTCTCTTCAGGATAATATATTAGTGTTGCAAGTTTGTCTTGTTCACTTTCAGATAATTCACCATCAAATATTTGTTTAATTCTATATCTTATACCTCCAGATGCGTTATTCATGATGTGACAAAATGCATCTGCTTGACCATGTATATCGCTCATAAAATGCTCCACATTTCTTGGAAGTGCTAATATAGAATTAAGATTAATTATTTCTGCTATAACTTCATCTTTAGTAGTAAACCTTTTTGATAACTCTTTTAAATATTCTAAACAAAAATCAATTTCTTTTTCCATAACCCTCTCCTTAAATTGACTTTAGAATAACACATTTAATAAATATTGTAAAGCTGTGGATATGTGTGGAATACAATATATGTACTTTTACGGTAGTAATATTATATACTTTACTAGGAGGTATATATGAAAAAATTTTTAAAAAATTACAAATCATATTTAATTTTAATAGGTAGTATAATTCTAGGTACTATAATGGGACTAATATTCAAAGAAAAAGCAGCAATAGTAAGTCCACTAGGTGACTTATTCTTAAATATGCTACTGGTGATAGTTGTTCCTTTAATATTTTTAACCCTATCAACATCTATTGGTAGAATGAAACAACCACAAAGAATAGGTAAAATATTAGGTACTATTATACTTGTGTTTGTATTTACATCAATAGTCAGTGTGTTTGTAGGACTCGGAACATCAAAAATGTTTAAATTAGTGGATTTAAAAGACACAAATAGTATCAAAGAAGTACTAACAGATAATACTGAAGTTGAAAAAGAAGATGTAAATTTTCTTCAAAGAACAGTTGATACAATAAGTGTTAATGATTTTTCAAAAGTATTATCAAGAGACAATATGATTGCATTAATAGTATTTTCTATTCTATTTGGTATAAGTATAAATATGTCTAAAGGTAAAGGTGAAAAACTTCTAAATGTTTTAGAAAGTGCAAATCATGTAGTTCAATCATTCATTAAACTTATAATGTATTATGCACCAATTGGTCTTGGATGTTATTTTGCTTCACTTGTAGGTACATTCGGAGGTGAAATTGCAGTAGGATATGGCAAAACATTTATTATTTATACAGTAGTTGCTGTGTTATTCTACTTCATAGTATATTCACTTTATGCCTTTATAGCAGGTGGTAAAAATGGATTTGTTAGTTATTGGAAAAATATACTACCAGCAACACTAACTTCATTAGGAACTTGCTCATCAGCAGCATCTATTCCAGTTAATACAATGTGTGCTAAAAATATTGGTGTACCTGATGATATTGCTGATACAACTATTCCACTTGGAACAAGTTTTCATAAAGATGGTTCAATTATCGGAAGTGTATTCAAAATAATGTTCCTAGTTTGTTTATTTAATAGTGATGTTTCTTCATTAAAAATATTAGGAATTGCTCTTCTTGCTACATTGCTTGTAACAGCTGTACCTATTGGTGGGGGAACTATATCAGAGATGTTAATTATTACAATGTTAGGTTTCCCAGTATCTGCATTACCTATTTTAACAATAATAGCCACTATTATAGATCCACCTGCAACTATGTTGAATGTAGTTGGCGACTCAGCAAGTAGTATGCTTGTTTCTAGAATAGTTGACGGAAAACATTGGATGAAAAAAAGAAACTTATCACTCTGATAAATTTCTTTTTTTATAGACTTAATAATATTCTGTAATAATCACTCTTAAATTCGTCTTTCTCAATTCCAAGTTTCTCATAAAAGACATCTATATATTCCTTACCATAATTTCTTTCAATAGACATTTCGCATACAACCAAATCATAATATATATCACTTAACCCAGCATCTTCAGTATCCAAAAGACCACTAAAATGTCCATTACATGCATAGATATTAGGAAGTGACATATCTCCATGGGTAAATCCAATTATTTGTTTAGGCATATTACCTTTTAAATATTTTAAAATTGCTTGTTTAGTATGAAATCTATCAAGGATTTCTTTTTTAATATCTTCTTCTTTTATTGAACCAATATTTTCTTCAATTCTTTTTATTTTAACTGGTATTGTCTCATCAATAACACAATCACTATAATCAATGTTATATAATGCATTAAACGCTTCAACAATAATATCAATTCCTTCCATGATATGATCATCAAAATAATCATCACAAAGCATAATTCCATTTAATGACTTTGTTAGTAAATATGACATACCATTATATTTCTCATAAAAAACCTTCTCAGGTACTATAACCTTATCTTCTAGATAATCTAAACTAATTGATTCCCTTGATAAATGATTAGCAACTTTCAAATAGAAGACTTTACTCTTTTTTCTTATTTTATAAACTTTCTTACCAGAACAACCAATGGTTATTTCTTCAATACTAGTCGCAGTTTTCAGAAACTCATTTAATCTATTACTACCTTTAATTATAATTTGAGGTTTAACTTCTTCTTTAATTAAAACATTATTAGACTTCTTTTTAATACTATCATAATTACCATCATATGTAATCATCTTTTTATCATCAATCATAACAATCTTAGTAGCAATTTTATTAATAAAATATCTATCATGTGAAATAAACAAAATAGTTCCCTCATAAGCAAGTAAAGACTCTTCAAGTATTTCCCTAGTATCTATGTCAATATGATTGGTAGGTTCATCAAGTATTAAAAAGTTAGCATTCTTAAGTATCAACTCTAATAATTTAAGTCTAACCTTTTCACCACCACTTAAATTTTTAACTTTCTTATCAATACTGTCAACTGTAAAGTAAAATTGATTTAGTTTGCTTCTAAGTTCACTTTCACTACCTACGAATATCTTCCTCATGTGTTCATAAATTGTCAACTCTTCATTGTCAAATCTAATTTCTTGTGGAATATATCCAAACTTTATATTTGTACCTAATTTTATATTTTCATGTGTATTATTCAAGATATTTTTGATAAGCGTTGTTTTACCAGCGCCATTTTTTCCCATCAAGCAAACTCTTTCTTTATAATATACTTCCATATTAGATTTTTTAAGTAATTCCTTGTTACCTATCGATAAATTCAAATTTGAAATTACCATTACTCTATTAGAAGTTCTATCTTCAACATTAAGATTGATCTTAAGATCACTCTTTGTTTTTGGTTTTTCTATTAATTCCATCTTATTCAATCTAGTTTGTATTGCTTTTGCTCTTCTAAAAAACATAGGATTATCACTCTTCGCACCCCAAGTTTTATATCTTATAATTGCCTCTTTAAGTGCTTTAATTTCTTTTTGTTGATTTTTATAATTTTGAAATTCGATCATTAATCTTTTTTCAGACTCTTTTAAATAATATGAATAATTTCCATGATAAATATCAGCACTTCCGTTTTCCATCTCGATTATCTTATTAACAGTTCTATCAAGAAAATATCTATCATGACTTATTAATACAACTGTTCCATTATATGATGATAAATAATCTTCAAACCACTCTAAAGTATCTATATCTAAATGATTAGTTGGTTCATCTAAAAGTAATATATCAGGAGATGATAAAACTATAGAAGCTAAATTAATAAGTGTTTTCTCACCACCACTTAATTTATTATATTCTCTATCCAGTAATTCATTAGAAATTTTAAAACCATTTCTAATCTTTTCAATTCTTTCTTTTAAATTATATCCGCCCTTTATTCTAAATTCTTCCTGTAGTTTATCAAGTGTTTTTATATCTTTGTCATTACCGGACATGCTATCAACAAAAGTATTTATTTTGCTTTTTAAGTCAAGTAACTCATTGATACCTCTTAAATATACATCTCTTGAACTTACTCCAGCTTTCTCTTCAGGAGGTATTTGTGTTAAATATCCAATTTTGCTCTCTTTTCGTATTGATACGCTCCCACTATCACTACTTTCAAGTCCAATAATAATCTTAAGCGTAGTACTTTTACCACACCCATTACTTCCTATTAATGCTACTCTTTCATTAGTTTTTATATCAAAAGACAAATTATTAAGTACGTTATTATATCCATAACTTTTATTTATTTTATTTAAACTTATTTCTATCATAATTTTCTCCTCTAAATTTTAACATGCAAAAAAAATTCACACTTCTTAATCTAAAGGACTAAGCAAGTGTGATATTAATCTTATACATAATTTTAGTACCAATGTATTTCATAATATCACCTTTCAAATGTATTTTAACACAAAGAAAAATAATAATCAAATACTATTTTAAAGACTCATATATAAGCTCATACTCTTCATTAGATAAATTTTCCATCTTTTTATTTAAAGTTACATCAGGAATATTATAACTCTTAATAATTTCTTTACTCTCTTTTTTAGTTAATTTTTTATCATGAAACTTAGAAAATTCTATTAAAGATTCCATTAAATTATTCTTAAGTTTTCTTTCTCTATTATAAAACATCTCTCTAAAAACAAATCTCTTAAAGCTAAATTTCAAATCTTCTCTACTAATTGGTTTAAGTCTGATTATTGAAGACATAACCCTAGGCGCAGGATCAAAACAATTTGGTTCTACATCTCTTATTCTTTCAACATCAAAAAATGAATTAGTAAGTAATGATAACTTAGTTAATGATTTATTACAAACATTATCAGCAAATCTCTTGCCTACTATTAATATGCTTTCTTTAAATTCACACCTTAATAATTTTTCAATAAAAGGTTCTGTTATTGAATATGGAAGCGCAGAAACTATTTTATCGCATGGAGGTATATATAGATTCAAAGCATTACCATATAGTACATCTATATTCTTATATTTATCCTTTAATACATTGATAAAATGTTCAAGATTTAAATCAAGTTCAATACAAGTCAAATGTTTAACTCTTCTTGCTAAAAGTTCTGTTATAACACCCTTACCAGGTCCTATCTCAACAACCTCATCTTCTATTGATAACTCACAAGCATCAATAAAATCATTTAACACTGCTTTATCAATTAAAAAATGTTGATCAAAATAATCAGTATCATTTATAAATTCCATATAATTCACCAATATTATTATATCAACATTTCAATTTTATAAAATACTTATATTATAATTTTACACTATTCACTAAAAATATTAAAAGGATATCTATCAGGAAGAGGTAAACTAAATGTTAATAATTTGTGAGTAGTTGGATGTTCAAATTCTATTTTACAAGCAAATAACGCTATTTGATTTCCTACTACTGCATTCTTATTGTATTTTTGATCACCATATAATGGATAACCAAAATGTGACATCTGCACTCTTATCTGATGACTTCTTCCTGTTAATAATTCAATTTCAACTAATGATAAATTATCTTTATAATCAAGTAATTTGTATTTTAATATAGATTCTTTTCCATTATCATCAACCTTAACAATATTTCTTTTAGTGTCTTTAAGTAATTTATCAATTAAAGTACCTGATTCATTTATTTTTCCAATAACCACAGCATTATATATTTTTTTAAAACTTTTAACTCTAATTTGCTCACTCAATCTAGAAGCCGCTTTACTTGTTTTAGCAAAAACCATTATTCCTCCGACAGGTCTATCTAGTCTATGCACTAGTCCTAAATATACATTGCCAGGTTTATTATATTTTTCCTTTATATATTCTTTTAATATAGTTAATAAATCTTTATCATTACTACTATCCTCTTGAACAGGAATATTTATTGGTTTTTCTACTACCAAAAGATGATTATCTTCATATATTATATTTAATTTATTCATTAGATTCCCATCTTCCATATACTCCACATGCTAAATTCATATTTCTAGAAGAAATCTTAAGACCAATTTCATCAGTAGTAATTTTACCATCAAATTTAGATAATGAACTAGTCACCAAAACATTTTTCAATATTTCAGGCGTAATACCTTTAGTGTATGAATTGATCAAGAAAAATAAAGGTTTATCACTTAATATATCAATAGAACTTTCAATTAATTTATTCAAACTATCTTCAAATCTCCATAATTCTTTAGAAGGGCCTCTTCCATAAGTAGGCGGATCCATAATTATCGCATCATACTTATTTCCCCTTCTTTTTTCTCTTTCAACAAACTTTAAACAATCATCACAAATATATCTTATTTTATTTTGCTCTAAATGAGATAAATTGGCATTCTCTTTCGCCCATTCGTTCATACCCTGAGATGCATCTACATGAACAACCTCTACTGCGCCAGCATATGAACTTGCCATAGTCGCACCACCAGTATACGCAAAAAGATTTAAAACTTTAATATCCCTATTAGCATTCTTTATTTTATCAATAATAAAGTCCCAATTTGCTGCTTGTTCAGGAAATAACCCAGTATGTTTAAATCCAGTCGGACTTACTTTAAACTTTAAATCCTTATAATTTATAGTCCAAAACTCAGGTATTTCTTTTTTCTTTTCCCAATATCCTCCACCTTTTTCACTTCTATGATAAATCGCACTATATTTATTCCATTCTTGAGTATCTTCATGTGTCCATAATGCCCACGGATCAGGTCTTCTTAATATAACATTTCCCCAACTTTCTAATTTTTCACCGTTCCCAGCATCAATTAATCTATAATCTTTCCAATCATTACTTACAAGCATAATAACCTCCAAAATAATTTGTCATTAATAATACAATTATAACATGATATTGATTTTATTTAAATTAATTTATATAATACTAACTTGAGGTGACATATAATTATGTTAAAAGAATTTGAAATAAATTTATTAAAGAAAATAGATGAAAGTAAACCAACTCTTAATACAGTAAGAACAATATATTTAGAAGAAGAATTACAAGCAATAAAATCACTAATTACTGAAGGACAAATAACAATTATTTGGGATGACTATATCCCACATTTATCTTATCAATATTTAGAATTAACAAAGTCAGGACATGTAACTTTATTTATAGACACATATAACGATGAAATAAAAAAATTTGTATCATCATTAGACAAACTAGGTTATGATCATAATCTGTTAAATGATTTTCTTCTTTCAATGGATTTATCAAAACCAGTCGAAGAAATATTAACAATAGATAACTTTTTATGGTATTGCAATATATTTGATAGATGTGAAAATAAATCAGATATTATTCTTACATTAAAATAGCAGTGAAACACTTCTCACTGCTTTTATAATTCTTCATCATCAATATTATATTCATCTAATTTTTTATACTCATATTTTTTAATCTTATATTTACTAATTATTTCAATAATAAAGTCATTAAACTTTCTCTCTTCATTTTTTTTAACAACAAAATCAAACTCAATATCTTCTTCATCAGATATAAAATTAATTATCTCAACATCTTTTTTATCAGATAAATAGTTATTTATATACTCTGTTATTTTACTAATATCTTTACTGCATATTTTAACATTAAATATTTCACTAATCGCTCTATTTTTAGTTTTATCATTTATAAAATGATTAATATATCTAAGCACAATATTAGCAAATAAAACAAATAATGCCGCAACTATAGCTTCTTTTATGAAACTACCCGCACATAACACACCAATCGCCGCATCACACCACATAGTCGCCGCAGTAGTAAGACCTCTTACCTTGTTTTTTTCATTATCTTTTAATATTACTCCCGCACCAAAGAAACCAATCCCTGCTACTACTTGAGATGCTATTCTTGTTGCATCAATATTATAACCACTTAACATAAATGAAAAACTAACAAACAAATAGGAACCTATAGCTATTAAAATCATGGTTCTAAGTCCTAAAGAACGTCTTCTATATTGTCTTTCTATTCCTAAAATAAAACTAAGAAAAAAACAGACCAATAATCCAAATGTAAATTCACTATAATCCATACACACCTCTTTATTTTCAATATTATTTTATCATGATGTATATTTTATGTAAATATTTTTTTATTTGTTACCAATTAATATTTAATTTGATATAATTACAATGGTGATATAAAATGAAAAAATTAATTATCATAATTGGAATATTACTAGTCATCACATTACAAATATTATCATTAATCGGTTTCATTTATGCCGATTATAATAAGAAAATTAATGATGTCACTAAAAACATAAATATCCCAGTTGCTAGTCAAAATATATCAAAAGGTACCATTGTTACGGAGAATATGATTACTATAATAAATAAAAATAATGTTGATAATAAATACTATTTAAACACAACGAAAATCATAGGTAAAGTGGCAACTAAAAATATTAATAAAAATGAAATGTTTTCGGTTGATAACTTAATATCAAATGATATAATATTTTATTATAAAGAGGATGCTAATATAAATAATGATATAACAAAACCATTTTTAAATTACAATAATATATATTACTACTATACTAATAGCAATCAATCACTAGAAGTATCTTATATGAATAAAAAATATAGTATTGATGATATTATAAGATTAAATATCTTATCGCTAGATGAAATATTAAATCAATCATCAAGTAAAGAAAAAATAAATCAGAATACATTATATAAATACGAATTATTTAACTTACTATTATGTAATAACAATACCCTTTATATAACAAACAATACTAATAAAAATAATTATTGTAATTAACAATATACTTTAACGTAATAATAAAAACTTACGAACATTAAGTCCATAAGTTGATTTTATTTGGAGCCATAAAGGTTGAAGTCGGACAACCTTTGATTATCTAAACTATAGGTAGTAATAAACTACTAAGTGATATAAGTATATCATAAAATATTGAAACTTTGTTAAAAATTTCGGATTAATATTATTATACTAATCGAAAAATTCTACAGTTACATTGTAAACTATTTTAGTATTATTTCATAAATCTATTAATTTTTACACAATAGTTCTTTTTAATGTTTTTACAAATTTTTGTTGTAAAGATGGCTTTGCAAATTGTTCTTCTAATGTTAAAACACTACTTTTGTACCTGCTATATGCTTTATCATAGTTTCCTTGTTCAATTTGCACAACACAATAGTCAACTATATTATCATATATATAATTATAAATAATATCTGATTTTTCTTCATTATTAATACTTTCAACAATAATAGGTGCAACTTCATAATAGTGTTCTATATCTTCTTTTGATACAAAATTATCTCTAAACCACCTTAATACTGTCAATTCATAACAATTATCATCAAAATTTTCTTGAAAATACTTCATACAGGCTGAAGTCAAATAACAACCACCAGACCCCGAATTTTTATCACTTTTATCTGGATTATGAGTTATAGAACTCCAAGATTCTTTATCATAATTTATATTAACATGTGCTGCATCATGCGGTTTATCTACTTCGCCACCATAAAAACTGATGTGATCATTACCGTTTTTATCTGTATTAATTTTTATAGTGACTCCTTTATCATTTACATAATTTCCATATTTATCTCTATCTGCCATTATTAACACCTCCCAATTTAATTTCTGACATTCTCAAAGAAATAATTGCATCTAACCACAACAAAGACCATTCAGCAAAATAAGATTTTAAAGATTTTGTTTCAGTATCTAAATCAATTAAATCGAATTTTATATTTTGTAATTTTTCTTCATTTATAAATGCTAAACTTTCTTTATTTACATATGTTGCTAAAATCTCAATAATTTCGGTAAATACTTTTTTAAAATTCTCTTTTTGCTCATTATATATATCTAGTTGAGTTGAGGCAGTAATATAAAAAATCAAATTTTTAAAAGCATAATCTATATTTTCTTTTGTTGGATTTCCTACATTAAAAGTTTCTTCCATTAACAACTCCCCTTTCTTGGAAAATATTGTATACTAAAAATTACATTTTTTCAAGTTATTTTAAGTAAATATTTGGTAATTATTAAGCAGGATAAAGGGAATGATAGCACTACCTTAATTTATTCTGTACAAATAAAAAATTTATAGTGCTATCATTTCTTATTTTGCACTTGCAAAATTGAGTTAAAATATGGAAGAATACTAACATACTTTCGATTTATCCCTTTTGATTAAATGTATTATGGAACTATAATTTATTTCCAACAGTTAGAATGTGTTTAAAAATATTGGATGACTCTTAGATGTTTTAGGTTAGCGATAAAATTGGCAAAAATGATGGTATAATTATATATAGAAGTGCTAGATAAATAATAATTTAAAAGGAGGATGTATATATGAAAAAAAATGTATTTAAAGTTGTTTTAATGATTTTAGGAATAGGAATTTTAGATTATGGAATTGTTACTGAAATTGATGGAATAGGAAGATTCGCTATGATATTATTCGGAACATTATTTTCTATTATTGCTTGTTTAATGTCATTTAATAAGAAGGATAAATAGCAATTTAGTAATTAGTCAGAAAAATAGTAATTTGAAAGTGAGATGTAGTTATGAAAAATAAACTTATGACTGAAGAAGAAGTAAAAAAGGAACTAGGAGTACAGGATTTCAGATCAATTACAAAAGATAAACTTATGCAATTTGTATCGATAATACCGAAATTAGATAGGGAGTTGGCTATTAAAATAATAGAGCAATTTCCCAGTTATGCCGATATGGCAACATCTATGGTTGGAAATTTAATTGACTTATGTAATAATGCATTAGAAAATAGTAAAATTACAGAAAAAGAAGCAATTGAGGCATATAAGTATTGCTTAGAAACCATTAGAAGTGAAATAGAAAGTGAAGAATTAACTCCAGAAGAAAAGGAAAAATATAATAAGCAAATGATTGATGTTGCTGATAAGATTTCTGAAATAGACGTTAGAAATAAAAAATGGCTTGAAAGTGTAATTAAGTATGGTTCTTCAGTATTAGGTGTGACATTAGTAGTTGGTGCGGCTATATTGGGAGTAAAATATAATAAGCAGTAATATTCAAATTACAATTTATCGTTATGTTAAAAAGTATTGCTTGCGGCAACAGGGTATTTGTCATACAATTTATTTAACGAAAGGAGAAATTATAAATGTTGAAAGATAATTTAAAAACATTAAGAAAAAATAAAGGACTTTCTCAAGAAGAATTAAGCGTTAAATTAAATGTTGTAAGACAAACAGTATCAAAATGGGAATCAGGTTTATCTGTACCAGATGCTGAAATGTTAATGACTATATCAGAAATATTAGAAACACCCGTTAGTGAAATTCTAGGTGAAAGTATAGAAGAAAAAGAAAAAAATGATTTAAAAGTAATATCAGAAAAGTTAGAAGTCATTAATGAACAATTAGCAATGAAACAAAAGCAAAAAAGAAAAATGTTAGTTAATACATTAATAGTTGCTGATGTATGTTTAATAATATTATTTATCTTATTAGCAATATTAGGAAGTCCATATCAATCATGGGATTATAGTGATCCAGAGTGGTCAGTAATTGGAACTTTATGGCATTCGTTTGAATGGGTATATTTCAAAGTAGCTCCACTTATGGTTATTGTTATAACAGCAATACTTGGAATAATATTTGTTAAAAGAAATAAATAATAAATAATAAATTACAATTTATGAGGTTGATAATAAATGAATAAAGAAATATTATTATCTAATATAGATAAAATTCATACTACCAAAATGGGTATTGATAGAATTAAGAGAAATCTTAAATTAGATGCTAATGATGTAGTTAATTATTGTAAAAATAAAGTATTAGATAAAGATTGTAATATACATAAACAAGGCAAGAACTGGTATTGTGAAATTGATAATATAAAGATAACTATTAACTCATATAGTTATACAATTATTACAGCACATACTATTAAATAAATTAGAATTTAATAATTTAAAAAATTTCATTAAAAATTATTGACTCTCCCCTTAGAGTAGGTTGTATAAATAATTTGAGGAGGCAAGATATGTATAAAATAGGAGATTTTTCTAAAATGTCTAAAACCACCATAAAGGCATTAAGATACTATGAAAAAGAAGGATTATTAAAACCTGCTTTTATAGACCAAGATACGAGTTATAGGTATTATGAAAGTAGTCAGTTAGTTGATATTTCAAAGATAATATCCTTAAGGCAAATAGGATTATCAATTAAAGACATTAAAAAAGTTTTAGATGGACAAGATATGTCGTTAATTCTTAATAAAAGAAAAAATGAAATTGAGAAAAATATTGCTAATTTTAATATTGAGCTTTCTAAAATAAATTATTTATTGGAGGAAAACAATATGAAAAATGAGATTTTTATCAAAGACATTCCAAGTTACATTATTTATTATCGTGATGGAATGATAGAGGATTTTAGTAAAATTACAGAATTTGTTTTACAAGCAGGAACAGAATGTGCAAAAGCAAATCCAAACTTAAAGTGCATAAACCCAGATTATTGTTATATCAGTTATTTAGATGGAGAATACAAAGAAAAAGATATTAAGATTAGATATGCACAAGCAGTTGAAAAATTAGGAAATGAAACTGATAGTGTTAAATTTATGAAATCAAATCCTATTACAGCAGTATGTATTTATCATAAAGGAGCTTATAATAATTTAAGAGATTCTTATAATATTATTTTAAAATACATTGAAGATAATGGATATGAGATAATAGATAATGCGAGAGAATGTTATATTGATGGATGTTGGAATAAAGAAAATGAAGAAGATTATTTAACAGAGATTCAATTTCCTGTTAAGAAAAGATAAATACAAATTACAATTTATTGATGAGATTAGTTTGGAATATAACTAATCTTTTTACTATTCATATACTTCTTAAAAAATAATTGTGAAATTGTGGTATAATTATATAAGAGAGAGCTTAGATTTATTTTTTAGAATGGAGTGGTAGGTGATAAATATTGTGAAAAAAATCTATATAATAACAGGAGCAAATGGTTTTTTAGGTAATAACATTATAAGAAAGTTAGAACAAGATGCTGATAATGAAATTAGGGCTTTTGTATTAAAAGGCGATTCTATTAAATCACT
>CAKOJN010000005.1 GCA_934090685.1 uncultured Bacilli bacterium
ATTACCACCCAAGAGTCTTTATCAAATGATACTGCTGGTAGTGGTGTTTGTGATGTACTTGCTTTACATTCAAATTTGTATCCTGATGGTACATCTTTTAAATCTGTATTCTTTAAATCAGTTATCTTTTTACCTGATGGTAATTCTGCTATCCACTCTCCATTTGATACCTTCATGCTTTTAACTGAACCATCACTATTTAAAAGTACACAATATTGTAGATTCCTTCCTGTCATCTCTAATTTAGTATCATCTTCCGAACTAATATAAGTTAGTTTATTTCCTTTCATAGTTTCAGATATGTATTTTTTAGATACTTCACTGTAAATTGTTTTTGTTTCTGTTAAGAAACTATTCTTTTTAGAATCATTATACATTTTAAGTACGTTTGGTAGTGCTATTATAACTAATATTGCAAGTATTGCGATTACTGCTAGTAATTCTACTAATGTAAATCCTTTATTTTTCATTTTATCTTACTCCTTTACTATTACTTTACTTAGTATACTTGCATTATAGCATCCCCCCTATTCCCTAGTCAATTTACAAATGTTTGACACACAGTTAAATATAAAACTAATTTCTCGGCAATAAAAAATAAACAAATTTTACTTTGCTTATTTTATTACTCTGTTATATTCTTCTTTTAGTTCATCAAGATTTACTATTTCACAATACTTATTGTATTTTTCCATAAATCTTTTCTTTATTTCTTCGTTTTCTTCAATTAGTTTTAAATATTTTTTAGAATATTTTTCTACTCTTTCTTCTTCCTCAAGAGTTATTTCACCATTTTTAATTCTTCTATATACTTCTTTAACTGAATCTAAAATATATTCATTAGTTATACATTCATAAATACTTCCCGCAACTAATAAACCAAATATACCACTCATAGAACCTAAAAACATATAAATATAGAATGTTAAACCATCAAATCTTGTTTTTTCATTGCTACTATCTTGTGTTAATGTAACAAATTTTCTTACAATTCCATTATTAAAGTTAACATTATAACTACTACTTGATGATTGACGTTCACTAACTGTTTGTTCAAAGTCTGCTAAGTTTGCATCTTCATAATTATCTTCATTTATTTCACTACCAGTTACATCATATGATATTTCTTTTTTAACAACATTACCATTTTTTAAATTTTTCCATGGATATGATTCAACTACTAGTTCTTGATAACCATTATCTATTTTTGGCATATATTTATCTTCTTGTGTTGTTGTTTCAGAAATGATAGTTGTTTTATTAGTTAAATATTCATGTGATACTGAATTATCATGTGCTACTTTAACTACTGTTAATGCTACTGCTAAAATAGATGCACATGTAACAGCACTAACCGCTACTGGATTTCGTTTACTTTTCTTTTTAGGTATCTTTTCTATTTCTTCATTATTTTTACCTATTTGTCTTAAGAAACCTTTAAGTTCACTCATTACTTCTGCTTTAATATTATCATTGGTAACTTCACTAATATTTTCTTCATTAACTATTTCATTATTATTAGAATTAATTATTTCTTTAGCGGTATCACATTCACTAGGAGAAATCTTATCACTAACTAATATTTCTTCTTCTAATCTTTTTTTCATATAAGTTCTTAATTTTTTATCATTTTTTGAATACATTAATATTTTACTTTTAGAATTATATTCTACTTCTAACTGCATTAATTTAAAGCATATAGAATATAACGTATTTAATGTTTCATTATCAAAACTATAATTACTTTTTATTACTTCGATAACTCTATTTGATAAATCATCAAGTTCACTCTTATCTATATTTTTGCTTTCAACAATAGTTGATATTTTTTCAATTAAAAGACATGTATCTAAATATTCATTATTATTTGCATATTCACATTCTATTAGTTTTAATCTCATATAGGCATTTTTATATAGATTTTCTAGCATTAATTCTACTAGTGGTGAATCATATTTTTCTCTAGTTTCTTTATCTTTCTTTATGATATCTGCTTCTAATTTATCAAACATAGTGATGTATCTTTTTGTATCAGTATCAATAAAAGATAAATATTTCATTTTTTCCCTATCTAATTTTAATCTTTTTTCAAAACTTTCTTTGTTCATAAATCGCTCCTACTGCTTTTGAATTGGACTATATTTTACCATATATTGGGTAAAAAAGCAACAAATTTAGCATTCGTGTATAAAAAAACTCTAATACGTAAGTATTAAAGCATTTTATTTAAATAATAACCTGTATATGATTCTTTGCATTTACTTACTTCTTCAGGTGTACCACAAGCAACTATAGTACCTCCACCATCTCCACCTTCTGGACCTAAATCTATTAAGTAATCTGCTTGAGCAATTATATCTAAATTATGTTCAATTACAATAACAGTATCTCCATTATCAACTATTCTATTAAGTATTATAAGTAATCTTTTAATATCATCTTGATGAAGACCAGTTGATGGCTCATCTAATATGAATATACTTTTACCAGTAGGTTTCTTTTGAAGTTCCTTAGCAAGTTTTACTCTTGATGCTTCTCCGCCACTTAAAGTAACTGCATTTTGTCCAAGTTTAACATATCCAAGACCAACTTCTTCCATTATTTTAAGTGTCTTATAGACTTTGGGTACATTTTCAAATACCTTTAATGCATCACTTACAGTTAAATCAAGTACTTCTGATATATTATATCCTTTGAATTTAATTTTTAATGTTTCTTTATTGTATCTAGTAGCGTTACATACATCACATGGTACATAAACATCTGGTAAGAAGTGCATCTCTATCTTTTTAAGACCATCTCCATTACATGCTTCACATCTTCCGCCTTTTACATTGAAACTAAATCTACTCTTATCATATCCTCTTATTTTAGCTTCTTTTGTTTGTGCAAATACATCTCTAATTGAATCAAATACTCCTACATATGTTGCTGGATTACTTCTAGGTGTTCTACCGATTGGATCTTGACTTATATTTACTACTTTATCTACATTTTCAAGCCCTTTAATTGTTTTACATTTACCTGGTTTGTCTTTAGAATTATATATTTTATTAAATAATGTTTTACCTAGTATTTCATTTACAAGTGTACTCTTACCACTTCCTGATACTCCAGTTACACAAATGAATTTACCAAGAGGAAAGTCAACTTTAATATTTTTAAGATTATTTTCTGTACATCCAGTAAGTTTTATACTTTTGCCATTTCCTTTTCTTCTTTTATTTGGTATTTCTATTTTTTCTTTGCCACTTAAGTATCTTCCTGTGATAGACTCATCACAATTCATTATATCTTCTACACTACCTTCGCATACTAAATATCCACCATCACTACCAGCATGCGGTCCGATATCAACAATATAATCAGCAGCAAGCATAGTATCTGTATCATGCTCTACAACTATTAAAGTATTACCAAGATCTCTCATTTCTTTTAATGATTCAATTAGTTTTTCATTATCTCTTTGATGAAGTCCAATTGAAGGTTCATCAAGTACATAAAGAATACCTGATAATCTGCTACCTATTTGAGTAGCAAGTCTAATTCTTTGTGCCTCTCCACCACTTAATGTAGATGCATTTCTAGAAAGAGTTAAATATTCAAGACCAACATTTTTTAAGAATAATAATCTTTCTTTAATTTCCTTAATTATTAATGATGATATTTCAAGTTCATGTTCATTAAGTTTTAATTTATCTAAAAACTCTATCAAATCTTTAATACTCATATTAGTGATTTCAAATATATTTTTATTTTTAATTTTAACAGTCAATACCTCACTCTTAAGTCTAGCAGTATGACAACTAGGGCAAGGAAGTTCAGTCATATATCTTTCTATCCATTCTCTAATAGATGGTGATACTGTTTCTACATATCTTCTTTCCAAATTAGAAATAATTCCTTCAAAATAATCATAGCTTTTTAAAACACTACCACTACGAGTAGTAATTGATAAATCAAGTTTTTCACTACTACCATAAAGTATTATATCAAGTTCTTTTCTTGTTAAATCTTTAACTGGTTTATATAAATCTATATTATAATGTTTAGCTACTATACCTAGTTTTTTAAAATAAATATTTAAAGTCTCACCACTTTGAAAAGATGTTACTGCTCCATCCATAATAGAAAGACTCTTATCTGGTATTAATATATCTTCATCAATATGTTTTTTAACACCGAGTCCTTTACAATCAGGACATGCTCCATATGGACTATTAAATGAAAATAATCTTGGCTCAAGTTCAGGTAAACTAAAGTCACATAAAGGACAAGCATAGTTTTCACTAAATACTATTTCTTTATCTCCAATAATATTTATTACTACTTTACCTTTAGATAATTTAACAGAAGTTTCTATTGCTTCAAATATTCTACTTCTTGATTCTTCTTTTATAACTAATCTATCTATAATAACTTCTATTCTATGTTTAATATTTTTTTCAAGATTTATTTCTTCATTTAAATCTTTTACTTCACCATCTATTCTTGCTCTTACAAAACCATCTTTAACAAGTGAATCTAATAAATCTTTTTGTGTTCCTTTTTCTCCATGTACTACTGGTGACATTATTTCTATTTTAGTACCAACTTCATACTCTAATACTTTATTAGTCATTTCTTCAATACTTTGAGTAGTGACTGGTATATTATGTTTAGGACAATAAGGAGTACCTATTCTTGCATATAAAAGTCTAAGATAATCATATATCTCAGTGATGGTACCAACTGTACTTCTTGGATTCTTATTAGTTGATTTTTGATCAATACTTATACTAGGACTAAGTCCTTCTATTGAATCAACTTTAGCTTTATTCATATTACCTAAGAATTGTCTTGCATATGCACTTAGACTTTCAACATATCTTCTTTGTCCTTCTGCATATATAGTATCAAAAGCCAAACTACTCTTACCACTTCCTGATACTCCGGTCATAACTATTAATTTATTTTTAGGTAATTCTAAACTTATATTTTTTAAATTATTTTCTCTTGCATTTTTAATAATAATTTTATCCATAATACACCTCTAATATTAGTAATCACTAAAAGTAAGCATATTATACTACAAATGTAATATAAATGCCAAAATAATTATATAATAAGTACATATGTTTGTAAAGAGCAAAACAAAAAAAGATGTAATTTTAATTACAACTCTTATTATTCTCAGTTATTTCAAAGTCACAACATCCACAAGATTTACCTTCACTATTCGCTATACATATAGGTTTAGAACCATTTCTTTTAATAATGCAACTATTTAAAAAGTCTTTATTATCTTTAGTTGCTACATATAATCTAATAACATAATCACTCGGTATTTTACTATTATCATTAGGATTCTTTAAATCACTATCTATATAATTATTTGATTCTAGTGTACTTATAGGTATATTTAAATACTTATTCTCTCGAAAAGAATTTAAAGCATTAGAGTCAATATCCATATATAACATAGCGGCATTTTGTATATCAATATATATATTCTTTAATTCTTCATCTTTAGTAACATTAGTGGTAGTTTCATACATCACAACACTACTTACACCTATTATAGCTGATATTGTTATTACTACTAAAACTTCCATTAAAGTAAAACCATTTCTCATACACTTCACCTATTATAAATTATACAATAAATCTTTATTTTTTTAAAGTATTATTTTTTCTTAATCCTTCAATATAACCAATATCATATAGTTTAGATAATATTTTCTTTTTATCATATTTTTTAATCTTAAGTTTCTTTGTTTCTTTTATACCTTCTTCATAGCCTAAAACTAATGCTCTTATATATTTATACATAATCACCTCCTATTATTATAATCAGTCATAAATTTAAAAAACACTACAAAAAAATAGTCTTTTTTACAAGACTATTGCAATTAAGTTATTACTTCCTTTATTAACCATCTTAGTTATAGTTTGCGATAACTTATATTTAGCTGAATCTGGAAGCAATGATAATTTTGCTTGTATACCTTCTTGTACTATTTCATCTAAACTTCTTCCAAATATTTCACTTTGCCAAATACTTTCTGGATCTTTATTATCTTTCATTATATAATCTATTAATTCTTTACTTTGAAGTTCACTTCCTATTATTGGTTCAAAGCTACTTTCAACGTCTACCTTTATTAAATGAACTGAACTTGCTTTTGCTTTTAATTTTATACCAAATCTACCACCCTGTTTAATAATTTCAGGTTTTTCAAGTTTCATATCTTTAACTTTTGGAAGTACAATACCATATCCAGTTTGATATACTTGTTTTAATGCGCCTTTAATAGAGTCATATTCACTTCTACCATCACTTAAATCTTGAAATACTTTTAATAAATCTCCTTTAGTATTAACGGAAGCACCAACTAATTCTTTTAATATATCATTAAATAATGACTCATCTGCTTCTAATGTAATAGTTACTTCAGAGTTATCAGTATCTAAATTTGATACATATGCTTTACTTATCTCAGGAGCATCTTCTAAATTAATATTAATATTTTCTACATCTCTTAATTTATCTACATTAACAATAGAACTTTTCATTTTCTCAATAAACTTTTGTTTAACCGGATGTTTACTATTTAGAATCGCAACCCAATCAGGAATATTAAATTCAATATGATCAACATTAAATTCATATAATGCTTCTTTTAATATATTTGTAATATCATTTTCACTCATACTTTCTACACTAACTGGTATAACTGGTATTTCATATTTTTCATGTAGTTTTTCTGCTAAAGACTTAGTTTCAATATTTTCCGGATGAGTTGAGTTTAATACCACTATAAATGGTTTATTGATTTCTTTTAATTCAGTGATTACTTTTTCTTCCGCTTGTACATAGTTACTTCTTGATAGTTCTCCTATAGAACCATCTGTAGTTACAACTATACCAATAGTTGCATGATCTTTAATTACTTTTTCAGTACCAATCTCTGCAGCTTCCATAAATGGTAATTCTTCAGTAAACCAAGGAGTTTTAACCATTCTAGGATTTCCAATTTCATCTTGATAACCAAGCGCATCAGGTGTTACAAAACCAACACAATCAACTAGTTTAATATTAGTAGTTAATTCATCAATTTTAATATTCGCACCACTACTTGGTACAAATTTAGGTTCTATTGTCATAATTGTTTTGCCTTGTGCTGTTTGAGGTATTTCATCCATACATCTTTTCTTTTCTATAGGATCATCAATATATGGAAGTATTAATGTTTCAATACATTTTTTAATGAAAGTACTCTTACCAGTTCTAACAGCGCCAACTATACCTAAATATATCTCACCACCTGACTTTTTACCAAGACTCTTTATTATTTGTGTTTTATCCATAATTACCCTCTTTCTAAATTCCAAACCTATAGTAATATTTATGAATAATTACACATTTTATTACAAAAAAATAGACATAAGTCTATTTATCGTATACTAGTTCAGGAAATATTGTTCCTACAAATAATAATATAACGAGTGTTATAGGATTTATAAGTATCTTTATAATTGTACTAAATAATGAATTGTTATAAACAACTTTAGCAAGTAAATCTTTATCTTCAAGATTTACTGTTTCATTATTTTCATTTAATACTTTATATTTATATAATTCATTTTCGGTGATTTTCGCAACTAAATATTTTTCTCCATCTTGATATATGATATAATCTCCTTCGCTATAACTACTTGTTTTTTCAAATATAAGTAATTTACCCGATTCTATATCTGGTGCTAAAGCATTACCTCCTACTATAATATATGAGTATCCATCCATCACAGTTGGTAATACTTCTTTATATATCTTTCTTTTAGTGAAAAGAATAACTACTATTAATGCAAAAATAACTAAATATGTAATTACAATTCCTCTTATTATATTTAAAAATATTTTCATTACAATACCACTCCTTTATTATCTTCCATTACAGTAAAATCTGGAATATATGTTCCATATCGTAATGTTGGTTTGAGAGCATATGCAAGTAACTCATTTTGAATATATGGTTTTGCAATATCTGCTTCATTACATACTCGATATCTATATTCATCAAATACATTCTTTCCAGCGTAAGCATTAAGACCAGCACTTGATCTATTTTCTGACATATAATTTAATAAACTTATATAATATTCATCTGATACACTCAACAATTTACTTCTTACTTTATCAACATAATTATTAATTTGACCAGATGTTTCTAAATATTTTATTCTATCTTTAAATATTTTGCTTAATTGTTCTTTAGTTTTCTTACTATTACTAAAGTCACATGAATCTATCATAGATGATGGTACAAATTGTCCAATTAATGATATAATTTCATCATGAGTTTTAGTCGATAAAAATTCAGAATAGTTATTTATTGTGGTATCTAATGCCTCACTAATAGTTTTACTCTTTAGTATTTTATCTCTACTTTTATAGAATATATTCTTTTGTTCAGTCATTATTTTCCCAAACTCTTCTTCAAATTTTCTAGTCGCAGCGTCTTTACTTTCTCTTTTTGCTTGACACATTTTAACTTTCTTACAAATTGATTCATTTGTAATTCTATCATAAGGATTGGTTTCTTTTAAATAATTTACTTTTGGATTGAATGCTAACATAGAATCATTTTCAAGCACTATATCATCTTCAAGAGACACAAAACATTTACTACTTCCAGGATCACCCTGTCTTGCTGCTCGTCCTCTTAATTGATTATCAATTCTTTCACTCTTATTGTAAGTTGTACTAATAACATGAAGTCCGCCTACTTCTAAAACCCCATCCCCTAGTTTTATGTCTGTACCACGTCCTGCCATGTTTGTTGTAACTGTTACTTTTCCAAGAAGACCAGCATTTTTAACAATACCCGCTTCATTTTCATTTTTAACAGCATTTAATAATTGATGTCTAATACCTGCCTCTTTTAAAAGCTTACTAACTATTTCACTTTCTTCTATAGAATCAGTACCAATAAGTACAGGTTGTAGTTTTTCGTGGCAAGATATTACTTCATTTATTATTGCCCTATATTTTGCTTCTTTAGTTAAATATACTTCATCTTCATAATCTATTCTAATATTAGGTTTTCTACTTGGTACCTCATATGTTTCTAAATAATATAGATCTCTAAATGCTTCAATATTACTAGTACCAGTCATACCACATATACCAGAAGAATACATTGAGAAAAAGTCTGGGAATGTACACCTAGCAGTTACTTCATTACTTGCTTTAATAGTCACATTTTCTTTTGCTTCAATTGCCTCATGAAGACCTTTAGACAGTCTTTTACCAGTCGCAACTCTACCTGTATTTTTATCTATAATACTTATTTCTTTTCCATTTTCAACAATATAATCAACATCTTTATGATAAGCATAATGTGCAAGTATAGCGTTGACAACTGCACTTTGCCTTAAATTAAATTCATTTATATCATCTATATTTTTATTATCAAAATCAGGTATAAATTTTTCTATATCATTTAACATTCTTTGTGATAACATTACTTCTTTTTCATCAAGAAAAAGTATGCATCCAGTAAAAGTCATACCTTCAACATTAACTTTTTGTGGAACTATTTTACAATCATACTTCTTAATAAAATCATGTGCCCATTTACATAGATTTCTATTATCAAGCGGATCTAATGAATCTTTCTTACTGCTGCTTAATATCATAGCGGTACTTGCTTCATCTAAAAGTATACTGTCAACTTCATCTATAATAGCAAAATTAAAAGGTCTTTTTATATATCTATCATTTTCATTTTTGACTAAGTTATCATTCAAATAATCAAAACCAACAGTTGATGCTTTGGCATAAACAACATCACAAGAATATAACTTTTGTTTTTCTTCACGACTTATTTTTCTAGTTCTATTTTCAGGTACAAAACCACACGAAAGACCAAGAAATTCATATACCTTACTATTTTCTTTACAGTCTCTTTCAGTTAAATAATCATTAGATGTCATTACATGAACACCTTTACCACTAATCGCATTCAAATAAGCAACTAATATTTGTACTAAAGTCTTACCTTCACCAGTCTTCATTTCACTAATACAATTGTCCTGCATCGCTACTGCTGAAGCTAGTTGAACCTCATAATGAAACATACCAAGACATCTTCTAGTTGCTTCTCTACAAACAGCGAATGCTTCAACCATAATGTCCTTTTCAGTCTCACCATTTTTAAGTCTTTTTCTAAACACATCAGTTTGAGATGAAAGTTCACTATCAGACATAGATTTGTATTTACTTTCAAGCAAGCAAATCTCTTTAACAGTTTCATTTATTCTCTTTCTGTTTCTTTGTGTATATGTTCCAAATATTTTATCAGACATACTCATATTAAACACCTATTTTCCATTAATATAAATATATCATTTTTAAGAAACAATTTCAACTAAACTTTAAGTTTATTATACACTGTCACTATAATATCAATAATAAATAATATAATTAAAATAATACTTATACTTTTAGGTATCTTGTTTATATAATCACTAATCCATGGCTTAACACAATATATTAAGAATATACTGCCTAGTCCCCATATTAAACTCATAGATAAAGATATATATTTTCCAATATGATATTTTTGATCACTATAATCCCAAAATACAACATGAAATATTTTTTCAATTAAGAAACCTGCTAAAAACTCAAATAATGTTAATATTAAAGTTATAAGAGCAAAAACTATTATAGTTTCAACTACTTTACTTAAATGTAATTTACTAAATATATAATTAGATAAACAAAATATGATAATTATACCTACTCCATATAAGGGTGTTATTGGTCCATAAAGTATACCACTCTTAAAATTAGTATGAGTTACAAACGCATAAACAGTTTCTAAAAGATAACCAAATATTGAAAAAACAAAAAACAAATTTACATAGTACATATTTTTCACCACTATTATTATTCCAATTATTCATTTATTTATTAGAAAAACTCGCTTAAAAAACTGTTATTCCATTTTTCAACTTTCCCTTTAGCTTGTGGAGAAGGATCTCTTAAAGGATGGCTATCATAATCTTTATTAAAACATCTATCTACTATAGGTTTGATCCAATGATATTTTTTATATAAAGATTCATAAAAAGAATATCTTAATGATAAATATCTTGAAATTGTGTTATACCAATAATTGGATATTTATTCTTAATGTTCTTAATAAATTCAATTTCTTTGTTGGATAGTGAATTATTAGAAGGCTTATTAGTTAAACCATGAACTAAAATAGAATCAATATCCTTTTAATTTTATATATCCAGTAAGAGAACCAATTTGAGAATAAAATAATTATTTAAGCCATTTATTTTGTCTTGAACAAGTTTTAATGAATATTGTTTATTATGCATAAATATGCCTACTTATAAAATACATTTTATTATGATAAAGGTATAATCTCTAAAAAAGATTAACAAACTCGCCTAAAAAACTTGACATTCTTTAAAACTCTCATTATAATATCGTCCCAACAAGTGACATATGTCATAAAATATTATGGAGGTTTTGGAAAATGAAAAAATTTTTAACTGTATTATTATCAAGTACATTTCTTTTAAACACATTAAATGCAGAAGAAATGCCTGTACTTGAAAATGATGATGAAGTTAAAGAAGTAGTAGAAGAAAATACTCAAGTAGACGAAACTACTACACAAAATGAAGATACAACAAATGAAGAACAAGAAGTTAAAAACTATGTGGCTCAAATCAATGAAACAAAATATGAAACATTTGATGAAGCATTAGCTGCTAGTAAAGATGGTGATACTATCATTTTATTAAGTGATGCAACTACAGAAGGTATTGATCTTAAGCATAACTTAACTATTGATGGTAAAAAGTATACCTTAACATTTACTGATAAAGGTATCGCAATGTGGAGTCGTTCTCTAACTTTCAAAAATATGACAGTTAGTATGAATGGAATTACTTCTACTCCATATACATCAGAATGGAGTTGGATGGCAATCGCAGCGTCAACTAATGCAAAGCTAATATTAGAAAACACTAATATGACAATTGATGCTGCTGGTAAGTCAAAAAATAACACCCATGCAATCTACTTTTGTAGTAACAATGTACTTAGTTTAAAGAACTCAACTCTTACAATCAAAAACTACAAACATAACGCATTAGAATGGAATGGTGGAGATGGTGGTTACAATATCCTACTTGATAACTCATCATATTTAAGTGATAATAACCGTTCAGGCTTCACAGGAACATTAATTGTAAAAACTATAAACAATAGTAAAATTGATGTAATTAATAGTACTGGTAATGGATCTAATGGATCTAACTTTGAATTTCATGATTCAAAAGTAAACTTTAATAATAATGGTGGTCATGGTTTATCAGCAGGAAAATTAAAAGCTTATAATACAACAATCAATGCCATTAATAATAAATTTTATGGTGTGGCTGCTGTAAGTGAATTGTTGTTTGATAAAAACACAAACGTAACTATAAATGAAAATGGTAGTAGTAACACTGGTGGTGGTTTAAGATTTAGTATATCAAAATATACCGGAAAATTTAATGCAACTATCGAAGCAGGAGCAAATGTAACATTCAATAAAAATTATAGAAATGCAATAGAAAACTATGGAATCATGAGTTTTGAAAATGGTTCTAACTTAAGTATAACAGAAAATAATGAACCTAAGAAAGGTGCTGGTATTTATAATGCTGGTACTATAACATTACCTGAAAATGCAATTATAATGAATAACTTTGCAAATGAAGGTGGGGGTATTTACAACAAAGGAACAATGATTATTCCTGCAAGTGTAAAAATATATAATAATCACGCAGAAGTATCATCTGATGATATTTATAATGATGAAAATGCAAACATCTCATTTGGTAATACTCATGATGATTGGGAATTAAACGGTGGTTACAAAGATAAAGATAAAACAGAAAAAGATTGTACTGACAAAATAGATGGTTGGTATGATGATAACGAAGAAAAAAGATATAATTCACATGATGAAAACAAAGATAATTTATATGTATTAGAAAAAGCATCAGGAAATTATACAAATAAATTAACCTTAAAAGCAGCACATGGATTATATGGAAATGTAACTGTAAGATATATTGATGATGAAGGAAAAGAACTTTCAGAAAATATTATTTTAAGAGGTAAAGTTGATAATGAATATACTTCATCAGCAAAAGAATTTGAATACTATGAATTAATAGAAGTAAAAGGAAATAAAACTGGTAAATATACTTTAGATAACCAAGAAGTTATTTATATTTATTCATTTGTTGGTGGTATGGGAGGAGATATAGTTGATCCTAATTTCCCTAAAACAGGTGTTGAAAGTAATAATCTACCAGAAATAATTTTCTCATTAAGTTCCCTTTTACTAGCAGGAACAGTTCTATTAAAGAAAAAATTTAATTAAGCTTGATTATAAGCTTCTTTAATACTATACAAAAGGAGGTTTTGGAAAATGAAAAAAACATTAACAGTATTATTATCAATATTTTTACTCATTAACACAGTAAATGCAGAAGAATTAGATAATAATATGCCTACTTCTTCTAATGACAAATCAAATATCATTAATGAAGAAGTACTTAAAAATGCAACTAGTGAAAAACAAGATGAAACATCTAATGAAACACTTGATAATAAAGATGCAATACAACCAGAAGAAAAAAAACAATCTGATATTAAACCATTAGATACATTAGTTAAATGTACTCAGGTTGGTTATTATGGAAACTGTGAAAAATTTGAATTAACATTCGCATTTGAAATTCCAGAAGACTATGACAAAGAAACTATAGTATTCTCACCAAAAGTATATCAAGATTTAAGAGAAGTATTAAGCTATAATGGTATTCAACCAGGAGATAAATTCACTGTTAATTTTAAGATAACTAATAAATCTAAATATACTTATACTTATGATGAATCATCATTTGAAATATTTCCAGATGATGAAAAAGACTATGAAAAAATAAGTGATGATGAAAAGAAATTCAATGGAGCAGGAGTAACAGAATTAAATAATTATTATAGAAGATTTAATTCTGCATTATATGCTTTAGGGTTAGATGAAAGAAAAAATATCACTGATGAAATTCTTGATAAAGCATTAAAAAATGCTAACTATAATGGCATTAATGATTATACTAAATATTTACTTGATTTTTATAATCAAAAGTATGGTACTAATCATAAAGAACTAAAAGAATTTAGTTATGGTGTTATTAAAGAAATATTCGGAGCTTATGATCCATTCTATACAAATAACGAAGCATATTATAAATGGACTTATGTTGATGGTGATAAAAACAATAGTACTACTTATTTAGGTACTTCTATGAGTATGCAAAGTCAATTTGCAAAGCAAGACGTAATTGACACTATAAATGAAAAAGTAAAAGAAGAAAACTATATTAAAGAAGATGGTTCAGCTGATATAAATGCATTCTTACTTGATTTTTATAATAGAAAATATAATCTTAATGTAAAATCATTAGATGAATTAACTGGAATGCCAGCATATAAATTGTTCGGTGAAAATATAAAAGACTATAATAGAGGAAATATAATTGAAAATAATACAACACTACTTGCATTATACTTTGATTATTTCTATAATAAATGTATATCATGGACATTTGAAAATGATAAAATAACTGATCAAAATTCTCAAGACTTCTCTTTTGGTGAATACATGAGAGATAAAACTAAAGGTGACAAAGAAATAAAAGAATCAATTGGAACATTAAAACCAGAAGAAACAAAAGAATTAAATAATATGTCTGTTAACTATAATGGACACTATATTAATAATGTAGGTCAATTAACAAGTTATGATTGGCATGTTCAATTTAGCTATAGTATCTTAAAAGGTAACTTAATAGTAAGATATGTTGATGATGAAGGAAATGAATTATCAGATCCAGAAAAATATACTGAAATAGTTGGAACTAAATATAAAACATCAGAAAAAGAATTTGAATATTATAAATTAATAGATATTAAAGGTAACGAAGAAGGAAAATATGTAGATGGTACTACTGAAGTAACATATATTTATTCATTCGTTGGTGGAACTGGTGGAGATATAATTGATCCTGCCTTCCCTAAAACAGGTGTTGAAGATAGTAGCTTACCAGAAGTAATCTTCTCATTAAGTTCTCTATTACTAGCAGGAACAATTCTATTAAAGAAAAGATTCAATTAATATAAAAAAATACCCACTCTATTGAATGGGTTTTTTATTTGCATATTATTTTATCCAATTCGGAAAGCTGGAGAAACGCCACCCATATCATGAGGAAGAGTATCATTCCAATCACCAGTACTGCGGATACGGTAGAAACCGTTATTAATAATAGAAATAGCAGAGCGGAGCCACCACCTATAAGCCTTTCCTTCACTATTCTTTTTTATTGCAGCAGCATAACTACTTGTAGTAACGCTTTTAATATTATAATAATCTAACTGTCTTGTTTTATCTCTTGCTGTATCATATTGATTTGACCAATCTGAATATATTTCTTTTGGTGCCAATAAATATAGCTTATCTTCTGGCGATGTAAGGTTATTTGTATCTTCACTTCCATAACCTGATACTGTCTTGGTATCTATTATAACATTTTTTAATTTCGGTGGTAATGAGTTTATAATGCTTAATTCCTTACCGCTTTCACCATTTAAACTATTATCATTTAAGAATTTATACATGTTGCTTCCTGGCCATCCACCTTTGTTCCAACCATATTGATATGTTTTGCCATTATGGTCTCCGCTTGGATTCATAATATGTGTAGTTATTATATCAGTAAACTCTACTACAAATCCACATGCGCTTTGTGAGAATCCTTCTTGATTACATTCACTTGGTGTACTCATATTAACTATTCTTACTTTGTGTTTTCCATATGTACCTAAGTCTACTTCTCTTTCATTACCTACACTATATGGACATAATTTAGAGCCCTCAGCACATTTTTTTGCATTACTTGCTATTACTTCCCAAGAGTCTTTATCAAATGATTTTGCTGGTAGTGGTGTTTGTGATGTGCTTCCATTACACTCAAACTTATATCCTGATGGTACATCTTTTAAGTCACTACTTTTTAAATCAGTTATCTTTTTACCAGATGGTAATTCTGCTATCCACTCTCCATTTGATACTTTCATACTTTTAACTGATCCATCAGCATTTAAAAGTACGCAGTATTTTAAACTTTTACCTGTCATATCTAGTTTAGTGTCATCTTCACTACTTACATATGTTAGTTTATTTCCTTTCATACTTTCAGATATGTATTTTTTAGATACTTCACTGTATATTGTTTTTGCTTCTGTTAAGAAACTATTCTTTTTAGAATCATTAAACATCTTTAGTACGTTAGGAAGTGCTATTATTACTAGTATTGCTAATATTGCTATTACTGCTAATAATTCTACTAATGTAAATCCTTTATTTTTCATTTTATCCTACTCCTTTACTATTACTTTACTTAGTATACTTGCATTATAACATAGTCACCCCCCCCCTAGTCAATTTACAAATGTTTTACATCAAAAAAAACCTGCGTATACAAGTTATTCTTCTACTAATCTAGCAACCACTACCATTAGTTTACCTTTATATTTACCAAATAAACAAGTTTGAAGTACAAGTACTTTATCATTTTCATTTAATTCAATATTTGTTTTATAAATACTTCTTTTCTTTAGTCTATTAAAGTGTTTTAACCAATCAGAATCTTTTTTATAATTTAGATTCATATGTTCTTCAGTACTTTTTTTATCAGCAAGAACTATACTAAATATTTCATATTGTTTTATTTCATTATCTATTTTTAATAAAATACTTTTATGTTCATTATAGTATTCTTTTTTTAAATATCCTTCTAATGCATTAAAAGGAGGTTTATATTTAGTACTATTATGTCCATATATATTTATTTGTTTTGAATCTTTATTGACTCTATAATCCATAAATACAGCGCCTAATACACTTTTTTGTAATGATAATGATTTTTTTAAATAAAATTGGTTATCTTTTGTTTGAGCAATTGGAGTATTAATTTCATTATCTATACTAAGGATACCTATTACATCATTATTATTATATTTTTTCTTTAAAGAGTTTATTTCTTCTTTAACACTAATTTCTTTTTCTATAGCACCTACACTTAATTTACTATCATTTATTTCTATAATTGTTTTATTATATTCTTCTTTTCTAATAAGTAAGAACACACCACTTATAACAATCAATACTATTAAAACAATAATAATTCTATCTAATAGTTTATTAACATTATTTTTAATATCACTATCATACTTCTTTTTCATATTAATCTATTCTTATCATATTATAAATTATTAATTGATAAGTATTCTCCCTTCTTTCTACTTTAGCATTTACTTTATAAATATTATTTCTACTAACATCGCCTACTTTTAAATAAGCACTTGGAAATAATACTCCTTCTACTGTTGCATATTCATCACTGAATTTAATAAATGCCATCTTATCATTATTTTTAGTTTTAATATTTTTAATACTTTCAACATACAACAGGCAAGTAATAACTCTATTAAAATACTTTTTGTAGTTTTCAAGTGTTATATATGAAGTTCTATCATATTTAGTAATCGGATGATGAGATAAATAAAATCCATAATTCTTTATTTCAAGTTCTATCAACTCTTTATCACTGTAATCACTAGTACTCTCAAATACTGGTTCACTATCAAGCACCATATTTAAATCTTTACATAGACTTACATAATTTAATACTTCATCTATATTATCAATATAATTCTTTTTATTTATATTAAATTTATCAAAAGCACCACATTCTATTAAAGAAACAACTACTCTTTTATTAATACTTTTACCATAACATCTTATCATAAAGCCATAGAATGATTTAAATAATCCTTTATTTCTTTCATTAATTATCTCATCGCTTACTGAAAAAGCAATACTATTGATAATAGTAAATGGTATTACAAGATTATTATCTTCTATTATAAATTCTTTTCCTGATTTATTTATATCTACTTTACTAAATAAAAGTCCAAGTATTTTAGCCTCATCCATATATTCTTTTAGTTTCTCTGAGCCTTTATTCATATTAAGTAAGTTTTTCATAAAATACTTAGTATAATGACTTTTTAAATATGCCATTTGATATGCTACTTTAGAATAAACTACTGAGTGTGATTTATTAAAGCCATATGAAGAAAATTTAACTATTAAATCATATAGTTTAGTAGCAACATTCTTATCATATCCTTTATTTATAACACCATTAATTATCTTATCTTTTTCTTTTAGTATTAAATCATATTTCTTTTTAGACATTGCTCTTCTTATATTATCTGCTTGTGAATAACTAAATCCACCTATAGTTCTTAATATTTCTAATACTTGTTCTTGATATATAATTATTCCATAAGTACTTTTCAATATTGGCTCTAATTCTTTAACTAAATAATCTACTTTTTTAATACCTTTCTTTCTTTTAATATACTCATCTATATTATCACGAGGTCCGGGTCTATATAAGGCTATCGCGTCTACTAAGGTATTAAAATTATCTACGCTTAATTGTTTTAAAAAGCTTCTCATACCACTACTTTCAAATTGAAATATACCTGATGTGTAAGCATTCTTAAATAAATTTAATGTTTTTGTATCATCTAGTGGTATATTATCTATATCAATATTACCACCAATGTCATTAAGTATATTTGATATAGTATTTAAATTTTTAATTGATAAAAAGTCCATTTTAAGTAGTCCTAAACTTTCTATATATTCCATACTATAACATGTAAGTATAACATCATTATTTTTATATAAAGGCATAATATTAGTAAGTTTTTCATCACTTATAACAACACCAGCTGCATGCATCGCAGTATTCTTTTTTAATCCACAAAGTCTATTACATATATTTATTAATTTTTTTACAATAGTACTCCTATTAATAACATTTATAAAATCTTTATTATTTTTTAATTCATTAAATGTTTTTTCATCCTTAATAGTTTTACAAATATTATCTACCACTCTTATGTCAATATTCATAACTCTTGCTGTGTCTCTAATAATTTGTTTAGGAAGCATTGTATTAAATGATATTATTCTTGCTGTATTATATTTTCCATATTTATTAGATACATAGTCTATTACTTCTTCTCTTCTCATATTATCAAAATCAATATCTATATCAGGCATAGTAACTCTATCTGGATTTAAAAATCTTTCAAATATTAAATCATATTTCAATGGATCAATATTAATAATACCAAGAGAATAATTAACAAGAGAAGCCGCACCACTACCCCTACCAGGTCCAACTCTTATCCCACTTTTCTTAGCAAATAATACAAAGTCATATACAATAAGAAAATAATCAACAAAGTTCATTTTCTCAATAACAGATAGCTCATACATTAATCTGCTTTTATATGCAGATGGAACGTTTCCATTAAGTCTTTTATCTAGTCCTTTTTTAGATAATGCCCTTAGAAATTCGGTTGAATTTTCTTTATATTTAGGTATATGTACTTCACGTTTAGGTAACTTTATATCAATTAGTTTTGAAAAATCAATTGTAGTTTTAATATCAAACTCATCATAATCTTCTTTAATATATTCATCACTTACATTAACTTCATCATTAACAGTTTTACCTTCTTCTATTAATCTTATATATTTAAAATATTCTTTATCTTCAACATTAAAATATCTAATACATGGAATATATAATATAGATTTACTTAATTTAATTGATTCAGTTTTTTCATTCTTGTCTTTATATCCAATATATATTTCACTAAAGTATTCTTTTAATTTTAAATAATCTTTGTAATTACATACACATATAATATCTTTATAATTTTTAATTCTATCAAAATTTAAACTTTCTATATTTTTAATAGTAACTATCTCACATAATGAAATATATCCATTGTAGTTTTTAGCATATAAAAGAAACCTAATATCATCTATAAATACTTCTATTCCTATGATTGGTTTAATTTGACTATCTTTACATTTATTAATAAACTCCATCGTACCAAACATATTCTCATCAGTTATACCTATACTATTAATATTAAACTTTTTGGCATATAAAATGAGTTCATCTATTTTAATTAGACTATTCATAAGATCATATTCAGTTTTTACATTAAGTGGAATATATTTCATAAATACCTCAGTTTTATTATACAATATTTAGTTAAAAAGAAAAAGTAGGAAAACCTACTTAATATAATAGTAGTTAAATTTAGGGATAACTTTCTATAGTTATGATAAGTAAATAATTATTCAATTTTATTTTTTATTTTAAAATTATCTCTTTCTATTTCTTTTAAACTCTTGTCCGGTGCCCTAAAATCTTCTGGCATAGTTCTATTGTTCTTCTTAATTGCTTCTCTAATATTTTTCCCAATATTATAATGTGTTTCATTAGCATTACTTTCTCCTAGTATATTGTCTTCTCTTAATGAAGCTTCTGTTTGTGTGATTCTAAATAAATTAGCTCCCAATTCTTCACTACACATATTATCAAGTATATCTTCTCTATATCTAAGTCCTTTTCTTTTAGCAATATCATTTGCAGTTTCTCCATTGTATAGACCTTTATAACCTGAATTATGAAACTTATCAAAATTCTTAACACCTGCATTTTTAGCAGCAATATTTAATGAATAATTTCCTTTTCTTGTTAGGTTTCTTTGATATAATCTTTTTTCATCTTCAGAAAGAGTATTATACTCTTTTTCACTTAGTTCTTGTCTTCTTGTTTGTATTGCAAAATAAGTTTGAGCAAGTGCGATTACTTTCTTTCTAGAGTCACCATTTTGTGCGATTAAATAGCAAGCATAACGTGATAACTTATAATCTATAACATTTCTATTCCCTCCTTTTCCTAAATTTATCATTTTGTCGGCGCCGACAAAATGATCGGTTTCATTTATATTTGAATTTTCACTTGCTTTTTTTGCTTTTGTGATTACACCTTCGAATTTTCTCCATTCTTTATACTCTAAAACTTTTTGTAATTCACGAGCATACCAAAATTCATTTCCATTTTCATCTATATGTTTTATATCTTCAAATAATCTTTCTGTATATACTTTTAATTCATTCATATTTTTATCATCTCCTTTTTAATTAATTTAAATCATTTTATCCACGTGGGTAAAATGATATTTATTATTTCATTAAATAAATTGTTACTCCTTTCTAGAGGTTATCCCTCTATTATAATAATTAGCCATAAAAATTAAAAACACTTCTTTTTTTGAAATTTTTTTATGCAAATTAAAAAAATAGAGATTTCTCTCTTTATATAGTTGTTCTATCTTTGCAAATTAAAAACTACTGGCTTTTTTAATCAGTAGTTTTATTAAATTCATATTTTAATACTTATCATCATATCTATCAAAGTCAACTCTATCCATTTCTTCAATAACTTCAAGTTGATTTTCAATGATTTGTCTTAATCTTCTTTTTAGGACATTGGTATTTCTCTTAAGCATGTCAGCACGATTTTGAGCTTTTTCTGCTTTTAATAAAGCATCATTTATAATTCTACTAGCGTTACGTCTAGCTTCATTAACAAGAGACTCTGCTTCTTTACGAGCAGAACTTTTAATTTGATCTCCTGCACTTTCAGCAGTATATATCGCTCTATTCATAGTTTCTTCAATTCTTTGATAATGAAGAAGTTGTTCAGTTAATTTTTTATTATTTTCTTCAGTTTTTTGACTCTTTTTAAGTAAGAGTTCGTAATTTTTAATAACATCATCTAAGCATTTATGTACTTGATCTTTATCATAACCACGAAAAACCACATCGAACTTTTTCATGCTCCACCTCTAAATATATTTTATTCTACCATTCTCCTAAATCATCTTTTTTAGTGCTCTTTTTTCTTTCATCTTCTGTTATTGTTCCTTCAATTTCAAATCCCTTAGGAGCACAAATAACAATACCAGGGCCAAGTTTTTGCATACTTCCTTCAATTGCATAGATAATACCATTTAAAAAATCCATAATTCTTTTAGATACATCTGATGTAACTCTCTTGAAGTTTACAACTACTTGATTTTGTTCCTTTAAATAATCAGCAATTTGTTGTGCCTCAGAAAATGCTCTTGGTTCAACTAAAATTGTTTTATTTTTATATCCTTTACTTCCCTTTGAAGTTTCTTTTTCATCATATTCTTCAATATCACTATCCTCAGGTTTAAATATATCACTTAATCCTTTTAAAGCCATTAACAATCCCTCCTTATAGTCATCTATATTAATTTTAACACAGAAACACTCACCTATCAATAAGTAATTTTAAATTATTAAATTATTTTCAAATCAATTATTATTTTTTACAATAACTTTACTAATTAAAAATAGAGATTTCTCTCTATTTAACTATAAATGTAAGACTAGATGGTTTATTATAACTATTATTAAATTTATCGGCATCAGCTTGTGTTCTAGCATAACCAGTTGTTGCTTTAGCATTTTTAAACATTTCATATGTATATTTCACCTTTGATGTATCAAAGCTACTTAAATCCAGAGTTGTTGCATTACTTGCAAGAAACATATAACTCATATTTGTAACATTCGAAGTATTAAAACTACTTAAATCTAATGTTGTTGTTTTGCTATATGAAAACATATCCTTCATATTTGTTACGTTAAAAGTACTAATAGAATTATTAAATTGTAAATTTTGAAGGTTTGTACCAAAATAACTACAACCATAATGTTGGTAAAATTTAAATAGTTCAGAAGAATCTTTTGGTAAAACAGCAAAAGAATTAAACAAATAATTTTAAGATCATTTAATCTTATTTTTTATTTTAAAATTATCTCTTTCTATTTCTTTTAGACTCTTGTCCGGAGTTGGTAAATCTTCTGGCAAAGTTCCACCATTTTTAATAATGACTTCTCTAATATTTTTTCCAATATTAAAATGTGTTTCATTAGCAGTTTTTTCTAACCTTACATTTTCTTTTTTTAGTTTCTGTTCTGTTTGAGATATTCTAAATAAGTTTGCTATTAATTCATCACTCCCCATGTTATCAAGTATATCTTCTCTATATCTAAGTCCTTTTCTTTTAGCAATATCATTTGCAGTTTCTCCGTTGTATAGTCCTTTATATCCACTATTATGAAATCTATCAAAGTTCTTAACTCCTGCGTTTTTAGCAGCGATATTTAATGAATAGTTTCCTTTTCTCGTTAGGTTTCTTTGATATAATCTTTTTTCATCTTCAGAAAGACTACTATACTTTTTCTCACTTAGCTCTTGACGCCTTGTTTGTATTGCAAAATAAGTTTGGCCTAATGCAACCATTTTCTTTCTGGGATTAGCATTTTGAACAATTAAATAACAAATATATCTAGATAGTTTGTAATCTTTAATATATTCTTCTTTGCCTTTGCCTGTTATTATTGGCTTCCTGACTTCGGGAAGCCAATATGAATCATCATTATTACTGTTGTTGTAAGATAAAACTGACTTTTGGATTACACTATTAAAGTTTTCCTATTTGCTATATTCAAGTAAAGGCATTAATTCACGAGCATACCAAAATTCATTACCATTTTCATCTATATGCTTTATATCTTCAAATAGTCTTTCAGTGTATTCTTTTAATTCATTCATATTTTTATCATCTCCTTTTCAATTAATTTAAACCATTTTGTCGGCGCCGACAAAATGGTATTTATTATTTCATAAAATTAATTGTTACTCCTTTCTAGAGATTATCCCTCTATTATAATAATTAGCTATAAAAATAAAAAACACTTCTTTTTTCATAAAAAAAATAGAGATTTCTCTCTATTTAGCATCATACCAATCTTTACCATATTCTATTTCTACTTTTAATGGCACTGATAGCTTATAAATACCTTCCATAATATTTCTTACAAGTTCCTTAATACTTTCAAGTTCTTCATTTGGAACTTCAAATATTAATTCATCATGAACTTGTAATAACATTTTAGTTTTATAATTATTCTTTTTAAGTTCATTATCAATCTTTATCATTGCCATTTTTAATATATCAGCACTAGTTCCTTGTATTGGTGTATTAAGTGCCATTCTGTCACCCATAGATCTTATTAAATAATTAGTATTCTTTATTTCTTCTATTATTCTTTTTCTATTAAATAGTGTTCTAACATATCCAAGTTCTCTAGTTTTTTCAACTATATCTTTCATATATTTATTTACTTCTGGATATAATTCTAAATATTTATCTATATATGTTTTTGCTTCTTTTGCTGTTATATCTAAGTTCTCCCCAAGACCAAATCCACTAATACCATAAACTATACCAAATATTACTGCTTTAGCAGTTCTTCTCATATCTTTAGTAACATCTTTTTCTAAAACATTAAATATATCGCTAGCGACGTGAGTATGTATATCTTCATTATTATTAAATGCTTCTTTTAAGCTTTCACAGTCAGTTATATGTGCTAGTATTCTAAGTTCTATTTGAGAGTAATCACTTGATAATAAAACACAATTTTCATTTGCCACAAAAGCTTTTCTAATTTTCTTACCTTCTTCATTTCTAACAGGTATATTTTGTAAATTAGGATCTACTGATGATAGTCTTCCTGTTCTAGTACCAGTTTGTTTATATATAGTATGTATCTTACCATCACTTCTAACATAATTATTAAATGTATCTAAGTAAGTAGAATATAATTTAGATAAATTTCTATATTCTAAAATATCTTTAATTATTGGATAATGTGTTTCATATTTAACAAGGACATCATGAGCAGTAGACATTGCTTGTTTACCTTTACCTCTTGGTATCATTACTTTATTATAAAGAACATCTGCTAGTTGCTTTGGAGATGATATATTAAACTCAACTCCTGCTTCATCATATATTCTATGAGTTAAAACATCTATTTTATTTTTAATATCTTTCTTTAAGTCATCTATTATATTTGTTTTGACTGTTATACCGTTTATTTCCATATTAGCAAGTACATAAATTAATGGATGCTCTATATTATAATATAACTCAGTCATTTCTTCTTCTTTTAATTTATTATTATATTCTTCATATGTATCATATAAGAATTTTGCTTTACTTGTAATAGTGTTTATTATTTCTTCTTCATTAAGTGGTGTTTTTTTATTAATTATTTTTTCATAATAAGGAATATCTATTCCATAAGTAGTTGCTAAGTATGACACATCGTCTTTAACATTAATTTCAAGTAAATAAGATGCGATCAATGTATCAAATGATGATGATGTATCAATATTATATTTATTTAATGCCACTATATTCTTTTTAAGATCGAAAGTTACAGTAATATTTTTTAATAAATCTTTATTTAATAATATACTTGGTAAATCTAAGTAATATAAAGTATTACCATCATATATTGAACCACCTATTATATTAGAAACATGATAATTAGTATTATCAAGTTCTAAATAGAAACTATATTTACCACTTACTTCTATCTTACCTTTAACTATTTCTATTTTATTTTTTTCTTGTTTAGATGGTAGTTTAGTAATATTCTTCAAAAACGAATTAAATTCTAGTTCTTTATATTTATCTATTAATTTATTAATATCAGGACCATTATATTTAATACTTTCAAATGTATATTCAAAGTCTATTGTTTTATATATTGTTGCTAGTTTATATGAAAAATATGCATTATCTTTATCATTTAATAATTTCTCTTTAAGTTTACCACTTATATTATCTATATTATTATATACTCTATCTAATGAACCATACTTTTGTATTAAACTAATAGCTGTTTTTTCGCCTATACCTTTAACACCAGGTATATTATCAGATGAATCTCCCATCAATGATTTTAAATCAATCATTTTAATTGGTTCTACACCATAAGTATCAAAGAATGTTTTTTCATCCATAAGTATATAATCTTTTTGTTTTAATAATTTAACATTAACCTCATCACTTATCAATTGTAATAAATCTTTATCACTACTTATAATGGTCGCATTATAATTTTTATCTTCATCTGCCATTCTTGCGAATGTTCCGATAATATCATCTGCTTCATAATTATCACATTCAATATATTTAATACCCATAAGAGTACATATTTCTTTAGCTATTGGAAATTGCACTTTTAAATCTTCCGGTGTTTCAATTCTCCCATCTTTATAGTTATCATACATATCTTGTCTAAAATTATGTCCTTTATCAAATGCTATCATCATATATTCTGGATTTTCTTCATTAATAATTTTATTTATCATATTTACAAATCCATATAATGCATTAGTTGGAAGACCTTTAGAATTTCTCATTAAGTTTCCATTGTATGCAGTAGCATAATAACTTCTAAATAATAAATTATTTCCATCTACTAGTATTGCTCTTTTTTTCATCATATCCACCTATTAATTATTTTACTATAATTTAACTATTTTGACAAATAAAGAATAATATGTTATTATGAATGCATCAAGGAAACTTGAATAAAATAAAAATGGAACACTTGACCGTAGAATGTTGGGTGTCGCCAATAGTTTTTGGTTTCACCTAAATCATTACTGAGTTAGGTGATTTTTTATTTCAATATTATATTAAAATAACATAAAGTAGAATAACAAGAAGCAATATAATAATTAACAAAAAAGATATTATAAGATCTTTCTTACTCATAATACCGCCTCCTTCCAAAAAATTGAATTTTGGCGATCACCCAACTGTCAAATGTTCCGCAAAGATTATAACAGTTTATTTTATGTAATGCAATACTATACATTGCTTTTTAGTATAATATAAAATATATGATACTATCATATCAAAAAACTTGAAGAATACTAAAATGAAAACCTCAGTGTTTCCTTCCAAAAAATTGAATTTTGGCAAACTAAAAACACTTAAGTATTTTAAGTGTTTTTTTAGTATAGTTTTTCTTCGTATTCAAACTCTTGATCTAATATTGAAACAATATCTCCTTCTTTAGCACCAAGATTTTTTAATTCATCATCTACTCCTAGATTTTTTAATTTTCTTGCAAATCTAAGTGCTGATTCATCTGAATTAAATCTAGTCATTTTTAATAGTTTTTCTAAATCTTTGCCAGTAACAACCCATCTATTTTGACCTTCTCTTTTAATTTGATATGGTTTTTCATGTTTAAATTCATAAAGTACATAATCTTCAAATTCATTTTTATCATATGTTTCTTCATCTGGAATAGACTCTAATATTTCTTTTAATTTGAATATTAACTCTTTAGTTCCTTCTAGTGTTGCGGCTGATACTTCGATTATTTCTAAATCTTTATATTCTTTTTTAAATCTTTCTAGGTTTTCTTTTGCAGTTTCAATGTCCATTTTATTAGCAACAACTACTTCTCTTTTATTATAAAGAGTTTCACTATAATTTTTTAATTCTTTTCTAATAATTTTATAGTCTTCAATAACATCTCTATTATCAACTTGTGCCATATCTAAAACATGACAAACTATTTTACATCTTGATACATGTTTTAAGAACTTATCTCCAAGACCAATTCCTTCAGATGCCCCTTCAATCATACCTGGTAAATCAGCAACAACATAACTATAGTCTCCTGACTTAACAACTCCTAGATTTGGTACTAGTGTTGTGAAGTGATAATCTGCGATTTTTGGTTTAGCAGCTGAGATAACTGATATTAAAGAACTTTTGCCTACTGATGGGAAACCTATAAGACCAACATCTGCTAGTAATTTTAATTCACATATAACGTTTCTTTCTTGCCCTGGTTCTCCAAGTTCACTAGTATAAGGCGCTTTATTTTTATTTGTCATAAAGGCAGCATTACCTTTTCCACCTCTTCCACCTTTAGCAACAATTGCTTCTTGACCATCTTTTACTAAGTCACACACTATAAGATTAGTATCTGTATCTTTAATAGTTGTTCCAACTGGAACCACTATAACAGTATCTTCTGCTGTACTACCTGTTTGGTTTCTACCTCTACCATTAGTCCCATTTTCACCTTTTAATACTTTTTTATATCTTAAATCTATTAGTGTTCTAAGGCCTTTATCTGCCTTAAAGATAATGTTTCCACCTCTTCCACCATTACCACCATCAGGTCCACCTAGTGGAACATATTTTTCTCTTAAGAAAGATGTACATCCATCTCCACCTTTACCAGCTATTAATTTTAAATTTACTTCATCTATAAACATAAAAATCCCTCTTCCATACAATTTTACCATAATAAAAGGTATATTTCTATACCTTTTTAAGTCTTAGTTTAACTAATATTTTATCTATAAATTCATTACCAAGTGTTTCGTTAATTGCATTATTTTTATAAACTATTGTTAAGTATATAATTACACCTAATATTCCATGTATCATTAATGAAATAGCACTACTTATAAATGTATAATCAAACTTAATAAATGCTTTAGATAATAATATTGGAACTATTATAGCAATAGATGGCACTATTAACTTTTTCATTAAGTCAATTGTTTTTCTATAACTAAAATGCATTTCTTTTCTTAAATAAATTAATGCGATTGATATTGAAATTGAGTATCCAATACAAGTTGATACTATAGTTGCAATATATTCAGGAAGACCTACTTTATTAAATAATAAAATAAGTGGTATATCAAGTAATGCATTAGCAAGCAGTCCTGCGACTGAATTAATATAAACTATTTTAAATTTTCTCATACTTTGAAGACAAGTATTTATAACAGTCCATACTCCAAAGAATATATGACTTATAGCAGACACTTTAAGTGCAAGTGAACCATATTTACTACTACCATAGAAAATATAATAACTTTCATTTGATAACATTAGTAATAACAATGCCATAGGAACAGTTATTATTAACATAGTTGATATTGCCTGATTGAATCTTCTATTTACCTCATCATAATCTTTTCTTATATAACTTGTTGTTACATGTGGGATTATATTAGTAGTAAGTGATATAGCAATAGCTATTATAACAGTACATATCTTAGGTGCCCAAGTTGATACTATTCCTGATACTGTTTCACTTTCTATCGCAGAATAACCTATCATATGAAGACCTTTTATAATAAGTTTTACATCTACTATAGTATATAAATTATCAACTATAGATATTATTACAAGTGGTACACAATATGATAATATTTTTTTAGCAATAGTTTTATTTGGTACTTGATCTTTTTTATCAGCAACTGGAAATTCTTTTTTATTATTTTTAACTTTTATTCTTAAGTAAATATAAGCAGCAAGTCCACCTATAAATGCGCCTAAAAGTGCAACACCTACTCCACTTGTAACTGATTTATTTAACACTTTAATCACTGTAAATGAACCTAATAATACAACCATTATTCTAACAATTTGCTCTATTAATTGAGAATACGAAGTTGGTGTTATAAATTTATGTCCTTGCATATATCCTCTTAATACACTTAAGAATGGTATTATTATTAAACAAAATGATACTGATTTAATTACATATGATATATCTTCAATGCTATTACCACCAGTAACATCACTTATTATAAATCTAGCAATATATTCTGAACCAAAGAATACTATTAAAAATGAAAAGATTGCTAAGAATGCAATTATCTTTTTACCTATTTTATATGCTCGTTCTTTAGCATCATACATATTAAGAGCAAGATACTCACTTATAATCATAGATATTGCGATTGGTATACCGGCAGTACTAATATTTAAAAACAAATTATAAATATTATATGCATAACTATAAAGAGTTCCACCATTTGTACCTATTATCTTATAAAAAGGTATTACATATAAAGCACCTAATAATTTAATTATAATTAATATTACAGATGTAACTATTGTTCCTTGTATAAATGTATTTTTCTTTAATTTTTTCATAAATTCATCTTCTTCATTTCTTCTTCACCAAGTATCTCTGATATCTTAGCTAAATGACCTACATGTTCATCATTAAATAAATAATATTGAACAAGCCCATAACTTGGATATTCATTTCCTTCCATAATAACAGGTCCATCTGGTGTAAAAGCAATGTCCCATCCTACATATCTTACCTCAGGCACTAAAAGTGCTGCTTTTAATGCCATATCAAATGCTTCTTTTACATACGGTACTTTAACAGTACTAAATTTAATCTTTGCCATTGGATGATACTCATAAGTATTAGCAACATCATCTACTACTCTACTACATATTTTACCATTTTCATCAAGTCTCATATAAGCATCAGAGCATCCTATTGCAACTGCATCATCAATATTAATTCTAAGAGCATTAGCAAGTATATAACTTTTACCATCTTTAACAAGAGTCACAATTCTAAAAGAATTAACTGCATAAGGATTTAACTTATCAAGTTCTTTATGTTGTATAATTTCTTCTTCTATTAAATTTAATTTTTTACTTTTTAATTCTTCAAATAATTTATTAACATCTTTTATATCTTTAATACATATTTTTTCTATACCATGTCCACCAAAGTCAGTTGGAGGTTTAGCAAATACATTCTTTTTACCTTTAATAAATGATTTAAAATCATCAACAGTAGAAACTCTTAAATCAAGAAAATCTCTTTTAATAAAGTCTCTAAATACTTTATTGAATAATAGTTTATCTCTCATAACAGCTATATATCTATCATCATTTAAATATTTAAGCATTTTATAAAAAGATTTAGTTGTTACATAAGTCTTCTTTTCATCTTCTGTTAAATTGATATAATCTCCTTTTAAGTAATCAGTATATCCTATGCCATATTTTATAAAGTTTTTGATCATATCTCTTTTAACATAACCCTTACTTTTATTATTGCGTTTAGCAATATCACTACTTAATTTATCAAGTTTTTCAAAATTTATTGCTTTTACTTTTTTAAACATCATTGTTTTAAGACTCATTTTTACCCTCCTTTATCTCCATTACATACTTTTCTTCATAAACTTTTTTATTATTTTTAATATATACTCTTGGTAAGTTTTTACCTATATTTACAAGAGTATTATGCATACTCGTATTATTTAATCTTGCTATCTGACCAATAGTTATACCATCACCTAAAATGGTTACTTCATCATTTATACTAACACTTTCATCTATTAGTATACTCATCATACACATAGATATTTCACCAATAACAGGATATTTTTTATTATTAATTACTACATATCTATTTATATAGTTAATCCCAATCCCATCATCATAACCAATTGGTATTGTTGCGATTATTTCATCTTTCTTTGCTTCATAAAGAATTCCGTAACCTACTTTATCACCTTGCTTTATATGCTTGATTTGTATAATATTAGTTTTAAGTTTTAAAGCAGTTTTAAGTTCGATATTCACATTATCATATGTTTTACTTATGTTATATTTTTTAATTAAATAATTATTTCTAATCTTCCTTAATATATTTTTAGGACTATTTGATAATCTTTTTGGTGCGATATCAAATCCATATAATATAGTTCCAATTCTAATAGCATTAGCAAATTCTAACTTCGGATGAGAAAGAACTATAAAACTACTACTCAAATGTATTATTGGTATCTTAGATAAATCTAAATCACTAGTAATATCTTTAAAATTAGAAACTTGAATATCATAGAATTTATCATGAGTACCAGGCGTTGCGAAATGAGTGAATAACCCTTCTAGATATATATTTTTATTTGAATTAATAATACGGACTATTTCATTTAATTCATTTTTACTACTAACGCCTAATCTATTCATTCCAGTATCTATTTTAATATGAACTTTTATGTTTTTATTTGTAATTTTTATTATTTCTTTTAGATAATCAACTTCATGAATAGTTAGAGTTATATTATTATCTATTGCTACGTCAATTGAATCTAGTTCAATCTTTTCAACACAAAGAATACCTATATCTTTGTTATATTTTCTTATATTCATTGCTTCTTCTAAAGAAGATGTTGCAAAATAATTAATACCACTCTTTATTAAATCATTTACTATATACATACCATGATTATATGCATTTGATTTAACCATTGCTATATAGTACTTATAGTTATTATATTTTTCTATTATGTTTTTTACATTAGAAGTTATGTTATCAATATTTACTTCCATAAATGTTTTTCTATACATACATTTCACCATATTAATTTTAACATAATTATATTTATTTTAAAAGAAAAGAGGTATATTTTTACGTTATACCTCTAGTTTTTCACTAATTTTATCTTTATATGTTAAAAATATTTTGATATTTTTATCTATTGAATCTCTATTTACTTGATATGCTTTTTCATATGTATTATCATGATCACTTATATGTATTAAGTATATATATTTAGTATTATTTCCTATAAAATAATTTAAATACTTAGCACAATCTTCATTAGATAAATGTCCCATATCTCCAATATTCCTTAGTTTAGTCATTTGATCTTTAGTACCATTCATTTCCATTTCTACATCATGATTACTTTCAAGTAAATACACAGTTTTATTTTTTAATTTGTTATGATATTTAGAATGTATCATACCAGTATCAGCCATATATGCTATGCTATTACCACCGTATTCAAATACAAAACCATATCCTTTTTTATCATGAGAAATTGGTACTTTATCAAATTTAATACCCATAATATTATCAAGTTCATCAAACAACACTACATCCTTTAATTTATCTCTTTTATCATACTCAAGTAGTGTTTCACTTGATATATATATTTTAGTATTATAAACCCTATTAAATGTATGAATACTTCTTACATGATCTATATGAGCATGTGTTACGATTATAAAATCAATACTTTCTGGTTCTACATCTATATCATATAGTCTTTCTTTCATAACACCATATGGAAGACCAGCATCTATTAAAAACTTTATATTATTTAGTTCTATATATGTAGAGTTACCACTACTACTGCTACTTAAAACAACTACTTTCATTTAATTCACCATGTAATATTATAACACAAAGCAAAAAGAAAAAACTAATATTTATTTAATTAGTTTTTTACTATAGTACAATTAACTGTTTCAGTTTTTTTACAAGTATTATTTTCTTTTGTATATCCAGAAGGACAAGACTCACTTGTAACCTTACTAGTAGTTTTAACACACCACATAAGTGCTCCGCCTGCTTCCTCTTCAGTATACATATAATCACTATTATTTTTACATTTCCAATATGGTGCTTTATCTATATTATCTGCTAAATATTTAGCTTTATAATTCAAGCATTTTCCACCTTTTGAAGTATATCCACTTGGACAAGATGTTGTTTTAGTGAGTGATATTGTAACTTCTCTAGTACATGTGCTTCCATCTTCACTAGGAGTACAGTTTTCTGGACACACATATGGTAATTTCCATTTAGATTTTAAAGTGATATTGCCATTAATAATAGTATCTTTAGTAACCACCTCATCATTTGGCAATAACCATCCTGCAAAAACATAGCCTTCTTTCTTTGGTGGAACTGGTAATTTAACATTTTTACCTTTTTCAACTATTATTTCTTTTATACTACTGCCACCATCTGTATCAAAAGTTATTTTAGATGTTTCAACTCCATTTTTAATCCAATAAGTAGTAAGCTTCATGTCATTTGACAATATCATATCTTCAGGAATAATATTTCCATCATCATCTAACCAACCAGCAAATGTATATCCTTCTCTAACAGGATTAACTGGTAATATTATTTTTCCATTCTTAGATAAAGTTATGTCATCAATTGAATTACCACCATCTGTACTAAACTTAATTGTCACTTTTTCACTTTTATTATCTACCCATATTGCTTTTAAAGTAATATTTTTAGTAAGACGAGTGTTTTTAGTGATGATTTTACCTTCACTATTTGCCCACCCAACAAAAGTATAACCCTCTTTAACTGGTTTAGTTGATATATCAAGTACTTCTCCATCTTTAACAGAAACATTATTTATAGTATTACCACCATCAGTATCAAAAGTAACAATAAATGATTTAGTCCTTAAAAACAAGAAATAAATAAGTATTAGTATAATGATAACCACTATTAATAATATAATCAATAAATTCTTTTTATTTTTCATATACACCTCTCTATTATAATTATACATAATTTATTTAAAAAAGAAACTATATATTTTTAATTTGTATGTATTACATCCGATTTGACACATTATAGTTTTTTGTGTTATAATCATATCATTAGAAGAGGTCACAACGACATTTCGTTAAGGCTTCTTCTTTTTTTGATATATTTTTATTAAATCATCTTTACCAACTAGAATTACATTTTCTATCCAACTATATCTTTTACTATTTAGACATTTATTTCATTATTGTTTGACTTGGCATTCTATTAACTCATTTGTAATATCTTCATATGGCATTTCCCGTCTTACTATCAAAATATCTTTTTTATTTTACACGCTAATTTTTTTTGATTATATTCTTTAACATAATTTAAATAACAACCTTTTAATTTAAGTGAAGCATCATTAGTAAAATTACAAACTTCATTATCTATATCGTTTTTAATATTCATATTACCTCCCAATTATATAATCAGTCATAAATATTAAAAACACTTTTTTTCAAAGAAAAAAAGAAGCAAATGCTTCTTAAAAATCAAATAAACTTAATTGAGAGCTTTCTGGCATACCTTTAAATATACCCATTCCTCTCATTTTATCAATTAAAGTTTGTGAAACCTTACACCTATTTTGAAAGTCTTCTATGCTGATAAATGGTTTTAATTGTGCTTCTTTTTCTATATTTTTAGCAACTACTTCACCAAGACCATCAATTGTAATAAATGGTGGGATCAATGTATTATCATCTTCTACTCCGAATGTCATTGCTTTTGATTTATATAAGTCAAATTTTTCTACTTTTATTTTTCTTGCTGCCATCTCAAGTGCTACATGTAGAGACTCAGATATACCTGCTTCTTTATTAGTTGCATCATATCCTTTATTTTTAATTTCAACTATTCTATCTTTAATAGCATCATATCCTTTAATCATAGCATCTATATCAAAATCAGTTGCTTTAGTTGAGAACCATGATGCATAGAAATATACCGGCATATGTACTTTGTACCATGCAATTCTAAAGGCACTTGTAACATAAGCAGCGGCATGTGCTTTAGGGAACATGTATTTTATCTTTTGACATGAATCTATAAACCATTCTTCAATACCTGCCTCTTCCATAGTCTTTCTATGTTCTGCCCAAGTAGCTGGATCCTTTGACGCCTTACCTTTTCTTACAAATTCCATTATTTTAAATGCTTTGATAGGTTTCATGCCTTTATACATTAAATATACCATGATATCATCACGACACCCTATTACTTCTTTGAATGGGACTTGAATATTTCCACTCGCATCAGGTGTACATAAATCACGTGCATTTCCTAACCATACATCAGTACCATGAGAAAGTCCTGATATTTTAACAAGTTCAGCAAATGTTGTTGGTTTAGTTTCAGCAACCATACCTATAGTGAATGGAGTTCCAAATTCTGGTATTCCAAGAGTACCAGTCGGACACATAATTTGATCATTAGTGACACCTAAAACATCTATTTTAGAGAATATACTCATTGTTTCTTTATCATCAAGTGGTACATCAAGTACATTTGTATGACTTAAATCTTGAATAAGTCTAAGTTGTGTCGGATCAGAATGCCCTAAAATATCAAGTTTAAGTAAGTCTTCTTCAATTGAATGGTAATCAAAGTGAGTAGTTCTCCATGCTGAGGTTGGATCATCTGCTGGGAATTGAAATGGTGTAAAGTCAGACACTTCCATGTAATCTGGTACAACTACTATACCACCTGGATGTTGACCTGTTGTTCTTTTAACCCCAGTACATCCCATCGCTAGTCTTTCTATTTCACAACTTCTTTTATCAATTATACCTTTGTCTTCATAATAACCACGAACAAATCCATAAGCTGTTTTTTCTGCGACAGTACCAATAGTCCCTGCTCTATAAACATTATCTACTCCGAATAAGACTTTAGTATATTCATGAGCAGATGCTTGATTTAAATCTGAGAAGTTAAGATCAATATCTGGTACTTTATCAGCATTAAATCCTAAGAAAGTCGCAAATGGCATATCTTGTCCATCTTTCTTCATAGGCTTATTGCATTTAGGACACATCTTATCAGGAAGATCAAATCCACTTGAGTAAGTAGCACCAAGTGCATTACCATTTTCATCATCAAATAAACTTGTTTGACAATTCAAACATCTATAATGAGCAGGAAGAGGATTTACTTCTGTAATACCCATAAGTGTTGCAACAAAACTACTACCTACACTACCTCTTGAGCCAACTAAATATCCATCATCATTAGAGTGTTTAACAAGTCTTTGAGCAATTAAATATATTGGATCGAATCCACCACCGATAATACCACCTAGTGTCTTTTTGACCTTTTTAGCAATTGTTTTTTCATCTTGTTCTCCATCTTCTTCGCTCCAGTTTTTAAGTACATATTCAGTTACTATTTCATTTACCTTATCATATCCTTCAACAATTGTTTTATGTAGATTATCAAATGTCTTATTTAATAATTCTTCTTCACTAATTCCTTCATTTTCTTCTTTTAGTTTACTATACCAATAGTTATAAACTATATCACCATAAAGTTCTTTTGCAATTCTTTCCTCTATATTTCTAGGAAGAGGATCTCCATACCATTCTTTTGCCTTAGTATATACAAGTTCCGTAACAACTTTTTTACAATCTAAATATGTTTTACCATCATCTGCTTTAACTCTTGGTGAGAAAGGTATTCCTTTTGTATCAATAATTACTTCTATTTCTTCAACCATATCAGCAACTTTATTTGTATTAGTAACAACTATTTCATATGCTAGTTCTTCGCCTAAGAAACTAAAATCATCTAACATCTCATTAGTTGTTCTAAAGTGTTGTGAAGGTATCTCTGTTATATTATTTCTTGCTAAAGGATGTCTTCCACCTCCTGGTACTTTTTGATGCACTATTATTTCTCTATATATTTTATCTTCTCTAGTAAAATGATGGACATCTCCAGTAGCAACAATTATCTTACCTGTTGCCTTAGTAGCATCAACTATTTTCTTAATATGACTCTTAAGTTCATATATGTTAGAAAAGTCACCGCTTTGTAATAAATGATCATACACTTCAGGTGGTTGTACTTCTACATAATCATAGAAATTAATTATATTTGTAAGTTCTTCACCATCTTTACTTTTTGCTTCATTAAATACTTCACTTTCATAACAACCGCTACCTATGATTAAACCTTCTCTTAATTCATTTAATTTACTTCTTAATATTCTTGGAGTTTTATATAGATAAGTTGTATTAGCAAGAGAAATTATTTTAAATAAATTCTTAAGACCAGTTCTATTTAAAGCAATGGCATTAAAGTGATATGTTCTACCAAACTTATAAATATCTTCTTTAGGTATTAATTTTTCAAGTTGCTTAATTGTTTCATAATTTTGACCAGATAGTTTTTTAATCATTTTATTAAAAACTAATGCAGTACCTTCAGCATCATAGTCCGCTCTATGGTGAGCATTTTCATCAAAATCAACATTATATCTTTTTACTAATGCAGAAAGACTATGTCTAGAATATCCCTGATCTAATGCTCTTGATAGTTCTAATGTATCTATTACAGTGTTTGTAAATTCACCTAAGTTATATTTTTTCATAGACATTTCTATAAATGAAATATCAAACTTAGCATTATGAGCAACCATAGGTAAATCCCCTGTCCACTCTAAAAATCTCTTAGTAACGTTTTCTTCATTATCAGCATCTTTTACCATTTCATCAGTTATTTGAGTAAGTTCAGTTATCTTTTTAGGAATAGGTCTATTTGGATTTATAAATTCATCAAATCTATCTATTATAACTCCTTCTTTTATCTTAACCGCACCTATTTCAATCATTTGATCTCCAGCACCTGCATTAAATCCAGTTGTTTCTGTATCAAATACTACATATGTGTTTTCAAGTAAAGGTTCGTCTGTAGGTCTTACTACTATATTTACCATATCTTCTACTAAAGTAAGTTCAGTACCATAAAGACCTTTGAATTTTTTACTTGGATCTTCTTGTTTTTTATTGTAACTTTTTATTAAATTATAGCAAATAGGAAATGCTTGACAACCATTATGATCAGTTATTGCCACTGCTTTATAACCCATATCTATTGTCCTTGATATAAGTTCGCATGTATGAGCAGATAAATCAAGTTTAACTACACCGTCCATTTGACTCATCATAGTATGAGCATGCAATTCTACTCTCTTAACAGGTGCATCATCAACTATCACATTATTTTCTTTTCTTTCATATGTCTCTATATCATTAATACCAAATTCATAATCATTACTTCTTGTATTATATTTTACATTACCTTTTAGTTTATACCATTTATCTTTTTTAATTTGACTTAATAAATAGTTATACTCCTCTTCTTTTTTAGTAAATATATTTGCCATTATACTGTCTGTATAATCAGTTAATTTAAGTGTTATAATGTACCATCCACTCTGAGTACTTCTAGAATCTAATCCAAATACTTTAGCAATCAATACTACTTTATCTTCATTAGACATCAAATTCTTTATTTGACTTACATCTCCACTAATAGGATTACCTTTGATAGTTTGTCTTGTTTTTTTATTTTGTACTACTTCAACTGTACTATTTAATTCTTCTTTGAATTTCTTTCTTTCTTCTTCATCAATAGTTGCTTTTACTTCTACTAAGTCAAATCCCATATCACTCATAAATATCTCAATTTTTTCTTTTAAAGATTCTATCTTATTCTTTTCAATATTATTAAGCACAGCTATATCTATAACATTATCGTCATATTTAATTTTATCTCTATCAATACAATCAAGCATTGGACACTTAGATAATAATTTATCAAAATAATAATTAAAATATTCTTTTAAATACTTAGTATTATTTTTAACAATAAATTTATATATTACTTTATTAACACCTTTTAATGTATTACCACTTTTATATAATTCATTAAATACATTTATAGGCATTAATTCATCGCATTCTAAAACTAATCTCATTGTATTAGTTTTTTGTTCTAGTAATACTTCTTTTACTGTATAATCTTTTAAATATTGGGTTAAACTATCATTAAAATTTACAGCATTTAAAAATCTTAAAAGTTTTTCATCTTTCATTTAACCTCACCTATACTAATTATAAAGAAAATAAAAAATTATATCAATATTTTGACATAATTTATTTAATTATTTTTAAGACAATCTGAGTATCTATCAAATACAAATTCATCGTCAGTAGCATAATCATAACTACCAGAGTAATCATATCCACATGCTAGATATGTTTTTACATTATTATAACCACTATTTGTTTTTGAATCACTTTTAGTAAATAAAATTACTCCATCGCACATACTTTCATCATATTTTATAGGTCCAATATAACTTTCCCTTTTTATGCCTTCTTCAACATTTTTATCATCTTGCAAATCACATAAACATAAATACTTTTCTTGACCAGAATCTGGATTAGTATAACTCTCAGGACAAATGTATCCATAAAGAGGATTTTTACAATGATCATCTGCATATAAACTTGCTGCGGCAGTGATACTGTTTTCTTGATTTTTCATACCAGAGTTACTTGCTTTATCTAAATATTTTACTAAATTAGGCACTGATAGTGATACCAATATACCTATTAATGCTATTACTGCTAAAAGTTCTATTAATGTAAATCCTTTTTTCATATTCTTCACCATCTTCATTATACCAAATAAAAATAGACATTTAAAGTCTATTTTACATCTTTCATTTGTGGGAATAATACAACATCTCTAATAGATGGTTGATTATATATAATCATCATTAGTCTATCTATTCCAAAACCTAAACCAGATATTGGTGGCATACCTGTTTCCATAGCAGATAAGAATCCTTCATCCATATCCATTGTTTCATCATCACCTTGTGATTTTGCTTTTAATTGATCTTCAAAAGCTTGACGTTGTTCAAAAGGATTTACAAGTTCTGAGAATGCTTTACATAATTCAGTACCACTTGCGACTACTTGGAACATATCTACTCTTCTTGAATCTTCATCATTTCTTCTAGCAAGAGGTATTAAAACAGCAGGATAATTATAAATAATAGTCGGCTGTACTATATTACATCTAATAGTTTTCTTATATACAAAGTCTATTATTTGACTTAATGATTTATATTCTTCTAAGTCTTCCATAGTAAATAGTCCTTTAGAAACAACTACTTTCTTAAGTTCAGTTGGATCTTCTATAGCAAGAAAATCACATCCTAAGATCTTTTCCATTTCTTCTACATAATTTATTCTTGGCCATTCATAATCACCAAAGTTAAGTATATTTCCTTGATATTCTATTTCAGTAGTACCAACAAGTTCCATTAACATATTTTTAATAAATCCTTTGTAGAATTTAATAGTATCTTCAAAATCCCAGTATGAAACATACCATTCAACTTGAGTAAACTCTTGTAAGTGTTCTGTATCCATCCCTTCATTTCTAAAGCATTTAGCAAGTTCATATACTCTATCAAATCCACCAGCGATACATTGTTTTAAATATGTTTCTGGTGCGATTCTTAAATTACAATCCATATCAAGAGCATTATGATGAGTATAGAATGGTTTAGCAGAAGCACCACTAACAGCATTTTGTAATATTGGTGTTTCAACTTCTAAGAAACCATTTTCTCCTAAATACTTATGAATAAATGCATAAAGTTTACTTCTTCCTAAGAATACACGTCTTGATTCTTCATTCATTATAAGATCAGTATATCTTTGTCTATATTTAAGTTCTGTGTCTTGTAAACCATGGAACTTTTCAGGAAGAGGTTTTAATGCCTTTCCTAAGAATGTAAGTGTTTTAACTCTCAAAGTTTTTTCGCCGGTTTGAGTAGTGAATATTTCACCATGAGCACCAATAAAATCTCCTGAATCAATTAATTTTTTAAAGAATGAATAAGTCTCTTCTCCAACTGTATCAATCTTTATTTCAAGTTGCATATCACTTTCTAAATCACGAATTCTAACAAAAGATAATTTACCCATCTTTCTCATAAATATTATTCTACCAGCAATGCTTACATCAGCAGTCCCATCTTCTAACTCTCTTGCTTCTTTTAATGTATGTGTTCTTTCAAATTTACTTGGGTATGGATTACATACCTTTTTTATTTCTTCTAATTTTTCTCTTCTAACAATTTCTTGTTCTGAAAGTTTTACTTCCATTAATTTGCCCTCCTTAACATAGGATTCATTTCTAAATTATTTAAATATCTCATAAATCCATCTAAATAATCAAAACTTAGTCCTCTATATTCTTCATATAACTCTTTTATTATATTTTTAGCACTAACTGATTTATCATTAACAATCATATTAATCTCATCTGCTGCGACTACCCCAGTAGTTATATGTTCTACTTTTTCTTTTATAACTTCTTTATCAAAACTATATGTTTTATCAAGTTCATAATTTTCTAACATTCCTTTGGTAATGTTTTCTTCTTTATCTTCAAGTTCAACTATTATATCAGACTCTAAAAATCTTTCTAAATAATCATATACATCATAGATAAAACTATCTACATTTATTTTACCTTCTTTATATAGTCTATTATAATTATCTTTTATTTCACTAAATTCAGCAGCACTAAATGGAACTATACTAGAAAAATACTTATCTAACCCCACTGAATAAATTAAATTACTAATCCACATATCAGTCATCTTTAATAAACCAATTGGTCCTTTTGAAAATGTTACTTTATATGTTGTTGCTTGTTCAATAGCATTATTTGTAAATTCTCTTTTTATACCATATTTTTCTACATCTTCAAATGAATCTGCTTTAATAAAGTGAAATAGTGAATTTTCATTAATTTGTGACAGTTGTTTTTCATTTATTTTCATTTTATTCAATCCTTTACTAATCTCTTATTTTTATATGTGCCTCTCTTAATTGAGTTTCAAATACTTCATTAGGGCTTCCCATTAATGCATCAGCACCATTTGCCGCCATTGGGAAAGCTACCATTTCACGAATATTATCTTCATCTTTCAAAAGCATAAGTATTCTATCTATACCAGGAGCCATCCCAGCATGAGGTGGTGCTCCAAATTGAAATGCTTGATATAGTGACGGGAATTTACTCTCAACTACACTCTCATCATAGCCAGCTATTTCAAATGCTTTTTTAAGAATAACTGGACTATAGTTTCTCTCACCACCACTAGCCATTTCAAGACCATTACATACAAAGTCATATTGACATGCAACTATATCACCTGGGTTCATTGTCTCTAGTGCTTTAAGTCCTCCACTTGGCATACTAAATGGATTATGTGTAAAATCCCATTTATTATCTTCTTCATTCCACTCATAGAATGGAAAGTCTACTATAATACAAAATTCAAATCTAGATTTGTCTACTAAATCTAATTCATCAGCAAGTTTAAGTCTTAAACTTCCACATAGCTTATCAAACTTTTCACCCTTAGAGCCACATATAATTACTAAATAATTATTGTTTTCTAATTTTAATTTATCTTTAATACTTTTAAGTTCTTCTTCACTAAATAGTTTAGTCATTGAACCGGATATTTCATTGTTTTCTAATTTTATAAATCCTACTGATGAAGCACCAAGTTCTTTATATTCACTTTCCAGTTTTTTAAACCATGAGTTTGACTTATCACATGAATCTAATTTCATACATTTGACTTCTTTATCTTTAAATACTACTGATTCATTATTTTTAAGTATTGATGTTAAGTTTTCTATTTCAAATTTAATTCTTAAATCAGGTTTATCACTACCATATTTTTCCATTGCTTCTTTATATTGTATTCTTCTGAATGGAACAGGACTTACTTCTTTATTTCCAAATTCCTTAAATACATCATAAAATACTTTTTGTCCTACTTCAAATACATCTTCTTGAGTTGCGAATGACATTTCAAAGTCAAGTTGATAAAATTCTCCGTATAGTCTATCTCTTCTTGGATCTTCATCTCTAAAACATGGTGCGATTTGAAAGTATCTATTAAATCCACTACACATTAACAATTGTTTAAATATTTGTGGTGCTTGTGGTAAAGCATAGAATTTACCTTTATATTTTCTACTAGGTACAATAAAATCTCTTGCTCCTTCTGGACTAGATGCAGTTAAGATTGGTGTTTGTATTTCTGTAAAATCCATTTCTTTCATAGTTTTACGTATAAAATCAAGTACCTTAGTTCTAAATATTATACCATCATGTACTTCTTTATTTCTTAAATCTAAATATCTATATTTAAGTCTTGTTTCTTCGCTAGAAGTTTTACTTGAATTTACTTCAAAAGGAAGGGTTTTATATACATCACCTAGTACTTCTAATGATTTAATTTCAACTTCTATTTCACCAGTTTTCATATTTTTATTAATCATATCATCAGTTCTTTTTCTAACGATGCCTGTTACAGTAACTGTACTTTCACGATTAAGATTTTTGTATGTATCTACATCATTAGATATTAATTGTACTATTCCTTTTTCGTCTCTTAATGCAATAAATAAAAGACTTCCTAAGTTCCTAATAGTATCAATCCATCCTGCTAATCTTACTTCTTTACCAACATATTCTTTTGTTACTTCACCACAATATATATTTCTATATTTATTTTCCATACTTCCTCCAATATATGAAAAAAAATCTATTTCGTAAGAGCGAGGTCGCTCGCGGTGCCATCTTACTTCATAGATTTAATTTCTACCTTTAATTCTGTAACGCTGAAAAGCGATTAAACTCAGAAAACTGTCACACTTTTTTCCTCAACGTTTACAATGAGTATTATATTACTTAAATTATTATTTGTCAATTACTTTTAAATAAATTACTTAAATAATTTACTCATCACTATTTCTTTTTGATCTTTATCCTTTAAATTTAATTCAGTAGTTATATCATATATTGGTATATCTCTATCAAACTTTTTTAATATGTCGTCTATATCATTTAATATTATGTTTATTACATCTTTTGAAAATTCTTCATTATATCCACATAACATATGTGTTGGAAATGTTAATCCTAGCAAATTATCTAATGCTATTCTATCCTTTACTTGTACTTCATCAGGCATATCTGTATATCTAGTAGTTTTACTTTTACCTAATAATTCCATTTTTCTAAAAGCATAACCACTATTAGTACAAATATCTACTAGCTGTGGTTCCACTACCTCTATACCTTCTTTAGGTAACATAAGTGATAAACTATTTTTAATATATCCATGAAATGAATTGTATTCTTCTACTCCATTATTAACTATATCTTTTTTACTATAATCACATAGTGATATATAATTTCTACCAGCGAATCCACCTTTATTGAATCTTCTTTGTTTTTTTAATGAAAGGAGTGCATTGCATTTTAATATTTTATATAATATTATTCTTGTACTTGCAGAATCATACTCATATCTTGCGTTAATCGCATGCAAATAAATATTGTGTTCCATAACCCCTCCTTATAATTTCTATTATTTATACTTATTTTTTTAATTTATTTATATAATTATTTACTCTTTGAGACCACTTTGGATCACTAGCATAATATGGTCCAATCTCACTAGTTGTTGTTTTTCCTTTGCTATAATACGTATTTAATTTGTTAATAGCAAATTTAATTCCTTCTTCAATAGTATTAAATTTTCTATAACTTCCACCATTACAAGAAGGGCCACCTTTATTACCACCAACATTATTACAAACTCTTGTAAGATAACTGCATGTCCAATAACAACCTGTTTCTTGAAGCATAACACCTGTTGCTAAATAAGGATCCATTCCTACTTCAAGTGAATAATCAACTATGAATTTACCTTTGTTTTTTAATGTTGAATTTAAATATCTATTTAATTTATTTGCTATTTGATCTTTACTTTCTCCATTAAAATAGTTCTTTTTTTCATATAATTGTTTTTTCTCTTTAAATTCGCTCACATTTACCTTTATTTGTGTGTCTATATATTTAAAATTGTTTTCATCTACATCTTTAGATGGGAATGATATTAAACTAAATATCATTAAAATTATTTTTATCATTTTTTCTCCTTCAAAAAATAAGTAATATGTATTATACCACAATTGACATCCAAAATCAAATTTGGTCTAAAAATGATAGTGTAAATGTATCTAAATCAAATTAAAAAAGATTGAATTTAATCAATATAAGAAGAAATTCAATCCAGTTTTATAATTAATTATTTAACATTTTTATTTCTGATATAGTCTCCATTAAATTCATTTTCAAGAATGTCCATATGAATAATATCATGATATTTTCCATTTAAAAACATCGCATCTCTAACTCTTCCTGTTTCTTTGAAACCACATTTAATATAACATTTATAAGCACGTTCATTAACATCAAGTACAGTTAATTTAACACTATGAAGATTAAGATATTTAAATCCATATTCAAGTAATAATTTAATTGCTTCAGTTCCATATCCATTACTTCTATATTTATCTTCACCAATAAAAACACCAAGAATAGCACTTCTGCTTACGTAATTAAAACCATTAAGTTCAACTGATCCGATAAGTTCATTAGTATTTAAATCTATAATATTAAAATTACCTGGACTAGTTTTTTTAGCAGCAGTAGAAATATATTCTTTTTCACTATCGTATGAAATTAACTTACAACTTCCATTAATATAATCAGTAACTTCAAAATCATTCATCCAACTAGTAAATTTAATTATATCTTCTTCAGTAACACTCTTAGGTGACAAATAAACCCTATCACCCACTATTTTCTTATAATATTGCATAATATCAACTCCTTAAAAACATTAATATCATTATACAATATTATTATATATAAATCTACCTGAATCAGGTAGAATTAACTCACACTCAAATATCAAGTGTATTTATTTTAAACTTAATTTTTTAACTAACTTACTATGTACTGGTCTTATAAAATCACACATTGTTTCATTATCTGCTTCTTCAAATGGAATCCATTTCACTCCTTTTGATTCATCTTCTCTATATATTAATGGTATTTTATCATCTGCTTCCATAATATATACAACATCAAAGTGAAGATGTGCTGAAACATTCTTTCCACGTTTTATATGACTTTTTACAGGAGTTGATTGTATTGAAAAAATATTTTCATCTAAAACTTTTGCTTTCAATCCTGTTTCTTCTTCAACTTCACGAACTGCGACTGACAAAAGATCTTCTTCACCATCAGCGTGTCCTCCCGGATAAATCCAACCATCATTAATTATATGATAAACAACTACCATTTTATTTCTTTCTTTATTTACTACAAAAGCAGATGATGTAAAATGTCCAAAAATATTATCTCTAGTTAATACATCATCAAATGTATCAATAAATTTTAAAAATTGTTCCCTATCTCTTTCTTCCTGTTCATCAAAAGGTACATAATTTTCTATTTTTTCTTTTAATTCCATACTTTCTCCTAAAAATATAACACTTATTATTTATGTAAATTCAATCTAATACCAGATGATTTATTTGGTACTTTAGAAATTATACTTTTATAAAAACTATTAAGTTCAGTTTCATCTACTTTTATTTTTGAAAGTATTTCTGTTTTATTTTCTTTTATATAACTATCAAGAGTTTGTCTTGTAAGATATTGTGTATCTTTTACATTATTTAATTCTTCGCCATTAAAACCAATCTCAACATTTAAATCAGTTTCATTTGCTGTTGCACTGAATGTTACTTTGAATACACCATCATTTAATACTTGATATTTATCAGCAGCATGAATATCATATCCATTTAATGTAACTCCATATGTATCTTTAATTGTTTTTATAGCATCTAATCTTTCTAATAATTCTTTTTTAAAAGATTTTAAAAATATTTTAGAATATTTAATTATATGAGAATCTTTCTTTTCATCATGTAAATCATCAAAATGAAGTTTATATGTAAGTTCATTATCTTTAGTATAAACTTCTAATAATGTTTTTCTGTCAAAGTTGTTCTCACTTGATATCAATAAAAATATCATTTTATTATCTTCTTCTCTTTGACCAGTATAATATTGTACCCCGGCAATAAATGGAGATGCTTTTCCATCTATTTTGCTAATTCTTTTTAAACTTCTTCCAGCATATCCATGAAGATAATTCATAGATGATATAAATAAATCATCTGAAAGCACATTATGTATTAATGTCAAATTAAATGTTGCTAGCGTATATAAATCAAGAGCAGAAAAGCACTTTTCTTCACTATTTCTTTTCTCATCTACAATCGCTTTTAAATTTTCATATGTCATAAGTTCTCCTTTTTCCTACTATTATATATTAATTTTATTACTTAAGAAAGAATTTATTTACAATTTCTAAATTTTTATTCATTTCATATACGAATGGTACACCAGTTGGTAATTCTATATTCATAATATCCTCATCACTAATATTTTCTAAATATTTAATTATTGATCTTAAACTATTACCATGTGCAACTATTAAAACATTTTTATCTTGAAGTAATTCTTCTTTAATATCAGATTCATAATATTCTACAGTTCTTTTCATTGTATCTAATAAGCATTCTGTGAGTGGTAAATCTTTTTTATCTAAGTCCCTATACTTAATATCATTACCTGGATATCTCTCATCATTAATATCTAATGCTGGTGGTCTTACAGTAGCACTTCTTCTCCATAAATGAACTTGTTCTTCACCATATTTTTTTCTTGTTTCATCTTTGTTAAGTCCCTGCAAAGCACCATAATGTCTTTCATTTAATTTATAACTATAATATACAGGTATATTAAGATTCATTTCTTTTAATACGATATCTAATGTATCATTTGCTCTTTTTAGTACTGATGTGAATGCTACATCAAAAGTATATCCTTTTTCTTTTAATAATAGTCCTGCTTTGTGTGCTTCATTTTTTCCATTCTCAGTCAACTCTACATCAGTCCATCCAGTAAATTTATTTTCCTTATTCCAAATACTTTCTCCATGTCTTAGTAAAACTAATTTCATATTAATCCCTTTTCTTTCTTTTTAATGTAAATCCTTTCCATTTACCACTTGGTAAAAATTCGCTTACATCTTCATTATTGTGTTTTCTTCTTAAAAATTCATTCCATTCATTTTCTGACAAAACATTTTTAAAATAATTTTCATAATATTCATACCATCTTAAATATTCATCTGTTAATTGAATATGTCTTCCCTTTTTAGGATTAGGTATTTTAGTTCCAAATTTTTTTGTTTTATAGATTAAATACTCTAATGCATATCTATCTTCAGATGAATTAATCTCAGAATGAGCGGTGCTTGACATAGTATATTTCCAAAAAATATTTTCTTGTACTGCGTCTATTTGCAAATACAAATCAACTTCATCTAAACTATCTATTAAATCAGGCACCTGTATAGATCCTGGGTAAATTCCATATATTTTTTCATCACTTTTATTCATTTTTTCCTCCTGATTAATTTAATTATAACACAAATTATGCCTTTCAAAAACAAACTTTACATATGGTTGTCTATTTTTTTTATTTCCATTTTTTGGAAGCAAACAACTGTTTGACATTTTGATTTTTTATTGTATAATTAGATTGGTGATATTTATGAATTTAAATGAAAAATTAGTTATATTGAGTGATGCTGCTAAATACGACGCTAGTTGCTCCTCTTCAGGTAGTAAAAGAAGTTGCAAAGGATACGGAAATACATGTGTAAGTGGAATATGTCATAGTTTTAGTGCTGATGGTAGATGTATATCTCTACTTAAAATTTTATTAACTAATAGTTGCATATATGACTGCAAATATTGTATTAATAGAAAAAGTAATAATGTTAAAAGAGCAATATTTACTAGTGAAGAAGTAGCAAATCTAACAATTAATTTTTATAAAAGAAATTATATAGAAGGTTTATTTTTAAGTTCCGCTGTTATTAAAGATCCTAACTATACTATGGAACTTATAATAAATGCAATTAGTTTACTTAGGAATAAATATCATTTTAATGGTTATATTCATGCTAAAACTATTCCAGGATGCAGTGAAACATTAATTAAAAAACTAGGTCTTTTAGTAGACAGAATGAGTATTAATAAAGAGTTACCAACAGATAGTTCATTAAAACTACTTGCTCCAATTAAAGAAAAAAATAAAATATATTCAGCAATGAACTATATTAATAAAAACAGAAATAGCCATTTCACCCCAGCAGGTCAAAGTACACAAATGGTTATCGGTGCCTCTAATGAAAGTGATTTAGATATTATGAATACTAGTGAATTTATGTACAATAATTTTAAATTAAAAAGAGTTTTCTATTCAGCATATATTCCAGTAAATAAAGATAAAGACTTACCATCATTAATAGTACCTCCTCTTAAAAGGGAAAATAGACTATATCAAGCAGATTGGTTATTAAGATATTATAACTTTAAAGTAAAAGATATTCTTGATATTAAAAACCCTAACTTTAATTTAATGCTTGATCCCAAAGCAGATTGGGCATTAAGACACATAGATGAGTTTCCTAAAGAAATTAATAAATGTTCTTATTATGATTTGCTTAAAATACCTGGGATTGGTGTCACTACTGCCAAGAGAATAGTTAGTTCAAGAAAACATTTTAAATTAACATTTAAAGATCTAAAAAATATGAACGTTGTGCTTAAAAGAGCAAAATATTTTATAACTTGTGATGGTAAATATTTTATTGATACAAAATTATTTAAAAAAGAATTTATAGAGAATAATTTGGTATTAGAAGATAATCATGATAATAGAAATATATTGCAAATAAGTATGTTCAATGAATAAAGATAACAAGATATATTTATATAATGGTAGTTTTAATGATTTAATTAATCTTATCAGTTATCTTCTTAAAAATAAAATAATACCATCAAACATAAAAAGTATTAATTATAATAAAGGATTATTTGATGAAGTTATAAATGTAAAGACACATGAATCTGATTTAATAAATTATATTATTAAGATTTCATCAAAATATGTATTTAAAATAATTTATTATGTATATCTATCAAACGATGAATATAAAGAATTAATAATTTATTATTTTATATTAAATACGTTTAAATATGGAAATAAGATTATATACATGAGAAATTTAAAATGTGTAAATGAGAGTTTAAAATTAGAAAAATATGTATCAAGAGAAAATCATAAATTTAAGGGATTTACAAGATTTAAAGAACTTAATAATAATGTACTCTATTCAAAAATAAATCCTACCAATAATATCATAGTATTGCTTGCTGAACATTTTAAAAATAGATTAAAAGAAGAATATTTTATTCTGCATGATGAAAAAAGGAATATATATGTTTTTTATGATAAAAATAAGTATTATGTAGTTAGTGATAGTGAACTTAAATTATTAAATATCAAATATAGTGAAAATGAAAAAGATATAGAAAATATGTGGTGTAGTTTTTATAAAACTATTGCAATAAAAGAAAGAAAAAATGAAAAAGTTAGAATGAATTTTATGCCTAAAAAATATTGGAAAAACATAGTAGAAATGAGGAATGTAAATGAAAATAGTAATTAGTGGTGATAAACTTAAAAAATATATGAAAGAAAGTGTTAACCTATTATGCGACACAGTGATTGCTTCACTCGGGCCACTTGGCAACAATGTTATAATTGACAGTAGTCTTAGTACTCCTTATATTACAAATGATGGAGTAACAATCGCAAATAATATAGAAAGTGATAATAAGATTATTAATACAATATTAGAACTCACTAAAGCATCTTCTGTAAAAGCAGATGAGTTAGTTGGAGATGGTACTACTTCTACCCTAGTACTTTTAAAAAGTATTTTTAATCTAGGATATGATTTAATAGAAAAAGGTAAAAACAAAATGGTATTAAAAAAAGAAATTGATAAATCTATAGAACCTATCATCAAACTTATATTAGAAAATAGTAAAAAACCAAACAAGAAAGATATATTAAATGTATTAAATACTTCATGTGATGATGATAAAATATCCTTTTTACTTATTAATGCCCATAAAAAAGTAAAAGATTTTAATGCTATTAATGTAGTTGAAGGAACTAAAGAATATGATGAAGTAATCTATCAAAAAGGATATAAAATTAACGCTGTTTTATCAAGTAATTTATTTTTAAAAGATAAAAGTAAATTGTCTGTTGATGACTGTAAAATATTATTAATCAATAATGAACTATACGACTTAGAAATAATAAGTGATGTATTAAATGAAATTATTAAAAGAAATGAAAAGTTAATTATAATAGCTAATGGATTTAGTGACGAAGTAACAAATGAACTACTTAGTTTAAATATTGATAACGGTATTAATGTTTACCCTATCAAACTAAATGAATATAGTAATAGATATAATATAGTTTATGAAGATTTGTCTATAGTTTCAAATTCAAAAGTTATATTTAATACCTGTGATATAAATTATACTTATAGCGGATTTATTAAAAGTATAACAATCGATAAAGATGATATATTTATATCTTTTGAAAATAATAATAGAATTAAAAATAAAATAAATGAAATAAAAAAAGATATTAAAAAAATTACTAATGATTTAGATAAAGAATATTACAATGATAGACTTCTTATGCTAAATAAAGGAAAAGTAACAATAGAAATCGGTGGTAAAACATATATTGATATAAGACATAGAACTATGAGAGCAATTGATGCTTTAAATTCATATAAAACTGCATTAAATGGAGTTATCCCAGGTAGTGGTGTTATATTACATAAAATAAGTAATTCTAAGTTTAATAGCGATGGTATGAAAATACTCTTAGAATCTTTAAAATCTATTTTAGAACAAATTATAATTAATACAGGTGATGAAAAAGAAATATTAAATAAAATAATTGATAGTGATTATACTTTAATTTATAATTTTAAAAATAATAATTTTGAAGATATTAATTCCACTACTATTCTAGATCCAGTAGAAACTGTTATTAATGAATTTAAAATCGCATGTAGTGTCGCTGGAATGTTACTTACAACATCTAGTATAATTATTAATGAAAATGAAAATAAAAGAGTTGAGTTTTAATCCTCAACTTTTTCAGTTAGTTTCAATTCATGAATTCTAGTTTCTCTTTTACTATTTTTTCCTTCTCTATATAATTCCATGTTATATTTAACATTTCGAACTAATATATAATATCTATTTCTAGTATCAAGATTACCTAACAGTACTTCTCTATAAGCAAGTTTACCATCAGCATAATTAATATGTGTATCTTCATACTGTTTAGCTGTATAGTCAATTATTTTTCCATCAACTACATTATAATAATGACTTTCATCCCCTACTTTAACTCTCATAATGTCTCCACCTAATAAGTCATTAACAATAAGCGAAGTAACCGCACATTGACCAACATATGGTTTATCTAAAGTCCACTTATCTTTTGAATCTTTATAACAAGTTTTTTTCTCCCAAGACAAATACAAAATTGTTTCTAAATTTTCCATTATTACACCTCAAGTTTATAATATCATTAAATTATATAAAAGTATATTAAAACCCGATAATTATTTATCGAGTCTTAATGATTGATTTTTACTCTTTCTTTCTATTTCACTAATTAAAGTAACATAATCTAAAAGTGAAATATCAAGAGTATGACAATATTTTTCAATTCTAGTATTTATAGATTCTCGAGTATTACAAACTAAATCTATTATTGAAAGTAAAATTATTTTTTCTTCATTACCAAAATAATTATTTTTAAAATCATTAATGTCATTAAATGCTTCAAAAGTTAGTTCACTTGATTTAACTTTTGAGATTAAATAAGTACTAGCAACTTTAGACATGTCATCATTAGATAAAACAATCATATTGGAAATATCACTTACATATTCTTCTAATATATCTTCTTTTAGATACTTACCAAGTTTAGTTTTTAATTCATTTATATACTTTGTTAATTCTTTTTCCATAATAATCCCCTTTAAATGCTTACATATTATACATCTGTATTAGATATTTGTCAATTTTCACTTATTCATTACCTTTTTTGACCATGTTTTTTTACCACACTTCGGGCATTTTAATTTTCTTGTAGTTGAGACATGAGCTGAAAAAAACACATTTAAAAATTTAGGAACAAATCTATAATTACAATTTTTACATTCATAATATCCAGCATCTAATTCTATTTTAACAATTATTATGCATGATAATATAAATATAAACAAACTAATAACTATCCAAATACTAATATCTTTTTCATTCACATGACTCATGATCAGAATTATAGTTTCAATAAAAAACATAAGTGTTATTAAAAGCATAGACCACATAGAAAAAATAAGTTTCTTGTTTTTATTTTCTTCTTCTTTTTTGAGTTCAATAAGTAAATCATCATATTTTGAAGAATAATCTTTATTACTTAACATTTCACCATTTAATAATTCATTTACAGATATTGAAAGTATATTGCATAGTTCAATCATTAAAGATGCATCTGGAAGACATTTACCAGTTTCCCATTTAGATACTGCCCTATCAGTAATATGCAGTTTATCCGCTAGGTCTTGCTGAGTTAATTTTTTTGACATTCTTCTTTTCTTTATAAATTTTCCTATTTTAATTTGATTCATTATAACACCTTATTAGTTCTATATCTTTTTTGTCTTTATTTCTTGATAAAGATTCTTTTAATTTAATTACATCTTCTAGAGTCTGAACTGGTATACCTTCAATATATGTTGGTTCTGTAAAATAATCTATTCCAAAATTAATAACATCATCTATAAAATATATTTTATGATTATATGGATTTACTTTCTCGAATTTACATTCATAATGTTCTAACAAATAATCATAATATTCTTGAGTAACCGCAATGTCTATATCACTAGTACATTCTTTGACGCCATGAATAACCATAGATGCACCACTTATCACAATATATTTTCTATTATCAAAATTATATTTTTTTAATATTTCAATGATTTCTTTTTTATTCATTATGAGCAATTATTATTATAAAACTACAATGTCATTAATTTTACAATAATAGTTTTTCCTTTCTTATTCATTCACTTATTTCAGTATTACTATTATAACACGTTTTTTTAACTGCTAAACAATAATTAACACCCATCGGAGCATACATTTTATCATCAGGGTTCATATGATTAAATATTTTAAAATAATTTTCAGTCATTTCTTTATGATTAAGATGTTCATAAATATATAAACCATTATCACTAAGTATTTTTTTTATATCATTATATGTATATTTAGATTTCATCTCGTTATTAGATTCTTTTGCTAGTGATTCATTACATTTAGAAGTTTCACTATCATCATAAGTTGGATAATCAAATACTATACTGCTTCCATCTTTTATAATACTAGATATATTTTTAATCATATCTTTAAATTCATCTGTAGTTAAATAATAACTGATACCAAGTAAACTATTAAATGATATGACATTTTTATCATAATCACTTTCAAGAATATTATTTATCCAATTGTCTGTTGTGAAATCACATTTAATGAAGTTTGCTTTTCTTTTATCTTCATCACTCAGCCTACTTAGTTTATCATCTATCATATCATCTTTATCAAGTTCAAAAACTTTTAAATTGGTTTTATTCCTGTATGCGAAAGTATCATATCCAGATGCATATATAAGATACTCTTTACAACCAAATTTAATTGAATTTAATAAATGATGCTCACAAAAGGCACTTCTTGCAAGTAGCGAAGGAGCAAGTCTATTATTTACTATCCATTTTAATGCTTGTGTTTCATTACCTTTGAAATCTTTATTAAAGAAAGATATTCCCTTTACCATGTTTTCTGATATTTCATCATATTCATTTTTACTTAATATTTTTTCTGCATAAGAATCACTAAATATTCTACATTTATAATTTTTATAATGATAACATCTAGCAAAACAACTTATTAATGCAGTCATGTTTTTTTCTTTCATATTTCACCTCTATTATTTAATACACTATTTTTGATATATATACAAGACTTGAAAAAAACACGATTTTGTGGTAATATATAAGTAGAAAAAAAAGGAGAAAACTTGTATTTTCTCTTTTATTTTATCTTTTTAATTTTCCACAATTCACATAGGTTTTATTATCAAATTTAAACTTTTTAGTATTAATGTCTTCTGAAAGTTCATATATATTTAAAATATGGTCTTTAATATTTATTAATAATTTAACCTCATTTTTAGTTATTAAATAATATGGTGATAAATCACTAACTTCTTTTATCAAATAATAATCTCCACCACTAAACAAATTTAATATTCTTTCTATAAGATTCATATCACTATAAACAGATAATACATATATATCATGATCTTTGAAATAATCATCAAGTATTTCTTTGTATGAAGTTAATATATTTTTATATTTCTTCTTATCAAGTTCTATTTTCATTTTAAGTTTAGGCAGTTCAACATTACTTAATAAATTATCAATACTTATATCTAGTACTTTTGACAATTCTTGCAAATTACCAATATCCGGTATTCCGTTGTCCGTCTCCCATTTAGAGACAACTTGTCTTGAAACATTCAAAATATTTGATAAGTCTTCTTGAGATAAACATAATCTAGTTCTAATGTTTTTAATTTTATTTCCTAGTGTCATAATAGTTCCTCCAATATAATTTTATAATTAAATTCATTAAAAATAAAGAACTTCTATGCTACTTTTAGTAGCAAAATAAAAAATATCAAAATTATTTGACATTTTTATTTTTAATATAATCTCCCGTAAATTCACTTTCAAGGATATCCATATGTATTAAATCATGATATTTACCATTTAAATACATAGCTTCTCTATTTCTTATCTTAATATCTTTTTCTTTATTTTTACAACCAGTAATTCCAAATAATATAATACAACTTAATAATAAAATTAATATTCTTTTTTTATAAACACTCTCCTATAATAAACTATATATATATCATGATAATATATGGTAGTAAATTAAATATGTTCAATCTTACATATTATAACTTTTTTATCTTTCATAGATATTTTTTTAACTTCATAACCATAACTTAATAATTCCTTTTTATAAGTCAAAAACGAATGATCAATATCAAAACCTAATATATTTTTAATTTCATTATACGTAAGTTCATAACTATCTTTCTTATTATTTTTTATATAATTCCATAATGGTTCATATTTGCTCATGGTATTCTCCTTATTTTTTAATAATTTTTTTAATTAATAATATTATTATTCCACTTAATATTAGTGTGTAACCAATTGGTATTAAAAAGAAATATTCATGAAGTATCTCACTAGAATCAACATACTCATTAGTAAAACACTTTATTATAAAACATATTATTCCACATATAATTAAAGACACACTTATAATATTAATAATTTTTTCTTTTTTAATTTTTTTCATATTGTTCATCCTAACTTAGTTTTTACTATTCAATGATAAAATTTTTTGCAATTCACCAATATCTTTTTTCATTACATTAAAACCAAATTCTATAACATCAGTATTTATTAAATCTATATTTAGTGTTTTTAATAAATCTAATGAATATTGACTACTTCCTGCTTCTAAAAATTTAATGTAGTCTTCTTTAGATAACGTATTCTTATCAATTAACGAATCCACTACAGTACTCGCTATTAAAAGACCAGTAGCATATTTATAATGATAGTAACTCCATCTATATAGTTTTCCGAGTCTAGTCCATTCAACATTAGTAATTTCATCACATACAGCAACCTCACCATAATATTTTTTTATTAAATCAAAATATTTATTACATATGATATCTGACGTTAAGTTACTATTCACTCTAATCTTATAAAGTTCATCTTCAAGTTCAGTATACATTGTTTGTTTAAATACAGTTGTAAAATAATTTTCTATTTCTTTACATAGATAGAATATTTTTTCAGTATCAGAACTAGCAGTATTATATAAATACCTATTGAGTAGAATTTCATTTACTAAAGAAGCTGTTTCACCAACAAATATTGTACTATCTTCGTATATAAATGGTTGCTTATCTTTTGAAAAATAATAATTAACTATATGTCCTATCTCATGAATCATATTTTTCAAATCTACATAAGAACCTCTAAAATTCATAAATGAGTATGTATGCCATGAAAATGTAATTGACTGATGCTTATTATCATCAAGTTCAGCATCAATATGATCATTAAATAATATTTTAACCACATTGATGTATTCCTTTCCTAAAGGTTTTAGTGCATTTAATATTATTTCTTTGGCATTCTCTAATGAATATTTAGTTTTCAAATTATTATCTAATGGTACTCCTAAATCATATAAATGTACTTCCTCTAAACCAAGTAATTCTGATTTAATTTTTAAGTATTGTTGAACAAGATACAAATTATTATTAATTGATTTTATAAGTTTATTTATTACTTCAGAATCAATATTTTCTTCAAATAATGTTTTCTCTAAAACAGAATTATATTCTTCTAAATTTGAATTTTCTACTCTATAACCATAAATAATATCCAATAAATTAGCAAAATCTTCTTTTGATTTATCAAATGCTTCATTAACAATAAAATAAGTTTGTTTTCTTGTTTCTCTATCTCTAGATGAAATATATTTTGCAAAATTAGATGATGTTATAGTTACTTCTTTTCCATCAATGTCAATAGTGCCATATGAAATATCCCTTAGTAAATTATTATATAAATTTATTTGTTCATTTATTTTATCTATATTTTCTTTTATCTTTTGATTAATTTCATCTGATTGTATATGTTTTTCAAGTCTAAATAAGTTATGTATTGATAATTTATAAATACCAAGTTCTGGATTTTCTTCAATAAAAGATAAAATCTTTTCAAAACCTAAATCTAATATTTTTCTATCAATAAAAGACAATGTAGTATTTACCTCATTATTAAAAACTTCAGCAGTTTTTTTAAGTTCAATACACTCATCACTTTTAATATTTTTATAATACATTAGGGAACCGTAAATTAAAATATTGTTAGTAATCTCTTTAATTTTCCATTTTTTATTTAATAAGTCACATAATAAAGTTGAATTTAATTCCATATTTTCATAACTTTTTATATCACTTAATAATGTTTTTACATGCTCTATTTCATCATAAAATGATTTACTATCAACAAATAATTCTCTAAGGTTCCATTTCATTTTGCCTCCATATAATTACATAAATATTATATTATATTTAAAATGCAAAATCAATTTAAAGGCATATTAAAAGGTAAGCATTTATCTTACCTTATATAATCTATTTTGCCAATTATTGATGCTTCTGGTTGATATAAACATAAGATACTTCAAAAGAAAAAGTAATCACAAAGGATTACTGTTTACTTTTCTGCCCAAGAGATCTCGTACTTAACATACGATTAGAGCATTCGCACATATAGTGCTTGGTTCGATACATCTTAAAGGTCTTCTAATGATATTATACCACTAAATCATAAAAAAACAATTTAGTGTTGCCTAAATTATTTTTCGTTTTTATAAATCTATTTTAACATCCTCTTTTTTTGTTTCGTCTATTTCAAAGAATTCTTTCTTAGTCATCTTTTTATTTTTTGCAACAATACTAGTTGGGAATGACACTAATAATTGATTATATAATGAAACATTTGAATTATAAAGTCTTCTTGATGCTTGTAAGTGTTCTTCTACATCAACTATAGATTGTTGTAATGTTTTATAGTTTTCACTTGATTTTAACTCAGGATAACTTTCAGCAACAACATTGATTTTTCTAAAGTTTTCATCCATAACACGATTCGCATCATTTATTTCTTTTATAGACATATCTTTACGAAGCTTAATTACTTCAAATAAAGTTTCTTTTTCATGCTTTGCATAAGATTTAACAACTTCAATCATTTTTGTTAATACATCATATCTTTTTGTTAATGCAACGTCAATTCCAGAAAGTGCCTCATCAATCTTAACAATAGATTTATTTAATTTATTAGAAGTTACTATATACCATATGATAATAAGTACAATTATAACAATAATTAAAATATATAATGGATTCATACTACACCTCCCTTCTAAATAAATCATTATCTAAACTTAACTCATCCACGAAATTTGTAATTAATTTTATATCTTGTGAGATCTCATTCGTAACTTTTTCTTCATTTATTTTGGTAAATATACCATGTTCAAATGAATCTTTGTTATTTTGTATTCCTATATGTAATTTATTATCAATAAAACAAAATAATAGTTTTCCTGAAATACTATTTGCTAATTTTTTTATTTTTTCCATTAAAGATGGAGTCAAAATATAAAAAGCATCTAGTTCATTTTGAGCATAAGTTCTAAACATATTATTAAAATCCTGATCTTCCATCATAACTTTTTTATATTTTATCTTAGCTCCCCAGTTGCTTATTTTTGAATTACCAAATCTTTTTTGACTTACTTGAACATTTGCCTTAAAATTTTTATTAAAATCAAATATCATCCATCTTCCTCTAAAAATAGTAATCCAAGTTGTTGTTGTATTGCCCTCACTGTCAGTTGTTTCATGTTCTTCTTCAATATGAACATCAGCTTGAACTACATTTATGTTTTTATATTTACCAGAGATATAATCATTAGAAGAATATCTATCTCCCATATACATCATTCCAGTATTTCCAATTATAGATTCATCTAATCCTTTTTCTGGTTCATAAATTAAATCACTAAAAACAGATTTAAGAGACTTTAAAACAAAAGTTTCTTTAAATGCTAATGTAAACCTTTTTATATGTTTATTATTAACCATAGAAGTTATAAATACTCCTATCACAATAGTAAAAATGAACATAAAAGGAGAACCAAATATAACAAACAAAACAACACCAACTATTATAGTTATTAAAGTTACTATTAAAGCATTATTTCTTGCTTTTTTTCTTAAATTTTCTAATTCTTCAATATTCATAAACTCACTCCAAATTTATATCATTTTAATAAAAACAATCAGTATACTAAACTTATTATATAACAACTCTATTTATTTTCTTCACCTATTATCATTTCAACAAATAAATCAGTATTTTAAAATATAAATTTAGATTTTTTTGCAACGAATATCTTTTTCGTAACAGACTTTTACTATTTTTGAAAATAATTATATATAAATGAAAAAGACCTAGGGCTTCAAAAGTTTCCTAGGCACATCTCGATAATCAATATACACCATTTATTAATAAAATTCAATGTCTTTGAATAAATTTGTAATATTTTTTACAATATTTTGATTAGTTATCATGACATAATATATAATTTTATGGTTATTTTGTTTTGCACAAAAAGCTAGAAATACCATCTAGTTAAATTTATTGCAACTTAAAAGGTTAGAACTTATTAATCAATCTAACGTGAATTTCATAGTAATCTACAACTTTTTACTCAATTTTGGTCCAGAATCTTGAAATTCTTGCATAATAGGTGACTTCAATAATTTAGTCATTTTATTAATCATTTCAACATCAGTATTTGATATTATTTCCTGTGCTATTTTTTCATTGCAAGAAATAATCGATACAGTTTCCCCAGCATTTTGAACAGGTATTAATAATCCAAATAATTGCACTGTATTCAAAGCAACATCCAAATTTAAATAACTATTCTCTGGATTTATATAATCTCTTACAGAACATATATCTTGAAATAAATCTCTAAATTCAGGCAATAAATAAAATTTATAAAGTTTCTTCTCTAATTCATGATGTTTTATAATTGGAGAATATCCATTTTGGAAATTCATCACACAGTATAATTTTATAAAATCAACTTCAGAAAATTTAGGATATTTAACGGTTTCTTTAATCATAATAAAACCTCCTTCTATAAAAATATGATATCATAAATTTTAATCTTAGTAAAATTATTTTCTTCAATATTTCATTAATTATCATGGCAAAATATTTAATTTCATAGTTATTTTTGTTTACATAAAAAATCAACCATATTTAGACTGAGAATATATTTAAAGATATATATTTTTGATAGATTCATTATATGTGTTCTAAGAAAAAAAGTATAATTAGTAATAACTATATTCACAAATGTAAGCAACCATTTATATAAAATTAAAACACGCATAAATACTGGCTTTATAGCGTGTTTTCTAATAATCATTATGGTGCTGAAAAGAGGAATCGGACCCCCAACCTACTGATTACGATTCAACATACCTAAACACTAACTGAATATATTATAGTTCGTGAAAGGTGCTATTTTAAGCCATTTTTTGAAGGTTTAGTGTTTTAAAAATGAATATTTATTACTAAGGGTGCCATTAAAAAGTGCCAAAACTATAATTTTTATGTACTTTTTATTATACTATTAATATTATTAGCACATTCTTTTTTAGTATCTTCAAAAGTATGAGTATATATGTTCATTGTTATATTAGCATTAGCATGTCCTAAGCGTTCACTAACTGCTTTAGGATTTATTCCACTATCTATTAAAAGTGTGGTGCTAGTGTGTCTTAACTCATGAAACTTCAACTTTCTTAGATTGTATTTCTTAGTAACTTTGTTTATTATTTTATTACAAGTATCTGGGTGCATATGGTTTCCATATTTATCCGTAAAGATTCTATCATTATCGTTCCATTTACCTTTAACACTAGATATATATTGATTTTGCCATTCTTTATATTCTTTTAATATATTTATAGTAGAGGAACTTAAATATATAACTCTATTTGAATAAATTGTTTTTGGTTTTGCTTCATCTACTTTTCCATTAATAACTTTTAATGAGTTATCTATAAGTAAAGTATGATTTTCAAAATCCACATCATTCCATTTTAAAGCACATATTTCTCCACGTCTTGCACCGCTATCTATTGCAAGAGTTATAAGAGTTCTATATTTTATACTCTCATTTTTTAAGCACTCAAGTAAAAGTTTTACTTCGTTACTATCATAGAAATTTCTTTCTTTTTTCTCTTTCTTAGGTTTATTAGCATTTAGGTTTGGATTCTTTTCTACAATATTCCATTTAATTGCTTTATTAAACATAATGTTTATTAGTGTAAAATAGTGTAGTATAGTTTCATTTGAAACTTCTTTTTTTCTAACACCTTTTTTTAACATACGATACATATTATCTAATTTATAAGTGTCAATTTCATTTAACTTAATATTACCAATTATAGAGTTGATTTTTAATAATAACTTTTCATATCCATTTCTTGTGTATTTAGAAACATTATCCTTACAATACTTTTCTATAAAGATGTTGCTAAATTCTTTGAAAGTTAAGTTATTAAGATTCATTTTCTCACCTTTATGATAGAATTCTTGTACTAGTTCCGCTTCCCTTAATTTAACCTCACTAAGAGTTCCATAAAATATTTTTGTCTTTCTAACTCTTTTTCCAAAAATATCATAACCTTGTTCAATAATAATTTTGTACTTATTATTTGATAATTTTCTATATCCCATTATAACTCCTTTCAAATTCGGCATATAGAAAGATATAATCAATATATATATATTATACCATGTATGCCTTTTATATTCTAAAAGAATAAGTTATTTTTAGATTCTTTCTCACTTAATGTTCCTATCCAGTTATTTATTTCTTCTAGGTCAAATTTAATTCTATATCCAATCCTAAAATATGGGATATTTTTTTCTTTTACTAGTTTTCTGATTGTTGATTCAGATATTTTTAAATATTTTGAAATTTCTTTTAAACTCTTTATTTCTTTCATATTATGCCTCTCTTTCAAATGTTGAAGTGTTTATATAAACATATATTTTGCAAAAGTAAATTAATTTAACATATAATTTATCTTATGATATATACTTAAGTAAAAGTGTAGATTTGTATATACATTTATTTTTTTCTGGTAAGGTATAAATTCATTGAAAATATCTTTCTAACTAGTTTTCTATCATCAAAACTTACATACCAGCTTCCTCCCATAATATTATTTTCATTTGGTTCTCCTAAAATAGATATAAGTCTTTTCAAGACTGGTGGTCTATTTGTAAAAATATTAATATTTTTTTGTTCATAATCAAAACTAATAATCGTTTCTTGTTCCTCAACTGGCATTTTATAAAAATCTCCTTTAGATGTAATATAATATTTACTTATATCTTGTAATTTATTTTTCATATTATTTTTTCTTCCTTTCTTCTTGTAAAATTACATTTTTATAATCAATCTTTTTATTAAAACTAACCCATAAAGATTCTCTAAAAGTTTTAGATTCATAGCCATATATTTTTTCTCCGTACATTAAGAAATACGGATTTATAGCTATATTTATTACTTTACCATTTTTGATTTTCTTAATTATTTTATATTTTTCTAAAAATTTTAAATGGTTATATAATGTTCGCCTATTAATATAAAGTTTTTCACTAATATTTTTTAGACTTGCATTTTTACCATCTAATAGCAATAGTTCTCCTTTGTTAAGTTCTAATAATGTAATTAGCTTAAAAAATGTAATTTTTATTGCTTCTTTTATACTACTATCAGCAAAAAATCCTATTGCATTAACTGATAGTTTATAAAATAAAACCTTTTTTAATTTTGAATAATCTATTTTCTTTTGGTCATATACCACTAAATTAGATTCATCATCATATTCATTTAATAATTCTCCAGTTTCACTATCTATAAGTAATTTCGACATGCAATAAATGCCACCTCCTCGTAGGAAAAATATTGTACCTATATGGTATTGATGTAGGCATAATATATTTTCCTTTTTCATGTATAGTTCTTATAGTGTTTTAGGATAAATGTAATATATCTACTCTTATAATAATAAATACATTATAATTATTTTAAACAACTATATTGAGCTCACATACTACATGCATGATTCAAAGCATGTGAACATCATTTTATAAGGACAAATTTTAGCGCTTTAATTATCATCCTATTATTAATATAACTAAAACAAAAAAATCGAAGTATATAAATTTACATTTTTTTACAAATAATTATTAAAAATATTATAACTAGGTATGTAAAAGTCTATATTTGTCTAAATTTAGTGTAAAAAAAAGAAAACAATTTCATAATTGTTCTCTTAAAATTTATTATAGAAGTTTACATTTATTTACATTTCAAGGTCATTAATAATTTCTTTTATCATACTTCCATCTATTAATTCAACTCTATTTTTGAAAGCTAATTGTATAGCAGAACTTGTAAAAGTCGAGTTTGTTACCACAATAGCTTTTTTTGCATTGTAATATGCCTTAGAAGATACAACTTCTTGAACTGCTTTATTTCCAACTGGATTACTATAATATTTAGCTTGTACAACAATGCTTTCATCTTTTTTTGTTACCAATATATCAGCACCTTGGTCTTTTGATTTTGATGTAACATTACACTCATAGCCTAACTTTTGATATAAGTGTGCAACAAATTCCTCAAATTCATATCCATTCTTAACATTTTCTAACTCAGTTAGTAGTGAAGATTTAGAAATTTCAAGCCCAATATCATTGTTCAATATTCTATCTAATTCTTTTTTATTTTTAGCTTGTCTAATAATATCATTTATTTCATTAATATATTTAAAAATTGTTTGATTTAAAATAACCTTAATAATATCTAAGTCATCATCTTTGAAAACACTTCTATTTTTTATAAAATATGTTATTAAGAATATAATGTATGGAAAAGTATTATCATCAGTCATATCTTTGATATACAATGGATAAGTAAAAAATGTAAACTCTTTAATTGTGCAATTTTTATTTACATTAACTATTTCATCAAATGCATCGCAAAATTTATATAATGCTTCGTATAGCATATCATTTACTAGAAAAGAATTTAACAATGAATCTGATGACATGATAACACCTTCTTTAACGTAAGCTGGAACTTTTTTATATTCTTCTATTATTAAGTCATAAAATAATTCTGATAGTTTATTTTTCTTTACATCAAAATTTGTTTTTTCTTTATCAAAAATACTATTAACTTTTGTAAAATCCTTTAATTTATCATTTGTATTACCATTTATAATCATATAGTTTGCATATGAAAATGTAAATAATTGAAGTAGTGGGTGAATAAAATTGTTTACATAGTTTACGATTACTTGAAACAAAATACATTCATGCAAAATATCTTCATCAAAATTTGAATCATCAACATTTTCTAATCCATATATGCCAAATGATGCTGACTCATCCATAAAGCAAAGATTGTAAAGTAAATCGATAGAATGACGAAAACGCATTCTTTTACTTGTTTCATCAGATACAAATTTTTTTAATGTTTTTTCCCTAATTGTATCTACAAGATTTTTAAAAAAATTATTCTTAGTAATTGCATTATTTAAAAAGTTTCTAATATCTTCTAGATTTTTTAGATTATTTTCTTCAACAATTATATTTAATATTGTATCATTTATTTCTTCTAACTCTCCATCTTTTAAATTATCTACGAATTCAGCAGAAAAATAATAAGTTTCATCATCGTACGCATCATCAAATTCTAATGTAGATTCATCAATTTTCATACCCATAAACATATCTTTTAATTCTTCTTCTCTTTCAAAATCAAAAGTTGATGAACTTTCAATTTTACCTTTTATTGATATTTTGCTTGATGCATCCCAAATTTCGGGATTTTCTTGATATAATTTTATGAATCTATCTCGAGCTTGATTAAAATCAGTATAAAACATCAATATTAATTCCTTTAAAAATTTGTCATTATTGTTTTTCATAAAATACTCCTTCTTTCTACACGTGTATAAACACTATACATAATATATCATAATGTTGTATTCAAATCTAGTGCTATAAGCCCATAAAATAATATTTCTATTTATAGGACAATATAAATATAGAGGTGGTACTAATGGCACAAGTTAAAAGCGATATGTATTATTATGATATTGTTAGAAAGAATATTAAAAAGTATAGAAAAGAGAAGGGATTTACTCAGCAAAAACTAGCTGATGAAGCTGATATGTCCATAGATTACTTAGCTGAAATAGAAAGCGTAAAGAGAAGAAAAACTTTTAGTTTAGCAACTCTAGGTAGAATAGCTGATGTTTTAGAAGTCGACATAAAAGATTTTTTTAACAATAATTAAAAGTATTAAGTGCTTTTATCTTATATTGAAAACAAAAGAATGAAGTTTTGTAAAATGACCCCATTCTTTTTTAAATTATAAAGCATTATTTTTATTATCTTTATATACTCATTTTTATTAATTAAAACGTATATTTAAACGTACGTTTTAGCACTCGTTAAATATATAACAAACATTTATATTATTAAGAGTTTATTTTTCTTATTTTGTGTATTAAACTCTACAATTAATTTATTAATAAGTTCATTCATGCTTTTTTCTAATTTCTTTCTATTAGATATATTATTACAACTTACTATCTGTTTTAATATTAATATGTCTAACATTAAATTTTCCATTTTCTTTGTTATTCTGTATGTCATAACTTTTCCCTTTCTTTATTGACTATATCCATCTAATTTGGTGCCATAATAATGTGCCATAATTATATCGAGTGCCATATAAAGTGCCATAAAATTTAATGCTTTATAATGAGTTATGATATTTTATAATACTTTTAATATAATTTAAAAACACGCATAAATACTGGCTTTATAGCGTGTTTTCTAATAATCATTATGGTGCTGAAAGTAGGACTCGAACCCACAACCTACTGATTACGATTCAGTTGCTCTACCAATTGAGCTATTTCAGCATAATTGTTCCACACTTAGATACATCAAAAATAATAAAAGTGTGTTTGGTAGTGTGTTTGGAACGTTTTTTTAAAGTAAAAAAAACTTAATTCAAAGCTTTAATAATTTATATTGGTTGCCCCAATAGGATTCGAACCTATGATGCTGGAGTCAGAGTCCAGAGCCTTACCACTTGGCCATGGGGCAATTACTATTTAATTATAATATTTTTTAAATTAAAAAACAATAAGAGATTTTAATTATTTATTTTTAATAGATTTATAGAAATTAAGTTTTCAATCTAGTTTATCAATAATAAAAGTGTGTTTAAAGTGTGTTTGAAAAAAACATAGAAAAGTTATATAATTTAATTGATGGAGGAAACAAATGAACTCATTTAAGAAAATAATATTTAAGCCACTGAAAATAATCTTTAATGCAATAGTAAAAAGAATCCCAATGGATTGGGGATCAGATGCTGATATGATGTAAAGGACTGATGATAGTTCTTTTAATTTTTATAAAAATACAAAAAAATATAATATTATATAAAAAAACAATCATAAGATTGTAATTATTCATTTTGGTGGAGCTGAGGAGTAGCGAACTCCTGTCCAAAATTCGTTTCATTTGGTCTTCTACAGGTTTAGTTGGTTTTTATTCTCAAATAATAATGTAGATTGCCAACTTCTCTTATTATTCAAAGTTTGCTCGTTTTTCATTATAAACCACAAACAAATTTATAATATAACTTGCTTTATGACTCCCGGATTTAATCTCGCAAGTAAAGACTAAGCGGAAGCTCCGTTTCTACTTAACTAAGCGAAAGCTGGAGAGAATTTGAAATCGTTTCCGATTATTTTGATTTTGCATTTATAGTATGCCTACTACCTGCGCCCAGACAAAACATAATTCTGTCGAATCAATGCAGCCCCATGACATATAGATTATATCATATTATAAGTAATATTTCTAGTGTATTGACAAAATCTGTTATTTAAAGAAGTAAATGCAATTTATTTTCATAAAAAAATAAAAGTTGCATTTAGTCTTAGAATGTTATTTAATATGTTTATCAATTGTTTCTTAGGGAGGTGTTTAAAGAAAGGAAATAATTATGAAAAAAGAAAGATTATCTTATGAAGATAGATTATTAATTGACCAACTATTAAAATTAAATTACAAACTAAAAAATATTGCTCAAGCTGTAGACAAAGAACCATCAACTATATCAAGAGAAATAAAAAACAGAAGGCTATCTAATAATTCTATAGAAATTTGTGATAAAACAAAAAGATTTCCATTCGTTTGTGGAAATTGTAAAAAGAAATATCATTGTAATAAAAAGAAATATTATTATAATTATAAAAAAGCACAAGAAGATTACATTAGAAAACTTAAATATTCTAGAATTGGTATAGATATGACTATAGATGAAATTGAATATTGGAATGATTATTTTAATGATAAAATTAAAAACAAAAATCAACCTATTTTACATATATTTAATGAACTTAATTTTCCAAAATCAATTCAAACATTTTATAATTATGTTCATGGTGGATACTTTTCTAGTATTAATGAAGAAATGCTTCCTAGATCATCTAACTATAAGCCTAGAAGGGTTAAAAGTGAAATAAAACCAATACATAATGATAATGTTATCAAATTAGGTCGTAGACTTAAAGATTATAACAAATACATTAAAGAACACCCAAATACTAGTATTGTAGAAATGGATACTGTAGTTGGTAAAACTGAAGATGTTTATTGTATTATGACTTTATGTTTAAAGAAATATAAATTAATGTTAATGTTTTTAATAAAAAAATATAATCCAAATTCTGTCGTAGAAGTATTTAATAAACTAAGATTAACTCTAGGTGAAAATATTTTTAAAAAATATTCGAAGTTATTTTAACTGACAACGGTTGGGAATTTTCTAGACCATTAGAAATAGAATGTGACCCAATAACTGGTGAGAAACAAATAAATTTATTTTATTGTGATTCTTATTCATCTTGGCAAAAAGGCACTATAGAAAAAAATCACGAATTTATTAGATACATTATACCTAAAGGTATTAGTTTTGATAATTTAACAAATAAAAACATTATTGATATGATGAATAATATCAATAATGTTCAAAGAAAGTCACTCGACTTTCACTCTCCATATTACCTCTTTACCAAAAAATATGGAGAAGACATTTCTTCAAAACTTCTTTTAGAATATATTCCAAAAGAAGAAGTGAATTTGAGTTATAAAATACTCAACTAACCATTTCCAAAAGAAACAATTGATATAAATTAAGTTGCATTTACTTTTTGAAAAAGAAAATGTGACTCTTTTGGTATACAATAATTTCCTTTGATACTTATATATTATACATATTTTTAATTATTTTTCAATATAAAACAAGGTATAAACTTGCATTATGCCTTGTAATTATATATTTTTTCAAAAAGTTGCATTTTACTTTTTAACTAACTGTATTGACAAAATCAAACATATTTCATAGAATAAAGTGTATGAAGTATAGTTGTATTAAAATAATTGAACTAGTATTGGTAAACGCAATAACATTGTGTAGACTTTTTGGTGCTTTATTTTTACCTATTGCTTATCATTTATATGGTATTAATTTTGTTGCATTAGTTACTATATTCTTATTTATAACTGATGCGTTAGATGGCTTTTTAGCAAGGAAGCTTAAAATATCAACATTCTTTGGATGTAGTATGGATGCTTTAAGTGATAAAGTTTTAAATGCAATAGTTTTTATTCTACTAGGTATAGAATATAGATATATGATTCCTCCACTAATTATAGAAATACTAATATTATATATAAGTTATTTAACATATAAACATGGAGGTAATGTTAAATCAACAAATGTTGGTAAAGTTAAAACTGTTATATTAGATATATGTGTAATATTCAGTTTCATATTATTAAGTATTCCAAAGATAGGTATAAATGGAAAAGTAATAAAATATATTATTACTAACACTGATTTTTATATAATAATACTAAGTTCTATAATAACTATATCATGTTTAATAGCATTACTTGATTATATCAAAAGATATAAGAATGCAAGATTTAATCCTAAATATATTAAAGTTAAAAAAAGAAAGAAAACTGGAAAGTCTTTTAAAGAAATAATAACTAGATCTTTTGATATAGAATACTATAGTAAACATAAAGATGAATCTATTATGGATCAATTATATAAATAATTGGTCTTTTTTATTTGATAAATATATGATAGAATATTATAGAGGAAGTGAGTTTATGAAGAAAGCAAAAATATTAGGTATTGTTTTTATCGCGGTAATAGGTGCTTTACTTATATATAAATATTGTAAGCCACCAGCAACTGTTAAGGTTAATAATAATTTTAGTAATGAATATAATTTAATAGATGAAAACAATGTGTTTGTATATAAAAGTATAGATGATATATTAATTACACTTGATAAAGGTACAGGTATTATATTTTTAGGATTTCCACAAAGTAGTTGGTGCCAAAGTTATGTTAAATATCTAAATGATGTCGCTATAGATAAGAACATTGATATTATTTATTATTATAATTTTAAATCTATAAGAGATAATAATACAGAAAAATACAAAAAACTAGTTAGTAGACTTGATGATTATTTATTTTTAGATGATACTGATAGTTATAGATTATATGCCCCTACTTTAGTAATAGTTAAAGAAGGAAAAATAATCGCATTTGATAACGAAACTTCATTAATGACTAGTCCTATCCTAACAAGTGAATATTGGACTGAAGAAAAAGTAAATAATTTTAAAACTAAGATTGGTGGATACTTTGATACGTATCTAGGAAACACAATCAATTCTTTATAGGAGGAAAAATATGATTTGGCAATATGCTTTAATATTTGTTATATTAATTGTTATATCTTTAGTGATAGTAAAAATAAGAAAAGCAGACTTTCATATTGAAATTAATAAATTAATACAATATCTAGGTGGCAAAGATAATATTATTGATGCACAAATGAATTTATCTAGACTTAAAGTTACTGTTAAAGATACATCATTAGTTAACAAAGAAGGTATACAAAAGTTAGGTGCTAAGGGAATAGTTGAAATTGATAATCAATTAAAAATATTATTTGGGCCTAATTCTAAGCAATTAAAAAAGTATATGATAGACTTAAAATAAGAAATTTTGTTAATTTCTTATTTTTTTCGACAAAATTCGACAAAATTCGACAAATAGAATATGTTATGATTATATCGGTGATTTTATGAAAGTTATTGAATTATTTTTTATTACTAATATTATATTTTTATTTTTTATAACAGTATATTATATATTCTTTGAGTTTAAGGATAAATTTCGAAGTAATGATAAAAAAATATATTATAGTCTAACTGTCTTATTAATAGTTTTTTTACTTATCTATCTTTATAATAAATTTAATATTAAAACTTATATATGTTTCTTTACTATTCCTTTGCTTCTATTATTTCATCATAAGGACTTTAAATTAACATTGTTAGTGTCACTGATTGAATTTATTTATTGTTATAAGATATTATTAATAAATCCATTATTTTTAATATTTTTGCTCCTATCCTACTATGTAATTTATTATTTATATATAAGTAGTTCTAAAGATTATTTTTATCTTACTAATATGTTTGCGATAGATACTTCTATGTTTATAATTTTGTATTCTTTTATATTTAAAAATATTAGTTATGATTATATTGTCATAGTGATTTTGTATTTAATTAGTATATATTTAATAACATTTTATATTAATAAACTTAAAAATATTATAAAAATGTATTCTAGTTTAGAAGAGATTGGCAATAATAAAGAATTTAAAACTGCGATATTTAAAGTAACACATGAAATTAAAAATCCTTTGGCAGTAATAAAGGGATACTTAGATATATTTGATAGTAATGATAGTGAGAAATGTGAAAGATATAGAAATATATTATTAAAAGAGGTTGATAATTCTCTTTTGGTACTTAAGGATTTTTCTTCATTAAATAATTTATCAGTAAACAAATACAAAATGAACTTTAATGATTTATTAAATGAAATTAAAGATACTATTTTACCTTTTTTCAACGATAAAAATATTAAATTAAGTATTGAATCTGAAAGTGATCTTATCATTAAAGCAGATTATAATAGACTTAAACAAGTATTTATAAATATATTAAAGAATTCTACTGAAGCAATAGATAATAATGGTATCATAAATATTAATTCATACAAGTCAAATGATAATTTAATTGTTATAATTAAAGATAATGGATGCGGTATGGATAAAGATACTATTGATAATTTATTTACTCCATTCTATTCAAAGAAAAATTATGGAACTGGTCTTGGTCTGTGCTTATCTAAAGAAATAATTGAACTTCATGGTGGTTTGATTGAATATTCTTCATTAAAAAACTCATATACTAAAGTAAAAATAGTAATTCCTGTTATGTGAATTACTATTTTTTATTAATAATAAGGATAATAACCATATGGATTTTGATAATAAACTGGTCTTGGTCTATAAGGATTGAATGCCCCTACTGCTACTCCTCCTGTTAAAGCACCTAATAAGAAAGGTGCAGCAAATGGTGCAAATCTATCCTTACCATATTTAAAATTAGTATACATACTTCACCTCTATTTTATATTATGTAAAAAACACAGTTAAGACTGTGCTTTTAAACGATACAAGTTAAATGATGGTTTATTATTAAATCTATAATTATATTTATTAGTACCAAGACCACTTGAAATATATATTTTAGTAATTCCTTTGGTATACTCTTCTTGATAATATTTACCAGAATTTTTATCTACAAACAAAGGTCCATAATATGGAATAACTACACTACCATTAAGTGAATGTCCACCTAAGACTAAATCCACTTCATAATTACTGTCATCTAAATATTTAATAGTATTGCCATCATGGACTAAACATATTATATATCTTCTATTTTCATCCTTATAAAAACTAAACGCATCACTTACTTTAACAGTATCTTTAATTGAACTAGGAAGTCCTACTATATATAATGGATCATCTGTTTTATAAAGGATTTCATCATAAGAATTGTTTAATACTTTAAAATCACTTTTAATCATTATACTTTCATAATTATCAAAACTATAATCATAATCTCCATAAATAGCATATTTACCTATAGATGCATGCATACTTGTAAGAGAATTTATTAAAAACTCTTTATCATCATTTGATAACTTTGCATTTTTATTTACTAAGTCACCAGTAAATACAATAATGTCTGGTCTAAGAGTATTAATTTTACTAACTAATTTCTTTATATCATCTCTATCCACTGTAGACTTAAATAAAAGATCAGAAAAATGAACTACTTTAAGACCACTGTAATTTTCAGTCAATATATTACTTTCAACTCTATATTCTTTTACAATTAAACCTTTAACACCAACGTATTTTGAATAAAAAACTAATCCTAAAGATAATATTACAATAAACAATAAGAAATTTAAAAATTTATGTGTTTTTTTCTTTTCAGTTTCCATCTATAATACACCCATTGAATAAGTAACCAATAATAAAATACCAGTAGCTGTATTATGAATACAGTGCATTGTTATTGATGAGAATGTAGTTTTAGTTTCTCTATTCATAAGTGCAAATACAAAGCCTAAACTACCATATGGTATTAAATATAATAAATTTATTAATTTAAATTTTCCCGCTAAAAGATGAGCTCCACCAAATAATAGTCCACAAACAATTGCATAAATCCATTTGTTTTTAATTAAAGGACTAATACTTTTTCTAAATACTAATTCTTCACTTAACGGAGCAACTAACATTATACTTAGCATTGTATAAACAGGAAAAGCAAATAAACTATCTCTTACACTTGATTCATTCGCAGAAACATTTCCTATAATCATATTAATAAGTAAATTACTCATTATCATAATTATTATACCTAATACATAATATTTTAACATAATAGGAAAATTCTTTTTAAAGTTTTTAATATATATTTTAAATTCTCTTTTTAAATCTTTATAATATATTAAAAATAATACAACTATTACAAATAGTTCACTTAAAAATTGTAATGTTAAACTATCATCAAAGTACGTACGCATAAATGTATAAAATACAGATGGTAAAATAAAAAGTCCAAGTATAGATATTATGAAAAATAAAATATTAACAGATGTCTTTCTTTCTTCAGTATACTTCATGTTATCACCTCTATTATTATTATATAACATTAAAATATTTATTAAAAGTAAAAGTTAACTTATTTTACTAAGTTAACTTTGATATGAGTTTTTTTACCTTTACTTATTACTAAAGAATTATCTTCGAATAAATCTTCTGTAATTAGTAAATCTGGATTAGATTGTTTTTCTGAATTTATTGAAATACCATTACCTATTACTAGTCTTCTAGCTTCACTTTTAGATGGTGCAATATCAGTTTTAACAAGTAAATCAAGTATATTCATGTTTTCACTTAAAACTATATCTATACTTGGCATTCCTTCACTACTATAACCTTTTGAGAATACTTCTTCACTTATTTTTCTTGCTTTGATTGCTTCTTCTTCACCATGTAAATCTTTAACTACTTCAAATGCTAATGTTTTTTGAGCAAGTCTCTTTTCAGGTTCTTCTTTTACACTTTTAGCAAGATTTTCTATCTCTTCTATTGATAAGAAAGTAAATACTTTTAAGTATTCAACTACTTTACTATCATCAGAATTTATTAAGTATTGATATATTTGATATGGACTTGTTTTTTCTTTATCAAGCCATAATGCATTTCCTTCACTTTTACCAAACTTTTTACCAGTTGAATCTAGTATTAATGGCATAGTAAATCCATAAGCAGTCTTATTTTCAATCTTTCTTATTAGTTCAATACCAGTAGTTATATTTCCCCATTGATCTGAACCTGCTGCTTGTAAAACGCAATTATTGTTTCTAAATAGATGTAAAAAATCAAATCCTTGAAGTAATGTATACGAAAATTCTGCATATGTTATACCACTATCTAAACGCCTTGATATTATATCTTTATTAAGCATATAGTTAACATTAATATATTTTCCTATATCTCTTAAAAAATCTAAAAATGTTACATCACGAGTCCAGTCATAATTATTAACTACTTGTGCTTTTCCATCAAGTAAACCATTTACTTGTTTTTTAAGTGCCTCTATATTATTTAATACAGTTTCTTTACTAATCATAGGTCTTTCAGTAGTAGGTCTAGGATCTCCTATAAGTCCTGTTGCGCCACCTACTAAAATAATTGGTTTGTGTCCATGTTTTAATAATCTTTTAGCAGTAACAAAAGATGCATAATGTCCTATATGTAAACTATCCGCTGTCGGATCAGTTCCTAAATAGAATGTAAGTGATTCATTATTTAACTTATCCTCTAAATCAGGACTACTTATATCTTTAATTACCCCTCTATATTTTAATTCTTCAAAAAATGTCATATTATTTTCCTCCTTTATTAGTAGAACCTATCCCACCAGTTCTAACATTTGTTATTTCTTCTTCATCATCAACAATCAAGTATTTCATAAATACTCCTTGAGCTATTCTATCTCCGATTTTAACTTCAAAATCTTTATCTCCATGATTGATAAGCTTAACTTTAAAATGTCCTTCATTATCTTCGTTATTATAAAAATCACTATCTATAACACCAACACAATTAGTAAGTGATACATCATACTTATATCCCATAGAGCTTCTACTAAAAATATATAATACCTCATCAGGATTCATACATACCTTAAGACCAGTTTTAAATGCTAATGAGTCACCTGGATGTAATGTTTTTTCTTCCATACTTTTAATATCATAAGCAGCGCTATGTTTAGTACTTCTAACTGGAAGAGTAATTTTTTCATATAATTCCTTAGAATCCTCAAAATCTTTTTTAAATTGATCATAACTTATTTTTTCAAATTTTCTCATCATTTCCTCCAAATAAAAAGGTACCATTATAAGGACGAATATATCGTGGTACCACCTTAATTTATAGAATTAATCTACCTCAAATGACTATAAAGCGTCACCTATTAAACTCAAATACTTGTATTTTCATTCATAATAACTGCTAGTTTCCATCAACCACTAACTTTCTATATAATTATTATAAACTACTATGAATATCTTCCTCGTTTATTACTACATAAGTATATATTAAATATTATTGTTTGTCAATCGTTTATTAAATAGTTAATTTTATAGATTTATTTTGTTCAATATAAAACTGTTTTAATGCTAAAATACTACATTTATATCTTTCATATGCTGCGCCATATTCTCCATGTTCAATTTGTTTAACACAATAATCAACTATATTATCATATATGTAATCATACATAAGATCACTGTGTTCTTCGTTATCTATTTTGTCAACAATAACTGGTGCGATTTCATAATATTCTTTAATATCTTCATTTGATATAAAACCATCTCTAAACCATCTTAATACTGTTAGTTCGTAACAGTCATCTCTAAATTTTTCTAAGTAATGTTTCATACATGCAGTTGTTAAATAACAGCCTCCATTGCTTTGTACTTCTCCAATAGATGGGTTTGATGATCCATTGCTTTCTCTTCTACTACTATCAGGATCTCCACCATTATTATAGTTATCACTATCTTTATAATAATCATGTGAATGTCCACCATCACCGTTATCTGAATATTTATTTACTGAACCACTTTTTTCATAACTAGTATATTGTAAATTTGAATCACTATAATCATCATATTTATCTACATCATAACTAGCATAACCCCAATCTCTATTATTTCCACCTTTAGGCATTATTTTTCATCTCCTCTTTCTGTCTTACTAAAATTATATTCAACATCACCATCATTATAAATTATAAAATTATCTTTTCCAATTTTATTTATTATCATTATTAATTCTTGAACTATTTCTTCCTTACTTTTATCATCTTTTATAGATAATATACGATAATCTTTTAATTTCTTATTAAAATCATTAAATAATTCAATATTATTATCATTAAAATCAAAATATCCTTCTAATGCTAGCGAACCTTTAAAAATAAATTTATCATAGTTGTTTTTATCTAATTTAATATTTTCCATGATTAAATTTCTCCTTAATTCTTAAATTAAGTATATATAATTTATAATTCATTGTCAATTATTACTTAGTTTCATTTGATATGCTTTTTCAGTTATTCTTGTGTCTTCTATTTCTTCTAATAAATAGTTTATTTCATTAGTTTTATATTTTCTTTTTTTCAAGAATCCTTCTAATTCAAAATTATCATACATTTCATTAAACATATCTACATTTTCTCTATATAAACACAACAATTCTTTCTTTTTACTTATATTAATATCTGAATTTTCAAGGCTAGATATTTTACTTTCAATTTCTTTTTTCTTAACGTCTTTTATTAATGAATTTTCTAGTACTAAGTCTTTACTTTTAGTTTCTGCTAGTTGTTTTTCTCTTTCTTCCATATCCAGTTTTCTATCACGATTTTTTAAATATTTAAGACAATCTTTTAATCTTCTAAGTCTGTTACGATTATTTATAATTGTTGTAGTGAAAATAATTGCTGTACCACTCATAATCATCGCAATTATACTATTTAACGCACCATGTGTAAATAAAAGACAAGCTGTTTCAGTCAAACAAGTAAGTCCAATAAATAATCCTAAAGAAATATTCTTTTCTTTTAAATCTGTAACTATACTTTCTATATCTTTAATATTCCTTTGTAAATATTTTTTTTGATTTTCATATGACATTGTTTGTTCATATGCATCATTATATAATTTAGATATTTCTTCATCAAACATAATTATCACCCCTTTTTATTCGCCATTTTTTCTATATAATTTACGTGTCATTTTAGTTGTAAATTTATTATCAAATTCACTATATACACCTTCACGGTATAAATAAGTACTTAATGTAAACATAAAAGTAATTGAAATTAGTGGTTTTTCCATTCCAATATTTCTTTTAATAAACATTTCTGGAAAGATACCAACATTATCACACCACATACCAAGAGAAATTAAATCATAATATCTTTCTTTGTATTCATCTAATAGTTCATCTGATAAATTGAAAGGTATTTCTGTTTCTACTCTATATATTGCAAAATTTCCACAAAAACTATCGATATCTAGACTTTCAAAATAATCAATTGCCTTTTTAAATATTTGTGCAGTATTTTTTCTTCTCATTGCTAGTTCTAATTCATTAACAATTTCTTCTTGCTCTTCTTGTTCTTCTTCATCATCAAGATAAAAACAATTCATATCATTTTCTATTTTATCGTATAAAGTCATAATTTTTCCTATATTAATTATTATTTTTGCGTAGTTTTAATGTTAGACTATCAGTATAAGTACTTGGATTATTACTATCAATAAAATCATATACTCCATCTTCATATAATTCTTTTATCAATATAAATTTAATAACATACTTAATTTTATTATCTCTTTTAATACTTTCACAAACTACAACACCAAACTTATTACATAATATTTTTAGATATTCAATATCAAATATTTGATTAATTATTTTTTGAATATCAGCATCAGAACAACCTCTAGCATATGTAATATCATAAGTAAATTTAACTACATTAGAATTATCTGTACCTTCTAAAAAATTCTTCATAACAGAGTCAAATAATTCTAAGACATTATTTTTCGTATATTCAGTTGATCTTTCTGATATTTCTTTAGAATTTCTATCATATTGTTTTATTGTTTCATTTAATAAAGATAAGTCCTTTTCCATATTTAATTTTCCTCACTTCTTTTCAAATGACATATTAAAGTCATCGATGTATGTTTCAGAATTATTAGTATTATAATCAAAATCATAAACACCATTTTCATATAATTCTTTGTCTAATATAAAATCAATAAATAATTCATTTTCTGTATATCTAACATTCATTATAATGCCCAATACATCACAATATTCTTTTAATAATTCGAAATCTATATATTGTTTAAATATATTCATTATAGATTTACTATCCTCAACAGTATCAATTGTTATTCTTCTTGTCACTTTAAATATCTTCTTATCTAGACCAAAATCATTAATCATATTAAAATATTCATCTAATATATCATTAACCATCATTTTAGTTCTTTTATCTATAAACTTTTTTCTTCTTCTATATATTTCTTTCCTATTATTATCGCATCTTCTCATTGTCATTTCTAATCTATCTAAACTATCATTATTCATAATTAACCTCTCTTTCTATATTGTGGATCTAAATTCAATATAGATTTATATTCAATGCTTCTACTCTTCATATCAGGATATATTCTATCAATTACTTTTTCATCTTCAATAGATATATGTTTTATTAACAAATCATTTACATATCCTTTATTGAATGCAAATGATATTTCTACTACCCCAGGATTATATTTCATAACATTTGATAAACTTGGTACATTAACAAATACTTTATTATCTCTTATATAATATTTAAATCTATGTGTATGCCCATTCAAACATATAAATGTTGGATACGATGGCATAATTATTCTACCAGTTGGAGTCTGATGATATAAACGAATATTATCGTTTTTAATATTTATGTCCACACTAGTATAACTAGGAATTATTATATCACTTCTACTATTTTCACATGCTTCTTTAAAACCAATCCCAGCATCCTTAAGTAAACTAAGGTCATGATCTCCACCTACTCCAAAAGTTAAAATATTGTTATCATGCGGATAATTCTTTAAAAAATATTCTACTTGATCATATGGATTTTTAACTTTTTGTTGTATTCGTCCAAAAGCACCATCAACAAAATCACCACAACATATAATAATATTAATACCCTTTTTAGTACAATACTCAAATGCTTTATTAATTAAATCTAATCTTTCTTTAGTACTACCAATATGTAAATCAGATATAGCAAGTACTTTCATATAGTTTTCAGGTGGTCCTGTTAAAATAGTTTCTCTAGGATAATGCTTCTCATAACAAGTATCACTTTTAAAATAAATTGAACCATCAGAATAATATTTACTTTTTATTATATGACCTTTACTTCTTAATTTAGACAATTCTTCATATAACTCTTGTCTTGTTAAATTATATTTTTTACACATATCTTCATTTGACATACCATTATTTATGCATGGTATTAACTTATCACATTTAAATATCTTTTTTTCTCTATTTTTTAATATTTTATATTTAATTTTAGGGATTATTTCTGAATATATTAAATTAATATGATCAACTGATAAAAATAGTTCTGCTTTGTTCCCGTCATAATTAATACCAAATCTTTTTCTTAATATTGCTTGTTCATATGTATTCAATGAATTAATTGCTTCTAATACTTCATTTTTACTACAATCATTAAACAAATCAAACAAGTTGTATTTTACAAATAATCCCATTTCTCCCCCCTAAAACTTGACTTACAAGTTCAGTTTTAATGCGATTATAATAACATAAAAATAGTTTAATGTAAATAAAAAAAGAACCATCAGGTTCTTATCCTCTACCAAAGTATTTACCGTCTCTTGTAGTTATTACTACATCGTCACCTTCTTTAATAAATAAAGGTGCTTTTAGAGTATATCCAGTTTCAATAGTAATATCCTTTTGAGCAGTACTTGTAGTATTTCCTTTAACAGCATCAGGAGCACTAATAACTTTATAAGAAACTTTTTCAGGTAATGTAATGCCAATTACTTCACCTTCAATATTCATAGATTCAACATTCATACCTTCTTTTAAGAATTTTGCTTCATCCTTTAAAAGACTTGATGGTAATTCTATTTGATCATATGTATTGTTATCCATAAAAACATAATTATCTCCAGCTGCATATAAATATGAAAGTTGATTTTTTCTAACATCAGCTTTTTCCATCTTAATTCCTGCATTAAAAGTAATTTCTTGAGTAGTTCCTGCTCTTAAATTTTTAAGTTTAGTTTTAACAAAAGCACTACCTTTACCAGGTTTAACATGTTGGAATTCTACTACTTGATATATAACTCCTTCATATTTAATTGTCATTCCATTTTTAATATCATTTACATTAAACATATGTTATGCTGCCTTTCTTTCTTTGTGAGCAGTTGTCTTATTGCATTTTTTACAGAATTTTTTAACTTCTAATTTTCCTTCAGTATTTTGTTTATTTTTACTAGTTAAATAATTAATATTTTTACAAACTGTACATTGAAGCGCAATACCTTCTCTATTTTCTTTCTTTGCCATTATAGTTTGTCCTCCTTTTTTTATACATTCAAAATTATAACAAATAAATTATGATATTACAAGCATAAATCTTATTTTAGATTATAATTTCAATTTTTTTCTCATTTCCCTTTCTTCAGATCTTTTATTTCTACAATAATAAATCATTCCATTAATATAAAATTCATCAATAGAACTAACTATTTCTTCTTCTCCTCTTTTTAAATAATTACCTATTATTTCTACACCTTTATCAGTATTATCAAGTCTAATGCCAACTCTTTCATTTGGATATACTAAACTTAATCCTTTTTTGATAAATTTAATTGGACTTTCATTATTATAAACAATGTTAAAATCCTCATCTGTTCCTAATACTGTGAATTTATTACCTTTCTTAGAAACAAGTACACTCATCAAATAATTAGTATCAATATTACTAGAGATATCCAATAATGCTTCATAATTTTCTACTACACCTGTCATTCCTTTAGTTGGCGATAGTAATAAATATGTTAAATATACTTCTTCTTTGTCCATTTCTTTGTCCATAATTTTCCTCCTGACTATTAAAATAATATCACAAAAATAAATATACTTCAATTATTATTAAATTTATGTTAGAATACTTTTGGTGATTTTATGAAAAGAAAAACTGTTTTAGTAACCGGTTCTAGTATAGGATTAGGTTCATTTATAATTAAAAAATTCGCATCTAATAACTATAATGTTATTATAAATTATAGCACTAATAAAGATGAAGCAATGAAATTAAAAGATGAAATACTAAATGAATATAACATAGAAGTTCTAATAATTAAATGTGATATATCAAATGAAAATGATATTGAAAATATGAAAGACACTATTATTAATAAATTTGGTAAACTAGATGTGCTTATAAATAATGCTAGTATATCAAATGATAGTCTTGTAAGTGATAAAACTAAAGAAAGTTTTATGAGAATATTAGAAGTTAATCTAGTAGGTACCTTTCTAGTATCAAGAACATTTGGTGACTTAATGTATCAAAATAAAAAAGGTATTATTATTAATATTGGTTCAACTAATGGAATAGATACATATTATGAATATAGTTTAGATTATGATAGCTCTAAAGCAGGAGTTATCAATCTTACTCATAACTTAGCTAATTATTATAGTCCTTATGTAAATGTAAATTGTGTATGTCCTGGATGGATAAATACTCCAATGAATAAAGATATGGACACTGAATTTAGAAAGAACGAAGAAAATAAAATATTATTAAATAGATTCGCAGAACCAAATGAAATAGCCTCTTTAGTGTATTTTTTAAGCACAGAAGATGCTAGTTATATAAACGATAGTATTATAAGAATAGACGGTGGTAAAAGATGTTAAAAATAGATAAAAATATAGAAAAAATTGTAAATACTGAAGAACAAAATCTAAAAGATATATTTAATAAAATAGATGAACAAACTCTAAAAAACAGTAAAAAAGTATTAGATAGTTTCCATAAATACAATTTATCTAGTAGTGATCTTTATGGCTCTAATGGATATGGTTATAATGACATCGGTAGAGATAAAATAGATAGTATTTTTGCTGATATATTTAATGCAGAAAGTGGACTTGTTAGAAATCAATTTATATCAGGTAGTCATGCTATTACAGTTGTATTACAAGCATTATTAAGACCAAATGATATACTTTTATCAATAACAGGTACTCCATATGATACATTACATGAAGTTATTGGTATTAAAGATAATAATAGTTCATTAATAAGTTATGGTGTTAATTATAAAGAAATAGATTTAATAGATAATGACTTTGACTATGAAAGTATTAAAGAAGAATTAAATAATAATATAAAAGTAATACATATTCAAAGATCAAGAGGTTACTCTACTCGTGATTCACTAGATATTAAAAAATTAGAAAAAGTTATTAAATTAATAAAAAGTATTAATAAAGATATAATTATATTTGTAGATAACTGCTACTGCGAATTTGTAGAAGATTTATCCCCTATAGAAGTAGGTGCAGATATTATGGCAGGTTCTCTTATTAAAAACCTAGGCGCAGGAATCGCTACTAACGGAGCTTATATAGTTGGAAATAAGAAACTTGTTGATTTATGCGCAGAAAGATTAACTTTGCCAGGTGAAGGCCGTGAAGTTGGTCCATCTTTTGAAGCAAACAGAATGTTTTTACTAGGTCTTTACTTCGCTCCAAGTGTAGTTAGTTCAGCATTAAAAACGTCTATTCTTACAAGCAAAGTATTAGAAAAATTAGGTTATAAAGTTAGCCCTAAATATAATGATATAAGATGTGATATAGTACAATTAATATACTTTGATAATGAAGATGAAATTATTAAATATGCACACGGCATTCAATCATCTGGACCAATTGATTCATATGTAAAACCAATACCAAGTGATATGCCTGGATATGATAATAAAATAATTATGGCAAGTCCATCATTCACATCAGGATCTTCAATAGAATTATCCGCAGATGGACCACTAAGAAATCCATTTGTTTTATATCAACAGGGAGGCTTATCTTATGAATATGGTAAACTTTCACTGATCAACACACTATCACAAATGAATGAATAAAATAAAGTCCCATTAATATACTATTAATGGGAGGAATAATGAAAAAAGAACTTATCAAAAATTACATAAATAAGTTAACAAAACAAGATGTTATTAATTATCTAAGTCATGAATGCACACCAGCAACAGACGAAGAAATAGATATGATTTATAATGCTATTAAAAATGATTATGAGGAAATATTAAATACTAATTTTATGAGTTATATTTCTAACTATAAATTATCATTTAATCCTGAACTCTATAAAAAAATAATAGAAAAATATAACGAATATAAAAAGTTTATTGAATAACCAATAAACTTTTATTTTATTTTGAAAACTAAATCCCTAGGTATAAAACCTGCTTCCGATTTTAATAAATCTAGTGTTTCTTGATCTTTTACATAAACTTCTTTCGCAGAACAAGTTGAAAACATTTGAGATATATAAATTAACTGACCAAATTCAAAACTACTTAAATCAAGTGAAGAAACTTTACTAAGAGCGAACATGTAGCCAAAATTCAGCACTCTTTTTGTATTAAATTTATCTAGTCCCTTTATTTCAGTTGCACTACTTTTATTGAACATATAATTCATACTCAATACATTTGATGTATCAAAACTACTTACATCTAATACTTCAGCATCAGTATCTTCAAACATATTGTCCATTTTAGTTACCTTCGAAGTATTCAATTTATTCAAACCCTTTATTTCAGTTGCTTTAGTTCCACCAAACATATAACTCATATTTTCTACATTTGAAGTATCAAAACTACTTATATCCAATACTTCAACTGGTATTTGATAAAACATAAAATTCATATCAGTTACTTTCGATGTATTAAAATTACTCACATTTAATGTTTCTACTAAAGAATTCATAAACATACCACTCATATTAGTTACGTTAGAAGTATTAAAATGACTTAAATCTAGTACATTTGCTTTACTTTCATTAAACATACCACTCATATCAATTACTTTCGAAGTATTGATATTTTCTAATCCTTTAATTTCTTCTGCCTCGCTCCATGAGAACATCCAATTCATATCTTCTACATTTGAAGTATCAAAATCACTTAAATCTATTGAAGAAGCTTTACTATAAGCATACATAGAACTTGTAGATACGATAGGTTTGCCATTAATCTTAGAACATATTTTTCCACTAACAGGTTCAGTTGATTCCCTATCAGTTAACATTACTCCCCAACCATCACTATCAATATCAGCCCATTCCGCATCATTTTGATAAGCAAATCCTCTTTGCTTATACCTATAAGTATATTTTCCATTAACATATTCTGCACCATTAACTAATTCACCATCATATTTACAGTCACCAAAATCATTAACTTTCTTAGATTCAACAAAACCAACAATACCACTAATAGATAAAATTAACCAAAAAAATACAGTTATAAATATTATTACTTTGCTCTTCATATTCGCCACCTTATTATAATAATAGTTTATCATTTTTTAAGTGATTAATCAATTTATATTTAAAAAGATATAAGTCTAACAACTCATATCTTCTAACTTACTATCTTTTATATCATTTACAGTTATATCACTTATATTTTTATCATTTGTATAAATAATATGATACTTTTCATTACTAACTTTCATATTAGTAATTACTCTATTATTAAATTTAATACAATAATTTATATTAGATGCAACATTCAATTTATTTTCATTATTATTTATTATAGATAACTTATTTCCATTCATACTTTCCTCAGTATATTTATTATTTGCTTCATTATATATATTTTTTACTTCAATTAAGAAAGTATTTTTATTAGCACTATTATCTTCAACTTTAATATCTGATGGTAATGTAGTAATTTGTTTTGGTAATAAAATAAGTATTAAAGCAATAATTACTATAACAACTAATATTTCTATTAAACCAAATCCATTTCTCATAAATTCTCCTTAAAATCAATAAATTTTCTATTTCTAATGCTTTCTATTTCATATTTATATGGTGCATAAGAATCATTAGTATTTCTATTAATATAAGGTGTTTCTAATATAAAAGGAATATTATTTAATTTATCACAATAAACTACATTTATTATATTATCAAATCCTATAGTTCCATAACCAATATTAGCATGTCTATCTTTATGACTACCTATATTATTTAAACTATCATTAACATGAACACACTTTATTTTAGATATACCTATTTTACTATCAAACTCACTCAAAAACTCATCAAATTTAGATATATCTACACCAGAGTCATTCATATGACATGTATCCAAACATATCCCTATTCTATCTTTATCATTAATGCCATCTATTATACACTTTAATTCATCAATAGAAGTCCCTACTTCAGTACCTTTACCTGCCATAAACTCTAAAAGAATCATAGTATCAGTAGTCTTATTATATACATAATTAATACCATCTATAATATTTTTAATTCCATCTTCTTTAGTACATGTAGTTGCACTACCCGGATGAAGTACTATCTTATTAAGCCCAAGTTTTTTACATCTATCAAGTTCATTCGCAAGAAAATCACAATAAAATATGTATTTATCCTCATCTTTTCTATTCGCAAGATTAATTATATATGGAGCATGTACTATAACATTATTACTATCAATATTATTTTCTAACATCAATTTATATGCCTCATATGTAAACTCATCTTTTATTTCACTTCTGCTTGTACTTTGAGTAGAACCTGTATATATCATAAATGTATTAGCATTATAACTAATTGCTTCTTTAACACTTCCAAGTAACTGTTCTTTATTATTAAAACTTACATGACTTCCTATTATCAAACTCATAATATCACCAACATAATTTTATCAAATTTAAACAATAAAAAAAAGACTAAATGAATAGTCTAATTTTATTATAGGTTTTATTAATTACAAGTTATACCTGTAGGAGCAGTAACACCACTACCAGATGTTTTAATATCATTAGAAATAATTTTTGATGCATCATCAGGCACTGTAATAGGTTCATAGAAGAAAGAACCATCATTTACACTAATATTTGTAACATCACCTGCAGCATTTAATTCAACGATATAATTTAGAGCTCTACCTTGTAATTCAAGAGCAGGTACAGCCTTACTACTAGAGTCAGTACATGTTTTACCATCTTTAGCCATTGACATATAAGTTTTAGCTCCTGGAGTAGTCATACTATCAGCTATGAATTGAGTTTGAGCTTGTTTGTAAATATCTCTAACCTCAGTCATAAATGAATTTTGTTTAGATTCATTGAACATCTTTAATACATTTGGTAATGCGATGATTACTAATATTGCTAAGATTGCAATAACTGCTAATAATTCAACTAATGTAAAACCTTTCTTATTCATAATATTTCATTCCTTCCTTTCTTTTAGTAGAGAATTTATTTTCCCTATCCTTATGTTTTAATTGTAGCATTAAGACTATTTTGTGTCAATATCAAAATAAAAAAGAATGTAAAATTTTATACACTCTTAATCATTAGTTGCTGATATTATCTTGGTTACTAAGTCTACCCCATCTACAAAATTATCAACTTTATCTATTGTTCTTAATTTATATTTCTTTTTCATTTCACGAACAAATAAATCATAAGAAGAAGGATCTCTATTTAATTGTTTATACCAATTAGAATTTTGTCTTAAGAATTTTAAATACTTTTCATCTTTTCTTAATTTTTCTAATACTTCATATTTCATTCTTCACCATATAATTTATCTATTTTTTCTTCTTTAGGATTTGTTTTTTCTTCTTCTTTTTTAGTTTCTCTTGTTAATTCTTCTACTAAACCAACTGCTTTTTGTATTGAACTAATATTTTCTTCGAGTGAGTCTATATTAATATTTTTAAGCGTATTTAAAAGCCCTTTTATACTTATTTGATCACTTATATCATCTTTTATATATTTCTTCCATATTTCATCATCTTCTCCATATAAATCATATAATTCATAAAATGATTGCCATGATACATTATTCTTTTTTACATAATCAGCAAATTCAGGATGATTAGAAACAAATTTTTTAAAATTATCTAACTTTGACATATTAATATATATGAAATTAAAAAGAAAAGTTGCTTACTTTTCTTTAATCTCAAAATAGTTTCCACTATCTAAATATAAAATACCTTTTTTATTCTCTAGTTTTTTAACTATATCTACATATTTATTTAATGATTTTAATTTAGTAGTTGTTACATATACCATATTACCATCATTCATATATAATAAGAATCTATCACTATCATAACTAGTCTTAGAATACTCTATTTCACTTATCATACTTATTATATTATTATCTATATTTTTAAATGCACTCACAAATTTCTTTTCATTACTTTCTGGTACATAGTTTATAAGAGTTGGTACACTTAGTACATCATCTATATCATATAATTTATTATCAGATAATCTATATTTATTTTCACTTCTAACTAAATATAATATTTTCTTTTCTTTAATAGTAAGTTCAAGTACAAAATTCCATTTCTTTTTAATAGTGACATTTTCTATTAAATCTAATTTTAATAATTTCTTTTTAATTTTATTTGTATTTAATGCTAAAAACTTAGGATATTTTTCTATACCTGCGGTTTCTATTATCTTTTCATCACTATAATAATTATTATTTAAAACTATTATATTTTTAGTTTTTATATCAAGTAAATACATAGTCAAAAAATAGCATATAATTATAAATGCTATAAAAGATAAAAACTTTAATGGATTAAATCTTCTTTTTACTCTTTTTTTCATATTTATTACCTAATATTTCTTTTACTTTATCAAGTATTATAGTACTAGATGATATATCTTTTATTTCACGTAAATTTTTTCTTACTTCTTTGAATGTTTCTTCATCAAACATTTCATCTATTGCATTAGTTAAGTTTTCAGTATTTAAGTCTTTTTCTTCTAACATAATACTTATCTTTTTATTAACAAGATCTAATGCATTATAGTATTGATGATTATTCGCAACATAAGGACTTGGTATTAAAATACTTGGTGTCTTAGTTGCCATTATCTCAGCAATAGTTGATGCTCCCGCTCTTGAAATAATCAAATCACTTGATTTCATTATAGTTGGTAAATTATCAAAGAATGGTACTATCTTAGTACTCTTTGGTACTATTAAATTATTATTTAAATCATTAAAACTCTTTTTGCCTGTTATAAATAATATTTCAGTATCTTCTCTTTCAAATGTTCTTAAGAAATCTAATATTTTTTCATTAACAGATGTACTTCCAAGAGAACCCATAACTATAATAATAAGTTTCTTTTCTTTAGTAAAGCCTAAGTTAGTTTTATTATATTTTTTACATTCTATTGCTCTTTGGCTAACTGGATTACCTGTATAAATAATATTCTTACATTTAAGTTTTCTCATTCCATCTTTAAATGATGTGAACACTGCATCAGCATACTTAGATAAGAATATATTAGTTTTACCAGGTAACATATTTTGTTCATGTAAAAATACCTTAACTTTTCTTTTTTTAGCAGCTAAACATACTGGAAGTGTTACATATCCACCAAATGCGATTACTGCATCAGGCTTAAATTCATCCATTATTTTTAGACATTTTTTATATGATGAGACTATACAACCAATATTTTTAATATTTCTTATCATATCAGTTTTAGATAGTCCATATATTTCAAGTCCAACAAATGGTATACCCATACCAGGTATTAATTCACTTTCCATTCTGTCTTCTGTTCCTATATATAAATATTCATTCTTTTTGTCTTTTTTTATTTCATCAAGCACAGATAAAGCTGGATATATATGTCCACCTGTCCCTCCTGCTGTTAAAATAAACTTCATAAAGAATTCACCTCACACACACTATTATATACTATTTTTCACTTTTATGCATTAAATCTAGTATATTTTTTCTTAAAAGTTGATTAGCACTCTCTAAATCTAAGTCTTTTATATCAATAGGTTTTCCTATTTTAGTAGTTAAATTTCCACTTCTTCCTGTGTATTTTCCTGTTATTGCAAAAGGTACTATTAATGCTCCTGTCTTTTTAGCGAGAGACACTGCTCCATATTTAAATGGCAAGAGTTCTACTTCATCTTTAGTACCAATAGTTTTATTTCTTGTTCCTTCTGGGAATATTCCTAATGCTTTAGCACTATTTAAAATATCTAATGCTTCATTTTTTGCATTTTTATCATGTATACTCCTATTTACTTTAATACATCCAGTAAATCTATAAAACCATCTAAATGGTCCATAAAAATATTCATCTTTTGCCATATAATGTATTACTCTTTTAGTACACATCATTACATTGTATTGATCATGAGTATGTACATGATTTCCACAAAGAATTATAGGACCAGAATCAGGTATATTTTCACTTCCTATTACTGTTGGTTTATATTTTAATTTAAAATATGTTATTACAAATGGTTTAAGTAATTTATAACCAAATTCTCTTCCTGATCTATTCTTCTTCATCATTCAATAGTTTTCTATATGCTACCTTTCCTACTAATGTCTTTGGAAGTTCTTTTCTATAGCCATATGCATATGGTAAAGAATATGATGCAATATTTTTTTCACAATAACTTTTAATACTTCTTTTAACTTCACTTGTAAGTTCAATATTATCTTTAAGGACTATATAGGCTTTAATAACTTCTTTTTTATATGGATGAGGTACTCCAATTACTGCACAGGTTTTAACATAAGGATGAGATGATATTATTTCTTCTATTTGTCCAGGATAAATATTATATCCACTTGATACAATCATTCTTTTAAGTCTTGATTTAAAATATACAAATCCATCATTATCCATATACCCTAAGTCACCACTATGTAACCATAGTTTTTTATCTTTATGCTTTTTAAGCATTAAATCAGTTTCCTCTTTTTCATTTAGATAACCTTTCATAACAGTAGGCCCACTTATACATATTTCACCTATTTCAAGTGGTTTTAACTCCTCTTCTGTACCAGGTTTCACTATTTTTATAAAAGAGTCTGGTATAGGTACTCCTATACTTTCACATCTTGACTCTTCAAGAGGCATCATAGTGACACCAGCAGTTGCTTCAGTCATACCAAAAGCAGTTCTTACTTTGGTTTTACTATTATGGTTTTCTAAAAAATCATCTATTCTTTTATTTAATGCAGTTGACAAGCTGTCTCCTCCACAAATAATACATTTTATAAATGATAAGTCTTCATCTTTAAGTTTTTTACTATAAGTTAGTGTTTCTAATATAGAAGGAACACACGCTATAATATTAGGTCTATATTTAAGTAAAGTTGCATCAAACTTTTTAGGATTAACACTTGGAAGTATAATTGCATGTCCTCCACTTGCTAAACAAGCATGGAAAGTGCAACCAAGACCAAACCCATGGAATATTGGCATTATTGCAAGGATACTTACACCATCACCTAATACTTTATTTATTTCAAGTTCACTAAGTACCAAAGAGTTAAAATTCATATTAGTAAGCATTATCCCTTTAGGTGTACCAGTAGTACCACCACTATGTAAAATAACGCTTACATCATCTCCTTTATTTTTATCAGTTACGTTTTTACCATAGAATCTTCCTAGTGTTATAAATCTTGTATATGGAACTATATCATCTTCAAGAGGTCTTAATAGTTTTCTACCCTTAGTTACATAGAATCCTACTTTAGTTATCGGATCCATTGATTCAGAAATCGGTGCATAGATAACTTTCTTAACACTAGTTTCTTGTCTTATATTCCTAAATTTAGAGTATGCTATATCAGCAATAAAAAGATATTCACACTTAGTTAAATTAAGTGCAAACCTAATCTCTTCTTCACTTGATAATGGATGAATCATATTAACAACTGCCCCTATTTTATTAAGAGCATAAAATGATATTATTGCCTCAGGTGTATTAGGGCTACATATAGTTACGTTACTATTTTTAATAACACCAATCTTAGCATAAGATCGAGCACACAAATCTATTTTTCTTAAAAGACTTTTATATGTTACTTTAGTTCCAAAATAAGAATATGCTATATTCGAAGGATACTTAATACATGCTCTTTTTACAAGTTCATACATTGAAGTATCCGGATATTTTAATGTACTTTTCATATCTTTATAGTACTTAAACCATGGATATTTATTTGTTTTAATTTTTATCATTCCCTTCTTTAATCATTCTTTTTACTGTATTCATAAGTCTATTATTTTCTACTTCTAAATCTTGTTTAACTTTATATGGTTTACCATATGTTATTTTAATACTTCTTCTAAATATTTTATATTTTCCTGTTATAGCAAAAGGTACAATGTATGCATTAGTTTTTTTAGCAAATGATACAGCCCCATATTTAAATGGAAGGACTATTTCATTTGTTTTATTAACTGTTCCTTCTGGAAATATTCCAAGTACTTCATTATTTTTAAGCACCTCTATTGCTTCATTCTTTGCATCTTTATCATGTATTCTTCTGTTTACAGGGATGCAACCCATACTTCTAAAAAAGAAATTAGTAAATCTTGATTCAAATAACTCTTTTTTAGCCATCATATGTACTGTTCTTTTAGGAGTCGAAACCATTATTAAAGCATCTAATACACTAGTGTGATTACCTGCTAAAATAACACTTCCATCTTTAGGTATATTATTTTTACCATGACTTCTTGGCAAATAAATTAATCTAAATAATGGCGTACCAATAAATTTTATTATTTTATATATAATATAATTCATATATCTTACTCCGTATAATTAAGTATATCATATTATTATGTATTTTACATCAAGAAAAAATAATAGATTGTTTGTTATCTATTATTTTGTTGATTATCTTTTACAAAAAAAGAACTCCTATATGAGTCCTAATTTAATTTTTCTTTAACTATAGTATTTACAAGTTTCATATCAGCTTTACCTTTAAATATCGGAGTTAATTCTTTCATAACTTTACCCATATCTTTAATAGATGACGCTTTAACAGATGAAATAACTTCATCTATTTTACTTCTAACTTCGTCTTCTGATAATTGTTCTGGTAAATATTTGCTTAATATTTGAACTTCTTTAAGTAAGTTTTCTACTAAGTCATCTCTACCTGCTTTTTTAAACTCTTCAATACTTTCTTTATGAGTCTTAACTTGTTTACTTACTACTTCTATAACTGTATCATCATTAGGTGATTCAGTTCTATCCATTTTATTATTTATTTTAAATAAATCTATGGCTGACTTTAAAAATCTTAAAGTACTTAAAGTTTCTTTATCATGAGACTTCATAGCTTCTTTCATATCAGTCATTATAGTATCGTATAACATTATATCACTCCTAATTAATATCTTTGTTTATTATGTTTTTTAGCATTTCTGATAGCTTCTTTTTTAGCTTCTCTTCTTTTAATACCAGGTTTTGAATATTCTTTTCTTTTTTTCATTTCGGTTGGGATACCGCTTCTTTGAAATTTGATTTTAAAACGTTTTAATGCACCCTCAACATTTCCGTCTTTAACTTCTACATGTGTCATCACTACTTCCCTCCCTTCATGACTGTAATCAATTATATTACAATATCTTACAAATTTCAAGTAAATTGGACGATTTTATTGCATATTTTTTTTGTTATTGTTATAATTAATATGGTGAAAATATGAAGAGAAAACAAATATCAATAATAATCACATTAATGATTATAAGTATAATTATATTAGCGTTAATATTTTTTAGAATAATATATAGTAATCTTGAAGAGCCTAATTTAGATAATTCAAGTACAAATAGTTCTTTTGATTATTCTTTAATTAAAGAAACAAATAAGAATAAAAGTTCTAATTATTTAATAAGCCCTTATAGTATTAAAACAGTACTTTCTATTATTAAAGATGGTGCAGATAATTCATCATTAAAAGAACTTAATGATGTTATGGGTAACTTTAAACGTGGTAATATTACTTCAAAAAATGTCATTGGAGATGCTAATTTACTATTAATAAAGAAAGAATTTAAAGATGGAATAAATAAAAATTATGTAAACAAAATTGAAAAAAGTTATGATGCTGAAATTAAATATAGTAATATTACTCCAGATAATATTAATAAATGGGTAGATAATAAAACAAATCATATGATACCTACTCTTGTTGATACAGTTAATCCTCAAACCATAATGGCAATAATAAATGCAATAAGTATGAAAGCATCTTGGGACTCAGAATTTGATTGTAAAAATACTCACATTTCAGAGTTTAATACAATCGATGGTTCTATTATTAATACTATAATGATGGTAAGTAATGATGCACAGTATATTGAAAATGATACTGCTAAAGGAATAATCAAAAAATATAAAACTTATAAAAATGATGAGCATAAAAAAGTGAACTTAGAATTTGTTGCTATTATGCCTAATGATGGTATTGATAGTTATATAGAAAACTTTAATAATGAAGAATTTAGAAATTTATTAAGTACAAAGGATAAATATAAATATGAAGATGTATCATTAAAACTGCCTAGATTTAAATATAATTATGATTTTAGTGATTTAATGAGTGTTCTTATAAATATGGGAATTAAATCAATATTTTATCCAGAAACTGCTGATTTAAGTAAAATGACTGAAAGTAATTCAAAAGATTTATATGTAGGTTCTATAAAACAAAAATCTTATATTGAAGTTAATGAAAAAGGTACTAAAGCCTCTACTGCAACTATTGCTACTATTGACAAGAATGCAGCGAATGTACCAATTGATATAGAGTTTGATAAACCATTTATATATATTATTAAACAAAGTAATAGTGATGATATATTATTCTTCGGAGTAGTTTACACACCTACTTTAGCAAGCAATGAAACAAACTTTTGTAACTAGGAAGAAACTTCTTCCTTTTTTATTTTTAATGTAATATAATATAGGTCAAAGGAGAGCATTATGGAAAAAACATATAATATTTCTAAATTATTTATTGGTAGAGTATGTGGGTACAATAAAATAAATAGAAAAGACGCTCCACCAAAATACACAATTAATCAAAAAGCATCTTTTTTTGTAATAGTTAGACAAGAAATAAATAATGAACTAATTGACGCTATCACTGAAAGAAAATATCCTGATTGGGAAAATTCCGCAGATGCATTTCTTCAATGCTATAAAATCAAATGGGCAGTTTTTGACAAAATACCTTTGGAAGCAATATTTACATTTGATAAAAAAACTATAACTACAAATGAGATAGTTTCTATAGTAAATCAATTAAATAATAGAGACACAAAGGAAATTATAACAGATGAATTTTTAATAAGTGTTCTAGAATTTAAAAATAAGTTATTCTCATCAGTATTAGATGATGAACAGAAACAAGAATTTTGGAACTATGCTCTATCTTATGCAGAAGAATATACTAAAAAATTAATGGATTTTGATATTAATTGTTCTTTATCACTTGAGTTATATAAAGGTACATTACAAGTTGAATATTCTAAAAAACTTAATAATTTAAAAGAAATATTTAATTTAAGAAAAGATAATACAGTTGATAAAATAAATTTATCTCTTCAATTAAAAGAACTAAAAAACCGTTAGAAATCTAACGGTTTTAATATGAATAATTTATTTAATTTGACTCATAACTTCAGCAGCAAAGTCATCATTTCTTTTTTCCATACCTTCGCCTACTTCATATTTTACAAGACTAATTAATTTAGCATTATTTTGTTCTAAATAAGCTTTAATAGTAAGACTTGAATCTTTAATGAAAGTTTGTTCTACTAATACAGTTTCTTCAAAGAATTTTCTAATTCTTCCTTCAATAATCTTATCAGCATATTCTAACTTTTTACCTTCATTTACTACTTGTTCTTTAATAACTGATTTTTCATGTTCAACATCTTCTTCTGGCACTGCATCAATTGTAGTATAAAGTGGTCTCATAGCAGCAGCTTGCATTGCAACATCATGTGCTACATCTTTATTTCCGCCTTCAATAATTACAAGTGAAGAAATCTTACCACCCATATGAAGATAATCACCAAAAATTTCATTATCTTTCTTAGTAACTTTTTCAAATCTTCTTAAACTTATTTTTTCTCCTATTTTAGCAGTTGCACTAATAATTAAATCATTTAGTGTAACTCCATCACAAGTTAGTGCTAAAGCACCTTCTAAATCTTTAGCATCACTATTTAAAATAGTGTTACCAATCTTATCTAATAATTCTTTAAATTCAGAGTTCTTAGCAACAAAGTCAGTTTCTGAGTTTAATTCAACAACAACTGCATCATTACCATTAATATAAATATTAGATAAACCTTCAGCAGCAATTCTTTCTGCTTTTTTAGCGGCTTTAGAGATACCTTTTTCTCTTAAATAATCAATTGCAGCATCAATGTCCCCATTAGTTTCTACTAATGCTTTTTTACAATCCATCATCCCAGCGCCAGTCTTATCTCTTAAGTCTTTTACCATACTTGCACTAATATTCATATATTCCTCCTAATTTAATGATGAAATTAATTCATCTTTTTTCATAGTTGAATATCCAGAAACACCTTTTTCTTTAGCAAGTTTCTTAAGCTCTGATACAGTCATTTTAGAATAATCAACTGTTTCTTTCTTTTCTTCTTTTTTTACTTCTTTAACAGTTTCTTTCTTAACTTCTTTCTTAGTTTCCTTTTTCTCTTCTTTAAAGTCATCAAGTTCAACTACTTTAGTTTCGACTTTGATTTCTTTTTGAGGTTTAGATGAAACTTCATTTTCTGATACGAAATCCATTAATTCAAGACCATTTGCTTCACATACAGCATTAGCTAAAACTCCAAGTACAACTTTAACACTTCTTACAGCATCATCATTTGCTGGGATTGGGAAGTCAACATCATCTGGATCACAGTTAGTATCAACGATACCAAATACTGGAATATGAAGTTTTCTTGCTTCTCTTATAGCATTAATTTCTACCCTTGGATCTACTACTATAATAGCCTTTGGTAATTTATCCATATCTCTTACACCAGATAGAAGTTTATTCAATTTGTCATATTCTTTTTGAATTTTAGCAACTTCTTTCTTTGGTAATAATTCGAACTTACCACTTTCTTCCATTTTTTCGATTTCGATTAGTCTTTTAACTCTATCTCTAATTGTCTTAAAGTTAGTTAAAGTTCCTCCTAACCATCTTTCTGTTACATAAAAACTATTACATCTTGTTGCTTCTTCGATACTTGCTTCTTTAGCTTGTTTCTTAGTACCAACAAATAGAACCTTACCACCATTTTCACATGCTTTAAGAAGTTCAGCGTAAGCTTCTTCTATTTTTTCAACAGTTTTTTGTAAATCAATAATATGTATGTCATCTCTAGTTGTAAATATGAATTCCTTCATTTTAGGATTCCATCTTTTAGCTTGGTGTCCAAAATGTACACCTGCTTCTAATAAGTAACTTTTTGCGATTACTGTCATAAAATACCCTTCCTTTCGTTATTTCTTCTGCCTATCTTTAAATTAGTATTCACTCAAATTAAGCACTAGAATACTAAATCAATAAGCATGTCTTTTTTCTTAAAGCGTATTTATTTTATCACAATTAAATACAAAAAAAAAGAGTTTTACTTAAATTTTGCTTATATAAACTCATATTTATCAATTAAGAAATTAATCAAAATATTCACTGGTATAAGGAATAAAATTTTTGGAAGAAACATCGACATTCCACCTCATTATACATATTTGCATTTCATTATTATATAAATTACTGTTTTTTTTATTATATAATGCATATTTTGGGCCATTAATTATTTTATTTGCGCACCTGCAAATATATTCTATTCGATTTTTAAATTCAAAATATAACCAGTTGGTTTCGTTTTCTTTTGTCAAATTTAAAATTTCTGTTTTTGCGGCATACTTATTAATTGCATTGGAATATGACAAGAATATTGCTTCATCAATTATTGCTATCGTTTCTGATATCATAAGTGTATTTTCATTATTTTTGTCAGGATCGTACATATAATTTTCAATATTATCAAATATTTTTGCCTCCTGTTTTTTTCCAACTATGTATTTCTTATCAAGTATCAACTTATTATCAGTGTGTTTTCTTTGTTTCAATATCTTACCTTCAAAATTAATAAACTCCGATACTTCTTCTATAGTAAAACCACAAAATAGCATTCTGTTTTTAATTTCCTCATAATAAATTTTATCTTTAGTTAAACTATATTGAAGCAATAAATCAGAAAGTAAAAATTTTTCCATATAATTAAATCCCATAGTACCTCCAATATCGATTTTTTCGTACTAACACACCGACCATAGCATGTCAATATATTAAAATAAGAATAACATTTAAAAAAAGAGTTTTACTTAAATTATTTAAGCAAAACATGATAAATCATAACCAAATATATCACCAATTACAGTAAGTAATGTAGGAAGTAATATTATTAATGCTAAAACTATTGCTAAAGTGATTAATTTCTTTTCTGATTTTTTAAGAGCATCTGCATCTTTTGATACAACTGCTGGAAGTAATATAATCATAGCATTTACTATTGCTATAATACTAGCACCTATTCTTAAAGTACTCATAATAAATGATAATATTTTCATTAAGTTGTTACCAAGTAATTCTTTACAATTAACAGTATTTGTTGCTATAGTAGGTCCATCTAATTCAACTGCACTAATACATATTGGTAACATCAATATAGCAATAAATAATATTTTATAAACCCTTTTATTCATAATACCCCTTCCTTCAATGCAATGTATTATATCACAAATTTATTAAAAAAGAAAGGTTTTGTTTTTCAATTCTATATACTTTAACTTTACACAATAAAGTTATTTAAATATTCAAAAATAAACATAAATATAGTATAATAGAATTGGTGATTTTATGGAAAAAATCTCATATAAAAATAGAGGTATGCTTCTTGAAAATCTAATTAATGATTCTAACACTTACTATAACAGTATTGATAAGTCATTAATATATAAGAAACCTACTCCTATTAAAGTACTAAATGTAAGCTATCCAACTAATAAATCACATTTAATAGATAAAGCTGTCTATTCAAATATATCAACTCTTGACTATAATGGTATTTATAGAGGTAAATATATTGAGTTTGATGCTAAGGAATGTAGGAATAAAACTTCGTTTCCCCTATCTAATATTAAACAGCATCAAATAGAGCATATTAAAAAAGTAATTAAACAAAAAGGAATTGTTTTTTTAATAATAATGATGAATGACAAGTTTTATCTATTAAAAGGTGAAGATTTAATCGCATACATTAACTCTAATGAAAGAAAATCTATTGAATATGATTATATTACTAAGTATGGATATATCATTAAAGAAAGTTATATTCCTAGATTAAAATATTTAGATGTGGTAGATATAGCTTACTTTAAGGAGGAAGTATGAAAAAGATAAACTTCAAAAAGATTAAAAAGAATATAAAGGGAAGGATTAATGATTTAAAAGTGAAAAGAAGAAAAACTAAAGATAAAGATAATATAGTTGAAAAAGCACAAAAGAAAAGAAATAAAAATAGATTTTGGTATTGGTTTATGATTGTTCTCATAACTCTTGCAATAATAATATTGCTTGGTGGAGTTGCATTTTGTGCATATATAGTATCTTCTGCTCCTGAGTTTGATGAACAACAAATGTTTGAAAAAGAAGTTAGTAGAATATTTGATTCCAAAGGTGATTTAATTACTACACTAGGAGCTGAACAAAGAGAAAAACTAACTTATGATGAAATACCAGAAGTATTAATAGATGCTATTATTGCAACTGAAGATTCAAGATTCTTTAAACACAATGGATTTGATGCTCCTAGATTCTTAAAAGCATCAATATCACAAGTACTTGGTCGAGGTGGTGGTGGTGCTAGTACACTTACTATGCAACTATCTAAACTTGCATTTACTGATACAGTAGATACAGGTATACAGGGTATCATAAGAAAATTCACAGATATATATATGTCAGTATTTAAAATTGAAAAGAATCTAACTAAAGAAGAAATAATTGAATACTATGTAAATATCCCATGTTTAGGAGGTAATAACTATGGTGTTGAACAAGCAAGTCAATATTACTTTGGTAAATCTGCTAAAGACTTAAATTTAGTAGAAGCAGCAATGATTGCCGGACTTTATCAATCACCTAATGGATACAATCCATATTATAATCCTAATGATGGAAATGCTAGAAAAAATACAGTTCTATATTTAATGAAAAGGCATGGGTATATAACAGAAGATGAATATAAAGCAGGAACTAGTGTTCAAATAAAAGATTTCTTAACAACAAATGAAAGTTCTGGAAATGCATATCAAGGATTTATTGATACTGTCGTTCAAGAAGTAGAAGATAAAACTGGTAATAATCCTTATAATGTACCAATGGATATATATACAACTATGGTTAAATCAAAACAAGATGTTATAAATAATTTCTATAAAACATGGAAATTTAAAGATGATAAAATAGAAGTTGGAATTGGAGTAATAGACAATAATACTGGTGCTATCATAGCGGTTGGTGCTGGTCGTGATAAATCAAGTGCTATGACACTAAATGTTGCTACATTCCATGGTCAAACAAAAAGAATGCCTGGTTCAACTATCAAACCAATATTAGATTATGGACCAGCTATTGAATATGAAAACCTAAGTACATATGGACCATTCATAGATGAAAAAACTAAATATGGTAGTGGTTATATGAGAAACTTCAACAGTAGTTATAAAGGATTTATGACTATGAGAGATTGCTTAAAGAACTCTATTAATACATGTGCACTTCAAGCATTTAGAATGACAAATAATGAGCAAAAGAAAGAATTTGCTGGAAACTTAGGCATTACATTTAAAGAAGAAGTTCTTCCAGAAAGTTATGCAATCGGAGCATTTAATGGTGTGAGTCCTGTACAACTAGCCGCAGCATATAGTGCATTTGGTAATGGTGGTTATTACACTTCTCCATATTCATATACTAAAATAGTTTATCGTGAATCTGGAGAAACAATAAATCAAGATGTAAATAGAAAAAAAGTTATGAAAGAACAAACTGCATATATAATTGCCAATATATTAACTGGAGCAACTACATCAAGAGTAAAAGTATCCGGAACGCAAGTTGCTACTAAGACAGGTACTACATCATATGATACTAATTATTTAAAGAAATTTGGACTTACAAGTTCTGTTATACCAGATGCATGGACATCAAGTTTTACTACTGATTATGCTATTGCAATATGGTATGGTTATGTAGATGGATTAACTAGTGAAACAGTTAAAAATAAATATTATTTAAAAAATGCTCATGCTTCAAGTGAAAGACTTAAAATACAAGCAGCAATATGTAATAATATTTATGAAAAGAATTCTAAATTTAAAAATCCAGGTGGAATAACTCAGGCAGAAGTAGAATTAGAAACTATACCAGCTGCTTCACCAAGCTCTTATACACCAAGTAAATTAAAAGGTACATTTATGTTTATTAGTGGAACTGAACCATCTGAAGTATCAAATAGATTTAGTCAACTTAGCAATCCAACTAATTTAACTGCTACTAAAGGTATTGGTAATATAACACTTTCTTGGACAAGCCCAGGAGTTCCTGATGCAGTTGATAATACATATTTAACAAATTACTTTACTAAAGGTTATACTGAATGGGCAGAAAATTATTTAAATAAACGATTATCTTATAATAAGAATAATATTGGTAACTTTGGTTTTGCTATATACTTAACTAAAGGTAGTAGTACTAAATATCTTGGATGGACTCAAGATACAACATATAACATTAATTTAAGAGATTATATTGGTTATACTGGTGCTATTGTAAAAAGTACATACTCAATATTTAAAACAAATGCTTCAAGTGGTGCTACTGTATCATTTGATGGAACAAGTACTGGCGGAGATGAAACTCCTAATACGCCAGATGATTCAAGTTCAAATAGTTCTGATTATGATGTTAAAATGAATGGCCTTACCTCTTCATTAAAACATGGAAGTACTTATAGTGAACTTGGTATTTCAGCAATAGAATATATTAAATATAATAAAGAAAATATAAAATCAAAAGTAAATAATCTATCAGTTAGTATTACTTCTGCAAAGAAAGTAAATGGTGAGTCTGTATCAACAAATACAATAACTAATGAAAAAGGAAACTATAAAGTTGAATATAAAGTTACATTTAGTTATAAAGGAAATAATATTACAAAAACATTTACACAAAGTGTTATGGTATATTAAGGAATATTGTTAAAAACAATATTCCTTTTATTTAGTTTATAATAACAAAAGAGTCTAAAAATTAGACTCTTTAAATTCTTGTTTTATTTCTTTAACAATTACTCTGAATTTATATCATTTTTCAGTGTAGTTGTCAAACTATTGAATGTTTTTTCTTTACATATATTCTTTAAATTACATAGTTCACACTTAGGTTTTTTACTAGTACAAATATATCTACCAAACAATACCATTTGAGAATTAACTCTATTGTATTCACTTTCTTTAAAATACTTTTTAAGTTTCTTTTCAGTACTTAGTACATCGTCCTTAGAATTAGTAATACCAAATCTATGAGCAAGCCTAAACACATGAGTATCAACCGCAAAAGAAGGTACATCAAATAACTCTCCAAGTACCACAGAAGCAGTTTTTCTCCCTACTCCAGGAAGTGACTCAAGAAACTTTCTATCATTTGGGACATATCCTATGTCTTTTAAAATAGAAACTATTTTTTTAAAATTTTTACTCTTAACATTATGAAAACCAATTCTTGATATATATGATGATATTTCATTCTCACTAAGAGTAGATAACTTTTCTAATGTATCATATTTTTTATAAAGTTCTCTAGTCGCAGCATTTACACTTTTATCAGTAGTTTGAGCAGACAACATAACAGATAATAATAGCTCATAATCTTTTGTATATTCAAGTTCACACTTAGGATTAATAAAGTGTCTATCAAGTTCATTAATAATTAATTTTCTATTCATTGTCATCAAGCCAATCATAATCAAACAAATCTTCTAAAGTTTCTTTCTTTTTAATTTGTTTAACATTATTTTTAGACCAATCATAAATTATTTTATCAATATACTTAAAATTAGTCACACCATTTAATATTGCCTCTTTTAATGCCCTTTTAATTGTATCTTCGCTAATCCCTTTTTCTATCCATTTATTTATTATTTCATATTCAAAAGAAGATAATGTTCTTCCAAGTTCTTGTTCAAATAATGAATATATATCAGTAGTATTATCATCAGTCTTTTTATTAAGTGCAAGTCTATCATAAAAAGGATCCAATTTTATCATTTCAATAATAACACTATTATTATTCTTAACATCCATTTCAATATATTTTTTATTAATAAGACTATTAAAAGTATTAAAAACAGTATCTTCATCAAAACCAAGTTTATCTTTTATATCTTCTGTATTAAGTTCACATGAAATATTAATGAAATATAATATAAGTAAAAACTCATCTAAAGATATATCAAGTGATTTAATACACTTAATAATATTAGAATTTATAACAAAGTCTTTACTTTTAAATATATTTCTTAAATCACTCATATTTTCTCCCTTTCAAATAGTTAATAATATCTATTCTATTATTATTTAGTTTATTATTCAATATTAAACTTTCAATTTCTTTAAAAACTTCCTTAGATTTATTAATACCAACATATTTTCTAATAGTTATTAAATCAACATCTACATCAATTATACTATGAACACTTTTCAATTCTTTATAAGCGTTATATTCTTTATCCATATCAAGTATTCTAATAACGTTATTTATAACTTCATTTCTATAAAGCATAATATCATCTATTGTGACATTATAATAATTTATTAAGTTTCTTATAGACTCAATAATATCCTTTTCATCTTTAGTAAATGGTAATGTTGTTTCAACTTGTGCCCATAATCCATAAGAATCATATGGTTTAACAATCTTATCAAACTTAATTTTTAAATATTTAGAAAGATTATATTCGTTTACTAAATCAAAAAATTTATCATAATTATTACTTTCAAATATTTTAGTTAATTCTTTCTTTATATATTCTAAAGGTACTTCATTTAAATAATTAGCATTAGTTTTTAAAAATGTTTTAATCTCATCATCTAGTTCAAAATCAAGAGTACAATAAAATCTAATTGCTCTTATTATTCTAGTTTTATCTTCCAGAAGTTTTTCTTTAGTATTTCCCACTACTCTTATAAGTTTATAGTCTAAATCTCTTTTAGAATTTAATAAATCTATGAATTTATTATCTTTATCAAGTGCGAATGTATTAATAGTAAAATCTCTTCTTAATAAATCTTCCTTTAAGTTATCCGCTACTTCTAATTTAATAGGTTTATTTTTCTTATATTCAAGTTCACGTCTATATGTAGTAATATCATAATGATACTCTCCTCTAGTTAAATGATATGTATAGTATTCTTTATTATATGTTCCTTCCTTACCAAATATTTTAATCAAATCTTCTATTTTAGCGTTAGTACAAATGTCAACATCATATGAAGACATGCCAAGTAAGTAGTCACGTACATAACCACCTACTATAAAACATTCAAATCCATTTTCATTTATCTTATCTATAACATCTTTCATACTTATATAATAACACAAAATCAATTAAAAAGAACTATTAATTAGTTCAATTTATTACCCAATTCGGAAAGCTGGAGAAACGCCGCTGGTAATATTAGCAATATGGTAGCCCCAAATACCATTATAGTAGACATCGTAGAAAGTGTAATTAATGTTAGAACCGGCCGAGCGGAGCCACCAGTAAGATGCAGATCCTGCACTGTTATTTTTTATTGCTTTAGAATATTTACCACTTTCAGTCGTTACTCCTTCATAATAGTCTAATTGTCTAGTTTTATCTCTTGCACTATCATAAACAATAGTATTAGATGTACCATTTTCCCATACTTCTGCTGTTGAAAGTAAGTATAAATAATCTTCTGTTATAAAATCTTTTTCTCCACTTGTCCTTCCATGTCCTGATCTGATTGCAACTTTTGATATTACTTTTTTTAATTCATTGTCTAGTGAATTATAAATATTATCATTTAAATATTCTCTCATACTACTTTCTTGCCATCCACCCACGTTAGTATTTGTTGAGTTCATGACATGTGAATCAATTACATCAGCAAATTCAACTACAAAACCACATGCACTTTGTGAGAAAAATTCATCATAATTATTTTTATCATTTTTGTCACATGTTTCTGGTGCTTTTAAATTTGCTAGTCTTACAGTAAAGTCTTTTCCATTTACTTTTACTGTTTTAGTATCTCCCACTTTATATGGACAATTTTCTTCGTTATTAACACAATTCTTAGCGTTGCTTGCTATTACCACCCAAGAGTCTTTATCAAATGATACTGCTGGTAGTGGTGTTTGTGATGTACTTGCTTTACATTCAAATTTATATCCAGATGGTACATCTTTTAAGTCAGTACTCTTTAAATCAGTTATCTTTTTGCCTGATGGTAATTCTGCTATCCACTCTCCATTTGATACCTTCATACTTTTAACTGAACCATCAGTATTTAAGAGTACACAATATTGAAGATCCCTTCCTGTCATCTCTAATTTAGTATCATCTTCTGAACTGATATAAGTTAGTTTATTTCCTTTCATAGTTTCAGATATGTATTTTTTAGATACTTCACTGTAAATTGTTTTTGCTTCAGTTAAGAAACTATTCTTTTTAGCATTATTATATAGTTTGATTACATTTGGTAATGCTATTATAACAAGTATTGCAAGTATTGCAATTACTGCTAGTAATTCTACTAATGTAAATCCTTTATTTTTCATTTTATCTTACTCCTTTACTATTACTTTACTTAGTATACTTGCATTATAGCATAATCACCCCCCCCCCTAGTCAATTTACATATGATTGACATCCGGTTAAGTATAGAACTAACTTCTCGGTAATAATGATTATAAAGTAGATGATTATTCAATCCTATTTTTTATTTTAAAATTATCTCTTTCTATTTCTTTTAGACTCTTGTCTGGAGTTGGTAAATCCTCTGGCAAAGTTCCACCATTTTTAATAATAACTTCTCTAATATTTTTTCCAATATTAAAATGTGTTTCATTAGCAGTTTTTTCTAATTTTACATTATCTTTTTTAAGTTTTTGTTCTGTCTGAGATATTCTAAATAAGTTTGCTATTAATTCATCGCTACCCATGTTATCAAGTATATCTTCCCTATATCTAAGTCCTTTTCTTTTAGCAATATCATTTGCAGTTTCTCCGTTGTATAATCCTTTATATCCACTATTATGAAATCTATCAAAGTTCTTAACCCCTGCGTTTTTAGCAGCAATATTTAATGAATAGTTTCCTTTTCTTGTTAGGTTTCTTTGATATAGTCTTTTTTCATCTTCAGGAAGACTACTATACTCTTTTTCACTTAGCTCTTGACGCCTTGTTTGTATTGCAAAATAAGTTTGAGCATGGGCGATTACTTTCTTTCTAGAATCACCATTTTGTGCGATTAAATAACAAGCATAACGTGATAACTTATAATCTATTTGACTCCTCTTTGCACCTGATCCAATTTGAACCATTTTTCCCACTTGGGAAAAATGGTCTAATACCACATAATCACTTTGCTTACAAGCAATTGTTGCCTCTTTAATTGCATTACAAAACTTATCCCATCTTTTATATCCTAAAGTCATTTGTAATTCACGAGCATACCAAAATTCACTTCCATTTTCATCAATATGTTTTATATCTTTAAATAGTCTTTCTGTATATTCTTTTAATTCATTCATGTTTTTTTTCTCCCTTCTAGAGGTTATCCCTCTATTATAATAATTAGTTATAAAAAGAAAAAACACTTCTTTTTTTTGAAACTTTTTAATTAATTTTAAATATTCTATCAATTACCTAAAGTAGTTATGTTAATAATTAATGATTTTCAGACTTGAGACTAACTTCTTTATAAAAATTTTGCATAAAAAAATCTAACTAAACTACAGTTAGATAATCTTTGTTATTACATTCTATTATAAAATTTTTATTTATAAAATCTATTAATACAAATCTTACTTTTTCAACATAATAAAAAAAGCCATGAATCAGGCTTTCTTTATTACTAGTTTAAAGCGTCTTTTAATTTGCTTCCAGCTTTAAATGATGCAACTACTTTTGCAGGAATTTTAATAGGTTCTTTAGTTAATGGATTAATACCATCTCTTGCTTCTCTTTTTTTAGCAGCAAATGTACCGAATCCTACTAATGCAACTTTTCCTTCTTTCTTAAGTCCAGTTGTGATTCCTTCAAATGTAGCATCTAATGCTCTTTGAGCGTCAGCTTTAGTTAATCCGGCTTTAGCAGCAACGAATTCTACTAATTCAGTTTTACTCATTGTAATTACCTCCCATTTAAACATCATTTGTTTTCTTCTTGATATGATGTTTACATATTAATTGTAGCATAACTACTTGAAAAATCAAGCAAAATAAATGTTTTTTTACAAATTATACACTTATTTCTTATCTTTATCACATTCTGGACAAATTATACTATCTTTCTTAGTGACTAAAAGTCCATTACATTTAGGGCAAATCTCTCCATTTGGTTTATCCCATAGTGCATACTTACATTTAGGAAAATTATTACATCCATAGAATGTTTTACCTTTACGAGTAGTTTTTTCTATTATTTTACCACCACACTTAGGACAGTCACACACCTCAATTACTTGTTTTTCTTCTTTTTTAATATATTTACATTCCGGATAATTTGAACAAGCAACAAACTTTCCAAACTTTCCACTCCTAATAACTAATGGGTTTCCACATTCAGGACACATCTCTCCAGTTTCTTCAGGAGATACCTTTTCCATTTCTTTAAATGCTTGGTTTAGTAATGGTTCAAAATCTTTATAGAATTTATCTAATACTTTATACCAAACAAGTTTACCATCAGCGATTAAATCTAAGTCATTTTCCATATCAGCAGTATAATTAACATTTATTATTGATGAGAAAAATTCCTGTAATTTATCTGTTACTGTTATACCAGTATCAGTTGGATAAAACTTCTTATCTTTTATGGTTACATACTTTCTTTCTTTTAATACGCTTATTATCTTAGCATATGTACTTGGTCTACCTATTCCTAGTTTTTCCATCTCAGCAATTAATTTAGCTTCTGTATATCTTGGCTTAGGTTCTGTAAAGTGTTGTGTCTTGTATGTGTTAGAGCACACTAATACCTTAGATTTATAATTTTGAAAATCAGGTAATATACTATCTGTGTTATCTTCATAATCTTTATAAACTTTTAAATATCCATCAAATACTAATACTTGACCTGTTGCTCTAAAAAGATAATTATTATTTTCTAAATCAACTACAGTTGCTTCTACTTTAGCATCTGACATTAATGAACTTAGAGTTCTAATGTATATTAAGTTATATAATTTATATTCTTCTGGTTTTAAATATTTTTTAATAGACTGTGGTGTTCTTTTAATACTTGTAGGTCTTATAGCTTCATGAGCATCTTGTACATTATCTTTTTTCTTAGTACTTTTAGTATACCCTACATATTCTTTACCATAATTATCAGTTATATATTTTTTAGTTTCGTTTACAAATAAATCAGATAGTCTAATAGAGTCAGTTCTCATATATGAAATTAAACCTACTGTTTCATTTTCTAAAGTTACTCCTTCATATAACTTTTGTGCTATAGACATTGTCTTAGAAGCAGGATAGCCTAGTTTAGTAGATGCCATTTGAGTAAGAGTACTAGTTGTAAATGGAAGTTTACTTTGTTTATTCTTAAGTTTTTTATCTACTGAAACAATATTATATGCGTTAGATAAACTATTTAATATATCATCTGCTTCTTTAGATGATTTTATTTCAATATCTTCACCTTTATATTTTTTTAAGTCAGCTTTAAAATCTTTAAAATCAGCTGTTATAGTATAATATTCTTCTTTTATAAAAGATAATATTTCTCTTTCTCTATCGACAATAAGTTTTAAAGCAACACTTTGTACTCTACCTGCACTACTTCCTTCAGTTTTACTTCTCATAAGTTTACTTAATCTAAATCCAATTATTCTATCTAATATTCTTCTTGATTCTTGACTATGTACAAGTTCAGTATCAATATTTCTAGGATGTTTAAATGCCTCTTTAATCGCAGGCTCAGTTATTTCATTAAATACTACTCTTCCATATTTACCATCTTTAAGACCTAATGCTTCTTTTAAATGCCAACTAATAGCTTCTCCTTCTCTATCAGGGTCTGTTGCTAAAATAACATTATCACTATTTTTAGCCTCTTTTTTAAGTTCATTTAATAATTTAGTCTTACCCTTCATAGTAATATAATTTGGCTTGAAATTATCCTCTAAATCAACTCCTAAACCATATTTACCAGTTGTTGATAAATCACGAACATGTCCCTTACTAGATAATACTTTATAATCATGTCCTAAATATTTTTCAATAGTTTTACTTTTACTAGGACTCTCTACTATAACTAAATTTTTCATAATATCCTCTTTCTTCTTCACACAAATAATATTATATTGTATTATTTTTTTTGTCAAGATTTTTTACCTCCTATTATTATAATATACCACAAAAATGAAAAACACTTCAAAAAAATAAAATTTCATAAAAAAAGAGTTCTTATTTGAACTCTATACACATTCTACAAATGTATCATTTAAACATCTTATACTACATAAACAATTACAATCCATAGTGAACAAAGAATCAGTTGACACATAAGGATATAATGAAGTACTATCAGGATTTGTAGTTAATACTCTAAAAGTACAACAACATCCATCAACTTTTTCTACTCTAAATACTGTACTAGTAGTAGTTTCAGTATCACTTCTACTTATTGGCATAGCCCATGGTGTACCATTGCTTGAACAAGTATATAATTGAATTGGACGAGTATTACATATTACACAGTTAGTCCCACCACCTAATGCAGGTCTATCGCAAGTAAGTAAACATCCATCTGGACAAGCATTTGATTGTAGTACATTTATTACTTGTAATATTTCCATAATACAGTTATCACAAGTGCTACAGTTATTCTCTTTATTACACATATAATCCACTCCTTTATTTCTATTCATTAATAAGTTATGAAATTAAAGAGATTTTGTTTACATATTTTTCCCAATTTAAAAGAACTATTTTATTCTTAATAATAGTTCTTCACTCTTTTAAAGAATTATATCTTCGATTTTTTCTTCATCTTAAGATTATTATTCTGAATAACAGATAAATTCATATTATAAATTAACTCTAATATTTCACTAGTTTCATATTCCCTATCAAAATCTATTTCTGTATCAGTAATACCTTCTTTATGTAGAGAATCAATATATAGCAATATTGATTTTTTTAGTTCATTAAAATAACTCTCTTCAATCATAACCCTATCAGTATTAGTATTATATTTAGTAACTAATGTATATAATCCAGCAAGTTTCTCAATAATGCTTTTTTGTTCTTGCAATTGATAATCATCACGTCTATTTAGAAAATAATTTGTTATAACATCTAATGAATAAATATCAAGTTGTTCTTCCACTTCTTCATTATTCATAAAACTATTTAAGTAAGATGATAGTTCTTTTTCTAAATATTTTTTTAAATCTTCTCCTGTTAATAATTTAAATTCTATCTCTTTTCTTAAATTTAATAATGTATTTTTGTCTAATGGACTTAAAGATGATAAGCTTTTTAATTGATCATATATTCCTTTATAATCTTCATATATACTATAATTCTTTTTCATTAATTTGTTTAATAATATTTCAATATCTTCCATTAGAGATACTTCTTCACTTAAAGTTAATTTATCTTCTGGCGTAGTCATAACAACATCGTCTAACATAGCATTATCATCAGCAAGTGAATTTATTTTATTTTTATTAACTTTTTCAATGTAATTACGCACATCATTTATGCTAGCAGGTTCCAAAGAGTCTACAGCTCCAACAACATTTGCAGCAGAAAATCCTGGGTGTTTCATTAAATTAATTTTAATAGCAACATATGCAGTACCTTTATTAGTAGTAAGTTCCATTTTTTCTATTTCATATCCAAATATAGGGAAAAGTCTTCCAGTAGAGATTTCTTTTAAGTATTTATTTCCATTTTTATCTTTTTCAATTGTTCCAATAATTTTTTCTTTGTCATCACCAAAAAATGTAGTGGAAGAAATATTTATATTTAATATTTTTGATAAAGCATTAAAACATGGATCATTTTTGTCGATATTAAATAATGCAGTATTTTTATTCATCATTGCAGTATTTTTATTCATCATTATTAAATTACCTAATCTTGCTTGTAATAATTTAATGTCTTGTTCGTTTTTTTCAAATGCAATTTTTTGATAAAATTGAAAACCAAGTGAATTATATTTACCTATTTCCCTACCAATGCAAGCTTTATGCACATAACTCACTAATCGTATTTTATAATTTACTGCCATACTTTCACTTCCTTAGTTCTATATGATAACATAATTTAAAGAGTTATTCTACTAAAATGTATTTTCTTTCAATTATCCTAGTATCACTACAGTATTCAATAACATATTTATTCTCTTTCTTACAAAGAATTATTCCAATAGTTTTATCTTGATTAAATTTTCTTAAATGAGCATCTATATAATTCATATATATTTGTATTTGTCCTATGTGTTCATTTTTTAGTTCAACTACTACACAACAGTTATAATCAATATTAAACAAAAGTAGATCTATGTAATTATATCTATCTCCTAATTTGATTTTATATTCATTTTTTATAAATGTAAATCCATTACCAAGTTCTTCTAAAAATGTTGGTATATCTTCAAGTATAATTTTTTGTAATAGTTTTTCTGATACATTCTCATAATTTTTATTTGTCTTAATAACAACCGGATTCTTTACAAGTTCAGTTAATTTGCATGACTCATTACTTATAAGTTTTTCTTTTGTAGATTCAGGCAATCTTTCATATTCTTTGGATTTAATTTTTTCTCTTAACTGTCTAATACTTATATTTTTATTTTCTACAATTTTAATATAATACTTAATTTCGGTTATATCTTTGATTGATAAAAGTTCAACATAATGATTGTATGATAATTTTGGCGACAGTGTCGCCAATTTTTGAATGAGTAAATAAAATTTTTTCATCTTGTTTAAATAAGAAACATCATACTTATTATTCAGTTTTTGACTTAGTCTTATCGAATACTCTTTAAGTATACTTTTTCCATAACGTTTCCCAGCTTCACTAAGCATTTTACCAACATTATAATAAGTATTTAAATCACTTCTATTTTTACTATAATCTTTTGCTTTTTTAGTTATCTCATTATTTATTAATTCTTTTTTGATTTTATTATAATAGTTCATTTATTTCCTCCTATTATAATAATTAGTCATAAAAAGAAAAAACACTTCTTTTTTTTAAAAAAATATAAAAAAAAAGAACTAATTACTAGTTCTCATAAACACTAACTTGTTTTTTATCTTTTCCTTTTCTTTCATACTTAACTATACCGTTAACTTTAGCATATAAAGTATGATCTTTACCCATTCCAGTATTTGTTCCAGGATAGATTTTAGTTCCTCTTTGACGATAAATGATAGCTCCAGCTTTAGCAGTTTGACCATCGCTAAGTTTAGCACCTAGTCTACGACCAGCAGAATCTCTACCATTCTTTGTAGAACCTACACCTTTTTTAGATGCGAATAATTGTATATTTAAATTCATTTTAATCATGGTCTTCCTCCTTAATATTAATATTTTTATTATAATTGTCTCTTAGTTCATAAATCATATTAACTAAGTTATTAAGTAAGTTATTAGTTATATTATCTTTCTTAATATTAATAATTTTTAAATCATTATTATCAGTATAACTAATAGCATCTTGGTCAAATGTAAGTATTGCATTAATAGTAGTAATAATCATTGTACTAAAAGAAGCACAAACTATATCTTTACCATAATCATCATACATTGCATGACCTTTGCAATGAATACTTTGTATTACATTGTCTTTTTTACTTATTCTTACTTTAATCATTATTTATTAATAGACTTGATAAGAATCTTAGTATAAGGTTGTCTATGTCCTTGAGTTTTTCTATATTTTTTCTTTGGTTTGTATTTAAACACAAGAACTTTCTTTTGTTTACCATGTTTTAATACCTTAGCAACTACTTTAGCACCCTTAACAGTTGGAGTTCCTACTTTGCCATCTACATATAAAACTTCATCAAAAACAACTTCGCTACCTTCTTCATTTTCTAACTTTTCAATATATAGTTCTTGTCCTTCTTCAACCATATATTGTTTTCCACCAGTTACAAATATTGCTTTCATATTATTCCTCCTTCAATAAGACTCGCTTTTAAGGTAAGATAAATCTTTTTAAAACCTCTTCAATGCGGTTGTAGAGAAAGATTTCTACAAACATCAGTATTTTAGCATATTTAATTGTTTCTGTCAAATAGTTTAGATAAATATTTTCTTTCAGTTATACCATTAATAGTATGATAATAATCTCTTTTGAATTTATTATGGTTTTTTACTCTTTTAATCTTTTTAAAATTGTAATCATTTTTATATCTTTCAAATAAAAAAATAATAAATTTATTATCAAGATTTTTTATCTCCATTATTATTTCTTTTATTAAGAATAAGAATAATAATAAAGATAATAGTGTTCTTTTAGTCAAAATAAATATCAACATAAAAATAATAGAAATAATAATTGTTATTTTGTTTGATAATTTATAAGAAAATAATTTATCTAATACTATATTTAAAAATCTTCCGCCATCAAGAGGAAGTATTGGTAAAAAATTAAATGATATTAGTAGTATATTTATTTTTTTAATAATATTAAAAACATTGTCAGTCATTAAATTATTATTATGAATAATTACTATCAAAAAATAAAAAAGCATTTGAAAAAATATTCCTCCAAATAGACTAACTAATTCCTTATTTGTATTTAAATTTAAATCGCTATCATAAACAGTTAATCCTCCGAATGGATAAATAATTATTTTATTTGTTTTTATACCTACTAAATTACTCATGAAATAGTGCCCGAACTCATGTATAAATATTATTAATAAAAGAATATAAATATATTGAAAATATCCTGCTAAAAAAGATATAAGCATTGTTATATATGTTAAATTATGTATTTCAATTTTCATTTATACTTACTGGTTTATTGTCTTTTAAAAGTACATAATAGTATTCATTAGTTAGAGATGTCCCTATTTTACTACCACTTTCAATATAATCATAAAGTTTAACTTCTTCTTTAATATTACCATACCATGCATAATAACCATTACTTTGTTGTATTATTATTGTATTATTATAACCTTCTTTATCACCTATAAATGTCACTATTCCACTATCTTTGATAATAATATCATCACCATCATTTACTATATATTTAACTCCATCTTTATATTTTTCTGTTTGTTCAGTTTCATCTTTCATTACAGTTTTTACATTATCATTTGTTTTAAATACATTTGTAATATTATTAGTAATTTTATTTACAAAGCTAAAATCTATGGTACTATTAAGTACTTTATCTACAAGAAAACTTTTAAATTTAGGACTATAATTACTAGTTATGATAACTATCATAGTAAAAATAACTATTGTGAATAGTTTACTTAATACTTTTTTCAAGAAATCATTTTTCTTAGGTTCTTTTTTATTTTTATATTCTTCGTATGTCATATTAAATATTATGTTTTTATCTACCAATTATTCAAATTTTCATAAAAACTATAATATAATTCCTTTCCAAATACTATATGATCCACTACTGGTATTGCCATTATCTTTCCAATTTCAAATAAACTTTTAGTTATTTCAACATCTTGATGACTTGGAGTTGGATCTCCAGATGGATGATTATGCATTACGATTATAGAATACGCACTTTCTATAACAGCATATTTAAATACTTCTCTTGGATGAACACATGAAGTGTTTATTGTACCTTTAAATAATAACTTGTAACTAATTAATTTAGATTTTGAATCTAAGTATATAGCATAAAAATATTCTTGTTTTTCATCTTTGAATAAATATTTAAAATAATCAAATATTAATTTAGAATTATTAAGTTTAACATTGCTTATATTAACCATATTCATTCTTTTAGATAATTCTACTATAGATAATAATTCAATAGCTTTTACTTGTCCTATACCTTTAATTTTAGTTAAAGTATTAATAGTAGCAGTTTTTAACTTTTCAATACCTCCAAGCTCATTTAATAACATAAGAGCAAGTCTTTTAACAGAATATTCACGAGTTCCAGTCTTTAATATTATCGCAAGTAATTCTTCATTAGATAGATTCTCTACTCCATACTTAATAAACCTTTCTCTAGGTCTTTCTTCTTTAATTATATTTTTAATCTTTATATCTCTCATATTATTATAATAAGTCATAAAAATTAAAAACACTTCTTTTTTAAAAAGAAAGATAAATATTTTTTATCTTTCTTTTAACGCTTTTATAACATTACTTAATGTATCTGCTTTTATTATTTCTATATTATAATTATATTTATTTTTAAGACTCATTGCTTCTTCATAATTACCACTTGGCACGATAAATACTTTAGCATGTTTATTAACTGCTCCTTTAAGTTTATATTTAACTCCTCCGATACTTCCTACATTACCGTTTTCATCTATAACACCAGTACCTGATATTATATCTCCTTTAGTAATATCATATTTGGTAATTCTATTATATATTTCTAAAGCACACATAAGCCCTCTAGATGATCCACTTTCATTATCTTTAAAAACAAATTTGACTTCTGGATTAGTCTTAATATTCTTAAGTTCTGCTAAAGAAATACCAATCATTTTGTTTCCTTCATTAGAAACTAATGTTGATTCACATTCTATTATTTTGCCATCTCTTAATACAGTAATATTTAATTTATCCCCTACTTCATATTTATTTACTTCTTCTTTTAAGGAATCAAAACTTGTTATTTTGGTATTATTAATTGTCTTAATGACATCTCCAGTTTTTATATTTGTTTTAGCAATATTATAAACATATGTTACGGTTACATCAGTACTAGTTATTTCATACTTCATATTTGCTTCTTTAAATGCTGCGATTATAGCGTCATAACTAGTATCTTTTAAATATATTTTATCTCTATTTTCTATTTCTTTTTCACTTTCATCTTCAACTCTCATATCATCAAGACTTTCCATATCCCAACTAGGTATAATAAGTGACAAAAGCATATTTGGTATATTCGCAGGCATAGAAGTAACATACGTTAAATTCATACTTCCTTTAGATTCATAAGATGGTTCTACTATAATTCTATCATCTAAATTTTCAAGTGAACCTGGTGTATATATCACATAGTCAAATTTAACTAAAAATAATGCCATAATTAAAAGCAAACCAATATAAAATTTATAATTAATTTTAAAATCTTTTATAATATATTTTTTTATTTTTCTTATCATAAATTTCTCCTATTAATAATATTATATCACAGATAGGAATAATTTATGAAAATAATAAAATCACTAATTTTAACCTTATTTTTAATAGTATTTGTATTAAATTTAGATATAGTTATAAATTCTACTTTAAGCGCAAGTCATCTTTTTATAACAAAAGTATTTGTATCAATTTTTCCTTTTATTATCCTTAGTGATATATTATATTATTTTAATTATGATTTATTTTTAAAAAAAATATTTGGTAATATTATTTCTAAGTTATTTAATGTATCTAAAAATGCCTCTATTATATATATTCTTAGTATATTAACTAGTCATCCAGGTAATGCAATATATATAAAAGGTATGCTTGATAATAAAACAATAGATGAAGAAGATGCAACTAAAATACTAAGAGCGACTTATTTTCCATCTATTGCTTTTGTAATTGGTTCTATTGGAATAGGTATTTACCATGATATTAAAATAGGTATTATTTTGTATTTAATAACATTTTTAAATAATATTTTGATTGGTGTTTTTTTAAGAGGAAAAAGGAAATGTAATGATATTGAATATGTAAAACAAAATAAATTAACATTACAAGAAACATTAAGTAATTCTATCTCAAAAGGAATAAATACATCTTATATAATTTTAGGAAACATAATAATATTTACTATATTAGTTAATTTATTAAATCATTACTTAAATATTAATAGTACTGTTTTAGCGATTATAAGTGGTATGCTTGAAATGACAAATGGTATTTTTATGATTGGTAATTTAAATATTAATTTAACTTATAAAGTTATACTTACTAGTTTTATTCTTAATTTTAGTGGTTTATCTATTATATTTCAAACTTCGTCAATATTAAGTAAATATAAAATTAACATAAAAAAAATATTAATCGTAAAATTAATATTTAGTATTATTATATTTACTATTTTATTTTTAATAAATTAATGTAAATATATATATATCATTTTCACTGTTATTTAATTTAATAACAATATTTCCAGATCCCACTATTTGCATGCCAGTTTCATTTTTATATGAATTATTATTTTCAACAAAATTTATGCCTAAAAATTTATTACCTGTAGTGCTTGTGCATTCTTCATCAATAACTTTACTTTTACATTTTCTTTCATTATTATGACATGCATAATCAATAGTTTTAATATAAAGTATTTTTTCAGTATCACCAGTACTATCAATATATTTCAATGTTGATTTATCAATTCTTTTAGTACCAAGTGAATCACTATTATCACTAGCCCCACTTGTTGGTTCATCTACATTATTATTATATAAACATTCTGTTTTATAATCATCAAGATTTTCTATTCTAATAATTCTTTTTTTACTGTTATCTAAAGTTATTTCTAAACTCTTATCATCTAATTTAACTATATTTGTTACACTACCATTGTTAATTATATCGTTGCTTATTATTCTTGTGATTGATGAAGTAACTAAATCTATATCAGTTTTGTCATTAGTTTTATTATAAGTATCTTTTAGTTTAATAAGTGCGACTGACATTGATGCGAGTACTATAGTTACGAGAACTATACTTACCATAAGTTCTATCAAAGTAAAACCATTTCTTTTCATACTACCTCCTAAAGTTCTATTGATGCATAATAATATTTTCCCTGTCTTCTAAATATACCAAGTAAGTACTTTCTACCTGCTGAGTCTTTAGTGCATTCTTTTTCATAACATCTAGATAATGTTTTTAAGTATTCAATAGTTACATTATCAAAATAAGTATCTTTTGAATCTTTATAAAGTTCACTATTTAAGTCATCTATAACTGCGAATGTTGTCATATTTATATCTCTCATAAACGCATCACAATCTTCAACTGTAACACCTAGAATAGTATCTTTATCATCGACCTTTTCACATGAATTAACATTTGATATTTTTATTATATTATTAGGCAAAGAAGAAGTATCTACTAAATTTGCTACTGTATATAATGTATATAAATCTCTTGGTTGATCATAATATTTATGTTTTTTTGCTTTAGTATAAACTAGTGTATAACTAGCAAGTAATACTGTTAATGAAAGTGCAACTACCATAAGAATTGATATTGTTTCTAAGAATATAAAACCTTTTCTATTCATTATGCGCCTCCATTTATCACATAAGGATTAACTATAGTACCATTGCCTTTTGATATTATAATATCACCTTTAATTGTGAATACCTTTTGTGTGTCAACGTTTTCTGTGGTTGACACAGTTGTAATTTCTTCATGTTGATTATTCCTCTTAATATAAAATATACCTGCATATTCCTTATTAGTACCGCTATCATAATAATAATAGTTAGGTGTCATAGTTAATGCTTTTCTAACAAAAGAGTGTGATTCTGTATCATAACTATATAATGATATACCAGAATATATTGCTTCATCTAATGTGATTAATCCTGCTTTAGAAGTTATATAATCTATATAATTTTCTGAATCATCTTTTCTAGTACAATTAAATCTTGGTCTTTCGTTTTTAATTCTATTAACATTATAATAAACTGTATTATGAGTTCCATATCCAGTTTTAGTACTGTCAATTGTAAAACTATCATGTGCTGTATCCCCAGTCACATCTGATATCTTAGTTGCAGTAGTATCAACTATTCTATTATTACAATATGCTGTATCAACAAGTAGATCCTTAAGATATGTTGAAATATTTGTATCATTATTTAATTCTTTTTTTATTTTACTATCATTAGTATTAGTATGAGTTTTCAAATATAATTCATTACTAGTAAGTGTACTTTCATCTTCGTCAGTTCCATACATAAAACCTACTGATTTATTACCAGTTACATCATTATAAGAAGTCGAATATGCTGTTGAATATGAACTATCATTAATTATTTTTATGTTTCCATCTTCAGTTGTTCTTAATATGCGATATATACCAAAATTAGTTTGTATATAGTTATTAACATCACTACCTCTAAAATAATAAACTGTTTTATTATCATTTGTATATGATGTATCCTCCGTATAAAATAAACCTATTCCATTAGTTAGGCTAGAAGGTTTACTAAAATCTATTCCATCCTTTGAGTCAACACTAGGACTAGCATCAGTATTATCAGGGTATGCTTTATTATCCTTTAATATCGTATTATATAACGTATCATTTCTAAAAGATGTTAAATTCATTTCAGACTTAATTTTTTCTTCTATAATATCATAATATTTATTTCTTTGATTATATGAAGTTAATATTCCAGTCATAAGAAAAAGAAATAATATTAAGAATGTATAAACCAAAGTCATAGATATAAAACCATTTTTATTCTTCATACTTTTCACCTATCATAACAATTATATAACAAATAATAATTAATGTAAAATAAAAATCCACTTAAGTGGACATTTATTTATTTTGATTCACTACATTCGCACCTGAATAAATATAATCAATTGTCTTTCTTACGTTTTGTGTATCTATGAACTCATCACCTACAAATTCCATTTTTGGTGGTATTGATATAAGAATATTTAAAAGCAACTTCTCTTCTTTTGTTAATTCTAAATTTTCATTATATACTTTTAATAAATAATTAAAATCTAAATTATATCCTTCAGTTTTATAAAATTTATATAAATCAAGCACAGGTGTATCAACCATATAATTATCCCAACTAATAAGATAATTCTTATCCCCATGAATAAAATGTTTTAATGATACATTATTATGTAGAGTACACACTCTTTCTTTAGATTTATTTTCAACTAATTTAAACCAACTCTTTAACTCTTTTGATGCATATGAAAGACTACTGTCAATTATAGAATAATTTCTAGCAATTAAATATTCCTTTGGAGACATATATTCACTAGATTCTATAAATTCAATTAATTCTAAATAATATTTTTTTAAATATTCAATATTACCACTTAAAGTATCATACACTTTTCTATATTTATTTTTACTAATATCTTTAAAGAATAGAGTTTTATAATGAAGTTCTGATATAGTTTTAATAAGTTCTACTCCTTTAGTCATTTCATGATAATCCTTTGTTTCTATATATTCAGTTTTAATTTCTCTATCATCACTACTTATTACTTTTGGAAATTTATTAAAATTTCTAGTTTCCAAATAATCAAATAATTCTAATAAATTATTATTTCTATTCTTTTTAGTTACTACTTCATTATCTATAATTACACTATTTTTATATTTCTTAGTCATTATTAATATAAGGTATTATTATTTTATCACCTAAAGAAATATTATTTATATCATTATATTCAAGTAAATCTTCTATTTGTACATTATATTTACTACATATATTTTCTATAGTATCTCCTTGTCTTACTATATAAACTTTATAAGTATAATATTTATTTTCATTATTAATAATATTTTGAGTTAAGTTATTAATATTATTTTCTATATTTGTATTATCTGAGTCTTTTTCAGTTATTTGAATATCTTTACTTTCATCTTTGAAATAATCATCCATATAATTATCAAAGTCAATATTAGTAATATTATCTTCTAAATCTATTTCTTTTTCTTCTTTAATTTCTTTTTCTTCTTTAATTTCTTCTTCCACCCTTTCTTCATCACATGTAAGTTCAAGTGAAATATCAACTTTCATAACATCTTTAGATGTACTATATTTAAAGTCATCAATTTCAATTTTAATAGTATCTTTATTTATTCTTTTAGATATTGCGATAGAAAAAGGAATATTATATACAAAATCTTCTTCAATAACACTTGCTTCAGTCATTTTATATGTTCCGCTTAAATAAACTGTTCCCTCTACTATATCATCAAGTATTTTATAATCATGCTCTAGATTTATACTTGTTACTTCCGCTATTTTAGTCTTAAAAACAATATCTTTTTTTAATGGAATAATCTCTTTCATATATTCTCCTTTCATTTAAATATATGAAAAAAAATATTCATTATGAGAATATTTTTATTTGAATAGTCTATCATAAATTTCTTTATAATTATTTATAGGTACAAACTCTATATTATTTTTAATATCATTTTCTATCCATGTTGTGTCATATAAATTTTCATCAGGCAAATATAGCGTTTTAATTTTATTCCTAATACATGCGATAGTTTTTTCTTTTATTCCTCCCACTTTTAATATATCACCTTTTAGCGATATTTCGCCTGTCATAGATATTTCACTATCCATTACTTTATTTTTAAGTAATGATAATATTGCTGTGGTGATCGCAACACCTGCGGATGGGCCATCTTTTTGAATAGAGTTTTCTGTAAAATGTATATGAATATCATTCTCTAAGAAAAATGATTCATCTATACCAAAATACTCACTATTACTTTTAATATAACTTATTGATACTTCAATACTTTCTTTAGCAACGTCTCCAAGAGAACCAGTACATGTAAACTTACCATTTCCTTTGAAAGAAGAGCATTCTATATCTAAACAAGTTCCACCTAGTGAATTACATGCGACTGCTTTTACTACACCTGGTACTTTAATTATTCTTGGTTTACTATTTAAAAATAATTCTTTATCTAGATAATGTGGTAAATCATTTTCTTTTACTCTTACACTTACTATTTTTCTTGAGTATTTAATATGTTCAGTTATTATTTTTCTTATTATTTTATTAATACATCTTTCAAGTTCTCTTACTCCTGCTTCATTAGTATATTCACTAATCATTTTGACTATCGCGTCTGTTTCAAACTTGATTACTGTATTTTTAAGACCATGTTTTTTAATAATACTTGGTATTAAATAGTTTTCGCTAATTAATAATTTTTCTTCATCAGAATAGCCAGATAAGTCTATTATTTCTAACCTATCTAACAAAGCAACTGGTATTGATGATATATCATTTGCTGTAAGTACAAATAATACTTTGCTCAAATCAACCTCTTCATCTAAGTAGTTATCAACAAATCTTTTGTTTTGACTAGTGTCTAATATGTCTAATAAAGTAGATGCTGGATCTCCTTTGTAATCTTTTTTTAATTTATCAACTTCATCAAGTAGGAATACTGGGTTTTTACTTTCACATTTTATTAATGATGAAATTATTTTACCAGGGTTAGAACCAATATATGCTCGTCTATGTCCTACTAACTCTGCTGAATCACTCATACCACCTAATGATATTTTAACAAATTTTCTATTAAGAGCAATTGATATAGATTCAGCAAATGTTGTTTTTCCTACTCCAGGGGGACCTACTAAACATATTATAGGACTTATAATATCTGGAGCAATACTTTTAACTGCGATATATTCTATAATCCTCATTTTTGCTTTATCCATTCCATAATGAGATGAATTTAGTTTTTTTTCTATTTTAACTAGATCTTTTTCATCTTTAGTTTCAGAATACCATGGAACAGAAAGTAAATATTCTATATAGTTTCTTATAACACCAGAATCCGGACTCATTTCACTAGTGACATTATATCTTTCAATTTCACTTTCTAATTTATTTTTTATTCTTTCAGGAAAATGACCATTCTTAACCTTATTTCTTAATTCAATTATTTCTTCTTCTTTTCCCTTAGTTTCGCCTAATTCATCTTTAATAACTTTAATTTTTTCTTTAAGTATAAATTCTTTTTGACTATCATCAAGACTCTTTTTAATTTTAGTTTCAATATCGCCTTCTAAATCTAATATTGCTGTTTCAATAGCAATTTCTTTTATTAAGAATTTGCTTCTACTTATCGCAGATGTATCTAACATTAATGATAGTTTTTTTTCAAATGAAAGTGGTAGATAATTACCTATTAAATCGGTTAATTTATCAAGTGAAGCATTACTTTTGATTTGGGATACTATAGAATTAGATACAAAAGGATTCTTTTCTAAATAGTTTTCTAATTCTGTGATTAATTTTCTGGAATAAGCAGACAAGTCTATTTCGCTTTCTTTATTATCTATACTAGTAATTATGCTATCTAAAACATCTTCTTCATTTGAATAGTTTACATAACTTATTACTTTTACTCTATACAAACCACTAATAATAACTCTCTTGTTTCCATTAGGTAAATCTATAACACTTTTAATTTTACCTACTACACCTATTTTAGGTAAGTCTGATGTATCAGGTTTTTCTTCTAAAGAGTTTAATGGGCAAACAATTAATACTTCACTATCATGATATAATTTTGATATTTCAGTTACCTTTTTGGATAACTCGCTTTTAATTTCTACTCTTATTTCTTGATATGGAAGTAAAACAAGATTTTTTAATAAAATAACAGGTAAATTACTTTTAATCATGTTTGCCTCCTTCATGAGTCATTATTATAAAATCAAATTGATAAAATGTAAATATCTATTAAAAAAATTTCACAAAAAAAATAGTCAAACGACTATTAATTTTACATCCTGTCAAAAGTAATACCCTTTATCTTTTCTTGCTTTATGGCATTGATTACAACTAGACTTACTCTTTCATAATCAACTTCTCCTTTAACAGGAATATTTTTATATTTAGATATTGCTTCAAAACATTCTTCTATTTCATCTGGATTATATTTATCTATTCCAAATTCACGTTTTAATATTTCAGGATAATAATTAGATAGCATTTCAAGAATATGTATTGCGATATGATCTACTGTTAATATTTCTTCTTTAATAATAGTCATAGATGCTAAATTATTTGCAACTATTTCAGTTTCAAATTTAGGCCAAAGTATTCCAGGAGTATCAACTAAATCCATTTGATTATTTATTTTGATTGTATTCATTTGTCTTGTGACACCTGGTTTATTACCAACACCTGTAATAGACCTTCCTGCTAGTTTATTTATAAGTGTACTCTTACCTACATTAGGGACACCAACTACTAAACATTTTGCTTTTTTAGGAAGAAGTCCTTTAGATACTCTTTTTTTATTAACATCCTTCATTAAATTATCTACTTCACTTATTACTTTCTTATAATCATTTGATGTTTTAGAATTACATTTAACTATGATAGAACCTTCACTCTTATATTTTTCTATCCATTTATCAGTTTCAATTTGGTCACATAAATCATATTTATTAAATACTATTATGTTTTGTTTATTTCTAGTTGTTTTAGCTAAATCTGGTATCCTTGATGAAAAAGGTATTCTAGCATCTATCACTTCTATAACTATATCTACCATAGATATTATATCAGTAATATTTCTTTTAGTTTTAGCCATGTGACCGGGGTACCAGTTTATATTAGTTTTATTTTCATTCATGAGTATTACCTCCTTTTATGTCTTCGCGGATTTTCATCCAAATTTTACCTAAATAATTATTTCCTTGATTATTATTATCTAATCCCCAGTCAGTATCTTCATCAATACAATTTTCTGCAATAATAAAATCTTTCGTATTTAAAAGCACTTCTTTCACAATTGGATTTTGCTCAACTTTTAATCTTAAAACTTTTTCCATATTTTGATACTTAACATCTGACCAATTAGATAATCTACATTCTTTATTTTCATGAGCAATATTTCTTGCACCATTAGGTGAAAATGATGCTTTTATTTTATTTGCTATCTCTTTATTTGTATCAACAAACTTTAAATATTGAAATGCATGTTCACTTGTTTGAAAATATTCACTATTCATAACAAACCCAAAAGCAGAAAAGTTATCAAGCGGAAAAATATCCCATTGATACATTTCTCTTTTGATAGTCACTTCATTCATATTACTATCAAATAATTTAATCATAACATCACCTCATTTTTTCTTGGTCTTGACTAGCTGTTCTCGCCATATCAATTCCTAAGCAATTTTTACTAAAATTACGCTTTTTTTAACTAATTTTCATCAATTTTTAATATATTTTAACATAAATATGCAAGATCTATTTTTGAGTTTTTCCTTATATTATAAGGGCTTAGGAGTGGTCTTGACTAAATTGTTATCAATCAGTTAATTCCGACTTTAGTTAACTTTTCTTCTTGATTGTTATTTTTCTTTTCTGCTCTGATTTTTCTTTTTTGGTACATATCCATTTTAATCACTTCTTTCTATTCTATCATTTAAAAAAATACTTAAAAGTATTTGTTTTTCGTTTTTAACTTGAAAGTATTATATCATATTTTTGTTTATTTATAAAGTCAAGAGCCTCAAAATATTTATCTTCATATTTGAATATTACTTTTATATTACCATATTCACTAACAACAATATCTTCAATTAACTCATCTATCAATAATCTATTTAGTTCATTTATTTTTTCTTTCTTTTTAAATATATTCATCCAATCAGTATCGTTATTTTTTATTGTTTCTTTTTCTTCTTCCTTTTTTGAATACAAATTAGAAATTATGCACAAAATAATTAAAACAATAATAAATAGTACTGATATTAATAATTCTTCAAACATTTCTTACTACTCCTCCAAATCCATTTATTTCCATCATTTTTTGATAAAAAAGCAATACAAAAAAACTTTTATAATCCTTTCGTACTGCTTAATCAATTATAAATTTCATATTTTTATTTAACTACATTGACATTATAGCATTATAGCCTCCAAAAGCCAACCGATATCAGCGTATAATTTCAACCGATTTCTGCTAGAATTTTTGTAGTGTTAAGGAGGCTTTTAAAATGTTATTTAAAGAAGCAATTACTTTAAGAATACTTGAATTATGTAACAAATATAATTACACTCCAAGTAAACTTGCTGAATTATCTGCTATTGCGCCATCAACATTAAGAGCATTATTGGCAAACAATGTAGATAATCCAAGTTCTACAATTATCTTTAAAATATGTAAAACTTTAAAAATAGAACTTAAAGATTTTTATGACTCTCCATTATTTGATATGGAGAAATTGGAGTATTAAAAT
>CAKOJN010000006.1 GCA_934090685.1 uncultured Bacilli bacterium
TGAGGAAACTCAGTTCTTTTTGTTGTGTCTATAATATCATATTTTTTATCATTTGACAAAACTTAGATAATCATAAATATAAAATAAAAAGAATTTTATTTCAAAAATCCTTTTATTATTAATTCTTCAGCACTCTTAGCATCAATACCAAGTGACATTAATTTAATAAACTGTTCACCTGCGATTTTACCAATAGATGCTTCATGTATTAATTTTGCATTTACATCTTTAGCAAATATTTTTGGTATTGCTTTTACTTGTCCGTTTTCTTTAATTATTGCATCACATTCAACATGACCATAACACTCATTATTGCCAATTACATTTGAATTAAATTCTTGATAAGATGTATCTTCAGCAACTGATCTTGAAGTAACATGAGTACTTGAATTTTTTCCATTTAGTTTAACATCAAATATTGTTTTAGCTTTATTACTTCCGGTAGTAAGAATCTTTTCATTTATAACTAGTGTTGCTCCACTTTCTAATACTGCCTTAGTAGTTCTTACAGTATCATCAACACCTTTAATTTGACTAGTTTCCATAACCATATAAGCATTTTTTCCTAGATATACTTCAGTTACAGGATTTAGTACTCTCTTACCATCTCCTACTCCCTCACCATAATGTTTTTCTATATATTTAACTTTAGCATTTTCTTCTATATAGAATCTATGTATACCATCATGTCTTGAAGTAAGATGACTAGGATTATTAATACCACATCCAGCAATAATAACACTATCAGAATCAGCACCTATATGAAAGTCATTATAAACAACATCATTTAGTCCACTTTCAGTCAATATTACAGGAATATCACATACTCCACCTATGGTACCTTCTTTAACATAAATATCAATACCTTTATTATCTTCTTTAGATTCAATGTTAATGTATGGACTAACTTTTCTTTTAATACCTTTACCATCTTTACGAATATTATAAGCATCTGCTTCTTTTATATCATTAGGAAGTATTACATCTAATAAATTATTATCTATTTTATTCATGAGTACCTCCAAATAATGTATCAAAGAAATTATCTTTATTATCAAATTTAACTATTTTACCCTTTTCCATAAGAATAATTTTATCAGCTATATTTAATATTCTTTCTTGATGAGAAATAACTAAATTAATTCCTTTGTTAGTATCTTGTATTTCTTTAAATACTTCATTTAAATTATTAAAACTCCATAAATCAATACCAGCTTCAGGTTCATCAAAGATAGACACAATTGGATTTCTAGCTATTACAGTAGCAAGTTCTATTCTTTTTAACTCTCCTCCACTTAATGACTTATTGACTTCTCTATCAATATATTCTAATGCATTAAGACCAACTTTATATAATATCTTACATGCATCAACTTTATTTATTTTATTGTTTGTAGCAAAAGATAATAAATCATACACAGTTATTCCTTTAAAACAAACTGGTTGTTGAAAAGCATACCCTATACCCATATTAGCTCTTTCATCTATAGAAAGATTAGTAATATCTATTCCATTAAATATAATTTTTCCACTATCAGGTGTTAAAATACCCATTATTATTTTAGCTAAAGTACTTTTACCACTACCATTAGGTCCAGTTATAACATAAAATTTATTATCATCAAGTTTAAGATTAATATGATCTAATATTTTCTTATTATCTCTTTCAAAATATATATCTTTTAACTCTAACATACATACCCTTTCTAATACTTAATTTTAAGTATTCTAATTGAATTAAGTATTGCTAGTACTGATACACCAACATCTGCAAAAACTGCACTCCACATAGTTAAAATACCAAAAGATATTAATATTAAAACAAATATTTTAACGCTAATTGCAAATACAATATTTTGCTTTACTATTTTCATAGTACTTTTAGATATATTGATCACTGTGGCAATCTTAGATAATTCATCAGTCATTATAACTATATCAGATGCCTCTATTGCAGCATCAGAACCGACTCCTCCCATTGATATACCAATATCAGCACTCATTATTACAGGAGCATCATTTATTCCATCACCAGCAAATACAATTTTACCATCATCTGTCAGTTTCTTTTTGAATTCATTTATTATATTTACTTTGTCTTGAGGAAGCAATTCAGAATAATATTCATTTATATTAAGTCTTTCAAAAACACTCTTACTAACATCATCTTTATCGCCTGTTAACATAACTGTTTTTTTAATTCCAAGATTTTTTAACAATTTTAATGCAAGAGCACTATCATCTTTAATTCTATCACTAATAACCATATAACCATGATAAACATTATCAACAGCAACATAAATTATCGTACCTATTATATCACATTTTTCATATTCTATATTATTTTCTTCTAATAATTTATTATTACCAACCATTACTTTTTTATTATCAACTAATGCAATAACTCCTCTACCTGGTATTTCTTTTACATCAGATATTTTATTAGGGTTGATTTTATGACCATAATCTTTTTTTATAGATATAGATATTGGATGATTAGAATAATACTCAGCATAACTAGCAAGTTTTAATAATTCATTATCTCTAATATCAACACTATGAATACTTCTTACTTTAAATTCACCTTCAGTGATTGTTCCAGTCTTATCAAAAGCTACAATTTCACTTTTAGATATTGTTTCTAAATAATTACTCCCTTTAACAAGTATTCCATTTTTAGAACAAGCACCTATTCCAGAAAAGAACCCAAGTGGTATAGATACAACTAATGCACATGGACAAGACACTACTAAAAATGATAATGCTCTATAAATCCAAGTATTAAAATCTTGATTAAAAATTACTGGTGGAATTACCGATAATAAAATAGCCACTATTACAACAACAGGTGTATAGTATCTAGCAAACTTAGTAATAAAGTTTTCACTTTCACTCTTTCTATTACTAGCATTTTCTACTAGTTCTAATATTTTACTAACAGTAGATTCACTAAATTCTTTAGTAACCTTAATTTTTAATATTCCACTTATATTAATGGAACCACTTAATACTTCATCACCAATATCAACTTTTCTTAATTTACTCTCACCAGTTAGTGCTGATGTATTAAGAGCAGAGTCTCCACTTTCCACTATACCATCAAGAGGTATTTTTTCACCTGATTTAACTAAAATTATATCTCCAATTTTAACTTCACTTGGATTTACTTTTACAGTATCTTTTCCCTTAATTACATTTGCATAATCAGGTCTTATATCCATAAGAGAACTAATTGACTTTCTTGATTTGTCTAATGCATAGTCTTGAAAGAATTCACCTATTTGATAAAAAAGCATAACAGTTACTGCCTCAGGTATCTCATTAATAAAGAATGCTCCTAAAGTCGCAATTGTCATAAGAAAATTTTCATCAAATACTTTTCCTCTTATAATATTTCTAAATGCTTTATAAATTATTTTATGACCAACAATTATATATGAAAGCAAAAAGAATACAACAGATAACTTATTATTTATTAAAAAAGCTATAATTAATAGTACAATAGAAGTTATAATTATAATTATTTGTTTTTTCATCTTTTTATTCATTATAACTCCTTTATACTAACGTCTGGTTCTTCACGTCTTATTATCTTCTTAATTGATTTTAATGCATCATTTAAATCAAACTCATTACAGTCAAATGTTAGTCTTTCTGCCATGAAACTAATTGTTACATTTTTAATCAAATCTATTTTATTTAGTTCACTTTCAAGTTCACATGCACATGCTACACAGTCAAGACCCTCTATTTTATATTTATAGTTATTCATTTTTCCTCCTCATGATATATATGCTCTAAACCAATTTCAAATAATTTATTAATATGATCATCATCTAAAGTATAGTATACCTCTTTTCCACTACGTCTACACTTAACAATATTACTTTTTCTTAATACTGCTAGTTGATGAGATACAGCAGATTTAGTCATATTAAGAACATTTGCTATATCACAAACACACATTTCATTTTTATCAAGAGTAAATAATATTCTACATCTAGTAGTGTCCCCAATTAATTTATATAATTCTGCAAGATTCAAAAATGTTTTATCACTAGGCATACTGTGAAGTACATCATCTACCCTATCTTGATGAATAATATTACAATCACATGAATAATCGTTTTTAAACATAATCCCTCCATAGTTGAATATTCTTTCAACTATTACAATTATAGTTGAATAACCATTCACTTGTCAATAAAAAAATAAATATTTACACAATATTTATTTTATATTTAATACTGAGTATAACTTCCTATAAATTAAAAAAGCAAATAACAAGTATTTGCTTACATAAATTTACAAGAGCATCCTTCATTTACATTACATATATCATTTTCTTCTGTGCATGTATAACAATTACTATAAGTATGTTTATAAATATGATGATTAATTATTCTAGTATTTACAGGACAAACATGTGGTACTTCATGAATTATTTGTCTATGTATACATCTTTCTTGAGGACATTCATATATAGGAGGACAAACTATACCAGGCATACTATTACAACTCATTGCTGTTGCATTAGTATTTTCTGGTGTTACTTTTAAATCAGCAGATCCTTCAATAGTATATCCTTGATACATTCCCATTGTACTATCTTTCACTTTAAACAACTCCCTTTCATAATTAGTTTATGTCTAAAATAAAAGAATGACTAGGCAAATTAAAACTAAAAAAGAGTATTTATTATTTTTGTGATAAATACTCTATTAATCTTTCATATATTTCCATTTTAAGACCAGAAGTAACACTTGTTATTTTTTGAGGAACACCTTTTATGTTAATCTTACTAACATCATAATTACCACCAGTAGTACCAACTCTAAATCCATATTTTTCCCATGCAATTTGTGATACATCTTTATCTTCAAATGCTTTCAACACAGTTTTACCATTCTCAGATAACGCTGCGATACAGTGAGAATTCCATATAGTTGGTGTTGGATATAATATTACAACATCATCTTTAACTTGATTCCATCCATCAGGATTAGAATTAGCAAAATCAATTAAACTCTTTTCATAATCAACTATTATAGGTTTAGCACCCATACCAGTCTTTAAAAACATTGAAAATAAATCTGCAGGAGTATTATTCATATAACCAGATTTTTCATAAAATGTTTTTAACTTAGGAAGTGCATTTTCAATATTATTTTCGTTAACTTCTCCGCCTGCCATAACAGATAATAGAAGTCCATAATAAGTCGCACCAGGAGAAGATGTAACAGGATCTACAGAACCAACATTTATTGAACCATATATACTACTAAGACCTATATCACTCCATTTTTTACCACTCAATATATAATCAATAAGTTTATTCATATCAGTAATATAATAAATATTATCTTTTAATGTCACTATATTTTCTTTAATCAATGCCTCAGCAACAGGTTTCCAACTATACATTACTATTGGCGTATTTAAAACTAAATCGCCATCAAGAACTGTATAACGTTTTGCTTCATCTCCTATCGCAGGAGTTTTATATTCATTATAATATCTTTCATCTGAGAAAAATATTAAATCATACATCTCACTGTTTTCTCTTAATACAGGGATTTTAACAGTTTTACCATTACTCCATGTATCATTTACTAATTTAAAATGATATTTATTTTCAAATACACTATTTATATCATTGTCAGCAAGAAGATCTTCTTTACCACCACCCACTGCTGCATATACATTTACTGTATTCTTACTAAAACTACCTTTATTTTTAAATACCACCGCAACTATAACTACTGCAAGTATTATAATGACTCCTATAATTATAGATACAGTTTTCTCATTTTTCATCATTTTCTTCACTTCCTTCATCATCAAAATCTATATCAGATGTTTTTTCAAATATTTTCATTTCAAAATCAAGTTCTTTATCTTTTGATTTAACAATTTCTTCAAGCAATCTATCACATTCATGTTCTACTTCTTTAATATAAACTGACATCTTAAGAATCAATTTATTCTCAACAAATGTTTTTTCGTCTTTACTTTCCGCTTCTATATATTTAGTAACTATCTTAGTGGTAAAAGGTAAATAATAATCTAAAAAGTTATATATTTTAGTAGCATTATTTGGTTTAGTTTCTAAATATTTAGTTATTTTAGAAGAAACATTAACTATCTTAGTAAGTTTATTTCTAATATTTTTATCTTTTATTTTTTCTTTATAATCATTTAACTTCGACATTTCAAAGTAATATTTAGATATTGCTTGAACATCATAAAGTCTCATGTCTTTACCTCTAAATAAGAACACCCCACCAACATAAATAACTATTGATAATAAAAGTGATACTAATAGATAAAAGTCAAAGACTATATAAAATAGTATAAATGCTATTCCCGAGACTAAAGCAGATAATATAAATCTTTTTTGAATCTTAATCATTAGTTATAACTCCTTACTTCTTTAAATGCCTTTTTCAAATTAGTTTTACCATCAAATACTTTAGCATTAGTAAGTTTTGCTATATCATTTAATTGCTTATCATTTGAACTTCCAAACATTATACTATATACAGGAATATTATAATTATTGTTTTTATATATATTAGATAGATTATAAAAACTTCCGTAATTAGATTCACCATCAGTCATTAATATAACTGTTTTAGTATATTCATTTCCTACAGAATTAACTTCTTTTAATCCTTCTATAACACAGTCATATATGTTAGTTCCTCCATTTGGTTGTAAACTAATTATATTATTAATTAACTCAGATGTATCTGTTCCACTATTTGCTTTTAATATTCTACGATTAGAAGCACTAAATGGAATAACTGTAATTAAATCATCTTCAGAAAATTGTAATAACTCTTTACTTGCTTCACTTCTATCTAATATATACTTCATTGCATTTTTTAATTGCTCTTGTCCACTTCCATACATACTACCAGAATAATCTAAACAGAACGCTACACTAGATGGTTTTCTAAGTTCATCTATGTATACCGCTAAAGCCTCAGTCATAACTGCTTTAGATGGATATTTTAATGGTATTAAATATTTAGAAGTATCTATCCCCCATGATGGATTAAATGTCTCTTTTGATACATTAGTATTTACTCCGCCATACCAAGTTCTCTTTCCATAATCTTGTAATTTCTTTTGTGATTCATTAGAAAGTAAGAATGTTTGCAATTTATTAAATTCTTCTAATTTATCTTGATTTCTATCTACATATGCAAATGGTGAATCATTAATCGCAACGCCATCAACTGGATAAAGTAAATATAAAGGTTCTTTATTATTAGCAACTAATTCTTTATTAATATTTATTAATGATGATTCATTTGCAATTACTGCTTCATAAGAATCACTTGATAAAAACATATCTTCTAAGAATGTATCACTACCACTAACTCTTTCTACTCCACTAAATAATGATTTTAAATTTGCTTTCAACGTTTTATCATTAAGCATCTCCATAGTCAATATTTCAGGACTACCAGCAAGTGAATTCAAAAAGCCTAAATAAGCAGTAAGACCAGTATTAGTTTTAGTTACAGATGACATAACATATTTTAATTTACCATCTTTTATAACATTCATTATATCTTTATTATAAATGTTTTTATTAACAAATCCTAATTCATTTGCCTTACTTTTTTTAATACCCATTACAACAGGATTAATACTTACTGATTTAGAATTGATAACTTTCACATCAGTTAACATATATAACCAAATTGAATTAGACATCCATACCGCATCATATGATTCATCTTCTTTTAAAACATCAAGTGCTTCTAAATCATCAGCATAACTAACTACAATATTTATCTTATTTTCTTTTCCATATTTAATAAGTTCATCCATATAAACCTTATTATCAGGATTAGATAATATTGTAAATGAATAATTTCTTTTAATATTTTCAAATACTCTTTTACCTGCTGGTAAAAATGTTGATATCAATATATAACCTATTATAATTAATAATAACCAAAAACCTATTGATTTTTTACTTTTATTCATCTTACTTCACCTTATCTTTTTTAACTTTTGTAGTAGAACTCCATCTAAACTTTCCATCTATTTTTTTAAATACATGTTTATAGTATCCTACTTTCTTTTTATTTACTGCTTCTTTAGAATTTATATCACTATATTTTACTTCATTTTCATTACTAATTTTTAAATAATAACTATCATATATCACAATAGTATCACTATTTTTTTGTATCTTACTAATAGTTGTATTAACACTTATATTACCATCAATATCATTCTTACAACTATATAATAAAAATTCATTCCTCTTACTTTTGTATACTCCATTAATAGAATATGCATTTAGATTAGGATAATTTTTTAACATTTGTAATTGAGAAGTATCTTTAATATTAATATCATTAACTTTAGTATTATAGTTAGGGAATATCTTCATATAATCTACTTCTATATCATCACCAAATATTTCATGTATTTTATTTTCAAGTAAATCACCATCAAGTTCATATACACCATCTTTAAAACAATTCCCATATTTTTCTTTCAAATTAATTTTTTGTTCCTTTAATATTTTGTTAATTGAATATACTGTCATATACTTAATCGCATTATTTCTATTACTATCCTCTTCATGCATAGTATTTATCTGCACTATAATTAATATATTCTCTATATAGTATAGTTGCTTCAATATCATAAAGAGATGCATCTTTTAATTTATACTTTGAAAATATACTACATATTATAAATATAATTATACCAATAACAAGTAAAGTACAAGAACTAATTACAATTAATTTTTTCTTATCCATATTAATAATTTTATTTTTTATACGCCCCATTTAATTTTTCCTTCCTCTAACTTAATTTCTATTTCATAAACACTTTTCTACTATTCTTTCTATTATTTATTTTATCACACATATATTATTTTTCAAAACATTTCTTTAAAAATTTCTATCTAATTATAAAATTCATTTTTTCTATTTTCACTATCTTTCTTCTACAGTACAAACATAATACACTACAAATATATGTTTGTCAATAAATTTTTGTATTTTTTTAAAAAGATTTTTTTATAAAATAAAAATAGTATTTCTACTATTTTAAAACTTAAAGTTTTTCATTTTTTTCATCATGTCTTTCATTTGCTCAAATTGTTTAAGAAGTCTATTAACATCCTCAACTTTTTGACCACATCCTTTAGCAATTCTTATCTTACGGCTAGACTTAATAATTTCAGGATTTCTTCTTTCTTTAGGTGTCATAGATAATACTATTGCCTCAGTACGAGCCATTATTTTAGGATCAATATTAACATTATTAAGCCCCATTTTAGAAGCACCCGGTACTAATTTAAGCAAATTCTCAAGAGGACCTAACTTCTTAATTTGTTTAGTTGTACTTAAGAAATCCTCTAAATCAAATTTACCTCTTTGCATCTTTTTAGCAGTACTCATAAGTTCATCTTGATCAAGCTTTTCTTCTGTTTGCTCTATTATAGATAATATGTCACCCATACCAAGTATTCTATCAGCAATTCTCTCAGGATAGAATTCACTTAAACCATCAAGTTTTTCAGAATCACCTATTAATTTGATTGGAATATTAGTAAGATGTCTTAAAGATAAAGCAACTCCACCTTTAGTGTCCCCATCCATTTTAGTAAGTACACATCCAGTTAATTTAAGTTTATCATTAAATCCAGTTATTACATTAATCGCATCTTGCCCCATCATCGCATCAATAACAAGTAATGTTTCATTTGGCTTAATTTCATTTTCAATTGAAACAAGTTCATCCATTAACTTCTCATCAATTTGAAGTCTACCAGCTGTGTCGATAAGAATGTAATCATAACCCTTTTCTTTAGCATAATTAATACCATTTTTAACTATTTCTACAGGATTACCCTTTCCTTCTTCATAAACCTCTATACCAAGACTCTTACCTATATCTTTTAGTTGATCTATTGCTGCTGGTCTATAAACATCACATGCAATGAACATAGGTTTCTTATGATATTTCTTACGAACCATATTACCTATCTTACCAATAGTAGTAGTTTTACCACCACCTTGAAGACCAACTATCATAGTAATTGTTGGTTTCTTATCAGTAACCAAAGGACTAGCATCTCCACCCAATAAATCAACAAGTTCATCCTTAAGTATCTTAACAAACATGTCCCCAGGTTTAATACTTTTTCTTACTTCTTCTCCTAATGCTTTTTCTTTAACTTTATTTGTAAACTCTCTTACTATTTGAACATTAACATCTGCTTCTAATAAACATAATCTTATTTCTCTCATCATATCACTAATGTTATCTTCATTAATAACACCACGTGATTTAATATTACTAACTACATTTTGTAATCTTTCACTTAAGTTTTCAAACATAATATCACCTATTTAATTATAGCATAATTTTTTTATTTAATAAATTAAAAAAGAAAGCACTACATAGCACTTTCTTCAGTATCATTTTCATTGCTATTGTCTTTGTCTTCAATAGCATCTACTGTCTCATCATCCTCGTCTGTTGCTAAGAACTTTTCTTCTAATACTTCAGCAGCATCATCATCTAAAAGTTCATTTTTAAGCATAACTTCAATATTGTTATATTGTTTAGCACCAGTACCAGCAGGAATTAATTTACCAAGAATAACATTTTCTTTAAGACCGTTTAACATATCTACTTTACCACGAGTAGCAGCATCTGTTAATATTCTAGTTGTTTCTTGGAATGATGCGGCAGATAAGAATGAATCTGTTTCTAAAGATGCCTTAGTAATACCAAGCATTACAGGTTTACCAGTAGCTGGAACACCACCTGATAATATTATAGGTTTATTTACTTCAGCAAATTCTCTTAATGTTACAGAAAGACCTTCTATTAAGTTTGTATCTCCTGGATCAACAATCTTAATCTTAGTGATCATTCTCTTAACAACAGTCTCAACATGTTTATCTGAAACATCAACACCTTGACTCTTATAAACTTTTTGAATTTCTTTTAGAATATATCCTTGTACAGTAGTTGGATCAGTAACGGCAAGTAATTCTTTAGGTGATACACTACCTTCAGTTAAAGATTGTCCAGCAACTACAACATCACCTTTTTCAACTTTAAGTTTAGAGTTATATTGAGTTACATGTTCACGAGTTTCAACATCATTAGTAATATATATTTTAAATCTACCTTTTTCTTCACTTACTTTAGTTATCTTACCATTTATTTCAGCAATAGTAGCTTTTGCTTTTGGAATTCTAGCTTCAAATAGTTCTTCAACTCTTGGAAGACCTTGAGTGATATCAGCAGCAGATGCAACACCACCAGTATGGAATGTTCTCATTGTAAGTTGTGTACCTGGCTCACCAATTGATTGAGCAGCCATGATACCTACAGCTTCACCAACTTCAACAACATTTCCAGTTGCTAAGTTAAGACCATAACATTTTTGACATACACCACTTGCAGATTTACAAGTAAGTACGCTTCTAATTTCCATCTTAGTAATGCCAGATTCAACAATCTTATCAGCAATTCTTTCAGTGATAAGAGCGCCCTTATCAACAAGTACTTCCTTAGTTTCAGGATGTAATACTTTTTGATTAGAATATCTACCAACAATTCTATCCCTAAATGTTTCTATAACAGAACCATTTTCATCTACAAATGCTTCAACTTCAATACCTTGAATAGTTCCACAGTCTTCTTCTTTAACAATTATATCTTGAACAACATCAACTAAACGTCTTGTTAAGTATCCAGCATCAGCTGTCTTTAAGGCAGTATCAGCTGTACCTTTTCTAGAACCGTGTGTTGATAAGAAGAATTCTTGAACATCTAATCCTTCACGGAATGAAGCAAGAATTGGTATTTCTACTTGACCACCATCTGGTTTAGCCATAATACCTCTCATACCAGCAAGTTGTCCTAATTGGTTAGCAGAACCTCTGGCACCTGAATTAATAATCATTGAAAGAGGATTTTCAACATCTTCTTTTAATATATCACCTAATCTACCTTGTACATTATTAGTAGCATCAGTCCATAATTTAATAACTTTATTATGTCTTTCTTCATCAGTGATAAGACCTCTTTTAAATTGTTTATTAATCTTTTCGATAGTAGCATTAGTCTCAGCAATAATAGTTTCTTTTTCGTGATTAACAGGTATATCAGAAAGAGAAATTGTAATACCAGACTTAGTACTATATTTGAAACCTAAATCTTTTAATTTATCTAAAAATATAGAAGTTTCAGTAGTTTTATATCTCTTAAATATTTGAGCAATTATTTTTCCTAAATCTTTTTTAATTAAAGCAGGAATTATTGGTAACTTAGCAACCTCTTCAGGAAGATTTTTACCTTTTTCAATAAAGAACTTATCTGGAGTCATAAACTCAATATTTTCTTTACTACCTTCATTTATATAAGGATATGTGTCTGGGAATATTTCATTGAATATTATTTTACCAGCAGTTGTTACTAAATATTTATCTTTTTGCTCATCAGTCCAAACTTTATGTTTAAATGCTTTAGTTGGAATGCATATTCTTGTATGAAGAGTAATATCTCTTCTTTCATATGCCATTAAAGCCTCATTAGGATCTTTATAAGCCTTACCTTCATTTTCTTCTCCAGCTATTTCAAGAGTTAGATAATAGTTACCTAATACCATATCTTGTGAAGGAGTAACAATAGGTTTTCCATCCTTAGGATCAAGAATGTTATTAGCACCTAGCATTAATAATCTAGCTTCTGCTTGTGCCTCTTCACTAATTGGAATGTGGATAGCCATTTGGTCACCATCGAAGTCTGCATTGAATCCACCACAAACTAGAGGGTGTAATCTTAAGGCTTTACCACTTACTAAAACTGGTTCGAATGCTTGAATTGAAAGTCTATGTAGTGTAGGAGCACGGTTTAATAATACTGGATGTTCACAAATAACATCTTCTACTACATCCCATACTCTTTCATCTTGAACATCAATTATCTTCTTAGCAGCTTTAATATTATGTGCAATTCCTCTTTCAACTAATTGTTGCATAACATATGGTTTAAATAATTCTAAAGCCATATCTTTTGGAACACCACATTGATACATTTTAAGACTTGGACCAACTACGATAACAGAACGACCAGAATAGTCAACTCTCTTACCTAATAAGTTTTGTCTAAATCTACCTTGTTTACCTTTTAACATTGATGATAATGATTTTAATGGTCTATTTCCTACACCTTGTACACTTCTACCACGTCTACCATTATCAATTAAAGCATCTACTGCTTCTTGAAGCATTCTCTTTTCATTTTGAACAATGATAGTTGGAGCTTCTAATTCTAATAATTTTTTAAGACGATTATTTCTATTAATAATTCTTCTATATAAATCATTTAAGTCAGAAGTAGCAAATCTTCCACCAGGAAGTTGAATCATTGGTCTTAAATCTGGTGGTATAACTGGAAGTACATCAAGTATCATCCATTCAGGTCTATTACCACTTTCTAAGAAAGAATTTAAACAATCTAATCTCTTAACTAATCTTAATTTCTTTTGTCCTTGAGCTTTTTCTACTTCTTTCTTTAATTCTTCTACTTCTTTTTCTAAATCTACTTCACATAATAATTGTTTAATAGCTTCAGCACCCATTCCAACTTTAAAGTCATCACCATATTTTTCATAATAAGCTCTATACTCTTTATCAGATAATGTTTGCTTTTTAGCAAGAGGTGCAATACCTGGATCTAAAACAATATAACTTACGAAATATAATACTTCTTCAAGTTCACGAGGACTAATATCTAAAACAAGTCCCATTTTAGGAGGTACACCCTTTGCATACCAAATGTGAGAAACAGGACTAGCAAGTTCAATATGTCCCATTCTCTCTCTTCTTACTTTAGCACGAGTAACTTCAACACCACATCTGTCACAAATAACATTTTTATATCTTAATCTCTTGTATTTCTTACAAGTACATTCAAAGTCTTTAGTTGGACCAAATATTTTCTCACAGAAAAGTCCATCTCTTTCAGGGTTTAATGTTCTATAGTTAATTGTCTCAGGTTTTTTAACTTCTCCATAAGACCATTCTCTTATTTTATCCGGGGATGCTATACCAATACGAATTCCATCAAATTCATTAACTTCCATCATTATTCTTCACCCCTTTCGTATGCATCATCTTGAAAATCATCAAGACCATACTCTTCTTTATAATCTAAATCATCATCTTCATTAAACTCTTCGTCGAATTCATCATCAAATTCATCTTCATCTTCAGGTTGTACATCTTCATAATCACTTTCATCTTCTGATGATTCTTCTTCAACATCTTGTTTACCTATTTCTTCAATAGATACAGGTGTATCATCTTTGTCTTCTTCTTTTTCAAGTTCTTTAATATCTTTCAAAGATCCATCTTTATTTATTATTTGAACATCTAATCCTAAAGCTTGGAATTCTTTAATTAATACTCTAAATGATTCTGGAACACCAGCAGCTGGGATTGGTTTACCTTTAACAAGCGCTTCATATACTCTAACTCTACCAACAACATCATCAGATTTAATTGTTAGAACTTCTTGTAATATGTGAGCAGCACCATATGCATATAATGCCCAAACTTCCATTTCTCCGAATCTTTGACCACCAAATTGTGCTTTACCACCTAATGGTTGTTGAGTAACTAAACTATAAGGTCCTGTTGCTCTTGCATGGATCTTATCATCAACCATGTGAACAAGTCTAATCATGTACATAACACCAACAGCTACTCTCTTATCAAACTTTTCACCAGTTCTACCATCATATAACCATGTCTTATAATCAGGAGAAAGTCCAGCTTCTTTAGTTTGCTCTTGAATATCTTCTTCAGTAGCACTGTTGAAGATTGGAGTTGCATAGTGAACACCTAATTTTTTACCAGCCATTCCTAAATGTAACTCTAAGATTTGTCCTAAGTTCATACGAGAAGGAACACCTAATGGATTTAATATAATATCAACAGGAGTACCATCTGGTAAATATGGCATATCTTCACTTGGTAATATTAATGAACAAACACCTTTGTTACCATGACGCCCGGCCATTTTATCTCCGACTTGGATTTTTCTTTTCTTAACTATATATACTCTAACTACTTTAGAAACACCAGCTGGAAGTTCATCTGAGTTTTCCTTAGTAAATATTTGTACATCATGTACTATACCAGAACATCCATGTGAAACTCTTAATGAAGTATCTCTAACTTCTCTAGTTTTTTCACCGAATATTGCATGTAATAATTTTTCTTCACTTGATAATTCTTGCATTCCCTTAGGAGTAACTTTACCAACAAGAATATCATTTTCTTTAATTTCAGTACCTATTCTAATAATACCATTCTCATCAAGATTCTTTCTTGCATCTTCACTAATATTAGGAATATCTCTTGTGAATTCTTCTGGTCCTAACTTAGTATCTCTACATTCAATTTCTTTCATTTCGATATGAACAGAAGTTAATACATCATCTCTAACAATTCTTTCATTTAGGATAACTGCATCTTCATAGTTATATCCATTATAAGTCATGAATGCTACTACTAAGTTCTTACCTAATGCTATTTCACCTTGATCAGTACTTGGTCCATCAGCAATAATTTCGCCTTTGTGAACTTTATCACCTTTGTGAACAATAGGTCTTTGATTATAACAAGTTTCATTGTTACTTCTTTGATAACTAATTAATTCATAAGTTCTCTTTTCCTCAAGACCTTTAACAATTATTTTCTTAGCATCAACATATTCAACAACACCATCTATATCACAAACAACTGAACATCCAGAATCTCTTGCTATTGCAGCTTCTACACCAGTTCCTACTATTGGAGCTTCTGTAATCATTAGTGGTACAGCTTGTCTTTGCATGTTTGCACCCATCAATGTACGGTTTGCATCATCATGTTCCATAAATGGAATCATACTTGTAGTAACAGATACGATTTGTGATGGAGATACATCAATATAATCTACCTTTTCTTTTGGTACGATTAAGTTATCTTTAGCAAATCTAACTGGTACTTTATCTTCAATTATATTACCATTTTTATCAACATCAATTGTTGCTTGACTAATATAATAATCTTCTTCTTCATCAGCAGTCATGTAAACCATTTCATCTGTAACTTTACAATCAACTACTTTTCTATATGGAGTCATTATAAATCCATATTCATTTATTTTTGCATAGCTTGCAAGTGATGTGATAAGACCAATGTTTTGACCTTCTGGAGTTTCAATTGGACAGATTCTACCATAGTGAGATGGATTAACATCACGAACCTCCATACCTGCTCTATCTCTTGACAAACCACCTGGTCCTAATGCACTAAGTCTTCTCTTATCATTTAATTCTGATAATGGGTTAATTTGTTCCATGAATTTAGAAAGTTGACTACTACCAAAGAATTCTTTTAAGGCAGCAGTAACTGGTCTAATATTAATTAATGACTTAGGAGTAACTGCATCAATTTCTTGAGTAGACATCTTATCTCTAATTTGTCTTTCCATTCTAGCAACACCAATTCTAAATTGATTTTGAATTAATTCTCCTACTTGTCTTACACGTCTATTTCCTAAGTGATCTATTTCATCATACTTACCAATACCATATAATAAACAAATATAATATGATAAAGAAGCATAAACATCAGAAATAGTAAGTCTCTTAGTATCAATAGTTTGATCATTACCTATTATTTTAACAATGTTTCCACTATCGTCATTAGCATATACTAAAACTTCTTGGATTTTATTATATGTATCTAACTCTTCATTAATAGTTACTTCTTTAACACCATAACCAGCTTCGAATACAGGTTTTAATGTTTCTAATACTTCCTTAGTAACTAATGTACCCTTCTTACATATAACTTCCCCATCAACTTTAATATCTTGTGCTAATTTAGCATTTAATAATCTATCAATAACATTAAGTTTTTTATTGAATTTATATCTACCAACTTTGCCTAAGTCATATCTAAATTTATCAAAGAATCTAACTATTAATTGATTCTTAGCTGAATCTAGAGTAGCAGGTTCACCTGGTCTTAATTTTTCATATATTTCGATTAATGCCTCATCAGTATTCTTAGTTGAATCTTTTTCAAGTGTATTGATTAAGTATTCATCTTTACCAAACAATTCAAGTATTTCATCATTACTTGATAAACCCAATGCTCTTAATAATGTAGTAACTGTAACTTTTCTAGTTCTATCAATTCTTACATATAAAATACCCCTGGCATCTAATTCATATTCTAGCCAAGTACCTTTATTAGGTCTAACTTCACTTGAAATAATATTTCTACCATTCTTATCAATTTCACTCTTATAATAACAAGATGGTCCCATAACTAATTGAGAGTTTATTACTCTTTCAGCACCATTAATAATAAATGATGCAGTATCAGTCATTAAAGGCATATCGCCTAAGAAAACTTCTTGTTCCTTAACCTCTCCTGTTTCATTGATAAATAGTCTTGCTTTTACCTTTAAAGGAGCTGCATAAGTAACTTTTCTTTCACGACTTTCCTTAACTGAATATTTAGGCTCTTCAAAATAATAATCACCAAATTCAAGTGATAAAGAACCTGAAAAACTTTCAACTGGGAAAATATCTTCAAATACTTCCTTTATTCCTTCCTTTAAAAATAAGTCAAATGAGTCTTTCTGTACTTCTAGTAAATTTGAAAGCTCTAGTGTACTGTATTTTGTTGAGAAACTTCTTCTTTCTCTATGGTCACCAAATTTTACTGTTTTGTATGCCACTATTTCACCCCAATCCTAAATTTTTAAAGAACACAAATTTTAAAAATAAAACAAATGTACTGCAATATAAAATTTTACCACAACACTTTTCAATAAGTCAATAATAATTTGCCAAAATTGTAAACTTTATTAACATTTCTTTGCTCTATAAATAAAATATCCTTTATCTCTATTTATAATTTCAACATTTATACTATTTTCTTCTAGTATCTTCTTTATACTTAAAGCACCTTGATCCTTACGAATAACATAATATAAAAGTCCGTTATCTTCTAAATGATCAAAAGCACCAATTAGTATCTCTAATAATTTTTCTTTACCTATCCTTATAGGTGGGTTAGTAATGATAATATCGTATTTACCTTCTACATTTTCATAAACGTTACTTACATATGTTTTACCTTTAAAATCTTTATATCTTTTTATATTCATATTAGTTAGATGAACAGCTCTTTTATTAATATCAATCATTTCAACGTAACTATCTGTTACTCTACTAACCATTATACCAAGAAATCCATAGCCACATCCTACATCAAGAACGCGTTTTTCATTAATATCATTTTCTTTTAAATATGTTTCGATTAGTAATCTACTTCCATAATCAATATTATTTTTACTAAATACTCCATTATCACTATAAAATATGAAAAAAGAAGAATTATATTTGTAACTTAACTCTCTAATTTCACTTTTTAAGTTCTTATCATTTTCAAAATAATGACTCATAATTCTCCTTCTTCTATTTCTCTCTTATATACGCAAAAAAGCCTTAATCAAAAGGCCCTTTCAAAATTAAGCTAATTCTACAGTAGCGCCAGCTTCTTCTAATTTAGCTTTTAATTCTTCAGCTTCACTAGCAGGAATTCCTTCTTTAACATTTCCACCAGCATCAGCGATATCTTTAGCTTCTTTAAGTCCTAATCCAGTAGCTTCTCTAATTACTTTAATTACTTGTAATTTTTGAGCTCCAGCACTCTTAAGAACTACATTCTTAACACCTGTATCTGCTTCTTCTTCTACTGCAGCAGGAGCAGCAGCAACAGCAACAGCACTTGGATCAACACCAAATTCTTCTTTCATCATATCAACTAATTCTTTAACTTCAAGAATAGTTTTTTCTTTTAAAGCTTCAATAATATCTTTGTTTTCAATCTTTGCCATTAGTTATTTCCTCCTTCTTCTAACTTTTCAGCATATAAATTTAATCCTATACTTAAATTTCTTACATGTTCCATTAAACCACCAGCAAACATTGTAAGTAATCCTTCCATACTTGGTATAGTTGCATATTGACTAATTACATCAGTACCAACAACTTCACTATCGATATATCCAACTCTAACTTCAAGTGCTGGATGATCTTTAGCAAATTTACTAACAACCTTTATTGGTTCAATAATTGAATCAGAGAATAAATAAGCATTTGGACCTTCCATGTAATCATTTAAATCAATATTCTTTTTGCCAAGAGCAATATTCATAAGAGTATTTTTATAAACTTTTACATCAGAATTTACTTCTCTTAAACTTTTTCTTAATTCTGCAAATTCAGAAACTGTAAGTCCTTGATAATTTAATAACAAGAATGTTTTAGAACTATCTAACTTATTAGCTATTTCATTTACAGTGTTTTCTTTTTGTTTAAGAATCTCTTTACTTGCCATATAGTCTCCTTTCATAAATTAAAAAGTTTCCTCATGACAAGGAAACTGTATAATCGTCATTATAGTTGTTTCCTCGGTAAGATTTATGTTTGCACTTACTGTCTTTGGTCACTTCGATAATGATTATACAATATAATATTCAATTTGTAAAGCACTTTTTGCAAAAACAAAATAAAAATTTCTTTTTATTTCAATTTAACATGCTAAGTCAACATCAGATCCAGATATATATTTTTTTAGTCTTATTAAATCTAATGCATTTATAACACCATCAGAATTATAATCTCCACCTTTTATTGATGTATTATTACCCGCTATATATTCTTTTAATGAATTAAGATCCTTCGAATCAACTTTACCATCTTCATTAACATCTCCTGCTATTGTTCCATCAGGACATGTCTTAATAGTTACTGTTTTAGTAGTAGTATCTTTTATAGTTGAAGATGTTATATCTGTAGCATTTATTTCACTACTCATATCTCCAAGCTCAACCTCATAGTTTTCATCTTTAATTAATAAGTATATAATTTTACCACTAGTATTAGTTTTAATCAAATAATCAATATTAGTTCTTCCACTTAAATCTAAATCACACTTTGTAGCCCCATTTTCACACAAACTACTATCATCTGAATATGTTGTTAAAGTAATCCCTTTCACTTGATTTGAAATATATTTTTTTTCTGCTTCACTGTAAATCTTTCTAGCTTCTGTCATAAATGTATTCTTTTTAGCATCATTAAACATTTTTAATACGTTTGGTAATGCTATTATTACTAGTATTGCTAATATTGCTATTACTGCTAGTAATTCTACTAATGTAAAACCTTTTTTATTCATATTATTCACTCCTTTACTTTTTCTTTACTTAGTATGGTTAAATTATAACATTTGCTATTTCATCAGTCAATTTACAAATGATTGACATTCAACAGATTTTTTCAAAAAAAAGAACTTATTTTCATAAGTCCTATTTCTTAGATATTATAATATTTATCTTAGTAGTTCTAGATGAATAACTTAGTTTTAAATCCTTACCAGTTACCATAACAGGTACAGGATATTCACCTTCCGTTAAATCAGATAAGTCAACATATGCTTTTATGTCTTCGCTTTCTAATTTATTTAGTACAGTTGATACACCTTTTACTATTACATCAACTTTTGTTTCATCAGCACTGCCAGCTTTTACTTTATATTTATTTGTATCTAAATTTTCAAATACTATTGGTATTCCTTTAAATTCTTTAGATGTTTCAGTTTCCATCTTAACTTTTATAGTAGCATTTGTATCTGACATTGATTTTACACCACTTGGCTTAACTATTGTTTGTTGATATGTCTTATCTTTACTTAAACCATTTACATCTATTTCAATCTTAATATCATCAATTTTACTTAATGCATCCTCATCACCATATAATGTTACAGATGTTACATTTGATGTTATTGAACTAATAGCACTACCACTTGCTACATCACCTACTGGAACTATTGTAATTGGAACAACTTTACTTGGAGAAGTTACAACTACTGTAGCAGTAACTGTATCAGGTACTATTTCTATATCAGGAAGTTCAGTACCTTTTTCATCATATGCTACTAACTTAACTTTATCTAACTTATATGTACCAGCACTTGTTGCATTAATAGCATTTACATCAACTAACGCTTTAACTGTTGCTACCTTTTCTAACTTTTCTTTATAAGATTTAACTATTACTTCTGTTTTATCAAGTGTTACAGAACTAATAACTAATGTATCACTTAACTTATCAGCATTCAATACATCTGCTGTAACAGTTTTAGATGCACTAACTTTCGGATAAATAACAACTGTTATTCTTGATGGATCAAGTTTATAACTTAATGTATTTATTGGTTGATTATATTTAAGAGCAACTTTATGAGTTCCCACTCCTAAACCAGATAAATCAAGTGTTAACTTGTGTTCACCTAATTGTTCTGCTAAATAAAGGTCTCCTTTTCTACCCATAAGGACTATATCAGCACTTTCAGGTATACCTTCTATTACATATGCCTCTTCATTATATTCAGCAATTATTGGTTGATTTGTAAGTACAATAGATTCTGTTTCAGTTAAATTTATTGCTTTAGTATCTACTGCTATAAAACAAGCAAACGCAAATATAAGAGAAATATATATAAGTGAGTTTGGATTATTAATTACTTTTTCAAAAGCACTATTCTTACCACCAAACTTATCTGAAATAAAATATAATATTTTAGATAATGGTGTGATAAGTATAACATCTATTATTTTATAAAGAAAGTTAAATATAGATTTAATGACTTTATAACAACTATTTAGTAGTTTTTTCATCTTCATCACTCTCACTTTCTTGGTCTGCTTCATAGAATATTTCTTTCTTTGGTTGAAGTTCTTCTATAAGTAACATTCTAGCATCATCTAATGATAAGTTATAATTAAGTTCACTATTTACTGCGATTGATATTCTTCCAGTTTCTTCACTTACTACTACTGCAATCGCATCACTTACTTCACTTATTCCCAAAGCAGCTCTATGTCTAGTACCTAATCTTTTAGATAAGTTTTGATTTGTACTAGTTGGAAATACACTACCTGCACATGTTATTCTATCTCCCTGTATAATTACACCGCCATCATGAAGTGGATTATTTGGGAAGAATATTGATATTAAAAGTTCACTACTAATATCTGCATATAATTTATTCGCAGGTTCTATATATTGTGCTAAACTATAATCTCTTTCAAGAACAATCAATGCACCTATTTTATTTTTCTTTAAATAATCTACTGCATTTATAATCTCATATACAACTTTTTCACGTTCATCTACTGTCATAGTTTTATGTCTACCTAACAATTGACTTCTACCTATACTTTCTAAAATATTTCTAATTTCTGGCTGAAATATTATGACTAAAGCAAGAGGTCCCCAAGATATTATATATTTAAGCATAATTCCTACTGCATTAAGATTTAATATCTTACTTAAAAAATTTAATAAAACAAGAATAATTATTCCTTTTACTATCAAAGTAAGTTTAAAATTATTTCTTGAATATTTAAGAACTTGGTAAAAAATATACCAAAGAATTAATATATCTAATATCTTTGTTACTATTTTAAATATAGTTGTTGATAACATTTAATCACTCCCTATCTACTTTAATATTATACACTAATTGCATAGTTATTTCTATAATTTTAAGATTGTTTACACTCAAATAAAAAAAATAAGTCATAAGACTTATTAAAAATCATATTTATTTTTAGGAACATCATATACTTTATTTAATGCTATAATATATTTTCTTTTAAACTTATTAAACATTTTTCCTAAACTTAAATATTTAATATAACTATTATATTCTGTAAAGTAATAATCATATACTTGATAATTAATATCACTATCGATAACTATATAATTAATTTTTCTTTTCCTACATAGTTTTAATATTTCATTTAAATATTTGTATTTAAAAGAAATAATATCTTTGTTAGATTCAATATTACTAACATATTCAACTAATATAGAATCATTATCAAATACCTTTACAATATTTTTATTTACTACAAATATACAACTGTTTTTAAATTCACTTCTATACTGCATTAAAATCTCTTTCATATTATCCCTTTCCTAAATACTACTTATTTTAATACTAGTAAACCTCATGAATTATGTTTACATATTTATTATATAATATATTAAAATTATTGTAAAGAAAAAGAAGCTACTTAGCTTCCACAATTAGTCTTATAGCGGTTTTTTCTTTACCATCTATCATGACATCATAAAATGCTGGAGTACATATTAAATTCATTCCTAAAGGAGCCACAAAACCTCTGGCTATAGAAATTGCTTTAATAGCTTGATTCACTGCTCCTGCTCCTACTGTCTGTATTTCAACACTTTTACATCCCTCTCTAAAAGAATTAGCTATGCTACCAGCTACCTTTTGAGAAACACTTTTACTAGATACTTTTATTATATCCATTACTTTCACCTCTTATTAATTTATATGATATGAAATAAAAATTAAAACATTAAAAAAGCAAAATTATTTATTTTTGCTTTTATTAATCTTTTTATTAATCTTAGTCATTTCTTTTTTTATAGGTTTTTTAACTTTAGATATTTTACTTTCTGCTTCTTTTTTAATTTTAGTTGCCTCTTTTTTAGTTTTCTTTTCTACTTTTTTTATATCATTTTCTAAAGACTTTTTATCTCTATTTCTAGTAATAGTTTTTTTAATTTTAGAAACATCTATCTTATTTGATAAAACTTTATCTAAATATTTTTTGACTTCAGGAGTTCTAATTACTATCTTAAGCAATGGTTCTAATAATCCAAATAATCCAAATCCAATAAAATAATACCCAAGTAACATACTTTCGATTGTCATGCCTTCAATAAAATGATATGAAACAAATGCACCTAAAATAGTAAGTAATATTGTTGATATTAATTTTGGAAACATATCATAATTATCTTTTTCTATTAATCCTTTAGTAAAGAATCCTTTATTTAAAGCAACCGCTAAAGTATATACACATATTGCTTCTCCTAATATATATTGACTATAATAATCACAATTATTAGAAATATATGTTGCTGTTATTATATTAATTAAACCAAAGAATAAAAATTCATAATCATCAGGTTTTCTATTAATAAAATATGCAAGTAAAGAGAAAAAACCTAATGTATAAAATATTGGTACTGCAAAATCAGTTGCATTTACATAGTCAATATATTGAAATTCCAAGAGTATACTTCCTATTATAATAAATATTACATAGAAAACTATGTCAACTCCTAATAAAACTCCATCATATTCATTAATTAACTTCTTTCTCATACTAACCACCTATTCTATTAATAATTTTATATTATTTATAGATTTTTGTCAATTTAAAAGAAGAACATGTACATTAAAAAAGAACTAACATTTTTATTAGTTCTTTGTAACAATTTATTTCATTATACCATGTGAAACTTCTTTTTCAGTATTTTCAATCATAAACTCATCATCTATTATTTGTGGTTGTTGCTTCATTTGTAATAATTGTTCAATAGTAATTCCTCTTAATTCAGCCTCTCTTATGTCAGCTTGTTTTTGTGCTTCTTGTTGAACTCTATCTACAACATCTCTTTTATAAAAACGATTTTGAGCATCTACAATTGATTCTAAATTAGTTTCTTTGCTATATAATGCATAAGGAATGTCAGTTTCTTTATACTTTTCACCACCAAGAGCTCTAATTTGTTGTGCAATCTCAGATTTTTTAGTTTCTAAATTTTGAATTTGTTGATTCATTACTACTTGTGCTTTTTGAATATTTTCTTTAACTTGAGCAATTGCTTGTTCAGAACTACGTATATCTTTTTTGCACTCTTCCAAACTATATCGAAATGCGTCTAGAGAATAGTATAGAATACCACTACGTATACCTAAAAGTTCTTTACTTTGAGATTCATACCATCCTTTTATTTCTTTATATATTTTTAATTGTTCTGACTTTATTCTATCATTTAAATTATTTATTTCAAATTTTGTATCTTTAGTTTTAAAGATTTTATTTGATAATTTATTTCTTTGCTCAACTAAATTTTGTAAATGTTCTAATTCACCATCGCCTAATTTATCAGTATGTTGTTGTAAATATTCCATATCAACTTCAGAACTTTCCATACTATACTCTGTACCAATTAATTTTAATAATTTTTGTTCTGTAAATTGTTTGTTAAAATTTGCTTTTGCTTGTTCAAAAGAGCCTTCATATTCTTGAACTAATTCCATCAATTTATCAGGATTATGTGCCTTATTTTTTCTTGAATCATAATAAGATTTATATTGGATTAATTTTTTTTCCAGTTCTCTAGGTAATCCATATCCCAAATCCATATAAACTTCAATTTGGCTTTGTTCATCTGATAGTTTTCTATAATCCGTTAATAAATTTGCCATTCGTTGGGCTTTTTCTGGATCTAATGCAACTGAAGATTTTAATTTCTCAGATGCTTCTATAGGGTCTTTAGTCCATTCGATTCTTTGTGCTAGGTCATTACTTTTATTTATTTTAGATGATAATTGTTGTTTAATTTCTTGTGACGACATTGCTTTGATCTGTTCTTGTTGCATTCTAACTTTATCAATTTCTTTTCTTATATTGGCAAACACACCCCATTGATTATTAATATCATATTCACTTAATTTTACTGCTAATTGTTGACCTCTATAAATGGCGTTATCTCTTTCATTGCCAAAAAGATTACCAATTTTAGCAATGAGTTGTTCTTGTTCCGCTTTTAATTGAGAAAATTTTACTTTTTCTTGCTTTTCTCTTGCTTCAATTTCATTAATTTTCAATTCTAATTCTTCTATTTTTTCTTTTTTGTATTCTTCAATTTCAATATCTGACATTGCTTGTATTCTTGCGTAAGCTGGTAAATCTACAAAGCCTCTTAAAGCATCAAATTTTTTTTGAACAACTTTTAATCGATATTCTGCTTCTTGAAGTTCTTTACCTCCAGAATTTATAGTTTTAAAATATTCAACAGTTTGCCTAGCAAATTTATATTCTTGTTCTAAATTTTCAAGTTCACTGTTAAGCATTGATACAAATTCTTCTTTAGTCATTCTCACTCACCTCATTTAACTTATTTAATAAATCTTCAATCTCAGTCATTGATAATTGTGAAAAAATTTTTTCAAGTTCTTCTTTACTTAAAGACAAGATTTTTTCTAAATTTTTGTTTACGTTTGTTTCATTCATATTCTTATATTCCTTTCCTAACTCAAATTGCACATTAAGATTATTTAGTTCAAATCAAAGCTACGTTTTTAAAATTTATACAATCCTACATAAAAAGTGTACAACATTTTTGTTTTTTTGTCTATCTTTTGGCAATTTAAAAGAAGAGCATATCTACTCTTCTTCCTTATCTCTAAATCCAAATAAATTATATTTTTCATCAATAAATACGAATATTATTTTAAGTAATGCCACTGCAGGAGTCGCAATAATCATACCAAATATACCAAATAAATATTCAAATATTAATAATGATAATATTATAGTTATAGGACTTAAATTCATTTTCTTACTCATAACAAGTGGTTGAAGCACATTACCATCAATAGTTTGAACTATTAATATAAATAATAATGTCAAAACTCCAATAGTAGAACTTTCAGCAAATCCAATCGCACCTGCTACTGCTGCTCCCATATAAGGACCAATATATGGTATTAAATTTGTAACAACACATATAAATGCTATTAGCACTGGAGCATTTAATCCTATAATTGAAAATCCTATAATTGAAACAACAAATAGTAATAATGATAACCATAGTGTTCCACTAATAAATGAATATAATGAATCATTTAGCTTTTCTAATAAGTAACTTATTTCTCCTCTTGATTTCTTAGGAAATAAACTTATAAATCCTGCTGTTACCTTATCAAAATCAAATAATAAATAGAACCCTAAGATTAAACTTAATAATATTTTACCTATTCCACTAGCAAGACTAGATACAAAATTCATTGCCATTTCTGGTAGTGATGTTTCAATATCAGTAGCGAAAGTTTCTATTCTACTCATAAATGTATTTTTAACTGAATCTAAATTTTCTAAACTTAAATTGGAAATTTTAACAAATATATTATTAATCCATTCTTTTACATCTGATACTATTGATGGAACTGCAGTTACTATATCTGATATTTGCGTTCCTAAAGAAGGTATTGTAAATGCCAAAATTAATACAATCATAAGCACCATTGCTAAATACGCAATTATTGTAGATAAAATTCTACTCATACCCTTTTCAGTTAATTTTTTTACTATTGGATTTAATAACCAAGCAAAGAACCAACCAATAAATATAGGCGATATTATAGAAAATATTTTACCTAAGAACCCTAATATTTTCCACTCTTTAAATATTAAACTAACTACATACACAAGTAGAATAATAAATAATATATACAGAATATTTAATATTTTATTACCAGTTTTTACAAGTTCATTTACTTTGCGTGTATTTACTTTTTTATTACCATCATTTTTATCTATCATTTTCTACACTCCTTATCTGTAATAATAATAACATAAATTTTATTAAAAAAATAGTTCAAAATAGAACTATTTCATATCATTTATCGCCATTTTAGCTTTCTTCATATATCTATTAATATTTTTTTCATATTTTTGATACATAAGTCCTACACAAGCTCCACCAGCAAATAGCATCATTTTTTCAAATAGTTTAATAATATCACTCTCCTTTGATATTATTAGTATTTATTTTTTTATATACTTTTATACATTTTTCATTAATGTATTTCTATCAGTAGCATATAATGTTTTAACAGATTTATTAAATGAGTCAATACTTCCAAGTAATATTAAAGACTTTTTAGCTCTAGTAACTGCTGTATATAATAATTTGTTATAAAACATTCTACTGAAACTTTTTGCTAGTACCACTACTACATTATCATATTCACTTCCCTGACTTTTATGAACACTAACTGCATATGCTAAATTAAATTTATCTGAGTCAGACATCGTATATGTAACTTTATTACCTATATAGTCTATATCAACATATGTTTTTCTATCTATATTTCTAATATCAGTAATATAACCTATATCTCCATTAAATACATTATTATCAACATCGTTTACAAGTTGTATAACTTTATCATTAATTTTATAATACTTATCACCAATTAAATATTTATCATTATTTTTATTAAATAATTCTGACATATTTTTATTTAAATTATCTATTCCATTTAATCCTTTATACATCGGAGCAAGAACTTGAAAATTATCTACTTTAATATTTTTTTTAATTGCCTTAAATACCACTTCATTTAAATAAGGTATTATATCTTCATCACTACACTCTATAAATTTAAAATCATTATATTCAGAAAATGATAAAAATTCTTTTTGCTCTTTTATGTCCTTAGCAAGAGTCGTAATATAACTTCCCTCTTTTACTCTATAAATTGTATCTAAATATTTACTTTTAATAGTTGGTAAGTTTATTAAATCGTTTAGTAAATCACCTGGACCAATAGATGGTAGTTGATTAACATCTCCTACTAAGATTATTTTAACATTACTTTTAAGTCCTTTTAATAATGATGAAAATAAAAATATATCTATCATGCTTGCTTCATCTACTATTATTATCTTTTCTTGTGCTTTATTATATTCATCTATACCAAAGGCACTTAATTCTTTATTCCATTTCAAAAATTTATGTATTGTATATCCCGGCGCCCCTACTGCTTCAGTCATCCTCTTAGCACTTCTACCAGTTGGTGCAAGTAATGCTATATCTCTTGAATCAACACCTAACTTTTCTTTTAATATTTCTACTATTGCTCTTATAATAGTCGTTTTACCAGTCCCAGGTCCTCCTGTAATAATATAAAAATTATTCATAATAGATGCTTTTATCGCAATATGTTGAGATTCATTAAAAACAATAGAATATTTTTTTTCATAATCTTTTATATATTTTATTATTTTATCATTATCATAAATATTCTTAATCTTATTTAAGTTATTTATAGTATTCATAATAAACATTTCACAATCATAATAATTATAAAGCATATATGAATCATTAATCTCTACAATCCTTTTATTTCTTTTTAGTTTATCAATATTTAATAAAAATATATCTATAGTAAAATTACTATTAAAGCATCTCTTAAGTCTTAAAAATAACTCTTCTTTTCTTATTAATGTATCTCCCACTTCATAGCAATATTTATTTATTAAATATTCTATCAAAGCAAGTACTCTATACTCATGCATTTCATAATTATTTTTAAGAAATATACTATCTAATTTTTCAAAGGAAATATATTCTCTTAATTCATATATATTATTTTCAATAACATCGAATATTGAATTTCCATATATATTTAAAAGTTCAATTGCTTCTTTAACAGTAAAACCATATGTACCAAGCTTAACTATCAATTCTTGATTTATTTCACTTTCAATAATTTTATCATGCATCATCTTCGCTTTTTTTAAAGTCATCCCACTAATAAATGATAATTTTTCATAATCAGTTTTTATTACATTAATAGTGTCAGTTTTAAATCTTTCAACAATTCTTTCTGCTGTTTTAGTACCTATTCCTTTAAACATACCACTGCTTAAATATACTATGATACTGTCAATATCAGATGGTTCTTTTATTTCATAACTTTTAACTGAATATTGTGTTCCATATTTTTTATGATTTGTAAGTTCCCCATAAAAAATATAATCAATTTCATTATTAAGTTCGTTAAAATTACCAGTAAAACTTATAGTTTTATTTATATATTTAGAAAGAGCATCATCATTAGATTCTTTTATTCTAAAAACTCCAACTTTATATGGACCACTATTACTTTCATATATGATACTTTTAACATTTCCAATTATATATTTTTCCATATGAATATATTAACACAAATATTTATAAATTAATATTTTTTTTGTATAAATATTTATAAACTATTATACTAATCATAGATACTATAAATGATATTAATTTATAGTAAGAAAAATATTTGACTTCAACACTATGTTTTCCCTTATTAACTTTAATTCCTACTAAATCATTATTAACTTTATAGTAAGATACTTTGTTATTATCAATATAAATATTAAAGAACTTATCATATTTATATTTAAATACTATATATCCATTTCTATTCATATTAACATTAAATTTAGTTTTATCACTGAGTTTATTGATATCAATATTATCATTCATATAAAAACATTCAATATCATTATAATTGAATTTATTTGAAAAAGTTATTTCAAGTTTATCACTGTTATTTATAAAAATATATTTTTGATTTTCAAGTTCATTATTATTTATTTTAATACTCTCATTATTACTCTTTATTATTAATATTTTATCTTTAATAGAAGATGTGTCTATAATAATTTTACCACTACCTATATATTCATTGTTAATATGTTTTACCTCTTTACTAACATATATTATATTAGAATTATTAATATAAAACTTCTTTAAATCACTAGTATAATTATAGTTGTCAGAATCATTAATAATAACATATTTTAAAGATAATTCTTCATTATATGGAAAATTATATTTAGTATAACTCTTCAAATTAAAATCATTATAATTAATGTAGTTAAACCCATCTTTATTTACCTTATATTTTAAACTATAATTAATACCTCCATATAAAATAAAATATATCATTAAAAATAATATAAAAAGTTTATTATCTTTAATTAGCAATATAATCAAAATAAATGTTAATAAATAGTTAATATAATCATTATCAAATAGAATAATCACTATAGATAAACAAACTAATAGTTTATATATAGTTTCTTTCTTTATTTTAAGTTCATATATATTTTTAAGAATTATACATGTAGATAAACTATATAAAGGATAAAACACACTAATATTTATTTTAAAAATATAATTTAAAATTAAACCTAATATTAAAAATAATAATAAAGGTTTTTCTTTTTTATTAAAAAGTAACATTATGATAGAAAATACCATTAATAAATTAATTTCATTTTTATAGTTAGGTATATATCCTTCATAATTATATAGTAAAATTGGAAGGTATATAAAAGATAAAAATGTGTTTACAATAATAAGTAATAAAATAAAATTTAGAATTTTTTTATTATTAATATTCTTTATTTTATATAAATAGTAGAACAAAAATAGAATATTTGATAGTAATAAACATTTATAGTTAGTACATCCGATCATAACAATAGAAAATATAAATAATTTTTTATCATTTTCTTTAATAAATTTATCAATAGATAAAAGCCCCAATATTAAAAATGGTAAATAATTAAGATAAATCACTTCATTAAATATATTTGATAAGTATGATATCATAAATATAATAGTTCCATAAAAACATATATTATAATTAAACCTATTATTTTTAAGTAACTTATAAAATAATAAAACACTCATAAGAAGATTAACTATATTAGTGGCTAATATTAAATATTTTGTATTAATAAATGAAAAAAGCATAACAATAAAAGTACTTATATTAAATATACCTATATAAATATAATAATAAATATTATTGTTACCCAGATCAAAAATAAAAGTATCTAAATTACCTACTTTATCATAATAACTATTATCTATTCCACTATAATATTTAATAAACATAAAAATCACTAATACTAAAAATATTGTTATTATTAATATTAAATTTTTCTTATTTGATTTATTCATAATTTAATTTTACATTTCATACTTATAAAAGTCAAATTTCCTTGACTATTCACTAAAAATATTAAATAATTATAATAGGAGTATAAATATGAAAGATAATTATTTTACAGTATTTGAAAAGAATATAAAAAAAGAATATAAAATTATTAAAGCATTCAAACATAAAAATAAAAATTATATTATATACACTGACAATAATATAGATTTCTATGCATCAAGATATTCTGTTATTAACAATTCTATTATGTTAGATGAAATAGAATTTGAAGAAGAATGGGATTATATTGATAAAGTTTTAGAACAATTGGGTGATAATGATGTATAGAGTAAAATTTACAATTGGTGATAATGATGTTATAAGATGCAGAATAAACAGAGGAATGGAATATGAATATTTAGATTTAGAACAACAAAGTATTCATAATATTTTAAATGAACTAGCATTCGCACATGAAGAGATTAATAATGTAGATGATAATTATTCTTACGTAACATTTGAAAACATTAATGAATCTGAATTAAAATATCTTATTGATTTAGAACTACAAAGAGAACAAGAAATAAGACAAGAACAAGAAAATAAAAGAAGACAAAAACTTAAAGCAAAAGAAGAAAAAAGACAGAAAGAAAGAAAAGTCAAAAGAAAAAACTTTTATAAAAGAACAGTTATTGTTGTATCACTAGTTACAGCCACTTCTCTAATCGCAATCGCTAATCATAAAGGTGACATTATTCAAAATCCTGCTTATGAAGGTACTGATGAAATTGTTTATGTCGATACAGTAGATAACGATGATAAAAATGAATTTGATGAAAAATATACATATGATACACCTACAGAAATAGATGAAGGAAATGTCGAAGTTAAAACTGAAGATAATAATTTAGAAAATATACAAAATAATAATACTGTCGAAAATGTAGAAACATTAGAATTAGATGTTGAAGAAAATACTCAAAATGAAAAATACTTATATTGCAAAAATAATTATGGAGATTTAATTACAAAATATGCTAATATGTATGGAATTGATCCTAATTTAGCAATTGCTGTTTTCACTCATGAAAGAGGATATCATAGTGAGACAATGGATCCAGGTGGCGCTATTGGATTATGCCAAGTTCAATTAGATGTATGGAACAATCATAATGTAACTGCTTTTAACTTTGAAACTAATAAAATGGAATCATATCTTATAAAAGAAGAAAATATCAAAAATGTAGAAGAAAACATCAAAGCAGGTGTCATGATATTGCAAGACTCATTAAGACAAGTAAGTTATGTTGTTTTACAGGGAGTTCAAAATTATAACTATGGACTTGGTAATTTAAATGTAGCATTTAGAAAATCAGGTTTAAATAGCGAACAATTAAATGAGCAAAATAATAAAGACTGGATGCAATATAGAGATCTTATTAAAGGTGGAGATCCACAATATATAGAACATGTATTTCAATATATTCCAAGTGGTACTACCCTACACTTTAAAACCCCAGATGGTAGACAAATTAATCTACAATATGTTGCTGAGAAAAATATGGCAAGATAAAAGAGTTCTAAACAAGAACTCTTATTTTAATGTTTTCTTAATTTCATCTTCCTTTTTCTTACCAGTCGCAATAAGTCCAAATGTACTAAGTCCTGCTAAGAATAAATATAATTCTATATTTCTATCATCACCTGTCTTAGGTGTATCTTTATCATATTCTCTTTCGTAATAAGTTTCTAATTCTTTTTCTAGTCTTTCTTTTTCCTCTTCAGTATCTGGTTTAGGGATGATATTTTCTAATTTTTCAAAGAAATAATAAATATCATGTCTTGGAATATCTTTATCAATTTGACCATTTCTAAAATTAATAAATTCATCTAACAATAATCTGACTTCTAATTTAAATCCATCAATATTTTCTTCTACTTCACTACTTATAGTAAGTATATCTTTTATTGATTCTTCAAATTCATTTTCAGTCACAGTGTAATCAATATCTGCTTCATATCCATTTATTATACCATCTTTAGTAAGAGTTGCATCTAAATCATATTTAACGGTAGAGGTAGTTTTTACTATTGGTTTAGAATATGTATAAACAATATCATATGTCCATGTATCCCATCTTCTTACTCTTTCAAATGATATATCGGTTAAAGCATAACCTTGACTAATTAAATCAGATCTTACTCTTCTATGCGCTATCAAATATACTTCAGCTTGATCTTTATCGAATAATAAACCATGTGCTGTGTCTCTGTCATAAGCATATATATATTCTACATCCCCATTAACATTAATATTTACTTCATTAATATCGTAATTGACATCATATCCTTTAGACTTCATATCATTTACATAAGCAATAGCATCTTGTTTACTATCAAATCTTTTAGATACATCTATTTTTTCAGGTTCAATCTCATAAATAGGTTTTGTGTCAATATCAACATCAACATCATACTTTTCATCACCATATTCTTTTTCAAGTTTAGTTACATAATTTCTTGCTTGTTCTAATGCGTCCTTCTCATTATTACCCTTAAGAGTCTTATTAGAAGATAATATTTCTTTACTAGATACTATTTCTTTAACAGGTCCCTTCTCAAAACTATAATTTGTAACTACTCCACCCTTTTCTAAAATTGCTTTTTGAGCATTCTCAAGCATTTCTGAAGCATTACTGTCAATAACGTACTTATCAGTATATTGTCTAACCACATCAAAATTTCCTTCTACAATATCACTACTAAGTACATTACAATATTTTTGAAGATATTCAAGTCTCTTACAAGCATTTTCATATGTATCATAATATTCAACTAAATCACACTCATTATATGATTTTTCTGTACTAGCAATTTTCCCCTGAACTTCCCTTCTATCATTATCAACACCAGCAGATGCAGACACACTAAGTATATTAGTTGCAACTAAAGCACCTGCTATAAACTTATCAACAGTTTTACTAAACATAACTTCCTCCTTAAGACTATTATAAAAAAATAACTTGCAAAACACAAGTTATTTAAATAAATTCTTCACTCTATCTAAGAATGTAGTTTTAGTTACCTTAGTTGTATCTTTTTTAACAGTATCTTTTGCTTTTACTGAATCAATAACTAATACAAATTTAGTCTCACTATCATCACTTAAGTTCTTACTACTTACTGATTTATATTCATTACCAAGTTTAACTAATTCTTTTACTCTCTTACTAGCAGGTTTAATATCATTGTTGATTGTACTAGTTAATTTTTTAATACCTTCATTATTAAATTTAGTTACCCCTTCTGATAATTGATTAATTCCATTATCAAGTTCATCTACACCAGAATATAAAGTATTTAATGAATTAGTAATTGTACTAATAGATGCAGATTTAACACCATTAGCAACTTGATTTGCTAAAGCAGGTACGATTTGATTAGCAGTAGATATAGCAGTTTCTTTAGATACACTTACTGATACAGCATCGCTAACATTTTTAGCAACATATACACTTACATTAGTCGCAACATTTGTACATGAAGTTTCAAACACTTTTTGAGTATTTTCGATTTGTTTACATGATTTTAAGAATAATGTTTGTTCTTCTTCACTTAAAGATGATATATCAAGTTTACCTGCTTTAACTGCTTGGCACTTAGCAGCATCCTCAAGTTTATCATTATTTTTTAAATATCCTGTTAAAGAATCTTTTACACAAGTTGTAACTATTTCTTTAACTTTAGGATCACTTGCATTCAAACTCTTACTAACTTCTTTCCATGCTTCATTAGCTATTGATGAAGTATATTCTTCACTATCAAATTGACTAGTTATTTGATTTAATATTTGTTTATTTATCGCAGATACTTCTTCATCACTTAAAGCATTCTTATCACTAGTACTTGATAAACTCTTTATAGAACTTCCAAGTTTACTCTTAAGTAAATTAGAACCACCTTTAATTTTTTGAGCACTTTCATCAATTAAATTCATATTTTCTTGTAACTTATCACTATCACTATATAAACTATCCAACTTATCAAACATTTTTAAATCACTACTCTCTAATACTTTAGGAGTAACAACTGAATACATAGATGATAATTCAAATTTCTTAGTTTCATAACTAATAGTTATAGTATCCATATCTTTTAAACTACTTAAATCTAAACTTTCATAAAGACCTGGTGTTGCGATACCAACCACTACATTATTTTTTCCAGTAGACATAACTTTACCACTAGATACTTCAATATTGCTGTTGTTAGTGGCATCTATCATAGTCGCAAAAGTTACTACAAATGGTGTATATAATTTTTCTTTTTTACCATTAATAGTTCTATAGTGAGCATCAGTATTTTTATATTTTAATGTTATTTCAACATTTCCCTCTTTACCTAACATGTCATCTACTGACATACTTTCACCATTTAATTTATAAGATGTACTTACTGATACAGGTAAATCTTTTTCAAGTTTTCCTTGATAGAAAATATCATTACCTTTAGCTTTCCATATAATATTTCCATCCTTAATAGTATATTTTTCATTACCATTAATATTTAATATATCTTTAAGTTCAGAATAATCTTTTAATTCATTTTCTTTATTCTTGTTGATAATTTGTTCATTAACATACATACTTCTAACATTACCATTATTTTCAAGTTTACCATATACAGTTTCATTCTTAGTTAATGCCATTATATTACTTGGTAATAATAACATCCCTGAAACTAATAATAAAGCAGCTTTTAAATTTTTGTTTTCCATTTTTTTATCATTTCCCTTCTTAATAATAAATTTATCAAACATTAACAATATCGCAGGTAACACTATTATAACTACAGCCATACTTATTAATGCACCTCTTGATATCAATGTACATAAGGAACCAACCATTTCAAGTTTAGAATAAATACCTACTCCAAATGTAGCAGCAAAGAAGCAAAGTCCACTAACTAATATTGATGAAGATGTATAGTTAAGAGTATCTATCATAGCAGATTCTTTTTCCATACCTTTCTTTCTTCTATCTATATAAGTAGTTGTAAGTAAGATTGCATAATCTATTGTTGCACCTAATTGTATAGTACCAAGAACTATAGGTGCCACAAAAGGAAGCGTTACTCCACCAAAATATGAAATTGACATGTTCATAAATATAGCAGACTCGATCGCAGTAATTAATAATATTGGCAACAAGAAACTTCTAAGTACAATAATTAATATAATTAGTATACAGAATATAGATGAATAATTAACATTATTAAAATCAGTATCACTAATAGAAATTAAATCTTTCATAAGTGGACCTTCACCTGCTAAAATAGCATTTTCATCATACTTCTTAATTAATTTATTAATCTCATCAGTTTGATTATTTAACTCATCACTCGCAACTTCATAAGTTGAATTAATAAGTAACATTTTATAGTTATCATTTTCAAATATAGATTTCATATCATCACTAATCATAGTGTCAGTTATTCCATAACTTTGTAAATCATCAAATGATAATATAAAGTCAACACCATCAATATCTTTTATTTCATTTGTCATGCTTACAACATCATTAGTTTTAATATTTTTACTTACTAATAATATTTCCGGACTAACAATATTGAATTTTTCTTTTAATGCATTATTAGCTTTTATACTTTCTAATGTATCTGGAAGTGATCTATCTATTTTATAATATACATCAATGTTCTTATTACCTAAGAATGCTGGTACTAATAAAATAACAAATATTATCAAAGTAACAATTCTATTTTTAACTATAAACTTGTTAACTCCTTCAAAATTAATTTTAACTTTCTTATGTTTAGTTTTATCAATTAATTTATCAAATGTAAGTAATAAACTTGGGAATAATGTAAATACACTCAATAAACCTAACAATACTCCTTTTGCCATTACTATACCTAAATCTTTACCTAATGTTAATTGCATAGTACATAGTACTAAGAATCCAGCAATTGTTGTAAATGAACTACCCATTACAGACTTAAATGTTTCAATAATCGCATCTTTCATCGCAAGTTCATTATTTTTGCTATTCTTTTTCTTATTCTCATATGAATGATATAAGAAAATTGAAAAGTCTGTCGTAACACCAAGTTGTAACACAGCAACTAATGCCTTAGTTATATATGATATTTGTCCTAAAAACACATTGCTTCCTAAGTTAAATACTATCGCACACCCAATATTACCAAGTAATAATAAAGGTATAATATAAGAGTCAAGTGATACTTCAAGAACAAGTATACAGAATATAACAGCAATAACTATATAAATGAATATTTCTTTTTCTGATAAGTTCATAGTATCAAGAACCATTGAACTCATCCCACCAAGTTTACATTTATCTTTAGTTATCTCTCTAATCTGACTAACCGCATCAATTGTTTTTTCATTTGATGTACCATTTTCAAATGTTATAAATAATAAGTCAGTATCTTCATCATGTAGATGACTAGTTATTTCAGTTGGTAGCATGTCAACTGGAATATTAGTGCCAATCGCATCATAAAGTGAAACAACTTTATTAACACCATCGACATCTTTAATTTGATTTTCAAGTTCTAGTATATCTTTACTACTCATGTTCTCGATTATAGCAACTGAGTAAGCACCCATACCAAAGTCATCAGTTAATATATTTTGACCTTTTATAGTCTCAATATCATCTGGTAAATAAACTAAAATATCATAGTTTATCTTGGTTAAACTCATGCCTATAAATGAAAGAACTAAAAGTACTGCAGATATTATTAGTATCATTATTTTGTTCTCACAAATCTTTTGTGCTATCTTTGTCATATCATCTCTCCATTCCGATAAGATATTCTATTACAAAATTATAAAAAAATCACTAGTATTTTTCAAGAAACAGTATGTTTTCAAACACTTTTTTCAAATTTGTATTAATATTTACCCAACATAGTGTTTATTATCTTTACTTTTGTACAAAAAAGGTGTATATTGATACACGGTGAATGGAAATGGAAAAGAAAACTGATTTGAGAGTAATAAAAACAAAGAATTTAATTTATAATACTTTAATAGAACTTATGAAAGATAAGACATTTGAAGAAATAAAAGTATCTGATATATGTAACAAAGCATTAATCAATAGATCAACCTTTTATTCTCATTATGAAGATAAATATGATTTACTAGTAGATTTTATTAATAGTCTAAAAAATGAATTTATAAGTGAACTTAATAAAAACAATAATAATTTAAATGTAAAAGAATATTATATTGAACTAATAAAGATATTTTTAAATCACATAGAAGAAAGAAAAGAAATGTATACATCTATAATGATTAATAATAGAAATAGTATTATGATGGATATATTACTAAGCGTTGTTAATAATGATCTTTTAAAAAAGATGAGTAAAGATGAATTCAAAAGTTCTATTCCAGATGACATAATAGTTAAATTTTATTTAGGTGGTGTTATTAACTTAGGCGTTGAATGGTTAAAAGATAACACTAAATATTCAAAAGAAGAAATAATAAATTATTTAAATCTATTAATACCAGATAATATTTAATCAAACAAAAAAGGCACTAATTAGTGTCTTATTTTTTTATATGGTGTCCCAGGGCAGATTTGAACTGCCGACTTTCCGCTTAGGAGGCGGATACTCTATCCAACTGAGTTACTGAGACATATATGTATTATATCATTTATCTAAAATTAATAAATGAAAATAATATCATATATACTTCTAATTTTAATGAATATCTAAAAAATTCATAGAAACTTACTAACTTATCACTTATACATACTACTTTTGATTCTTTATAATTAGGTTTATTTCTTGATATAGGATACATATGATTCAATATAATATCCTCTTCTATATTATTTATCTTAAAATAATTTTTAGAATTATCAAGAGCGACCATCGGATGAGTTTTTAAAAATACTTTGTATTTATCATCAGATCTTTTCATATCATCTTCAGTAAAAAAGTCATGCATCATAGCGCCTCTAGTACAAGATATATAATCAAGTCCTAATTTCTTTGATATAAAGAAACTCACCTTAGAAACTCTTGTTATATGATCTAATCTATTCGTACCATGATGAACTATTGATTTAAGTTCTCTATATTTATTTATTTGATTAAATTCACTAAATATATCATAAAATATTTTTTTATTTGTTTTCATACATCTCACTTCTTCTTATATCCATCTTGGAATATAAATATTTCTAGTAAAACCCTCCATATATTTTAAATGCTGCTGCAAAATATTATCTACTATGATTGAAATAACATTTTTAGTACCCTTTGGTACTTTTAACGCAAGTAAAAAATTAGTAAGTATTGTTTTAAACTCCCTATCATCAAAATATCTAACTATTGCTTTATTTAAACTAGATATTTTTTTAATCTCTGATTTATTTCTAATATCAATAGAAAAAATATATTGTTGAAATATTTCAATAATCTTATCACTCATATAATCTAATTCATTGAATTCTTCATTTATTATACGATAATAATCAGGACAATATTTAAGTACAACTTTATTATCAAGATATCTATTTTGCATTACTTCACCAACCTAAATATATCATTATAAGTAACATAAAGCATAAGAATTATCATCAAACCAAAACCAATTAAATTTATTATATATTCAACATTCTCATTACATTTTTTCTTTGTTATTTTTTCTATTATTAATAAGAATATTCTTCCCCCATCAAATACTGGTATTGGTACTAAGTTAATTACTGCTACATTTATACTTAAATATGCTGTTAAATATAACAATACTTCTAATCCTTGTGATCTTACTGAATCAATTAAAGAGAATATTCCTACCGGTCCACTTAATGTATTAACAGACACTTCACCAGTAAATAATGAACCAATTATTCTAAATATAGTTACAGTATTCTCCCAGAATCCACCAAATGCATATTTAACTGCATTAACAAATCCTTTTTTATGAGTTGCGCCTTCTATTTGAATACCAAAAACTCTTGTTTCCTCACCATTTATTTTTTTAACTTCTGGTACTATATTATAAGTTTTAGTACTTCCATTACTTTTTAAAACAACAAATTCATAACTATCTTTCAATTTTTTAGCAGAAACTTCTAATACAAAGTCATCCCATGTCTCAACATCTGTATTATTTACTTTAATTATTCTATCACCAGGTTCAAGTCCAGCATTATAAGCAGCAGTATTTTCACTTACAGTCTTTATTACAGGTTCTTGTACTGGTCTTCCAAAAATCAAACCACTAATAAAGAATAAAACAATCGCAAGTAAACAGTTAAAAAATATACCATTTATAAGTACAATAAATTTCTTTAAAAAACTTTTATTTTCAAGTACCCTATCTTTCTTTATTTTTTTATTCTTAGGATCTTCTTTTTCTGCCATCGCAACAAATCCACCTATTGGAAATGCTCTTAATGAATAAGTAGTTTCACTTTTTTTAGGTTTATATTGTAATAAAGCAGGTCCCATTCCTAAAGAAAATTCATCTACATAAACACCAGATTTTTTAGCCGCAATAAAGTGACCAAATTCATGAATGGCAATAATTAATCCTAAAATAAGAATTAATATTAATAATGTTATTATAAAATTCATATATCCTCCTATACAAAGTAAAGAATGAATGTAAATGCATACATAGCAAATATTATACTATCAAGTCTATCTAATACCCCACCATGCCCTGGCATAATATTACCATAATCTTTAACTCCATATTTTCTTTTAATTGCAGAAAATACTAAATCGCCTGCTTGAGCACATAATGATAGTACAAGTGATACAATTATTGCTAAAATAACTGAAAAACTATCACTGATCATTAATAAAAACATTGTACCAATATATGTACCAAGAAGAGTACCTCCAAACATACCTTCTATTGTTTTATTTGGTGAAACTTTAGGACATAATTTATTTTTCCCAATCTTAGTTCCATAAAAATGAGCAAATGTATCCGTTGATATTGTTATTAATATAACATAAATAAAATAATTCAATGATAAATCTCTCATATTTATAATATAATTAAATGCAAGCCCTAAGAATAATATAACTCCTATATAATAAAATGCATCTTCAACACAATACTTATTTCTATCTGTAATAAATATTAAAGGCACAAGCATCATTATAACACATATTATAAATAATTTCTCAGTGCTAAAATTAATCAATGTTGAAAGCATTAATAATACAAAACATATCATTGCAAAAGCATTAATTATATTAGGAACCTTTTTATATTCACTCCTACATCTAATCATTTCATAGAATCCTATAATTCCTATTATAGAAAGTCCAATATAAAATGCATATCCTCCAAGTATTATTAAAGGAATAACTATTATTAATGCAATTATTGCGCTTATAACTCTTTGTTTCATACTTTTTTCACCCTATTCATTATAACATGTAATATACTTTTTAACAAGTTAAAAGAAATAAGCTAGTTTTTACAATACTTACTTATTTCTTCGTTTGATGAGATGGTAGAAGTTTTATACAAACTACACCATTTTTCATCTAAAGATAGTTTTACAAACTCTCCACAAGCATTATTAACAAATTTTGAATATGATTTGCTTTTATTATCATAACAATAATAATTATTTATATCCTTAGTATTATAAGACCAATTATATGAATCAGTCTTTTTATTATATTCAAATGTTGGAAATACAACAATATTAAATCCATCAGTACTCTTAAGTTCATTTCCATCATTATCGATAACATCTTTATATTCAAGAGTTTCATATTTAGAAACGACATATAATGCAGAAGATAACTCATTCTGAGTAGTCATTTTTTCAACCATATCACGTGTATATATACCAGTAAGTGTTAACATATATAAATCTTTTTTAGATATTTTAAGATTATTAGCATTTACATAGTACCCATTTACAAATTCATAATTAGTTTTACATATTGCATCAGGATCTTTATAGTCGCCTATAATAATAGAACCATCGCTTTTACATTTCCAAACTTTATAAAAAGGTGCCTTGTAAACATAAAATTCCTTTTCCTCTTCCATCAAAGAAATTTTAGGTATACTGTTTTTCTCTTTAACTATAAAATAATCTATATATATCAAACCAGATAATACTAATAGTATAATAAATAAAACTATTAGTATAATTTTAACTTTTTTCATATCAACCTATTTTTTTAAAGTTGCATACATAACTGCCTTAATAGTATGCATTCTATTTTCTGCTTCATCAAATACTCTAGAATGTTTTCCATTAAACACTTCATCAGTTACTTCCATTGATTCAAGACCATATTTTTCATATATATCTTTTCCAATAGTAGTATTTAAATCATGAAATGATGGCAAACAATGTAAGAATATTGCACTATCTTTCGCTTGAGACATGACTTTATCATTAACTTGATATGGTTTTAAATAATCTATTCTTTCCTTCCATTTTTCTACAGGTTCTCCCATTGATACCCAAACATCAGTATATATAGCATCAGCATCTTTAACACCTTGCAATATATCTTCTGTTCTTTCTATAACGCATCCATTTTTCTTAGCTATTTCTTGACACTTTTTAGTAAGTTCTTCATCAGGCCATAAATCTTTAGGAGCACAACATGTAAAGTTTACACCACACTTAGCACTCATTACCATTAATGAATTACCTACATTATTTCTAGCATCCCCACAGAATACTAATTTTAATCCTTTAAGATGGCCAAATTCTTCTTCCATTGTCATAAAATCTGCTAACATTTGAGTTGGATGAAATTCGTTTGTTAATCCATTCCATACAGGAACACTTGAATATTTAGCAAGTTCTTCTACAATAGTTTGATCAAAACCACGATATTCTATTCCATCATACATTCTGCAAAGCACTCTAGCAGTATCAGCAATACTTTCTTTCTTACCCATTTGACTACCAGTTGGTCCTAAATATGTAACATGCATACCTAAGTCATAAGCAGCTACTTCAAATGAACATCTGGTTCTTGTAGAATCTTTTTCAAATATTATCGCAATATTTTTACCTTTTAAATATTGATGTTCTAATCCTTTATGTTTCTTTTCTTTAAAACTCTTTGACATATCTAATAAATATCTAATTTCTTTTTCATTAAAATCTAATAATTTCAAAAAATCTCTATTCTTTAAATCCATTTTTTCAACTCCTTTATTATATTAATTATATCTTTAATTTATTGAAATGTAAATCTCATACTTTATTTTTTTTTAAAAATGTTTTATAATCTTAAGTAGGTGATAAATTAAATGAAAAAGAAATTATTGATTGTGTTACTTACTATTATGTCAGTATGTAATGTAAAAGCAGTAGAAAATGATATATTCAAAATAGATATACCTGAAAATTTCATAGAAGATAAAGTAGAAGAAAAAACAAATATATATAAATGGGAAAATAAAGATAATAATATATTTCATAATATAGTTGTAACTGTAGATAATAATAGTTCTGAAAATAAATATAACATTAAACATTTTAATGATGAAGATATTTCTAATTATACAAAATATATAGAAGAAAGTATCAATAATGAATTAAAAGAATTTGATATAAAAGTTAATGTATCAAATATGAAAAAAGAAACTTTAAATAATAATGATATACTTTCATACAATACTATGTGGCCAACAATGAATAGTCTTGGATATAATACATATCAAAAAGGTTATATTTATACTACTAATAAATACATAGTGACATTAACATATACTTCTAATAGTGAAATAAATGATAATGATGAAACGTTATCTAATATTAAAAATAGTTTTCAAATAAAAGATGAAAATATTAAGCAAGAATCTTTTTTAGATAATAAAACTAATAGAATAATTATAACTGCTCTACTTATAGGTGTGATTGGTGCAATTATCTCTTTATTAATACCAAAAAAGCATAAATAAAATTATGCTTTTTTCATTATGAAGAAATACTTTGCTTCATTCTTTGTAATATTATTTTTTCTCTTCTTGAGACTTTTACTTGACTTGTGTTAAGTGCTTCAGCAGTTTGACTTTGTGTAAATCCCTGGTAATATCTATAATCTATTATTGACTTATCAAATGGTTCTAAATGCTCTATCTCATTTTCTAAAAGCATTTTATTAAATATGTCATCCCTATCATCATATCCAAATTCATAATTAATAAGTCCTTCTTCATCAATACTTTTAGTAAACATAACTGACTCTATAACAGATAATAATCTTTGTTCATCTATTTCCATAAATTTACATATTTCACTAAAAGAAACTTCTCTATTATATTTAGCTATTAATAATGATTTTACTTTTTCATATTTTTTATATAATGACATGTATTCATCACTAACTACTATATTTCTATCACTTTTAATGTATCTAATTATCTCTCCTAAGACATGTTTATATGCAAATGTTGAAAACTTAATGTTTGAATCTTTTTTATAATTTTTATATGCTTTTATTAGACCAATACTTCCAACTTGAAATAAGTCATCCATATTATAGTATTCACTATAAGTTCTAGCAACTTTATATATTAACCAACTATTTTCTTTTATCATTTCATCATTCATACTTTAAACACCCCCAGGGAGGTTAATTCATTTTTTGTTCTGAAACAATAATCATAAATATCACTATTTTTAAAATTTTGTTTTATACTTTCGCTTACTTCACATATCGCAAGTTTACCATCATGTCTACTTACAATATTTGATATTTTAATAATAGATTCTATTCCTCTTCTATCTATAAGTTCTAATCTAAATAAATTTAAAGTTACATATCTAGAACCTAATCCTAGAACAATTGGTATTACTTCGGATTCAAATTTATTTATTTTATTTCCTACTAATACACCATTTAATCTGATAAATAACACCCCTTTTTTATAATCTATATTTGTTGTCATTTTATCTCCTGATTAAATAGTACTACACTTTAGTAATAAAATGTTAAATTCGACAAAATTAGATAAATTAATCGTACGACATATTTCGACATTTATTTTTAATTAAATATACAATCATACTTATAAAAAACATAAATGATATTAAAAAGCCTATAATATTAAAGTTATCTATTGTTTTAGGTACTTCTATTTCCTCTGGTATTTCAGGATATTCAATTTCTTCTAATAAAATAATACATGAATCTTTTCCAAAACAAGCATCTGGTGATTCACTTCTACCATTCGGACCATAATATACTCTTTTGTATTTAAGATATCTATAAAACATTTTTTTAGTTGATAAATCTTTTTTATAACCATCTAAAGAAGAATAATATTCATCTTTATAAGTCTTTTTAATTCTATATGTTTTATAATATTTATCTATGTACTTATATACATTTAATTTATATGTTCTACTAGTTTCATTCATAGAAGTAATTCCCATATTATATGCCTCACATAAACTACAATAAAGTAATTCTTTATCTGTTTGATATAATGGATAATCTTTATGAGCATTATATAAAATAGTTAATTTATTTTTACTAGATGAACTATTATAGTATACAAATATTCTAACATCAGAACTATTACATTCTTCATTTAGATTAATATATACTTTTTCATTATAAGCTAATGTATGTAAATCATTCTTATCACCATTTAAAAGATATGAATATTTATTATCTACACTTACTTTAAGTTCTCTTCCCTTAGAATTATTAAATACTCTTATTTCACTTATACCAAGTACATCACTTTTATTATTGTTTTCTAGTACAATATAATTAATATCATCTTTTGTGAATTTGTAGTCTTTATATTCTTTTTTAATTACTCTATCATTAAACTTAATCGGTTCGTCTAATAATTCTTCACTCTCATAAGTTTTAAAGTCATTATAATCAGCTAACTTATTATAGATATCTTCTTTTTTTAAGTATTCTACATCAATAATTTCTTCTTTGTACCATTTATATCTTTCTTCACTTTGAATGACATTCTTAGGTATACCACTAGGATAAACATCAGACCAACTGCTATAAACATCTAAAGATGCATTGACTCTTAACACAATACTAAGCATTAATACACAAAAAAATATTTTCTTCATTTTATCACCTCCTATTATAATAATCAGTCATAAATAAAGAAAACACTTCTTTTTTTTGAAATTTTTTTAATTTTTTTTAATTTTTATAAAATTTGTTAAAATATGAAGCTATCAAAATAGATCCAATTGAGTTACCAAGTACCATTATAAACATATAACATAATGATTTTAAACTCCATACATTAGAAATACTAAAATAGAACATATTCGCAACACAGTGTTCAAATCCACATAGTATAAATGTCATAACACATAAGAATATACAACCATATTTGCCAATATCAGTATTAAGTTTCTTATAGTTGTTAACCGCTATATACATAAGTATTCCACAAAACATAGATAAAATAAATATACTAAGCATATCATCTCCTAGTTTTAATGAAACTATTTTAGATGCAGTTTCACTCACGCTAGCAAATCTTGTAAGAAGAATAAGTTTAGCAGATAAAAATGTTCCAACAAAGTTTCCTAATAATGTAAGAATAAGTTCATAAATATAATCTTTTTTATTAATTAAGATATAGCCTATTTTACCAGTATATAAATTCATTCCATACATACATATTACAAGTAATCCAATAGAGAATAAAAATGCCCCAATCACATGATTACTAATTGATAAGTATACCATTCCTGCAATAGAAATCATAATACCTGCGAATATTCCCTTTAGAAAGAAATCACTATATTTTTTAATTTTATTTAGTTTACTAAAATCATATTTCATTATTTATTCTCCTTAAAATAGTCTTTTTTATTAAATCTAGATGTCATAAATCTAAACATTGCTCTTCTATTAGTTAACCAAGTAAACTTAACATTATTCTTTTTGTTATTAATAATTTTATTAACCATATATTTAGCTATTGTTTCAGGATAATCACCTAAGATATTATATACTTTCTTAGTTTTATCATCTAGTTCTATTTTCTTACCATCACCAAGTGAAGTATTTATAAAATTAGTAATCATAATTCCTGGTGCTATTTTACCAACTAATATATTTAAATTTTTCTTTTTTACTTCAAATGCTAATGCTTCTGTAAAATAAGTTATTGCTCTTTTAGCAGTACCATATATAGAAAGACCTAATATTTTATTATCATTACTTCCGTGTCCTTCAACGTTATATATTTCTCCGAATCCCTGATTTATCATTTCTTTCATAACTAAGTTACTACATAAAATTGTACCCTTAAGATCTATATCAATTATTCTATTAATATCTCTAATATCTAAATCCCATACTGCTTCATTTGGTTGATTTACCCCAGCATTATTAATCCATATATCAATATTATAATTCTTTTTAATATTCTTAATCATTAAAGATACATCACTTTCTCTTGTAATATCACATACATAAGAAAGAACTTTTCCTTTAGATTTAATTTTCTCTAACTTACCTATTGCTTCTTTAACAGATGTATCATTCACATCAACAACAACTACATTATAATTGTTCTCTCCAAATAACTTTAACATTTCATACCCAAATCCACGAGCACTACCTGTTATTACCACCGTTTTCATATTATCACCCTCTTAATTATAGCATAATAAAAAAAATCCATAAAGGATTTTATTTTTCAAATAATTTTACTATTTCATTAATATCTTTTTTAAATACAATAGTATCTATTATATTTGAAATAGCATAAACTATAATAATTATACCAATAGTAGTAGTTAGCGCTACTGTACCAATAGATGGATTTATAATAATAAATAAACCACAAATTACTGATATAATAGAACATATAAATAAGAATAATGAATTACTATATTCATTTCTATAAAGTAATAAAGATATTCTTAAGTCTAATACTGATTTAACTATCATAACAATACCAACTACTATTGGGAATAATGTTTTAACAATATCAGGATTTAAAATCATTACAAGTCCTAATAAAATGTCAATAACGCCAATCGTTAAAAAACTTGAAAAAAATATACTTTCCTCTTTAGTAGCAATAAAATAAATACCATTTATTATAAGCAATATCGATAAAATATATGTAATAGTTGTAAATGATATATCAGGATATACAATAAATATAAGTCCCATTATAAACATTAAAATAGATATTGCTATAGATGAATATATAAATTTGTTTATTTTCTTTACCATAATAATTCTCCTCTCTATTATAATTTTATAAAATTTTTAAATTTTAGTAAATACTAGATTTATTATAATAAACATATTTTTAAATTTGTAGATTAAATTACTTTTGATCTTTATAATTACTTCTGCACTTTTCTAAAACTTCAAGTGCTTCTTCCTTAGAATAGTATTTTCCTATTTCCACCTTTACATGTTGCAGTTTTTTATAATTTTCAAAAAAGTTTTTAATTTCTTTTAATGTGAACTTTGATATATCTTCTAAACTATTAACATCATCATATCTTGGATCACAATCTACTACTGAAATAATTTTATAGTCTTCCCTTCCATCATCTATCATTTTTAAATATCCTATTATTCTTGCTGGAACAATACATCCAGGATATGTAGGCTCAGTTGCCATTATTAATATATCAAGAGGATCTCCATCTGGTGCTAATGTCTCTTCAATTGTTCCATATTCTGCTGGATATCCCATTGCTGAATATAAGACTCTATCTAATTGTATTTTCCCAGTTACCTTATTAATTTCATATTTATTTCTACTCCTAAATGGAATTTCAACAATTGCATTTACTACATCTTTTTTCATTATATTTCTTCCTTTCAGTATTAATTATTTATTATATATATTATATCACGAAATATAATTTTAATTAAATAAAAAGACTAATTATATTAAAATTAGCCTCATTTTTTTGAAAAATTCACATAATTATTTAACCACTCTTCAAATTTATTAACATCTTGATATTTTTCTAAATCTATATCAGAATTAGCATCTAAATAAGATACTATATTTCCATTTTCAATTATAATTACTGACGGAGCATATTTAACGCTTTTATAAAAGTCAGTTTTTTTAAATTCATCAAATGGTATAGATAAAAAATCTATTTTATATTTTGACATAAACTCTTGAAATACTTTTTCACAAGATACAGGTAAACTACAATAATTATTATAGGTATATAATATGTAATTTCCATTTTTCATATTATTTAAGTCATTTTTATCAACCTTTATAAATTTTCCTTTATTATAATATTTATTATTCAAATAAATTTTGCCATTGTCATTTTGACTAGTTCTGTTAAAACATCCTGTCATTAATATTGAGAGTATACAAATTAAAATAATAGATATTTTTTTAATCATTGTTAGAAACCTCTGTTAAATCTTCAAAATCTATATCATGATAATTTACTTTCCAAAAATCATAAGATGTTTTATTATTATTTGTTTTCTTTATTTGTATGTTGTTTTTACCATTATAATACCAATAGCCACCTACATTATAAATTTTATTTTCATCCCAACCAAGTGATACTAATAAGTTTTTAGTCATTCCAGCGTAACCGCCACCACCGCACATTAGAAAAATATATTTATCTTTTGGAAAATAATACTCTAAATATTCAATTGATTCTTCATAATTTGCTTTATATGTTCCATTTTCATCTTGAGTAAATAAAGTTTTTCCTTTATAACTATCTCCAACTGCTTCTGGTAATCCTTTAACCTCTGTTAACAATGGATATGGTACAACTTCAAATCCGGAAACCAATCCAGATAAATAAGAGTCCCCTCCAATCGCAGAATAATTGCCTGGATCAATTAACATTCTCATATCTCGATATACTGAGTCATCACGTCCTAAATACTTATCTATTGTTTCTTCATTAATATTTTTATCAATACCAAGCATTCCCCTTTCTCCACCTGTTACTTCAGGTTTAGGTAATGAATCATATTTTTCAGTTGGATTAAAAACTAAATAACTTATAAAACCTCCAAATAATAAACATATGATTGATAATATTAATATCATTATATTCTTTTTCATATTTTCTCCTTTCACATTATTATTGTATCATTATTAAAAATAAAATCATATAACCTTATAGTTGAAATGACTCAACAAATGGTTGAATTTACTCAGAACAATTATTTTTAAGTTCTAATGGTATTTTATAAGTTATAGTTTTATCATTTTTATCAATGGCATTTATTTCTAAATAAAAACTTTCATTATTATAATTTTTACAAGTTTTAGTATAATTATCTATATTTAACTCTACATCCTTTAGATATTCTTCTAAAGTAATTCCTTTTTTATTTGGTTTACAACTACTAATCTTTGTACTAGTACTATCATTTCTTTCATAAAGATTACATTCTATTTTTTTATAAATAGTTTTATCATCTCCTCCACAATATGTAATATGAGAAATATAAATAGAAGATTTATTTTTATCATAAGCAATACTTCCGGATACTTTAAACTCATTACAAGTTGTTGATAAAGTCTTAAATTTAAAAGTATTATCATTATTTTTTAATATTAAAATTATTCCAAGTATTAAAAAAACATTAATAATTATTATAATACTAATTAAATATTTTCTTTTTCTTTTCTTAGTTAGTTTACCATCTAATATATCTTCAACACTTATATCAAAATCTTTACTCATTTGTCTTATTAGAGTAACTTCCGGAAGATTAATTCCATTTTCCCATTTACTTACTGCTTGATATGTCACACCATATTTATCTGCTAATTTTTGTTGTGTTAAATTATTATCTTTTCTAATTTTTTTTATAAATTTACCTACTTTTTCAGGATTCAAAATCATCACCGCCATTATTAATTGATTATATCACTCATTTTCATATATATTATATCACGTATAATAAAAATATCTAGATTAACCTAGATATTTTAATTATGTCATTCCTCATATCTAACTTCACTCATATAATTAAATCCACCTAAGAAGTAATCATATGAATATTTTTTAACTCTTCCATTCATAATATCATTTATTGGTATAAGTGTATAATCTTTTAATACTACATATTTATATGTAAATGTTAATATCTCATCATAATATTTAGTTAACATATTAATTTTTACTGTAGTAATAACTGTTTTATTTAAATCAGTATCAAAGTAACTCATTAATTCATAAAAACACTCATCAGTTTTAAGAATTCTTTCATTATATATTCTAATTACTTTTTCACCTTCGTAATTACCATTTACTTTTTCAATAGTAGGATACTTTTCATTTCCATAGTTTTTGTAATATAAAATATTATCTTTCACATAAACATAATTAGACATAAAATCATAATCAATTTTTTTACCGAGAAATTCTGATGAGTAATTCCATTTAAGATAATCGCTTAGTTTATATTTTGCATTTAAATACATATCATAACTATCTTCAACTTTATTATTTATATTATCATCATGTAATGTATATATAAAATCACTATAATCATAAAATTTTATATCAGCGCCATCATTAGGAGCAATATTCATAACTTTAATACTCTTATCTATATCATATACTTTTTTATATTCAAACTCTCCATCATCTAATTTACTAGGATTAAAAATATATATAGAGTTGTTATTTATAAATGAATATTTACTAAATGGAGTATCTTCATCTAAAAATTCTCCAACACTTAATTTTTTATATTCTTTATCAGGATATTTCTTTTTTAGTGCTTCAATTATAGATTCAGCCTCTGGTGGTGTATGATCTATTAACATTGGTTTATTACTTATAATAGCAATAATAGCTATAACAACTATCAATATGATAAAAGCTATAATAACATATATAATTTTCTTCCTTTTCATATCAACCTACTTTTCAATATAACCACTTGTCTTTTTTGAATACATATCATCTGTTATAGCTTTATACCTTTGGCCATCATAATCATCAGTAAATCCATTATATGCTTTATATATTTCATTAGTTTCAGTATCATATACTCTTTCATAACCAAGTGTTGCATCGCTTTGTTTTTGACTCATAATATCAAAAGATATATTTCTTTTATTCCATGAATCCATTATTCCATCACTTATCTCATTTCCTATTGCTCTAATTTGTTGAAAATTTTTCATAACAGCATCTTGTTCTTTATTAAATCCATTTACAAATGTATCAGTAAAAGTAAATGAAGAACATATAGTATTTAAAGTATCTTGCCAATCTATAAGTTCATCTTTTGGTGTAGTAATGAAAATTGTATCATATACATTTAAATATTGAATATCAATTTTTTTGCCTGACATTATATTTTCATTAACATAATATGGCCCTGGGTCATATACATAAGCAGTAAATATTCCTTCGCCTTCTTTTCCATTTGCATCTTTAAACGTCGCTCTAAGCATATCTCCACCAAAAACGCCTTTGCCTAAGTTTTCACTTACAGTAAAATCAGTTAATATTGGAAATGTAAAAGAAGCGGTATTATTTAAAGTACCTAAATCATTAAATATTTTATAAAAACCTTCTGTATTTTTAGTAGCTATTACACTAGTTTTAGCAAATGGATTATTCGGATAATATTTTTGTTGCCATCTTTTAGCATCTTCTGATTTATTATAACCTTCAGTTTTCATATTCAAAAAGAATTGATAAGTAGGATTATTTGGATTATATACTTTAATTGTATAATGAATATAATCTCCTAATGTATCAACTTTCCATCCTTTAGGTTTCTTAATAGAAAACTCATTAGTTGAATAATCCTCTAGTTCTATTTTACTAACTTCTGACTTAACTATTTTTATATTTTTATCAGGATTATTAAGTATTCCTTTACCATTGCTACCACCTTTAGTAAGTAAAATAATACCTCCAATAAAAGCAATCGCAACAATGCTAGTTATAAAAAGATTCTTTTTTGTTAAATTAATTTTATTAAATTTCATATAACTTATTCCTCCTTATTAACATTATAGACAAAAAAATAAAACATAACAATAAACTTTCCTTATAAAACATTGTTTTTGATGGAAATTTATTATTATCAAGCAAAAAAGTATAGTATAATAACATTAAAGGAAGTGATAATTAATGAAATTCAAAGATACTTTAAATAAATATTTAAAAGAATTAGATTGTTCTTCAAAAAAATTGTCGAATGAATCTGGATTATCCGAATCTGTTATATGTAGGTATAGAAGTGGTCAAAGAACTCCGATTAAAAATAGCAAACAAATAAATAGTTTAGCAACTGCAATTTTTAATATTGCTAAAGAAAAAGATAAAAAGAATTATACTATAGATAAAATACTCATTGATTTTAATTCTACATTATCAAATAATAACTTTAATTATATAACATTTAGTAACAACTTAAATACTTTAATAAAATCATTAAAAATTAACATTCGTGAAATGGCGAAATACACTGTATTTGATTCATCCCATATTTCAAGAATTAGATACGGCAAATCAAAGCCATCTGATCCAATAGAATTTTCAAATAAAATATGTTCTTATATTTCCATGAGATATAAAAGTCGTGATGATATATATTGCCTAATGACAATTATAGGTTGTAAAAAAAATGATCTTAATGATGAAAATTTTTATAATACATTATTTACTTGGTTAACTAGTGAAACAACACCACCAAATCCACCAGTAAATGATTTTTTGCATAATCTTGATTCTTTTAATTTAGATGATTACATAAAAGTAATAAAATTTGATAAACTAAAAGTTCCTAGAATTCCTTTTTATAAAGCACAATCAAAATATTATTATGGCATAGATGAAATGAAAAAAGGTGAATTAAATTTTTTTAAAAGCGCAATTTTTTCCAAATCAAAAGAAGACATATTCATGTGTAGTGATATGCCAATGGAAGATATGGCACAAGATATAGATTTTGGTAAAAAGTGGATGTTTGCAATCGCTATGTGTTTAAAAAAAGGACATCATCTTAATATTATTCATAATTTAGATAGACCATTTAATGAAATGATGTTAGGACTTGAAAGCTGGATACCTATTTATATGACAGGTCAAATATCACCATACTATTTAAAAGACTCAAAAAACAATGTATATAATCATCTTGATTATATTTCAAGAACTGTAGCTTTAACCGGAGAATGTATCAAAGGATTTCATAATAAAGGTAAATATTATTTAACAACAAACAAAAGTGAAATTAATTATTACAAAGAAAAAGCAAACTTATTATTAAAAAAATCAAAACCACTTATGGAAATTTATAGAGAAACAAATATGAAAGAATATTATTTGTTTTTAAAAAAAGATGAAAATATAATATGCGATAGAACACGATATATTTCATCATTGCCTTTATTTACAATATCAGATAAATTATTAATTAAAATATTAGAAAGAAATGATATATCAAAATCAGATATAGATAAAATAATAAAATATAAAAATAATGAGACTAAGTACATGAATAATATCTTAAAAAATAATAAAGTGACGGATTATATATATGTAATCAAAGAATTTGAATTTAAACAGGATACACCACTACTAGAACTAACCAATTTGTTTTTTAATAAAAAAATAAGTTATAATTATGAAGAATATATGGAACATTTAAAAATCACAAATGAATATATAAAAAATAAAAATAATTACAAAATAAACTATATAAATAATAAAACATTTAAAAATATAACAATTACCTCTTTAAAAGATAACTATGTTATTATTTCAAAAAGTTCTAATCCAACAATTCACTTTATAATAAAACATCCTAAATTAGTTGAAATGATTGTAAATTTTAACCCACTTATAAAAGAATAAAAATACTTAGAATTTATCTAAGTATTAATCATCAATCTATTTAGTTAAACTACCTGTTATAACATCTTTTAAATTATTTTCAACTGTATTTAAATAAGTTGACTTCTTTATATTTTCTCTTACTATTAAATCATATTCATATTTTTTATTTTCATATGTCACAATTAGTTTTCCTACTTTAGAGTTCTTTTTTAGAGGTGCTTTTACATTATATATTTTTTTATCTATTTTATAGTTTACATCTTTTACACCTTTCTTGACAACCAACTTTACATCATCATCTAAATAGTATTTAACTTCTCTTTTTTTAGCATTATTTATTATAAGTCTCCTTTATAAAAATATATTTTCATAGCATCAGCAGAATATTTTGGTTTTGATACATCAACATCTAAAACTTTACCAATGTAATAGATAATAAATTGCGATGCGATAAGTAAATCAAACTCCGCTAGTAAGCCATCATATTTGCTTTCTATTAATAAGCACTCTTTTTCTAAATATTTTAATAATTCTATTTCGTATTTAGTTGTAGATTTTTGTTTAAAATATATCGAAAAGTTATTATTCAAACTTTCATAATTAATAAATCTTCCGTGCGAGAAATTCTTTTTTTCATGAATAATACAATTAAATATTCCTGATTCAATAATTTTACTTTCTAAATCAAAGCTTGCAGTATCAGCATAATCTCCCCTAAAGATATTAATTAAATTATTACTTTTTAATTTAACAATAGTATCTTTATTAACTAATTTTCCAATTTGTACATTCCAATAATCAACAGATTCTTTTATAAAGTTATTTATATTTATACTACTATTTGTTTTATCCAAATAATATTTTAAAAATAAAGCAGATGGAGACACTGAACCTTCAAATGACAAGAATCCTCTTTCTTTTCCTTTATTAGACGAAGTTCTATAACTTAATATATTTTTCTTTGCCATTCCTGTTTTTAATACAATATTTTGAGTTTCCCCTTTGGTAATAATAAAAATATTTTTGTTATCAAAATCCTTAACACTTTTAATAATATCATTAGTTGTACCAGAATATGAGAATAAAATTGCTTTATCAATATTCATATTATTTCTATATAGTACATCTCTTGGATACAAGGAATAAGTATTACTTCCGTATAAAGCATTTATTATCTTTGATGAGAAAAATGAACCTGCATATGAACCTCCAGTGCCTATAAATAGATAATTTTTATTACTATTAAAATCTATTTCATCTAATTTATCACAGGCAGAGGAATTAACTGCATTAATTACTCTTTTTTCTAGGTTATTTATATTAATATTACATCTTTTTATTTGTTTTCTCTCAGTATATTCAAATTCACTGCATGTACAAATATCTTTAATCTGCTTAATTTTAAATAATGGAGTAATATGTCCTCTTGCTCCCATTTTAAAAACAACTTTGCAAGTAAGTTTATTAGAATTTTCATACCATTTTTTTAATTTTTTTTCATCATACTTAAAATCATTTTTAATACTATCTTTTATAATACTTGAAATAAATGCATCGCCTGCGCCAGTCGAATCAATTACATTTCCTTTACTAAGTAACTTATAATTATATTTGTGATTATCAACAATAAATGACACACCATTTTCTCCTCTTGTAATAGTCATCAACTTAGGTTTTATTATATTATATAGTTCACTATCATTTTTTAAGTTAAATCTATTTAAAAGATATTTAGTTACTCTTTCATTAAAATTTATTATTTCAAATTTATTTTCTAATTTTTTTACTATTTCATCATTAGAAATTTTTTCAAATTCAAAATATTGACCCAAATCAATTATTTTTTTGTTGGTCGTATTATCTATAATATCTTGATTCTTATCATTCAAGTTATCAAATACTAAAATATCATCAGTTTTAATCTTAGAAAGAATGTAACTTGTATCTAATAAACTTTCTTCATACCATTCTTTATCATTACAAAAAGGACATCTTTTTTTAGAAGTAAAGGATAATTTTCCATCATTATCAAAATAAGAAACATGGAAACACCTAGTCTTAACATTTTCAATAATTTTAACATCAGTCACATCAACTTTAATTTTTTCTAAACTCTTAATGGCAATTTTTCCCTGACAATCATTACCACAACAAGCAAACACCGAAGTTTTAACTCCCATTTTTGCTAAGTTAGCAATTATATTATGTGATGTCATACCACCGTTTATTCCTATTAATTTATCATTTTTATAATAATAATCTGTTACAAGATCACCTATACTTACTACTCTCATTTTAATAATCTCCTTTTATACTCTCCTACCTCACTATTTTCTTTATAATCATGATTTTTAATTATACATTCTATAATTTTTTTTCTGTTTAAATCAAAAACGCCCAAAGTATCTTCATAATCCACTTTCCCGTCTAATTTTTCCCATTCATTATCTTTCCAACTATATGGACTGTGATAACATAGTCCATATATATAATCAAAAAACAAGTGAAAGTCAATAGCGGCAGTATTATTCAAAAACATTTGATCAATTCTATTAATTCCTGGATATCTTACGATGCATATATTTCCAACAGTTATATCGCAATCATATAATGAATTTATTGCTAATTGTAACGTTTTACCTGTTAATACATTGTCATCAAAAATATCAAAATTAGAATTTTGAAAATAATTTGAATTTATTAATCCACCATAATCATTTATATTAAACTTTCTTAAATCCATTAATTGTTTATTAGAATATCCCGAAACTTCTTTACTGAATTTAAGAAGTAACAAACTTTCAACCTTATTTTTATCTACTATTTTCGCAATTATAGGTAATTCTATTCCACCATAACTTAGACCACATGCATTAATTGCCTTATTATTATCATTACGTTTTTCTTTATATAAAGATACCGCGGTGTAATTTTCTCCAAAATTGTCTATTTCTCTATATGCTCTATAATCTTTCGAATAATCTTCTTTTACTTCTTGTGATTCTTCAATTAGTAAATTTTTAGTTAAAATTTTCTTTGATTCATTTACTATATTGCAAATATAATCCTTATCTATTAAAAAATTATTTTTAAAACATATATTACTCATTACATCTTCAACCTTAAATAAAATTTTATATATTTCAAAAAAATCTTTATTATTTGTTGAAGAAATTTCCATTAAAGTATTATTGTTAAAATTATCAGAAAAAAGTTTATGATTCATAATAATTAGTAAAACATTTCTACAATTATCTAAAATACCCAACAATAATTTTTTATTTATAACAGAATTTACATTTTCAGTATTCGAAATTGCATACTCAGCATTATCAAAAAATCTTATGTAATTATTATGCCATGTTAATACATCATACTTAGATGTGATATCTTTGCCGTTTATATTTTTTCTATTTGCAATAAAATAATAATACGTTGAGGAACCTCTAAGAAGATAATTGTTATCATCTCTCATTAAATATTTAAAACAATTATTTTCTTTTAAACTCCAAAAATCTTTTAAAGGATTTCCCGATAATAATTCCCATTCATACATTGGAATTATTATGCTTCCGCTTGATTTATCAAACAAACTATCTATTCCTTCATTTTCTCCAAAATTCAAATTTATTAAATCGTTATATTTATTCAATAATTTTTTTCTACCTAAAACTATATTTTTTTCAGTAAAAGCAAAATCAAATTTATAGTTTGATTTGTCAGCGCTTTCTAAACAAACCGTTGGTAATATTTTTGCAGCATTAATTAATTCTAGAGTTGCAGGAACTCCCTTTAAAATCTCACCATTTTTATCAAAAATAGGAAAACATTTATCAATTGAACCACTGGTTTTATCCACACTGTAACCTTGCTTACAATCTAACAATAAATAGTCATTGCCATGAATATCACCACAATCGCCAATTCTTATCATAGAATCCCTTGGAACTCCGATTATTTTTTCTGCTCTTTCTATTGCTTTATCTTTTGTAGCTGTACCAATTTGAATAACAGGTTTATTTTTATAAAATCCTCTTGTCAAATGTATACCTTTGAATTGTTCTAAACAAATGATGTCGTTAACTGCACCATAAATTTTTTCTATAACTTTTTCATCCTCTGTATTTAATATCATTCTAATATTTATAATTGCATTTGTTTTAAAATCTTTAGAATATGTCAAATCAAAAAAACCGTTTTGAATTTTTTTCAGTATTTCATCGACTTCTTTTAATTGTTTCAACTCATCATTTGTAGATATATAAACGTTTTGTGACAAAAATTCTTTATATGAAATTCCATTACTGTAAAATAATCTAGCACCATCATTTGTTAAAACATAGATTCTCTTTATATCGTTTTCACTAATATCATCACATTCAATTATAGACTTATAGATATCTTGTTTCAAATCATTAAGCCCCGTCTCTCCTCTACCTGTAATAAACACTACTGGCACCTTTTTTCTTAAAAGTTCTACAATCATATTAACAGCTTTATTATCAATTTTTTTAGAATCTTTTACAGTTAAAGTACCATCGATATCAAAACAAACAGCATTATATTTTTGTTCAAGTGACTTTTTATAATTATCATATAACATGTTCTCCATTAATTTCACCTCTTAATGGCATTATAGCATACAATTTTGAAATATTTTGTCTTTTTTATTTTACACTTACAATTCTTTTGATTTCAAAATGACGTATATCATTTCTAAGTTCACAATACGCTGTTACATAACAATTATCTTTATATTTAAACATATATAAAGGATGTATTGTTCTTTTATGCTGCTCACCACTAATATCATTATATACTATATCTATCTTTTCATTTTTGTTAATTGCTGAATTTATAATTTGTTCAATATCATTTGGTGAACTTATATCAAAGTTAGAAATAAATTTACTCTTTTCCTCATATATTGAATACATCTTTTTTGATTTATCTAGAAAGCCATCAAATTCATTAGCGTATTTAAACTTATTCTCATTTAAGAAGTTTCTAACGTTTTTCAATAATTGAATATCATATTTATTTACGCTTGTATAATTTTTAATTTTATCAATCATAAAGTATCCACCATTAGGTCCTTTAAAAGATTCAATTGCTATTCCATTATTACAAATTTCATTTTTATAATATCTAATCATTCTTTCTGTTACGCCTATTTTTTCTGATAAATCTTTTATTGTATATACATTTCCTGTATTTAGTAAATCTATCATGTATAATATATTTGATATCTTTGCCATAATCTACTCCTACTAACTAATATAAATCTCTTTTTCTATACACATTATATCATGAAACCTCTTGATTAAATAAAAATAACTAGAATTTATCTAGATATTTTAATTATTACACTATTTAGTTAAACTACCTGTTATAACATCTTTTAAATTATTTTCAACTGTATTTAAATAAGTTGACTTCTTTATATTTTCTCTTACTATTAAATCATATTCATATTTTTTATTTTCATATGTCACAATTAGTTTTCCTACTTTAGAGTTCTTTTTTAGAGGTGCTTTTACATTATATATTTTTTTATCTATTTTATAGTTTACATCTTTTACACCTTTCTTGACAACCAACTTTACATCATCATCTAAATAGTATTTAACTTCTCTTTTTTTAGCATTATTTATTTTAATAGTACCACTATATTTATTTTTATTTAAAATAGTATTTGTTCCATAAGAGCTATAACCATATTCCATCATTGATATAGTGTCTGTACTTCTATTATCTTTTGTATCAGCACCCATCACTATTGATAATAATCTCATATTATTTCTTTCCATAGTTGCAGTTAAACAATATCCTGCCTTATCTGTATAACCAGTTTTAAGGCCATCTATTCCTGTATAAAATCTTAGTAATTTAATTGTATGTGAATATTGCTATAATTAGTGGTATCACTTCTTAGAAAAAAATACCATGAAATTATATAATTAACAATGGTTATGTTAATTTTTAAAATCACACAAAAAAGATTTTTTATAGACTTTATATCAATTACAAAGATGTATTAACGATTATTAAAAATAAATAACCTACTTAAATTATAATAAATTATCTAATGCTTATTTAATCCAATTTCATATGGAAACAAAATATATAAATATTTATTTTTGTCTTCATGATTTTCATCTTCCTTTTCCGTTTTCTGTTAAAGCTGTTAAATATTTTTTTAAATAATAATCTTTATTCTTAGAATTGTACTGCATTATAAATCGTGGATGTTCTAGTGGAATTATTTTATCAAAAAAATTAAATTTTTCATTTATTAATTTTAAAAATTCATAATTTTCACAACTACCAATACAATAGCATACGGACCTATCTATATTAAATTCAACTTGTTTTTTTAAAGATGTAACAATTAAATCATATAAACAATTTTGGAGTTGTTTATTTTCATAATAATTGCAATTTACTTCATTGCCTTTTGAATTAATTTTTACAATTCCTAATGGACATATAAAGTTCATATAAAAATCATTATAAAACTTTTCAGGTCCCCCGTATAAATCTATCACATCATACAAAAAATTAGATGAGGATTTATTTACATAAAAATTCTCGATATATATTCCAGTCTGATTTTGCAAATGTGCAGCATCTTCATATGGTACGCCTGTGATTGCAGTTCCTCTCCTTGCAGGAGAACTTCCCAATATTATTCTCCGTTTTTTACTATCATCATAAAATTTATGATAAAAAGATTGTGTAATTTGTTCTATGGTATATTTTGCATCACCATTGTATGGATTAATCAAATTATACTTTTCTGGTAAGTCAATCTGTACGGTTGATAAATATTTATCAAAATCAAGGATCATATTACTGGTAAATTCTTTTTTTTCCATTATTTCACTTCCTTTTTATTTTTTAAGTTTGGCAAACAAATAAATTTCTTCAGTAGTTAGTAGATATTTTATATCAATGAATCCTAATAACGATAGTTCATCTGCAAGTTTTCTTATTGTATCTAATCCTCTATAAATATTAACAAACTCAGTATGAGGAATAATTAAACCAGGAATATTTCAAAGTTATAATCAATAAAACCATTGGCAATTGATATTAAAATATATGAATTATTATTAAAACTCTTTCGGATTCTTTCAAAGTATTCGAAAAATTAAAAAATGATGAGTTATATGTCCTTAAAGATATATGTGCATCAAATGTATTATCTTCCACTGTTGATAAATTCTCGGCAGATGATAAAATGATTGCAGACTGTGGCATAAATTTTTTTATTTTTTTAAACCATCAGGTGCGATATCCACAAATGTTATTCTCTTGCAAGTACTAAATATTTTTGCCGTTTCATTTATAGAACCAACACCTACGTTTATAATATTGTCATCACTTAAATTAAGCCCTTTTTTATTACATATAGAATTAAATGTGCTACTTCACATAGAATTTAAATATCGAGCATCATGTTTATAATCATACGATGAATATTTATTATTAAAAGTATCTGACTCTATAACTAGCTCAGTATTTTCAATATATTTTATCAACAGATTTAATTGTTTTCATAAAAACTTCTCACGTTAATTAAGCAAATCAATAATATTACTATCCAAAATTCTTTTAAATATATGCCATGAAACTTCTTTTTCTGTTAATTCATCGTAGTTATTATTAATTCTATTAATTAAATCTTCACAAGTAAAAAATTTCACATCTTCAACTTCATCTTTTTGTAATTTCAAAAATTTAGTATCAATTTGTTTTAATATTAAGTAACATTCATCATAATGATTATTTATATAACCGTTTTTATTATAAACTGATGTTGTACCGACTATGTATTTAATATCGTCATCAGCAATTTCAAGTCCCAACTCTTCCTTGCATTCTCTAATAACAGCTTGTCTACCAAATTCCCCAGTTCTTACATGACCACCAACAGTTACATCCCATTTCCCCGGCCATAATTTTTTATCCTTACTTCTTTTTTGAAGTAAGACATTAGAATTTTGATCAATTATAAAAGCATAAACCGCTCTATGCCAATATCCTTGACTATGACATTCTTGCAATGTAGCAACCTTTCCTGTAAATTCACCCAATTCATTTAAAACATCAATTTTTTCATCCATGTCATTTTCTCCTTAATCATTTATTTTCTTGCGTAATAGTTTTATTAAAAGCGTGGTACCAACACAGCATACTACAAATATATTATACCATATTTTTTTTCTCTTTTTTTTAACAAAAAATACCTAGAATTAATCTTCTAAGTATTCTTTAATTAAATTTAATATTCTATTATGCTTAATTCTTATTATTATCAATATAAATTCTTTTATTTAATTTATTAATACATTTTTTCGTTTTCAATATTGAAAACTTTAAAAAAATTCTCATTATTGTTTCAATAGTAATGTTCTTTCTAAGATAATTATACTTTTTAAAATGAAGTATATTAAACTTCATCTTATATTAATCAATATTATATTTCCAACCTGGTTGCCAATCTCCGGTTTTTCTCCAATCGCATTTATTTGCTTCTTCCCAACTAATATTTTTAGTTATAACTTCAAATGCTAACTGAGGAGCTCTATGCGCAACAATACCAATAGTTTTTCCTTTATATTCTTTTAATACATCATCAATAAAACTTTTTATCCTTTTTTCTACATCTTTTAAAGATTCACCATTTTGAAAAGGTTCATCAATGTGTTCTTCATACACTATAAGATGCTTATCCTCACCATCCAGATCACCATAATTACATTCTCTTAATCTTTTATCTTGAATCTTTGGTACATTTGGAAAGGCAATATTTGCACTATCTATCGCTCTAATCAAGTCAGATGTAAATATTATATCAAATTTAATATTTGCATTAACCTTTCCCAAATTTGCTGCTTGTTCTTTTCCTAAATCATTAAGTTCCACTTGTTTCCATCCAGAACATTTTTTACTAGCATTATCATAAGTTGTTCCATGAACAAAATATATAAGATTTGTTTTCATTTTTTCTCTCCTTACTATCTAATTTTACCATATTTTTTCCATAAGACAAAAATTCTATTAATTTATCAGAATCAACTATATCCTTATTACATTGTTGATAGTCTGAACAACAATATTGTCCAATGGAACTATATTCTCCATTTGATTTTTTTAAAGTATTTGTAGCAAAAACAATTTCATCACCATTTCTAAATGAATTGCAAAAACAACATAGTGATTTTTTGTGTTTTTCATCTTTTGGAAGATCACTTACTGCTCCATAGAATTCTCCGTCTTTATAGGTCATAAAAATAAATTTATTATCTTGTCTTGCACTAAAATATGTTAAATCTTCCTTCTTTACGGCCTCATTATAAACTTTTAAAAATAACAATAATTGTTTTTGTTTTAACTTTAGTATTTTCTTTGCTGTTTGTACATCTACTTCTTGTAATCTGCCAACTTCTAAACTTTCACTAATTTTATCAGTTATATCAGTTATTTCTTTTAAAGATGACATTCTACAATTTTCCAACATACCACCAAATATATCATAAGATATAATTTTATTAAATATTTTTTTATTATTATTTATCTTATTATTATATTCCTTCATATAAGTAATATCCTCTTCCATATTTACTACTTCGTTATTACTTATCCCTTTTCATACATTATTTGTTAGAGTAATACTTCTTTGTTTAACTATATTTTCATTTCTAATATATTTAACATTTATTAAATCTAAATCTTTTAACTTTTTTATCGTAACAGATATTGCCTTTGGCTTAACTCCAAATAAATTAGTAAAATAAGCATTACTAGTAAAACATATTCTTCTTTCTAATCTTTTTTTATTATATATCATCTTCTTTTTTTAATTTAGTTTCACATTTTTCATATAACATAAAAACAATGTAAATTATTACACTGTTTAATACAATTATTTTTTAAATTTATATTTAGTTGGAACAGAAGGTTCAATTAAACTTGAATCTAACAGTAAAGCAACTATTTCTGATGCTCTAGATTTTTTTACATTAAATATTTCAGCAACATCTTCCCATTTAAAATCATATTGATAACCAAACTTATCAAATAATTTTTGAATTTTATCATGAGTACTTTTAGTTACATTCATTGGAAGATTTTTATGTAATTTAATTACGAAATAGTCTTCATCACTAACAACATTTCCACTCATAACCGGACTTTTTTCATTATTAACCGGACTTTTTTTAATATAATTTTTATTTGGAAAAATTACTTTAAATGAAGAAACATCAGAATTAAATATTGGTTTAACATCATAATCGCTATATGATTCAACTATTCTGGTTAATCCACTTCCTCTACGCTCCATAAAATGTAATCTATTAAATATATCTGATATAACCCTATTTCTTCTCATTGAAGAAATTTTAGTTATATCTAAATTTTGAACAAAACTACCATCAATCATTCCACCAGGTGATGTTATTTCTAATCTATTATCATATATATCTATATGAATTTCAGAACCAACTATTTGATAATCCCTATGAATAATAGCATTAACAATAGCTTCACGAATTGCTCTAACAGGATAATCTTCTACTTCTATTCTTTTCATGCCTTTAATTTCCCAACCAATTCTAGAATAGTTTTTAATAAAAACTTCAGCATTTTCTAAAAGTGAAATAATACTACCATTATATTCTTTGTCATCAATGGCATCCCCATCAATAGAGCCCTTAACTAAACCTTTCCACCTAGTACAAAATATCCTCGATTGAATTAATAGACCTTGATCTGATAAAAGTAAACCTGCATTTGTAACTTTTTTATTCTTCGTTATTAATTCTAATGATATATAATCCTTATCTTTATTCAATTCTCTTCCGGTTTCACTTTTTAGTGACGCATTCAATAAAGTGAAACTTACATCGGAAACATCATACTTACTTGGTAATTCATCAAAAGTTGTATTCTGTCCCTTTAAAATCAATCCATCTAATATATGTTTAGGAGCTGATATTGATTGATTTCCAGCTCGAACAAAAGCCTCTTTTCTTCCATCACCATTGTAATAATATGGAGTTCTAGGACCATCTCCTACTTTTACTTCCATAAAATCTTTATTATTTTCTTTAAAGGTTTTTAATTCATATCGTGGAAGTGGAGTAATTTTATCATTTATTAATTCAGACACTTTTTCTGAATCTTTAATTATATTATCTAATCCAACCGGCTCTCTATCCACATCTCTTACACCAAATAGCAATATTCCACCATTTGAATTAGCAAACGCAGAAACTGATTTAAGCCAACTCTTAGATTTATTATATTCTACTTTTTCTTTAAATTCTATATTAGAGCTTTCTACTTTTTCATAATCTTTTAATTGCATATAACACCTCCATTTACAATTATTTATTATACATTATTTTTTATATTTTTTTGTCTATATATATCAAATCAATTAAATTTCCATATAAAATCGGACTTTTTAACGAATAGTAATTAAAATTTCCACTTCTAACCGGACTTTTTTTAATCTACTACAACCTTTAATTAAAATGTAACACTCTCTATCATTACATCATTTCCTTCCTTTCTTACTTTTATTTCTTTAACGAATCTTTCTAAAAACATCTTTTTTTCATGATTGTTTAAATGAATAAAATTATTTTTTAAATTAACTATAACTTCTCTAATAATTTCTTCATTAGTTAGATCTTCTTCATTTGAATATTTATTAATTTTATCTAATTCATTATTTAACACTTCTAATTTGGAATCAATTACACTTTTTACTTCTTTAAAAGTATCGTAATCAATTTCATCAGTACTAAATAATTCTGTCATATCTTTTTTCTTTTTATTTAATTTTTCAATTTGCTCTTGTAAATCTAAAGTATCATTGTTTTCTATTGCCTTTTTTTCTTTCTTTAAAATACTTTTATCAAATTCTAAATCTTTAATATTTTCTAAATAATTAATAAAAGCATTTTCTATTTTAAGATGAGAAAATCCTGGAGCATTACAGCTATTGTTGTTATGCCCATTACATTGATAAGTAATATACTTTTTACCACTTTGAAGTTGTTGTCTAGCATGATATTTGCCTCCACATAAACCACATCTTAAAACTCTAAAATAATAGGTATCATCAGAAGAATATTTCTTATTATGAAATTTCTTTCTTTTCTTCATCAAATTGCTAACACTATTAAATAAGTCTTCAGAAAGTATTGGCATTATGTTTTTACCACTTACTTCAAAGCCATTTTTCCTTCCTACTCCATACCTTACATTGCCAATATAAAGAGGATTAGTAAGTATTGAATAAATAGTTGACTGATTCCAATGGCCTCCTCTTTTAGTTGGTACATTTAAATCCTTTAACTTTTTAGCAATTTTGACCATAGAATCGCCATCTAAATACCAATTAAATATTTTCTTAACATAAATTGCTTCATTTTTATTAACTTTAAGTTTTCCTTTCCCTACTAAATAATCATAGCCAAAAACTCCATTACAATTAGTATAATTACCTTCTTTAGTTTTTTGTTCATATCCAAAAGTAACTCTTTCTGCTAAATTTTCTCTTTCAAATTCTGCAAATATTCCAATAATCTTAACAAACATTCTTCCAACAGCATTTGAAGTATCTATTTTTTCTGTTTGAGAGTTAAAAGTACAATTATGACTATCAAATAATTCTATTAAATAAATAAGGTCTTTAACACTTCTAGTAAGTCTATCTAGTTTGTATATTAGAACGTTTTCTATTTTTCCTTTCTTTACATCCTCAATTAGTCTTGACACTTCTTTCCTATCTGTTAAATTTTTACCACTTATACCATCATCAACATAGTAATCTACTATATCCCAATCATTACTTTCTGCATATTTAGTTAATTTATCTTTTTGAGCATGAATACTAAATCCTTCAGTAGCTTGTTCTTCAGTAGATACCCTGCAATAAATTGCTGTCTGCATAAGTTAATATCACTCCTTCCTAATTAGAAGCAATACCTTTCTTTTCACTTAAAATTTTTGGAACACTAGTATTTAAGAAAAACTTCATAATCTCGATGGCTTTGTTTTCAGATAAACAAGTCATTATCAGGCCTCCTTTTTTCTAACTCATTCATCTAATTATACGATTATGTTATTCAAATATTCCAAAACGCTATAGTAATATTCACTTACAAACAAATTTATTTTGTATGTTAGTTTTTGATAAAACACTTATTTATAAATAAAAAATACTATAGTAATTTTTCACTATAGCATTTTCAGTACACGACTTTATTTGTATTAACAAGCCAATGATTCTCTCCTGATACATCAATATAGTCTTCATATGTACTAGTTATTTTAAGAGCAAGAGGATACTTAATAAGTTCACGTGCGATTAAAGATAAATCTCTTGCAGTCGTTAAATGTCCATCTTCATCAAGACCATGTGGATTTTTAAAAGTAGTATTTTTACATCCTAACTGCCTTGCCCTTTCATTCATCATTGAAACAAAATTTTCTTCAGTTCCACCTATATACTCAGCAATTGCAACTGCAGCATCATTTGCTGATGCTATACCTATTCCTTTAATAAGATTTTCTACAGGAACTTTAGTGTTCTCTTCGACAAATATTTGTGTACCTCCCATAGAACTAGCATTTTTAGATATTAACACTTGATCATCGAGTTTAATTTTACCACTATCAAGTGCTTCCATAGTAAGTAATAATGTCATTATTTTTGTCATACTAGCAGGGCTTCTTTTTTCATTAGAATTTTTTTCATATAAAACCTTACCAGTACTTGCCTCAACAAGAATTGCTTCCTTACTGTATTTGGCTAAATCAACACTTGCGTTTACTCTAAAACACATAAATATCAAAAGAAATAAAGTAATTATTTTTTTCATTATATCACCTATTAAACTATATGATATTAATAATTTTTTATAATTAAAAAGTAGTATTTCTACTACTTCTTAGTGATTTTTTTAACTACTTCATCAGGATTTTTAGCAACTGCTTTAAAAGCATCTAATATTTCCATTGGTAAACACATTAATATTGTATTTGATTGATCACTGCTTATATCACTAATTGTTGATAAAGTTCTTAAATGTAATGCTCCTGGTGTACTAGCCATAGTATTTGCAGCTTCAGCTAAGTTTTTAGCAGCTTCTACTTCACCTTGTGCTTTCGTAATAACAGCAGCTCTTTCACGTTCTGCTTCTGCTGCTCTTGCTATTACTCTTTTCATTTCTTCAGGTAAAGATACATCTTTAAGTTCAACATTTTCAACTTTAATACCCCATGGATCAGTTGCCTCATCAATTATCTTACAAATAGACTCTGATAATTTTTCACGCTCTGCTAATAATTCATCTAAAGATACACTACCAACTACATTTCTCATAGTAGTTTGTGCAAGTTGACTTACTGCATAATAGAAATTCTCAACTTCTAAAATAGCTTTGCTAGCATCAAATATCTTATAATATATTACAGCATTAATTCTTACTGATACATTATCTCTAGTTATCGCATCTTGTTCTGGAACATCTACTGCTTTTGTTCTAATGTCAACTTTCTTATAAGACTGAAAAATAGGTATTACAAAATTCCATCCTGGATTCATTGTTTTATTAAATTTACCAAAGTTGAATTTAATACCCCTTTCATATTCGTTTACTTGTACTATACTTTTAAGAATTATTATTAAAAGTACTATTATAATAGCTATAACCATATGTTACTCCTTTCTAATAAAATTATATCATAAAAAAAGAATAATAATACTATTATTCCTTATTACCAATCATTTTTTCCTTCATATCCTTGTGAAGTATACTTAGGACACTTAATATATCCTACATAAACAATACCTGAGTCTGAACTAACTATCTTAGTATATCCACTACATGATTTACCATTTTCATCAAGTAAATCACTAATATATCCATTATATTTTAAAGTTGATAATCTAACTATCATCTCAGTATCATTCATTTCATATTCATAATATTCACTAAAATATTTTTTAGTTGCTTCAACCATACTTTTTTCAAGAGCTGTGTAATCAAAAGTTTCCCTATCTACATTTTGTATAGGTGCATTAGGATTCTCGCCTAATAACCCAAGTCTATTAAGTCCAATAGAAACAATAACTAAGCAGATAACAAATAATAATATTATTACTAACTCTACTCTTAATCCCCAACCTTTTTTATTCATAACATTCACCCTCTTAATTATATAATATTTTTTTATTTAGAGCAATTCTTCTATTTTATTTTTTATATCTTCTGGTAAACCTTTTATTAATTCTTTTATTTTAATGCTTTTTTTATTAAGTTCTAATAATGATTCATAATTTTCAAGTTTACTTACTATTTGATTTAGATATTTACTCGCATAAGCTTTACTTACCTCATATAAGTCAGCTATTTCTTGCATAGAATAATCTTCAAAATAATAGTACTCAAAATAATTTTTTTCTCTTTCAGTTAATAATTTATTATAAGTTTCATATAGTGTTAATATATATTCTCTTTCTATCATTAGAACTCCTTAAATAAACCATATATATATTTTTCAATATCAAATGGTATCAAGTCAGTTTCTTTTTCACCTAGCCCCACAAATTTAACTGGTATATTTGTATTTTCTTTTATAGCAAGTACTATTCCACCCTTAGCAGTACCATCAAGTTTAGTTAGTACAATACCTGTTATATTAGTAATCTCTTTAAAACTTTTTGCTTGGCTTATACCATTTTGACCAGTAGTTGCATCAATAACAAGTAATGTTTCAACTGGATTATTTGGTACTATATCCGAAATAACTCTATTCATTTTTTCAAGTTCTTTCATTAAATTAACCTTGTTTTGTAGCCTACCTGCTGTATCAACAAGGACAACATCTACTTTTTTCTCTTTTGCTTTTAATAAACCATCATATATAACAGCAGAGGGATCTTTTCTATCATCTCCATAGAATAATAAATCTAATTTATCAGCCCACTCTTTTAATTGATTAACTGCTCCCGCTCTAAAAGTATCTCCTGCTATTACCATAACTTTTTTATTATCTTTTTTAAGTTTATTTGCTATCTTGGCAATACTAGTCGTTTTACCCACTCCATTTACTCCAACAAATAATACAACATTAAGTTCATTGTCTTTAAGATTTAATTTAGATGTTAATATATCATTTCCAACATATATCATTAATAGTTCATCTACTATAACTTCTTTTAAATATTCAAAATCAGTTATATTTTCACTCTTAACTCTTTTTCTTAACTTATCAGTAAATGACATAACTGTATTAATTCCAACATCTGCTGTTATAAGTATTTCTTCAAGTTCATCATAAAATTCATCATTAATCTTTGTATATTTAATACCTAATAATGAAAGTTTATTTACAAAGTTATCTCTTGATTTAGAAAGTCCACTTACATATTTTTCAGTTTCAATCTTTTCTTCTTTTTCTATTTCAGTTAATTTTTTATCTTCTTTTTCTTCTTGTTTTATAAAAGCATTTTTAATTTTGCTAAATAATCCCATACATAATCACCTATTGTTATTATACACTAACTATCTAGACAAATCAAAAAAAATTTGATATAATTATAAGCACTAAAGAACTTTTTTGAAGGGATGATATAATGAATAGTAAAAACAAAGAGACTTTAGTCTGTGCTTTAGGTGGCTTAGGCGAAGTTGGTAAAAATATGTATGTTGTTATGCATGAAGAAGAACTTTTTATAATTGACTGTGGCGTAATGTTTCCAGAAGATGATTTAATGGGAATTGATTATGTTCTTGCTGATTATACAGTTCTTAAAAATATGCAAGATAAAATAAAAGGATTAATTATTACACACGGTCATGAAGATCATATTGGTGGTATTTCTTTCCTTTTACAAAATATAAATGTTCCTGTTATTTATACACCTAATATTGCAGGAAAATTAATTAAGAATAAACTAAGTGAAAGAAATGTTCCTTGCCCTAAAATGGTAACTGTTAATGAAGAGTTAAATATAAAGACTAAATATTTTAATATTGAATTCTTTACAACTACTCACTCTATTCCAGATTCATTTGGTATGGCAATTAGAACTCCTAATGGAACTATAGTTGAAACAGGAGACTTTAAATTTGATTTAACACCTATTGGACCAGTTGCAAATATGGGTAAAATGGCCGCTATTGGTAATGAAGGTGTTACGCTTTTATTAAGTGATTCTACTAATGCTTTAGTACCAGGTTTTTCTAATAGTGAATCAGTTGTTGATGAAGCACTTGGTGAAATATTCTCTGCTAATACAAATGCAAGAATAATACTAGCAACATTTGCAAGTAATATTTATAGACTTACTCATATAATCGAAACATGTAAAGAAAATAATAGAAAAGTAGCAGTATTCGGAAGAAGTATGAATACAAGTATAGAAATAGCTATTGAATGTGGATATATTAAAGACAAAGATATATTTATAACTAGTGATGAGGCTAATAAATTAGAACCATCTAAGGTATGTTTGCTTTGTACAGGTTCTCAAGGTGAACCACTAGCGGCACTATCAAGAATCGCAAATGGTAATGACAGAAATATAACTTTAATGCCAGATGATGTAGTAATATTCTCATCATCTCCTATCCCAGGAAATGCAATGTCCATTAATAGAATAATAAATAAATTATATTTAAAAGGTGCTAAAGTATATACAAATACTAGTGAATATGATGTTCATACAAGTGGACACGCTAAACAAGAAGAGTTAAAATTATTATTAAGATTAATTAGACCAAAATATTTTATGCCAATGCATGGTGAATATAGAATGCTCGCATCACATGCATCTTTAGGACATTTATGTGATATACCAAAAGAAAATACATTTGTATTAAAAAATGGTGATATACTTGCTTTAAAAGATGGTAATGTTTATAGAAAAGGAAGTATTCCAATAAATGATATATATGTTGATGGTAACAGAATCGGAGATGTTGGTCTTTCAATAATCAAAGATAGAAAAATAATGTCAACAGATGGTGTATTAGTAGTAATATTAAATATTGATTTAAAAAACAAAAAGATGTTAATTGAACCAAATATAACAACAAGAGGTTTCATAGTAGTAAATGAAAATCAAGAATTAATTAAAAAGATTCAAGATAAAACAAATATAATTACTTTAAATGAATTAGAAAAAGATAATTTCAGTCTTACAGATTTAAAAAATAGAATAATACTTGAAATAAATTCATTCGTAATAGAACTTACTGGTAGAAGACCAATTATTATTCCAATGATTTTAATATCAAACGAAAAGTAGAGTTTCCTCTACTTTTTTAATGTCCTTTCAAGAATAATTTTTCTATCCATATGTTCAAAATCAATATATTCACAACTAAAATCATTAACTTTTAAATCATCAAAATTTATATTACAAACTAGAAAACCTTTATTAACAATCAAATTACTTCTCATATCAGATAATGTTGGCACCCTAATCCTAGTATTTGTTTTATTATAGTTACATCTATATTGATGAGAATGTCCAATAAAATCTATAAGAGTTAAATAATCTTTTAAATTATTTTTGAGTCTTGAAATTTCATGTTTTAATGAAATATATTTATCATTAACTTTTATATAAGCACATCTATATCCAAGTATTTGAAAGTCTTCTCTTTCACTTAATAAAGGAACTATATCAACTCCATAATGATAAATTGAATATGCATCGTGATTAGCAAGTAATATCATATTTTTAATATTTTTATCATAAGAATAATCTTTAAGTACATGTTCTACTTGAGAGTCAATTGTCTTATACTCTTCTTTACACCTTCCAAAATCATCATAAGATCCCTCGATTAAATCCCCAGCATGCAAAATATAATTTATACCATTTTTAGATGCATATTCATAAACATAATCTAAATACTCAATATTTTCAAATACACTTCCAAAATGAGTATCAGAAATAACTATAAATTTAAATTCACTTTCTTCATCTATGTTAAATACTTGTTGACATCTAGAATTAGTTTCAATTACCCTACCTTCATATTCAAGAATCATATTATTATCACAAGATGTAATCATGTTTTTTACTCTACCACTACTTCTACTTTTTAAATAAAATATTATTTCATTTATTGTTTTCTTAATTAAATTTACATCAAAAATAATTTTCTTATCTTTAATAGATTCATAATATATACTTTTTAATATAAATAATAATTCTCTTTCATCAATGCCTATTATTCTAAGTATTTCTATTCCATTATATCCTCTAGTAATAAAGTCTATTATTTTACTTTTTTTAACATTATCAACAAAACACATAACATGATTAATTTCTTTATCATTATATAAAACACTATCAATAAGTTCTAGCATATAAAAACTATCACAATCATAAGATAATAAAATATCACTTTTAATACCTTTTAATAATGTAATTATATATTTCCTATCAAAATTAAGTTCATTACATATTTCATCTAATGACTTATTATTTTTAATCATATTTTTAATAATTTCATTTAGACTAAAACTAGTTTCCATATAACCTCTATATTTAGATTAGCATAATAATTATTTAATTACAATTATTTCATTAATGGTTCATTAAGTAATTTCTTTTCATATTCTATTTTTTTATCTTTCTAATTTTAACTTTATAACTTGGTTTTGTATTTACGCTACCTTTTTCTAATTCATCATAAATCATTTTACGAACAGTTTTTAATTTACGTATAGTTTTTTCATTCTCTTTAATTAATTTATATCTTTCATTTGGATAAACATCAACTAAAGAATTATTATCTGTTGAAACATCATATCCATTAAGTACTACTTTTGGTGAAGAGATAATATACTCTTTAGTATCATCACCATCTATTGTTACACTTTCATCTGCTTCAATATGAAAGTCATAAGAGTTAACCAATGTGTTTGGTTTTAAATAAATATTTTTACTTCTCAGTATACATGTATTTATACTTAATTCATTTGCTTTAATATCAGTATCACCACTAATTACATTATTTCCAACTATGATAACTTCATCACTATCAACAGTTAAATTAGAGTCAAAAGTACAACCATCAAGTTTAACATAACCAATCATTTGATTTTGAGTACCACCTATTATTGATATAGGTTCTTTAAATTTACAACTTTCAAAACTTAATTTAGTTATAATATTATAATGTCCAAACTCATCGCATAATATTTTACCATTAAATTCACAATTTTTAAAATTAATTACACTATCCACCACAACTGATCCATTGAATTTGCAACCATCAAAATTAATTACATGATATATACACCAATTAGACTTTGACATTGTCATACATGCATTATCAGATAATTGTTCACTTTCAAACGTACAATTAGTAAATTTAAGGCCATGAGCAATAGACAAAAATTGTGAAATACCATTCTTGAATGTACAATTTTCAAACTCAACATTAAATGTAATACAAAAATTAGGATCAATAAATATTTTATTTTCATCTATAATTAAATCTTTTAGTTTTAATATTACTTTTTTATTTCCATTTAATCTTTTTTTTATCATATAGTAAGATGCTTCATCTTCAATACAAAAATTTTCATACGATAAAAAGGAAAAATTATCATTATTATCCATTACTAATGTAATAGCCTCTTCATCTTCTAAGTAACTTAAATTAATACTTGATAATATATTTTCAATTTTTTCTTTTTTAATATTATCTCTATACTTTTTAAATTCATTTATTAATCCCATAAATTCACCTACTTTATATATTTTTTTATTTTTCTATTATTAAGTCTTTTTTCTAATTTTTTTCTTTCCTCTTCCATATCACGATATATTGAATCACGAATAATAGTTAATGCTTGCAATAATCTTTTTCTCTCTAATTGTACTTCGCATTCATCAAATACAATTTCTTTATATTTTTCATTAGGATAAACATCAACTAAAGAATTATTATCAGTTGAAACATCATGTCCATTAAGTACTACTTTTGGTGAAGAGATAAGATACTCTTTAGTATCATCACCATCTATTATTACACTTTCATCTGCTTCAATATAAGAATCAGAATTAAATGATTTGTTTGTTTTTAAAAATATATTTTTAGATTTTAATAAACAATCTCTCATATCTAATTTCTTAGTTTTAATATTAGTATCACCACTAATTACATTATTTCCTGATATATTAACTACATCACTTTCAATAACTAAATCAGAATCAAACTCACAATTATCAATACTAACTTTATCTAAATCATATTCAAAATTATTAAATAGTTCTACAGACTCATTAAATTTACAATTTTTAAAATCCAATCTAAAATTCACATAATAACGTCCATAACCTTCATAAATTACTTTTCCAATGAACTTACAATTATCAAAATTAATTTTTCCTTTTATAGACCAATCATACTTTGATATTCTTACACTATTAATATCATCTTCTTTATTTTCAAACGTGCAGTTAATAAATTCAAGTTGAGTTGATTTACTTATAAATTTAGAAATACCATTTTTAAATGTACAATTTACAAATTGAATTTTAAATCTAGATATAAAACAAAAATTATAATCAATCTTTATTATATCATCATCTATAATTTGATCTTGTATTCTAAATATTATATCTTTATCTTGATCAAATCTATCTTTTGCATTTTCATAATATTTATCATCAATATAAAAATTCTTTTTTCTTGATAAATCAAAACCAGCAAGAGAATTTAATATTAATATAATAGTTTTTTCATCTTCAATACAACTTATATTCATTCTTGGAAAAAAACTTTTAAGTTCATTTGATTTTTTTACTTCTTTTAATGCCATAAATTCACCTATTTTATATACCTTTTTAATTGACTTGCATTTAACTCTCGTTCTACTTCAATTTTTTTTCTTTCTATTTCATTATTTATTCTGTCACGAATACTTTTTAATGCAAAAAGTAACCTTTCTCTTTCAATATGTATACTGTCATTATCATATACAATCTTTCTATACTTTTCATTCGGATAAGTATCCATCATAGAATTATTATCAGTTGTAATATCATGTCCATTATATACTACTTTTGGTGAAGATATAACATATTTTTTAGTATCATCACCATCTATTATTACACTTTCATCTGCTTCAATATGGCAATTAGAACTATTTGACTTATCTGCTTTTACATAAACATTTCTAGTCTTTAATAAACCATCATTTAAATTTAAATTTGTTGCTTCAATATTAGTATTTCCTTTAACAATATTATTTCCAGTTAAAATAACATCATCACCTTCAACAACTAAATCAGAATCAAAAGTACAATTGTCAAGTTCAACTTCACATATCTCGCGATCTACTAAATCATCAAATAATGATGCATCTTTATTAAATTTACAATTTCTAAACATCAATCTAGATAAAATATCATCTGGAATAGAATATGGTTCTTGCACATATTCTTCATAAATAACATCACCATTAAATACACAATTAGTAAAATTCATTTCAGCAATGAATCTATATGGTTTCCATAAATCTAATAAGTTTTCCACTGAAAGTAGTAATTCATCTGCGAATGTACAGTCAATAAAATCAAAGTGGTAACAAAAAGAATTCAACATACTTATACCATTTTCAAATGTACAATTTACAAACTGTATTCTAAAATTACATGCTTTACCAAAATTAAATCCAATTTTAATTACATCATCATCAATAATTTGATTTTGTATTTTTATTATTGTTTCATTTTTATTACAAAAACGTTCTTCAGCACCATTTTTATGAGCAAAAAAGTTTTTATAATTTGAAAAATCAAAGCCATCAAGAGAATTTAATGTAAATATACCAGCGTTTTCATCTTCAGCATAACTTACATTAATTTTAGGAAAAAATTCCTTTAATTCTTTTAATTCTTTTAATTTTTTCTTTACTTCAATTCTATCTAATATTCTCATTTTAAAACCACCCTACTTTATATATTTTCTTAATGAACTTGCTTTTAATTCTCGATCTAATTGTTGTTCTAATTCTTTCTTTTGTTTTTCTATTTCAGAAGTTATCATATCATGAACACTAAGTAATGCAAGTAACAATCTTTTTCTTTCAATATGTATATTATTTTTATCAATTAAAATCTTTTTATATTTTTCATTTGGATAAACATCCATCATAGAATTATTATCAGTTGTAATATCATGTCCATTATATACTACCTTTGGTGAAGATATAACACACTTTTTGGTATCATCACTATCTATTTCTACACTTTCATCTGCTTCGATGCGTGAATTAGAATTAAATAACGAAGTTATCTTTAGATAAAGATTTTTGGTTTTTAATAAATAATTAGATATATGTAGTTTTGTTGCTTCAATATTAGTATTTCCTTTAACAATATTGTTTCCAGTTAAAATAACATCATCACCTTCAACAACTAAATTAGAATTAAAATTATTATTACCATTGAATTCTACTTCTTCGTCTTCAACATGAACTTTATTATCAAAAGAACAATCACTTATTTCAATTCTTGATACAAATCGTAAATACTGTAGAGCCTGCTTTACTAGTGACACATTTGATAAAAATTCACATTCTTTAAAAAGTATTTCATAGTCATTGCGATCACTCAATTTAGTCACAGTATCAAAGAATTTACAATTTATAAATTTAAGTGCACAATGTTTATCATGAAAATTATATTTTGTATAACATCCATTAATTTCATCAATCATAATACTAGTCATGTCTATACCACTAATTATAGTTTTTCCATCAAATGTACAATTGTTAAATCCAATATTACCAGTTGTCGTTATAAACTTGTTTATGCCATTTTTAAAAACACAGTTGTCAAATTGAATATTCAATTGATCTGAATTAACAAAATAAGCAGAAAGATTAAGTGTATCATCTTCAAAAGTAATTCCATCAAATTTAAGTACTACTCTTTTATTATCAAACATTTTTCTACATAAAGAAAACATTGAATTATTATAGTCAAAATATGTTGTTTGTCCTTCTCTCATTTCTTCAGTTGGTGTATATGAATTAATTTTCAAAATAATTATTGAATCATCACTATACTCTGTTTCAACAAACGGAAAAACTTTTTTAATATTATTTTTATTGAATGGTAATAATTCTTTTAGTTTCATATGTCACCTCTATTCTATTTTCATTACTTTTTCTTTCTCTACCGGATAAACACCTATAGTAGAATTACTTTCATTTATTATTTTATTTCCATTATATGTTACGTTTTGTGAATCTATTGTTACTTCACTATTTACTGGATTATTAAATTCAACAATTTGTCCACATAACCATATATATGAACAATTACTATCAACAATAAATTTAATATTCTTTCCTTTTATAGGTGTTTTATAACCATCACCAATTGTATTATTAACATGTATATTAATATCACTCTTAGAATTAATACCACAGTCTAACTGTAATGATGCAGTATATGTACTAAGAGTTCCTCCAATTTGAAAATTATTTTTTATTGTCATAACAACTTTTTCACCAGAAATAAATAAGTCTCCTTTAAACTCACAATTATCAAAAGTTACATCAAGTGGATTATTATTAAAATTAAACAAACTACTTGTTTGAAAAATACAATCTTTATAAATTAATTGTTTACGTAAATAAAATGCATACACATCACAAAAAGTTATAAATGGTACATTAAATGATATACCTCTATATTCTATTATTATATCTCTATTGCCTAAAGGTACAATTAGACAATCAATTATTTTATTAATATATTCACCGAGCATAATCTTATTAACTATTTCAAGATTATTTATTTTATAAATAACCAAAGTAATATGTGTATAATCAGTTTCAAAAAATGACTCTATTCCATATTCTTTATTAAAATTATCTAATCTTTTTCGTTGCTCTTTTTTTAACTTTTTTACCTTATATTCTTCAAACATAATCCCTCACATAATTGCTCTTTATTATAACACAAACAAAATAAAAAAAGTAGTTTTATCTACTTCTTATCTTCTGTTTCATTCAACATTTTTAATATTTTATTTTGATTAGCTGCAAGTTTAGTCATTTGATCATGCAACTCTTCTAAAATTAATTCACTTTTTAAATCAGTTTTATAATCATTCTTACCTCTTAAAGTATCCTTTTTAGCTGCTCTATTTTGACTCATCATTATTATTGGTGCTTGTAAGGCAGCTACACACGATAAGAATAAATTAAGTAATATAAATGGATATGGATCAAATGCATTCACTGCTAGTAAATAATTAATAATCATCCAAGATATTAATATAATTACAAAAATAATTATAAATGACCAACTACCTGCTACTTCAGTTATTTTATCAGCTAGCTTATCACTCCATGTTTCATTTTCTTCTGCTTGCTTATCAACATCAATCGCAATTGGCTCATTAAATAATATTTCCATTAATTGTTCTTCATCTTCATTTTCAAGTTCTTTGTTCTTTAAAAGCATTTTTACTATATCTTTTTTTGTTTTACTTTGTTTTTCCATGTTACACCTCTATTATTAATATATAACAAATAGATTGTAAAGTAAATATCTTATTTACATTGGATTAACATGTATCACAACTAAGTATATTTCTTCTACTTCATCAATTATCTTTTCTTCTAAGTTATTAGCAATTTCATGACTATCAAATGTAGACATATTACCATCAACATAAATAGTAAATGATATTTGATATCTATATCCTACTGGTGTTGAATTAAAATGTATTATTTTTTTAACTTGTTTTTCTTCTTTAATAATATCTAATACTTTATTTTTAGTTTCTAAAGAAATAGATTTATCCATTAATACATTATAACTTTCAATAAATAATTTTATTGCTGTATACATTATCCATAATGAAATAATACTACCCACAATACCATCTAAAAAGAATATGTTATATGATGATAATATACAAGATATTAAGTTAAGGCTTGTAATGATAGTATCATTAAAATGATCTTTTGAATTAGCAAGTATTAATAAATTATTATGTTTTTTATACAGTTTATTTGTGTATAAATATAATGAAAATTTAACTATTATAGTTACAATACATACTACGATTAACCAAATTGAAAAAGTATATTCACTTCCATAAAATATTGATTTTAATGAATCTTTTAATACAAGAACTGCCATTAATATCATTGAAATACTTATTAACATAGAATAAATATATTCAGCTTTACCATGTCCTAGATTATGATCATCATCTGCTTTTTTACTTGATATTTTATTGCCAATATAAGTCATAAGAGATGAAAATATATCACCTGCGCTATTAAAAGCATCTGCTATCATTGCTTGACTTCCACTTAAAAAGGCCACTATTCCTTTAATAATAAGCAAAAACAAATTACCGATTATTCCTAGTACACTTGCAATTTTGGTACTTTTAAATCTGTTCATAATTCCTCCATAATATTTTATTCAAAATATTTAATAGTGAATACAGTTCCTATCTTACTAGAACTTTTAACACTTATACTACCATTATCTTTTTCTATTATTGACTTAGCAAGAGCAAGTCCTATACCTACACTATCTTTACTTGAATTCTCTCCTTTATAAAATCTTTCAAATATATAAGGTAAATCATGTTCACTTATTCCAGAACCATTATCTCTAATAACTATTCTTGAATACACTTTATTTTTAGTGTAATTGATTTCAACTATTCCACCTTCACTACTATGTTCAATTGAATTTTTAAGTATATTACCAATCGCTTCAATTTGCCACATTTCATCACATATTAATGTTGATGAGTTATCCCCACTTATTTTAACACTAACATTTTTTAAATCACTTAATGCATTTACTTTATCATATGCAGAATATATAATATCATGAAGTTTAACTTCTTTTTTACTAAACTTAACTACATTCGCATCAAACTTAGATAATTTAAGTAAATTTTGAACTAAGAAATTCATATTGATTATTTCTCTTTTAATACCAATCAAAAATTTATTTCTAGTACTCTTATCCATATTTGGACTTTCAAGTATATTATCTATCATAATAGTAATACTTGTAAGAGGAGTTTTTAATTGATGTGATATATCACTCAATGAATCTTTTAATTTAATTTTATCCTTTAATGAATTATCACTTTCACTTCTAAGCATTATAGTAAACTTATATATTTCACTTTTTAATGAAGATAATTCATCTTCATTATAATTTTCAATTTCTAATTTATAATTTCTATTATTTATTTTAGATATTAGTTGTACTATATCATCAATTTTCTTTCTACTTTTAACATTATTATATAGAAAGTATCCACTAGTTATTAATATTATAATTATGATTAATGCAATGTCAGTTATTAAATATTTCATAAATAGTGTATCATTCTTATTAATAGAAGAGTTATTTTCATCAATACCATATTTTTCTAATATATTTGAATCATTAGAATTGCTGTTTAATAAAGAAATGATTTCATCTTCACTAACATCAGGATACTTTGATAACACTTCATTAACAATAGAATTTATTTTACTATTATATTCTTTAACATAAGATTTATATTGATAAGTTAAACTAAAAAAGAATAATACTACTGTTAATAGTATTATCACTAAAGAAAATATAATTGATTTTTTATCATATTTTTTATTCATCCACTCTATACCCTAATCCTTTAATAGTGACAATTATATCACTACCTAATTTTTCTCTTATTCTTTTCATATAAACAGTGACCGTGTTATCATTAACATCATTTCCTGTCCATTCCCAAATACTTTCAATTATCTTATCTCTGCTTACTACTTTGTTAATATTATTAAACAATAAATTTAATATTTTTAATTCTAAACTAGTAAGATTAACCACTTTATCATTTTTATAAACTATCATTTTATTTATATCAAAAGTAATATCTTTTACTTTGATAATTTTTTTATTTAATATTCTATTTAATCTAGCAATTAGTTCTAAAGTTCTAAATGGTTTAGTTATATAATCACTTGCACCCATCTCGAATGCTTTAACTATATCTTCTTCAGCATCATTAGCAGTTAAAAATATAGTTGGTATATCTTTAATCATAATGTGATGCTTATATAAATCAAATCCATTACCATCAGGTAAAGTCACATCAAGTATCACAGCATCTACTTTATTATAATCTAAATACTCTATAGTGTCATTAATACTTGATTTACTTACTAAATCTATATTATTTTCACTAAAAGAGTACTCAAGGCTTTCTCTTATATTTGAATTGTCCTCTACCAATAATACTTTCATATAAATCCTTTCTTAATAATTATAACACAATAAAAGGACGATTAGGTCCTTATATGTTTTCATTTCTTATATTTTCTATAATATTTTGTTCATTAACTTTACGTATTGAAAATCTCATTATAATAAATACTAATATAAATACAGCAATGATACTTATTATAATACCACCAACTGGTAGTTTGTATAGAATAACATTTTTTCCTTGATTGAATGCTAAATGTAATACATAAGAAAGTCCTATACCAAGAGGTACTCCTATTAATAATGATTTTAATGAATAAAATAATACTTCTAGATTAATCATTCTATTGAATTCTTTACTTGTCATACCAATACTCTTTAATATCGCAAATTCTCCTTTTCTAAGATTCATATTGGTATTAATAGTATTAAATATATTAGTAACACCAATAAGCGCTATAACAGTTATAAAACCATATAAGAATATAGCAAGTAATGTATAGAATCCCTGTATGTCCTTAGCAGTTTTATCATTATTATATAAGTTATAAGAATCTTTATCTGTAATAAATTTTTCTATTTCTTCTTGTAACCTATCAGCATTAGTTGAATCAATAAAGCATGTTATACTACCCATAGATTCACCATTTTTATATATTTCATCAAATAATTCATCGCTGATTATCATAAATGCTTGCCCATAACTATTTTCAATACCCATAGGTCTTAGCGTAGTAACTTTAGCAACTTCTATTTTGTTTTTGGAATAATCATCTGTACTAAAGTCATAGAATCCACCATTTAATGTATCCCCACTCTTAACATTTAATATAGATAGTTCTACATTCTTACCATCTTCTACTTGAATTGTATTATTAATAATAATTGCTTTATCTTTAACTTCATCATAATTTAATTTTAATTTGTTTATATATCTTATATATTCGCTCTTACCAAAAGCATATACTTCAATAGTGGTATCCTTAAGACTATCATCATAAAATTTCATATATTCTTTTGTATATAAGTTATCATTTATAGAATATTGCGTAGTTCTTTTAACACTATATTTTGATATATTATCAAAATTTAATATACTTTTAATTTTATTATAATCTTTGTTATTAACTGATAACTCTATATTATGAGTCATTTGTCCAAGTTCGAGTTCAAGTGTCTTTCTACCTAGTCCCATAAAGTAATATAGTCCAATAAATACTGATACACTAACTACTATTGATATGACAGTAGTTCTATATTTCTTTCTATTTCTTTTGATATTTTTATATGATATTATTCCTCCTATTCCAAATAACTTTTGAATATATTTAGGTGTTCTGATTTTTTTAGATTTAATCTTAATATCATCTTGACTTCTAATAGCACTCATCGGAGATAATTTAGATGCTCTATGCGCTATTTTAAGTGCTGAAAAATATATCGTTATAAAACTTAAAATTATTGACAAAACTATTGCTAAAATAGATGTCTTAAATATTAAAGCACCAAATACTAATATATCACCTAAGAAATAGTTTGATACTTTAATTAATACAAATGCAGCAAAGATACCACAAAGTATACCAACAGGTGCCCCAATTAGCCATAAAATATATGCTTCATTAAGTACATTTTTCTTTATTTGTTTTGATGTTGCTCCTATACTTCTTAACATACCATACTGTTTAGTTTTTTCAGTAATAGATATATCAAAACTATTTTTAATACAATATATAGATGTAAATATAATTATAAGAATAACTATTCCACCAACAGCATACAATGCATTCATAGAAGCATTCTTAAATGAAAGTGTTGATAATGTTACTAACATCTCATTAACGTCATTATGATATTTAGCACTAAGAAATTCTTTATTATAAGCTTGTATTGTATCTTCACTTAATTTGTTATAATCATTAACCATACTATAATAATGCTCTTCATTAATATCTAATATTTTCGCAGTCGTTCTTTCATAATTTTTAACACCATATTTAGTGTATTTAGCATAAGTATTATAACTATCACTATCCAAGTCATAATATGTAAGAAATGTATATCCAGGTGCTTCAAAACTTTCAATAAAGTTACTTGGTCTTTCCATTATACCAACGATTTTATATGTTTTAGTATATCTTTTCTTAAAAGTTTCTTCTTCTTTTAAGTAAGGATTTCTTTGACCTAATAAATAATCATCAGAATATCTATCTCCTATATCAAGAGTTATCTCATCACCTATTTTATAATCGACTCTTCCATTTGTTTTTAAGTGCCTTGGAATAACTATTTCATTATCGTTCTTAGCCATTCTTCCTTTTAAAATTTTAATTGCTAAACCATTTAAATCTTTTTCTCGAGCTCCGATTAAGAACGCAAATTTTTTATCAGGGTTTTCACTCTTTTCAAGCAGAGCATAACCTATATTTTCACTTATATATAGTCTTTCTATATTTCTATTATTTTCAAATGATTCTAAATCATCTTTTTTAACATCATAGAATACAAAATGATAATTACCTTTACCTTCTATAGTATATTTAATCATACTTTTTCTAAAACTTACAAGCATACTTGCCACTGCACAGATAAGTGCAACCGATAATATTATTCCAATTATAGTTACTATAGTTCTTTTTTTATTTAATTTTAGATTTTTAATTGTTAATTTATTAAGGATATTCATAATTATTTCTCCTTAACTATTCTTCCATCTTCTATAGTAATAATTCTATCCGCTACTGCTGCTATATCCAAATTATGTGTAATCATTATTATAGTTTGTTTATATTCTTTATTTAATTTTTTAAGCAAATTTACAACCTCATCACTCGATTTAGAATCTAAGTTACCAGTAGGTTCATCTGCAAGTACTATTGCTGGTTTAGTAATTAATGCTCTTCCTATAGATGTTCTTTGCTGCTGTCCTCCAGATAGTTCATTTGGTAAATGTTTTCTTCTTCTTTCAAGTCCTAGTAGTTTTATCATTTCATCTAATTCAAACTTATCTACTTTTCTATTATCTAATAATAATGGTAAAGTAATATTTTCTTCAACTGTTAAAATGGGTATTAAGTTATAAAATTGATATATTAATCCTACTTCACGTCTTCTAAATATAGCAAGATTATCACTACTAAGTTTATATATGTCTTTACCGTCTATAAATACTTTACCACTAGTCGGAGTATCTACGCCACCCATTAAATGTAATAAAGTAGATTTTCCACTTCCTGATGCTCCTACTATTGCTACAAATTCACCTTTTTCAACACTAAATGATACATTATCTAGTGCCACCACTTTAGAATTTTCTTTTCCATATATTTTTGTTAAATTTTCAACTTTTAATATTTCCATACTCTTCTTCCTTTCACTTACAAATAAAGTATATACTATCTAAAGTGACTCATAAGTGACATAATTAATTTTTTATTATAAAATAAAAAGCCTTCACATGAAGGCTTATAATCCTAATTGGTGGAGAATGTGGGACTTGAACCCGCGACCCCCTGCGTGCAAGGCAGGTGCTCTAGCCAACTGAGCTAATTCCCCATTAGGTAGGCACTTGATAAACATCAAGCATTTAAATAGTACCATAAATATTCACTTTATGTCAAGCATATTTATTCATTTTACTAAAATATTCATGATTTCAAGTGCCAATTTAATATTATCATGTCTAATTACATCATTCTCCACCTTAATTAAAGGTTTATTAATATGTTCTATATTAATGTTTTTAGAATCTATTTCAACTAAATCCTTCTGTTCAAGTGTCTCATATATCTTTTGAGTTTTTTTAGATATTTTTTTACTATTTGTAATAACTGTATCTATTTTTCTCTTTCCTAAATATGAATTTAACAAATTTATATGATCACTTGCTGTAAACCCATCAGTTTCTCCAGGTTGAGTCATTACATTACATACATACATTATTTTAGCATTAGATGAATCAATTGCTTTTATTATTTCTTTACATAATAAGTGTGGAATAATACTTGTATAAACACTCCCCATACTTAATATTATCGCATCTGCCTCTTTAATTCTTTTAATAACTGCTTTATTAACTTTAGGATTAACTTTGTAATATATTTTTTCTATCTTTTTATCACATAATGTAATATTGTGTTCACCCTCAATAACAGAGCCATCACTCATCTTACCCATTAAAACTACATTATCATCAGTAAGTGGTAACACTTCTCCTTTAAGATTTAATATTTTACTTATTTGAAGTACAGCATTTGATAAATTTCCATATATATCAGTAAGACCTGCAAGTAATAAATTTCCAAGTGAATGTCCATCTAAATCTCCATTTGATTTAAATCTATAATTAATCATTTTTTCAACTATGTCCTCAGTTTCAGCAAGTGAAATAAGTACACTTCTTATATCACCTACTGCTGGTACATTAAGTTCCTGTCTTATTTTGCCACTACTTTTACCGTCATCAGAAACACTAACAACTGCTGTAATATTAAATGGAAATCTTTTAAGTCCTCTTAATAATACAGATTGTCCAGTTCCTCCACCTAATACAACTATATTTTTATCCATTATTTCCCCCAATACGCAAGATATTCCTCTAAGCATAAATTTTCATTATGTATCACTGTAGATGCTTCAGTACCTACATATCTAAGTCTCCATGTTGATGATTTAAATCTAGTCAATTTTTCCTTATCCTTAGGAAGTCTAAATATAAATCCATATTTATGTGCATTTTCTTTAAGCCATTTATATTCCTCTGATTCACTAGGATTATCTATTACTTTATTATATGGCATTAAGTCAAATGACATACCTGTTTGATAATCAGAGTGACCTGGTTTCGCAACATAAATATCTGCTTCACTTTCTCCGTAACTATTTTTATAATTATTATAAATGTTTTCTTGTTCCTTATAACTTCTATAGCCATCAGATACTACGAATGTATAACCTTCTTCTTTACCTGCTTCTATTAAACTAATAATATCATTTAATATACTATTGCTTATCTTCTTTCCAGTATAAGCGTATAATGATGGAACATCAACTATATCATCAGGCTCATAATCAGATGGAAGACCATATATTCTGTTTACTAGCATTAAGCTGCCTTTCGATGTATCAGTCTTCTTTTCAATATCCATCCAATCAACATTGGCCTCTGTATTAATGATCGCAACTATTTCATTATTTTTTTTACCTTCATTTTCTTTCTTATATTCTAGATATTTATCTAAATTTTTAAATATAAAATATTTTTCTTTAGTTAAGTTAACTATGTCACTATTTTTTTTCATTGTTAATAACTTGTTAATTTCATCTTTAGTTAATTCTTTTGTTAATACACCAACTTCTTTTTGGCTATAACCTACCTTTAATAGTTTGTATTCACTAGTACCTCTATAATTAATGAATGACACTAATTTAACAATTCCAAAAACTATCAAGCATAAAACTACAATGAAAGAAATTAATCTAAAATAATTAAATTTTCTAACAACCATTTTATCACCATTATAATTATATCACATTCCATAGAAAAAAATAAATCACAATGGATTTATTTTATTTCATATATAGTTCCTTCTCTTGTATCTTTAAGCACTATTCCCTTTTCTAATAATTCATTCCTTATTGAGTCAGCAAGCTCATAATTTCCTTCTTTTTTTGCATTACTTCTTTTAGATATCATATCTTCTATGTAAGCAACTAACTCATCATCATGTTTTTCTTCTTTGATTAAGTCAAGTGATAATACCTTATCAAATGATTTTATTAATGCAAGTTTAGTATTATTATTTAAATCACTCTTAAGAACATCATATAACACTGTTAATGAATTAGAAGTATTTAAATTATCACATAATGTCTCTTTAAATTTACAATTATATTCTTCAAATTTTTCATTATTAATTTTGCTAGAATCTTCAGTTATAGATTTAATTCTACTAATCAATTTATCATATGTATTTTGAGCACCTTCAAGTGATTCATATGTAAATAAAAGTTGTTTTTGATAATGTGATTGTAAACAAAACAATCTGTATACTAAAGGATTAAATCCTTTTTTAATAAGTAAATCTACTGTTAAAAATTCTCCTTTAGATTTACTCATTTTACCGCTCTTATCATTTAAATGTTCAACATGAAACCAATAATTACACCACTTCTTACCTATATAACTTTCAGTTTGAGCAATCTCATTAGTGTGATGTGGAAAAATGTTATCAACGCCACCACAGTGAATATCTAATTGCTCACCCAAATATTTTAATGATATGCAAGAACATTCTATATGCCATCCAGGATATCCCATTCCCCATGGGCTTTGCCACTTTAATTCTTGACTATCAAATTTAGATTTAGTAAACCAAAGTACAAAATCAGTTTTGTTTCTTTTGTTTGTGTCTTCTTCAACACTATCTCTAACACCATGCATAAGTTCTTCTTCATTATGATTTGTAAGTTGATAGTATTCTTTAAGTTTAGATGTATCAAAATACACATTACCATTTGTGAAATATGCATACCCTTTTTCCATTAATACTTCTATGAATTTAATGTAATCATCTATTAAACTAGTCGCAGGAACAACTGTTTCAGGCCATTTAATATTTAACCTATCGCAATCATTCTTAAAACACTTTGTATAATAATCTGCAATTTCTAATACTGTTTTATGCTCCCTTTTAGCACCTTTTAACATTTTATCTTCACCAGTATCTGCATCACTTGATAAATGACCTACATCTGTAATATTCATAACTCTTTTAACATTATACCCACAATAATTAAGTGCCTTTTCTAGAACATCTTCACATATATATGATCTTAAATTACCAATATGAGCATAATGATATACTGTAGGTCCACAAGTATACATAGTTACTTTATCTTTATTATATGGAACAAATTCCTCTATTTTATGCCCAAGTGTATTATATATTTTAAATGACATATTATTCACCTCTTACTTGATTCTATCATATTTTATTATTTAATTCTATTTTTATATTAAAAAAGAATGAATTATTCACTCTTTTTAGGCTTTTCAACTTCTTCAGTATTAAATAAATCATTTCTAACTTTTTTACTTATCTCATCATATAATGCTTTATTATTTTTAAGTACAAGTTTAACATTTTCCTTACCCTGTCCAATCTTTTCACCTTTGTAACTAAACCATGCACCACTCTTATCAACAATTCCCATACTAGCAGCTAAATCAATAACTTCACCTATTTTAGAAATTCCTTCGCCATACATAATTTCAACTTCTGCTGTTTTGAAAGGAGGAGCGACTTTATTTTTAACTACTTTAATAACTGTTTTATTACCAAGAACATCACCATTAACTTTAATTTGTTCGCCACGTCTAACATCTAATCTAACTGTAGAATAGAACTTAAGAGCTCTACCTCCAGGAGTAGTTTCAGGATTACCAAACATAACTCCAACTTTTTCTCTTAATTGATTTATAAATATACAAATAGTATTGGTCTTATTAACAATTCCACCTAATTTTCTTAATGCTTGACTCATAAGTCTTGCTTGTAAACCAACATGACTATCTCCCATCTCACCTTCAATTTCAGCCTGTGGAACTAGTGCAGCAACAGAGTCAATTACTATAATACTCATTGCTTCACTTCTAACTAATGCCTCTACTATTTCTAATGCTTGTTCACCAGTATCAGGTTGTGATAATAATAATTCATCTGTATCAACACCTAATTTTTTAGCATATACAGGATCTAATGCGTGTTCTGCATCGATAAACGCAGCTCTTCCTCCAGTTTTTTGTACTTCAGCAATCGCATGTAATGCAATAGTAGTCTTACCACTTGATTCAGGTCCAAATATTTCAATTATTCTTCCCTTTGGATATCCACCTACACCTAAAGCTCTATCAAGCATTAAAGAACCACTTGATACCACATCTACATTTCTAACTCCCTTTTCTCCTAATTTCATAATAGCGCCTTTACCAAATTGTTTTTCAATATCAGCAAGCACTTGATCTAAAGTTTTATCTTTGTCTTTTTTCATAGTTAATTCTCCTTTGATAATTTAATTGTAAACTAAATATTTTTCTTTGTCAATACTTTTTTGCAAACAATTGTTTGTTATAAAATTTAATTATAGTTTCAAACTCTTTCCCATAATTATTTTTTATAATTTAACTAACAAATATAATTATTTTTTACCATAAAAAAAGAACAAAAATATAATTTATTCTTTTTTAATATTTAATTATTTATTATATATTTCTTATTTTTAATATAATATTCCACACCAGATATTACTGATAATACAGTAGCAATCATAATCAATGTTCTAGCAGGATTAATATTAATTAATGAGAATGGTAAGTTATAGAAAAACAATAATGTTATACCACACATCATACAAGCAGTTTTAATCTTACCTGTCTTAGATGCTCCTACTGCTCCTGACTTTTGACCAGCAACCATTTTAATTGAATCAACAATAATATCTCTTGAAACAATAACTACCGGAATAACAACACTTATATAACCATTTACAGCTAAAATAATTAAAATTGCATTTACTAATATTTTATCAGCAATCGCATCCATTACTTTGCCTAAATCAGTAACTAAATTATATTTTCTCGCCAAATGGCCATCTAAAAAGTCAGTTAAAGATGCTACTAGAAAAATTATTCCACATATTATGTATTTACTATCTATTATTATCTTACCATTAATTTGAAACTCAGGAAAATCAATTCCTACCCTATTCATTGGAAATATCATAAGAACTATTAATAATATAGAAAGAAATATTCTACATATAGTTATTTTATTTGGAACATTCATATTAAAATCTCCTTTCAATTTCATCAAATACTATAGATAAATTATCCACATTACTATTTTTAATAAAATGAACTATTAATATTATTAAAATTATCATAACAATTACTGATAATAAATAAATAACAATATATTTATAATTATTAGTTTTTTTAGGTGATGTATACGGAGATACCACCTTATTTTCCTCTTGTTTCTTTTCGATAACTTTCATCTCTCTAGTTTTTTCTAATATATCGCTTACTGGAATCCTAGATGTATATCCAAATATAAAATCATTGAATTTATCCATTATTTCATCTTCATCAAGATTCAAATATATAGCATATTTTTTAATTAAATCTTTAAGAAAAAATATATCTTTAAAAGCATTAGCATTTCCATCTTCTAAATTATCAAGTTGACTTTCCGAAATATTCAAATCTCTTAAAACCTCTTCTTTAGAAAGTTCAATACTTTCTCTTGCCTCTTTAAAGCACTGTCCTATTTCCTTCACATTAATCTCCTATAAAATAAAAAAAGCAATAATTTTTAATAAGCCATGTTCTGTACCTTTAAAAGGTGACAAACATTTATCTAAGGATTGCTCCCTCCCTTACTCCTTTATTATTCATTCGTAAGAGTTCCCCTACCAAATTTGGGTTTCTCACTCGTGGGGTTTACCTCGTTCCACTACTCCTATTCCTAAGAGTCATCGTCACTATGGCACTTTTATAGCAATTTAATCAGGTCTTGATTATTTCGCAGCCGTTAATACTTTGTATTACCTAAGGTTATTTTTTCCCTTAGCACGAACACTTTCATGCATTCCAGCATGAGTGAGCATGGACTTTCCTCTACATAATAAATATGCAGCGTTTGTCTAAAAAATTATTCCTCTCCATAAACTACTTTTTCCAAATCACTAATTCTTTTTAATAAATCAACATTAGTTACACCCTTTGGACTTGCAGATTTGGCTATTTCAAGTGATGACTTTAAGTTTCTAATCTCTGCTTTTAACTTTGCATTATCAGATTCTAATGCTTTAATTTCAGTTATTAATCTTTTAGTAGTCGTTTCAAAATCAACATAATCTTTAATAATTAAATCTAAAAATTGATCTACTTCTTGTGGCCTATATCCTCTAGCATCTATTTTAAAATCCTTCTCAAGTATTTCCCTAGCAGTTAGAAACTTCTTATCTTCATACATACTTTTTAGCCTCTCTTCCAATACAATTTTACTACAAATTATATTGATAAGTCAATATCATCAAAAAAGCAAACTATTAAAGTTTGCCAATGTATTCAATTATCACCTCATCTAGTGCATTATCAAATTCTTTAAAATACTTATTTATATTCTTTATATGCCCACCTCCATATAGATAATACTATATAAAAAATATAATTGCATTCAATTTGACAAAACTAGTCATATTTTTCATTTAAATATTTTTCCTAATAGATCTTCTTTATTTTTACCATTTAAATAATCACTAACTAACATTTCTTTTTTACCACTAGGTTTTAACTTAGTAATTATTATTTCTCCATCACTACAACTTACTCCTATACCATCTTTATAAATATTAATTATTTCACCAGGTCTCTTAGGAATACTATTACCCATTCTTGACTTGCATACTTTGATTATTTGATCATCCAAAACAGCATAACTAACAGGAAAAGGATACATTCCCCTTATTTGATTATATACTTCTTTAACAGTTTTATTAAAATCAAGTTTTTCTTCTTCTCTTTTAATATTATATGCAAAAGTAACTTTGCTTTCATCTTGTTTTATTCTTTTGTTAGTACCATTAAATATAGATGGAAGTGTTTCTAAAAGTAAATCTCTTCCTAATACACTTAATTTATCATGAATATCAGACACATTATCAGTATCCTCAATTACTATTTCACTTTGAGTTATTATATCCCCATCATCCATACCTGGTGCCATATACATAATGGTGATACCTGTTTTATCATACCCATTCATAATTGCTCTATGCAAAGGACTGCCACCTCTTAATTTAGGTAATAATGAAGCATGAACATTAACTGCATGATATTTAGGAGTATCAAGTAATATACTAGGTATAATCTGCCCATATGCACATGTAATAATAATATCAGGTTTACACTCAAGTACATTTTCATAATCATTTCTAATCTTTTGAGGCTGAAACACAGGAATATTATGTTTTAAAGCAACCTCTTTAACAGGACTAAATTTTAATTCATGCTTTCTTCCTACATAAGAATCAGGCTGAGTAACTACCATAACTACATTTGTATTTTCAATTAACATTTCAAGAACTGGAACACTAAACTCAGGAGTTCCCATAAAAACTACTCTTTTATCTTTCATAAAATCACCTTTTTCATTATATTAAATATTTATATTTATATCAACAGTAGTATTTTTAAATGACATATTATTTATCTCTTTCAATACTTTTCTTAACTTTTCATCTTTCTTATATTTAATTAATATATTAAATCTATATTTATTTTTAAGTTTAACTATAGAATTAATAGAAGGGCCAAGTATAATATAACTTTCATCTAAATTATTATCTAAATATTTTTTAACCTTATTTGACACTTCTGATGCGTTTTCAAACTTATCACTTACAATCATCAAACTACATATATAGAAATAAGGTGGATAATTAAGTTTCTTTCTAATATTCATCTCATGATTAAAGAAAGCATTATAATCGTTTCTTATAACAGAATTATATACATAATTATCTTTATTATATGTTTGAATAATAACTTTACCAGGTAAATTAAATCTACCAACTCTTCCACTTGTCTGACTCAAAAGTTCATAAGTTTTCTCAGCACTTCTAAAATCTGGTATTGATAAACTAGTGTCAGGATTAATTATTCCAACCAAAGTTGCATTTTCAAAATTAAGTCCTTTTGATACCATTTGTGTACCTATTAATATCTTATAATTTCCTTTTGAAAATTCACTTATCAATTTTTGATGGGCATTCTTACGGTTAGTTGTATCCGCGTCCATTCGAAGAACTGGAACACAGTACTTCTTTTCTACAATCGCCTGCAGTTTCTCAGTACCAAGACCAAGATCTCTAATCGCATCTTCATGACACTTTGGACATATTGTACTACTAAAAGTTTTATATCCACAATAATGACATGAATAACTACTACTACTCTTATGATAAATTAATGATATATCACAGTTAGGGCATTTAACAACATATCCACAATTATTACATGATAAAAATGTAGAATACCCACGTCTATTTAATAATAATATAACTTGTTCACCACGAGATAACGTTTCCTTAATTTCATTATCTAAAACTGATGAAATAATATAATTATGTTTTTTAGATTCAATATTCATATCTACTATTTCATATTTAGGAAGACTATTACTAATTCTTTTAGTAAGATTAATTAAATGAAATACTCCCTTTTTAGCACGAGCATATTGTTCAAGTAAAGGAGTAGCACTTCCAAGTATTACTTTACAATTATTATATTCACTTCTTTTAAACGCAACATCTATCGCATTATATTTAGGATTATTTTCCTGTTTATATGTTGTGCTTTGACATTCATCAACTATTATTAGACCAATATTTGTAAGAGGCATAAACACTGCACTTCTTGCTCCCACTACAACCTTAATCTCATTGTTAAGTATTTTTCTATATTCATCATACTTTTCACCTTCTGATAAAGCACTATGAAATACTGCGACACTACTTCCAAAAACACTTTTAAATCTTGAAACTATTTGAGGTGTTAAAGATATTTCAGGTACAAGTACAATAGATGTTTTTCCTACATTTATATATTTCTTAATAAGTTCAATATATACCTCAGTCTTACCACTGCCAGTAACTCCATATAATAAAAACTTATTATCATTACTTTCAAGTACTTCTCTCACTGCATTATTTTGCTCTTCCGTTAAGTTTATTGTTTTAGTAGAAATAGTTTCATATGATACTTTTCTTTTAGATTCTTCTTTTTCTAAAACTATTATTCCCTTATCACTAAGTCTTTTAACACATGTGCTATCATAATTACGTTTTAAATCTCTCTTACCAATAAGACTACTCAATACTTCTATTTCTTTTTTATTTCTTGAATGAGTTTCAATATAATTAAATACATCTATATCTTTATTAATCATGATATATGAATCATATTTAATATTAATATTAGTTTTAATATCAGCCTTTAATGCTTTAGGAAGCATGGCTTGATAACAAGATATTAAAGTACATAATAAAGAATCACTTAAGTATTTACCAAGTGATAATAACTCTTCATTTAAACAAAAATCATTATTAGGTATTTCTTTAATATATTTATATTCAAGAGTATTATTAATATCATTATGAATTTTCAATACGAATCCTTCAACATTCTTATTACCAAAAGGCACTATTACCTTATGTCCCACTTTGATAATAGAAACAAGTTCATCAGGTATTTTATAATCAAATACTTTGTTTAATGATTTTACACTATATTCTATAACAACACTAGCAAGCATTATAAACCTTTCAGAAATGGATTATTTTCTATTTCATAATCATAATTTGTTTCATCACCATGACCAGGATATATAGTAACTCCATTATAATTGCTATTTTTAAATTTAATTAAGCTTTCAAGCATAACTTTATAATTTTCATCATTATAATTACCAATAGTATCTTTAAATATAAAGTCTCCTGTAAACATAACTTTTTCTTTTTTAAAGTAATATGAAACACAATCTAATGTATGACCATAATTTTTAATAATTTCAAAATCAAATCCATCTATTTTCTTTTGATTATTATAGTCAATTACATCAACTTTAAATTCATTTTTAATACTTTCTAAAGCACCAATATGATCAAAATGATAATGTGTTATCAAAATTGCTTTAACATTATATTTATGCTGTTTAATAAATGAAATAATTTTGTCACCTTCATCACCTGGATCTATTATTAAAGCATCATTATTATTACTTACTATATAACAATTTTCACCTAAAAATCCAACAACTAGTCTTTCAACTTTAAACATATTCTTCTTCACTTCCATCAAATATTTTAATCAATTCATCCAGTTTGTTAATAACTTTAAATCCTTTAGAATCAAGTTCTTTAGAGAATCTAACAGCTATACCACCATTTTCTTCCCATTCTTTTAAATTACCAGAGTAATCATCAACTAAAATAGCATCCCTACTATGAACTACTTTAGTTTTTGATATCTCTTTAGGTACCATAATAATACTTATATCTTTAAATTTCTTTCTTAGATACTCTACTTTAACACAACCTTCTGTTAATGAATTTACATGAGTTAAAAATGCTATTTCAAATAAATCACTTGCTACTAATTTATTAATACATTCAATTGAATCATTTAATATATTTTCATCATTAATAATTTTATTAAAATCATAAGTTGCAAAGAAAATAGACACTTCTCTTTCATTACTTAAATCTACTCCGCTTTTCTCAAGTGCAGAATATAAAAACGGAATCGTATCCATAACAACACCATCAAAATCGATATAAAGTCTTCTTTTCATATTAACCTCCCTAAATCTGTCCTTAATAAGATTATACTATATTTTTTAAAATATTCAAAAAGTAACATAAATCATGTTACTTAAGATTAATTATTTTATTATTTTCATCTAATGCATAGATAATATTATTACATAAGTCTTCACTATCATAAAGTGTTATATCTTTAATTTTGTTTCCGTTTGATATTTCATAAAACGGATCTTCTTCTAATAAATTTTTATTATCTTCAGCCTTATATACTTTGCCTGTAGATGTTAGTACTACAACAAAAAATTCTTTACAGTTACCTGTTTGTACATCAATACTAACGACATCCCCATCAAAAGCATATTCTTTTATCGGATTATCTTTATCATTTAAAAATACTAATTTTTTAGAATCGTTAATATAAAGTTTACCATTAATATTACTATCAGTATCATAATCATATACATTTGATACTAAAACTTCTGTTTTTATACTAAAATAATATTCTTTGTTATCAATAGTTAAGCACTTATAGTCAACAAGGCACACATCACCAGATGGTTTATTATCTTTAGTAGCATTTCCATTATTATTTTTATTATTTGTATTACTAGTATTATTATTCATAAAATATAATGTCACAAAAATACCAAGTAAAACAACGATTATAAATATTATAGACTCTTTTTTCATATATACTCCTTATTTAACATAAACCCCATCAAGTGAAAAACTTTTAGCATCAGTAATTTTAACATTAATTATCTTTCCTATTAAAGATTTATCTCCTTCAATATTAACAAGCTTCATATTTTCAGTATAACCACATACCTTAGTATCATCCTTATCACTAAGTCCTATAACAAGGCATTTAACTATCTTACCTTCATATGTTTTATTTCTTTCATTACTATATTTATTTACCACTTCATTTAGCCTATGAAGTCTATCCATTTTGACTTCTTCACTTACAGTTTCTTTCATTAAAGCCGCAGGCGTATTTTCTCTTTTACTAAATGCAAATGTAAATGCTCCGTCAAATTTACATTCGTTTACAATATTAAGAGTCTCTTGAAAATCTTCTTCAGTTTCGCCTGGAAAACCAACTATTATATCCGTTGTCACACTAGAGTTTTTAACTTTAGAACGAATAGAATTATATAATTTTAAATATTCTTCTTTAGTATATCTTCTATTCATTAGTTTAAGTATTTTATTACTTCCTGATTGTAGTGGTAAATGAATATATGGCATAATATTATCACGACTAGCAATAACATCAACCATCTCTTCTGTAAAATCCCACGGATGAGAAGTTACAAATCTAATTCTTTCAATACCTGTATTACTAACATCACTTAATAGATTAGCAAGATTATAATCATTATATAAATCCTTTCCATATGCATTAACATTTTGTCCAAGTAAAGTTACTTCTTTATATCCATCTTCCTTTAATTTTTTAACTTCCTCAATAATGCTTTCTTTAGTTCTACTCCTTTGTTTTCCTCTAGTATAAGGCACTATACAATATGTACAAAACTTATCACAACCATATTGAATATCAACCCATGCTGAATAAACACTATCACGAACAACAGGTACTCCCTCTACAACATCGCCCTCATAACTTAATACCTCTATTTGTTGAATGTTATTATCAATTTTATTTTTAATTATATTTAACAAATTATCTAAATTATGAGTCCCACATACAAAGTCAACATATTTATATTTACTTAATATCTCATCAACAACAACCTTTTCTTGAGACATACATCCACAAATACCAATTAATAAATTAGGGTTTTTAGTATCTTTAATATGTTTTAATACACCAAGAAAACCAAATACCTTATCGTGAGCATTTTCTCTTATCGCACATGTATTTAGAATTACTATATCAGCATTATCTACACTATCACATTCAGTATATCCCACACTCTTAAGCATTCCCTTTATCTTTTCAGAATCATGCTCATTCATTTGACATCCATATGTTCTTACAAAAAACTTTTTACCCTCACCAAATTTATCTAAAGAAACATTATAATTAACGTAATTTATCTTATCATTATTTCTCTTTTTAGCATCTATCATATTAGGCATTTTCATAGTAATCACTTCCTTGCAATATTATAACATAAACAAAATAAAAAGAACATAAGTTCTTTTATAAATTAATTGAAGTAAAAATTGTTTTTAAAATCATCAAAATCATACTCATCATCAAATGTATCATTTTGATCTGTACATACACACTTTCCATTAGTATAAGAAAAATGACCATCACATGTATTTGAACAAGTTTTAATATCTCCTATAGGCATTACGCTGTAAAAGAAAAATGTAAATATTAGAAGAATTACAGCTATTATTTTAAATACATACCCAACTATAAAACCTATCATTAATTTTTTGCTAGTTTTAGGTTTTTCTTGGCTATAAATACAATATAATATAGTTGCTACTAATGGTAAAAACAAGCCGAGTACAAAATACCAAGAAGAACCACTATCATTAATTGTATTATTCACTCCATTACCACAACTAGGACAAAATTTATCACTTTCATTTAATTTTCCACCACATTTTATACATTTCATTTCTATTCACCTCTACTTTAAAATAATATCACAATTGTTATCTATAATCAAATTCAAATATTTTTCCATCTTCACATACACATCTATCACCTTTAATTTCATAACCATTTCCTTCACAATAGATGTTACATGAATATTCATAATCTTCATTATTTTCTTCTTCTATTAGTCCATCACGTATACCAGAACAAAAAGCAAAAACAAATATAATAGCGGATAAAACAAATTGAATAATTATTTGAACAATTGCTCCTTTTATTAAATTGCTTCCTATTGATGATTTAGAATATCTAAGACATATATAGGCAATTATAGATGGATACGGAAATAAAAAACCTAGTATGAGCATCCAAATAGAATCATTTTTATTAACAGATTTTCCACAACAAGAGCAATATTTATCAGTTTCACTTAATTTATTTTTACATTTACTACATCTCATATTAACACCTCTTTGTAACATAATTATTTTATCACATTCATACTACTATAACAAATAAAAAGCAAAGATTTTACTCTTTACTTGCTATTGCTTTACTACAAATGTAAGACCTGATGGCATGCCAGTACTACTATTAAATTTATCAGCATCAGTTTGTGTTTTCGCATATCCGGTCGTCGCCTTAGCATTCTGAAACATACTATTCATACTAGTTACATTTGACGTATCAAAACTACTTAAATCTAGTACAGTTGCTTTACTAGTAGAAAACATATTATCCATATTAGTTACTTTTGATGTGATGAACTTATCTGAAAAAATTATTTCAGTAGCATAATTATTTCTAAACATCCAATCCATTTTAGTTACATTTGATGTGTCAAAACTACTCAAATCAAGTTTTGATGCCTTACTAGAGTAAAACATTCTACTCATATCTGTTACATTACTTGTATCAAACTTATTTAAAGGTAATTCTGTTGCGTTACATAACTCGAACATCAATGTCATATTAGTTACTTTTGATGTATTAAATTTATCACCAAACTTAATTTCAGTTACTTTATCCATATTAGCAAACATAGAACTCATATTTTTTACATTAGATGTATCAAAACTACTTATATCTAATATATTCATTTTATTAAGTCTAAACATAGAACCCATATCTGTTACATTAGATGTGTTAAATTTATTTAACCCTATAATATTTGTTACACCACTTCCCATAAACATTGAACTCATCAATTGAACTTTTGATGTATCAAAACCACTTAAATCTAATGTTTTAACATTAGTAGTATAATAAAACATTCTATGCATATTTATCACTGAACTTGTATCAAGATTGCTCACATCAATGTTATTTGCTTTTGTACCAGAAAACATAGCTTGCATGTATTTTACTTTTGCCGTATCAAAACCGCTTAAGTCTAAAATCGCTTTTTGACTATTATCATCAGAATTATTTTTAAATGTATCACTAAACATACTACCCATATTTGTTACATTACTTGTATCAAGATACTCAAGCCCTTTTATTTCAGTCGCAGCAGCATTATTAAACATATTACCCATATCTGTTACATCGCTAGTATAAAACTTTGATACATCAATTGATGATGCTTTACTATTATAGAATAAGCCTTTCATTGATGTTACTGCTTTACCATTTATACTTGAAGATGGTGCTGTATCTATTGGATTGGTACTTTCTAAATTTGTTAACTTAACTGTCCAACCTTTATTCGTGTTTGTGTAGGTATATAATGAATCAGTATAAGTTTGACTATTATCACTAGTGCTCTCCTTTGGCGTTGGTTTTTTAATTACTCTGCTACCATTTTTAGAACAAATTAATTTTATAGTACCATCATTATCTTTTACATTTGTATTATTAAAATTAGCTATATCAGTACTACCATCATACTCTACAAGATAATTATTATTTGATACTATTAAAGAAGTAACATTACCACTTTTATCTAAGTTAATGCAATATGATATATCTTTTGAACCACTTAGTTCTAAAGAGTTTTTAGAATTAGAATTTATATAACTGACATTATTTCCTTTCATACTTTCAGTTATATATTTGTTTGATGCTTCTTTATATATTGTTTTTGCTTCTGTTAAAAAACTATTCTTTTTAGCATTATTATATAGTTTGATTACGTTTGGTAATGCAATAATTACTAGTATTGCAAGTATTGCGATTACTGCAAGTAACTCTACTAATGTAAATCCTTTATTTTTCATATTCTTACTCCTTTATTTCTACTTTACTTAGTATACTTGCATTATAGCATAGTCACCCCCACCTAATCAATTTACAAATGATTGACGCATCAAAAGAATCTAAGTTTCTAAAGCTAACTTCTCGATAACAAAAAAAATAGAAGTGAATATTCACTTCTATAAGGCTTGTATCTCTTTAATACTTAAACCTGTTACTTTTGATATAGTTTCAATATCTATATTTTCGTTTTTCATCTTTCTAGCAGTATCGCATTTAATGTTTGATAATTCTTGAGATTGTTTTTCTAACTTTTGAGTCTGCTCTTTTAGTTCTTCTCTATCTAGTGTTAACATTATTACTGGTTTGTCTTTATTAACTATTTCTACAACTTTATTATAATATGCTTCTTTTAATAAATCTACATTTATTTCATATATTTTAAAGTTTTCACTAAATACTTCTTCTTCTAAAACATTTCTTTTTAATAACGCATATTTGCTTCTTAAGTCTATCCCTTTTTTACCACTAGTTAGATTTAGTTGTATACATTTACGTACTTTATTATAGTCTTCACTTATATCTACACTTCTACTATAAAGATTGGCTAAGTATGCGAGATTCCTTTCATTATTATAACCATGTGGATGATTGTTTATCTCAACATTTATAAGTTCAGCATTTGTCTATACATACAAGTCTACTATTTTACCTTTAGTATAGGCACTATTTTTTAAAAGTTCTTTATCTTTTAAAATAAATGTATCTATCTTTATTTCTAAACAACATTCAAGTAACCATCTTAACAACATATTTTTATCTTCTGTACATAATGTATTTTAAATACTCCATCAAACATACCATTATAATATTTGTTCATTTTTCCTCCTTTCTAGAAAATAATTATCATTCCCTATTATAATAATTAGCTATAAAGACAAAAAACACTTCTTTTTTTTGTAAATTTTTTATTTTTTAAATAAAAAAAGATTTAATCACTTAAACCTTTTAATTCAAATATAGTATCTCTAAGTTCAGTTGCTCTTTCAAAATCTAAATTAGCAGCAGCCTGTCTCATTTCTTTTTCTAGTCTACCCACTATATCATTTATTTCTTTTTTAGAATATTTCTTTTCGGTTACTTTTTCTGTTATAACATCATTAGTTACGGCCTCACCTATCGCTTTAATAATTGTTTTAGGAGTAATATTATGTTCTTTATTGTATGCTTCTTGAATAGTTCTTCTTCTTCTAGTTTCAGTAATTGCTTTATTCATTGCATCACTTTCATAATCAGCATACATTATAACTTTACCATTAGCATTTCTTGCAGCTCTACCTATTGTTTGAATTAAACTCCTATCACTTCTTAAAAATCCTTGTTTATCAGCATCTAATATACAAATTAAAGACACTTCCGGAATATCAAGACCTTCTCTTAAAAGATTTATACCAATCAAAACATCAATTTTTCCAAGTCTTAGATTTCTAATTATATTTAATCTTTCTAATGTTTTAATTTCATTATGTAAGTATGTAACTTTATATCCTAATTCTTTTAAATATGAAGTTAATTCTTCACTCATTCTAATAGTAAGAGTTGTTATTAGTACCCTTTCATTATTTTCAATTCTTTTATTTACTTCTTCTATAATATCATCAATTTGACCTTTAGTTTTTCTAACTTCAATTATTGGATCTAATAATCCAGTTGGCCTAATTATTTGTTCTACTGTCTTATTATTAACAAGTGATAATTCATAATCTCCAGGTGTTGCGGATACATATATAACTTGATTTAGTTTTTCATTAAATTCATCAAATTTTAAAGGTCTATTATCCATTGCACTAGGTAATCTAAATCCATAATCAACAAGAGTTTGTTTTCTCATGTGGTCTCCATTATACATACCTCTTACTTGAGGAATCGTAACATGACTCTCATCTATAACAAGCAAGAAATCATCTGGAAAAAAATCTATTAAAGTAGTTGGTGTTTCGCCCTTATCTCTAAGACTTAAATGTCTACTGTAATTTTCAATGCCATGACAGAAACCAGTTTCACGAAGCATCTCTATATCATACATTGTTCTTTCTCTTAGTCTTTGTTCTTCTAAAAGTTTACCTTCACTTTTCAACTCTTCTAATCTTACTTTTAATTCACTTTCTATTCTTTTAATTGCCTCTTTTAGCTTTTCATCGCTTGTTACAAATAATGATGCTGGGAATATACTTATAGTTTTAACTGTATTTAATGTTCTTCCAGTTAACGGTTCAAACATACTAATTCTATCTATTTCATCACCAAACATTTCAACTCTAATACCATTTTTCTTTTCACCTATTGGTATTAATTCTATAGTATCTCCCTTTACCCTAAAAGTACCTCTTTTTAAATCCAAATCACTTCTTTCATACTGCATACTAACAAGTTTTTCTAAAATAGTATCTCTTTCTATTTCTTGACCTATATATAAATTTAACATCTTATTTATATATTCTTCTTTTTCACCTATGTTATATATACATGAAACACTTGATACGATTATTGTATCTCTTCTATCAATTATCGCAGCACAAGCAGCATGTCTTAATTCATCTATTTCATCATTTATAGATGAATCTTTTTCAATATATAAATCTTTTGATGGAACATATGCTTCAGGTTGATAGTAATCATAATAAGAAACAAAATACTCAACTTTATTTTCAGGAAACAATTCTTTAAACTCTGCATATAGTTGTCCTGCTAAAGTTTTATTATGGGCAAGAACTAATGTAGGTTTATTAGTTTCTTTAATAACATTCGCTATTGTAAATGTTTTACCGGTACCAGTCGCACCAAGTAATACTTGACTTTTTTTACCTGAGTTTATTCCATTAACTAATTCTTTAATTGCTTTTGGTTGATCTCCACTAGGTTTATGATCACTAACTAACTTAAACATAATAACTCCTTTCATTAATAGAATTTCTATTTATTAAAATTTCATACATATTTTATCATTTAATTAATAATAAAACAATCAAAAAGAACTCATTTAATATAAGTTCTACTGTATTTGATTTCTTATTATTTTTCTAATTCTTAATAATTCTTGCTCTAGTAATTCTTTATTTCTATCAGAATAGTCTTTATATCTTTTTCTATAAAATTCAATCTTAGAAAATAGCATATCAATATCATTTTTTGTTAATTTAAAACTTTTTAAGTTCAAAGTTCTTTTATATAAATTATTTAAATATTCATCATCTATATATTTAATTATTCCTTCAAAATCAAGTTCTCTTTCATATTTATTCTCAAAAATATAATTAAGTATCATACAAAACAAACAATAATAATCTCCTGAAATACCAATATTTTTTAATTCTTCATCATCTTGTTTATTTAAATATTTACCAAGAACAATCTTACCATCAGATATCATTTGTTTATTATTTATTGAAAATCCATCACAATCTATTAAATGTATATTGTTATCAGCATCCACTATTACATTCTTTTCATGCAAATCGCTAAGTGATATTTTAAATGGCAACTCATTCAATTTATCAATTGATTTTACAATCTTAATAAAAATTGTTTTTATGTATTCAGTACTATAAGATTTACTATTAATAATATCATATAATGTATTTCCTTTTATATATGGCATAATAAATCCAATAATATGTCCTTTATATGAGAGTAATTGCTCCGGTAAAACTAATTCTTTAATATTCTTTAGATATACTTTATATTTTAATAGTAGTTTTAATATTTCTAAATTATACTTTACTTTATCAAAACAATCTTCATATATCTTGTATACTTTATCTTCATAGATAAACAATGATGAAAAAGAATTAAAATTACCTTTTTGCTCTATTTCATTAAAACTGATTTTTTCAATAAAAGGTGCACTAACAAATTTTATATTATTTTCCATAATATTTATAATTAAAATTTCTTCTTTCTTTGATATCCATAAGTTTTATTAAATTCATCCATAAATTTTCTTTGATCTTCTTCTGCTTTTATCTCATCTTCAAATCTTTTATATATCATTTCCAATCTTTTAGCACTTAATTTTTTAGCATTTTCTTGTAAAGTTTTAAATCTTAAAAAATATACGTTAATTTCGGTTTCTGACAAACCTTTAAAAGAGTGATAAACATCTCGTTCATCAGCAGGTTTAAATATAGAAACTGCCAATTTTCCAGATTTAAGCAAATTTAAATTTAAGTCTGAATTTAAAGTTTCAAAATCTTCTATTTTTTTTAATAAACAGCCGTTAGGAATTCCTAAATTTTCCACACGTATTACTTCTTCCCCTGTTATAATATCATAATATTTACCATCGATTTCTTCTACATATAAGTCAAAGTAACTTCTTGGTATTCTTCTTTTCTTTTTTACATTTTTCTCTTCAGTACCACCAAACAATCCACGTACTTTTTCTTTTTCATAATAAATTTCATATCCAAGTTCATATTCTCTCACAAGAGTACTTACATTACCAATAGAACTTATAAATCTTTCTCCTAAGATTTTTTCGCCCATGTTAAGACGATCACTATATCTTACTCTATAATACTTCTTATCCATAAATGTCCTCCTTAGTTTTATACTCTAATTAAAATTTCTTCTTTCTTTGATATCCATATTCTTTACTAAACTCATCCATAAATTTTCTTTGTTCCATTTGTTCTCTGTTTTTTTCTTCATAATGTTTAGCTATATCTTCTAATCTTTGATCACCTAATTTTTTAGCATTTTCTTGTAAAGTTTTAAATCTTTGAATATATAATTCAATATCACTTTTTGCTAATGTTCTAACAAAGTCATATACTTCACGTTCTTCAACAGGAAACATCTCTGCTGCTAATTTACCAGATTTAAGTATGTTCATATTATAATCAGAATTCATTTCTTCATAATCCTTTATATTTTCTGGATAATATTTTCTATAATCAACAACTATTTCATTTACACGTGTTACTTCTTCTCCAGTTATAATATCATAATATTTACCATCAACCTCTTCTACATATAAATAAAAGTAATCCGCAGGAACCTGTTTTACACATCTTACAGACTTCTCTATCAAACCAAAAAACACAAAATCTAAACCATCATAAAACTCATCCTTATAGTTTCTTACTAACTTACTCACACTAGGTTCATATTGTCCTCTACATGCTGTTCCAATTATTTTTAGTTCTCCTATATTAAGATCCTCACTATATTTTACACTATAATACTTCTTATCCATAAATACCCTCCTTAGTTTTATTATTATAAATGATATTCAATAATTGTCAATTGTTTTATTAATAAAATAAAAAGAAGCATATTTTTAAATACACCTCTATTTATTTAGTACATTTTGTTATAGCATAATCATATTCATAATCTATTTTATCAAGTGTAATATCTGATATATCTTTTATATTAACTTCTTCAAAAATATAAGTTCCATTATAAACATTAAATGCTTTAATATTACCACCTTTATCTAGAGTGATTGAATATACTACTTCTTTAAGATCTACATCCAACGTTTTATTAGAACAACCTTCAATATTACTATAGGTTACATCACCCTTAACGGAATTATTTAAGTCATCAAGCGTAAATTGTTTTCTAGCACTAGAATAAATTGATTTTATTTCAGTTAAAAATGTATTATTACTTGATTGATTAATCATTCCTAAAATAGTTGGAAATATCGTAGTTGCCTGTTCCATAAATTTTTGCATTTCTTTTTGTGATAAGTCATTTATATTTTTTGATTTAGAAACATCAATCGTATTTAACTTATCATCATATTTTATTGCCATATCTGTTTTGATATTTATTTCAATTTCTTTTGTTTTTATTTTAATATTTAAATTATATTTATATTCTTTATCTGATATTTTATCTATTTTACCATTATAAGTTATATTTATTTCATCACTTTCAATAGTAAGAGAATCATCCTTCAAATTATATTTAATGTCAGTTTTTGTTTTACTTAAATCTGAATCATCTTCTATAGTTATATAATACATTTCACCATCATTTTTTATTGTTAATTTATATTCATCATCACCTATTTGTGCACAAACAAGTTTTCCATTCATTGAATAATTTAATATTAAATCAGTACTAACATTTTCATCAGCATCTGATGTATCTTCTTTTAAACTTTCAAGTAATTTTTTTATAGTATCTTTATCAGCACTAGAGTTCATTACAGAAATTAATGATTCAATAAATTTATCATCTTTTATAAAATCATCTAGCATTTTATTAGCAACTTCCATGCTTTCTTTTTGATTTATATTATCAGTTAACTTAAGTGTTAATACTTTCTTATTATTGATTTTTTTAACTTCTAATGTCTTTTTAAATTTACTAGTATCATAATTTTTCTTTAAAGATTCAAATACTTTATCACTAATATAAGTCATATTTTTACTTAATTCATTTGCTTTTTCAAGTGAACTTAAATCTATATTAAAAGTTTCACTTGATTCATTCGTATCAAAGTACACGCTATCATTAAAATCTTTATCAAAACTCATATACATTTTGTTAGTTTTATCCATTAATATATTAAAATAATATTGCTCTTCACTAAAGTTTTTTCCATTTAGTGATACGTATATACTATTATTATCTCTATCATATCCAATATTTCCATTAACATTAATTGACATTTTATCTTTATCTTGAGCAAGTGATAATTCAGAATTAAAATTTGCTGATATAGTTTTAAAATTGTCATTTAAAGTTTCAGTTACACTGTTAATTGTTTTATTTGAATAAGCAGATATTTTATCAATAGTTTTATTGAATATTCTTTGTGGTGTTAAATATAAGAAGTATACTCCTGCTGCTAAGGCAATTATTAATAGTATTATTACTCCTATTATTAATGGTTTATTAACTTTATTACTATTTCTAATATCATCAAAATCTGACGTTTCAGGATTAACCAAATTACTAGGCGTATCATTATCAGGTATATTTATATTTGTAGTATTCATACTTTGTATTACATCATCCTTTATTTGTGAAACATTACTGGTACTTTCTATATTAGATTCTACTTCACCAGTAGGATTTGTATTTACTATTTGTTCATTGTTTATATTACCATTTTCATTTGAATTACAATCATCAGTTATATTTATAATTGATGTTTTTTCGATTTGTTCTTCAACACTTGGCTTATTTAAATTATTATTTTCTTCCTTCATTTTATTCTCCTAACTACTTTTTAAATATTATTATCACTAAAATCAAGAACACCGTAAGCATAAATATAGTTTGATTTTAATGGATATTTCTTTCTTCTAACATCTTTATGATCTACATTTCCTTCAATTGTATATACTGTGTTATTAACTACTTTTTCAACGAAACCTACATGATCTATAACTCCATTATTATTCCAATCAAAGAATATTATATCAGCAGGTTTTGGTGTATATTCTTTTGGTTTCTTTAATAAATTTCTTTCTTTATAATAATCAACTCCAACTTTAACCCAAATAAATTTTGGAACTTTAGTATTTAATATACCATTTTGATTAGCAATATAACTTACAAAAACAGCACACCACTCTACTCTATGATTAAATCCATACCAAGTCCAATATTTATCCCCACCATTTCCTATTTCTGGTATTAAAGATGCAACTATTTTATTTCTTGTTATTGTTTCTTTATTAACTTTATTATATAGATTCAATACATTTAAGTTAGAGTATCTATCTTTATTAAAATATATTTTAATTTTAGTATCTTTTTCATTATAATAATTATTAAAATATTTCTTTACTACATCTTTACTTAAAGTTGCTGTATAAATATATTTATTATTATCTTTTGTCATAGTAGCATTATAACTATTATTTTCTATCAAACTCATTGTGTCTTTTAAATCATAATATTTATTAACTCTTATTAAATAATTATTAAGGTTAGAATATTCTATTGTAATTTCATTATCTTTATAATCAATTATATTATTGTTAAAAATACTAGTACTTATATTTGTTGCTAAACTAACTTTTGTACATACACCTAAATATACATATGAAAAAATAGTACTTACTATCAGTATTAAAAAAGCACATTTAAAAGTTCTATTATTCATACTACACCTACTCTATAATAATATTTTAATACAATTGTTAAGTTATATCAAGTACTTAAAGTCGTTTCTGTTAAATCACTCAATTCAGGATTTGTTATTTCATATATTTTTTGAACTTTTTCCATCTCTTGTGCGATTTGTTCTTTTGTATATCCTTCTGCTAAACGTGCATTACTTACAATGTTCATCATAACTGCAGTTGGTATTCTAGGCGCACAAAAATATTTTAGTTTTTCTTTATCACTTTTAATAGTGTCTATAACTTCATCACCAAATATATTTTTATAATCTTTTTCACTCATTTTACTTGCTTCATTATATAATTCTTCTATTTTTCCAGAATCTAATTTTTTTTCATTCAAATACTCTCTTTCTTCACTAAAAAAAGGCAATACAGAATCATGCTTAAATACACTATTATATTCTGTAAAAGGTACTAAATAATATCTATATAAATCAAGTGCAGTATAATCATCTCCAAAAGCATCTTTTCCATCTTTTGATACACTATCCCATGTAGGATCAAGAGCATATGTCCCATGAATGTTATACTTAGGATCATCTATCACAGCATATGCTCTACTATGCTTTCCACGAAGAGTTTTATTATCAAATCCATAACATGAAACACCAAATTTTCCTATTTTTATATTAGGTTCAAAATCTTTAAATATTTCTTCTAACATACTTGTATAACCAGCACAAACAATATGACCAGTTTTAACAATTTTTGTAGGATCTCTTGACTCAAGTAAATCTTCACTTTTAGTTTCATTATATTCAAAAGTTTTTAATATATCGTACGCAACTGTCAGTTTTTCAACAGGCGATAATTCATAATCTGTTATTATTTTTCTATACCATTTAATACATTCACATAACGATCTAAAGTCTTCATAATCCGCTGTAGTTGTCAAATCATAACGTATTTGTATATTTACTTTTTTTGATAAATTATCTAAAACAGAATAATCATAATCAAAATAATTAATATTCTTTTTACCATTTGATAATAAAATATTAACATTTTCTACTTCAATTTTTTTCGCAGCAAAATAATCACATAAATTTTTTGCAACATTCATATTTGGATTATATATACTTATTGTAACTTTATTATCTTTTATTGTGAATGTATATGAATTTTCATTTGAAACTATACGTATTTTTTCATATTCTTCGCTAAATAATTTTAAAACATCATCTAGCATATCCATAGAAAAATTTTCACCTATAATATCCATAGTATTCTTTTGATGAGACTTTTGCTCAAATTTCATTTTTATGTTTTTATATATGGCAAATCCCTGATTATTACCTAAAGCAAAAAGCACTTTTTTATAATTATTTAAATCAAACGGTACATTTTTTGTTCCACCAATTATAATAGTTTTAATATTTGTATTTTCAGACAAAAATATAATTTCATCTTCTGTTAATGGAAAACTATCATTGATTTCTAGTTCTTCTAAATTCTTAAATTTTTCTAATGTTTTATAATTATTTTTAAATAAAAGATAAGGTACACTAAGTTTCTTAATAGTTTCTGGAATATTTTCTAATATTTTTTCACTAACTTCATTAAATATATAAGACGCATTAATAGAATTATCACCATATTTTATTTTCATATCAGGTGTTCCGCCTTTTATTGTTTGCATTATAAAATCCGTTAAATCTGAACTAGAAATAGTTAATTCTTCTGTACATGTTTGTACATATTTATATAATTCATCCATATTATTTTGACTATAAAATTCACCAATATATTTTTTAAAGTACAAATCCTCTATATCCATATGTCACCTACTTTAAGTACATTATACAATAAAAATCTTCCATATTTCAATATTACATCTTAATTATCAATACGCCTAATATTATCATAATAGACGCTATTACTTTTTGTATTATTTTATTTTTATCTTTATTAATAAAGTATTCGTACACTGTATTTAATATTGAAGTTAATGTAAGAAGTGGTGCGATTAATGTAACACTTCCAAGTTGATATGCTCTTACTGATGATATAAGCATCAAACACCAAGTAAATGCTGATAATAAAAATGATTTTTTATCATAAAGTTTGAACTCACTCTTTAATTCTTTAATACTATGTCTACCTAAAATAAATATAAATATTGATGGAGTAAAAACAGTAAATATAGTATATATAGCTATATTAAAATTATCAGATATATTAACATTTATAAGCATAGCTACTGCGAATAAGAAATTTGATATAAAAGACATAATAAAATACTTATTTAATTTAAACTTTCCTTTATCAAATGCTAACATCACATTAGATATAATTATAAGTATTGAACCAATAACTTTTTTAAGTACAATTTCTTCTTTTAAAAATATAAATCCAAGTATAATTAAAAAGACTGTTGATAGTTGTTTTAACATACTAAAAACAGATGGATCAAGTCCATATCTTGCCTCTATATTTAATCTATCTGTCATTGCATAAATAATAGTAACTACAAGTAATGTTAAATATATGTTTATATCATGACTAAATTTAATCGTGAAAAATGGAATAAAAAGTATTGCGAATAACGCTGTGAACACTTCTAAAAGTATTGTAAGTGATCCTGCCTTTTTCATTTTTCTATTAGCCTTTTTAAATGTCTGAGCAAAAATAACCGCTGAGATTAAATATAAAATTACCCAAAATTTCCAATTATTAAATATTTCCATTATTTATTTAAAAGTGAAATTGTCATTTCATCTTTCTCTCCATTATAAAATTTATCAAGTACTTTTTTAAATACATCAATATCGCTTACTTCACTAAATAATGTCATTGATGACTTTAATTTTAAATCATCAGGATAACCCATAACATATGTAGCATCATCGCTTTCAAGAGAAAGTAATGCTTCACATATCTCAATTAATCTATTCTTTAAAGTATTATTTTTTAAATATTCTATTGCTTCATTTTTATCTTTAATTGAATAATACTTTGATGTTGAACTAAAACCAAGTCCAGCTATTTGTGGAAAAATATACCATATCCAGTGACTTGTTTTTCTACCTTTTTTTATCTCTTTTAATGCTTGTTCATAATCCTTATCTTGTGCTTTTAAGAATCTTTCTAAATCGTTTTTCATATTATATCACCAATATAATTTTATCATAAATAATTTAATATAAAAAGAAATATTAGTTATTTAATAGAGTTTTTAACTGTATCAACCAATATTTCTATTTTCTTTTTACAACTTAAATCTTTATCAAGCAATGGATTATATTCTACAATATCCATACTTGTTATATTGAGTTTCTCAAATAATAATTTTAACCCTTTATTTACAATATCAAAACTAAGTCCCTTACCACTTACATATGTTTTATGTAAAAGAACATTTACTGCAGGAAATTCATCATCATTAAGTACATCTAAATCAAAACTTAAATGAACATTTTTAGCTTTGACTTTACTAGATATTTCATCTACTACTTTTTCTATACCTTTTTCTATTACATCAACATCACTATATTTTGTAATATTTTCTTTTTCTACATATTCTATTTCTTCTTTTTCATAACTTCTTATTCCAATGTAATATAGATTTTTAGGATCTAATTTATATTCACTAATATTTAATTTATCATCTTTACATCTTCCTATACATACAGATAAAGGTATACCATGTATATTTCCCGATGGAGTTGTTTCATCTGTATGAATATCTGTATGAGCATCAAACCATATAACAGACACATCGCCTTTATAATGTTCAAGTGAAGCACTTAAACTTCCAATAGCGGTTGAATGATCTCCTCCGATTGTCAAAGGAAAATGATTATCATTTAATGATTTAGTTACTTCATTATATAATCTATTAGTAATCTCTTTAACGGCAGATTCATATTTTAATTTAGATCCTTCTTTATATTCACTACTATCTTTAACATGATTATCAATTTCTTTTATATTATCAAATTTTTTTTCATAAATATCCCTAGTACTTTCAAACGCCATATCAGCACCATCTAAAAAGCACCCGTATTTCATCGGAACACCAATTACATCTATTTTTTTCATTTTGCCACCTAAACAAGTATATAAAAAAATAGGTATTATTTCAACCTATTTTACACGTTATTTACTTTTATTAAAATAACTACCATTATGTGTATCTTCTTTTATATTTAAATTCTCATCCACTGTTATATAATAAGTAGCATTATACTTTTCATCTTCTCCACTTGCATCTACATAACTAAAATCTATTACTTCACTTCCTTCTCTTAATGGAGTAATTGTAAATATAGTTTTAGTATTGCATCCTGCCTTATCATCAGAACACTCTGTTTTATAATCTTTTGTTATTTTAACTGTACCTTCATTATAAGTTTCACTTTCCCAAGTATATCCAGTAGATGGATTACCGTCAAAAGAAATAGTTAATTCTTTTAGTTTTACCTTTTCTTTACTACCACATCCACATAATAATAGTGTTAGTAATAATAAAAGCATAATCTTTATATTTTTCATCTTAATCACCAATTTTATTATAACAAAATAAGGACTAATTTAATAGTCCCTATGAATTTAAAGATTCAGTTTCATATAATTTTTTATAAGTTTTGTTTGTTTTTAATAATTCATTATGTTTTCCACTATCAACTACTTTACCTTTATCAACTAAATATATTATATCAGCATCCATAATAGTAGATAATCTATGTGCCACTATGATTACTGTATGGTCTTTAACTAAATTATCAATTGTTTTCTTAATATAATCTTGTGAACTATTATCAAGAGCACTAGTTGCTTCATCAAATAGTATAACTTTACTATTTTTGGCAAGTGTTCTTGCTATAGAAAGTCTTTGTTTTTGACCTCCACTTAAGTTTACTCCACCTTCTCCCAAAATAGTATCATATTTATCAGGAAGAGATATAATATATTCATCTAAATAAGCCATTTTAGTATATTTTCTAACTTTATCAACAGTTATATCTTTATCTATAATTTTAAAATTTTCTAATATTGTTCTATTAAATATGAATGGTTCCTGTCTAATAATAGAAATATGTTTTCTTAACTCATCTTCACTTAAGCCTTTAATATCAAGTCCATCTAATGTTATAGTTCCTTCTTTAACATCAAACACTCTTGTTATTAAATTAAATAATGTACTCTTACCTTGACCAGATTTTCCTACTACGGCTATCTTTTTATTTGGTTCTAACTTGATATTAAAATCATTTATTATATTGTCTTCATCTGGATAAGCAAAACTAACATTTTTAAATTCAATTAGTCCTTTTACTTTACTAATTTTTTCATTACCAAACTTTTCATCTTCATATAGTTTATTTTCTAATATTTCATTTACTCTATGTAAAGATACAACTAGTTTTTGATATGTTTGACTAAAATTATTTATATTATCTATAAGTCCCATAAATCTATAAATATAATATGTCATAGCAATAAAGAATGCTAAATTAATTATTCCTTTAAATATAAGAATTGCACAAGTTATAAACACACAACCTTCAAGAAATATCTTTAATAGAAGTGTTAAACCATTATATTTCCTTCTTATTGACACTTCATCTTGTGACTTATCAAATATTGCTTTAATAATTTCTTTCATATCAAAAATTAAATTATTTTTAACCCCTAATGTTTTAATTTCTCTAATACCTCTTATAGATTCATTAACAAGAGATGTAAATTTATCTTGTGATACTTTTCTTTCTTTATGTACATTTATTAACATTGGATCATATTTCTTTATAACTAAATATAGTAAGAATAAAAATATTATTATTTCTAGTGCTATAATCCATGAATTTATAAATATGTATACTAGTACAATTAATGATGCGATTAATGATGATATTAATGCTACCAGTCTACCAAATGAAAAACTCAATGAATCAGCATCATTTACTATTCTGTTAATTACTTCACCTGATGATGTTTTTTCATAAGCATAAGCAGGTAAATTAAGTGCTTTTTTATATGTAAAATATCCCAATTTTCTTGCTATCTTACTTTCAATTAACTCAAGCATGCAACTAGCATTATTATACATACCAACATCTTCAATAGTATTAACTAATACATAAATAATTAAATATGTAATTGATAAATAATATTTAGAGTCTGTTATACTCTGAGTAATCTCACCCATTAAATAACCACCAATTATACCCATAAAATTAGATATTATGATTAATAATGTCGCTACAATAAACTTACATTTGTCTTCTTTAATAAATTTCCATAGAGGTATAAACTCTTTTATATTTTTCATAATACCTCCTCAATAAAAAACTACTTTAATAAGTAGTTAAAAGTTTACAGAAGTAGAAAAAAACAATAATTTTCTATTCCCACTTTCAACTAACAAATCACTTACAAACTTTGAACTTAAAATTACCATTTTTCTCCACTCCTTTCTTTAAATTCAAATAAATAATATCACTCAAATTAAAAAATGTCAACCTTTTTTAGTTAACATCTTTCTTTTTTAAGCAAATTGAATATTTTAAATTAAATTGATAATTATTATTATCTATGTTATTTTCTACAAATGAATTATACTTTTCATCTATAAATTTACCTATTATCATTACAAAATCATTATTATCTTTTTCGTATCCTAATAATGATAAAATATATTTTGAAAATACTTCTGCCACTAACTCTTGATTATTTATACAAGCGTATGGGCTTACTAATTCATATACATTTTTATTCTCTACTAATCTTAAAAATTCACTATCATTAGATATATGCAAAAAATTATCAAGTAAATGTCCAAATTCATGGAATATTATTTTTCTACCATCGCAATCATTAATACCATCAAATAATACTATAGAAAAATAATCTGCGAATGATTCATCTATTACTTGTGGTAACTCATAATATCCAGTAAGTTCATGGTCATCTGTAATAGAATAAAAGCCAGACACTCTTTTATCGTTACTAATCTTACTATCATCATAAAAACTATCACATGCCATTGTATATATAAACATATTATAATGATATATAAAATCTTTTTCTTGTTCTAAAGCGCACAAAACATGATTAAAAAATGGGTATCTTTCAAATATAAAAGATAGTCCCATTATCATTTCATATTGTACTTTTTTAGAAACTCCATCAAAATTACAATATGGTATTTTCAGAACATTTTTTACAAATTCATTAAAATAATTTTCTTCCATATCCTTCACTAAATTGTTGTCTTATTCCTAAATAAACTTCATCTATATTATTTAAGGAATAATCAGCTTCATCAATGTATTCTAGTTCATCTCTTAATACTTCATCAGATGAAATAAGAGTATATCTTTCATGATCATCATCATATATTTTAGCAACAAGTGTATGTTCCTTTTTATATAGTGCCAAACATTTAATTCCTAGCATTTCCGCTATTGGATTAAGCGCTTTAAAATGTTTTCCTACAAAAGAAGCATTTTCTAAAAAACTTGCTAAACTCTCAAACTCTTCTGATAAACCCTTAAAGTCTTTGCATTTAATTACAGTGTTAATAAAATTTTCACCTAATGATTTCAAAATTATATCATTACCATCAGTAATTAATCTATAAAATTTACTACATCTTGAATAATCTAATGTCCCTTCTCTTTCCTTTATGCTTTCTAAAAGAGAATTTTTCATTCCATTAATTTCATCTATCGCATCATCATCATCTATCATTGACGTAACATCATCTGTAATTCTTAGAACATTATTTAAAAGAGCATCATTTTCTGCACTAAATACTTCTGGTTCCTTTTTTAAATATATTTCTCCATTAATAAATACTTCCATATTAAAGTTTCCTTTCTAATTGTTTTTCTTTTTTTATACTTATTATATTACTTAAACCTAAATTTTCAATAGCGTTATTAAAATCTTCTAATATATCATCACCTTTAATGCCTAAATTAAAAGCGGATGTAATAAGAATATCATCTTTATTAAGTTTTAATACATTTCTTATTGTTTCTTCATTACATGCTTTACCATATCCATATTGCCAACTACTGTCTAGATCTAAAGTCTCTATAACTCTAAATAAAATTCTTCTTAAAAAACTAATATTGCACAACACTTTATATAATGATTGCATACTAATCTTTTGACCATAATTTTTTATTTTAACATTTATAAATTCTATTTCATTTGATGCTTCATCTAATGAAAATGTATTTAAATCAACTTGATAACCAAATTTCTCCAAAGCAGATACAATACTTGCTATAATTATTGCTCTATTTATTACTTGTTTTTCAGTAGTATTACAAGAATAAGACAATGTAACAAACATTCTAATAAATTTTGGTTTTAATACTTTAATTTCAGTTTCATAACAAAGGGGATTTCCTACACTATATGCTTGTATATTTAAGTGACCCCCTGCTTGAGTTTTTAAAGTTTCATAAATATGAACAGGTATTTTCTTAGCACTCTCAAATTGAGTATTTAATTTAATAAAATCATCATATCCAGTTGTTTCACTACTTATTAAATTTTCTAATGCTTCTGCATAAGGTACGCCTGCAAAATTAACATTTCCACTCTCACTTGCTAATGTATTAAATACTTCTTTATTTATTTCAGGTTCACTTTTCAAATATTTATAAAGATCATATAAACTTTTAAAAGACGCTTTATAAATATCAAATTCTTTTCCATTAATATCAATAGTTGTAGGTTTGAATATGTTATTTGGATATCTCTCATAGTTTGTCATAAACTTATCTCCTACAGTTAGTATATAATTTTCTTGCTAGTGTTATTTCATCAACATCTGATAATTTTGCAGAAGAAGTATCAACAATCTCATCTTCATTAAATCCATATCTTTCTTTTAATTCATTCGCTATAAAAGCAAGATAACCATCGTTTTTAGTTTGAGTAAACTTCTCTCTCATTATTTGATCAACACTTTTACTATTATGTTTTATATATTTTACTATCGCAGATGCATCTCTAGTAGTAATCATACCAGGTGCATAACAAAGAGACTCTCTATCAGCATATTTTTCACAAATTTCTCTAAAATTAATAAATAGTTTATACCAATCTGAATATCTACCAAATATTTTTCTTTCAACTTCACTATCATATTTAAATAGTTTAGGAGTCATTCTTTCTAATACTGATTCATCTATTCTACCCCTAGCACTAAACAATTCATTTTCCCCTTCACCATTTGTATTACCTGCTGAGACCATTCTAAAATTAGGATTTACTTTTACTCTCATATCTTCTGCAAATGTTACAAATCTATCTCTATCTGGTCTTTCTAATGTATCTAAAAGTCCTGAATATAATTCATTTAGTACAACTTCTGTATCAGTATTACCATTATCAAATTCATCTAATATTAATAGTTTTCCATACACAAGTGATATAAATGCTGGAGTTGCTCTAAATCTACCATGAGGATCATTATATGCCATTATACTATATTTATCAGTTATTTTACCATTCTCAACAAAATCCAATGATAATAATTCTGATGCTTGTTTGATAATATGAGATTTTCCACATCCAGTAGGTCCATAAATATATACCCAGTCCCCTTCCATAATACATTTAATAATTTCATCAATCATACTGTGATATATAATACCTTTTTTCTCATTAATACTTTTTAATTCCATTATTTTTTCAAATCTTTCATCAAAAGGTATGTTTTCATCAAAAGCATCAATTAATTTATATGATATATTTTCATCTGAAGGTACTATTATACTACTATTCGCAGGTAAAATAATTCTTTCATTAATAAGTGGAACATTTCCTGAAACGTTATCTTTCATACTTAGCAGTGCTTCTTTTAATTTATTATCAACTACAGTTGACTCAATTAGTTCTCTTAACTTTGGTTCATTATCTACATAATCTTTCAATTTATCAACCGCATCATTTGCTGATGCTTTTACTCTTAATAGTTCAGTTGTGGTTGTTGAACTTAAATTTTGAGCAGCTAATCTTAAACTTCTTATTTTAGATTGTGCTTCTTCTAACACAGCATTAAACACTGTATCACTACTTTGTTTTAAATTGGTTTCTAATGTTTTCAAATAACTATCCAATTCATCTGTTATTTCTTTTTTAGCACGATCTATATCAAGTTGTATACCTTCTACTTTTAATTTAGATTGTTCATCAATGTGTTTTATTCCAAGCCCTACTTCATGTCTTATTGTTTTTAAATATTCATCTAATTTAAACTGCATGTTATTAAGTTGTTCAATTAATTGTCTTGCTGTTATTGCTTCTTTAGATATCATCGCTAATGTTTTTTCATCTATTGGATAAATACCACATCTTTTCTTTGCCTCTGTTACTTTAAATTCGCTATATTCTAAGATATCACCAAGTTCATCATTCAATCCATTTATAAATGACAATATCTCATTTTTAAGAACAGTTTCATTAATACAATAAGGAGATATTCTTAAAGCATAATCATAAATTATCTTTTTATATTTAATATATAATTCATTAGATGATATGATATTTTCAATAGTTAAATATGAATATAAATCACTAAATAAACTTCTAACCTTAGCATCTATAGATAATGCAAATTTATTTTTAGATAAATATGTTCTAATAGCGTTATAATTAGGTGTTTCTTTTCCTTCTGGTAAATATAAATTAAGTGTGGAAACTATTTTCTTTATAAATTCACTTGCTTCAATATATTCATCAAATTCATTATTTACATAATTTAATATTACTTCATTTAAAAGATCAAAATCAAAAAAATCATTTACTATTCTTCCTTCTTTTATTTTAGTAACATAACTTGCTAAATAATTTCTATCTTCATCTGTAATATTAGAAATATTTGTTCTTATTGCTCTTACAAGTAATCTATACTTTTTATCTTCTTCAGATTCATCATAAAATATACCCATCTTAATCCCTCCTTAATAATTTAATACATGCTGATTCTGTTAACAAATCCGCACTTTCAAATATTCCATTTTCTCTATTTAAAAATATCATTTCATTTCTATTTATTTTATCTATGCTTTCTACAAATTGTACTCTATAAAAATTTCTACTACTTAAATATTCACTATAATAACCACTTTCAAAGTTACCTTTTAAAAATGAGGTTTCGATTATATATGAGTCATAAGTATGCATAGAACTAGTACTTTTTAATAATTCATCTAAAACTATTTTTTCATCTTTCTTAACATAACTTCTTGAATAATATTCTTTTGTCGTAAAATCACTATTATTAATACCTAAATACATATAATGTACTTCTATTATCTTTTCATTAGGTGATAAATCTTTTATTTCAGTTTTAACCCCATAATAACCAGAAAATGGTAATTTAAACCATTTAAATGATGTATCATAATCTATATCAGTAAGATTTTTATGTTCATTATCACAGCTTTGTAAATCTTTTTTAACAAAATAAATCGGAACATCATTTTTATAATCAGCATGAGTTTCTTTAACAACACCATCTACTATTTCATATATACTAGTACTTTCAATTTTATACTTATCAAATACCATATATATAATTATTTTATCTTTACTAAATTTTATATTTATTTCTGAAGAGGTAAATTTATTATCAAAACCAGTTAATCTAAATTGATATTCACTATCATTTATCTTGTCATATGTTAATAAAAAGTTAGTTATAATTCCATTAACAGTTCCTTCAAGTACATAATTATCTCTATAGCCACTGATACCATCTTTAAAGTCAATTGTCTTATCAGTTCTTTTGAAAAACTCTTTTAAATGATATTTAACAATTGGTAATAAAGACAGAACTTCTTCTTTTTGAAAAAATAGATGATTTTCATACGCATCTTCATTATTAAAACCGCTATATAAAGGATTTATATCTTTAACTTTTCCACTTGTAAGAATCTTATGAGTTTTTTCATCAGTAACAATACTAGTATGTAATTTAAATGGATCATATAAACCATCTTCAGTAATAGAGTTAATTTCATCATTATATACTTCAACTACTTTTTTACAATATGTATCAAAATATTTATCTTGTGCCGATAATACAAGAGTTTTCCCTCCATCATACACAATTGATACGATAGGAATTATTATTGTTTTAGAATCTTTATTTGTTACAAAATCTGAAATATTTACACTTTGTAGATTTTTTATATTAAATATATCTATTAATTTTTTATCAGTAGTATTATATTTCATCTCAAACCCCTCTATAAATTGTTACTTATTATAAGTTAAAGACCTAAAAAAGTCAATAAAAAAGAGGAATTGTTAGTTCCTATTAAATCTTTTTTCTTAGATATGTTAATACAATTACACCATTCCTAACTTCTTTTTCAAAATAAAAAGTAACTAAAATGTTACTAATTATTTAAACCAACTTAATATTTTATTTTTAACTGATTTATAAATGTTGTTAATAGCAGAACCTATTCCTGTATGAGTTTCATGATTAACTTCATCTTCAACATCATCCATAATTTTGTCTAAATTTTCAACACCTTTTTCAGCATTATCTTTTAAATATTCTTTTCCTTCTTCCATATGATCATCGAAGTATTTTTTTCCTTCAGTAGCATGATCCTCAAGATATTTTTTACCTTCTTCCATATGATCATCGAAGTATTTTTTTCCTTCAGTAGCATGATCCTCAAGATATTTTTTACCTTCTTCCAT
>CAKOJN010000007.1 GCA_934090685.1 uncultured Bacilli bacterium
GATAAAACTAGACAATTAGACTATTATGAAGGAGTAACGACTGAAAGTGGTAAATATTCTAAAGCAATAAAAAATAATAGCGCAGGATCTGCTTCGTGGTGGTGGCTCCGCTCGGCCCATTCTAACAATAGTAGTAATTTCTACGATGTCAGCAATTATGGTAATTGGAACTACCCTATTGCTATTATTACTCGCGGCGTTTCTCCAGCTTTCCGAATTGGGTAATAAAATGAAGATAGATAGTTGAAAGATTTGAAAAAAACAATATTAAAAGAAAGATTAACCGATTAACTAAAAAAAGTTGAGAAGATAATAATGAGCGAGCTCCGAACGAAAGTGAGGACTAAGCGAAATGAATAAAATAAAGGGTAAAAGATTAATATAACCTTTTGAATAAAGACTAATATAATTATATTGATCGAGAGAAATCTCTATTTTTTTAATTTATTTTAAAAAGTTTACAAAAAAAGAAGTGTTTTTAAAATTTATGACTGATTATTATAATAGAGGGATAATCTCTAGGAAGGAGGTCATATGGAAAAGTTCTATAATGGGATGTTTGATAGTATATTTAAAAACTCTTTATGTACTGAAAAAAATATTATGCTTTTAAAATGGTTATTAGAATGTTGTTTAGAATTTAAAATAGATACATTATCATTAAAAGATAAAGAACTATCAAAAAATAATGCTGTTACTAAGGGAAAAGTAGTAGACTTGTATGTAGAAACTGATAATGAATTAATAAATGTAGAAATAAATAATCATCCACATGCATATAATAATGAAAGAAATCTAGCATACTTAGCAAACCTATATAGTAGAAGTGTAGATATAAGTGATGACTATAATAAAGTACATAGATGTATACAACTCAATTTAACTACTGGTAAAAAAGGAATAGACTTAAAAAGTGAATATGCATTATTAAAAAGAAATGGATTAAAAGAAGAAATATTCAGTGAAAATTTTATAATATATGAAATAAATGTAGATTTATTAAAAGAAGCATATTATAATAATGATGAAGAAATAATTAATAAATATAAACCAGTAATAATGTTAACGCTTAATAGAGAAGAACTAGAAGAGTTTAGTTTAGGAGATGAAAGAGTAATGGAATATAGGAAAAGAGTAGAAGAGTTAAATAGTGATCCTGAGTTCAGGGTGTTTATGAGTAGAGAAGAAGATGATAGAAAGACTGAGAATACTTTAAGAAATCTTGTTGATGAGCAAAAACAAGAATTAGAAGAACAATCTCAAAAACTATCAAATATTAACCAGGACACTGCTAGAAAAATGAAGGATGAGAACATTGATATTGAAACTATATCAAAAGTAACTGGATTAAGTATTGAAGAGATACAAAACTTATAGAAGTGACTAATCGCTTCTATTTTTTATATATTTTATTTTTTGAATTTATACTGTACGTTAGATACAAAGGTAATTTCTCTCTAGATATAGGGGGAGTTATTCTTAAGATAAGTTCCCATAAAATCAAGAAAAAAACTTGATTTTTGTATGGAAAATGATAAAATATAAATGTTTTTAAGTCAAATTTTTGCATTCAAAAACACGGGAAGTTTGAATTTTAAAAAAAGAGTAGATGTAACTTCTCGCAAAATATAATGGGAAAATTGTATGTATTTTGACTTGATAATAAGATTATTTTTTAAATAATCTTATGGAAAGATTGACATTATCGTAATCAATCTTTTTTATTTTTAATTTCATTAGCAATAGTAGTTCTATCCTTACCAAGTCTTAAAATTATAGTCTTCCTTTAAAAATTCTTCAATAACACATCTATCTTCAAAAGATAAGTGTTTGTATTTTTTAACTTTCATAATATAAATTCCTTTCAAAACAAGTCAAAATACAATGAAATATAATAATATAAAGAAAATAAAAAATCAAAAATAAATTTAAATTATTTCAATTTCCTTATTGACAACAGGTACCAAGAAATATTTTTTTGATAAAAAAGAATGAGGTAAAAATAAATTTTAACCTCATCATCAGTTTTGAAAAATATTTCTACCTATTGTCAATAAGTTTTCTCGACATAAATTAAATTTATTCCCCATAGGTTTCCAGAAGTGAAATCTCTATAAATAAAAAACGGGAAGTTAAATATATAATTAACATGAATTTATACTGTATGTCAAGTATTTGTAAATTGACTAGGGGGGGGGGTGACTATGCTATAATGCAAGTATACTAAGTAAAGTAATAGTAAAGGAGTAAGATAATATGAATAAAAAAGGTTTTACTTTAGTTGAGTTACTAGCGGTAATCGCTATACTTGCGATATTAGTTATAATAGCATTACCAAATGTAATCAAATTATATAATAATGCTAAAAAGAATAGTTTCATAACAGAAACAAAAACAATTTACAGTGAAGTGTCTAAAAAGTATATATCTGAATCAATGAAAGGTAATAAACTATCATATGTAAGTTCAGAAGATGATACTAAATTAGAGATGACAGGAAGGGATCTTCAATATTGTGTACTTTTAAATAGTGATGGTTCAGTTAAAAGTATGAAGGTATCAAATGGAGAGTGGATAGCAGAATTACCATCAGGCAAAAAGATAACTGATTTAAAGAATGCAGATTTAAAAGATGGAAATTTAAATGATTATGACTGCTATAATCCGTTTAGAGATGACCCATGGGTAACAATAGCAAATAATGTTAAAGTAGGAAATACAAGTAAATACAATGTTGGAGATGAAAAAGAAGTAGACTTAGGTACATATGGAAAACATATGGTAAGAATAGCAAATCTAAATACACCTAGTGAATGTAATCAAGAAGGATTCTCACAAAGCGCATGTGGATTTGTAGTAGAGTTTACTGATATAATAACTACACATAATATGAATCCAAGTGGAGATTATAATGGTAAAACATATCAATATGGTTGGAATAAAGATGGATGGATAAAAAGTCAAATGAAAATGTTTATAGATAATGATATCTATAATTCATTACCACCGGAATTAAAAAGTGTAATTATTGATACAAAAACAGTATCAGGTCATGGAATTGAAGATACAAATAACATTACATCACCAGAAGATAAACTATATTTATTAGCACCAAAAGAAATATATTCAGATTGGTCTTATCAGTTTGATTCTGCAAGAGATTATACAAGACAATTAGATTATTATGAAGGAGTAACAACTAAAAGCGGCAAATATTCTAAAGCAATAAAAAATAATAGTGCAGGATCTGTATCTTATTGGTGGCTCCGCTGCGCTCGTTCTAACTTTGATAGCATTTTCTACATTGTCGTCGGTAATGGTGGTATAGCCGAAGCTAATGCTCGTGGTACATACGGCGTTTCTCCAGCATTTAGAATTGGATAAGATGTTTTTATACAAAGCATCTTTTTATTTGGGCGCAGTCATGATATAATAATTGTAATATAGGCGAATAAGGAAGGTAATTATAATGAATCAAAATAATAATTTTAATCAAAACAATGGCTTTAATCAACCAATTAATCAGGCAAATCCTCAACAAAATTTTCAACAATACATGGGATCTCAACCTGTTATGAATAGTCAAGTAAACACTATTGAACCAAATATTAAAAATAATAAAGCAAAGTTTTATATTATAGGTGGGCTTCTATTTATAGTTGGGGCTGTTTTAGGATTATTTCTAGGTAAAATGGTATACAGTAAAAATAATACAACTGATAATACGAATAATAATTCTAATAATAATGATGTATCTGACAATAATGGTGAGTATCCGATTACTATAACTAATGATGTCATCGGTGATGAGAATGGTCCTTTTTTGATGACATTAGAAGATGTCTTTACTTTAACAGGAAGAGGTACTGTGGTAACTGGTAAGGTTTTAAGAGGAACTGTTAGATCAGGTGATAAAATTCAAGTGTTAGGACTAAATAGAGAAACTATAGAAGTTGAAGTTGACAGTATTGAAGCATTTAGAAAGAATATTGAAGTTGGTACTCCTGGCATAGAGTTAGGTTTATTACTTAAAAATATAAACAGAGATGATGTTTTAAAAGGACAAGTGTTAGCAAAAACAAATTCAGTTAAAACATATAAGAAATGTGATGTGTCTGTTGAAATGTACAGTGAAAGTGATGTTGGTGAAAAGATAACAATAAATGATACAGATAAACAATTATTCCATTTCTGGACTGCTGATATTTCTGGAAATATTAGTTTCTCCAATGGAAAAAAGACTTTAAATTCTGGACAAAGTTCTAATGCAACTATTAGTTTGTCTGCTGATACTGTTATGGAAATTGGGACTAAATTCTATGTGAAAAAAGGTGACAAAGTAGTTGGTAAAGGAACTGTTACTAAGTTATATTAAAATTATATGAAATAATTAAAGTGTGGTCTTTAATTATTTTTCTTTTTATGATAAAATCTTATTTATGAAACAGGAAGATATTAGAAATTTTTGTATAATAGCGCATATAGATCATGGAAAGAGTACTCTTGCTGATAGAATACTTGATGTTTGTCATGCAGTAACGGAAAGAGAAAAAAAAGCACAAATACTTGATTCAATGGATCTTGAACGTGAGCGTGGAATAACTATTAAATTAAATGCAGTTGAACTTAAATATAAAGACCATATTTTACATTTAATAGATACTCCTGGGCATGTAGACTTTAGCTATGAAGTAAGCCGTAGTCTTGCTGCTTGTGAAGGGGCAATACTTGTAGTTGATGCTACTCAGGGAATAGAGGCACAAACTCTTGCTAACTTATACTTGGCACTTGATGCCAATCTTAAAATAATACCAGTCATTAATAAAATAGATTTACCTAATGCAGATCCTGAAAGGGTTAAAGATGAACTTGTAAACACTATTGGATTTGAAAGAGATGAAATAATATTATGCTCTGGTAAGACAGGTGAAGGAGTAGTGGAACTACTTGATGCAGTAGTTGAAAGAATACCAGCGCCTAAGAGTGAAAATAATGACTTAAGAGCATTAATATTTGATAGCTATTTTGATCCATATAAAGGTGTAGTAATACTTGTAAGAGTATTTGATGGTTCATTAAAAGTAGGGGATAAAATCCATTTTATAAATAGTGAAGCAGATTATGAAGTTCTTGAACTTGGTAAACATACACCGCATGAAGTTAAAAAAGATAAACTATCTGCTGGAGAAGTTGGTTTTATATCTGCGTCTATTAAAAGTATTGAAGAGGTTGAGGTTGGTGACACTATTTGTCATACTAATAAAATAGTTGAACCTTTACCTGGATATAAACCTATGAAACCTATGGTATTTTCAGGTATTTATCCAATTGATAGTACTAAATATAATTCTCTTAAAGAAGCGTTATTAAAACTTAAACTTAGTGATGCAGCTTTAACATTTGAACCAGAAACTTCTATAGCATTAGGTTTTGGATTTAGATGTGGTTTTTTAGGACTACTTCATATGGAAATAATACAAGAAAGAATAGAACGCGAATTTAATATAGATATTATCGCAACTAGTCCATCTGTTATATATGAGGTAATACTTAGTGATGGTTCTACTGTTATGGTAGATTCACCATCAAAGATGCCAGATCCTGGTAAAATAAGTAAAGTATTAGAACCTTTTGTTAAAGCAAATATATATGTTCCTTCTGAATATGTAGGTTCTATAATGGAACTATGTCAAGATAAAAGAGGAGTTTATAAAAATATTTCATATATGGATGAAACTAGAGTTAATGTTATGTATGAACTTCCGTTAAGTGAAATAGTTTATGATTTCTTTGATAAATTAAAAAGTTATACTAAAGGATACGCATCATTTGATTATGATTTTATAGGTAATAGAGAGAGTAAACTTGTTAAAATGGATATATTATTAAATGGTGAAATAGTTGACGCTTTAAGTGTAATTGTACATAAAGATTTTGCATATAAAAGAGGAAAAATTATATGTGAAAACCTAAAGAAAATAATACCTAGACAAATGTTTCAAGTGCCTATTCAAGCATGCATAGGAGCTAAAGTAATCGCAAGAGAAGATATATCTGCTATGAAAAAGAATGTACTTGCTAAATGTTATGGTGGAGATGTTTCAAGAAAAAGAAAATTGTTAGAAAAACAAAAAGAAGGTAAGAAAAGAATGAAACAAGTTGGTTCTGTTTCTATACCTCAGGAAGCATTCTTAACAATATTAAGTACTGATTCTAAAGAATAATTATTGAAAGAAAGTTAAGTTGTCATTGTTATAAGTAATTTCCTTATTGACTTTTAATGACTTACTTTCTTTTATTTCATCTATTAATTCATTTTTTGGCTTTTTAAATATAGATTTTTCATGATTAAAGTAAGGTCTTACTTCTTTGTATACTGGAATACTCTTTTTGATGATATTAAGTGTTTTATTGGTATTAGAAGCAATACTTGATATGTTAATTGTTTTTAAAAGACTTGTTATATTTAAACTCATATAATTCACCTATAAATAGTATATGTAAATAAAATTAAAATAGTTAAAAATTGTTTTTATTTTAAAAATAGTATGTTATAATTTATATATAGAATAGTAAGAGGGTGATTTTATATGGCTGAAAATCCAAATGCTAATACTACTGGTAGTGCAAATGTTAATGCTAATGTTACTAATGTAACTACAAATACACCAGCAAGTAATGTGACAATGCCAAATCAAACAGTTGATAATCAAGTACCACAAACACCTAGTGCTGGGCAACCTACTGCTCAAACACCAAGTGTGGATACTACTAATACTCAAAACGTTAAAACTGATGATAAAAAGCGTAAAAAGAATAAAAAAAGTAAAATAGATGAAAGTATGTTAATTGAAATAAAGATTGATCCGGATGGACCTGATGCGGTTAAAAGTGAAAAGAAACAAGCATATAGATATCTAGCAAGAAATAAAGAGGGCGTTATTGTTAAAGATTATTTTTCTGCTTATTCTAAATATGATGTTTATTCATACTTAGTTGATCAGGGAATGACAGTATACAATATAGAGACTAACTCTATGATTAATTTCTTTAGAAAGGAATCACCAGTTGGCGCTGTTAAGATGAAAACCAAGGATTTAATATTCTGGTTGACACAGTTATCTACTTATATTAAAGCAGGTATTCCTCTTGCTGATGCAGTTAAAATACTAGCACAACAAGATAAAAGAAAGAAATATAAACCTATATATGATTCATTAATATATGAACTTACTATGGGTGAAACATTTTCTGATTCTCTTGCTAAACAGGGTGCTGCTTTCCCACAATTATTAGTTAATATGATTAAGTCAGCAGAGATGATTGGTAAAATAGAAGATACACTTGATGAAATGGCAGATTATTATCAAGATATTGAAGATACTAAAAAAGCAGTTATTAGTGCGATTACATATCCAAGTATAGTTCTTATTTTCGCTATTGCGGTTATTACGTTTATGCTTGTTTATATAATTCCTAAATTTAAAGATGTATTTGTGTCTATGGGTGCTGAAATACCTCCTATAACTCAATTTGCACTTAATTTATCAGCATTTATAACTAATAATTATATTACTATTATTGTAGCAATAGTAGCGTTTGTAGTGATATTTGTATTTGCTTATAAGAAGATAAAATCATTTAAAGTATTAATGCAAAAATTTAGTATGAATTTACCAATTATTGGTAAACTTATCATAGCTAAGGAAATGAGTATGTTTGCTAGTACATTTGCAACTCTTACTAAAAATAGTGTAATGCTTACTGACTGTATGGAAATATTAAGTAAAATAACTTCTAATGAAATATATAAAGACATAATGAATAGAACAATAGATAATCTTATTAAAGGTGATAAGATGAGTGAGACATTTAAGGATCACTGGGCTGTTCCTGATCTTGCATTTTATATGATTCTTACTGGTGAAAATACCGGTGAACTTGGTAATATGCTTGAGAAAGTTGGAGAGTACTACTTAAAAGAAGAAAAGAATTTGGTTGGTCAAATTAAAACATTTATAGAACCGGCAATGATTTTATTCTTAGCAGTAGCAGTAGGATTTATAGTTATTTCAGTTCTTGTTCCAATGTTTGGTATGTATCAAACAGTTGCAGCAGGATAATAACATAGGGGGAATTATGCAAATAATGATTATAATATTTTTAACGATTCTTGGTGCGATTATGGGTAGTTTTTTAGGATGTATGGGATATAGAATTCCAAATAAAATAAAAACTACCTATCCAAGTAGTTTCTGTGCTGATTGTGGTAAACCATTAAAATGGTATATGAATATACCGATAATATCATATATATTTTTAAAGGGTAAATGTGCATATTGTGGTAAACCAATAAACTTTATTTATCCATTTGTAGAAATAGCAGGTGCTTTGCTTTTCTTATGTAATTACTTATTATTTGGTTTTACTATTAATTTCTTTATAGCAACTATAATTACATGTATGCTTTTAGTTACAATAGTTAGTGACTTTATGTACTATTATATATCTGATAGGGTACTTATTATAGGCAGTTTAGCACTTTTAGCAGTTAATTATTATTTCTTAGATATTCATGATGTGTTTTATAATATAATTGCTGCGGTAATAATATTTATTGTAATGTATTTTATTAAAATATGTGGCAATATAACATTTAGAAAAGAATCTTTGGGTGATGGAGATATTAAATTAATGGGTGTAATTGCTTTAGGACTTGGACTTATTAATAGTTTTGTAACTTTATTTATTGGTTCACTAGTAGGACTTATATTCTCATTAATATCAATGAAGAAGAATAAAGAAGGTATTATTCCTTTTGGACCATTTTTACTTATTGGGGCATTATTTACTATTTATTTTTCTAGTTTGATAACTCCATTAATAGATAAATTTATAATAGGATGAAAATCCTATTTTTTTGATTAAATTTACTTTAATCTTATATACAATTGTGATATAATCATTCTATGAATAAGGTAATAAATAAATATTTAAATAATAGAAATGCTTGGTATTTAGTTATGTTAATATGCGTATCAGTAATATCAATTGCTCATGCTGCCTTAAATACAACTTTGAGTATTTCAGGTACTGCGACTGCTAGGGCTAAAAGTGATATTAGGGTTACAAATATTAAATTGAAATCATCAACTAATGGTGGTGGAGAATATTATTCTGCTAGATACTCAAAGAATACTACAACCACAGGTGTAATACTCGCTCATGAAACTTCGACTGTAACATATACTGTAACTATACATAACTATTCTAATATTACATATATGCTTCAAGATATACAGACAGTTGAAGATTCAAATACTAATATAACATTTAGGTATTCAAATGATATAATTGGTGATGATATTCCAAAAGGCGAGGATATGACTTTTGATATCATTTTCTCTAATACCACTTCCGAAGAAGAAATTAAAACATTGATACTTAAATATATATTTGTTGAAAATAATAAATATTTCTTTTATGAAAAAGTTCTTGCTGATAATACAGTGACTAGTGGTACACCTGATTTTTCAAACACTAACACATCAACTGGATATATGTATCAGGGAACTGACAACTTAGGTGTTACTCATTATTTTAGGGGAAATGTAACAAATAATTATGTATTATTTAATGGCTTTTATTGGAGAATAGTAAGGATTAATGGTAATAATTCGGTAAGGCTTATATATCAAGGAACTGCCTCTAATGGGGATGGTACTACTGGGAATGGATACTATGAAGATGAGACTAAAAATGCAGTTAACAAAACAAGAAAACATTCTTACGTAAGATATTACTATAAATCCAGTTCCTCAGAGTATTCTGCAATAAGAAAATCAATAGATTCATGGTATAGTACTAATCTTAGTAGTTCTGCTAACTTTATGGACCCTGATGCAGGATATTGCAATGATTATAGTACTACTAGTGGCACTTATGGGGACTCTACTTCTACTAGTAGCGTTACGTTTAGTGGAAATGGTAGACTTAGTTCACACTCACCATCTATTAAATGTGATGATAAATATTATGAAACACCAACAACATCTGATAGGGGAACAAAAAGTTTACCTTATCCAGTTGGTACTATTTCAATGGATGAAGTAATGCAAGCTGGAGGAAGCAATAGTAATAATAGTAATTATTACTTACATACTGGAACTTCATATTTTACTATGACTCCATATGAATTTGAATATAAAAAAGTAGGAGTTTTATACTATTATTATCCAAGAGTGTTTAATGTTAATACTAGTGGTAAATTAGGTAGTGTAGATGTTTATACTAAACATGGCTATAGACCTGTTATTAATATTGCTAGTCATATATATTGGATAAGAGGTAATGGTACTGCTAGTGCCCCATATGAACTTGGGTATGAAACTACACCAAATTATCAACTTACTATAGCACCAACTCCTAGTGATGCTAAAGTTATAATAAAAGTTAATGGTGATGCTGTATCAAATGGAACAGGTCAAACTATAATATCAGTCAAATATAAAGATGTAGTAACGTATACAGTAAGTAGAGAAGGATATTTAACACATTCTGATAGTTATACAGTAGGTAAATCAAATCATACTATTGAAGTCCCTTTAATTAAAAAATCAACTGTACTCGCAACATATATAAAAGATTTATATGAAAATGCAACTGATAAAAAAGAATATGATATGAAAAATACTTATGGATATGAATACTCTTCATCAGTTAACTTAAGAGATGATAGATTAGGTGGAACTATTGCGACTGGTGGAAATATTAGATATTCAGGAAGCAATCCTAATAATTATGTATATTTTAACTGTAGTGATTATTCAAATCAATCATCAAGTACATGTGAAACTTGGAGAATAGTGGGTGTATTTGATAATAAAGTTAAATTAGTTCGATCAACATCAATTGGCGAATATTCATGGACAAGTAATAGTGGAACTACTATAAATAAATGGGATCCTGATTTAAGTAATAATTATACAGGTGCTGCTATAATGAATTTAATGAATCCCGGATATGATAGTTTATCGGTTAATAATAGTTTATATTGGAACTCTAGTTCTGGAAACTGTTATAATAATTCTGGTACTTTAACTACTGCATGTGATTTTACAAGTACTGGACTTAAAAACGATACAACTAGAAATTTGATTAGCACTGAAAAATATTACTTATATAGTCCGTGGACAGGAGAATTGTACGCTGATGAATTGTATGTTCAAGAAAGGGGAAAAAGTCCAGGTTCACAATATGATGGTTCTGGAGATAGTCCATCAATGCCGAGAAATGGTTATTGGGAAGGTAAAATAGGTCTCCTATATCCATCTGATCATGCATATGGTGCGACTCCAGGAAGTTGTCAATTACCACTTTATAACTGGCCATCATCATGTTTAAGATCTGACTGGTTAGCATATGAAACTGAGGAGAGATTCTTAACACCATCATATAGACAAAGTAATGCATGGTTTGCTCGTAAGATTGGCACTATAGAAGGACATGTTGCTTCTGGAGATGCAGCTTTTGCTAAAAATATAAGACCGGTTTTATATTTGAATATTAATCAAGAATATAAATCAGGAAATGGTACGCCAAGTAATCCATATCAATTAAAAGTAAATTAAAAGCTTTCAAACGAAAGCTTTTAATTATGCACTAAAACCATAGTACCAGCATCAACATTTTCATATATTTCTTTAGCAGCATCATGAGGAAGATTAACACATCCATGAGAACCATCATTAATATAAATATCTCCACCAAATGTATCTCTCCATGAAGCATCATGAAGACCAATCCCACCATCAAAAGGCATCCAGTAATATACATGTGATTTATAGCCAGGCCCAGTTAAATAAGTATCGTATGTTTTATAAGTAATAGGAAAGTATCCAACTCTAGTAGGACTACTTGTTTTACCTGTAACAGTAAGAGTAGTTAGTATCACTTCATTATCCTTATACATTTTAACTGTTTGATCACTAATATCAACTTCTACAAATAAATCAGGTAATATTTCTAAATCATCATTATAAATATAACCATTTTGAAGTGACTCTGTTTGTACAAAAGCTACATTAGAATTACTACTTATTCTAAGTACCTTTTGACACCTTTCAACTACTTCAATAACATTACCATATTCATCATAAAGATTAGTATCTTTTAGTACAGTAGCAAAGTCATTATTTTGATAGAATACATCAGGAGTAGGAGTAGGTTCTATTGTAGGTATAACTTCTTCTATAACTTCTTTTGTTTCTTTTACATCTTCTTTTTCATTATTACTTTTAATTTGACAACCACTAGTAAGCACTAAAGTTAATGCAAGTCCTAGTGACAAAATATTTTCTTTTTTCATAAGTTCTCCTTTGAAATGTATTATATCATTTTATTTTATTAAATCAATAATTTTGATTAAAATGGTTTACAAACTATATTTTAGGTGTTATAATCGTTTTATCAAATCAAATGACGAAGACGATAAATAATGAAATTTATAGAGAGTTAGTGGTTGGTGGAAACTAATAAAGAAAGTTATTTATAGATCACTTCTGATGAAGCTTATGGATAAGATAAGCTCGCTATTATAGCGTTATTTAAATAAAGTAAACAAAAGGATGGTACCGTCTTTATGACTCCTTGTACTGTCCTTTTTATTTTGGAGGGAGAAAGATATGGAATTTAAAAACAACTATGATTTTGTTAAAAATGAAGAAGAAGTTCTAAAATATTGGGAAGAAGACCAAACATTTAAAAAACTTCTAGAACAAAACAAGAATGGAAAGAAATTTAGATTTATTGATGGACCTATTACTGCTAATAACAGAATGCATGTAGGTCATGCTTGGGGTAGAACACTAAAAGATACTTTTATTAGATATAAAGGTATGAATGGTTATACTAGTCACTATAGAAATGGTTTTGATGGACAAGGTCTATGGGTAGAAGTAGAAGTAGAGAAAGAATTAGGATTTAAGACTAAAAAAGATATAGAAGAATATGGTCTTGATAATTTCACTAAAGCATGTGTTGCAAGAGTTAAAAAATTCTCTAAAATTATAACTGATCAATCTATTAGATTAGGACAATGGATGGACTGGGATAATTCATATTACACATTAACTGATGAAAATATCACTAGTATTTGGTACTTCTTAAAGAAATGTAATGAAAAAGGTATGATTAAAGAAACATTTAAACCAATGCCATGGTGTTCAAGATGTGGTACTTCATTATCAGAACATGAAATGACAGGTAGTTATCATGAAGTAGAACATGAAGTTGTATTCTTTAAGCTACCAATTATAGGTAAAGATTATAAAGCACTTGTATGGACAACAACTCCATGGACATTATCTGCGAATGTAGCGCTTGCGGTTAATCCAGAGTTTGATTATGTAGTAGTTAAAATGCCTAAAGATGATGATAAGTTATTATTATGTAAAACAATATTTGAGAAAAAGTTTAAAGGCGAAGGAGAAGTATTTGAAGAACTTAAAGGTAAAGATTTAGAAGGACTTGAATTTGAAACTTGCTTCCCTGAATTAGATGCTCAAAAAGATGTTAAACATCCAGTAGTATGTTGGGATATGGTTGATGATACTGAAGGTTCTGGTATAGTTCATATTGCGCCTGGTTGTGGATCTGAAGACTTTGAACTTGGAGAAAGTATTGGTCTTGCTAAAATTATGCCTATAGATGAAAATGGTATATTCTATGATGGATTTGGATTCTTTAGTGGAAAGAATGCTAAAGAAATATCAAGTGAAGTATTTGAAGAATTAAAGAAAAGAAATAAATTATTCTTAGTACATAAATATAAACATAGTTATCCTTATTGTTGGAGATGTAAAGAAGATATATTATTTAGACTTGCTAAAGAATGGGCAATTGATGTAGATGTAGTAAGAGATGACTTAATTCGTAATGCTAAAACTGTTAAATACAGTCCTGAACATCAAGGAAAGAGAATGCTTGATTGGTTACAAAACATGGGCAACTGGAATATCAGTAGAAGAAGATTCTATGGATTACCACTTCCTTTCTATCACTGTGATTGTGGTCATTTAGAAGTAATTGGTTCTAAAGAAGAATTAAGAGAAAAAGCAGTTGATAAAGATTTAGTAGATTCATTACCTGAATTACATAGACCATGGATAGATGATGTTAAGATCAAATGTCCAAAGTGTGGTCATGAAGTATCAAGAGTACCACAAGTAGGAGATGTATGGTTAGATGCAGGAATTGTTCCATTCTCTACATTAAAATACTTTACTGATAAAGAGTATTGGAAAGAATATTTTCCAGCAGAATATGTAATCGAAATGCATGAACAAATAAGATTATGGTTCTATTCAATGCTATTTATGTCTACTGTACTTGAAAATAAAGCACCATATGAATTTATCAAAACTAGTGGTATGGTTGTTAAAGAAGATGGAACTAAATTTAGTAAATCTGATACAAATTCACTTTCACTATATGATGTTATGAATACAATAGGTAGTGATGCATTAAGATACAACTATCTTGGCACTAATACTGCTAATGACGTAAGGTTTGGTTATAAATTAGGAGAAGATGCTCAAAAGAAACTACTTGCATACTATAATATGGTAGTGTTCTTTAATACATATGCATCTATAGATAAAGTAGATTTAACTAACTTTAAACCTAATAAAAAAGACTTAACTTTATCTGATAAATGGTTAATTTGTTCAACTGATAAATTTGTTCGTGAAGCAACTGAATCAATGGAAAAATATGAAACTAAGTTAGTAGTAGATGATTTTGAAAAATATGTAGATCAAGTAAGTAACTTCTACATTAGAATTAATAGAAGAAGATTTTGGAAGAGTGAAGATGATAGTGATAAGAAAACTGCATACTTTGTATTATTTGATTCAATAAAGAAATGTACTCAAATAATGGCACCAATGATTCCATTTATGACTGAATATATTTGGCAAACAGTTATAACTAAATATGATTCATCAGTTTCAACATCAGTACATCTAAGTACATATCCAGTAGTTAGTGATTATAAAATAGATGAAAATATCTTAGAAGAAACAGATAAACTAAGAGAATTAATATCTATGGGATTAAGAGCTAGAAATGAAAAGAATATTAAAGTAAGACAACCATTAAATAAATTATATGTTTCAAGTGAACTTAAAGACGAAGAATACATTAATATTCTTAAAAACGAAGTTAATGTAAAAGAAATAGAAGTTGTTAATGACTTTGATAGTCTTAAAGATGAATATTTAACACTAAACTTTAAAAATGCTGGTAGAGTACTTAAAGATAAAGTAAATGATGTTAAAGAGTTATTAAATAGTGTTAAAGAAGATAAAGAACTAATTAACAATGTTAAAGAAGGTAAAAATATTACTTTAGGAGAATATGATCTTGAAAGTGATTTATTCAATATAGAATTTAAAGAGAAAGATGATATTAAAGTAATATCTGAAAATAATATTACAGTCGCACTTGATGTTAATGTAACTGAAGAGTTAAAAAATGAAGGTATACTAAGAGATATCATAAGACAATGTCAAGTATATAGAAAAGAAGCAGAATTTAATGTTGATGATAGAATCACTATTTACTTTGAAAGTGATGATAAAGATATAATGAATATTCTTAATAAAAATGAAGAATTAATTAAATCTGAATTACTTGCTAAAGTTGAAAAACTTGATAAGTGTGACTTTGAATGTAAATTTGAAGATATTAATTTAACAGTTAAAATGAAGAAAAATAGTTAGGAGTTATTATGAAAACAAAAGTATTATTTGTAAAAAATATTGATGAATTTAATGAATTAAGAAAGATTGATGGGGATGCTAGAGTTACTGTGATATTACTAGATGATTTAGATTTTAAAGGACAAAATTTTGAACCAATAGATTTTGATGGAAAAGTTGACCTTATATTAAGAGGATTTGGTATGAATATCAATAATGTAAATATTTTAAGTGAAGAAGATAATGTTGGTATATTTAAAAAATTAAATAATTTAAATATTAAAGATGTTAATTTCTTTAATATTCACGTTAATGGTAAAAGTAACACTGGTAGTATAGTTGGTAGAGTTGATAATAAACTTACACTAATTCATACTAAAATCATTAGTGAAGTTAATGGTAATACAATGGTTGGTGGTATTTGTGGACTTGCCAAGAAAGTTAAATTAATAGATTCATTAATAGCTACTAGAGTAAGTGCATTAGGTGGTAATGGTTTAGCTTTAGGAGCGTGTGAAACATTTATAGATCACAATAATACTTTTGTTAAACTAGGTAAAGACAATCATCATGAAGAAACAGAAGAGAATAAGACAGGTATAATATTATCATTAAAATAGAAAAGGGCATTTTAATTAATGCTCTTTTTTGATATAATTATAAAAAAGGAGAATTATATGGATGTAGTAATACGAAAAGCAGAATTGAAAGATACAAAAGATGCAAATAATTTACTAACCTTGCTTATAAGGGATGAGAAACAATATGATCCTAGTATAAATGAAAAGTGTGTAATTAGTGGATTTTATGAAAATATGATTTCTAATGATTCTAATATTCTTTTAGTCGCAGAAATTGATAATAAAATTATTGGATATTTATATGGTTACATAGTGGATAATGGAAATACATATTTAGATAAAGTATCTAAGCTAGATGCTTTATATATTATTAAAGAATATAGAAAGAATAAAATTGCAACAAAACTAATAAATGAGTTTAAATCTTGGTCATTAAAAAATGGTGTTAAATATATTGAACTTCAAGTTTTAAATGATAATACAAGCGCAGTTAATTTATATAAAAAAGAGGGATTTAGATCATTTAAGTCAACTTTAATAAACAAAATACAATAAATTAATTATTATTCTTTATAAACTCACGGAGCATTTTAATTAATGCTCTTTTTTCTATTCTTGATACATAACTTCTTGAAATACCTAGTTTTTTAGCAATTTCTTTTTGTGTTTTTTCATTGGTATTTAAAAGGCCATAACGCATTTTAATTATCTCTAATTCTCTTTTATTAAGTACAGTTAAATATTTGCTTAAATGTGCTATATTATCGTTATATTCTATTGTTTTAATAGGGCTTTCTGTTTCTTCTTTTAATACATCTATTAAAGTAATATCACCACCATCTTTATCATGACCTATAACATCATTTAAACTAATATTGTTATTATATTTCTTATTACTTCTAAAATACATTAGTATTTCATTATCTGCACATTTAGCGGCATATGTAGTTAGTTTTACTTTCTTTTGTGGTCTATATGAATCTATTCCTTTTATAAGACCAATAGTACCAATACTTATTAAATCATCAGTATTTCCCTTAGATTCGTACTTTTTAACTATATGAGCAACTAATCTTAAATTATGTTCAATAAGTTTATTTCTTGCTTCTTTATCTCCTTTTAGATGCCTTTCAATATACATTTTCTCATCTTCTTTAGAAAGAGGGGGCTCAAATACATTAAGAGAATAACTAGTAGTAAATATTTTTATTTTCTTTAAATAATTTATAATTTTATTTAACACATAAATCACCTAATATATTTTATTATTTGAAAGTGTAAATTATGTAAATATTGTCACACACCAAATTTCAATAAATTAATAAATATTTTTTTGATAATAATGATAATTAAGCAATTTTATGTGGTATACTAATTTATGAATAAGGAGAATACATTATGGCAAAATTGGAAAAAGAAATTAAAATATTGAATATTGATGTAGAGAGTACAAAAGAAAAACTTGATAATATAGGTGCAACTTTTAAAACTAAAAAAGAACAAAAAATATATACTTATGATATTATGACTATAAATTACAGATTTGAAGAAGCAATTTTATTATTAAAATCTGATAATGAATTACTAAAAACAACCGCAACTAAAAAGCTTGCGATTGTATTAGATGAATTTGTAGATTTGGTTAATGATAAAAAACTTAATTTGATATTGAATGATTTAAATGTTGACAGTTTTTCAGATTTATTATTAAACGACGCTTCAATTATTCTTAAAAAAATATTGGGTTCAAGTTTATTATTAAATGAGATTAAAAAATTTGAAATAAATCCAAATAAATGGGTAAGACTTAGAAAAAGTAATGATAAAGTAGAACTTACAGTAAAACATATTTATGATAAAAATAATGATAAAATACAAAAGGTAAAAGAATTTGAGATACAAGTTTCAGATTTAGATGAGACTAATAAATTATTAGAAGAAGTAGGTCTTGTTAGAAGAAATTATCAAGAAAAAATAAGATATAGTTATGTGTATAAATCAGCTGAAATTGAATTAGATATATGGCCTAATTTAGAACCTTATATGGAAATAGAATGTGATGATGCAACAGTTATTGATGAAATTGTTTCTTTACTTGAATTTAATGATAAAAGAATAGTTTCTATGAATACTGAAGGTTTATATAGAGAAAAAGGAATTGACATTTTAAAAATTTCAGATTTAAAATTTTAATATATATTTTTAGTGGTATATACAAAAAAGTTTTGAAGCAAATATATTTAATTTAATGATTATCAAAATCAGTTATTTAAAGAGTTTGGATGCGAATATAGTATAAATCTAAATTCTTTTTTTGTTCATTTGGCAATACCTAAATATGAAGAATAATTTATAAATATTTTATAGAATATATTTTATTATTTGATAGTGTAAATTATGTAAATATTGTTTTTTGCCTTAAATACAGGGAATGTTTTTTATTGACATTTTTATTAAAAAGTGCTTTGTGATTATTTTGTAAAAAAATAAAAAAATGCTTTAAAAAACATTTACTTTATATACACGTTTGTGATATGATTTATTTAAGTTAGAGAGTAACCTAACTTGAAGGTGAGGTAATAATGGAAAAGGATTTTTTTGATGAGATTGTTGTTGTCAAAAGAAGCGGTCAAAGAGTTAATTTTAATGACGCTAAAGTTGCAATAGCAGTAAAGAAGGGTTTTGATAGCGTATATGAAGAGTATGATGAGAAACTAGTAAATAAAGTTAAAGAAAAGGTACTTTCATATATTAAAAAGAATTACAAAGATAGAAAGACTATTAATGTTGAAGATGTACAAGATGCGATAGAAAAAGTACTTCAAGATATGAAATATGATGATGTATATACTTCATTTAAAGAATATAGAGAAAGAAGAGCAGCATCTAGAGAAGCATTTGTAGTAAAACAACAACATAAGTTTGTTAAAGCTATTGAGTCTTTAGGACTTAAAACTTCATCAGAAGAGAATGCTAAGAGAGAGAATGCTAATGTTGATGGAGATGGACCTATGGGAACTATGCTTCATTTTGGTTCTACTGTATCAAGAGAATTTGCTAAGGCATACTTAATGGATAATAAATATGCAAGAGCACATGATGAGGGATTAATTCATATTCATGATTTAGATTTCTGGGCTATGGGAACTACTACTTGTACTCAAATAGATTTACAAAAATTATTTAAGAATGGTTTTTCAACTGGACATGGATATTTAAGAACACCTAATAGTATTGGTAGTTATTCAGCGCTTGCTGCGATAGCTATTCAAGCTAATCAAAATGAACAACATGGAGGACAAAGTATCCCTGCATTTGATTATTATATGGCACCTGGTGTACTTAAAACATTTAAAAAAGAATTTAAACAAGCTTTATATAATTTAATAGATTTTGAAGGTTTTAGTGAATTTGTTAATTTTAATAAAGTAATTGAAATAATAGACAAACTTGAAAGTATTGAATTTGATATGGTTTTATTTGATGAATTTACATCAAAGAGTAGGAAATTAAAAGAAATATTTGATAATGCTTATGATGAAGCAATGGCAAAAACAGATAGAAATACATATCAAGCAATGGAAGCATTTATTCATAACTTAAATACAATGCATTCAAGAGCAGGTGCTCAAGTACCATTTAGTTCAGTAAACTTTGGTACTGATATTAGTCCTGAAGGTAGAATGGTTATTAAAAACTATTTACTAGCAACAGATGCAGGATTAGGGCATGGTGAGACTCCAATATTCCCAATATCAATATTTAAGGTAAAAGAAGGAGTTAACTATAATAAAGAAGATCCAAGTTATGATTTATTTAGACTTGCATGTAGAGTTTCTGCTAAAAGATTGTTTCCTAACTTCTCATTCTTAGATTCATCATTTAATAAAAAGTTTTTAGTAGAAGGAGATTACAATACTGAAGTAGGTTACATGGGGTGCAGAACAAGAGTTCTTGCTAATGTTTGTGGTCCTGCTGTTACTCCTGGACGTGGTAATTTAAGTTTTACATCAATTAACTTACCAAGAATAGGTATTCACCATGGTATATGTTTAGGTGAAAGAGATAAGGCAGATATGAAAGGGTTCTATGAAGAACTTGATGAAACAATTGAACTTGTAAAAGGACAATTATTACAAAGATTTGAATGTCAATGTTCTAAGACAAGAGCAAACTTTAAATTCTTATTAGGATCAGGTGTATGGATTAATAGTGAGAAAATGGATTATAAGACTAAACTTAGAACTGTTTTAAAACATGGTACATTATCAATCGGATTTATTGGTCTTGCTGAAACATTAAAAGCATTAACTGGAGAACATCATGGTGAGAGTGAAAAAGCACAAAAACTAGGACTTGAGATTATTGGTCATATTCGTAAAAAATGTGATGAATATTGTGAAGAATATAATTTAAACTTTACTTGTCTTGCTACTCCTGCTGAAGGTCTTTCTGGTAGATTTGTAGCAATAGATAGATCAATCTATGGAAAAATTAAAGGTGTAACTGATAGAGATTACTATACTAACTCATTCCATGTACCAGTTTATTATAAAACTAGTGTTAAACATAAAATGGAAGTTGAAGGTAAATATCATACTCTTACAAATGCAGGACATATTTCATATATTGAACTTGATGGAGATACAGTAAATAATGTAGATGCATTTGAATCAGTAGTTAGAATTATGCATGACTCAGATATAGGATATGGTGCGATTAACCATCCAGTAGATAGAGATCCTGTATGTGGTTATGTTGGTGTCATAAAAGATGTTTGCCCAAGATGTGGTAGACATGAATGCGAAGGCGTTGAGATGGAAAAAATAACTTGTCTTGAATGCCAAGGAAGATAAAAAATAGGAAAGAGGTAATAATTATGGATAAAGAAGTCAAAAATAAAAAAGTTGTTGGTGAAGGAGTAAAATTCGATAGAATTAGAAGAATAACTGGTTATCTTGTTGGTACTTTAGATAGATTTAATAATGCTAAAAAAGCAGAAGTAAATGATAGAGTAACTCATGCCACAAAGTAAAGAATACATAAGACTTGCTGCTGACTTACAAACAGATAGCATAGTAGATGGTCCTGGACTAAGAGCAGTTATATGGACTCAAGGTTGTCATCATAATTGTAAAGGATGTCATAATCCTACCACTCATGATTTTAATGGAGGAGGGTTAGTTCCTGTGTCCCTTGTATGTGAGGCAATTGATGAACTTGAATATCATACAGGAATAACTTTTAGTGGTGGAGATCCTATGTATCAACCAGTTGCTTGTAATGAAATCGCAGCATATGCTAAAAGTAAAGGGTATAATATATGGGTATATACTGGCTTTACATTTGAAGAACTAATGAAAATGTCTAAAACTATGCCTATATATAAAGAATTCTTAGAGAAAATTGATATTCTTGTAGATGGAAGATTTATTTTAGAGCAAAGAGACTTAAGTTTATTATTTAGAGGTTCTAAAAATCAAAGATTAATTGATGTTAAAAAAACGCTTAAAAATAAAGAAATAACTCTTCTTAATGAATATGAATATAAAGAAGAAAAAATGTTTGAAAAGAGACCTATGTTTGTATAGGTCTTTTATAATAAATTAAAAATACTTTGCTTCATGAATAATTAAAATTTAATTTTTGTAAAATATAATAATTTTTCTATTGATTTTAATAAAAAGTATGATATAATTTACAAAAAGATAGGAGGCAAAAATGAAAAAGCAAAATATTTTAATAATTGGTTTGATATTATTAGCGGTTGTATCATTTATAATATTTATATTAGTATCAGGTAGTCATAATAGAGGTGATCTTGAAACATCAAAAGACATTAATAACATTATAAATACTATAAATAAAAATAATAAAGATCTTTTACCTGAACTTGAAACTATGAAAATAGATGTAAAAAATATTGATGAGGTAACTAGTTATACGGGTTTAAAAACAAATGATGATATTGAATCAATTACTGTATCAGTACCATTGATAACAGCACAAGCTTATTCTGTGGCTATTGTTAAGGTTAAAGAGAATGCTGATGTAGAAAAAATCAAACAAGAAATGTTAGATAATATTGATATGGGACGTTGGATTTGCGTTTCTGCAGAACAATTATACATCACTAATAGTGGTAATTTAATATTCTCTGTAATGGCTGATAAAGATATTGCTGAAGCTGTATATAATGATTTTAAGAAATATGTAAATAATAATATTGGAAAAGAATTAGAAAAATCAAATGATGAGGAAGATATAGAACTTCCACCTGAAATGCCTGCAGAAGAATAATGAAGCACCTTTTAAGGTGCCTTTTTAAAAGGAGGACAAAATGTTATTTACTAGTATTAGTTTTTTATATTATTTTTTACCAGCGTTAATAATTATATATTTTTTAACTCCAAAGAAATATAAAAATATTGTTTTATTAATTGCATCTTTATTATTTTATTTTTATGGAGAACCTAAATATGTCTTTTTAATGATAGCAGAAATTATTATTGCTTATATAGGTGCTATTTTAATTGATAAATATAAAAATCAAAGTAAAAATATATTAATAATAACTTTATTTATACATATATTTTTATTAATTATATTTAAATATACTGATTTTATTATACAAACGATTAATGATATATCTAATGCTAATATTAAATTATTAAATATAGCATTACCAATAGGAATATCATTTTATACATTTCAAATTATAAGTTACATTGTTGATGTATATAATGGTAAAGTTAAAGTTCAAAAAAATATTATAAATTTAGCTACTTATGTATCTTTATTTCCACAGTTAGTCGCAGGACCTATTGTTAGATATCAGACAGTAGAAAAAGAATTAGACAATAGAGTGCATAGCTTTAATAATTTTGCATATGGTATAAGAAGATTTTCAATTGGACTAGCTAAAAAAGTATTAATAGCTAATGCTTTGGGAGAACTTTGTACTAAAGCATTTGCTCTAAATGAAACAACAGTAATATTTTATTGGATATTTGGTATAAGTTATATGCTACAGTTGTATTTTGATTTTTCTGCTTATAGTGATATGGCTATTGGTCTTGGAAGAATATTTGGATTTAATTTTCCTGAAAACTTTAATTACCCATATATATCAAAAAGTATAACTGAGTTTTGGCGTAGATGGCACATCTCTCTTAGTACATGGTTTAAAGATTATGTTTATATTCCACTTGGAGGTAATAGAGATGGTAAATATAAACAAATAAGAAATATTTTAATAGTATGGTTATTAACTGGAATATGGCATGGTGCTAATTGGACTTTTTTAATATGGGGATTATTGTTTGGAATTATTCTTATAATAGAAAAAATATTCCTTAATAAATTTATGGAAAAATTACCTTCTTTTATAAGAAGAATATATGTATTATTTATTGTTATGATATTATTTATTATATTTAATTCTGACAATATGTCAGTAGCTTATACTAATATTAAAGGATTATTTGGTATGAATGGGGAACTTTTTATTAATGGTTATACACTTCATTATTTAAAGAGTTATTTACCATTATTAATTATTGCTTTATTTGGATCTACTCCTTGTATTAAAATATTAATAGATAAATTAAGAAAAAATAAATATATAAATAACATAATTAATATTTTAGAACCAATTTTAATAGTTATGATATTATTTGTTGTTACTTCTTATTTAATAGATAATTCATATAATCCATTTTTATATTTTAGATTTTAAGGAGGTTATACATGAGTGATAAAATTAAAGATATTGTTGTAACTTTAGTATTTCTTTTTACTATAATTATTTTGTTTTTAATTAACGTTATAAAAAAAGATACTGATATTTCTATAGCAGAGAGAAGAAAACTTGCTACTATGCCAAAATTAACTACTAAAAGCTTATTTGATGGTACATATTTTAAAAAATTTGATTCTTATGTTACGGATCAATTTATAGAAAGAGATGCTTTTAGAAAAATTAAAATAGATATAGAGTTATCTACCAAAGGTGAATATAATAATTTATATATGCATGATGATTATATTATTGAAGAAATATTTCCTTTAAATAGTAATTCTATTAATAATTTAACTAATAAGATTAATTATATAAAAAACACATATTTAAATAATAATAGTAACATTTATTATACTATTATTCCTGATAAAAATTATTTTGTTAATAAAGGTAATTTAAAACTTGATTATAATAAATTACAAGATATAATGAAAAGTAATTTAACAAATATTAATTATATAAATATATTTGATAAATTAACTCTTGATAATTATTATAAGACCGATACTCATTGGAAACAAGAAGATTTATATAATGTCGCACATACTATTGCTAATCAAATGAATTTTTCTATAACAAATAATAATGTTATAAATACTGTTACTACTTTTAAGGGTAGTTATGCTAGTAGACTATCAGTAACTAAAGATATTGATACTATAAAAACTATATCTAATTTATCTACTCTTAACAGTAGTGTGTATAATTATGAAACTAAAAAATATACAAAAATATATGATTATACTAAACTAAAATCATTAGATAAATATGATATATATTTATCAGGGGCATCTTCTATTATAGATATTGTTAATCCGACCTCAATTAGTAATAAAGAATTAATTGTTTTTCGTGATTCTTATGGCAGTAGTTTAATTCCTCTATTAATAGATGGTTATAAGAAAATTACTGTTGTTGATATTAGATATGTTTCTTCAAGAATTTTGGATAAATATATAAAATTTAATAATCAAGATATTCTTTTTATGTATAGTATATTAACTATAAATAATAGTTTTTCTATTAGATAAGAAATATCATATTGATAGTATTAGTATCAAGCTTTTTTGAGTTTTTTATATATTTTATAATTTAAAAATATTACGTAGAAAAGAATAGAAATATTCTTTTTTTTGTATGCAATTCTTGATATAATAATAAACGAGGAGTGAATTATGGTAGAAAAGTTTATGCCTGATATATATCAAAAAAGTATTTATTATATTAATTATGATAAATTATATAAAAAAGGGGTTAGATGTATTATATTTGATCTTGATAATACGATAACACCTTCATATATAAAAGAGCCTACTAAGAGGCTTAAAAAACTATTTGAGGAGTTAAAAGACAAAGGATTTAAATTAATAATAATGTCTAATAGTCCCAAGTATAGAATAGAACCATTTAAAACATATTTAGGAGTAGATGCTTGTGCTTTTTCTTTAAAGCCAAGAAAAGATAAATATATAAAAATAATGGAAAGATTTAAATATAAACCTACAGAGATAGCATGTATAGGAGATCAATTAATTACCGATGTTTTAGGTGCTAATAGAATGGACTTTACTAGTGTTCTTGTTCATCCATTATCAAGTAGAGATCATACAGTTACATTATTTAATAGAATATGTGAAAGTTTTATATTTAATAGTTTAGAAAGAAAAGATTTATTTAAGAAAGGGAAATATTATGACTAAGGAATGCTTAGGTTGTGGTAGTGTTTTACAAACAACTGCTCCAAAAGATGAAGGCTTTGTAAAATCATCAGTTCTTTCAAAAGCAGATTATTGTGAAAGATGTTTCAAAATAAAACATTATGGTGAATATAGTGTTCTTGATAAGAAAATAGATACAGATGGTATTATTAGAAATATTAATAGTGATAATTTAGCTTCCGTTGCGATACTTATAGATGCGCTTAATATAAATGATAATATTAAAAAATACATTAAGAGATTTAAAAATAAAAAGTATATTCTTATTACTAAAAAAGATATCTTACCAAAGAGTTTAAAAGAAAAAAAACTTATAGAATATATTAAAAATAATGTTTGTGATACAGAAAATATAATGTGTATTAGTTCAGTTAAAAATTATAATATAGATAATTTCTTAAATAAAATAAAAGAAGATAATGTTAAAAGACTTTATATAGTAGGATTTACTAATAGTGGTAAAAGTACATTTATAAATCATTTACTTACTAGTCAAATGAAGAATCCTACGATTACTACTAGTGCAATACCTAATACAACTGCTTCATATATAACTATTAAACTTGATAATAAAATAACTATAGTGGATACCCCTGGTTTTATAGACTCTAATGCTGTATATAATTTTATTGATTATAATAAAACTATAAAATTGTATCCTAAAAAAGAAATAAGAGTTAAAACATTTCAAATTAGAAATGGTTATAGTATAGTAATTAATGATATATTTAGAATAGATAATTTAGGTAAATGTAATAGTTTTAGTTTCTATATGAGTGATAAATTAAGATATGAAAAAGTTAAACTTAAGAATGAGAAATTAATGATATTACCTAGTATATCCATTGAAACAAATGAATGTACTGATGTATTAGTAAATGGTCTTGGTTTTATTAGAATTACAAAACCAGGTAAATTTAAAATATATGCACTTGATGAAAAAATGATATCTATTAGGAAGAGTATGATTTAAATGAATAAAATAAATGTAATGAGTGAAAACTTAGCAAATAAGATTGCTGCTGGTGAAGTTGTAGAAAGAATTGCTAATGTAATAAAAGAATTAGTTGAAAATAGTATAGATGCAGGAAGTAAAAATATTAAAATTGAACTTACTGGTGCTGGTACTAAACTAATTAGAATAGTTGATGATGGTTGTGGCATGAGTCATGAAGATGCTAAATTATGTTTTCAAAGACATGCTACATCTAAAATTAAAAATGAAAATGATTTATATTTTATTAGTTCACTTGGTTTTAGAGGTGAAGCTTTAGCTGCAATATCTAGTGTTAGTAAAGTAATACTTGATACGTATGATGGAACTGAATCTACATACTTAGTGCTTAAAAATGGTAAGTTTATTGAAGAAAAAACAGGAAGTATGAGAAAAGGTACTATTATTGAAGTATCTGAGTTATTTTATAATACTCCTGCTAGACTTAAATTTATGAAAAGTGAGTATTCTGAACTTGCACTTAGTGTTTCATTTATTGAAAAGATTGCTTTATCACATCCAGATATATCATTTACATTAGTCAATGATGAAAAAGAGTTAATACATACTACTGCTAGCAATGATTTATATAAAACTATACATGAAATATATGGATATACTACTAGTAAAAATATGGTTCAAATCAAAGGTGAAAACTATGATTATGAAATAAATGGATACATAAGTAACTTAAACATAAGTAAGTCTAACCGTAATAATATGATAACACTTGTTAATGGAAGAGTAGTGTCAAATAAAGATATAAATCGTACTATTAAAGATGCATATCATACAGTACTTGCTGAAAATAAGTTCCCGATAGTAGTAATAAATATTATAACAGATCCAACTTTAATAGATGTAAATATTCATCCGACTAAACAAGATATTAAGTTCTCTAAATTAGATAGTCTAAATGAATTATTATTTGATTTAATTAAGTCTGCTATTAATGAAACTGATAATACTTTCAAAGCTTATGAAGAGACAACTATCACTAATAATGAAGTAGATGTAAGCGAAAGAAAATATGAAAATATAAGAATGGTATTTAATACTTCAGAAGAGGTAGTTAAGTATGAAGATGTTAAAAAAGAGGATAATATGCTTATTAAACCTGTTGGTTTAGCACTTGGAACATACTTGATTGCTCAAGATGAAGATGTTATGTATATGATAGATATTCATGCTGCGAATGAAAGAATTAACTATGAAAGATATATGGATGCTCTTGCTAAAAGAGATGTATATACAACATCTATGTTATTCCCAATTCAACTTGAATACTCTAAAAATGAATATATGAATATACTTCATAATATAGATGAAATAAGAAATCTTGGATTTAAAGTAGAAGAATTTGGAACTAATACTTTTAGAGTAACTGAACACCCTTCATGGTTAAAAGAAGGATATGAAGAAGAAAGTATTAGAAGGATATTTGAACTTATTGGTGAATTTAAAGATACATTTGATAGAGTTAAATTTAATGAAAAAGCAGCAATAAGACTTGCTTGTAAAATGAGTGTTAAAGCAAATACTAGCATTACTCACTTTGAACAAGAAGAACTTTTAAATAGATTATTTAAATGTAAATTTCCATATACATGTCCTCATGGAAGACCAACTATTATTAAGTATCCAATATATGAGCTTGAAAAATTATTTAAAAGAGTTAATTAGGAGGAAATATGAGTTTTTTTGAATTTTTTGAAGAAGTAGAAAAAGAATTTTTTTATTATTTAGAATACTTAGAAGCAAATAATCTAGAATATGATGAGAATGGTAATATAGTGGAAAAAGGTTCATCCCTAACATTAAAACCTAGAAATAACAGTGGTAAAAATGAGTAAGATAATAGTAATAGTAGGTCCAACTGGAGTAGGCAAAACTGCTGCTTCAATTCATCTTGCTCATAAGTATAATGCTGAGATAATAAATGCTGATTCAACTGGTGTATACAAAGAACCATTAATCGCAACTGCCAAAATAAAAGAAGATGAAAAAGATGGAATTGTTCATCATATGCTTGATCTTGTTAGTCTTGATGAAGAATTTACTCTTTATGATTATCAAGTTAAAGGAAGAAAAATACTCAATGATTTAATTAATCAAAACAAGAATGTAATTATAGTCGGAGGCAGTGGCCTTTATGTAAAAGCATTACTTTATGACTATAAACTTGATAAAACTGATAATGTAAGAATTGATTATAATGAATATACTAATCAAGAATTAAAAGATATGGCAGATAAAATAGATAAAGATAATAATATTCATGTTAATAATAGACAGAGACTTGAAAGATATATTACTTACTATAAACAAACTGGTAAAACTATCAAAAAAACAAATGATATTAATAAAAAACTATATGATTTTGATATTATTGGTCTTAAATCAGATAGAGAAACTTTATATAAAAGAATGAATGATAGAGTAGATATTATGCTTGAGAACGGACTTTTAGAAGAAGCAAAAAGTTTAAAAGATAAAAAGAATTTTAATAATATAATTGGTTATAAAGAATTAAAACAATATTTTGAAGGAAATTTATCATTTAATGAAGCAATTGATTTAATAAAACGAAATACAAGAAGATACTCTAAAAGACAATTCACATGGTTTAATAATCAAATGAAAGATATTAAATGGTTTGATGTTAATTATGATAATTTTAATGAAACTTTAAATGAAATTGATATGTATTTGAATCATAAGAATATCGTGCTATAATTATATTAGGAGAACATTATGGAAGATAAATTTAAAGAAATAAAAAAAGAAAATAAAGTAGAAGAGAAAGATAAAAATGAAAAGTCTGATGCTGAAAAACAACAAGAATATGAAAAAGAATTACTAGAAAGAATAGAATTTGAGAGTGCATTTAATGATGCTGTTATAGATTTTTTTAATGAGAATAGTAAGTCTAAATAAAAGAGGAAATATATGAATGGTAACTATGGAAGAACAGATGAAATAATGCCCTTAAATAAGGCAGTTAAAACATTTAAAAAAGCATTAGCGCAAGATAGTAAAGAAATCGATAGAGAATCATTAAAAGCAGCATATATTTCAATTGCCAAAGATAAATTAAAAACTAATGGTCTTGATGACATTCCTGTTTTTTTCGATATAAGAGAAGAAACAAACTATGGAGCATACTATGCTGTGGAAAACTATATTTCTCTTAACGAAGTATTTATTAATAAAATTTGTAATTCAGATGATCCTTATCAAAAAATGAATTATATATATGAAATGCTAAATACAGTTTTTCATGAAACTGAGCATGCAATTCAGTATAGTAAGATGGAATCAGGAAATGAAGTGTCATTTGCTACTTTACTTTTTATTAAAGAAAGAATATTAGAAAAATTTTATCCAGGATTTTATACGCAAAATTACTCGACTTCTATTATGGAAATATATGCAAGAATTGCTGGTAGTCGTAATTCGGCAAAATTCTTAAATGCAATATTCAGGGTAAATGGATCAAAGAGTTTTATTAAATATGATTATTTTAGTAGGCCTATTCGTGACCAAATCAAAGTATTAATGGATGATTCATTAGTAAAAGAAATTGATGGTGAAAGAGTAAATATTCTCAAAGAATTTGATGAATTAATGAAAAATATATTTCCTTTTTACAGAAAAAATCTAATTTCTATGTATCCATTACTTGAACTTGAATATTATCCTAATGGTACTAAAGTTGAACCTATAGAAATGGTTGAACAAGTAATTGATATATTACAAAATCCTCTTGTTCCAGAAAACATTCATGAAAAAAGTCAAGTGTATGCATATTTTGGATCATATATTAGAACATATGACATGAGTATGGAGCAAATAAACGAATTATTTCAATATAAAACAGATGATAAAATATTAGATATGATTATTAAAACTAGTTTGCAACAAAAAAGAAAAGAATTATTAGAAAAATCTTCATCTATGGAAGAGACTAATTTAATGCAATAAAAATATTATTAAAGACAAATTTAAATAAAAGAGGAAATATATGAGGAAATGGTTTCAAAATAGAAAATCTAAAAAAGATGATGAAAGAAATAATATATCATTTGATGATATATTTACTGAATCAGAAAATTCAATGAGTGAAGAAGAATTAAATGCCGAACGCTATAAATATCTTGATAAGTTGTATGGAAAAGAACCACCTATAATTGATATTAATGAGCATTTGAATGAAATAGTATTAGAACGCAATGGTTATTCTGTTGAGTTATATCATGCGATTATTTATTATATTAATAATGATCTTAAAAAGAAAATAGATGGTGATATTGAAGAATTATGGAATGATGAAGTATTACATTTTCTTATGACAGTAATTAATTATAATGAACAACATCCACATAAAATGAAAAGCACATGTAATTACAAAGAGTTGAAAGGTTATATTGAATCACAGCATCCAGATATTTTTGAAAAAATAGACTCAACTTATAGAAAGAAACTTGATAAACTTCCTCCCGATAATCTAGCTGAACACTTGAATGCCATTGGTGCTTTTACATATGCAAGTGGAAGAATATTACCTTATGACTTTGCAAAAGATATAGTAAAAGCAGCATTTAGAGATTACAAAAAAATTAATAAGATTGCTTTAAAATCCGCACTAATATCAATATGCCATAAAAAATTAGAAAGAAATAATATAGATGATGTTATAGTTACTTATGGTAGTCTTTCTGAAAAAGTAGAAGGTGAGTATTATATAAGTTCAAATGATATTATACTTAATGATTCTGTAATTGATAATTTATACTCGACGTTGGATAGTCAAATAGATTTTGTTACTGGATTTTGTTTATATCCGCTAAGTTCAGTATTTCATGAAAGCGAGCATGCGATTCAACATAAGAGGATGGAATCACCAAACGATTTATCATTTACAACAATGTTATTTATAAAAGAACGACTTATATATAGTATAATTCCAAATTATTACGATGATAATTATTTTAATATATTTGCAGAAATATATGCTAGAATCGCAGGTAAGCGAGAAGCAGCTAAATTTGTAAATGAATTAGTTCCTGGAATTAATTTTGACGAAAACCAAGATTACAAGAATTTAATATTGGAAGATGCGAAAACCTTGATGGATGAAGCATATACTAAAAAAGTTTTTGGTAGAAAAGCAAATATTCTTGAAGAGTTTGATTTCCTTATGCTTTTTGGTAAAATTGACATTTTATCAGCATTTAATAAATTTCCATTACTTAGACTTGAATATAATTTTGATGGTACTAAAGTTGAACCTACAGAAATGGTAAAAAATGCACTTATGATGTTAAATGGTTATAAAGATATTCCAAGAAAGAGTCAAATATATGCATATATAACATCATACCTTAGAACGTATGATATGAGTATGAATCAAATAAATAAATTATCTAAGTATATAACATATGATACGATATTAAATGCAATTATTAGAAATGTTTCAGAAGAAAAAAGAAAAGAATTATTAGAAAAATCTTCATCTGCGAAAGACTTTAATTTGATATAATAACTATATAAAGGAGAAATTGGTATGTTTAAAAAATTTAAAGAAAGAAAAGCAAAAACTCAAGAAGAAAGAGAGATTCAAAAAATTGATAGAAGAATTGCAGCACTTCAACTAGAATATGAACAAGAGCATGATATTTCTAAACGTATTGAATTAAATAATAAGATTAGAATTGAATTGAATAAAAAAAGAAGTATTCAAGAAAAACGTGATAATGAAAGACTTGCTGAGGAACAAAAACAAAGAGATGAGATGTCAAATTACTTTTATAGAAGCCTTGATAATTATCAAAGAAATAGACCAACAATTATGAACGAAACGGCAAGAGATGAAGCGGATAGATTTGCAAAGTACATGGAAGAACAAGATAGAAGAAGAGGATTATAATATGGATAAATTTTCAAGTAAAAAAAATAATGATAAACAATTATCAAATAGAGTAGAAAACACAGATCCTGTAAGTTTAGAACAACAGTTTCTAGATTTAACTGATGAATTCACAGCGGCATATGCTGAATTTAGTAAGTTATTTAATTTTCACTTTGTTAATATAGGTAAAATAGATCCCGAAGAATCTTTAAGGCTTGGAACGTTATTAAATAAAATGAGTAATGAATTAATAGACAAATTAGAATTGCAATCATCACTATTAGATGAAATGTTTGGATTGCAAAATAATAGTGAAGAAGTTGAGATTACTGATGAAGAATTAAGAGAAATAGAAAAATGGTGTGAAGAACGTTTTGATAACAATGATGAACAAGAAAAATCTGGTGGATTTGGAAGATAACCAACTAAAAAGATAACAGGCGTTATCTTTTTTAATATAGTTCTTTATAAAGAGAAATATTGAAATTATGGTCGTTTTTATCTTTTTTTAATAATGTATCTGTACTAATCATAAAGAAATTAGTTATATTATTTTTATTTATTTCATCATCATCCCAAGTAACATCTACATGATACCACTTATTATTAAAATAAATTACATTCCATATATGTTCTTCACTTGATACTTTAAAGTTCGGCACATTAAGTAAATCCATAGCGATAGCAAATGCATCTGTATAGCCACCACATATTGCTTTTTTTGTAGTTATTGCGCCATAAGCGGTTGTTGAACTTTCATTTTCAGTAGTAGTGTAGTCATCATCATAACTAATATTATTTATTAAATGATGATGTATTTTTTTAATATCTTCTACAGTGACATTATTTTTATTTATTTTTAAATTTTCGATTAACTTATTAAAATAGTTTATTAAATAATCAGATTTATTCTTATCATAAACTTTATCTATTGATAAATATATTTCTTTATCATCAGTTACCAATGTATTATATTTTTTATATGAATTAAGTGGACTAACATAATTATTAATCAGTGATACATATTCACTATCATCAGCAACTTTTCTTACATCATTAGCACATCCTTCATAGTCACTTCTACAATAAAAAGTAAATTCATCCCATCCTTCATTTAAAACAGTATAATAAATTGATTTAATATCATCTATGTTTTTAGGTTCAAAATTATTTGTTTCTTTTAATACTTTAAAATTATATTTCCTATTATTTTTAGTTTGTTCTTTTGGTATTACAACTTCAAAGCCGCTTATTTTATCTAAAAATCTATTTATTTTATTCATTGCCTTATCATAATTAATAAAAAATAAATATACTCCGAATAATATTATTAATGAAATTAATACATTAAATAATCTTTTTGTTCTACTCATAGCATTCACCATAAAAATTATAACAAAAAAAGTAGACAATATCTACTTATTTTTCATTAACTATTTTATTTAATCTAGATTTATATCTATCTCTAGTATTGCTTTTAATAACTCCTTTTTGAGCAGCGATATCAATTCTCTTAATTGCTGTTGATAATAAAGTTGCTGCTTCTTCCTTAGTTGCTGCTTTTTCCACCTTTTTAATAGCAGTTTTCATACTAGACTTAATATCATTGTTTAGTACTGATTCTTTCTTTGTAATTAATACTCTTTTTTTAGCACTTTTAATATTAGGCATTATTCCACCTCCCTTAAAACTTATTTAATCATAGCAAAAAAAAACTTAAAAATCAATAATTTTACTAAATAAAATATTTTTTAGGTAAATTTTTATTTAATTATTTTATTCTACATATTTTTTAACTTTAATATTATATATTAAATATGGTGAACCATATGAATAAATTTAAATGTAAAAATAATAATAGATTTATAAGACTTTTTTATATTTTAGTAATATTATTTATTATATTAATAATATTTTTTAAGAATCTAGATATTAATTATGTAATATTAAAGTCTGTTAAAAGTAAATTTAATAATAAAGTTATTGATACAGATAAAATAAATACTAAATTAGTATATAATTCTTTAAATAAAATAATAGATTATAAAGATATGATAAAGCAAAATAAAAATGAAATAGTTGAAATTGATAATAGTGATTTTAAATACAGTGATGTTGATGTCACAAATCCACTTGTATACATATATAATTCTCATCAAACAGAAAACTACACTTTAAGAGTTAGCAATGATTATTCTATATCACCAACTGTATTTCATGCATCTTTTATATTAAAAGAGCATTTAAAAAATAATGGAGTATCTGCGTTAGTTGAAAATTCATTAGTGAAAGATTATTTAAATAAAAATAAATTATCATATTATTATTGTTACGACGCGACTAGAAGTTTTATAAAAGAAAGAAAAAAGAAATATAATTTTAAATATATAATAGATTTACATAGAGATTCAGTTCATTATAAAAATACAACATGTGAAATAAATAATAAAAAATATGCAAGAATAATGTTCGTTGTCTCAATTAAACATAAAAATCATGAGAAAAATTTATCATTTGTAAATAATATATATGAGAAACTTAATAAAGAATATAAAGGTATAACAAGAGGAATATATAAAAGGAAAGATGTAATATTCAATCAAGATTTATATGATAATGCTATTTTAATTGAAGTCGGTGGTGTTGATAATACTATTGAAGAAGTTAATAATACACTTGAAGCGTTTGCTAAAGTGTTATCAGAATATATTAAGGAGCATAAAGAAGTATGAAAAAAAAGAAGAATTATTTTTTAATATCTGTGTTATTAATATTTTTAATATTTTTTATATTATATATTTCTAAAGAATCAGGTTATTATGAGTATAAAGCGCATTCAAAAGCAGCATTAACACAAGAACAAATAAAAAAATTTGAAAGTGATTTAAGTGAAGGAAAAAATGTCACAATAGATGATTATGTAGTCAATGATAAAGTAGATTATACAACTACAGTAGGGGACATGGGATATAAATTTGGTAATTTAGTAGAAGGTTTTATGAATGAAGGACTTAAAAAAACACTAAGATTCTTTAGTGCTCTATTTTATGAATAATTCACTCACTACTTTAGTATAAGTACGAGTTAATGGACCACTACCAAGAAGTGTACCACCAAAATATCTAATAACAACTATCAAAGTATTATCAAGATTTTTTCTGTGAATAATATCAATGAGACCTCTAGTAGTGCCAGATGGTTCTTTATCTACATAATTCTTTTCAAGTGCTCCTATTTTATAAGCATAAACAATATGTCTTGCTTTTTTGTGTTCACTTTTTAAACTATTAATAATGTCATCTACTTCACTAGTAGAACTAACTTCATATAAAATACCTATAAATTTTGATTTTTTAATTTCTAAATAACTTTCATTTAATTTTTTCATATTTAAATTATATAATATATTTAATATTATTTCTAGTGTGTTATAATAAAAGCGAGGTGTACTATGAGATTTAAAGATGAGCTTAGAGAAGTACCTAAAAAAAGTGGTTGTTATCTTATGTATAATAAAGATAATATTGTTATATATGTAGGTAAAGCAAAAATACTTTTTAATAGATTACATAGTTATTTTAATAGAGAACATACAGGTAAAACAAAGAAAATGGTTAGTGAAATAGATCATTTTGAATATATAGTTACTGCGAGTGAAACAGAAGCATTTATACTTGAAATTAATCTTATTAAGAAATATGATCCTAAATATAATATATTACTTAGAGATGATAAAAGTTATCCATATATAGAACTCACAGAAGAAAAGTATCCTAGACTTAGAGTAAAAAGACAAATTAATATTTCAAAGAAAAATTCTCATTTATTTGGACCTTATCCTAATGTATACGCAGCAAGAAGAATGGTAAACTTACTTAATAGATTATATCCTCTTAGAAAGTGTGAAAATATGCCTAAAAAGGTGTGTCTTTATTATCATATTAATGAATGTCTTGGTTATTGTGAACATAAAGATATTAATTGTGATACATATTTAAAAGAAATACTCAGTATATTAAATGGTAATAATAAATTATTAATAAATAAAATTAATGAAAAGATAAAAATCAATTCAGAGAGTTTAAACTACGAAGTATGTAAAGAATTAGTTGATGAATTAGGCTACATAAATACTGTTTTAAACAGTGAAATAGTAGTAGAACTTGATGATAATTTAAATAGAGATATAGTAAACTATTATTATGATAATTCATTTATAAGCATAGTTATATTCTTTATAAGAGGTGGTAAACTAGTAGGAAATCACTATAAAATAATACCTGTTATTGATGAAGTTAAAGAAACTCTAGAATATTATATAGTAAATTTTTATCAAAAAAGAAATATAGTTCCATGTGAATTAATCGTACCAGAAATACTTGATATTGAATTATTAAGTAATGTCATAAATACTAAAGTTATTAATGTATTTAGAGGCCCTAAAAAGAAACTGTTTGATATGGCATATAATAATGCTGAAACACAATATGAAAAAGAAATACAATTAATATATAATAATGAAAAATTAACAACTGATGCGAATGAAGAATTAAGAGCACTACTAAATTTACCTTCATTGCATACTATAGAGGCATTTGACAATTCTAATCTTTTTGGAACATATACTGTATCAGGTATGATTGTATTTAAAGATGGAGTGCCTTCTAAAAAAGATTATAGAAAGTTTAAATTAACTTTTGCTAAAAATGATGATGTAGCATCTATGAAAGAAGTAATATATAGAAGATATTTTAGATTATTAAATGAACATTTACCATTACCAGAACTTATAGTTGTAGATGGTGGTTATAATCAAATTACTGCTACAAAGGAAGTGATCTCATCTCTTTATTTAAATATAAAAGTAATAGGTGTTAAAAAAGATAATCATCATAGTCCTACAGCAATAGTTGATGGTGATGACTTTAGTGAAATAGAAATAAAGAAAAGTTCAAATGTATTTAGATTGTTATCAAGAATAGATGAAGAAGTACATAGATTTACTATTAATTATCATAGAGATATAAGAAGTAAAGGCAGTATCGCAAGTGTTCTTGATAATATACCTGGCATTGGTACTAAAAGAAGAAAAGAACTTATTAAAAAGTATGGTTCAGTAAATAAAATAAAGAGTGCTAGTGTATATGATTTATCTAAAATAGTACCACTTAAAGTCGCAGAAGATATAAAAACTTATTTAAATTCTGAAGATGAAAAATAACTATTATTTTTAAGAATATTTCTTTTAAATAATAGTTTTTTTTATTTTAAAAAAATATTTCTAAAAATATATAAAAATCCTATTGACAAACATCCATTCGTAGTGTATCATGTTTGTACTGTAAAAGAAAAATAACGAAAGGAGGTAAAAATGAATTTTAGAATATATATAATGAAAATATATTAAAAGAAATGTTTTAAAATATTATATAAGTGTGATAAAATAATTATCAGAAAGAAAAATAAGAACAAAGAAAGTACGGTAGCGACTATCGGAATTTAAGTCTGCAAGAGAAGACTCGGAAGAGTGTCTATGAAGCAGAAAAGAGTTATTTTAAAATACTTAGTTGTTCTATGAGGTACGAGCATGAAAAAAGTTTCATTATATCCAGCAGATGTGTATCAAGTTATAGATAAAAGTTTACTTTCAGAAACAGATAAACTTATTTTAAACATGCTCTATATGCCCATAATAGGTAGTATAGCAGTTGCATTATACTTAAAAATGCAAAGTGAAACAAGAAATACATTTATTTCACCTGAATTAACTCATCATCATTTAATGACAAGTATGGGTACAACTCTTGATAATATAAAAGAAGCAAGATTAAAATTAGAAGGTATAGGACTTTTAAAGACATATTATCATGAAGGGGAAGTAGGTTCTTATGTATATGAATTATACAGTCCAGTCTCAGCAGATGAATTCTTCTCACATCCAATATTTAACGTTGTTTTATATAATAATGTAGGCAAAACTGAATATAATCGCCTACATGAATATTTTAAAATACCGCATATTTCATTAAAAGAATACGAAGATATTACAAATGCGTTTGATGATGTATTTAAAAGTAGAAATTATACTGAATTTGAACTTGATGGTACAGATATAATATCTAAAAATAAATTAATGCTTAAATATGAACTTGATTATGATTTTGATCTTTTAGTATCTAGTCTTCCAAAAGAAATGTTCAATCCTAAATGTTTAAATAAATCAATGAAGGAATTGATAACAAATCTATCTTTTCTCTATGAAATAGATCCAGTATCTATGGCAGATATTATAAGAACAACACTAAACGAAAAAGGTAATATTGATAGAGAAGAATTAAGAAAAAACACCAGAAAATATTATCAATTTAATAATGATAATAGATTACCAAGTCTATTATTTAAGAGTCAACCAGAGTACTTAAAAGAAGCTAGTGGTGATAACAGTAGAAAAGGAAGAATAATTAAAGTATTTGAAAGTCACTCACCATATGAGTTTCTTAAAGCAAAGTATAAAGGTGTAAAACCTACTGAAAGAGATATGAAAATATTGGAAATGTTGCTTATTGATTTAAAACTTAATCCAGCAGTAGTAAACGTTTTAATAGATTATACTCTAAAAACAAATAACAATAAATTGGTAAAAGGATATATAGAAACAATCGCAGGCCAATGGAAAAGAAGTGGAATAGAAACTGCAAGTGAAGCAATGAATATTGCTGAAAAAGAACATAAAAAGAAATACAAAAAAGAAAACATAATCACAAAGAAAAAAGAAGTTATTCCATCATGGTTTAATGAAAATATTGAATCTCAAAAAGATGATGAGAGCAATTTAGAATTTAAGAGTTTTATAGAGGAGTTTAGAAGATGAAAAGTACAAATAATTTTGTTAAAAAAGGTAAAAAAGCAATACAAGATGATTTAAGAAGAGAATATGTTTTATCAAGCAAAGATGAAACATTTATGAAACTATGTGCTAGGCTTAAAACAGATGAAAAAATACTTATGAAATATACTTCTAAATTAGAAGATACTGTTTGTGAACTTAAAAATTGCTCTAAATGTAAAAATCTTTCATGTTGTAAAAATCAAGTAGAAGGGCATGTGTATTATCCAGTTGTTTATAAAGATACATTAGACTTTGTATATAAACCATGCAAATATTTTAAAGAAAAAAAAGATGAAAATAAAACTTTGTTCTTTGAAACACCTAAAATACTTATGAATGCTTCTTTAAGCAATTTAATATCCGAAAAAGAAAGAAATTCAATTCTTAAATATATAAAAGACTTTCTAAAAAAGAAAATGAAAGGTGAAACAGTAAAAGGAATGTATTTAAGTGGATCATTTGGTAGTGGTAAATCTTACATATTAAGTGCATTATTAAATGAACTTTCAAATAAAGGATTTAAAACAGTTAATGTATATTATCCATCATTATTAAAAAGATTAAAAGCATCATTCAATGAATATAACTATGATGAGGTATTAGATGAAATAATGACTAGCGATATATTATTAATAGATGATATTGGTGCTGAAAATAATAGTGCTTGGGCAAGAGATGAAGTTTTAGGGACAATACTTCAATATAGAATGGATAATAATCTAACAACATTCTTTACATCTAATTTTTCTATAGATGAACTAGAAAATGTCCTATCGGAAACTAGTAAAGGAACAGAAACAATTAAATCAAGACGTATAATTGAAAGAATAAAATATCTAACTATAGAAGAAAAATTAATTAGTAAGAATAAAAGACAATGAACAAAGAAGAACTAAGAAAAAAATATCGCTTTATAAGGAAAAACATTTCAAACAAAGAATCAAAAGACAATATTATCTATAATAAAATAATTAATAACGAAAATATTTTAAATTGTGATATAGTACTAATATATATATCAAATAACGAAGAAATTAATACATTAAATATAATTAATCGATTATTAAATATTAAGAAAGTAGCAGTCCCTAAAATAGAAAATAATCAAATGAATTTTTATTTTATTAAGTCATTAAATGAATTAGAAAAAGGATACTTTAATATTTTAGAACCAACTACTAAAAACAAAGTATCGAATTTTAATAATACTGTATGTATAACACCTGGTATATGTTACTCATATTCAAAATACCGTATTGGATATGGTAAAGGATTTTATGATAGATTTTTTAATGGAAATAATGTATATAAAATAGGTCTTTGCTATAAAGAATGCTTAACAAATGAGGAATTTAATGATAAATATGATATTAAAGTAGATGAGGTAATAACTGACTAGTTGTTACTTTTTTAAATTCTATTTGACATTTCAAGTCATTTGTGCTATAATTTAGACACTTGAAAAAGGGGTATCTTAAAATAAGTCAAAATGACTTAAGGGGGATTTATGGAAAGAAAAGATAAATTAAAAAAATTAAATGAATTAAAAAAGAGTATTCTTGCATTATCATTAGCATCAACAGTTGTTTTTAGTGCTAGTGCATGTTCAAATAGTGATGAACCATATTTTTCAGAGTCACTATCAATGGAAGATTATTTTGAGTCTCATGATGAAAATAATTGTTATGCATTAAATTATATTGAAAATGCAGTAGTTGATAACTTAACATTTGAACAATGGAAAGAAGTATATATATCAGCAAGAAGTAATGCTATATATGATCAAGGTGCAGACAAATATATGCCTGCTGATGAATACAGCGCAAAAACAATGAATCGTGCTTTATATGCTATGGGGTTATTAACATTAAAAGGACAAGTAATTGAAGCATTAGGTATAAATCCTAGCAATCTTGATGATATTAAAATAGTTGGTGCTACTAAAGAAAATAATAACATGGTTAAAATTATTTATAGAGCTTATACAAATGAAAAAGCTACCGGTAACATTGATACTAAGGTTACAACAAATAAAGATGAATCATACGATTTAAAAGGTAAAGGTAATGATTTAGCAGATATAGTAGTCGCAGCATCAAATAATAAAATATCTGATTCTGATGATTTAAGAGACTACGATGAAGCATATCAAGAAATATGTGAATTCATGCTTTGTAAAGGAACACCAAGTGATGGATTATTCAGTGGTAAAACAATTGACTTCAGTTTTGATCCAGTTAAAGTAATAAAATTTAATGAAAAACACGATCCAGAACATCAAGCAACTATGGTTAAAACAACAGAAACAGTTAAATAAAAATAGAGTCATCGAAAGATGACTTTTTATATATGCTTAAATAACAAATATTAGGGTTTCGATTGACAAAACACACTTTTTGTGGTAAAATATGTAAATCATTAAGAGATGAAAGGACTGATGGGGGATGAATGTATTAATTATATATATTACAGTTCAATTATTAAGTACCGCATGTATGCTTGCTGTTATGGATAAAGTAAAACCACAAATCGATAGCATTATTAGAGATAATGGTTATAATCCTAATAGAGTAAACACAATGATAGACTTCAATGATAAACTTGGTAAAATACTTAAGGGACTAATACCTCTTTACTATGCCGTTTTATCATTATCATTAATTACAAACAAAAATAAAATAGAAAGTTATGCTTTAAATGAAATAAATACTGGTAAATTTGAAAGAACAGATATTAAAGAAGAAGTTACTTATGAAGATTCTGAAGAAGAATATGTAGATGAATCTGTTATTAATGAGAACTTCAAAGTAAATATTAGACCTCAAAAGCAATATAATTGGAATATTCCAGTAACTGAAAAATATGTTGCTAGAAGAAACAATGATATTATTGATCTTGAAACACCAAAATCAATAATTAAGAATGAGTCAAAAGAAGTAAAAAGTGAATTTGTAGAAGGAATGGGGTTATCTCCATTTGATCAAAGCGTTTTTGCTAAGCCAGAAATACAAGAAATAGCAGTAGAACATAAACCATTAAATGAATTAGCAATCGAAGAAATTAAAGAAGAAGTTGAAGAACCAGTAAACGAAGTAAAAAAAGAAACCGTTACTAAAAAAGATATTGCTAAGGCAATAGTAGCACTTGACTATAAACAACTAGATGAATTAGATGCTAAAATAAGATATTTATCAGAACTTAAGAAAAATAAAAAACTTATTTTAGATAAAGACGTTGCATAATAGTCAAAAGTGTGTTAATATAAATGAGTAAATCAATTAAATGGACGAGATTAATAAATTAAATATCAAAGAGATTTAGTGGTTGGTGTAAACTAAAATATTTGTTTATTGATTACTACCATTTGTATGAGGTTAATAGCCTACGAGTAGTTCTCGTTACAAAACTAATAAGATAATTAAGGGATGGTACCGTCATTTATGACTCCTTGTACTGTCCTTTTTATTTTATCTATATTATATTATGGGGGAGTTTATGAAATACAATGTTATTAGTTTATCTAAGTTTTTAGCAAGATTTGGTTCTTTAAAAGGAAAAGTTTTAAGTGATATAACCCACGATGAAGTGAAAATCTTATTTCCACAATTTAAAAGAACAACATTTGAATATGCAAGATTAAATAAAGAGTTAGTATCCGCTGGAAAAATACTAATGGTAGATGATGGACAAAAAATAATACCATACTTATCACCTGATGTTGATAAAAAGGATACCTGTTTATTAGACGTATTAAGAGAAGAAGATGAAATAATAGAAATAGATTGTGGAGATCATGATTACACAAGAATGAGTATATATGAACTAAAAAAATTACTTGATAAGAAATTTAATTCAACTAGTAATAGTAGACACGCTAAGAGAGAACTAGAAAGTAGAGGAATAATAAAGAAAAAATATAATAGAAAAGAATTTAAAAAAGGATTAATGGAGGAATTAAAATGAAAGATATTAAAAATGATGAAAAATTAAATATGTTAAATCATAGTTGTGCTCATCTTTTAGCACATGCTGTGAAACATTTATACCCAGAAGCTAAGTTTTGGGTAGGACCTGTTATTGAAGATGGTTTTTATTATGATATTGATTTAGGAGACAAATCACTTAGTGAAGAAGACTTTCCTAAAATTGAAAAAGAAATGAAGAAAATTTCTAAAGATAATAAACTTATTAATAGAATTGAACTTTCTAAAAAAGAAGCATTAGATATGTTCAAAGATGATCCATATAAAATTGATTTAATAAGTAGAATGGATGAAAATGATACAGTTATATCTGCTTATAAACAAGGTGACTTCATCGATTTATGTAGAGGACCACATGTAGAATCAACTAAATTAATTAAACATTTTAAATTACTTAAAGTAAGTGGCGCCTATTGGAAAGGTGATTCTAAAAATAAAATGCTTCAAAGAGTATATGGTATTTGTTTTGAAAATGAAGTAGATTTAAATGAATATTTAAAGTTCTTAGAAGAAGCAAAGAAAAGAGATCATAAGAAATTAGGAAAAGAACTTGGGTTATTTATGATGAGTGAATATGGACCGGGATTTCCATTCTTCTTACATAATGGTATGATTCTTAGAAATGAACTTGAAAATTTCTGGTATAAAGAACATAAAAAAGAAGGATACCAATTTGTTAAAACACCTATTATGCTTAACAAAGACTTATGGGAATTATCAGGACACTGGTTTAACTATAGAGAAAATATGTATACTTCTGAAATAGATGATAAAGTATTCGCAATTAAACCAATGAACTGCCCAGGAGGTATGCTTGTATATAAAAATTCATTATATTCTTATAAAGATTTACCTTTAAGAGTAGGTGAACTTGGCCAAGTACATAGACATGAAGCAAGTGGTGCTTTAAATGGATTATTTAGAGTTAGAACATTCACTCAAGATGATGCTCATATATTTATGACTCAAGATCAAATTGAAAGTGAAGTTATAAGATTAATTAATTTTATAGATAGAATTTATAGTATATTTGGATTAACTTATTCAATAGAATTATCAACTAGACCAGAAAAAAAATACATTGGTGAGTTAGAAATATGGAATAAATCAGAAAAAGCACTTGAAGATGCTTGCCACAAAGCAGGACATGAATGTAAGATAAATCCAGGAGATGGAGCTTTCTATGGGCCTAAGTTAGACTTCCATATTAAAGATTCTTTAGGAAGAGTATGGCAATGTGGTACGATTCAACTAGATATGAATTTACCAGAAAGATTTGATTTAACTTATATTGATAGTGATGGTAGTAAAAAAAGACCAGTTATGTTACATAGAGTAATTTTTGGTTCAATTGAAAGATTTATTGGTATATTAATTGAACACTATGCTGGTGCTTTCCCACTATGGTTAAGCCCAAATCAAGTAAATATAATCCCAGTTAATAATTTAATACATATGGATTATGCTAAAAAAATAATGCAAGAACTTGATGATAATGAAATAAGAGTATCACTTGATGAAAGCGATGAAAAGTTCGGTTATAAAATGAGACAAAGTGTTATGTCAAAAGTACCATATACATTAATATTAGGTGATAATGAAATGAATGATGGTACGATTAGTTATCGTCATCGTGGAAGCACTGAAACTAAGAGTATGAAGTTAGATGAATTTATTTCAATGTTAAAAGAAGAAATTAAGACTAAAAAGAATAACTAATATTCTTTTTTTCTTTTTGTTATGATATAATAAGTACTCTACAAAGGAAGCAGTATGATAAGTAAAAAAGAAGTAATTAAATGTTTTTTTAATAATACAATTAAGGAAATAAAAGAAGAAAAAGATGTTCCTAATTTTAACATTGTTTTTATGGACGATATAAGTCCTTTTATAAAAGATATAGACGTTGATACTTCTTATTTAAATATAGCCAATAATAGCGATAAATCACTTCCTACTATGTATATTGAAAACAGTGATGTGTTTTTCTGCTACCTAACTTTAATAATTAATTCACTAATTGAACTAAGATATTTTTATACAACCTCAGTTAATAAATCAATATTGTGTCATCAAGTACTCACTAGAATATGGATGCGTATGGATTACAATGATTTTAATGATGTTATATCTTTCTTAGAAAAACAATTAGATTTTATACGCGATGATACTTTTCTTGGATATCGTTATGCTAGAGAAATAGACAAATTTTATGATAGAAGTGTGATGTGTGAAAATCAAAGTAATACGACATACGATGAAACAGACTCATCTCTTACTTTCTATATTTCCGATGATGAAAGTATACATAGTTTATCTCATGTAGATTATGGAATAAGATATGAAAACGGTGAGAAAGTCTGCTATATTTATGCAGTACAAAATAAAGGCGGAGAAATTAATAAAAAAATACAAAGAAAACTATATCATTTAAACAAAGGAATTGATAACCCTAATGTCCATCCAAATCAAGTATATACTTTAATACTCTTTATAAATGAATGTATTAAAAACGGTATAACTAAAATAAAAGTACCAAAGATTCAAGTATTAAATCACAGATTTCATGAAATATTAAGTGAACAATACAAAAAAACATTTCAAGAGAAATGGACAGTCAACAATATTAAAAAAGCAAGTCAAGATAACTTACTTTGGTTAGAATTTAAGGAGGATATTTCATGGTATCGTCATATAGTTGACTCATCATCAAAAATAGATAAATTAAAGCAAGATAAACTATTTGATTTAGTTAAAAGAATGCTTGCTTACTTTGATAATATGACTTTAATAAGTGATGATGATATCATGATATATAAATTAAAATAATATGAGTATATACAGAGTTAATATAAATGAAGTAATGAATTTATTTGATGAGGTTCTTCCAATAATTAAAAGTGAAATAGAAGTACCCAGTTTTAATATAGTATTTAATAATATCGACAAAACCTACAATAACCTATCTAAAAATGAAATAGATGAAACAAAACAAACAATATATGTAGCTGACACAACGATGTTCTTTGATTATTTAACTAAAATAATAAATTCATTAATTGAACTAAGAGAAGAATATTTCGAAGAAGTAAATCCATATAGTTTAACCAAATCATTATTAAAAAGAATATGGTTGCGTATGAATAACAATGATTTCAATGACATTATATCTTTTTTGCAGCAGCAACTCATGTTTATAGAAGATAGAACTTTTATAGAATATAAATCATTAAAAATGATAAATAGCTTTTATAATAGAGAAGTGTATGCATATAATAAAATAAATCGTACTTGGGATGAAACAGATAACTCAATGAGTTTTTATATTAAAGGTGAACCAAATCATGAATTATCAGATGTTTTCTATGGAATAAGACACGAAAATGATGAAAAAGTCTGCTATATTTATGCAGTACAAAATAAAAGTAGAAAAATCAATAAAAAAATACAAAGAAAATTATATCATCTAAACAAAGGTATTGATAATCCTAATGTTCATCCGAATCAAGTATATACTTTAATACTCTTCATTAATGAATGCATAAAAAACGGTGTCACTAAGATAAAAATACCGAAAGTCCAAGTATTAAATCATAGATACCATGAAATATTAAGTAAAAAATGTGAAAAAGACTTTAAAAACAAATGGAATTATGTTAGAATATTAGAAACATTCGAAAATCCAATTAAAAAACGACAATATGAAAATGATAAAAAGTTATATAGCCATTTTGTCGATATGGAAAATAAAATAGATCAATTAAAAAGAAATAAATTATTCTTACTAGTTGATAGAATGAAATATTATTTTGACAATATAGAATTTATTTTTGAAGATGATAATATTAAAGAATATGAATTAAGGAGAAAATATGAATAGAGAAGAAAATGTAGTTAATTTTTATATTATTTGTAATAAACTAAAAAATGTAATTAGAACAGGATGGATAGTTTGGAATGTAAAAAGATATAGGCTAGAGAGTGTAGCAGAACATATCTATAGTACACAAATGCTTGCCATTGCGATGAAAAGTGAATATGGATATGATATTGATATTATGAAAGTAATTTATATGCTTGCCATTCATGAATTGGGTGAAACAGTAATAGGTGATTTGACTCAATTTCAAATATCAAATGAGGAAAAAGAAATCATAGAGCATGAAGCAGTATCCAAAATATTAGAAGGTCTGCTTGACGGTGAATATATTAAAGAATTATTTCTAGAATTTGATCGTCACGAAACAAAAGAATCAATTTTTGCATATCAATGTGATAAATTAGAATGTGATCTTCAAAGTAAACTTTATGATATTGAAGGATGTGTTGACTTAAATAATCAAGAAGGAAACACTACTATGAATGCTCCTTTAGTCAAAGAATTACTTGATAATGGAGATAGTTTCTCTGATATGTGGTTAAAATTCGGTCAAGAAAAATACCCATATGATGAAAATTTCAGAAGTGTGTCTTCATATATGATAGGTAATAAACTTGAAAATAATCCTCTGATACTTAAAAAGAAGCAATAATATTTGACAAATCGCCTTTTTTGTGGTATAATCTATGTACAATCATTAAGGGGGTAATGGTTATTATGAAGAATAGGTTTATTTTAGATTATTTGGATGAAAATAATTTTAAGAAATTAGAAAGAAGTTTAAAAAAATATAATATGGTTGCTTATAAGAAATTAATGTTTGATTTCTATCCTAAATTAAGAAGTGGTGAATTCGTTGGTGAATTAGTTTCTATTAATAAGCATGAACAAACTGAAACATATGATTTAAGACTTCCTACTGACTCATTATTTGTTAAAGTATATGGAGAAGTTAAATTAAACTATACTGTTTATAAAAACAATAATGTAGTTATGTTAAACAATTTAGAACCAAAAGATATATTATTAGATGGTCATAAATCAGAATTAACAGCTTATAAAGGAATTATGATTTCTAAAGCAAATGCTCAAAAAGAAATGTTTAAAATCGATTTATTATGTAGATTAGAAGGAAGAGAGTAGTCCTTCTTTTTTTATAGTGAAATGTCAGAATTTTTATATTCAGAATATATATAATTAATTATTGCTTGCAATTGATTATCTTTAATGCTCCCATATTCGTACGGCATAATCAAATCGTCCTCCATAATAATATCAGGTATAGTTTGAAATTCATTTAAATTATAAAAAGTAGACGGAATGGCAATTTTTATTCCATTTTTTTCTAATATTTTAGTAGTAAAAATATAAAGTGTTATACCAAAACCATCACCAGATGTATGTTTACCAATTGTTTTTGCAAAACCAGTTTTATTTGCTAATTTTGCAAGCGTATCTGATGTTGAGTAATTTTCATCATCAATTAATAAATATCTATTTTCAATTGTTGAGCCACCATTTTGTATACCAATACTATATTCTAATTCACTCGCAGATTGGTTGATTCTTTCTAAAGACTTATTAATATCCTCACCACCGCCTTGATATATTTCATTTATCTGACTACAATCTAGTTTACCCACATTAGAACTAATATTACAAGTATATCTATAATCTTTATTTGAAAAATAACTTAGTAGTTTGAACCACTCGTCACTTCCTCCGTTATTTCCTCTTATATCTATTATTAAACTTTTAGTACCATCAGAATTTAAATAATCTGCTATTTTCTTTATATACTCACAAACGCCATTTACTTTTTCTCCAAAAAAATCATATATTTCATCGGCATTTAGTAAACTGTGACTAAAACTATTAATTCTTAAGTAGGGTAGACCATTAGTATAATAAAAAATAACATTATTTGATGTCTTACTATTCTGATCTTTAAATACGCTAGATTCTACCGGTTCTATCATTTCATCTTGGTGGTCTATAGTCATTATTTTTTTAGTGTCGCTAGGAATAACCAATCTTTTAATATAACATTTTCCATCCTCAAAACCACAGCTTCCCTGACATTGCAAAACATACTTATCAATGCTTACACCATTAATTTTAGTAACTTCCTTACCTTCAAAGAGTGGGTTAAGTGATTTAGATACATAGTATTTTCCTTTATAGTATTGTAATACTATTGGCAATATTTTGGATGATTTGTGCATCTTTTTATTTGCTAGCATATATACATGACCACTATGAAGACTAACTAAAAACTGATTAATAATTTGCACATACTCATCATCAGAATTTATGTGTTTTAGTTGATTTATTATTTCATTATACTTTTTATCATCTAATGGGTTAGGAACGTTATTTTTTGCTAGTATATCTTTATTGTACTTATATAATGCTTTTTTTAAAAACTCATATATTTTTTTAAATTCTGCAACATAAGAAGATTCATTAAAAATATTTTCACTCATTACCATTCACCAATTATATAATACCATAATCAAAATATAAAAAAAAGAACTAGTCACTTGCTAATTCTTTATATTTATCTTCAAGTAAATATATATCTTTACTACTCATAAATAGAAGTACTGCATTAGTATCTTTATATACTAATAGTTTATCAGCATCATCAAGAGATATATGTTCACCATTTTTTAAATCCTTAATGATATCAAATGCAGTTACATCATCATAACCAACTTCTTTTCTATCTTCACCTATATCCATTACATACGCTTTATCTGCTAGATTTAATGCATCAGCAAAGTCTTTATGAAAATATTTAACTCTTGACTTTGTATGTGCCTTAAATAATGCTATTATAGGTCTGTCACTATATTTTTTTCTTGCAGCTTCAATAGTAACTTTTACTTCAGTTGGATGATGTGCATAGTCATCAATTAATATATTGTTTCTAAATTTTTCTTCGATAAATCTTCTTTTAGCATGCACTATTTTAGAAATACCTGTTTTTAATAAATTCTTATCTATATTTTCTAAATATCCAACCGTAATAACACTAAGAGCATTCAAAAGTAAGTGGTCTCCTACAAAAGGGAAAGTGTATGTGTCATAGTACTTTCCTTTAATATAAACATCAGCAGTAGTTACCTCTTCATTATGACTAACATTTTTAACTATAACATCATTATCACTATTAAATCCATAGAATAAAACTTCTTTATCTGTCTTTAATTTTCTAGTATTTTTATCATCGCCACACATTATTACTGCTTTTCTTGCTTTGTTAATAAATGCGTTAAATGCATCAATAACATCATCTAAATCTTTATAATAATCTGTGTGGTCAAGTTCAACATTAGTAACAACTGCATAATATGGATTATATGAAAGAAAATGTCTTTTAAATTCACAAGCTTCAAGAGCAAAATATTCATTTTTCTTATCAGCAAATCCAGTACCATCACCAATAAGATAATTAATACCTATTGATTTAAAAACAGTACTCATCATAGTAGTAGTTGTAGTTTTACCATGACAACCTGATATTGCGATTAATTTAGTATTATTTGTAAGCTCCGCTATCATTTCTTGATATGTAAATATTTTAAGTCCAAGTTCATGAGCTCTTTTAACTTCAGGATGATCAGTAGTAAATGCATTTCCTTGTACAATAACCATATTTTCCTTAATGTTATCTTTATTAAATGTAGTAAATGGTATACCTTTTTCAATAAGGCCTTTTTCTGTAAAGAAATGATCAGGCTTATCACTACCCATAACATTATATCCAAGACTATGCATTATTTGTGCTAAAGCACTCATTCCACTTCCTTTAATACCAATAAAATAATAAATCATAAAATCACCTAGTATAATTATACTATAAATATCAATCATTTTCGATAAATTTTATATTTTATTGACATATTTTTATAAAAAAAATTATAGCTTTTAATAGGGGATTTATGAAAAAATTAATATATAATTCAAATTTAAAAAAAGATATTGAAAATTATAATAAAAAATTAAACATATACGAAGAGATTTTTAGGTATTTGGTTTGTCTTTTGGGAGTATGTTTTTTAGCTATTATTATAAATGGTAATTTTTTATTACCAGCAATAATTTGCTATATAACAGTTTCTATTCCAATATTTAAAAACTATATTAAAAATAAAATCAAAAGAATTAATAAGAAAAAGAAAAACTCTTCTAATAAAATAGATAAATTAATAAGTGAACTTTATGATAATAGTATTAATATAAGTAAAAAAGAACTTATTTGTTCTAAAACTATAAGTACTAAAACTAAAAAAATATCAAGAAACAATAATGAAATAATTAAGAATGAAGCAAGTATAAATACAGATTACTACTTAAAAGATATTCAAAATAGACTTAAAATACTTAGAAGAGAAAAGAAAACAATTTTAGAAAAAGATAAAATAATTAATGAGTGTAACTTATATTTGATGAATGAAAATGAGCTTGATTACAATATTCCAGAAGAATATAAAAGAATTTTAAAATAGATATATACTTATCTATTTTATTTTAGTATAATAAGTATGAAAAGTATGATTTGGAGGAAATATGAAAAATAAATATATTGGAATATCTAAAGTAGGGGAAAAAGGACAAATAGTTATACCAAAAGAAGCAAGAGAAATGTTCGATATTAAGCCAGGAGACTCATTAGTGATTCTTTGTGATAAGAAAAAAGGTATGGCAATACTAAAAAGTGACGTTATAGAATCTAATATTGATGATATCATTAAAACTAAGGAGAAATAAATATGAATGCAATAGAACTTAAAAATGTAGTTAAAAAATATAAAGATAAAACGGTAGTTAATAATATAAATTTAAATATTAAAGAAGGTGAATTGTTTTCTTTATTAGGCACAAATGGTGCTGGTAAGACAACAACTATTAAGATGATTTCAACGTTAATAAGACAAAACAGTGGTAACATTAAAGTACTTGGATATGACACAATAGAAGATTATACATCAATCAGAAAAAGTATTAATGTATCGCCTCAAGAAACAGCTGTTGCGATGAATTTAACTGTATATGAAAATCTTGATTTTATGGCAAATGTTTATCAAATTAAAAATAAAAAAGATAAAATAGATGAACTTATAAAAATATTTAAATTAGAAGAAGTATTAAATCAAAAAGCAAAAACATTATCAGGTGGATACATGAGAAAATTATCTATCGCAATATCACTTATAAATGAACCAAAAGTATTATTTTTAGATGAACCAACACTAGGATTAGATGTATTATCAAGAAAAGAGTTATGGAACACTATAAGTTCTTTAAAAGGAAAAATTACTATTATACTTACTACACATTACATGGAAGAGGCAGAAAGTTTATCAGATAGGGTAGCTATTATGAATAAAGGTAATATTATTGAAATAGGTACTCCAAAAGAATTAATTAGTAAAACCAAAACTAAAAATATGGAAGATGCTTTTGTTTCTTTAGTAGCTGGAGGTAAAGATGAATAGAATAATTAATTTTGCAAATAGAAATATTAAAGAAATAGTAAGAGATCCATTAAGTATAGTATTCGCATCAGTGTTACCATTATTTTTATTATTTATATTTAATCAATTTAATATACCAAATGAGGTATACAAATTAGAAAACTTTACGCCCGGAATTATAATATTTAGTTTCTCATTTATAACAATGTTTACTGCTACACTAGTTGCTAAAGATAGAACAACTTCATTATTAATAAGATTAGGTATTAGTCCTATGAAGCCATATGAATATATTTTAGGATACATTTTATCATTAATACCACTTATTATACTTCAAGATATGTTAACCGTTATAGTTGCTTTATTATTAGGTTTAAAGTTTAGTGGCGGTGTAATTCATATGATACTTATTTCATTAATTATATCAATTCTATTTATATCACTTGGTATTTTAATTGGATGTATAACAACAGATAAATCAAGTTCAGGTATATCTAGCATTATAGTACAACTAGTATGTTTTACAAGTGGAATGTATTTTAGCGTAGATATGGTAGGTAAGACTTTTAAAACTATATGTGAAGTTTTACCATTTAAGTCATCGCTTACTATATTAAAAAGCTTTATGAATAATGATTTAAGCTTAATAACTACTTGTGATATCTTAACATTTAGTATTTATACAATATTAGTAACAATTCTCTCATGTATATTGTTTAAGAAAAAGATGAAGGGTGAGTAGTTTAAATTTCTTTACAAATAATTTTCTTTATAGTATTATAGGTGAAAAAAGGAGATAATTTTATGGAATATTCAAAAGAATTTAAAGAATTAGTTTATAGTGGATATTATAGGAAAACTACTGATTCAACTATTTTATGTGGACCATATGCATCAAATATTCTTTCACTTTTAGAATCTGGGGAAGATAATAAGATGCTTGGTGAATTGTTGTACGATGGTTGTCGTGACTGGAGTATAAGTGCAATTGATATTTTAACTTGTATAGATGAAGATAAAATTGATATTTTACGTGAAGAAGCTGAAATGGTAATTAAAAGAAGAGAAACTTATATCGAATGGAGAAAAAATTATCGATATGCTAATGTAAACAAATTGCAGATGACTCCAAAATCAAATTCAGAAAATAATAGATAATTATATATCAAAACAAAAACGACTTTATAAAAAGTCGTTTTAATTTCAATGTTGGTGCGAGTGTCGTAGATATCTACAACTTTTCGCAAGTACGAATGATATAAATATCACTCAACAATTATAGTATAACATATAATTTTAATATTTAATCATTAGAATGTGATTATTTTAACAAAAAATAAATAAAAAATGTTATAATTGATGATAGAGAGGTAGTGTGATAAAGTTGAACCAAGATTTAAATAATTTTAATCAAAATAATTCTAACGAACAAAAGAACAATATTTTTAATCCTACAAATAGTATAATAAATAACACATCAGAAACACCTGCTAATAATAATTCAGTAAATAATAATATTAATCAAGCTGAAGAAAAAGATATAAATTCTATCAACAATACTAGTTTAGATAATTCTAAACCCACAAATAAGAATATATTAAAGAAAATATGTAAAGTTTTATCAATTATAGTTGCTAATATAGGTGGTGGTATTGGAATTTTCTCAATTATTACATCGTTTACTATGGATAGCATTGAGTTTTTTGGACCACTATTAAACATTTTTGCTTTTTTTGGTGGTATTGTATTCTTTATTTGTACGGGGATTATTATAGGAGCAATATGGATTATCTATGGAATTATTAAACTTATAAGTAAATTTTATAAAAAATTAAGTGCAAATAACAAAAAGATATTTAAAATAATTTTAATTATTGTTATCGCTTTATTATTAATAGTATCTTTTTCAATAAAGAACTATAATTACAATAACAAGAACATAATGGAAGTTTTAAATGATCCACCAAGTTATGAATTTTATGACAATACAACATATTATTTCATATATAAAGATAAAATTTATTATTATAAGTTAGAACATAATAGTAGCTTTACTAAATTATATGATAGATTATTTGTAATGAATTTAGATGGTACAAATAATAAAAAATTAGCTGAAACAGATGAACTAAGATATGCAACTTTTTACTTTGTATATAATGATGAAGCCTATTATTATACAACATACTATAATGAAAATAAAAAAATAAATTTAAAAACAGGAGAAATTAATAGTTTGGGAACAAATGATATATATCTTGCTAAAACTTTAAATAATGGCATTGTATATTCATTTATAGATAATGCAATAGCTGGAGATGCATATTCTATATTCAAAAAAATTGACATAAAAAATAACAAGACTATTTCTGAAATCAAAACTAAATATAGCATGGCAGGTAATGAATACTATTTTGACTATGATGGTGGTAATATATATTATTTAGAAGATTTTTATTCAAAACATCCTTCTATTTATAAAAACAATGAAATTATATATGAATTCACTGAATATGATAGATATAAATTACCTGAAATTAAATTTATCACTGTCAACAAAGATTATATTTATTTTAAACAAAACAATATTATTTATAAATTAAATATTAATAATAAATTTATTGAAAAAGAAATTAATTATAATTTAAGTGATATTCAAAGAATTAGCAGTGGTAATAATACAGATAATTACTTTTATTCTAATAAAAAAATATATTCTTTTGATGCAAAAAATGATACCTTTAAATTGGTAATTGATAATATAGAAAAACAACCAGAATATATTTATAATATAAACAATAATTTAATATTTACAGAAAACACTGATAATCTGAAATATTATAGTGAAACAGATAATCTTGGCTCTGTTGTAATTTATAACAAACTAAATAGTAACATAGAAAAATTTGATAATATTCGTAAAGTTTCTTTTGATGAAGAATATATGTATTTATTATACCAATCTAATAACAACTATTCTGTAAAAAAAATTAAACTTTATTCTTAATTGAAAATAAAAAGATGACTCAGTTGTTTTAATCCATTGTGTCATCTTTTTTTACTTTCTACTAAATATTTATTATTTTGATTTATTTGATTTTGCAATATTTCTAATTCCTTAATTCCATTATTATTTTTTAATACTTCCATTTGATTTCTGGCGGATTCATTTAATCTTATTAGTCTTTCCCTTTGATTAATGCCTAATTTAATAAATTCAGCATTAGAATTTTCTAAATTATTTAATATTACCAAATGAAGTAAATCGGTATAATCTCTCATATTTCCGTCTTCTGCAAGTTTTGGATTATTTTCTTTCCATTCTTTTGCAGTCATCCCAAATAGTGCAACATTTAAAACGTCTGCTTCTTCAGCATATACGAATTTTTTTGCTTTTCTGTTAGTGTTGGAACTATATAATTTTTACAGCATCAGTATGAACTATATAATTAGTTTTAGATAAAATACGATTAGCGTGCCATTCTACCTTTGCTTGATATGCTTCATTTTTCTTTAATCTTTCAAACTCCTTAATTAAATATAGTTTAAATTCTGGACTTAACCAACTAGCAAATTCAAATGCTATATCAGGATGAGCAAATGTTCCAATACTATATTTTCCACCTTTAGAATATATTCCAATAGCATTAGTAGTATTTATTTCATCATTAGCACAATCTAAATAAGCATTGTGTTCATCTAAAAAAGTCATTAGTTTTTCCCAATCATAAATACTTCTTGTTATTCTATCTAATTTTAATGCAACAATGGTGTTTATTTTATTATTTTTGATGTCTTCCTTTAATCTTTCAAATTCAGGTCTATAATTACCTGTTTTAGCACTTATACCAGCATCAGTATAATAATCTACTATAGTATAACCTTTAAATTTACAAAATGTTTGTAATCGTTCTTTTTGTTCTGGTAAACTAAAACCTTCACGAGCCTGGTCTTCAGTTGATACTCTCATATATAATCCACATAATTTCTTTTCTTCCATTAAATCACTCTCCCTAATCCAAAGAAAAAGGTGTCAAAAGTATTAAAGTGCTTAATACTACTGACACCTCTTAAAGTTTAAATTATTATAAAATATCTTCTTAAACATCTATTTACCCCCTTAAATAGACATAAATTCTCTTGATAAACATTCTATCACTTTTTAAAGAAATGTCAATTCTTGTCAAATTAAATACCTTTTAAATAATCTTCTAATTCTGATAGTTTAATCTTTTGAGATAAATTCTTGATATAAATCTCATTAGAATAATTAAAAGCAAGAAATGTTGTACCTTTAATTATTATCTTATGAGGTTCTACATAAGAAAGATTAGTTTTATCTACTTTATGAATAAAGCCATTGATAAAAGTAGGAGTAGTATGTGAAAACTCACAAATAAACTCTAATCTTTGTTTTAAAGATTCTTCAATTGCTATTTCTTGCTTAATAATATTTATCATAAGCACCATCCTTTCCTAGTAGGATGATTTTTATAAAACAAAAAATCAACCCAAATTGAGTTGATATTTATATATAAAGTTCGAATAGTTCGAACAGATTCGTCACTGGTGCAGGTGAAGGGACTTGAACCCCCATGGATTGCTCCGCTAGATCCTAAGTCTAGTGCGTCTGCCAATTTCGCCACACCTGCATTAGTGGTGGACCTTGTAGGACTCGAACCTACGACCGCCCGGTTATGAGCCGGATGCTCTAACCAACTGAGCTAAAGGTCCACTGCTTATTAATAATATCATAAAGATTTATTATTTTCAATATCTTTTTTATAAAAAATGTGTAAAAAATCAATTATTGTGCTATTATATTAATGTAAGTATAAATAAGGAAGGTAGAAAATGATATTATTAAATTATAAAGATAAACTATTTAAATATTTTATATACATCTCAATAGTATTCGTGACGCTGTTTGTTATAACTACTTTTATTAACTTAGACTCAAATAAAAATAACAATGAAGTAGAAATGTCAAATATAGTTTTTAATAACGAAACAACTCAAATAAATGTAGAATATCCTAGATATAAAAATGATAAAATAAATAAAATAATAACAGATAGCGTATATAATTATGTAAAAACATTTAAAGAAAGTAAAGAAAATAAAGTACTTAATATAACTTATAATATATATAACTTTGATAATTATTCAAATATAGTTTTTTATATAGATAATTCATTAAGTAAAGAAAAAAATAAAAATATATTGATAGATCTTTCTAAAAAAGAGATCGCACATATAAGTAATATATATGACAAAGAATATTTAAATAACGAAATTAATAATTTAGTTTATCATAAATATTTTAGTGGTATATATAATAAAGTGAAAGAATCTAATGTAGATAATCATACATATATAATTAGTAAAAATAAACTTGATATTTATTTTAATGATATTGCATTTGATGGTATTGATTATATTCCAAATATCACTATAAGTTTAAGTGAGGATGTTTCAACCAAAGAAAATATATATGATGAAACTAAAAAATATATAGCATTTACTTATGATGATGGACCAAGTGAATACACTCTTGAGGTATTAAATACCTTAGACGCGAACAATGCAACTGCGACATTTTTTATGCTTGGAAATAAAATGAAAAAAAATAGTGAAACAGTTAAAACTATTAATTTATCTAATAGTGAAGTAGGTTCCCACACTTATTCACACAAAAACTTAGTTAGTTTAAATGAAAAAGAAATACTTAATGAAATAAATACAACATCAATTATTTTTAATGAGATAACAGGTGATAATATTAAATATGTCAGACCACCTTATGGTAACTACAATAATAAAGTTAAAAATGCAGGTTATCCTCTTATATTATGGAATATTGATCCTAAAGATTGGTTAGTTCGTGATAGTGATAAAATATATAATAATATTATTAAAAATGCTTGTGATGGTTGCATAGTTCTTATGCACGATTGTTATAAAGAAACGGTAGAAGCATCAAAAATGGTTATACCGAAACTAAAAGAAATGGGATATGAAATAGTAAGTATTTCTAAATTAATAGAAATTAAAAAATATAATATAGATCAAAATAAAGCAATTACATCAATAAGATAAAGTATTTTCAAAAAAGTACTTTATTTTTGCTTAAATTTATGTTATACTTCATATGTTGATGTGGACCACTAGCTCAGTTGGTAGAGCAACTGACTCTTAATCAGTGGGTCTAGGGTTCGAGTCCCTAGTGGTCCACCAATTATGATACAGAGACTCGCTTATGCGAGTTTTATTTTATAAGGAGTCTATCATGGAAAAAAGAAATATTATAATCACATATGTTTTATTACTACTTATTATAGTAGTACTATTGATCATGGTATTTTATTACAAAGAAAAAGCAAATAAAACATGTCCAAAATGCGAAATAAGAAATACAAATAATATAAATAATAACACTAATCAAAATAACAATATCAAGAAAAACGATGACGTTAATGAGAATATTATAAATACTGGTAAAACTTTATGGAATAACACTTACAATCTATATTGGAATTTTATGAAAAATGTAAAAACTACTGAAATAAGTTTAGGTGAAAATAAAATAAATAATATGAATGACTTTAATTTTGCATCACTTACAGATAATGCATTAAAAGAATTATATGACTCATTAGGAGTTAAAAATAGTAATGGGACTTACTACATAGAATCTTTAAGAACTAAAGGTGATGAAACATATATGATAAGTGAAATAACATTAAAAGAAAACAAAGATAATAAAATAATATACAACGTTGAATCTAAATATTGCGCAAGTGGTGATAAAAGTAACTGTAAAGATGTTGCTAATGTAAATAATGACTTTATAGTAATAAAAGAAAACAATAACTATAAAGTTGATTCATTTATATTACCAGATTAAAAAAAGAAGCTCAAGCGCTTCTTTTTAACTGAATATTACAGAAAATGCTATTGTAAAGATGTAACCAAACATTACAATAAGCATCACCCACGCAAATATTTTTTTCCATATGTTTTTAGTTTTTTTCTTTGCCATTTTAATACCTCAATAAAATTATAATATAATTAGAATAAAAAATAAAGTTTTTAATATAATTTAATATGAAAATTATTAAAACTAAATTATTTAAGTCATTATTAATTTCTTTTAGTATTGGTGTTTTTATAGGAATAATTTGTTTTATACTACTGTCATTTAGTGAAAAAATGTCTTTATCTAGTGATCTTACTAACTATATTAATTTAATACATGATGGTAATTTTAAATACTTTCCATCTTTTATTAAATCATTTATATCTAACTATAAATATCTTGTATTAATATGGGTATTTGGTATTGTATTTTTTTGTTCTTTATTAATACCATTTATAATCATTTATAGAGGTATATTACTAGGTTTTACTATTTCAAGTATAATATATGTATTTCATATAAAAGGGCTTTTATATAGCTTAATAATGCTTATACCTAGCACTATTATAAATGAATTTATTTTTATATTAATTAGTTATTATAGTATAACATTTGCAACTAAATGCTTTAATGTAATTAAGAAAGATAAAACTATTAATTTAAGACAATTTATTAAAAATTATTTTTATATATTTTTAGTATTATCATCTTGTATATTACTTTCAAGTGTATATGAAATATATATTGGTTCAAATATTATTAAATTTGTAGTATAATACTTACGAAAGGAAAGAAGTATTATGAGAGTAGTAGTAGGCATGAGTGGCGGAGTAGACTCAGCAGTATCAGCATATTTATTAAAAAAAGAAGGTTATGATGTTGTTGGTCTTTTTATGAAAAATTGGGACTCAAATATTAATAATGATAAAGAAGGTATAACAGATGGTGTGTGTCCTCAAGAACTTGATTTTAGAGATGCTAAAGCTGTATGTGATGAATTATGTATACCATTATATAGAGTGGACTTTATAAAAGAATATTGGGATGATGTATTTAAATATTTCTTAAGTGAACTTGAAAAGGGTAGAACACCAAACCCAGATATTATGTGTAATAAATATATAAAGTTCGATTTATTTAAAAAAGAAGCAAAGAAATTAGGCGCTGATAAAATAGCCACTGGTCATTATGCTCGTATAGAAGGAAATAGACTTTTAAGAGGAGTAGATAATAATAAAGATCAAACATACTTCTTATCTCAAGTATCATCTGAACAATTAAAAGATGTGCTATTTCCAGTAGGTGGACTTACTAAGCCAGAAGTTAGAAAGATTGCTGAAGAAAATAATTTACCAGTTGCTAAAAAGAAAGATTCTACTGGAATTTGTTTTATTGGCGAAAGACATTATCAAGAGTTTATTTCTAATTACTTAAAAGGTAAAAAAGGTGACATTATTGATGTGGAAACAGGAAAAAAAGTTGGGGTACACAAAGGTCTTATGAATTATACAATTGGTCAAAGAAGAAATGTAGGACTTTCTGGTGATGAAAAAAGACATTATGTTTGTGGTAAAGACTCTAAAAATAATATTCTTTATGTAGCATACGGAGATGATTCAAAATATTTATTATCAGATGAGGCTATTATTGAAGATATGAACTATATTTCAGATAAACATCCAGTATTTGCTACTGCTAAATTTAGATATAGAAGTGAAGATGTGCCGGTAACAATAGAATACTTAGAGAATAATCAAATAAAAGTTAAATATGATAATGTAAAAGCTGTTACTCCAGGACAAGCATGTGTTATTTATTTAGGTGAACAATGCTTAATGGGTGGAATTATAAAACAAGTATTTAAAGATGGAAAAGATATTTGGTATTTAAAATAGAAAATATTAATTTATTTTCTTTTTTTATGGACTTTTATATAAATAATTGATACACTTTAATTAGAAAATGTAGTTCTACTTTACAATTTAAAAAGACTGCCTAAGCAGTCGCTCACAAGTGAGTATTTAGGGCTAAGCCTTTATTTTAACTCTCTATGTCATCTTAAATGGTATTAAGACACAAACTTAAACATATACTGAATTTTTCATTAATATTAAAATTGCTTTTTAATGTTTATATATTGACAACCGAGTGTAAAGTGTTATACAATTAACATAGTGAGAATAGGAGAAATGATGTATGAAAGAATTGAATGGACTATTAGGTCAAATCGGTATATCTAAAGTTAAACTAGCTAAATATTTAGGTGTATCTAGACAAATGATATATAATTATTTAGAACTTGATTCGTTGAGTAAATGGCCTCAAGAAAAAAGATTACTATTATTAAAATTACTTGACATAGAGGAGGGTAATGAAAAAGAAATAAAGAAAATTAAAGTAAATAGTGAATACTTAGAAAGTGTAGAGGCAAGACTAAATCAAACTGTTAAAGATTTAAATAGTCAAAATTTTAATTATAAAAATCTTACGAAAGATGAACAAGAATTATTAAATGATATGATATTCTTAATAAGGGAAAAGTTTACTGAAGAAAAAACAAAAGATACGTATTTTATTTTCTTATATTTATACCATATTTTACAATCAATTGATAATGTTCCAGAGATTAAATATCTATTTGCATATTTATCTAAAAAGACTGGATTTACTAATCCAATGGAATTTAAGTTTGATGAGACTAGACAATTTATTTTAGAGAGTATTATATTCACTGCATTTAATTTATATAATAATGGTGGTGCCTCTAGATCAAAATTAGTTGAATCTCATAATAGATTTGTTCAAGAAATTGAAAATGACAAAGAAGAAAAATTAAGTCGTACTCAACAATTAAATACAGTTAAATTCCAAGCATTAAAGGAATTAGGTTACACTGAAATAACTAAAGAAAATGCTTCAGAAGTATTGAACAGAATGGCAGAAATCGAATCAAGAAAAGTATAATTTTAGTAAATTTTATAACTTCAAATAACTTACATTATGTTAACTTATGTATAAAAAATTTTATTAATAATCAAAAAATAGATACTAATTTATCTATTTTTTTTGTTTCTAACAACAACAATTGTACCTACTTATAAGTAAATCGTGGCATTATTAATAATGTTTTCTAATTTTAATATTATACATAATATCATTACATATCTTTAAATTACTTGAAACATTTTCAGCACATTTTTATTCATTAGATGTATAGTTATCCACCTCGATTCTTCATATAAAGCATTATATTATTATCATTGAAATAATAAATAGCAATATGGCACAAATAAAACCTAATATCATATGTTTATTATTTTTATAACTTTTAACTTCTTTTAATATATCATTCAATGATAAACTTATCATCAGTCCTGCTACAAAAATTAAAATAAACGATAAAAATATTTCATTTATATAATTTTTCAATAGTATAAATGCAAGCAATGCCCCTATTGGTTCTGAGAGACCAGAAAGTAGGGTATAAAAACAGGTTTTTCTTCTACCTACTCCGCTATAATAAAGTGGAATAGAGATAGCTATTCCTTCGGGAATATTATGAAGCATTATTGCTAAACATAATTCTATACCAAGATGAATATCAGTATAGGCACCCATAAATACCGCGATTCCCTCCGGAAAATTATGCAACATTAATGAAATCATACTAAGTACCCCTATTTTATATAATGATGAATTATTATGATTTTTAATTTTCTTATTTATTTTATCTATACTTAAATAACCAAGTAAAAAAGTAAGAATTATTAAAATTATACCAAACTCTATTTTATAATTTTTTATAATATTTAATGAAGAAGATGGCAATAAATCAAAAATAGAAATTAGTGTCATAATAGCAAGAGAAAATGATAGTGACACTACTATTAAATTATCGATTTTCCTATATTTAAAAAATATCAGCACACTTCCAATAACAGTAGAAAGTCCGGCAATCAAAGATAATAATAATGGTATTTTCATAATATATTCTATTAAAGATAATAAAATTTAGACCAATAATTTCCAAATTTACAATACATTATATTACCCTATTTATACATAATAATATTAGGTGGTGATAATAATGACAAACGCAAGAAATAATGCTAGAAGTAATGCAAGAAGTAATGCAAGAAAAACTTCATGCAAAGCAAGAAGCAATGCTAGAAGTAATTCTAGATCAAGATGTACTTCTAATTCAAGAAGTCGTTAGTTAATAAAAGATATTCACAAATAATTGAATATCTTTTTTTTATTTGTTATAATTGTATAGTAGGTAATAGTATGAAAGCAAAGGCAGTAAAAATAATTTCTATTTTTTTAATTATGATAATAGATTTACTTTTATTAACAAGAGTAACTTATTTTAGGTATTATGAACCATCATCCCCTACTTTACTAAAAGCAACCATAAAAGATAATAAGATGGTTATTTCATTTAATGTTAATGAGCAACAATTAAATAATAAAGTTTACTGTACAATAAAAGATAATGACGATTTACCTAAAAATACCGACAAAACATGGGTTTTATCAAAAAATAATCAATGTTCATTTGAAATAAGTAAAAATATATATAAAGCATATGTAATGTCATCAGATAATAAAGTCATATTTGTAGATGGTTCTGATAAAATTGGAAGTATTACAAAATTTGAAGTAAATAAAAATAAAATATATTTAGCAATAAATGATACATATACCCCTACTCTAACACTTGATTATATTGGAAATATTAATTCTGATATTAAATGGACAAGTAATGATAATAAAATTGCTAGTGTTGATGGAAATGGTAAGATAAAAGGAATTTCTAAAGGTGAAACTAAAATAATTGCTACATCAATGGATAAAAAAGTATCTATAGATGTTATAGTTACTGATTTAATAGTTAAAAAGCCTAAAGAATTTAGTAATAAGAAACAATATCTACCATGTGGAAAATATTCTAAAGAAGAAAATGATTTATTAGATACGATCTTAGAAGACAGAATTAATACTGTAGGATATAAAACACGTGCTGGTGCGGTTGAAGCAGCAAGATTTTTACCACTAGAATTTCCATATAAAATAAGATATTTTTCTGAAAATGGAAGAGAAGCAACAAATGGAGTTCAGGGTGAAGGAAGATATTATAACAAAGGATTATATTTGCATAGTAGTAGATTTAAAAATATAAAGAAGACTGCTCATGGTCCTCAAACATGGGGATGCAGTATATATAGTAATCCATCTCATGGTAAAAGAGCAAATGGTTTAGACTGTAGTGGTTTCATATCTTGGGTATTATTAAATGCTGGATTTGATGTAGGAGATATTGGCGCTGGTCTTGCACCACATTTAGACTTAACTGACTACGGTCAAAGAATTAATTTTAATTATGATGTAGTTAAATCTGGTAAAGTTAAAGTTGGAGACTTATTAAGCTCTGGTGGTGTAAATGGTGGTCATATTGCTATGATAGCGGGAGAAGATGATACATATTATTACGTTGCAGAAAGTTTATGGACTCCTCCAAATGTAAGTGTAGGAATATATAAATATGCAAAAAAGACAATATTCAATAGATATTATTATGTTGTACTTATGGATAGTTATTATAAAGAAGATGGAAAATTAACAAAATTATGGTATAAGGAAGTGTGAATTATGGATTTTATTGAAGAATTTATAGAAGATAATATAAAAGTAATTGTTATAACTTTTATAATTATATTTGTAGTTTTAGCATTATATTTTATATTAAGAGAAAAGAAAACTTATGAAATTGTAGAATGTCAAAGTAACGGTGGTTATTTTGAAAGAAGTATTACATATAAAAACGATAAAGATTCATGTGACTTAATTATAAATGCTGGAAGTAAACCTACTTCAACTTATACTTTAAAAGTCAAAAAAGTTAAAATCAGTAGAAAAAATAATATTGAAATACTTGTAGAAAATAAAAAGTTATCTGATGAAACAAAAGAATCATTTACTAATCCTTATTGTAAGATAAAATTTAATTTTCCATGTAATGATGTTTATGTAAAGGATAACCACAATAGGATATATTCCCTATTAAATAATGTAAACTAAAGGTACTTTAAATGTTAAGTATCTTTTTTCAATTTTAATAATATGATAATATTAAATAAAAGATGGTGATAATTATGACAAAAAAAAGACATAAAAAGCGAAAATTGAAAAACAAGTTTAAATTACTTTTTAAATTTATATTATTCTTACTTGTAGTATTTACTTCATATTATTTATATAATTTAATTAGTAATAAGTCCCCTATTCTATCTATCACAAACAAAAATAATAATTTAGAAATAGAGTTGAATGGAAAATATTATTGTTTATTTAATGATGAATATAAAATACCAGATATCAATGATAAAGAATGGATAGAAAGTGATGATAATAATAAATGCTATACCAAGTTTGATAATAGTAAATATATATTTTTGAAAAAAGATGATAAAATTATATATTCTAGTGATGACGTTATTTATTTAGAAACATTATCAGATAAAATATATATGCCATTAAATGATAAAAAAGAATTACCTATAAAAGTAATTGGTAATATAAATAATTTAGATTTTAAATATAGTAAATCATCAGTAATAGATATTAATGATGGTAAAATAACTAGTAATAGTATTGGAAATACTTCTATTATTACTAAATATAATGAAACTGAAAATAAAATTGATGTTATTGTAAGTGATCTAATAGTTTCAATGCCTCATGAGTTTGATTTTAAAAAGAAACATTTAGAATGTAATAGATACTCTGAAGAGGAAAATAAAGTACTAGATGATATATTAAAAACTAGAGTTGATGAAGTTGGTGCTTCAACAAGAGCGGCAGCAGTAAGTGTTGCTAGATTCCTTACATTAGAATTTCCATATAGAATAAATTATTTCTATGAGAATGGAAGACAAACTACTAATAAAGTAGATGGTGAAGGAAGATATTATCATAAAGGTCTTTACTTAACAGAAAGTAAATATAGTTCAATAATTGGAAGTAAAACTGGTCCTAAAACATGGGGATGCAAATTATATAGTAATCCTGTTAAAAGATATGACAGTAATGGTCTTGATTGTAGTGGTTTTGTATCATGGGTATTATTAAATGCTGGTTTTGATCCTAAAGATGTAGGTGCAGGTTTTGCAGATTATTTAGATTTAACTGATTATGGAGATGTAAAAAGAATTAATAATAGTATACTTTCAAGTATTAAAGTTGGTGATTTACTTCATAGTTATGCTGCTGGTGGGCATATTGGTATTATAGTTGGTATTGATGATGAATATTATTATGTAGCACAAGCATTATGGTATGATGAAGTTGGCGTTGTTATTACTAAATATAAGAAAAGTGTTCTTTATAAGTCTTTTCCACATGTAGTACTTATGGATAAATATTATATTAATGATGGTAAACTTACAAATATGTGGTATTAAATAAAATAATAAGAAAAAAGGAATTAAAGCTATAATTCCTTTTCAATTGATTTAAACTAGTTTTAAGAGTTTATGTTGTATATTCAATAATTTATACACATAATGTTATTACTCTTCTATATCGTCTTTATTTTCATCTATTTGACTATCTTCTATATTAACAATATTATAATTATTCTCTTCTATAGTCTTATCTTTCTTTTTAAATATATTTTTAATGCCAGAAACCCAATTAAATTTTTCTAATATAGAATTAATATATTCATTTCTTTCATTAATTCTCTTTCTTTCTTCCTTTTCAAGTTGTTTTCTTCTAATAATTAATTTATATAATAGTTTATCATCCAATATCATGAAACAACTTACATCATTAGGTACTAACTCTGAATATAATATTGGTTGTCCAGTTGTATCATGAGCATCTAATAACTCATCAATACTTTCAACTTTTATAACATTATGTTCTTCTTCTCTAATAGAATCAATAGATTTAGAAGTAACTATTGCCCTATCATATTCTTTTAATATTTTACCTATAGTAGATTTATATACATCTATTTTAGATCTACCACTAAATAAAGTATATAAACTTATATAAAGTAATGCTAAACTTAATATACCTACTATTAAACCTAATACTAATACTACTGGTTTTTTAATTTGTGAAATATAATTTTTATCTAAAGTACCAGCATTATTTATACTACTAGTATCTATGCCTATATCAACTGTTTGTTCTGAAAGTGGTATTGCCAAAGATAATTTATTCACTTTATTAAAGTCTTCCTTTAATACTTTACTTTTAGCTTCAGTAGTAACTTCCATAGTAACTATAAGTTTGCTTTTAACAGACAATGCATATGTTTTCTTAAAAGCATTTACATATGAATTATATTCATCATATTTAATATTAACTGAATCATTAACCATAAAATTACTAAGTGTACCTTTATTCTTTTTGTCACTTACAAGTACATTAGATTTTTTATAAAGTATTTTATTATTATCATTAGGATCAGTTATTAATAAATCTGCTTTAATATTATATTTATAATTAAAATTAAGATTATTATCAGTTTTCATGTCGAATTTATAGTTAATATTAATCCTATCAATTAAACTTGCTACATACTGCATATCTTTACCTAAGTATTTATCTGAATAGAATGAATTATCTTTCAAATATACTTTATAATCAATATCTCCAGTTTCATTATAATTTACCACAGATTCCTTATCACTATACATTGAACCTTTTAACACAAATAATGTCAATACAAGCATAACTAAGGTTGGTATCATCATATATACAAACCATTTTCTCATCGTAAATGGTTTTACTTCTTTGATGCTATCCTTAATCTGTGAATCATTTTCATTTTGCACATTGTTCATCTTATCACACCTTTTCATTTAACCATACTGTTGGAACTCCAAGATATGGAATTTTTAAAGTAGCTCTTCCAATTACTAACGCCTCATCAATAGTCCAACTATCTTCTTCTTTATTGTTATCACCTTTAGTATTGAAATATACTGCCCCATTATATTCTTTAACCCTTACGATACGGTGAACTATAACCATATCATTATGTTTATATACAAGTACCTCCCCTTCTTTTAACTTCTTTATTTCGCTTTCATTAAGTTTTTCTACTATTACTACATCACCTTTATTAATTCTAGGTTCCATTGATTCAGAACCAATCGCAAGAGCATAAAACTTAAATATACCACTAGTTAAAGAAATCATTAGAAGTATTATAATTGCAAGCCCAATAGAAAGTACTTTCTCAATTTTATTATTATTCCTGATACTCTCATTAGTTTTTTTCTTTTTGAATTCCTTATAAAGTTTATACATAATAAGCGCAGGAAATAATAAATTAAGTACAGTTTGAACATACATATCTATATCTGGCACAATTGGTAATATAAATGTTGGTATTTCCATGAACAATCTATAAGTAATTGTTGGTTTATAACCAAATTTAAGCGCCATATATGTAAGAAGTATATTCTTTGATAGCAATGGAAGTGTACTTGTATAAAATATTTTGATTAATCCTGCTGTTGTATGTAAATCATATAAGTAACTTACTAATATACTATCTACAGCAACAAATAATAAGCAAGTTAATATTATCAAAAACTTATTGCTTCTACTTTTTTGAACTAATTCATATCTTAAAAATTCATCAACAACTATAATTATTATTATAGGAGTAATATTTTTAATAATACCAATTAATTTCAAATTGTAACCACTTCTTAAAAATCCAAGCCATATACCAGAGATATAAATGATTATGTAATACAATATACAATATATTATTATTGTCATTAAGACATCTTTAGTAAATAATTGTCTATTTTTTTCATAACCAAGAAGTCCAATTGATATAAGAAATGTACTTCCAAGAAGTATAGATAGACCAAGATAGCCTATTTTATTTGTTACAAAAATATCTAAAAGAATTATGATTAAAGTAACTATTTCTATAATAGCAACTTTTTTTTCGCTAGATTTCATCACACCACCTCTTCTAAATATTTTTCTAATAAATATAATGATTAGGCATATCCTACTCATTTCGCAAAATAAGATATACCTAAATCATTTAATTTCCATAATACTTTAATTAGCTAGCTTGGCTAAATGTTAAAGTTGTTTGTGGAATTGAAATGCTTACTTGAGCTTTTGGAAGTTCAGAAGCATCAGTAAGATCTTCATATTCAATAGTATATAAATAATCTTGAGTTGCTCCAGCAGCTAGAGTATCTGTTCCAGCAGTTACAGCACTTCCATCAGCTTTAGTGAAACTGAATTTTAAATGATTTTTAACATTAGTAGCATCAGTCTCAGCAGCAGCTCCAGTTCCGGTTACAGTAATTGTATCTAATGTTGGAATACTAGCAGCAGTTAATTTAGCATCATAACTACCACTATTAGTTACAGTAATTTTATATTGTAATTTTTGATTTGGAGCAGTAAATGCAGCAGTGATTGTACCGATAGCAGCATTAGTAGTATTTTCACCAACAGTACCATTTCCAATAGTAGGAACTGTTGCCTCTATACCATCAGTACTAACGTCAGTTTTTTCTACACCAGTAAATAATACATTCCATGTTTTACCAGCAGTGTTAACTGTAGCAGTACCATTGATTTGTAATGTTGTGCTGAATGCAGCGAAACCTACACCAATTGCTACAACTGAAATTACTAAAGCAGCAATTACTAAAGTCTTCATTTCTCTTTCTTTATTCATATTTCCAATCTCCTTTTCCTATTATTTTTGTCCATAGTATAGAGTTACTGAAAGATTATCTACATCAACGGAATTAACCGGCCATGTATCACCTTCATACCACATACTAAGTTTTAGGGCTTGAAGCGAGTTACTCTTCAAAACATCTCCAACTTTAATATCAGTTCCATCCATATAGGCCAATTTATACTTGAAATGAGTACACACAAGATTCGCATCATTTTGTGCTTGTTCATCCTTTCCTGTACAAATTGGATCAGTTTGAACTAGTGAAGTGACTACGGCATCAATACCGCTATTATTAACGACATCTAATGTGTATGATGCCGTATCATCCATACTATTAAATTCAACGCGAAATGAACCGATAATAGTTGATTTATCATCAATAGTTGGATCAATAAGTCCCTTAGCCGTTCCTTCATATGTAAAGTTAGATAGGTTTGCAAAATGAACATCCCACTTGTGAGAAGTAATAGTCGCATAACCTTTAGTTTTAAGTGATTTAAATGATGTACTAAGAGCCATCAAGGAAACACTTAAACCACATACCGCAATAAGTAAGGCTACTACTGCAGCAACTAAATCCAAATTTTTCTTTTTCATTAGTTACATTATTACCTCCTTTACATATATATTGTGGAGTTATTTAAGTTGTAATGCATGTAAAACTAGGGTTTCACAATTCTTCAACTACCCTACATATTAATGATAGCATAAACTATATAAATTGTAAATTATTTTATTAAAATTTTATTATAAAAAATCCACACAAACTATAATTGTGTAGATTATTTTTTGATATGTTTTTTCAATGTAAGAAGGCACTAGACAACGCTAACCAATTCGGAAAGCCGGAGAAACACCATTTACATCAGTTGCTACATCAAAATCCCATTCTCCAGTGATTAAAAGAGTAAAAAAATAATTATTGACATTGGTTGAAGCAGAACGAAGCCACCATTTGGAAACTGCTCCCGTATTATCATATTTTTTAGCATTAGTATATTGGTTTGTTGTTACTCCTAATTGTTTATAATAATCAAATTGTCTAGTTTTATCTCTTGCAGCATCATCATCAATATTATTAGATGTACCCGAAGCCCATAATTCAGCAGTAGCTAATAAATATAATTTATCTGATGAAGTGTAATTTGCACTATCTCGTTTTGCTCGCCCTGATATTGTTAATGTAGGTATTATAACTTGTTTTAAATCGTTCGGTAATAAATTAATAATACTATTAGAATCATTTTCATCATTAAGAAACTTATACATATTACTTGCAGGCCATCCTCCAATATTAGTTATAGTACCATTCATTTTTATTTTTGTAATTATACTGACAAACTCTACTACAAATCCACATGCGCTTTGTGAGAAATTACTATCATTGCATTCATTTGGTGTAGACATATTAGCTATTCTTACCTTATGTGTTCCATATGTACCTAAGTCTACTTCTTTTTCATCCCCAACATGATAATTACTTGTGTTTCCTGTTTTTACAGCATTGGCAATAGTTGCCCATGAATCTTTAGCAAAAGACGATGGTTCAGATGGAGTATCTGGAGTTTCTTGAGTTTCTCCAGGAATTCTAAATGCTGGTGAAACACCTAAACTGTACGAAGCATTATTACCAATGTGACCACCTGTTTGATTTACAGTAAAGAAAGCACTATGATAATTAGATGAAGCAGTACGTAACCACCACCACGTATTTGTTCCTTCAAAACTCTTAATCGCTGCAGCATAATTATCTGTTGTTACACCAATATTTTTATAATAATCAAGTTGTCTAGTATCATTCCATGCGGAATCAGTACTAATAGTGTTTGCTGAACCATTTTTCCATATTTCTTTAGTTGACAAGAAATAGATTTTATCATTTGAAACAAAATTATTTTCATCTTTAGAACCATGTCCAGATACAGAGTATGTCTCACCTATTACTTTTCTCAAACTAGTTGGTAATAAATTAATAAAACTATTTGCATTAGTTTCATCATTTAAAAATGAATACATTTGACTTGCTGGCCATCCATCTAAATTCCAACCATTATCATATGTTGTTCCTTTATATTCTCCACTAGCATTCATATAATATTTTGTAACAACATCGGTAAATTCTACTACAAATCCACATGCAGTTTGAGAGAAGCCTTCTGTTTTGCATTCATCAGGAGTAGACATATTCGCTATTCTAACAGTATGTAAGCCATAATTCTTAATTGATACTATTTTCGTATCGCCTACATGATAATTACTTGTATTTCCGTTTTGAACATTTTTAGCAATTGTTTCCCAAGTATCTTCGGCAAACGAAGTAGATATTACAGGAGTATCTGGATTAGATGGTTTAACTGTTGGCGTTTTAACTTGAGAATAAATAAGTTTAATACCTAAACCTGATATAATAACATCATCTTCAGGTTCTTCAATAGTCATCCCATCAACTGGACTTTTATATCTTAAAGTAAGAATTAAATCTTTAACATCACCAGGATTTAATAAATCATTAACTTCTATATCATTAGAAAAATTTTTCGAAGAACCATTATTATCAAAATGTTCTTCTTCATTTGTATACTTCAATGTATATTCAATATTAGCGCATACATTAGTTGCATCTTTAGCAGCCTGCTCATCACTACCATATCCTTCACAAGTAATAGTATCTTTTAATATTTCTGATAATTTAGCATTTATAGTACCATTATTTGCCACTTGAAAAGTATAAGAGATAGAATCCCCTGGATCTAAAAAATTAACATTATATGAACTTATCTCAGTCTTATCAACGCTTATTACTGGATCAGATATCTTTTGTGCATTTCCTGTAAGTGTTGCTTCACTTAAATTTTGAAACTCTATTTTCCAAGACATTCCAGTAACTTGTGCTGTTCCATTTATTTTAAGAGTTGAAGATGCAGCAGAATAACCAATTGTCAATGCTACAACTGCTACTAATAAAAGACTAAGTAATGGTATTTTTGTATCTTTTCCTTTACGAGTTCTTATTCTCATAATACTATCTCCTATCCTTTAATAAATATACCATAATCAAGCATTTTTATCAATCATCTTCAGGAAAATTTCACAATAAAAAACTCACATATTTTTGTATATGTAAGTCAATTTATTATTCTATTCTAAATGCTGGTGAAACACCATAAGTACCGTCAGCATCAAAAACATTAGTTTTTCCATTAATATTGACTGCCGCAAAGTAAAGGCTATTTAGTGATGCTGCCATATCAAGCCACCAAATTGAAGCGCTACCATTATATTTTTTTATTGCTCCAGAATAGTTATCTGTAGTCACATCATTATCACCATAATAATCTAGTTGTCTAGTAAAATCTTTTGCTGAATCATATTGATTAGACCAATCGCTGTATATCTCTTTTGGAGTCAATAAATACAGTTTATCCGTAGACGTAAAATTATTTGAATCACTTCTTCCATGACTAGTTATATTTTGTGTGTCTACAATTACTTCTTTTAAATCAGATGGTAAAGTATTAATAAGACTAGAGTTATCATTCTCATCATTTATGAATGAATATAAGTTACTATTCACCCAACCACCAACATTTGTTGATGTAGAATTCATTGCATGTTTTGTAATAACATCAGTAAACTCAACTACAAATCCACATGCTGTTTGTGAAAAACCTTCTGTTTTACATTCATCAGGAGTAGACATATTAGAAATTCTAACTTTATGAGTACCATAAGTATCACCTAAATTCACATTTTTCTCATCACCAACATGATAATTATCAGTTTGCCCTGCTTTAACTGCTTTAGCAATCGTATCCCATGAATCTTCTGCAAAGGAAACAGTATTTATTGGTTCATCTGGAGTTGATGGTGTTACTGGAGTTGAACTTGATGACTGATTATTTTGAGAATAAATAAGTTTTATTCCTAAACCTGCTATTGAAACATCATCTTCTGGTTCAGTAATTGTTTCAGAATCAGTAGGACTCTTATATTTTAATGTTAAAATCATATTCTTAACATCCCCAGCGTTTAATATATCATTAACTTCTATATCAGTTGTTGTACTAGTTAAAACATAATCATCACTATAATGTGGTTCTTCTTCTTGATATTTTAATGTATATTCTAGATTAGCACAAACATTATCAGCATCATTAGTTGCTTGTACAGTATTACCATACCCTTCACAAGTAATAGTATCTCTAATTATTTCAGATAATTTCGCGTTTAAAGTACCATTATTTGCGATTTGAAAAGTATAAGAAACAGAATCCCCTGGATCTAAAAAATTAACATTATATGAACTTATTTCCGTTTTATCTTCACTTATCACTGGATTAGATATTATACTAGCATTTCCTGTAAGTGTTGCTTCACCCAAATTTTGAAATTCTATTCTCCAAGACATTCCCTCAATAGACGCAGTTCCTTTAATACTAAGAGTTGTAGACAAAGCAGAATATCCTATAGTAAGACCTACACAAGCCACTATTAAAAGTGCTATCAAAGGTAATTTATTATCATTCTCTTTCTTAGATCTTACTTTCATAATGACTCCTATTCTTTCATTAATATATCACAATTACTATTATTTATCAATTATATTTTTTAGTTTAGTTCCTCTTTTATATGCTTCATTATAAAACTCAATTGGATTATATTTTTCTTTATATTCTTTTCTATAACATAATTCTAATGTTATAGGGCCATCATAATTATTTTCTTTTAATTTAGTCATTACTTTTTCATAGTTAATAGTCCCATCAAATGGTAATAAATGTTCATCATGTTCACCAAAGTTATCATGTATATGTACCACTAATATTTTATTTTTAAATCTTTCAAAATTAAACTTATCATTGAAAGAAAATATAAATAACAATAATGCAGAAACTATCATCATAATAATATCAATATAACTAAAATTAATACTATTAATTTCTCCTAATAACAATACCTATATTAAATATATTACTTACTACTACATTACTCATATTGACCTTTTCTTGTTGCTAAAATACTAGTCATAAGTTCAGGAAGAGATGTTCCTAAGGCAACTATTGTAAAAGAAATCATTCTTTCACTAACACCAAACATCTTAGCAAGCACACTTGCACCATCAACAAAATAATCTGCACCTTTAATCTAAATAACAAAGCCCACTATTAATATAAATATTTGTAATACCATAATACATCTCTTTAGACAATCAATTATACTAAATATTTATATTTAAAACAACTATCATTTTGTTATTTCTTCAAATCTATATTTTTGTTTAACATTTGGATACTTTTCATGATCAACTTCAGATAAAAACATATTAATTGGTCTTGCATATACACCATTATTATGTTCTTTATCATTCTCATCAAAACAATAATACACAACTAAATCTTCATTAGTTTCACTATGTTTAGCAACAGTTATTACAACTGCATTAAATCCTTTAAAATGTTTCCATACTGTATATGGTTTTACTTCTCTATTCATATTTTCTTCTACCTCTACTCACACATACCATTATTATTATCAAAATACTTCTCGATTGTTTTGGTTGTTTTATTTATATCTGAAAAATCAATATATTTTTCCTTTATTTCTAGCTGCATTTCTTTAGTACAATTAGAACAATTAAAATATCCATCGCTTCCAATTTCTATAAGATAATCATTATTATCAATTCTACAATTTAGTGTCACTGAATCAACATTAGATACTATAATAGATTTACGACTAATATTAAATATAACTATCAAAACTAAATTAATAACTATAAATATAACAAAAAGTATACCTATAATTTTTAATATTTTAATTATCATACCTGCTAATTTCTCTGTATTAAAAGTCTTTTCAACTAATAGATTTTTAATATCATTATTGACAAGTTCATCTAAACTTATATTAAATATTTTAGATAATTCTTTAGCTTGATTTATTGAAGGATATGTCTGCCCTAATTCCCATTTAGAAATTGTTTGTCTAGTAACACCTAATTTTTCTGCTAAATCCTCTTGAGATAATTTATTATTCTTTCTAAGATCAGTTATTTTTTTACCTATTTCCATATTATCATTCCTTTCACAAACATAATAATATTTTAAGTTTACTATTTCTACCAATTTCAAATGGAAATTATGCAATTATAGTTAACATATATGTTTTTTTAATTTGTCACTTCAATTATATTATCAAAATATCTAATATCATTATTTAATGTAATTTTGATTTTCCCATTCTTTATTAATCTTTCAATTAAATAAACATATAATGTATCGAGCAAATAAACATTTGCCATAAGTACTCCAACTAATTTAGACATTTTAACTTTTCCTAATTCTTTTAAAGTATTTAATATTTTTTCATCATAATAATCCAATGTTACTGATTTAATATAACCATTTTCAATTATTCTTAAATCGGAATTAACAGAAACTAATTTTTCCCAAGCCTGCGCATTATCATTAATTTCTTGTCTAGTCAGTTTATGTTCTAGCTTAGATAACTCTTCAAGTTCATTCTCTCTCATAGCGCTAGGAGAAAAGCAACTATTATCATATTCATCACTATATAGAACATAAAGTTCATAATTTTGTTCTTTTACAACACTGCAAAGGTATAGCATAATTAAATATGAATAAATATGTTTTCTACTAGTCCATACTCTAATTTTATTGTTCTTTTTTATATTATCAATAATAATATCATATTCCTTTTTAAAATTAACATTGTTTTTTTCATAATACAATTCTTCTGGTATATTAATCTCAAAATTTTCAATATTGGATAAATCACCAACATTGAACAGCACATTAAACATTAATATATTATCATTTCCAAGAACACTTTTCTTAATAGTGTAATAAATAGAATTACCAAACACTACCTCCAATGTATCACCGGTGAATTTTTCTTTCATAATAACCTCCAAATAAAATAATTACGTTTTATTACAAACTATTTTCTTTTTCACTTTCTTTTTCATACTTATTATCAAATATACAATTCAAATATTGCTTGTTTTTCTTCGCTACTAATATTTAACTGTTCTAAATAAGAAATAGTTCCCTCTGGTGTTTTCTTGGTACCATCATCATGATATTCAACTTTTAAAATAGGATATCTAGTTAAAATTTCAGGTTTTTCATGGATAATAGAATCAAATAAATCCTTTTTCTCAATCTTCATCCCATCACTAAAAGTAATATAACTATTTACCAAAATTTCAGGTGTATCATATTTTTCTCCTTTATAATATTGATAATAACTTTGTATACCTAATTGTTCTGCTTCCTCTTCAAATAACAAACTTTTATAATTATTTCTATAAACTTTGCGAGGAATATTTGCTGCGGTTAGATAATCTTTCAACATATAATATCTATTTCCATGATATTTTTTACCAAGATCTTTATTTTGAATTATATGAAATGCTTCATGAAATGTTGTAATATTTGCAAAATTTGTTGCGATTCTTATTAAATTTCCACGAGCTTCCCCACTTATGTACAAAGTTTTATCATAAATAACTTCGGGATTTTCTATTCCATTTTCAATTAAGAAATGTTTAATCAAATCAACATTCGCATATTTTTTTAATTTGCCATTGCTTGACAAAAGTTGAAAGCAATCCTCTTTTGAAAAAAGACCGTTTTTCAATCGTTTTAGTACAGGATTTTCACTATTTTCTAGTTGAACTTTATTTGTTATCACATTTAAAATATCTGTTACATCAATAATATTTTTCATTTCTATTAATAAATTTAATAATTCATCATCTTCTTTAATAGAGTCAACATTTTTAAAATAAAACAATACCATTGATTTAACTTTTTCTAATGAAAGCCCCTCACTACTTAATATTTTAATTTGTTTTAGAATTATCATTGATAAATTACTTAAAGTTTTTATATCAATACCTCTAAAATCCATATTATTAATGTAATCACAAGCTATTTTCAAATTATCTTTTTTGTTTTCATCCCTATAAAAACAATAAAAAACTATATTAAAATAAGATTCAACTATTCTGCTTTTTGTTTCATTACTAATAGAGTTATCCGACAAATTAGTCTTTAAATTTATTTGTTTACTTATAGACGAACATATTTTAGGATTATAATATAAAAATTTACTCCAATCATTTCCATTGTCTATTGTGACCATCAAATCGCTAAACATTTCTAAAATTTTAAATTGGTCATCTAACCCAAACTTGTCAAATCCTTTTTCAAAAAAAGTTCTCAATGACATACTGGATCTTGTAGCCTTTTTTAAACTATCAATTTTTTCTTCAAATTTAAACATAATTATCCCCATCTTTTCATATTCTTTCTAGCATACACACACATTCAACATGCTTTGTTCTTGGAAACATATCACAAATTGACATCTCTTTAAGAACATAATTATTAAGCAAATCTATATCTCTTTTAAGTGTTTTATAATTACATGATATATATACTAATCTTTTTGAATTAGAGTTATTTATATAATTAATTACATCTTTAGATAGTCCATTTCTAGGTGGATCTACTATTATAGAATCAAACTTCTCTTTTATCTTTTTAGCATCACTACATATAAATTCAATATTATTTATATTATTTAATTTTTTATTTATATCAGCATTTTTTATACTTGATTCATTTATCTCAACGCCAACGACTTTTTTAAAATTATCACTCATCCATATTCCAATAGTTCCCGTACCACAGTATAAATCAAGCAAAGTATCACCACCTAAAATATACTCTTTTGCTTTATTATAAATAGAAGTCATTCCTTCTTTATTTATTTGATAGAAACTTAATGGATAAATAGAAAACTTAAAGTTATTTACTTCATCAGTCAAATATTTTTTTCCTTTAACATGTTTATCATTTAAATATAATGAGTCAACATCAATATCTAATAATAAAATATCATCCCTATCACTAATAATATTAATCATTACTTCATTATTAACACTTCTAATCATTATTTCACGAACACCTGTTAAATCATATTTCTTAATATTATCAATTGTTCTATTTATTAATGGGTCTAATAAATAACATGTACTAAAAGAACATATATTATGAGTTTTAGAGTCATAAAAACCAAGTTTATTATTATTTATATGTAATACTACTTTATTTCTATAATTTAATGAGTTTTCAGTGCTTAAATAATTAACCTTTCTATTAAATAATCTTTCTATTTCATTTTTCTTAATTTTTCTTTCATTTTCATAACTTGTATGAAGAAAATTACATCCTCCACATTTATCATATATTGGACATAATATTTTTTTCCTTCTTGGGCTTTCAGTTATTATATTAATTATTTTTCCCTTAGCAAATCTTTTATTTACTTCAGTTATTTTAATTTCAACTATTTCATTTTTTAACGCACCGAAAACAAAAATAACAAAATTATCTATTCTAGTAATTCCATTACCTTCCATGTCCTCATTAATAATTGTTACTTTATATATATCACTTACCTTCATAAAATACCACCTAAGTATAAGTAAATTATATCAAAAAATAAAAGAAGATACTATAAAACTAGCATCTTTATTTAAATATTTCTTATTTATTGATATCCATACTTTCAAATATAGAAGTTCCAAGTCCTAAGATGTTTCTAATATCAAAGTTATCTAATATAGTTGCACCTATATCAGCAAATGTTTCTCTATCTTTTAATCTCTTACCTTCTTTAAACTTCTTATTATATATTAAGATTGGTACATTTTCTCTTGTATGATCTGTTCCTCTATATGTAGGATCATTACCATGATCTGCTGTTATGATAAGTAAATCTTTTTCAGTTAGATTCTTTAAAAGAATTGGTAAGTAATAATTAAACTCTTCTAATGCTTTTAAATATCCATCTCTATCTCTTCTATGTCCATATAACATATCAAAATCATTTAAATTAGCAAATATAAATCCTTTTTTATCACTTTTAGCAAAATCGATTAATTTCATCATGCCATCTATATTATCTTTAGTTCTTACTTTTATAGCAATACTTTTATTATTAAATATATCGGCTATTTTTCCAATCGCAATAGTTGGTACTCTATGTTTATCTAATAAATCAAGCACATTAAGTGGTGGATCTAAAGCATAATCATGTCTTTTTGAAGTTCTAGTAAAACTTCCTGGCTTACCAATATATGGTCTTGCAATTATTCTTGCTATTTTATATTTTTCATCTTTAGTAAGTTCACGTACTTTAGTACATATATCGTATAATTCTTCTACAGGTATTATATCTTCATGAGCAGCAATTTGAAGTACTGAGTCTGCAGAAGTATATATTATTAATGCACCTGTTTCCATTTGCATTTGGCCTAACTCTTCTATTATTTTAGTACCACTTGCTACTACATTACCTATAACATCTCTTCCAGTTATTTCTTTGATTTTACTTATTAATTCAAGAGGAAAACCAGCAGGATATGTTTTATATGGTGTCTTTTGTACAACACCCATCATTTCATAATGACCATTTAATGTGTCCTTAGCAAGATTAATAGGTTTACCTTTCATATAATATCCTACTGTTTTAGATACTTCTTTTCCAACTAAAGTGGTAAGTCCCATTCTTTCAAGAACATCTAAATTATAATGATTTCCAATTGTGTGCAATAAAGTATTTGAACCAACATCATTAAACTTATCCGCATCTTTTGCTTCTCCCACTCCTACACTATCCATTACTACTAAAAATACTCTTTCATACATATTAGTTACCTTCTTTCTTACTTCTATTAAAGTATTCATTATAATTATCTTTGATAAAGTTATTTGCAAGATGAGTATATATCTCTGTTGTAACAACATTTTCATGTCCTAAAAGTTCTTGAACACTTCTTATATCTGCTCCACACTCAATCATATGAGTTGCAAAACTATGTCTAAGTACATGTGGTGTTATTTCTTTATTAATATTCTTTTCATGAGCAATCTTACCAATTATTTTATAAAGTCCTTGCCTAGTCATTTTAGTTCCATGATTATTTAAAAACAATGCATCAGTTTTAGGTTTACCCTTTACAAATAAATCTTCTCTATAATTATTAATATACATATCTAAATAATTAACAGCTATTTTAGACATAGGAACAATTCTTTCTTTACTACCTTTTCCATATACATGAACAACCATATTCACAGTATCTACATTATTTAGTTCTAAATTGATAAGTTCACTTGCTCTAAGACCAGTTGAATACATAAGTTCTAATATAGCTTTATTTCTATGATCAAAAGGAGTATTAAGTTCAATATCTAAAAGTTTATCAACTTCTTCAATAGATAAATACTTAGGAAGTTTCTTTTTTCTTTGTAAGCATTCTACATCCTCAGATATATTAATAAATCCTTTATACACTGCTAGGTACTTATAAAAACTTTTTATACTTGCAATAATTCTATTAATAGAGCTTTCATTATAACTAGGGAGTAAATGTAATATATAATTATCTATATCTTTTTTAGTTATATTTAATATTTCTTTATCAATATATGTTAAAAAATATTTAAGATCTCTCATATAAGATTCAACTGTATTTTCAGAATAATTCTTATCTATTCTTAAATAATCACTAAAATCATCAACAAACTCTTTATTTTCAATATCTATCATACATTTATAATTATATAATAAAAAAAACTAATTGAATAGTTTTTTTACGTTATTTTTACATTAATCTCTTTTACTATCTCTATAATTAAACAATATTCCACCTACAATACAAGGCAAATAATACGTAATTACCCTATATAAAAGTACTCCAGGTATAACTATCGTTTCACATACAATTAAACTAAAATAATGAATAAAAGAATATTCTGTGCTTATACTAGAACCTGGTATTGGTATAAAAGACGCAGAAATATAAACAAAACATGATAATATTATTACATAAAACATATTAATATTTAAAGTTATATGTAATGCTTTTAAAGTAAAGAAAGGTATCATAAAAAACACTGTCATATATATAAAATTAACACACACACATTTAATAATAAATTTCTTATCTTTCATAAGATTCTTAAATCCATTTTGATATTCAATGCATTTAGAATTCCATTTATTTAAAGTTGTTTCTTTATCTTTAATTATATTAAGTTTATTAAGTAAATTAATCATATTTTTACCAATCTTAGATGCAAGCTCAATCTTAACGCATATAAGTATTGTTATGACAAAAGAAACAATTGTAATTAATGCTCCGATTAAAGTCATTATATATAAAAAATTATTAGGTCTTAATTCAAACATATATCCAAATATTAAAGATAAAATAATCATTATACTCATAGTTATTTGTAATATAATAAAGTTCTCAACTATAACTAAAATGCTCTTAGTCACAGGAACTTTATTTTTACTTAGTTCGTATACCTGAAGTGGTTGTCCCCCTAATGAAAAAGGTGTTATTCCATTAAAAAACTTAGTCATTATATTAAGTTCAATTACTTTTTTAAATGGATACTTTTTACAAGATTTATCAATTAATAATTTTAAAAGATATGCTTCTATTATAAAATAAACAATATATGCTAAAATTGATAATAAAATTAACCATTTATTACTTGATGCTATTAAATCAATAGATTTAACAAAATTATCTTTTAATATATACCAAAACAAAAATATAGTTATTAATAATATAATAATACTTCTAAGTTTTATTTTTTTCATACCTTACCTCTTTATAATTATAACAAAAATATAATATGTATACAATATACTATTATAATGTGACTAGTAAGTGACTAATACTTTTATTTTATTGTTAAAACTGATAAAATATGTATGAGGTGACTACTATGGAACTATTACAAAATAAATTAAGACCAAATACTCTAAAAGATGTCCTTGGTCAAACTCATTTAATCGGTAAAGACAAAGTTCTTTCAAATTTAATTAAAAACAAAGTTCTTTTCAATATAATTCTTTATGGAAACAGTGGTTGTGGTAAAACAACAATAGCTCTTAGTTTAATAAATGATTTAAATATGAGATATAGAATGTTAAATGCAACTATCAATAGTAAAAAAGATTTTGAAGTTGTTATAGAAGAAGCAAAAATGTATGGTTCTATGATCTTAATAGTTGATGAGATACATAGAATGAATAAAGATAAACAAGATATATTACTTTCATTTATAGAAAGTGGTCTTATTACATTAATAGGTCTTACTAACTCAAATCCATATCACTCTATTAATCAAGCAATAAGAAGCAGATGTCAATTACTAGAATTAAAGCCACTAGAAGAAGATGATATCATAAAAGGATTAAAAAGAGTAAAAAATGTACTTAATGATATTGAAATGGATCAAAAGACAATAAAATACATAGCAAAACTTTCTAATGGAGACATTAGATTTGCATATAACCTAGTAGAGTTTTCATACTATGGTTTTAACCATAAAGTAACAATAGATAACATAAAAGAAGTTAATAATACTCCATCTTTTTTTACTGATAAAAACGAAGATGGTCATTATGATATGCTCTCTGCATTTCAAAAAAGTATAAGAGGAAGTGATGTAGATGCATCATTACATTATTTATCAAGACTAATAGTTAGTGGAGACTATGATTCAATTTATAGAAGAATGCTAGTAATTGCATATGAAGATATTGCTCTTGCAAACCCTTCTCTTCCACCTAGAGTTTTAGCATCTATTGAAGCAAGTGAAAGAATCGGTTATCCAGAACTCATAAAACCACTATCAGTTGCTGTAATAGAAATGGCACTAAGTCCAAAAAGCAACTCAGCAGATATGGCAATTAACGCCGCAATTAATGATGTACAAGCAGGAAACATTGGAAGAATTCCTGAAAATATAAGAACAACATCCCCTAATTATAAATATCCTCATAATTATAAAAATTATTATGTTGAACAACAATATATGCCAGATAAACTAATCGGAAGAAAATATTATTTTCCAAAAAATAACAAGTATGAAATAGAAATGACTAATTTTAATAAAAAGATTAAGGAGGAAAAATGAACTTTGTAATTGAATCTACACCAAATAAAATAGAAATTGATTATGATTTAATATCTCAAATTGAAAATAAATTAGAAGAAAATATTCCATTATCACAAGATGAAGCAAAGTATTTTTTAGATTATATAGTATTCATAACAAGAACAAGATTTACAAATGATTTAGATAATTATTCATTTGAATGGAAATGTGATACAGCAATCTCTATAATAGGTAATTATCTTAATAGTTTAAATGTAAATTATAATGTATGTGATACACAAAAAGTAATAACAAATAATATTAAAGGCCATACATTTATGATAGTAAACTTAAATACTGAAAACGGTACTTTATCATACTTAATTGATCCAACATATAGACAATTCTTTACAAAAGATATTTGTAATGAGAGTAATTATACATTAATAAATGGTATATATGTAACTACACCTAACCCAGGTTATTTTATAAAAGAAGAAGATAAAGAAGAAACAAAAAAATTATTAATAAACGGTTACTCTATTCTAACTAATAACATCGCAAGAATATATGGTGACTCTTTCTACAACACAAAAGTCGGCGAAGACAATACCACTTATAAAAGTATTCCTGGTAGTATATATATAAATTCATTCTTAAAAGGTAATTCGCCATTATCAAAAACAAATGATGAACTTCAAGATTTAAAAATAGAAAAACAAAATCAAAAAACATTATAAAACCTACTCAGACAAGTAGGTCTTTTATTTAGTAATAGTTAAATTCAAAATTAACTTCTCGGTAGTGATGATTATAAGTAGATAATTATTCAATTTTATTTTTTAATTTTAAATTATCTCTTTCTATTTCTTTTAGACTCTTGTCCGGTGCCCTTAAATCTTCTGGCATAGTTCTATTGTTCTTCTTAATTGCTTCTCTAATATTTTTCCCAATATTATAATGTGTTTCATTAGCATTACTTTCTCCTAGTATGTTATCTTCTCTTAGTGAAGCTTCTGTTTGTGTGATTCTAAATAAATTAGCTCCCAATTCTTCACTTCCCATATTATCAAGTATATCTTCCCTATATCTAAGTCCTTTTCTTTTAGCAATATCATTTGCAGTTTCGCACGTTGTATAATCCTTTATAACCTGAATTATGAAATCTATCGAAGTTCTTAACCCCTGCGTTTTTGGCAGCAATATTTAATGAATAGTTTCCTTTTCTTGTTAAATCTCTTTGGTATAATCTTTTTTCATCTTCAGTAAGAGTACTATACTCTTTTTCACTTAGTTCTTGTCTTCTTGTTTGTATTGCAAAATAAGTTTGAGCAAGTGCGATTACCTTCTTTCTAGAGTCACCATTTTGTGCGATTAGATAACAAGCATAACGTGATAACTTATAATCTATAACATTTTGAATATTTCCATTACCACCAATTAACGGTTTCCTGACATCAGGAAAGTGATAAGCAATACTACTGTTAACCCCACATGCAATTTTTGCTTTTTTAATTACTTTATGAAAATTTTCCCATTTGCTATATTCAAGTAACGGCATTAATTCACGAGCATACCAAAACTCATTTCCATTTTCATCTATATGTTTTGTATCTTCAAATAATCTTTCTGTATATTCTTTTAATTCATTCATATTTTTATCATCTCCTTTTTAATTAATTTGAACCATTTTACCCACGTGGGTAAAATGGTATTTATAATGTAACTACACTAACACATATTCTCTAACAATAATTCTTTCATCAGAACAATATTCTATTACATATTTGTTTTCCCTCTTACATATTAAGATACCTATTGTATTGTTATTACTTATTTCTTTAATATTCTTATCTATATAATTCATATACTTTTGTACTTGTGAAATATATTCTACTTTAAATTCACTTACCTTAAGTTCTACTACTACATAGGCATTATATTTAATATTAAAAAGCAATAAGTCTATCTTGTGATATGTATCTCCTATTTTTATTTTATACTCACTTCCTATAAAACTAAAATTATTACCAAGTTCCCTCATAAAAGTTTCAATGTCTTCTAATATTAAGTTATGTAATACTTTTTCTGTTATTATTTCTATATTATTTTTATTCTTTATTAATATTGGATTTGGTACTAAATCTTTTACTTCGAGTTTTTCTTCTTTAATTATTTTATTCTTTGTTTCATCTGGTAATCTTTCGTATTCTTTGGATTTGATTTTTTCTCTTAATTCTCTTACTCCAATATTTTGAATAATAGACAAGTTAAGATAATAGGATAATTTATCATCATTTTTTATTGATAGCAACTCAGAATAATGACTCCAACTCAATTTGGTCGACACTGTCGACCATTTTTGTTTTTTAAAGAGTAAATACAATTGTCTCATTCTTCTAAGTGTTCTTTCATTATATTTTGTACCCACTTCTATCACTAATTTTTTAGAATATTGCTTAATAATTCTACTCCATATGAAATTGCTATGTTACTTATTGGAGAAGAAGATTTAAAAAAATTAAAAATAAAAAAGATTGATTATGATGATGTCAATCTTTCCATAAGATTATTAAATAAATAATCTTATTATCAAGTCAAAATACATACAATTTTTCCATTTTATTTTGCGAGAAGTTACATCTACTCTTTTTTTAAAATTCAAACTTCCCGTGTTTTTGAATGCAAAAATTTGACTTAAAAACATTTATATTTTATCATTTATTTTTAAAAATGCAAGAAAAAAGTCCCATTTTATGGGAACTTATCTTAAGAATAACTCCTCCTATATCTAGAGAGAAGTTACCTTTGTATCTAACGCCAATAATTTTTTTGTAAAAAAATAGAAGTGCATAATCACTCCTATAAGTTTCTCTAACAATTCTTATATACATTTTTTATTTTTTTAAGTTAATCACTGAAGATACTGGTATACAATAATTATTTTCTTCTATTCTCATTAATTTATCACATAAACATATGATACCACCAGGCATAACTTTCTTTTTAGAATCTTTCAAATATTTAAATGATGATATCATTTCTTTGTTTGGGCTTGCTGTTTTTTTAATTTCAAAAGGATAAATTTCAGTAGCATTAAAAAATACTAAATCAATTTCATGTTTATCTTTGTCTCTAAAATAACTTATATTTGCTTCTAAACCATGTGAGTTATAACTTTTAACAATTTCACTAATAATATAAGATTCTAAATAGTGACCTGCATTAGAACTCATTTGAAGTGTTCTAGCATCTTCATAACCTGCTAAAAAGGAACATAAACCACTATCCATCCAAATAATTTTAGGCATATGATTAACTCTTTTTTCTCTGCTTAAGTTATATGGTGTAAGTAAATAAATTATTCCGCTTGTTACAAGAATATTAAGCCAAGATTTAACTGTTTTATCAGTTATTCCAACTTCACTTCCAATCTTACTATAATTAAGTTGTTCTCCATTTCTACTTGCAATAGTAATCATAAAATTTTTAAATGTTTCCATATTTGAAATACTTATAATATTTTCAACATCTTTAGTTAAATATGTTTCAATATAACTATTAAAGAAAAAAATTCTTTTCATTTTATCATTAACATAAATTTCTGGCATGCCACCTTTAAAAATATTTTCATATAAATCATTAACTCCAATTATTTCTGCATCAATGATTTTTTTGGGATCAAACATTTCTTTTTTTAATTTTCTATTATTAATCTCATTATATGTTAAACTATTAAGTTTCACAATGCCAACTCTTCCCGCTAATGATTCTTGTACATTTTTCATAAGTTTAAATTGCTGACTTCCAGTTAACCAATACATACTTGGTTCTTTAATTTCATCTACTTTTATTTTTATATAAGAAAACAAATTAGGTGCATATTGAACTTCATCAATTAATAAAGGATATGGATGTTCTTCTAAAAATAATTTAGGATCATTTTGAGCAAGTTCTCTTGTTAATTTATCATCTAATGATACATAATTCATATTATCAGGCATAATGCTTTTTAATAGTGTTGTTTTCCCAACTTGTCTTGGACCAGTTACTAATAAAACTTTAAATGCTTGAGCTACTTCATTAATTGTATTTTCAGCTTCTCTATCTATCATATTTTTCACCAACTTTCAATAATATTTTATCACAATAATAGAACTTTTTCAATAATCACTCCGAGATTTGACAGCACTCACTCCGAGTTTAGAAGTGTTTCACTCCGAGATTTGGAAGCATCTATTCCGAATTTTACGATTTATTTCAAAATTAAAAGTTCCCTAAGGAACTAATTTAAACTATCTACTACATCTTTTATAATATAATTTGTTATATAAAGACCAGCAACTCCTGGTACAAAAGGACTTGAACCTAACATTTTAGTATTAATAGGCTTCTCATCAGAAACAACTACAGTTACATCTTTCATTATTTCTTTTTTTCTTGAAAACTCTTTTCTTATTTTTTTAGCAAGAGGATCTGTATCTGTTTTATCTAGAGTAGTGATTTTAAGTTTAGTTGCATCAAGTTTATTAGCAGTACCCATTGATGATATAAGCTTAATACCTCTTTCATGGCACTCTTTTATAAGAGAAACTTTTACCTTAGTAGTATCACAAGCATCAACTATATAATCATATGTATAATCATTACTAAAAATAGAATTTATATTTTCTTCTGTAAGATACATATTTATAATATTAACTACTGCATTTTTATTTATAGATTTAATTCTTTTTTTCCATTCTCTTGTCTTATATTTATTATTATTTTTAGAGGTTACTACTAGTTGTCTATTAATATTACTTGGTTTTATTATGTCCCCATCTACAAGTGTAATATTTTCAACACCACATCTAGTAAGAGATTCAACTACGTACCCACCGACTCCTCCGAGCCCTAAAACTAATACTTTTAGTTTTTTAATTTTTTCTATACCTTCACTTGTCACTAATGCTTCAAGTCTAGATAAATTCATAAATATCCCTGCTTTCTTGATATATATTATACCACAAATAAATATTTTTTTGCAAAATAAAAAACCTAGTATAAATATAGGTAATAAAAACTCGCGCTTCGCCCGAGGTGGTAGGTCACATAGTATAATCGGGATCTTGTATTAATATACAATATTCAACTCCATATACTAATTAGTCCTCCTATAATATTACATAGCCGGTTTATGAAGCTATATTCATCATCTAGGTTAATTCAATTATATCACATATATAAAATATATCAATAAAATTACAAAAAGTTTACACTACTAAAAATGGCCAAACTTACTTCTTTCATAAAAACATTCGTTTAATAAATCTAAATCATCTATTATATTTTTAGGTTCACATTCTTCATATAGACTTGAGTACTTATTTATCGTTACTTCATCATTTAATAGTCCTTTATCACTATCAATATATATAGCAAGAGGTTTTCTAATTCCAATAGCATAACTAAGCTGTACCTTACACCATTTAAGATTATATTTTTTCAAATAATAGATTGCGATTAATCTTGCTTTATAAGCACCACTTCTATCTACTTTAGTAGGATCTTTTCCGCTAAAAGCACCACCACCTACTGGAGCAAAGCCTTGATATGAATCTACTACTATCTTCCTACCAGTAAGTCCAGCATCACCAAGAAAACCACCTATTTCAAATTTACCAGTTGGATTTATTAAATATTCTTCTACTTCTATATTATATTTAGAACAAATATTATTACAGATATCAATAATTATTTTATCAGTAGATTTTCTTTCTTTTTCGGTATTTTGATAACTAATAGTAAATGTTTTAATTTTAATAAGTTTCATGTTTTCATCATAATAGCCTGTTATTTGAGCTTTACCATCACTTTTAAATCTATTGTCTACTTTTAAAAGTTTATCATATTTCATACTTAGTTCTTTTAATATTACCATCGCAGTTGGCAAATAGAATAAATTATCATTACAAGCATAACCAAACATCATACCTTGATCCCCTGCTCCTAAAACTTCATCATTTGTTCCAAGTGCAATATCTGTACTTTGAATACCTATATTATTAATTATTTCATAGTCTGTTAAGTACCCCACATCTTTAAGTACACTCTTTACAACATCTTCTACATTTACTTTAGTATGTGATGTAACCTCTCCTGTTATAAATATTTTTCCCTTACCACCAACAGTTTCAATCGCACATCTACTTTTCTTATCTCCTTTAATATACTCATCAAGTAAAGCATCACTTATTTGATCACACACTTTATCTGGATGCCCTCTAAAAACAATTTCATTACTAAATAATCTCATATATATTTCCTCCTTCCAAGATTACAATTACCTTAAAAAGAAAAAATACCTAAGATAACTTAGGTATATAAGTTATCCTTATCCATCTGGGCTTACCACCTAATCAAATAGGTTGGTGTGACTTCATAGAGCCAGTCTCTCAGTCACTCTTTATAAGGTAATTTTTAAAATTGTTGTTCATAAGAACATATAAATAATAACACAAATAAATAACTTAATCAATAGATTCATATACTTAAATATGATAAATAAAATAAAGAATAATATATTTGTAAAGTCAGCTGTACTTTTACTAGTCGGAGGAGTCCTTACTAAAACAGTTGGGTTCTTTTTAAAAATAATTATCACTAGAAAAATAGGTACTGAAGGAATAGGACTTTATAGTTTACTTGGTCCCTCCATATCACTTCTTACAGTTATAGCGACATTTTCATATCCAACTGCGATATCAAGAACAATATCAAATAAAACTTTAAGAGCAAAATCTCTTTTGTATTCTATAATACCAGTATCTTTAATATTGAATTTAATATTATTTGTAGTAGTTTTTCTTTTTGCTAAAACTTTATCTATTGATTTACTTAAAGATGAAAGATTATATTACCCTATTATATGTATTGGGGCTACTCTTCCTTTTATAAGTATTTCATCAATAATAAAAGGATACTTTTGGGGTAAACAAAATATGTTCCCATACATGCTTTCTAACTTCTTAGAACAAATAACTAGAATGATTTTAATACTCTTATTTTTAGATAAATTTATATCTATTGGTCTTGTAAAAACAATATGTTTTATAATTCTTATTAATGCAGTCGGAGAAGTAGTATCTCAAATAGTGATGATACAATTCTTCCCTAAATATAAAGTTAATGTTCGTGAGTTTGTAGTAAATAAAAAAGATGTATTAAATGTTATGAATACTGCTGTTCCAGCAACAAGCAGTAAAATTATTGGATCAATCGCATACTTTTTAGAACCAATAATTCTTACAAATATTTTATTATATGTAGGCTACTCTAAAGATTATATTATTTATGAATATGGGGTTATTAATGCTTATTCTTTAACTCTTCTTTTAATGCCACAATTCTTTACTCAAAATATGTCTACTGCATTAGTTCCAGAATTATCAAAATATTATGCTCTTAAAGACTATAAAATGTGTAAAAAAAGAATAAAACAAATAATAATAGTATCTTCAACTATTGGTGCTATATCTACTCTAATAATATCATTATTTCCTAATTTCTTCTTAAATATTTTATATCATACAAATGAAGGAATTGATTATATTAGACTACTTTCTCCATTTACAATTCTATTTTATATAGAGTACCCACTCATAAATGCACTACAAGCACTTAATAGAAGTAAAGATGCTATGAGGGCAACAATCATTAATTCAATAGTTAGACTTTTTTCAATAACAATATTTTCTTTTATGAAAATTGGTATGTATAGTCTTTTAATATCAATAATTATTAATTTAATTATTTCTACTTATATATATTATAGATTACTTAAAAAAGCATTTAATCCTTAAGTTCATTTCTTTTAATAACATATATTTTCTTATTTTTATAAAATGCATAAAATATATCTTCTTTTAATAATGAATTATCTTTTAAATAACTATATAACCAACTTTCATCCTTTTCAAGATAATTTAAAGTATCTTTTTGTATAACACCATCTAATATTAGTGGAAAAGGCAAACTATTATCAAGACCTAAAAAACTATATTTAAATATGTTTAATTTTCCATTATTTTCTAAAACAGCATATTCAACATCTTTAAGATTCTTAATATTATTATTTCTAAGTTCCATCATTAAGTCATCAAGAGTATATCTTTGCTTTATCATCTCTTTATAATTTATAATTCCCCTATTTATAATTAATGAAGGCTTACCATCAACTATATTTCTTAATTTATTAAATTTAAGTGATAAATATCCAGCAGCAATCTCTAAGAATAATAAAAGAAGTATAGGTACAATAGTAAGCATCATAGAATCTTTATAATTCTCAATACTTATCGCAACTAATTCTGCTATTAAAATACTTACAACTAAATCTTGAATAGAAAGTTGCCCTATCTCTCGCTTACCCATTAATCTAAATATAATAAGAACAAAAAAATAAAAGAAAATAGTTTTAATTATTACTATAACAATATCCATATGATCACCTAATATTATTATGATAGATATTTCAATTTTTTAATCACTTATAATAAAAAAATAGAGATTTCTCTCTATTTAACTACGAATGTAAGACTAGATGGTTTATTAGAACTATTATTAAATTTATCAGCATCTGCTTGTGTTCTGGCATAACCAGTTGTTGCTTTAGCATTAGTAAACATACTGCTCATATCAGTTACATTTGAAGTATCAAAGCTACTTAAATCTAATGTCGTTGCTGCACTATTTCTAAACATTCCAAACATATCAGTTACTTTTGAAGTATTAAATTTATTCAAACCAATTATTTTGGTTGCTTCACTTTCTTGAAACATCTCCGTCATCCTAGTTACTTTTGATGTATCAAAACTGCTCAAATCTAGTGTTGTTGCTTTAGCATTCTTAAACATTCCATACATATCAGTTACATTTGATGTGTTAAATTTATTAAGTCCTACTATTTTAGTTGCTTGACTAGCAGTAAACATCATACCCATATCACTTACTTTTGATGTATCAAAACTGCTTAAATCTAGCGTTGTTGCTTGACTATAGGAAAACATATAACTCATATCAGTTACTTTTGATGTGTTAAAACCACTTAAATCCAACGTTTGTGCGAAACTTGCAAAAAACATTTCTTGCATACTTGTTACATTTGATGTGTTAAATTTATTAAGTCCTACTATTTTAGTTGCTTGACCAGCAGTAAACATCATACTCATATCAGTTACTTTTGATGTATCAAAACTACTTAAATCTAAAGCACTTGCACTACTTTCCCCAAACATTCCAGCCATATTTGTTATTTTTGAAGTATCAAAGTCACTTAAATTTATCGATATTACTTTACTTTGCGCAAACATTAACGCCATAGAAGTTACTAATTTACCATTTATGCTACTACATGGTGCTTCCGTCACTGCATCAGTTGAGGCTTTGTCTGTTAATTCTACATGAAATGTATCTGATGTTATATTTGTTAATTTTCCATCCTCTAAGGAATAATCTTGTTTATAATGATATGTATATATTCCTATTTGAATTGCATCACCTGCATTTATATCGCCATCATATGTACATGCTTTTGCTGGTGGTTTTCCATCTTTTGTAATTATTGTATTTGCATTACAACTATTTTGTACATATTTTCCTTCATATACATCATTAATATCTAACTTTGATATATCTTTACTTCCATCATAGAATATATAATAATTATCATTTCCAACTTTCATCGCAGTGATTTTTCCATTATTATCAAGTTTGATACAGTACTTTAAATTATTACCTGTCATATCAAGTTTAGTATTATCATCACCACTTATATATGATAACTTATTACCTTTCATCGATTCTGATATATATTTTTTAGATACCTCACTATATACTGTTTTTGCTTCTGTTAAAAATGTATTTTTCTTTGCGTTATTATACATTTTAAGTACATTTGGTAGTGCAATAATTACTAGTATTGCAAGTATTGCTATTACTGCTAGTAACTCTACTAATGTAAATCCTTTTTTCTTCATATTTATCTTACTCCTTCTATTATCATGATAAAATTGTATCACTTTTATTTGATACTAGTCAATTTACAAATGATTGACATAATATTTTTTAATGTAAATATAATTAATTAGGTGATTAAATGAATAAGATTATTAATTATTTAAAAAGTATATCTATGTTTTTAATAGTATTTTTTGTATATTTATTATTAATGTCTATTATAGGTTATTTTGAATTATTTAACTATAAAACAATAAGTATTGTTAATTATATTGTAATGATTATATTATTCTTCTTACTAGGACATAAAACAGCACATATGGAGCAAAGAAAGGGTTATTTAAATGGTTTTCTAGTGTCTCTTGTATTAGTTATCATATTCTTAATTATATCGTTATTTATTTCTAAAATAGGTTTTTCAAATATAGTTTATTATATGAGTTTAATATTATCATCTGTTATAGGTGGTATTGTTGGTGTAAAAGGAAAGAAATAATAAGCATTAAAAAAGAGTCTCATTTAAGACTCTTAATTTTATTATTAATTATTTTTTAATTTATATGTAATACCAGCTACAGCAAGAGCACTTAATAAAAGTCCTAATGCAGTATAAGCAATACCATCACCAGTTTGAGGGTTAGCAGTATTATTATCACTCTTTACTGAAGTCTTATAACTAATTAAGTAAATTGAGAATTTATCAGTTTCAAATGAAACTACTCCACTTTTAGCATCATAAGTAGATTCTAAAACATCAAATGATCCAATTTGGTTTGAATCAACATGATATCTAATTACTTGGAATTCATAGTTTAATTTACTATCAGTAGTAATTGATTTAACATCAATTCCAAATGGTATTTTATTAGTTGTTTCTGATAAATTAGAAACCCTGTTTCCATTATTAGTAACAACAACTCCTAAATCTAATGCTTTAGCAGCTTTGAAATCTTTTATCACTTCTTTTGCTTCTTGAGCAACTTGATCTCTTTGTGTATCGCTAAGCTCATCTACAGTAGTCTTAATAGCAATATTTGTTAAATCTGTATTATTTAATTCAGGAATTTTATTCCCATTAACAATACTACTAATTTCATTATTTAATGCTGTTTGTTGTTTAGATTCAATACTACTTGCAGCTTCTTTATCTACTACTGTTGTATAATCAATAGTAACATTTATTGTATCTTTTGCTGGATAATTAGAAGCATAATCTTTAACTACTTTTCCTGCAACTATAACTTTAGAGTCTCCAACTTTACCTTTAGATGTTCCAGTAACCATGTTATCAATAACATCTTTAGCAATTGTTACTTTACCACCTCTGATTACTATACCTGCACCACCATTGTTAGCAGTGATTTTAACGCCAGATTTTACAGTTAAAGTAGTATCATTAGAGTTATATATACCACAAGAAATATAACCTGCAGTAACAATATTACTAATTAAGTTTCCGCCATTAACATTAACTACATTTCCACCCCATCCAGCATTACCATTATCACCAATAGCAACATTATCTTTAGTTTCAATAGTTCCGCTATTAATAGTGACTTTTGCATTATTATGATAAATAATACCAAATTCTTGAGCAGTTATTTTTCCACCATTCATAATAAATGTTGCTCCATTAACACCAACTCCATCATCTCTTGTTGAGTTAATAGAACCACTTTCTAAAGTAACTTTACTGTCAAGTATTGCTGATACACCTATACGGTTTTTCGCATCTATTAATCCATTAGAACCTGAATCTTTAATTGTTAAATTTGCTTTATTAGTTGCAGTTACTACAGTGGTTAATGTTTTACCATTTAAATCAAGTATAACATTTTTTCCATCTACTGTAATATAAGAAGCTGTTATATCATTTTTAAGTACACATTCTCCTCCATCACTAATACATTTATTAAGCTCAGTCTCTGTTGTAACTTCCAAAGCATTTACACCAGTAAGCCCTAGAACTGTGAAAACACCTGCTGTTAAAAACAATTTTAAACCTTTCATATATCCTCCTTATTGTTTTATGTTTCTATTATATTAAAAATTTAATTTTAATTCAAGAGGTTATACAAAATTTGTCAATTATTTTACTTTTTATTATATTTATTTACAAATTCTTCTCTAAATTCTAATAAATCATCTTTTTCAATATGAAGTCTTATATCTTCCATTAACCTAGTCAAAAATCTTATATTATGAATAGATATTAATCTTTGACCAAAACTTTCACCTGCAACTATTAAATGTCTTATATATGACTTAGTATAGTTTTTACATGCATAACAGTCACATTCTTTTTCTATTGGTTCTAAATCTTTAATAAATTTAGCATTTCTTAAATTACATCTTCCGTTTCTTGTAAGAGCATTACCATGTCTTGCTAATCTTGTTGGAAGAACACAATCAAATATATCTATTCCTCTAATAACACCATCTATTAAATCTATTGGTTCTCCTACTCCCATAAGATACCTAATTTTATCTTTTGGTAAGTATGGAGTAGTATACTCTATCATTTTAAGTTTAGTCATCTGATCTTCTCCTACTGAAACACCACCTACTGAGTAACCATCAAAGTCAAGTTTTGATGTTTCTATCGCAGAATATTTTCTTAAATCAGGAAACTCTCCTCCCTGAACAATACCAAATTGTGCTTGAACATCTCTTTTTTTATTAGCATCTAAACTTCTCTTTGCCCATCTTAGAGTTCTTTCAATACTATTTTTCATATAGTCATGAGTTACTGGATATGGAGGACACTCATCAAAACTCATTATTATATCTGAACCTAATTTATTTTGTATTTCAATACTTTTTTCAGGAGTTAAAAATAAATTACTTCCATCAATATGACTTTTAAATTTAACACCCTCTTCACTTATATCTTTAGGTTTAGCAAGACTAAATACTTGAAAGCCTCCACAATCAGTAAGTATAGGTCCTGTTTTATAATTCATAAAATTATGAAGCCCACCAGCATTATCAACTACATCTTCACCTGGCCTTAACCATAAATGATATGTGTTTGAAAGTATTACATCCGCACCACAACTTTTTAATTCCTCAGGTGATAATGTTTTAACAGTAGCTTGAGTACCTACTGGCATAAACATTGGTGTTTTATGTTTACCCCATTTAGTTTCAAATTCTCCAAGTCTCGCACCACATGATGATTCTTTTAATAATTTAAATTTTAAATCCATTATTTAACCTCCTTATCAGTTAAAAACATCGCATCACCAAAAGAAAAAAATCTATATTTATTTTCTATCGCATGCTTATATGCATTCATTATAATATCAACACTACTAAATGCAGAAACAAGCATTACAAGTGTACTTTTAGGTAAATGAAAATTAGTTATTAAAGCATCACATGATTTAAATTCATGAGGTGGATAAATAAATATATCAGTTTCTTCACATGTACTTTTAAAACTATTATATTTTTGATAATTTGCCTCTAGCGTTCTTAATGAAGTAGTCCCAACACATATGATTCTTCTTTTTTCTTCTTTTGCTTTATTTAATTTATTTGCGACTTCTTTTGTTATTTCATACTTTTCACTATGCATATCATGATGAGTAATATCACCCTCAGTTACTGGTCTAAATGTTCCAAGTCCTACATTAAGTGTTACATATAAAATATCTACATTTTTTTCTTTTATTTTTTCTAATAGTTCATTTGTAAAATGAAGCCCAGCAGTAGGCGCAGCCGCACTACCTAAGTTTTTAGCATATACAGTTTGATATCTATTATTATCTTTTAGTTTTTCATGTATATATGGTGGTAAAGGCATAGCCCCAACTTTATTTAAATGTTCTAAAAATATACCCTTATAATTAAATTTAACATGAGTTATACCATCATTTAATACATCAGTAACAACACATTCAAAATCATCATCAAAAGATATAACCGTTCCCTTCTTAACTCTTTTTTGTGGTCTTACTAAAGTTTCCCACTCATCACTTTCTATTTCTTTTAATAATAATACTTCTATCTTAGCATTAGTTTCTTTCTTTATACCATATATTCTACTTGGTAAGACCTTGGTATTATTAAGTACAAGAGTATCCCCACTCTCTAAATAATCGATGATGTTATAAAATACATCATCTTTAAAACTTCCATCTTTTTTATTTACAACCAATAATTTAGAATGATCCCTCATCTTTAAAGGAGTTTGCGCTATTAAACTCTCATCTAAATCATAGTCATAAGTTTCTATATTCTTATAATCCATATTCCACTAGGAAAACAGCCTAGTTTCACCTTCCCTTCGCATTAGATTTTATCATATTTCAATAAAAAAAGATAGTTATTTAAACTATCAATTCTTTTGTGTAAAATACCCAGGATTAGAAGCTCCTCCATCAATACGTGCGTATGTTTTATCAATTTTACTATAATCATATACTGTACCAGAACCACCAACTAAATTATAAGCAGAATCAAACATTGAATCACTATCAGTAACATTTGCAATATTAAATTTATTACTTGCATAAATTGTTTTTAAATTTTTACAGCGACAAAACATATAGCTCATATCAGTTATGCTTGAAGTATTAAAACTACTTAAATCTAAGGTTGTTGCTTGACTTTCAGAAAACATTTCAAACATATGAGTTACTTTTGAAGTATCAAAATTACTTAAATCCAACGTTGTTGCTTGACTGCCAGCAAACATTCCCGCCATATTAGTTACGTTTGACGTATTAAAACTACTTAAATCTATTGAAGATGTTTTACTATTAAAAAACATTCCCATCATATTAGTTACGTTTGACGTATTAAAACTACTTAAATCTATTGAAGATGCTTTACTATTATAAAACATCAATGCCATAGAAGTTACTAATTTATCATTTATACTACTACATGGTGCTTCTGTTACAGCATCGGTTGATTCTTTATCTGTTAATTCTACATGAAATGTATCAGATGCTATATTTGTTAATTTTAATTCATTTTCTGCAGAATAATCTTGCTTATAATGATATGTATATATCCCTATTTGGATTGCATCTCCTGCATTTATGTCACCATCATAAGTACATGCTTTACCTACTGGTTTTGGTGTAGTTCCATCTTTTGTAATTGTTGTACTTGCGTCACATTTATTTTGTACGTATTTGCCTTCATAAACATCATTTAGATCTAATTTTGATATATTTTTACTTCCATCATAAAATAAATAATAATTATTATCGCCTATTTTCATGGCAGTTATTTTACCTTTATTATCTACTTGAATACAATACTTTAATTCATTGCCAGTCATCTCTAACTTAGTATTATCTTCACTGCTTACATATGATAATTTATTTCCTTTTAAATTTTCTGAAATATATTTTTTAGATACCTCTCCATATATTTCTTTTGCTTCTACTAAAAATATATTTTTCTTTGATGTATTATACATCTTTAGTACATTTGGTAATGCTATTATAACTAGTATTGCAAGTATAGCTATTACTGCAAGTAATTCAACCAAAGTAAATCCTTTTTTATTCATATTACCTTACTCCTTCTATTATCATGATTAAATTGTACCATTTTATTTTACCATCGGTCAATTTACACATGTTTGACATAATTTGCTCTGGAAAATATAACATTAATTTTAACTTTATGTTTTCCTGTAGGAAAATATAAATTGACATTTAAAGGATAAAGGTATATAATGTATTTGGGTGAATAATTATGATCAAAAGAGAAAAATATCTATCACAAATTAGAGATTTTTATGACAAAGATTTAATAAAAGTAATAATAGGAATTAGACGTTCTGGAAAATCAGTATTATTAAAACAAATAATAAATGAATTAGAAGACAACGGTATAGATAAAGATCATATAATATATATTAATTTTGAAGATGTAAAATATGCTAAAATAACAAATTATCTAGAATTAAATGAATATGTTCAGTCTAAGATAAAAGATAAAGAAAAATATTATTTATTCTTTGATGAAATACAATTAGTAGAAAAATGGGAGAAAGTTATAAATTCATTTAAAGCAACATTAAATTCATCTATATTTATTACTGGATCAAATTCTAAATTACTATCAGGTGAACTTGCTACTTTACTATCAGGAAGATATATATCATTTAAAATGGCACCATTTAATTTTAAAGAAGTAGTTGAATTAAAAAAAATAAAAACACCAGAAGAAATAAAAAAAGAATTTTTAGATTATATTATTTGGGGTGGAATGCCTCAAAGATTTGAGTTTGAAAATAAAGAATCGACAAGAGCATTTCTATCAGATATTTTTAATTCAATAGTATTAAAAGATATAATAAAAAGATATAATATTAAAAATATAACAATATTTGAAAGAATAATAGAATACTTAGTAACTAATCCTTCTCAGTCTTTTTCACCAAAAAATATGTTATCAGAGTTTGAAAAAGAAAAGATACCAGTTTCATCAAAGACAATTTATGATTGTTTGGGTTACGCTGAAACCTCTATGCTGATGACAAAAGTATCAGAATATGATATTCGTGGTAAAAGAATATTATCAAGAAAAGATAAATACTACTTAACTGATTTAGGATTAGGTCAAGTATTAAACGTCAACAAAAAACCACAATATGGTGCATATTTAGAAAATATAGTTTATAATGAATTAATTTACAGAGGATACGAAGTAAGTATTGGTAATAACAATGGAAAAGAAATAGACTTTGTTGCTACTAAATATGATAAAAAAGAATATTATCAAGTTTGTTATTACTTAGCAGATGAAAATGTCACTAGAAGAGAATTTGATGCTTTTTCGGGTATAGATGATAACTATCCTAAATATGTTTTATCGATGGATGAACTTGATTTCTCACAAGATGGTATTATTCATAAAAATATTATTGATTGGTTATTAAACTAAAATAAAATTCTTACTATTCATAATAAAGATTAGTAAGTTTTTTATTTTATAAAACCAATTTATCATTGAAAAAACAGATAATTACTCTTTTTGTATTTATCTGTTTTTAATATTATTCTATACTCACAATTAATTTTTAACTGTGAATCTTAATGTATCAGGTATACCAGTAACAGTTGAATCATTAAATTTAGAAGCAATATCACTGTTTTTAACATAACCAGTTATTGCTTTAGCATCTTTGAACATACCTTTTAAATAAACATCGTCTTTAATACTTGATAAATCAAAATTACTTAAATCTAGTATTGTTGCTTCACTTCCTTCAAACATACTAGTCATATTATTAACTTTATCAGTTTTAAAGTTCTCTCCAAATAATATAGTTTTTGCCTTTGAATGAGAAAATAATACTGACATACCAGTTACATTTCTAGTATCAAAACTACTTAAATCTAAAATATCAGTATTAGTAAGTGAAAACATTCCTCCAATATAATAAACATTTCTTGTATTAAATTTAGATACATCTATTACAGTTGAATTACATCTATTAAACATATTTGACATATCTCTAACATTTCTAGTATCAAATGAATCTAAACCTTTTATTTCACCACCACATTCATTAAACATTCCATTCATATTAGTTACATTTATAGTATCAAAGTCAGTTACATCTAATATAACATTTGTTCCATCAGAATTCTTAGTATTAAGAGTTTTATAAAACATTTTTTCCATATCTACTACATTACTTGTATTTATATTTGTTAAATCTATAGAAACTGCTTGACTTCCCATAAACATATTACTCATAAACATTACTGGTTTATTATCTATATATGTACATGGTATATCTGTTACTGCATCTTTAGAATTCTTATTTGTTAAAATAACTCCCCAACCATCCTCTAATTGATCTTGCCAAGTATTATTTGCATATTTTTTCTTATATTTATATGTATAAAATTCATCAGTAAATTCAGTTGATGATGAAGTGGTTTTACAATATTTAACATTACACTCTCCATCATGTACATCATCTATTGTTATATCATTAACATCATTATATTTTCCACTAATACAATAACTACTATTGCTTACTTGAAACTTTATTATATGCCCATCTTCATCTAATCTTATTTTATAATCAATATCACTATCACTTGATAAAGATAACTTATTATTTTCTTTAGTTATATTTGAAACAACATTTCCTTTTACGCTTTCATTTACAAATTTTCTATTTGCTTCTTTATATATATTTTTTGCTTCTGATAAAAACATATCTCTTTTTGAATCATTAAATATCTTTATTACATTTGGAAGCACTAATGTTATAAGTATTGCTAATATTGCTATTACTGCTAGTAATTCAACTAATGTGAATCCTTTATTCTTCATACCTTACTCCTATATTAATAAAATAGAAAAGTTATAACTTCTCTATTATTTCTAATAATTCATCTTCACTATGAAATCCAACTATTTCTTCTTGCTTTTCTCCGTCTTTAACAAATATTAAAGTCGGAACACTCATTATTCTATATTTACTTGTTAATTCTGGGAACTCATCAATATCTATTTTTATAATATCTATTTTATCACTTATTGTTTCTAATACTGGGGTTAACATTTTACATGGTCCGCACCACTCTGCATAAAAATCAAGTAAATGAGTTCCTTCTTTTATAAGTTCATCTAAATTATTTTTATCTAAATGTATCATTAATTTAATTTTCCTTTCTCTTTTAATAAATTAATATTATCTTCTGATATTATATCATATTTTATAAATAATTTTATTGTTTCATCATTAAATACTTTTTTATTATTTTTATATTTATCAGCAAGATCATCTATTTCATAAACTGCATTTCTAATTCCTTCTGTTGCTTTACTCATAAATGGTGTATTATCTAGTATAAAGTTACCTATTTTAGAATCATCAATACCTGTTACATTAAAGAATGGTTGATTTAATGTAAATAATACTATAAATACTATAATGTATCCTTCTATTGCCCCTAAAACAGCACCACCTATTTTAGAAAAGAATCCTAATATTATAGTAGCTTTTAATATTGTTTCTATTATGCCTGTTAATTTAAGTATTATTCTAAGTATTAAATAAATAACTGAGAAAACCACTAAGAATGCTATTAACTCATAAACTAATATGTTTAAAGCAGACACCCCTTCTAGTGGTCCATGAAAATTAAAGAATGGTAAATACTTATACATAAATGTTGCTAAATAATCTTTTAAATGAAAAGATATTATAAGTACTAATAATATACCTACTAAATAAACTGTTTCCTTAATAATTCCTCTTCTTAGCCCTCCCATCGCACCAAGAATTATACATATTATAATTACTGCATCAACTATATTCATACTTCACCTCTATTTTATTATATATGGAGTTTTTATACTTCCATCTCCACTTGTATATTTAACATCAGATTTTAGTGTTATAACAGGTATAACTGCATATTTCTCACTAACATTTTTAGGAATTAACTTTCCTTTGCTTACAATATAATTATATGAATAATCACCATTATAATATGCAGGTGTCATAGTCCAATAATCACTATTTGTATTTAAATATGAATTGTTTCCTATAATACTCACTTCATCAGCAGTAAGTAAACCAATTGGATAATTAAGAGCATTATTACCACCATTTAACTTAATACTGAATCTATCAGATACGTTATAACAATTCAATGTTGGTTTAGAATCAATAGATATATTTTTAAATGAACTATATCCTGTATTAATATTAGTATATCCACTCGTACCATATAATGTACTATTGTATTTAAAATTACTTGTTTTTCTATTATTACAATAATATGAATCACTAATTATATTAGAATATTTAGATAAGTTATTAATAAACCAATTATCTAAAAATGTCTTTATTTTACTTGAATTAATATTCTTATGTTCATCTATATAATTATTACTACTAGCACTACCATACATATATCCAACATATGCATTATAATTATTATTATCATTAAAACTAGATACATCTAATATCTTATCAAAATTACAACTATTATTTTCATAGTTACCACTATATACTAGTCTTATTCCCATATTCTCATCAGTTCTTAATATTTTAAAACAATATCCTGCGAGTACTACATTATTATTAAGAGTATTATCTCCTTTAAAATAGAATACTCTTTTTCCATCAATAGTATTATTTGTATAATATATTCCATTTACTTTTAAATCACTTATTTTATTTTCTGATTTAACTTCATTAGTTGTAAGTATCTTTTCTAAAAGAGTTCCTTTTTTATAATATTCTTTTATATTAGATTTAACTACTCTTATATTAGAAGATATAGTTTTATTTAAATTATTACTTTGATCACTATCTGTCTTTAAAAAAGTTACATTCAAAGAATAAGTTTGTTTTTCATGTGGTTTTAATTTTATATTTGATGCGATAGAAGATTTAATACTTGGAAATATATTCTCTTTTATATATCCTCCATCATTAGATCCATATAATGAATAAATAACATCACTTGGATTCTTAAAATTATTAACTATATTGTCAATAATAATATCGTAAAATACTATATCATCACTTATATTTTCTATAGTAAATGATTTATTTAATGTATCAGATGGCTTACTATTAACAAGAGTAATACTACTATTGCCTATGAATGATACATTGATCTTCTTATTAAAAATATCTTCTTCTGTTAAAGAATTACTTAGTTTAATATATGTTATAGTTAATAATATTATAAATGAAACTATTAATATAATACCTATATATGCTAAGATTATTTTATTATTCTTTCTCATATTATACACCTATAATAATTATATAATTAATAAATGGTTATTTCAATAAAATTTGAAATTATTTATTTTTTTTGATAAAATACTCTTGGGAGAAAGAAGTATGTTAAAACAAAATGATATTTTAGATGAAAAATCAGGCAAAATACTTAGAACTATTAGTAAAGATGTAGAGTTCCCTATGAGTGAAGATGATATTTTTCTAATAAATAACATGGTTCAATATTTAAGACTTAGTCAAGATGAAGACTATGCTCTAAAATATAATATTCGTGCTGGTATGGGACTTGCTGCTGTACAACTTGGTGTACTTAAAAGATTCTTTGTTATTTCTTATAAAAATGATGATGGTACTTTCGAAGAATATAAAGTAATTAATCCAAAAGTACTTTCTCACTCTGAAGAATTAATTTATGTAGAAGAAGGAGAAGGATGTTTAAGTGTAAATAGACCAGTTGATGGAATAGTTCCAAGATATGCTAGAATAACAGTTGAATATTATGATGAATTTGGTCAAAAGCATGAAAAACGTATAAGAGAAGAAATAGCAGTAGCATTTCAACATGAAATAGATCACTTAAATGGAATACTTTTTGTAGATAAAATAGATAAAAAAGATCCATTTAAAAACCAAGATAATATGAGAGCAATTTAAAAGTCAGTTTTCCACTGACTTTTTTAATTATCTAATTTTACACTAACTAATTTACTTACACCACTCTCTTGCATAGTAATACCATAAAGTCTATCTAAGAATTCCATTGTTTTCTTTTTATGAGTTATTACAAGTAGTTGAGTTTTATTTTTATAGTTTGCTAAATATTCACCAAATACAGTAGCATTATTTTCATCAAGTGCAGACTCAACTTCATCTAATATAACAAATGGTACTTTTTCAAGATTCATAATTGCAAAAAGTAAACTAATCGCAGTCATTGTCCTCTCACCACCAGATAAAAGTGATAATGACTTTTTATTCTTACCAGGAGGTACTGCGATAATATCAATACCTGTTTCTAATATATTATCAGGATCTGTTAATTCTAAATGAGCAGTTCCACCTTTAAATAGTGTTTTAAATACTTTACCAAACTCTACATTAATATTATTAAATGATGTTATGAATTTATCTTTCATTACACTATCCATATCATCTATAATTGAAAGTAAATCTTTTTCACTATTTTCTAAATCTTGTTTTTGTTTATTTAAGAAATTAACTCTAGTATATATTCTTTCATATTCTTCAATAGAACCTAAATTTACTTCTCCTAGTGACTTAATTTTTCTTCTTAATACATTTACTTTTTCACGAGCAACATCTTCATCTATTTCAAGAGTATATTCATTCTTTGCTCTTTCGTATCCTAAACTATAATCTTCACTAAGTCTCTTTAATAAATTATCAAGATTCATATTTAATTTAGTAATATCTATCTCAAGTGAATTAATCTCATTGATAATAGCATTATTCTTATAATTTTGTTTTCTAATAGATAATTCTAAATCATTTAATTCACTATTTTTATTTAATTTCTCATTATTTAGATGTTCTAATTCCTTCTCTAATTCTACTTTCTTTTGTTCATGATTATAATATTCATTAATAACAATATTTAATTCATTATCTAATGAAGTTGATGATAAATTATTTATTTCATTTACTATACTATCAAGTTCTTTATTAAGATTATCTTTTTCAATATTTTTATTGTTTAATAATTCTTTTGTTTTAATTAAATCTATATTAATATTATATACTTTATCTTTAATGATATTTAAATCCTTATCATACTCTTCTATTTTAATTTCTAATTCTTTAATGCTGTTATCTAATGGTTCAATAGAAGAAATAAGTCTTTCAAGTTCGTATTTATCTTTAATAAATGAATTATCATTTTTTATACTACCACCACTCATAACACCACCTACATGAATAAGTTCTCCATCAAGTGATATTACTCTATAACGATGATTTATTTTCTTACTTATCGCAATTGCTGTATTTATGTTATTAGCAACTATTATATTTCCAAGTTGATTCATTACTATATTATAGTATTTAGAGTCATACGTTACAAAGTCACTTAACACACCCATATATCCAATGATACTTTCTATTTCTTTTTTAGTATCAGGATCTATGCTTTTAGGTTTAATAACTGTAAGTGGAAAGAATGTTGCTCTTCCTTTATTATGATTTTTTAAGTATTCAATTGCTTCCTTAGCACATCCTTCATCATTAACAACTATATTGTTTATAGAACCACCAAGAGCTATTTCAACCATTGAGACATGTTCTTCTTTAGCTTCAATTAAACTTCCAAGAATATTATGAATACCTCTTAAAACAGGATTACCTACTATACATCTAACTGAATATGGAACTTTATTCATATTAGCTAAATTAGTCTTTAATATATCTATTTTATTATTAGTTTCAAATAATAACTTTCTCTTAGAATTTAAATTAAAATTATCCTTATCTTTATCTCTTCCTATATCGTTATAGTCTTTTGATAATTCACTTATTTTAATATTTAGTGTATTAACAGTTTCATTAAGATTTTTAATGTCTACTTCTATAGCATTTATACTATTTCTAGTTATACCTTCTCTGTCTTTTAAATGAATCAAATTATTCTTAACTTCATCACTAGACTTATCATATTTATTTCTTTCTGTTAATAGAGTTTTTTTATTGCTTAAATCGAGAAGACTTTCATTAATCTTAAAAATTTCATTACTTGTTTTCTTAATTTTTTCATCTATATTTAATACTTCTACTTTAAGTTTTTCAACTAATGTATTATCACTTGTTTTACTTGTATTAAGTTTAGATAGTTCATCTTCTAAAGTACTCTTTTTTTCTGTTTTAATGCTTACTTCACTACTATAAGTTGTTATATCTTTAGCAATAAGAGCAATTTCTACTGATTCAAGTTCATTTAATGCAGTCTTATATTCTTTTGCCTTTTTAGCAGATGCTTCTAAAGGTCCTATGTTTTCTTCATTTTCGCTTATTATTAAGTTTATTCTATCAATATTATCATGTGTTTTAGAAAGTTTATTCAAACACTCTTCTTTTCTCTTTTGATATTTTAATACACCAGCAGCATCTTCAAATATAGTTCTTCTCTCTTCAGGTTTTTCGCTTAATATTTGATCTATTTTATTTTGAGGTATTATATTAAATGATTCTTTAGAAGATCTAGAATCTAAAAATAAATTAGTTATATCTTTTAGTCTACATTTTTCATTATTTATATAATATTCATTTTCACCAGTTTTATAAACCATTCTTTTAATAGATACTTCATTATAATCAATATTAAGTGTTCTATCACTATTATCAAATATTATACAAACAGATGCAAAGTTAGATGGTTGTCTTGATGAAGAACCAGTAAATATAACATCAGTCATATTATTAGAACCTCTTAATGTTTTAACACTTTGCTCTCCAAGTACCCATTTAATCGCATCAACTATATTACTTTTACCACTACCATTGGGTCCAACTATACCTGTAAATGTTTTATCAAGTTCTATAGTTGTCTTATCTGCAAAACTTTTAAATCCACTTAATTTTATTTCTTTAATATACATACACATTACCCATTTCTACTTTAATTACTAATTAATTATAACACAAAGATTGCTTTTTTCAAATAGAATATTGCCTTTACAATCAATTATAAATATGTTATTATGAATACATCAAGGAAACTTGAATAAAATAAAAATGGAACACTTGACTGTAGTATGT
>CAKOJN010000008.1 GCA_934090685.1 uncultured Bacilli bacterium
CCTTCTTCCATATGATCATCGAAGTATTTTTTTCCTTCAGTAGCATGATCCTCAAGATATTTTTTACCTTCTTCCATATGATCATCGAAGTATTTTTTTCCTTCAGTAGCATGATCTTCAAGATATTTTTTTCCTTCTTCAACTCTTTGTTCAATCATTTCATTATGCTTTTGTACTTTATCCGCAACAGTAATATTTTGAGTTTGAACAAATGAGAATAAAGCAGCAATTGTTAATATATTCATAGTTTTCCTCCTTATTGCCCTTCCAAGCAATATGGTAATTATAACATACTTTACCTATTTTTTCAATATAAACTTCTTATTTGACACTTTTATTGTTTTCTAAATAGTTTACATTAACTTCTTTATCTATTTCATTATTTATTGCATCTTCATCAACTATTATGTCATAATCATCTTCATTATTTTGTACAGCAATCTTTATTTTAGCATCCCCTACTATTTCTATTCCTAGTTCTTTTGATATTGTATATTTAATAGTTTTATCTTCATTTGATACATCTACGCATGTAGGATTTTTAAGACTTCTTATGATAATTTCAGAATCATCATTAAGTTCAGTATTAGATTTAACTTTTACTTTTACTCTTTCCTCATAATACATTTTTTTACTAACAACATTAGTCTTAGTATTATTATCATAACTATACCAAATATTTATATCATAACTTCCATTTATTTTAATATAATCATCATCTTTTCTACCTGTTAAATTGTGATTGATAACCCAGCAACCTAAAACAGTATCAACCTTTTCATTGGTATTTAATTCATAATCATTTTTAAAAGTTTTTTTGCCCTTACCTATAATCGCCTTTGTAACTATTTCTTTATAATTATACATTATAATGGCCCTCCCTATAATAGAATATGCAACTAATGGGAAAAAGTCATAATTTTCTTGTAATTTAGCATACTAAATGATATATTGATATTAGAAGGTGGGTTTTATGAAACAAGAAAGAAAATATGGTTTAGACATAGTTAGAATCATCGCAACACTATCAGTATTGTCAGTACATTTCTTTTTAAAAACAAATTACTATAATACTCCTCTTAATTCTATGCCAATGAGAGTACAAAGTATAATTAGAAACTTTTTTATGATATGTGTTCCTTTATTTATACTTCTAACAGGTTATCTGAATAATAATAAAGAATATAATAAAACATTTTTTAAAAAACTATTTAATATATTAATTATATGGTTATTTTACAGCGTAATAGAATATTTTACTCTTCAAATAATAAATAATACCCATACATTCAATCTAAAAGATTTATTATTTAATGTAACTTCATTTAATGGTTGTGGTTACTCATGGTATATAGAAATGTATATTGGACTTTATTTTTTATCAACTATAATTAATAATGCATTTGATGTAATGAATGATAAAAATAAAAAGAGTTTAGTGATTATTTCAATCATAACCTTTGTTTTACCAACAATAGTAAATGCTTTATTTGATAACATTTTACATATCCCAAGTTGGTGGATAAGTGTTTATCCTTTATGCTACTACATAACTGGTAAATACATTAAATATAAAAATTATAATTTTAAAAAGAAGAATTTAATACTCTTATTAATATTTACTCAACTTATAACTTTCTCATTGAGTTTTATTTGTAAAATAGAATATAATACACTAACTACATTTATATCTACTTGTATAATATTTTTACTTTTATATAATATAAATATCAAAAAAATATGGCAACAAAAAGTATTAAAATATTTTTCATCAATAAGTTTAGATATTTATTTATCATCAAGTTTAATAGATTACATCATTTACAAAATATTCAATAATCAAATGATAATTCATAATATAAGTCAATCTAAATGTATATTATTCGCACCACTTGTAATAATAACTGTATTTATATTATCAAGTATAATGGGAAGTATTAGAAAACTTTTAATAAATGTAAGATAGAAATTTATTACTTCTTTTTATTTATAATTTTTTAATTATTAAACATACTAATATTATGAATATAATAGATAAACTATATAAATTAAAAGAACATACACCGGACTTACAAATAAAAAAAGTCGCTTTTGGTATAAGTAAAATTTATATTATTAATATACAAACAGTCTGTGATTCGTCTCAATCTAATAAGTTTATATTAGATTATTTAGCAAAAAGAAGTTTATTAAAAAATGAATTAATATCATCGATAAAAAAAGATATTTTAAATTATACCCCATCTATTAGTTTTATTGAAATAAAAGAAAAAGATGTAATGAATTATTTATTTAATGGATTTACTATTATAATTTATAATGATGAGTTAATAGCATTAGAAACAAAAGCAGTTATTGATAGAGGTGTAACAGAACCTACCAGTGAACCTACTATAAAAGGACCAAAAGATGCTTTTAATGAAAACTATAATACAAATATTGGTCTTATAAGAAAAAGATTAAAAACAGAAAATTTATTTTTAAAAGAATTAACTTTAGGTACTAAGACTAAAACTAAAACTTGTATTATGTATTTAGATGACATTGTTGATAAAACATTACTAGAAGATACAATAAACAAAATAAATAATATTAAAACCGATAAAATATTAGATACTTACTATATAAAAAGTTTAATTAATAAAGAGAATAAATCTATATTCCCAACTATTAAATCTACTGAAAAACCTGATACGGTTTCTAAATGTTTACTTGAAGGAAAAATATGCATAATATGTGAAAACTCATGTAATGCTTTAATAATTCCTACTTTCTTTGTTGATTATTTTTATAATGATGAAGATAATTATCAAAAAAAGATATATGTTGAATTTGTTAAAATAATAAGAATATTTGCTTTTTTCATAACTATTTTTGCACCAGGAATTTACCTTTCTCTTATAACATATGATCAGCAAATACTCCCGACTAGTTTACTTATGAACTTTTCACTTCAAAGAGCTAGCGTACCATTTCCAGCATTAATAGAAGCATTTGTTCTTATGTTTACATTTGAACTTTTATATGAAGCAGATGCTCTTACTCCTGCATCTAGAGGTACTTCTCTTTCAATTCTAGGAGCATTAGTTTTAGGTGATGCTGCCGTTAGCGCAGGTATTGTCTCACCTATTATGGTAATAGTGGTTGCGATAACTGCAATAAGTTCAATATTCTTTATATATTATGATTTTCAATCTTTTATTAGATTTTATAGATATATACTTATGATATTATCATCATTCTTTGGAATAATTGGAATACTATTTGGATTCTTATTTATTATTGCTAATTTATGTAATATTAAATCATTTGGTAAACCATTTATGTATCCAATAACTCCTAGAATTAAAATGACAAAAAAAGAACGACTTAAAAAAGGAATGCTAGTTCAAAATAGCAACAAAGGTGAAATATGAAAAAGATAATAATATTAATATGTATTTTTTTACTTACAGGTTGTTCAGACTATGTCGAAATAAATGATCTTGCATTAATAAGCGGAATTGCTATTGATTATGAAGATAATTTATATAAATTAACTACTCAAATAATAGAAAATGATAAAGAAAGTAAAGTTGTAGTTTTAAATACTACTTCTAGTTCTATAGATGAAGCATTAAGTGAAATATCAAAATTATCTAATAAAGAATTATTTATTTCTCACTTAAAAGTATTAATATTAAGTGAAAGACTAATTAAGTCAAATAAAGATTATTATGATTATTTTTTAAGGAGTTCTAAATCAAAAATGAATTTCTACACATATGTAGCATCAGATGATGAGATAAGTGATATATTTAAAATATATTCAGATAAAAATAGTTCATCAATATATTTAGATAAAATGATGGACTTTAATCAAAATATTTTCTCATCATCCACCCCACTTAGATTTATAGATATGATACATGATAAATATGAATATGGTATAAATATAGCATATCCAACTATCACAATAAAAGAAAATAACAATGAAAAGACTTTATATCTAAGTAATTTAATTTCTTTTAATAATGATTTAGATAAACTAGTATTAAATGAAAATAATTCTATATTTTATAATATTCTTACTAATAACTCAGAGAGAACTACATTAGATATACCTTGTGATAAAGATAGTTTCACAATAGAAATTCAAAATATAAAAACAAACTTTAATTTTAAAAATAATACATTTACTATAAATACTAAATCACTTGGAAAACTAAAAGAATATAATTGTAAATATAATTTAAATAAAACAAATGCAATAGATAAATTAAATGATTTAACTAATCAATATATTAAAAAAAATATTAATGATTTAATAAGTAAAATGAAAAATAATAATAATGATTTAATCGGAATAGGCAACTATATTTATAAACATAATAAAGACTATTTTGATTTTAAAAATAAGAATTGGGACAATAATCTTAAAAATATATACATCGAAACAAATTCAAATACTAAAATTAATTCATCAGGAGAGATTAGAAAATGATAAAAAATGAAAAAATAAATAGTTTTTCCCTCTCAACATTAGTTGTTGCTTTAAGTGGCGCACCTTTCTGGGGAATATTAACTTCATTTATGATACATACTTCATCAACCGCATCTTTAATATCTATGGTTATAGGTTTTGTTTTTAGTATGTTGTTATCATTTATTTTTTTAAAATTTTTTGATTCTTATCCAGAACTATTTGGTGCTGAAAAAGTTAAAAAAGGATTTGGAAAATTTTCTTACATAATGAATGCGTTATTTGGAATTATCGGTCTATTAATATACATTTTTTTATCATACAGACTAGCGATGTTTTTATCAAGTCAGTATTTAACTAGAACTTCTAATATATATATTTATGCATTAGTTATGTTTATAACTTCATATATTGCTTCTAAAAAAATGGAAACATTAACAAGAGTATCCGTTATTTCATTCTTTTTTGCAATTATTATATTTTCATTTGATTTCTTTAATTTATTAACTGATATTAAACTAGATAATTTTTTACCATTCATAACAGTAAGTACCAAAAGTATAATTACTTCCTCATTTTATTTTACTTTATATTTTACAGTACCAATATTTTTCGTAATGGGTTATAGAAAAAACAATTTAGTAGATAAAGAAAAGTTTAAAAAGCAATTTTACTTCATGTTAACATTATCTTTTGTAATTTTATTTTTAGCTATTGGTACAACTATTGGCGTTTATGGTATTAAATTAACAGACCTCTTTGACTATCCTCTATATACAGTATTAAAAAGGATACAAATATTTTCTTTCTTAGAATCACTTGAAAATATTTCATCTATTATATGGGTCTTATATACAATAAATGCAGGTTCTATTATGCTTTGTACAATATTTGATAATTTTAAAGTGGCATATAATTTGGATAATATAAAAAGCAAAATATTAAATGGAATAATAGTAGTAATAGCATTTATTTTTCCATTAATACTTTATAAAAATAATAATTATATAGAGACATATGGATATGTAAAATTCCCTTTGATTGTCACTATTATATTATTAATTTTAATTATAATTAGTACTTTCGTAATATCAATAAAGTATAAAAAAAATAAAGAAAATTAATTCTTTATTTTTTTGATGTGCCTCTTAGTCGAGATAATTTTTCATCAATAAATTCTTGCATTTCTTCTTGTGTAAACAATGGTAATTCTACTGTAAATTCAGAATCCTTATATTTAGTAATTCTCTTAACAAAAGATTTTTCAAATATAAACTCTTCACTAAATTTTACATTAGTATTTTTATCATAATTAATACTTTCACAGTCGAAAAATAGTATAGAGTTACCATCATGACTAACAAAACCATTTATTGATCTACTATTCTCATCTTCAAAATATCCAACACTAAAATTTACTTCTACTTTCTTATCAAATCTACCTACTAATAAATCCGCTGATTCACCCATTTCGCGTGAATGTCTTAGACAATTTAAATATAAAAATAATTCTTCATCAGATATTCCTATTCCTTTAAATCTTTGTTCAAATAATAATTTATCCTCAAAATTCATAAAAACTCCTTAAAGAAAAAGAACCAAAGGTTCTTAAAATGAATCTATATTTACTTTAACTTTCTTATTTCCATCATTATAAGCCTTTGCTTGTATTAAAGTTTTAATACTATTAGCGATCTTTCCGCCTTTACCTATAACTCTACCCATATCAGATTCTGATACAATTATTTCAACAGTAGTATCTTCATCACTACTAAATTCTTGCACTTTAACTAGATCTGGATCTTTTACTAATTTTTTAACGATTAGTTCTGAAAATTCAACTAGATTCATTATTTACTATTTTTAGATTTATGGAATTCTTCCATAACACCTACTTCACTTAAAATATTCTTAGCTGTATCTGTAGGTTGAGCTCCTTTCTTAAGCCAATTTAATGCTGCTTCTTTGTTAACATTATATTTATTAGCTTCAATTGGTGCATAAGTTCCTATAGATTCTATTACATTACCATCTCTTTTTGCTCTTGAATCAGCAACAACTAAACGATAATAAGGTCTTTTTTTAGCTCCCATTCTTTTAAGTCTAATTTTAACTGCCATTTTTCTTTCCTCCCTTGCTTAAATAATATACAACAAAAATGTAATCATGTCAACTATTTTTGGTTAACATATATATTTTTATTCATCAATCGGAAAATAACTTCCCTTACTATAAGGTTCTATTTTATTTCCATCAACTATGAATGGTTTCTTAGCAAGTAAAAGCATTGGGATATCAGTTGAAGAATCACTGTATGATTCTAGCACTTCTACATTAGGAAACTTTTCTCTAAATCTTTTTACTTTTTCTTCACCCTTACAATTTTCACCAATGATCTTACCTTTATCATCAACTTTAGTACATATAATATTTTTGATACCTAATCTTTCGCAAAAAGGATTAATCCATAAATCATATGACGCTGATATTATAGTGTCATTTTCTTTTTGTTGACTCTTATACCATGGTTTAATATTTTTAATGTGACTATCTATAAATGAATCAATAAATTTATCTAAATCTTTTATTTGATATAAAAATGCAAAAAATTCTTCTTTTACTGCTCCTACATTAGAAGATTTATATTGCTTTCTAAGTTTTAAACCTCTTATAATACATTTTATAACTTTAAATGGATACTTTTTAAGTCCATAAAGAACCATATCTACTCCGGTATCTCCTTCATATATTGTATTATCAAAATCATATATATTCATTTTATCACCAAGTTAATTGTAACAAATTTTATATAAAAAATCCATATAAGAAAAAGGCTATCAAATTAGCCTTTTATCACGTTTATTTCTCGTTTGTTCTTATATATTTTGTCAAGTAAACTGGTCTATTTTTTGTTTCTAAATATATTCTAGCAATGTACTCACCTATTATTCCCAAACAAACTAAAATCACTCCACCTATCAGTAATATAAAACAAATTAATGTAGCATATCCCGGAATAGAAATGCCATAACATAATTTTTGAATTACAACCACTATTAAATATATAAATGATATAAGTGAAAACGATGTCCCTAAATAAGTCGCAAGCTTTAATGGCGCTATTGAAAATGCAATTATTCCGCTCCATGCATATTTAAACAATTTTATTGTGTTAAAACTACTAACACCATTTGCTCTTTCATCTGGAACATAAGGAATATAATATGTATTATAACCAATCCAACTAAATATTCCTTTAGAAAATCTATTATATTCTTCTAACTGTAGTAATCCATCTACAACGTATCTTCTCAACATTCTAAAATCTGAAGCACCATTTACAAAATTAATTCCACACATTTTTGAAATAATTTTATAAAAGTTTTTCTTAAGAAATGTCATGACTTTTCCTTCAATTCTTTTCTCTTGAAAATAAGCAACGCAATCATCATTTTCATTATTTTCAAGATGTTCATACATAGGAAGTATCAGTTTTGGATGTTGTTGCAAATCAGCATCAATTATAACCACATAATCACCAGTAGATTCTTTTAATCCAGCATATAATGCAGATTCTTTGCCAAAATTTCTAGAAAAATTAATAATTTTAATAAAAATACCTTTATCATGCTTTTTTAACAACTTATTTAATTCTCCAATTGTATTATCCTTAGAACCATCATTAATATAAATCATTTCCAATTCAAAATCTTTATTGGACAAATACTTATTTGTTTCATTATAGAATAATTCAACATTTTTTTCCTCATTATAACAAGGAATTACCATAGATATTTTCTTTTTTTTCATAATAAACACTCCACAATTAATAATATTATTATAGCATATTTAAAATAAAATTAATATCCTTTTATTATTTACTGTTATTTAATAGCATAATGCAACTTTTAAGTTATTAAAAAATCATAGTTGTATTTACTTGTTTAATAATTATTTAAACAAATATTTTTAACAAGAATTGACTATAAAAGAATTTGGTGGTAGCATATTTTAGAGAGGTACTATAATGAAAAAAGAAGAAAGTAACATTATAATAAATATAATTTTAGAAATAAGTATTTTATTATTTGGAGGTGCAATATTATTTGTTTTAATTAATTCTAATCACAAATCTAATATGACAAAACCAAAAATAAAAGTAGATAAAATTAATATGGTTAATAAGGAAGAAAAAGATGCTTACCAAATAACAAATTCAACAATTTTTAATATAACTAATTCTAAAAGTTCAATATCAATAAGTAAAATAACTGATGAAGATTATACGACATATATAAAAGTTGATGCAAATTCAACTATTGAAATTAATAATGGTATACAAATAAAAAGTCTATATATAATGTATGAATTAAAAGGTTATAAAGGAACATTAGAATATAATAATAAAACTATAGAAATTGGAAATAACAACTTTATTCACGAATATATAGATATTCCTGAAGCTTCTAATAGCATCAAAATTAGATATGATGAAGATGCGATAATAACTGATATATATGTTTTTTCAAAAGGCAAAACACCAAATTATGTACAAAAATGGAAAGTAAATAATAATAAAACAGATTTATTGCTTTTCAGTACTCATAGTGATGATGAACATCTAATGTTTGCTGGACTTATACCTACTTATATTGCTCGTGGTTACAATGTTGAAGTAGCATATATGACTAATCATATTAATAATAATCAATCAAGATATCACGAATTGTTAAATGGTTTGTGGGTAGCAGGTGTTACAAATTATCCTGAGTTGGGTCCTTTCCCTGATCAGCATTCCCGTGATTTAAACAAAGCAATAAAGAAACTGGAAATAATTAACATTAAACAGGATGATATAATAAATTGGCAGGTTGAAACAATTAGAAAATACAAACCATCAGTTGTGGTTGGACATGCTGAAAATGGTGAATATGGACATGGACAGCATAGATTAAATTCAAAATGTTTGGAACAAGCGGTTGTAAAAGCAGAAGACCCAGAATATTCAACAAATAATTATAATAAACCATGGAAAATAAATAAAACATACATACACTTATATGATAAAAATAAAATCGAAATTAATATTGATACACCATTAGATTATTATAATGGATTAACAGCCTTACAAGTTAGTCAATTAGCAATTAAAGAACATAAATCGCAAATAAAAAGTGGTTGGGTTTATAAATGGTTATGTGGTCCTAATGGCTACGAAATAACAAAGTCAACGCAAATAACAAAATATTTTCCTAATCAATTTGGGTTGTTCAGAACTAATGTTGGAAAAGATATAAAAAAAGATGATATATTTGAAAATATAACAAAAAAATAGTAATCACTTACTATTTTTTAATTATAATTATTTACTATTTTTTTCCAATCTTCGTAGTCCACAAATTTAATCATCGTACTTTGATTTATACCATAAAATAGTTTATATCTATTTCCAAATACACCCGTTTCTTTGTTAGCACAGTGTATATAATTGGAATGAGGGAGTGCTGGTAAATATATTACTGTTGAATTTTTTTTGAAATAATTAATACAATTAGATTGAATCATTTCTACTTTATATATAGAATAATAAATTGCAATTAAATACAAAAAGGCTATTACAATTGTTATTTTTAATAAATTATCAACACGATTTATTTTAGTTTTATAAACATAATCTAATATTTCCAAAATAATCAATATATAGAATACGTACGCCGTTAAAAACAACCTTGGCCCTACTGGTGTAATCATAAGTAAAGGTAGATTAAAAATAATTAGTGAACCTATATAAAATAATATTTTACGAGTCTTATATTTATTATCAATACAAATTATAGATATTGAAATTAAAGATGCTAACATTAATAAACCAGTTAAACAATTAAAAATCAACTTTAATTTACCTGAAAAAATATGGTCATTAAATGGTAAATTTGTATACACAATATTAAACAAATATAATAAAGTAAACAATAAACTACTACTTATTAATAAACCTTTACACCCGTTTATTATTTTATGTTTATTTTTATATTTAAAAATCAATATAATTATACAAATACTTAATATTATTTCTACAAATACATTATCAATAAAAATATAATTAGATAAAGTTTTTATAAATGTTTTTATAGAACTAATAACAACATTATCGGTAGTTATAGTTCTATATCCATCATTATTATTGAATATTGACAAATATGCACTGTTACTAAACATCATTATACTACCACATAGTGAACCTACAAAATAAATAATGTTAGCAATGCTACATTTTTTAAATCTAATTTTTTCATATATTAAAATTGTTAGAATTAAAAATAAATTATATAAAGTAATATTCTCTATAAACAATGAACCAACAAAACTAATAATGAAATAACATATTAATTTTAATATTCTTTTTTCATTAAACTCTTGTTTATCATCCAATAGTTTAATATTTTTATGAATAATAAATAATACCAGCAATATCGGCAAAACATAATTAGCAAACCCAGAAGCCCATGTAACAGATTGTCTTAGAATCGTCACAGGCATTAGTAGTAATAATAATATGCTTATCAAAATATTTGTTTTATTTTTATCATTTATTATTTTATAAATGTATTTAATTATTAGAGTAAAAGTAACAGTTTCAACAATAACTCTCAAAATTTTGGACCTAGTTAATACTAGAATTAACAAGTTACCAGCATATCTACCATTATAATTGTCGAACCAACTATTTAGTCTATCAATCCCGATTTTTGTCCCCCATGCCCAATCATCACCAGTGTAAGGAAAAAAACAACACAATAACATAAACATAAGAAATAATAAAACTAAAAATCTATTATTAAATAACTTAATATTTTTTACGCTTTTGTTAATTTTTTTCTTCTCACTTGGTTCTTTATTGGTAGATTTGTTAAAAACAAGAAATTTACTCAAAATATAATTTAAAATTAAAATAATAAATTGAACAATAATTTTTGCAATAGAATCATTCATTTTTAAGAAAGAAACCATTATTCCCATTGAAATCATATCGATTATCAATGTTGACAGTCTTGCTAAAAAGAAACTCAAGCATTCCTTTGCAATATTTTTATTTTTGCTTTCAAAAACATATTTTCTATTTGCTACAAAGGCAAAACTAACGCATAAAATCCAAGAAATTATATTTGCTATTTGTAGTTGCAACGGATTTTGTGCATCCAATATTGTAAAGGTTAGCAAATAATAACTTGCAAGGCTAACTACAGTAGTTAATCCTCCAACAATTACATACATTATTATTTCACGATATTTATTAAATAATTCAATAATTTTTTTCATGTTTCTTCCCACCTTACAAAAGTTTATTTATAACTTTTTAACTATTTCTTCATATATTCTTTCACAATTTTTAGTATCATGAAATTTAAAAGTTTTATGTATTCTATTTAAATATTTTTTTTCTATTTTACAATCATTTTCAATTATTTTTATTAAACCGTTTATAAATTTATCATATTCAGTATAACAAGGTCCAAAGCCCATTGTGTCATAATCGAAATATCCTTTTTGATACACTTGACCTTTATAAAAATCATCACGATCAAATTGATAATATATTACAGGTTTTTCTAAATAACCAAAATCAAAGAAAACACTTGAATAATCAGTAATTAATAATTTATTTTCGCAAAATTCTTTTTGATAACTAATATTACCATCTTCAATTTCAATAAAATCGTTTAGATTAAAATCATTAATTTGAGTCATTACGTTAGGATGAGGTATAAATCTAATTTTATATTTTTTATTTTCTAGTACCTTTAATAATCTCTCATCATTGATTAAGGCATTTATGAATTTAAAATAGTCTGACTTTTTAAAATTAGGATTATAAAGTCTTTTCCCAGTTTTTTTATCTACACCAATTGATAATGCATTCCTCCACGTTAATGATAGCATGACAGTATTTTTTGCTTTAATTTTTTTCTGTAATTTTAATAAATTGTCATACCTAGGAAGTCCTGTCAATTTAACAACTTTTTTGTCATAACCATATTTGCCATTTATTACAGAATTATATTCATCATTACAAGAAGTAACAAACATATCTATTCTTTTTGAATTAATATTTAGCCATGGACTTAAATCATCTTTAATAATTCCATGTTGTAAAAATATATATTTAAAATAATATTGGTCTTTAACGAAGCAGCCTTTTCTACCCAATGGATTAAAAATATAGTTTTCACCATGTGCAGAAGCAACAACATCAACGATATTAAAAAGAAATTTATATTTAATAGACCTTGGATCTATTACTTTTCCTACTTTTTTTAATCTCTCATAATCCACACTAGCTGATGACAAAACAAAATAAATATTTTTCTCTGGATGCTTTTTAACCATATAATTAAAGAAATGTTCCCCATTATCGTCAGCCCTATCAATCCTATCAGAAATAAACCAAATTTCTTTTTTCTTAAATATTCTTGATATTTTTGTATACAATCTTATTAATAAACTTTTAAATTCTTTTTTAAGAAATAAATTAATGTCATTAAATAATTCGTAGATAAATGTTCTATAAAATCTTTTTCGAATATTATAAATACATCCTTTTTTTAGAACTAATGTTCTCTTATTAAAATGATGATAACTTCTAGGAAGATATTCAGAGAATATAGCGCCTATCTTAAAAGCAGGATGGATACTGTTGTTCTTTATCTCAAAACTTAATATCCAATTTTCATCATTAATTGGAACATTAAATTCAACTCCAAGATAATCATAAATTTCTTCACCATCGAATGATTCTACATTTAAATTAACAGCAAGCTCGTAAAAATTAATTTTAATATTTTCTCCATTCAAGGTGACTTTAAAATCATCTTTATTAAAAAATTTTAAATTGAATTTACCATAAAATTTTAATACTTTATTATCTAAACATATTCTATCAATTTGTATTAGAGAAAGTCGATTAATATCAAATTGATTATCATCAATAATTAATTTGTTAAATTCAAACTTAATCATATTTTTTGTATTTTTGCCATATTTCAACTTTAAAACAAATAATTTTTCATTAAGACCAAGATGTCTATGATTGATTATTATATCGTCATCCATCTTTTTTATTAGATAAATTAAACTTTCAGCATACTTTTTTCTTTCAAAATTATTTAATGGACTAACCGTATTATCAAACTTTAATCTCCAATTAATATCATACAATATGGTATATTGAATAAATTTAAACACCTTGTTGTATTTTTGTTCTGACAAATCAAATAAATATTTATATACATTGATTGGCGTAGAAAAATACCAATCAACATCCTGAGTTTGCTTCTGTATTGCAGAGGAACCATCATTTCTTTTTCTATAATAATATTTAGGTTTTTTAAGCATCATTATTTTTGGTTCGTCTAATAATATTCCATTTATAAATCTAGTATCTTCTGAATATTTAATTTCTTTTGGAAATTCATATTGTTTTATTAAATCTAAACAAAAAAACACAGAAGATATGCTTAATTGTGGATAATTATAATCGTCATATACATTTAAAATTTTATTTTTAAAATATTTATAATTTAAAGGATGATTGCCCTTTTTAGCATCAAAAAACAATAATTTACAACTATATATTTGAACATCTTTATTTCTTTTGTAATTTTTATACACTTCTTTAAATGCATGTTTATCCCAAATATCATCACCATCAAAGAAATTAACTAGTTCTCCTGTTGCAAGCTCTATTCCTTTATTTCTTGCAACACTCACACCTGAATTTTTCTGTTTGTAATAAATAATATTTTTTGGATATATTTTTTGATATTTTAAACATATTTCTTCACTGTTGTCTATACTTCCGTCATTAATTAATATCAATTGAATATTTTCAAATCCAATAGTTTGATTTACAATAGACATGATAGCTTCTTCTAAATACTTACCAACATTATAAATAGGAACAATAATTGAAAATTTATAATCCTTTTTCATTTTATACCTCCTTACTGCTTTTATTTACATTAATTTAACGAACGCATATATTCTTCATATTTAGCCATTATTTCAGCAGGTTCTCCCTCATCTTTAATAAGGCCATCATGTAACCATATCACTTTGTCACATAGTTCTACTATAGTTTTGGTACTATGAGAAACTATTACAACTGTTCTATCAGAGTCATTTATTAACTCTTTCATTTTATTGTAACTCTTTTCTCTAAAATGAATATCTCCTACACTTAATACTTCATCAATAAGCATAATATCAGTTTCTAATATCGCAGTTATTGAAAATGCAAGTTTAGAATACATTCCAGATGAGTAGCTACTAACAGGTTTATATATAAAGTCTCCTAGTTCAGAGAATTCTATAATATCATTTATTTTCTCTTCAACTTGTTCTTTTGTATAACCTAAAAGTAATCCAGATAAGAATATATTTTCATAACCTGTTAATTTTTTTTGAAAACCTACTCCAATTGACAAAAGAGAAATACTATTACCATGTAAATTAACACTTCCTGAATCAGCAGAAAATATTCCGGAGATTGCCCTTAAAAGAGTAGATTTACCACTACCGTTTCTTCCACATATACCTAATATTTGTCCCTTAGGTACCTCAAAAGAAACACCTTTTACTGCTTTAAAGATTTTACCAGAGCCCTTCCCTTTAACACCCATCTTTTTTAAAGAAAAACGATTCATATCTCTATAATACACATGTAAATCTTTAACTGTTATTGCTATTTCATCATTCTTTTTCATTATTTCATCACCTTTACATATGTATTTTCATATTTATAAATTGTATTAATACCATATACACAAATCCATATTGAAATAAAGAACCATATTAAAGTCCACATTCCAACTGGAGGTGTACTATATATTAAAACATTTCTCATATTATAAATAAAATTAGCAAGAGGATTTATATCAAGTAATATTGTTCTATAAACTTCATTATGTATCCTTGATGCTATATCAAAGAATATACCTGTCATATAAAATAGCATTCTAAGACCTATATTAACTAAATTTGATAAATCTTCTACAAATACACCAATATGCATTACTAATGTAGATACACCAAATGTAAATATAATTGAAACTATTAGTATTGGCAAGAACCATAATACATTCCATGTAATTGGCACTTGATATATAACCATGAATATAAATACTAGCAAGAATGAAACCATCATTTTAAATAAATTAACACCCATTTTTACTATTAATAATACCCATTTAGGTAAATATACTTTGGTAACAGTATCTCTATTATTAGCAACTAATTTAACACTTACAGTAACCATTTTGTTAAAGAAGTTCCATATAGAAAGCCCAATAAATACAAATACTGGGAAATAATCTACAGATGACTTAAATATTATTTGTGCAATAAATGTATATATAAGCATAAATGCAAGTGGTTCTAAAATCATCCACATCCAACCTAAATAAGAATTTATTACTTCAGTCTTAAGTTCAGACTTAGTTGCATAAACAATATAATTTTTATATTTTTTTAAATCTTTAAAAAATCTTTTCATTTTTTCTCCTTCGAGTACATTAACATTTTATCATATATTATAATCAACTTCAATTTATTTATTTTATTGTTCTCAAAAACATTTATATAGCACTATAAAAATGCATTGTTTCATGCATTTTTATCATTTTTGTACTTCATTATTTGAAAATGTCAACAAAATATTTTGACATTTTCTATTCCTTTTTAGATAATTCCTCATATATTCTATCACACTGATTATTATCATAATATAAGAAAAAATTATTACTTCTAGATTTATATTTTTCCTCATCATTGCCATTATTTTTTAATATAAATTCTAATCTATTTAATAATGCTTCAGAGGTTACACATAATTCTCCAAATCCCTTTTCAAGTGGTAAATCTAATTTTCTATATATATTTAGTCCCGCTTTGAATAAATCATAGTCAGGAAAAAAATAAATTATTGCTCTTTTTAAATATACAAAATCAAATACAAAGTTAGAATAATCAGTTATAAAAATTTTGTAGTCATCATTATTATAATTATTTGTCCCTAATATAACATTTTTATTATCTATATTATAATGATGCTCATATCTTTTAAATATTGGATGTAATTTAAAATCTAAAATATAATTGTATTTTTTCAATAATCTCTTCAATCCTTTGCTATTTAAAAATTTTTGAGTTTCTTTATAGAAAGAAGATTTTAAAAACAATTCATCGTTAGATATCCATTCACTTCCTTGATGTCCTATCAAATAATTTCTCCAAGACGGGGCAAATAGAATTACATTTTTAGCTTTTTTCTCTTGCTTTATATAATCATATCTCGGCATTCCGCTTTCTATTAAATCACTTTTAGTGAAAGAATAATTATTAATCAAATTATTTATCTCAAAAGAAGTTGAAACCACCTCTTTATCTATTAATAATCTATCAATAGAGTATTTCCAAGGCATATGTGCTTGTGATATTTCGTCTGGAAGATAAACAATCTCAGGAGTTTTACTAATATCTATATAATTTGAAAATGATTTTTTAGTAAATGGTGACATACTTTCTAGGTGAACAGTTGACATAATGATTTTATCAGCATATAAATAATACAATTTATGCTTAATTGAATTAAATGATATTAAAAACTTTTTTTGCTTTTTGCTAAATAATTCATTAATTTCCTTTTTATTAATTGATGTAACATAGTACCTTCTAATTCCATCATTTTTTTCTAGATCATGAATAAATTGATAAAAGCTATTACCTAATTTAATACCTTTATCATCACAATAAATCCATACTTTTTTCTTTATATAGAATAATTTTACCAATAACCTAAAAAGCCATCTTTTTCTATCATTTATAAAATATTTTAACTCAACATTCCTATTAATTTTTTTAATTTCTTTTTTATTTACTTTTGAAACATAAATAGAATCTCCATCTGTTTTATATTTATATCCTGAAGAACAATATTCATATCTAGATAATTTATCGTTAAAAATCGTATTACTTTCAAAAAATAATTTAGTATCTATTTCCAAACCATCAATTTTTAATTTGAATTTTATTTTAGATACATCACTTGCAACTAAATTAATATCAAATAAATATGTTTTAATTACTTTTTCTTTTCCATTTAGATAGTCAAAAGAAGAATTTATTAATTCTATTTTATTATCTAAATTTGTATTTGATAAGTATAGTTCAGGCTTCTTAGATAATACAAATATTGGAGATTTCAAATATGCTTTTATTTTTATATTATTATTTATGTGTTTCATAGTAAGAACATGAACTTCAACGTTAGACATTTCATATATAACTTCGCTATTATTTAATATTTCTATTTTGTTTGTTTTATTATTAATATTAAAATTTAATTTACTATTTTCTTTTAAGTTCAAATAATAAAGAACATAATAAATATCTAATAATGGATGATTTATAATAACATAATCATCACACATATTTATTAATTTTAGTATTTTACCATATTCTTGTTCATATTTTTTGCCTTCATATTGATATGGTTTTAATATATCTTTTTTATTCTTCCAAATAACATCATTTAAAAACAACGCTTGAAAATACCTTGGAACCTCACCTTCAAATGAATTAAAAACTTCTTCCCAAAATCTAGTAGTTTTATCAAACAAATAATATGCATAAAAAAGACTATTTGTTATGCTGTTTGATCTTTGAAAATATAAATATTCAGCCTCATCAACATAGCCTATCTTCATTTTATCTCGAATAACATCTATACTGTATTTCTGATTTTCATGAGCTTTAAGACTATTATCGAAAAGACATGTTTTCTCGCCCAGATTTTTAACAATATAATTTATTGTCGTAACATTACAATAAATATTTTCATTTTTTGTTAAATCATATACCCCTGTTTTTGTTAAATAATTATATCTATAATGTAATTTTTTGCTTCTTTTACCATTTTTTATAGGAATTATTTTGTATTCAACCAAATCAACATTATTATAATTATCATCAAAAAAGTTTGTTAGCTTTTCTAGTGCAATAGTATTTAAAGTATCATCTGAATCAAGAAAACAAATATATTTTCCAGTTGCTAATTTAATGCCGTTATTCCTGGCTATATTCGACCCTTGATTTTCTTGATATAAATATTTAATATTATCTGGATACAATTCTAAATACTTTTTACAAATTTTTTCACTATCGTCGTTTGATCCATCGTTTATTAATATCAATTCTATGTTTTGCTTAAAATCAAGTGTTTGATTTATTAAACTCAAAATGCTATTTTCTACATAATCGTAAACATTATAAACGGGCATTATTACACTTACTAAATATTTATTTTTCATTACTTTATTCATATGAACCTCCGAATAACGTATAAAAAAGAATTATAATTAAATGTTATTATTCAGTAAAATTATTAATCCACTCATCATATGAAGTGACTTTTTCATAATCACTTAAATGTCTAACTTTTAATCCTACTTGTGACTTATAATATTTGTCAAACAATTCTCTTTTTTTATTACACATCTCCTCATCTAGAGTTTTAGATATATTATTTTCTTTATAATACTTTGTACTATATGTTTTGTTAAAATAATAAAGTTTTGATTTGTCATCTGTTAAACCAGTGACTATTCTATTAGTCATCTTGTGATGAATATGTCCGTATTCTCCATCTGGATTATGAGTTACAATTTTATCCCACTCTTTCAAATTAATTATATTTTTTACATCCCTAGTTATTAAGTCATACTCATCGATCCATTCGGATTTTTTGCCTTCAACCAAATCGGGATAACCAAGTGTTATGTATTCATCACCAAAATAATTCATCATTCGTTTAAATTCTTTTAATCTAGTTTTACTAGTACCACATGTTACACAAACAACTACATAATCATCTTTCATTAGTTCAGTACCGCCAAATAATAAGTCATCATCTGGATGTGCAACTACCATAAGATTTTTATATTTATAATTATTTTTAAACAATAATTTATACTTTAAATCATCAGGTTTTAAAACTTCAACATTTGCCTTTACATCAAAACCATTAAACAGTAAAAATGCTTTATCAAATGCGTCACTTACTGGATTGTTCTTCCATATATATTTGTCATATTTAGTACTCCTAATATAAATTGGATTTATACCATCATCAACCTGTTTTTTAACAATTTCGTATCTTTCATTGTTACTTAAGTAAACACTATGATAAATATGTAGATATGATGATAAAACTATAATTAATAAAGTAAATAAAACTTTACTAATATGGCCATTCTTATCTTTTATTAACAAATTATATAGTTCACTAGCAAATAATATATAGAAAATAAGTGCAGGCAAACTACATCTATGGCCAACTGGAGTTAAAACCAATAAAGGTATTAAAACAGTTACAACACTTCCCATGTAAAATAACAATTTGTAACCAACTACTTTATCAAAGTAATTCTTTTTATCAAAAAATATCAATAATATTATTAATAATAATGCTAAACAATATATAGCAGTCATAAATCCAACAAAATAATGACTACTACCAGTGACAATATCGAAATCAAAATAATTTCCTACTATTAAAAATACGCTATAAAAAATACTTATTAAATTTAGTAACTCTAAAAAGTATTTTTTCCATTTACTAATTTTATTATTATCAATAAACTTACATGTAAGTATTATCATTAATATACTCACTACTAAATTTGTAATTAAATTAAGAGAAAAAGCATTATTCTGTATTTTATTAAAATAATTTCTAGCCATTGTAACAATCATTGATTGTTTAATTGTTACAGTTCTATAAAAATCATCCCCTTTAACAACATGCATGTAGGCACCGTTACTAAACATAATGATAGATCCAATTATTACCCCAGCAAAATATATTAAATAACTTTTAGGGATTTTTTTGTATTTGATATATGAATAAACACCTAAAGCAAAACATAACACTAACAAATAAGTTGTTATATGTTCCATAAATAAAGTACTACTAATACCTAATAAAAATAATAATATTAAGTTATACCATTTTTCTTTAAAATCAGCTTTTTCAAATACATCCTTTATATATGCTATAAAAATCAAGACTAAAAACATATTAAATGAATAATTAATAAATCCACTAGTATTAACAATAGTTTCTCTAAACACACACCTGTTAATCAAAAATAACATTAGTATTGAAAATATCATAATTCCGTTATTATTTTTATTAACTATTTTTTTAATTAGATAACCTATTCCAAAATAAGTAATAGTCATAAATAACGATTTAAGAATATTACTTCGAGTCAATACTAAAACCAATGTATTTCCTAAATATCTACCATTATAATCTTTAAATCCATTTTCAAATCTTTCTATACCTATTTTACTTCCCCATACCCAATCATCATTAGAATAAGGAAAATAATAAGAAAGTATAAATAAAAATACAAAAATAAATGCATAAAATAAATATAACTTCCAATTTTTTTTGATTTTTTTAATTATTTTTTTCATTTTAATTTTTCACCTCACACAAGACTTGATAAATTTTACTATATCACATGTATAACTAGTTTCACATTCTTCTATATATGTTTTTCTAAAATTAAATATCTTGCTTTTTTCATAGTTTATATTATCAATTTCTTTAAATAATTCTTCAAGCGTCAAACATATTTTTCCTGGCATTTCTTTATCATAATTTAAATAAAAATTTCTACTATCAACATAATTATTTTTATCATAGGCATAAAAAATCATTGGTTTGCCTATAACTGCTACTTCATAAATAACCGCAGAATAGTCACTTATAACTTTATTCGATACAAAAGCCATTTCGTAAGTAGTAAAACTTTTATCAAATATGACTTTGTCATTGTTAAATTTATATTTCGTAAGTGGATGTAATTTAACAACCAAATTATATTTTTTATAATTAAATTTATCGATAAATTCTTTTATATACTTATAATCATAATTGCCTTCTCTAAAAGTTGGACAATATAAAATGTTTTTCTTGTTATTTTTTAATTTAGGATATTTAGCATATATTTTATCGCTTACCTTTTTAATATTATTCTTATCAATCATTAAATCAAGTCTAGGTAAAGGAAATACTTTGAATTTATCTTTACTTTGGCCAAAAGCTTCACTAAAAAATTTTATACAATATTTACTACTTGCAAATATATAATCATAATTATTATGCATATTCATAACTTTGGCAAGTTTTTTATTGCTAACATGCCTTACTCTACTACTAACATTGTCAACTATACTTAAGCCAAACTTTTTAAATGCTCCCATCGCATGCCACATTTGTATAACTATTAAATCTTTTTTATGTTTGCAATTACTTATAACAATACAGTAGGAGTCTAGAATAACTAATTTACTTGTTGATATATAGTACATTTGTTTAAACATATGAAATATATATTTGATTTTATTAAGAAAACCAGAATTTAATGTCTTGCATAAATACACGACATCATATTCGGGCATTTCTTTATTTATTTCTTTTCCAAGCAAAACAAAATCAACATTAATATTATTTGATTGTCTACTAATAAAAGTAATTCTATTTTTAGTTTTAAACAATTTTAATATTGAATATATAATATTGAGAATGAGTTTTAATATTTTAATAATTATTACCATTTTAATCCTCTGTTATTAGTTTTTTGACCACTCTCTCTGTACTTTTACCATCGCATGCTCCACAAAAGTAGTCGAAAAATTCTTGGAGTTTCTTTTTATTGACTTTACTATTTTCAATTAAATTAATTAATTCTTTATTATTTTTTGCTATATCACCATAAGTATACTTAGAGAATGGATAATAAAAGCCCCTACTTCCATCATAATTTTCATAATCTGGTATATAGAATATAACCGGTTTTTTAAAGAATGAATATTCAAATATTACAGAACTATAATCAGTAATTAATATATCAGTTATAAATAACAAATCGTTTATTTCTCTTTCATTGCTTAAATTGTAATAAAAATCATCGTTTTCAAAATCTATATCCGGTAATTTTTTAATAAACGGATGCATTTTAACTAAAAATACATAGTCTTTGGAAAACTTCTTTTTTATTAAATTAAAATCTATTAAATCATAATCATAGTAAGCTGTTTTTTGACCATTTCCTCTAAATGTAGGAGCAAATAATATGACCTTTTTATTTTTAAATTGAGGATATTTTTGATATAGTTGCTTTCTAATGTCTCTTTTATATTTATCACTATAAAATATATCTGTTCTAGGAACACCGTAAGGATGTACCTTTTCTATGTCAATACCAAAGGCTTCCGCATAATTTTTTCTTATATTTTCAGAACTAACAATTGTATCAGTATAGTTTTTGTGTGTCAAACTTGAACTTTTATATCCTTCCTTACTTTTATTTCGACTGTATCCTACAGTTTTAAAAGCACCCATTGCATGCCATACTTGTATTAATTTAGCATTTTTTCTTATTTTCAAAGGATAAATTAATGGATAAAAATCATCAACAAGTATATATTTAGAACTTGCTATATCTTTAAGTAAAAGAATTTTTTCTTTAAAACTTCTTTTAGTTTTTAAAGATTTTTTTAGATAAGTTTTTAACTCATAGTCTGGATTATTTTCTTTCAAATAGTTATATATATATTCGAAATTTCCAGAGATATGATCTCTGGAATCTGACAAAAACAACACTCTTTTTTCATTTAATTTACACCTTTTGGTAAAATAATTATAAATGATTATACAAGACATTCTTTTTATTTTTTGTAAAAATCCTTTTACATATTGCATATTAAATCTCCCATTTCATTATAGTTTTAAAATTATTGCTTAGATCATTTTGAAATGCAGAGTGTATGTCATTAACTGAATGTACTTCTACCTCACTAGATATAATAATACTTAAATAGTCTACCACATCGTCATTTTCTTCTATAAATCTAATTGATGCATCAAAATCTTCATAACCACTTCTACTATTACCTAATAATGTTAAACCTTTTTCAAGTATCATTCTCGTATTTATCGGTACATTATTTTCGCTTACACCCATTAAAGCAATACTCCCTTGTGGATTAATTAAATCAATAATTTGATTTATGGCTATTTCTGATTTGGTACCACCAACGCATTCAAATGCATGATCTACAGTAACACCTTCTGGAACGTTGGCAACTTGATATACTTCATCAGCAAATTGATAATATTGAAGTTTTTCATATCGATTTCCAAAAATTATTAGTTTAGCTTTGGGGAAAGTTTTTCTAAGAACAAGAGCTGTTACAAAACCAACACTGCCATCCCCCCATACACCTATGGTTTGTTTTTTCATATGACTATAACCTTCAAAATGTTCCAAAGCATTCATAGCTACACTCATTAATTCCAACAATACAGCAATTCTGTCTTCAATCTTTGTATATTTAATAATTCTAGTTCTTTCTATATTTACAATACTTTGCATAAAGCCATCATAACCGCTTGATTTGAACAAACTACTTCTTAAATAATTTTCTTTTATTACAGAATCAGTTTCTCTAGGAGTATTTGGTATCATAACCACTCTATCTCCAGGTTTAAACTCACCTTTGGGATCAAATACTATTTTACCAACACATTCATGAATTAAAGCCATTGGAAGCTTTTTTGCTAGTACTTCTGGCGATCTTTTACCTTGATAATACCTTTGATCAGCAGCACAAATAGAAAGATATGTTGGTCTTACTAATACATCATCAATAGGAAGAGGTAAGTCTATAAAATCAGTTCTTATTTGTTTTGGAGAACAAAGTCTATAAGATTGCGCTATCATTTTTCATCCTTTCCCATTATAATAGCACGAGCTATTTTAAGATCATATAATGTTGTTAACTTTATATTATATATTTCACCATCGACTAAACCTACATTTTCCCCTTTTAATGAAAAAATCTTACAACCATCAGTTAATATTTCCTTTTCCTTTTTAGTTAATGACTCGAATAATTCCATCAATTTTTTAATATTAAAAGTTTGAGGAGTTTGTCCTTGATAGCACTCTTTTCTATCAGGAATATCAGTGATTAATTTTCCATCTTTAGAATATACAATTGTATCAGTGGCCGGCACAACTGTATCAACAGCATCAAATTTCTTAGCCAATTTAATATTATCATCTAATATTCTTTGATTAATAAATGGTCTAACTGCATCATGAGTAACAATAATATCCTTGTCTGTCAAACCATATTTTTCTTCAATTAATTTACAACCATTAATAATAGTTTCATTTCTAGTAGTTCCTCCAGCTGTTATATCAACCCTATCAGTATCAATATTATACTTTTCTAGTAAATCTTCAGCATGACTAACCCATTCTTTAGGACAGCAAACTATTATTTTTGAAAACGATTGATTAATCAAAAATTGTTCAATAGTATGAATAATAATTGGCCTATCTCCTAACATTAAAAATTGTTTGGGCATTTCTGTATTACCCATTCTTGTGCCAGAACCACCGGCTAAAATTTCTCCATAAATCATATTTTCCTCCATACATTAAAACATCTTAATTCATTTAAGTTATTTCGTTTCTATTATAACACATTTTATAATTTTAGCGCAAATATGTATATCATTTATTAATTAAAAAACTTAGTATTTCTTCTTTTTCTTTCGTGCCATTTATTATATCATATATCAAATTAATTATTGGCATCTTTACATTTTTCTTTTTAACTAGTTTGTGAATAGATTGTAAAGTATACATTCCTTCTACAGTATTCTCTTTAAAATAATTGTCAATAACTTGTTTACTTTTTCCTTCTCCTATTAAACATCCAAAACTAAAATTTCTAGATGATGGTGAAGTACTTGTCATTAAAATATCACCAAATCCTGCGAATGAAAGAATCGTTTTTTTCTTTCCACCAAGTGCGAATAATAATTCTTTTATATCGTTCATGCTTTCAGTCAAAAAAAGTGCCTTCGTTGAAGGAGTTGCATTCATTCCCTCTAGCATACCTGAAGCAATTGCCATTACATTTTTTATACTACCGCAAACTTCTACCCCAATAATATCATTTGTTCTTCTAAACTTAGTAAGTTCGTTTTCAAAACACTTTCTCACTAATAAATCAACCGAATTATGTTTAGTTGCAAGACTTAATCCAATTGGCACTTCACGAATAATATCAACTGCAAAAGAAGGCCCTGAAATAACCGCTATTTTATTTTTGCAATGTTTCTTAAAGACATCATGTAAAAATAAGCATGTATCTTGTTGAATACCCTTAGTAGCAATTAATACAGATTGCTTCTTATCTATACATTCTTTTAATTTAATAACGGTACTTTCAAATGAAAAAGTAGGAACCGCTATCACAATTAAATTACAATCTTTTACAACCTCATTCATATCAGTACTAAAATTAATACACTCTGGTATTTTATAATTTTCTAATTTGTTACTTTTTCTCGATTTAGTTAGAATCTCTTTCTCTTCATTTGAATAAGACCACATGGTTACAACAGCTTTATTCTTAACAAGAATACTTGCAAGAGCAAGTCCATATGCTCCACATCCCAATATAGCTACTTTCATATCAAATCTCCTTATAAATATAATATCACATAAAATTAAAAAGGTCTATTTTTTAGACCTTTCAAATATAATATTTGTTTTAAATACTAGAAACAATACAATGAATGTTATTATCACATAACACACTGCTGCTTCTTTTTTATCTCCAACAACATAGAAAATACTAGTCACAGAAAATAAAACATTAATTGCATATATGACAAGCAATGTACTTCTTTTTGATAATTTTTTAAGTAATTGATGATGCAAATGCTCTTTATCAGCATGATCTATCTTTTGACCTTTTAATTTTCTTCTAATAATCGCACATAATGTATCCATAATAGGAATAGCTAATATTAATAGTGGTATTACTAGTGATGTTAATGTTGTTGTTTTAAAACCAAGTAAGAAAATAACAGAAATCATAAATCCTAAAAAGGTACTTCCAGCGTCTCCTTGATATATTCTCGCTGGTGGAAAATTATGTACTAAATATCCAAGTGTACTTCCAAGCATAATTAAACACAATATAATATCAAGACCACCAAATTTATTTAGTATAAATCCTATAACAGCAATTGTTAAAAAATATATTGACGAAATACCCGCACATAAACCATCAAGACCATCTATCAAATTGATTGCATTAATAGTTGCGATTATTATAAATATTGATAACACTTCAGGTAATAAAGGTACTACAGCAAAATTAATTTTTAAACCAAACAAAGTAACTTTGGTAAGTTCAAGTCCTCCATAAAATACAACTATAGCGGCAACTATTAATTGAACTAACCACTTATATTTATTAGGCATAGGGGTTTCACTCTTAGTCATATCATCAAATAAACCTAAAAGTACAATCAAAAATGATGAAATCAATATAGAAATCATTAAATTATTCTTAGGTGCAAATGCCATATATCCAAGTAAAAAAGCAAAATATATTCCAAGTCCCCCAAGTAAAGGCATTGGTTTTTTATGTATCTTTCTCTTTTCATTTGGAACATCCATAATTTTTAAAAATATAGCAACTTTTTTCATAAGTTGTACAAATATTAATGATGCTAAAAAACATGTTGTTACTATAATAAATATATTATGACCATTAACTTCATAATTCATATTTTCACATCCTTAATTATAATTATAGCATGATTATTAATAGATTTCACAATTCTTCATCAATATATTTACTCAAACTAGAAGTTACCTTAAAATATCCTAAATCTGTCAAATGTAATCCTTCTTTAGTATAATCTTTTTTTAAATTACCTTCACTATCTATTAAATTATTATAAACATCAACATATTGAATACTATTTTCTTTACAAAGATTACTTAATCTATCATTTAATTCTTTTATAGTGTCATTACTAATGTCATTATTAAATGAATAATCTTTATCTTCAAATACATTTCTATTTATAGGATAAACAGATTCTATATATATATTTGTGTATTCCCTATTAGTCTTAATATTATTAACTATTCTTTGAATATTATCTAATATTTCATCAATACTCTTTCCTCTGTTTAAATCATTAATTCCTATAAGTATAAATACTTTAGATGGATTATATTTATAAACATCTTCCATTCTTTCAAGCAAATCCTCTGTTGTATCACCACCAGTACCACTATTAATTACGTTATTTTTTGGATAAAACTCTTCTATTTTATATCCACTAGTAATAGAGTCCCCAAAAAACACAACGTTTTCATCAAGAACAATACTAGTTTTTTTAACATCAAAAAAATATATGTTAATAACAAGTGAAACCAAGAGTAAAATTGATAAAATTATTATAATAGTTTTAGAACTAATTACTATTTTCTTTTTCTTTTTCATACTTCAACCTCATTAATTAGATATTATAGCACATTTTCTATGTAAATTTACCATAAAATAATGAAAAAAACATCGAATTTTGTTATAATTAATATAATAATGATAATAAAAGGAGTATATATGAAAAAAAAATCTATAAAAATGTTATTTTCTCTCTTATTTTTTATGTGTATTCCACTTTTTATAAATGCTAGTGGTTATAATGCTGAAATAAATGGTAATGATGTAAGAATAAGAAGTGGCGCTGGTACTAACTATTCAATAATAGTAAATGTTAATAGAGGAACAGAAGTAACTGTTCTTGAAGATACGTTGTATTCAGGTACTGGCTGTGATCAAAAATGGGCAAAAGTTTTATATAAAGAAAAAGAAGGTTACGTTTGTAGTAAATACATATCTAAAATTAATGCTGAAACTAAAGTAGATTGGTCAGCAAGAGTAACTGGTAATAATGTTGCAGTTAGAGAAGGTGCTGGTACAAAAAATAGCATTAAAGAGAGATTAACACTTGGAGTTAATGTAACTATACTCGGAGAAAGTGGAGATTGGTATAAAATTCAATATTATGGAAATAAAGTTGGATACATGAGTAAAAGTTATATTATGAGAAAAAGTGATATAACCGCTACTGATGATAATTATTCAAAAGAATTAAAAAACAAAGGATTTCCAGATTCATATATACCATATCTTACTTATTTACATAAAAAATATCCTAATTGGGAATTTATAGTTGATAAAACTAATTTAAATTTTAATACAGTTGTTGATAAAGAAGCAGGAAAAAATTACATGCAAACAACTGATGATAGCTATAGAACTTCCTCTACTCCAGCAGAAGGTAAAACTTGGTTCTATGTAAATAACGATGTAATAGCATTCTATATGGATCCAAGAAACTGGTTATATGAAAAAAGAATATTTATGTTTGAAAAATTAGACTATGATAAAAGTTTAGAAAGCGTTTACCCTAGTCTTGTAAAATCAGTATTCGGAAATGGTAAATTAAAAGATGACAAATACACTGTTCCGATGTTCAATGCAGGTAAATCACTAGGTATAAGTCCTGTACACATTGCTAGTAGAATCAGACAAGAGGTAAGTAGTAATGGTAGTGCTTCAACTGATGGCAGAAGTTTTACTTATAGAGGTCAAACTAGAAGTGGATACTATAACTTCTTTAATATCGGAGCACACAAAGATAATTATACAAGTGATCCAGTGGTAAGAGGACTTGCATATGCAGCAAAACTTATAGATAGAAAAGGTAGCGAATGGAATAACATAGAAACTGCTATTAAAGAAGGAGCATCATTCCTATCAGTAAGTTATATTACCAGAGGGCAAAACACATTATATTTTCAAAAATTTAATGTAAGTACTGATACAAAATCATCTAAATATACTAATCAATATCAAACTAATATACAAGCACCTGCCACTGAAGGAAATACTGCTTACAATGCATATGTTGAAGGTGGAAATATAAGTCAAAAATTTATATTTAGAATTCCTGTTTATAATAATATGCCTAATTTTACTTCTTTACCAAAAAGTGGTGATAATAATAATTATTTATCAAAATTAGAAGTAGTTAACTTTAATATTACTCCTTCATTTGATAAAGATATATTAACATATGATTCATATGTACCAAAAACTACTAATAAGATAACAATAAAAGCAAGTACACAAAGTTCTAATGCAACTATTAGTGGTACTGGTGAGTATGAACTTAAAGATGATGAAACAGATATTACAATAACTGTAACATCTCAAACAGGTATAAAAAGACAATATACTATAACAATTAATAAAGTTGAAGATACAACATCTAATAAAGATATAATTAATTCATCATATGTTAATGATAAAAATGGTTATTTGACTAATATAAGAACTAAAACATTAATTAGTGATCTTAAAAATAATTTAATTAAAAGTGGTGCTAAAAACATAATTGTTACTAATTCTGACGGAAAAGTACAAAGTGATAATACAAAATTAGCAACAGGTCAAAAAATAACAATAGTCTCAGCGATAGATACTAAAACTTATACAATAGTTGTAAGAGGAGACTCATCAGGTGATGGAGATGTTACTATACTTGATTTACTTCAAATAAGAAAACATTTAAAAAATGATAAAAAATTATCAGGAGCATATTTCTATGCAGCAGATACATCTGGAGATAATAACATAACAATACTTGATTTATTACAAGTTCAAAAACACTTAAAAGGTGATAAACAATTATAGGAGGAAGAATGAAAAAGATTACAAAATATTTATTAACAATACTTCTTACATTTACTTTTACCCTATCTGTTCATGCAGCATCAGCAACAATATCTGTGTCAACAAATAAGAGTAAAGTAGTAGTCGGAGGAACATTTACAGTATCAACTAAAATATCATCAAGCGCAACATTAGGTTCATGGGAATGGACACTTGACTATGATAAAAGCAAATTTAAATTAGTAAGCGGAGGAAATGTTTATTTCTTTAGTGATTATGGAGAAAACGCAAGAAGTAAAACATGGACATTAAAAGCAATTGCTAAAGGAAGTGGAACTGTCACAGTTAAATCTGCTGGTGCTTATGATAAAAATGAAAATAAACTTTCTATGAATAGAGGTTCAAAAACAGTAAAAGTAATTACTCAAGCAGAACTAGAAGCATCATATTCAAAAGATAATACTTTAAAGAATTTATCAGTAGATGGATATGACTTATCCCCTTCTTTCTCAAAAGATGAAACAAACTATAAAGTAGAAGTACCTGCTGATACAACTAAAATAAATATTAATGTTAGTAAAAATGATTCAAAAGCAAGCGTAAATGGTGATGGAGAACATGAAGTATCAGAAGGAGAAAATAAATTTGTAATAACAGTCACTGCAGAAAACGGAAGTAATAAAGAATACACAGTAATTGTAAGTGTAGTTGATCCTAATCCAATAACTGTTAAAGTAAATGATAAAGATTATGTTATAGTAAAAAGAACAAGCAGTATAGAAAGCAAAGAAAACTTTGAAATAAAAGAAATAGAAATAGATGGTCAAAAAGTACCTTCCCTATTTAATGAATCTGCTAATGTAACATTAATCGCACTTAAAGATAGCGAAGGAAATATAAAATTATATTTATATAATGAAAAGGATAAATCATATAAAGAATATAATGAAATATCACTTGAAAAATTAAAATTATTACCACTTGATATAGATAAAAAATTTGATAGTGCTTATAAAGAAAAAACTATTAAAATAAATGACATTGAAGTAAAAGCACTAGCTCAAAAAGATAGCGAATATGCAATTATAAAAGCAAAAGATTTAACTAATGGAAAAGATAACTATTATTTATATGATAGTAAAAATAATACTGCAATTAGATATACTGATGAAATGACATCATCCTATAAAGAAAAAATGAAGATGTACACAGAAATCATTATATTTTTAGGAGCAGAAACTACAATAATTATATTTATACTAATATGTATATTAATATCTAAAATGAGGAAAAATAAAAGAAGAAAAAGAAAACTACTTGAAGAGATGAAAAGAAAGCAAGAAGAAATACAAAAAGAAGAAGAATTAAAAAGACAAGAAGAAGAAAAGAAACTTGAAGAACTAAAAAAGCATGAAGAAAAACTAGAACAAGAAACTGAAAAAGAAATAAAAAAAAAGACACCAGTAAAAAAGAAAACTACTACTAAGAAAACAACTAAGTCTACTAAAAAGACAAATACAAAAAAGAAAGACGAAGTGACTAAAGAAAATGAATAAAAAGTTAAAAGCATCATTAAGTATTATATTAATATTAATTCAATTAACAAGCCTAGGTCTTCTAGGCTATAGTCTTGTGCTTTATAAAGGAGTTGAAACATTTTATAGAATATATGGTATTATTACCCTACTTTATCTATTAATATTTATTAGTTATCTATTACTTAGAAGTATTAAAAAGAAAAGTAAAGCAGCATTTATAATACCTCTTATAATGTGTTTACTTGTAAGTATAGTACAATTCGGTGGTTACTACTACTTAAATAAAATATATAAAACAATAGACTCATATAGTGATACTAAAAACACTGCTAGTTCTTCACTAGTAACTTATAATAAAAAATATAAGACATATAAAGATCTAAATAAAGCAAAAATAGGTATTATAACTGACAGTAGTGATACTGAAGGATATGTATTACCAAATGAAATAATAAGTGAATTAAAACTTGAAAGTAATAACACGATAGTTAAATATGAATCAACAATGGAATTATTATATGCACTTAAAAACAAAGAAGTAGACGCAGCATTTTTTAGTTCAAACTATGTTGATATGTTCTATTCATTAGATGGATATGAAAATATAAAAGAAGATACTGTAGTTCTTTATGAAAAGACAAAGAAATATGAATCAAAAGAGAATAATAACAATGACACAACAACATCATTAAACAAACCATTCACAATGTTATTTATTGGTGTTGACTCATCAAAAGATGGTGTAACATCAGGATATAATGCAGATGTATTATTACTAGTAACATTTAATCCTAAAACTTTAAGAGCTACTCTAACATCTGTACCAAGGGATATGTACTTAAAAACAGCATGTTCAGGTAATAATTATAGAAGAATAAACACTGTAACTTGGGGAAGTTCATCAGAATGCGCAGTAAATACAATGCAAAAACTATTCGATACTAAAATAGACTATTATGCAAAAATTAATTTCAAAGGAGTTGTACAACTAGTAGATGCAGTCGGTGGTATAGATGTAGAAGTTCCATATTCATTCTGTGAACAAAATAGTTCAAGACAATGGGGAGATAATACTATTACTGTATTAAAAGGGAAACAACACTTAAACGGTGAACAAGCACTCGCAATGTCAAGAAACAGACATAAACCAAATGATGGATCAGGTGCTGGTAAACAAATGGGACTTCACTGTGCTCAATATACCGAAGGTGTAAGAAATGACTATACTAGAGGTAAAAATCAAATGAAAGTAATACTAGGTATAGTTGAAGCAGGAACTAAATTAAGAGATCCTAATCAAGCAATAAATGTATTAGAAACAATAAAAGCAAACTTCCAAACAAATATTAAATCTAAAGATGTTTTATCACTTTATAACTTAGCTAAATCAATAGTAATCTCTGATAATTCTAATTTAGTTAATATTCAAAGAAGTCAATTATCTGGATATAATGCATGGCATCATGTATATGAACCATCATCAAAAAGTTATCCAGCAGTAACAATACCTTATACTGGAAGTATAAATGATATTAAGAAAGAAATAAAAAATAATTTAAGTACTTCAAATAACAATTTAATAAAGAAAACATCATTTGATTTAAACAACTTATACACAGAAACATTAGTGGGACAAGGAAAATATAGTCAAGCTAAAATAAGTACTTTAAAAAGTATGTCAGGGTATTCAGTAGATGCAATTAAATCATATGCATCAACCAATAATCTTAAATTATCATTTGTAAATATTGATAATAATCAAACTGTTAGTATTTCTAACTGGAATGAATATAGTTTCCATAGTCAAAAAGAACATAAAGATACTATATTAAATCAATTATCTACACTAACTATTTATGTTAAGAAAAAAGCAGTTGTTAGTACACCAACAATAAAACAAGACGATGATAAAAAAGATGATACTACTAATACTGAAAATAAAGATGATAAAAAAACAGAAGAAGCATCACAATAGATGCTTCTTTTAAATATGATTAATATTCCAATTTTCTATTTCATTAACTCTTCAACTAATTTGTACATTTCTGTATAGGGATTAGCATCTACAGTTTGAAGTTTTTTATTATTTTGTTTTTGATATTTTTCAAGTTTCTTAGAATTTTTTATTGCAATATCTACTCTATCCTTTATTTCTGAATAAATATTACAATTTTTCTCATATTTAGGATAATGTTTTTTTAATCTTTCAATTACATCATTAGAATTAATAAACGCAGTAGTATATTCATAATGTAATAAAAACCATAACTCAACACATGGCGCAGACACTATTGGAATTATATCATTATCTTTTGCCAATTTAATTGCCGATTCAATTTGTATGTTTTTTTCTGGTTTTGTATCCGTATCAAATACACAATATGCTTTATCGTCCTCTGATAAATCTAATGACAAATCTTTTACTTTCTGAATTGTTTGTCTTACCAAATTAATCGGATCAGTTTCATTTCCTGGAACCGGTTTTATTATATAATCTTTATCTCTACCTGAAAAATTACTCAAATAATTCTTTTCTGTTTTATTTTCTCCTTCGTATGATACTAAAACTACTCTCTTTGATTTACGATTATATTTATTTCTACTTCTATCTCTGCTCATAATTAAATTATTTTAAATAATCAAAATCACTTTCTAGAAATGGAATTGCTCCATATCTTCCTAACAAATATCCTTTTTCAACATTTTCTGTTTTTCTAACAGAAAAATCATCTAACGGATAAATTGTAGTAGAACCATCTTTTGAATTTTTTTCCGTAAACCATATTTGATCTCTACGTAGCAACTCAAGATCTAGTAAATTAGTATCATGTGTATTAAAAATTAATTGAGCACCATTATTATTTATTTCTAAATTATTAAAAATTTCTACAATATATTTTACTATAAATGGATGTAAACTTTTATCAAACTCATCTATTATTAATATCTTCCCATTATCTAATACATCTTTAAGAACTGGAATAAAAGAAAATATTACTTGAGTTCCTACTGATTCCTCTGAAATATCAAATTCATATTCATTACCATTTACTATATGCTTAGTATTAACTTTATACATCGGTGTATTTAAAGGAATAAAAGGTTTTATTGCATCAGGTATTGTTCTTAATTTATCTTCAGTCATTTTCTCTTCTATAATGTTATAACCTTTTATATTAAAATCTGCTTTTTCTAAAAAATTCAACGCAAAATTCTCTAATTTTTTATCTTTATCATTATAATACATATTATATGAATAATTATTGATTTGTTCATAAGACAATACAACACCTATTTTTTCTGTTAAAAATTCAAAAGCAGGTTGTGTTTTTTCATAATTCCAGTTAGTCGCAGTCGCAACAAAAAATTTATTTGAAGTATTTTTATCTTTTAAATCATTAAGAAATTTTTCATCATTTGAATTAAATGAATAATTATTGATATTTTCACGAGTAAATATTTTTACCGGTCTACCATTGGGGTAATATGTTAAATATTCTTCATAAACATTTTCTCTATCCGCCTTAAATCCATATAAATACCTTATCCCATTCATCAAAAATTTTATTTCAAATTCACTCGGTTTATTAACAGTATCTTTATCCAACTTAAATGGAACTATTGGTAATAAAATATTAGGTGCAAAAAAATTAGAACTTTTAATCATACTGCTAACGATAGCTAAAATTTTAAATAAATTAGTTTTGCCAGAAGCATTCGCACCATATATCGCAGTCATTTTTAAAATTCTATCATTATTTATCTCAACAAAATTATCCTTTAATGTATTATCAGATGATGCAAGCATAGTAAAAGTATTTTTATCTTTAAATGACAAAAAGTTTGATACACTAAATTCTATAAGCATAATATCATCCCCTCTAATAGTATTATATGTACATTTTAGTAAAAAATCAATATTTTTTAAGATTTATTTATTGATTTTTGCAATTTTTATGCAATTTTTACATTTTAATTATTAATTTTAACCAATTTCATAGTATTATTCATTCAAATAATTAAAAAAAGAAGATTACTCTCCTTTTACAATGTATAATATATTTTTATCTTTGATTAATGTTATTTTCATAGAATTTTGATATCCTAAATCCTCTTCATATTCCCAATTAGCACTAACAACATAAGCAGGATAATCTTTATTATTATATTTATAACTTGTTTCAAGAACATTAGAAACAGTAACATCTTTTACTATAGGTAATTTTTGAGTTCTTTTACCATCAACATTAATCTCAACATACTTATAAATAGTATTACCCATATTTTCCTTAAAATTCTCTTTTAAATCTTTATGTACAAATTGTAAACCACCTATATCAGTACTACCAAGTTTATTATCTAATGTAAACAAATCAATTATAAACAATTTAGATGCCAATGTAGCATAATTTTTATAGTCAATAGTATCTTTATTTAAAGTACTACTAAGTTCTTTAAAATTGTCTTTATATGCCTTAGTATCCCTATCATGTAAAGTATAACCATATAATCCTATTGAATCTACTTCTTTTTTTACATCAGTTTTATTGAAAAAATCATTATATACTTTATAACCTAAATAACCAAATAATAAAACCCCAATAATTACAAAAACAACAATTGTTAAAGCATCATTTTTATTCTTTTTCTTACTCATTTTTCACACTCTCCTATTAACTTTTCTTCTCTATCAATTAAATCATAATTAACAATTCCATTCGAAATATCAAGTATTTTACTAGAATAATCTTTTAACTTTTCTATGTAATCAGCATCAAGTGGATTATCATTAAAAGTAATATATTCATCATTAGAATTACTAAAATAAATACTATTTGTTAATACATTTCCATTAGGAAAAACAACTATTTTTTCATCATCACTAAATATATCATGTCCTAAAGAATACATCTCTTTAAATCCAAACATATTAGCAATAGTCGGAAGAACATCATACATTCCCATAACATCAGTTATTTCACTCTTTAAACTCTCTTCATTTGACCATATTACTAAAGGAGTATTCTTAAGTAAATCATAATTATAACCACTAACATCAACATAACCTTCACTATTTGAATTTTTAATCGTATCACTTTGTGGATCATAATTATATAACATATCAAACTCACTTCTAGCAAGTCTAGACTCATGATCACCATAAAATACTATTATAGTATTCTCAAGTAAATTATTCTCCTTTAAACTGTCTATAAACTCCCCAAATGCCCTATCAGCATAGTGAGCACTCTTAAGATAATTACCCATCTTAGTTCCTTCTAAATAATTTGAAGTTGCCTTTACTTTATTACCATATTCATTACGATATGTATAATTTAATGTAACATCAAATTCATCATATTTTTCTAAATCATCAAAAGGTGAATGATTAGATAATGTAATAATCGTACCATAAAATGGTTTATTTTTACTTTCAATATTCTTTAATATAGGTATAAATTGCTTAAAAAATGAACTATCAGATAATCCAAGACCTATATAATCTTTATCATTCTCATCAGGAACTTCAAAATAATCTCTTGAATAAAAATCTTGATATCCAAGTGTTTTATACATAGTATTTCTATTCCAATACTCTTTATAATTGGCATGAGTACTAAATGTATAATATCCTAAATCATTAAAATATTTAGGTAAAGAATAATATTTCCTATTATAATAATTGACAAAGACTGTACCACTAGATGAAGGCATCAACCCAGTTGTTAATGTAAACTCTGTATCAGATGAAGTACCAACACTTATTTGTGGATAAAATTTACTAAAATACATTCCCTCACTAATAAATTTATTGATATTAGGAGTTACTTCTTTACCATTTATTTTCAAATTAATTAAAAAGTTTTGTATACTCTCAGCATGAATAAATATTACATTCTTTCCTTTGAATTTATTAGTATATTCATTAATATCATTTTTCTTTTTCCATTTACAAGCATAATAATTTCTAAATTCATGAGCAATTTCATCATACTCAGCAGACGACGTTAATCTAGGTTTAACACTCTGCAAAAAATCATTTATTGTATAAGTATATATACCAAACTTATTCACAATATAATTTTTATTCCATTGTTTAACAAATTTAGTTGCCTCAGTTTTACTAAGAGTTATAACAACTATAAAAAGCAAACATATCGCCACCAAAATAGTATTCTTATATAACTTTTTAACAATATTATTATTTTCTAAAATAAAACTTTTATTCTTATTAAAAATATATTTATATAGTATTACAAATAGTAAAGGAAATAATAAATATATAAATTGATAAAATTTAAGTTTTTCAAGTAAAGAACTATGAACCTTTCCTAACATACTTGCAGTTTGAATCAAATTAACTGATACAAATGATTGATAAAATTCATAATATATTGTATTAATAACACATATAGCACTAGCAATAAATAACCATATAGTTAAATATATAACCCTTCTTTTAGGTTTAATTAAATATATAACAGAACCTATAATTAAAGATATTATTAAATCACATACTATTCCTCTAAAAGTAATACTACCTATTGTTATTAATTTAAGCATAATATCTAAAAGTATTGTTATAAGTATATAAAGCAAAAATAAAATATTTGATTTCAAATACAAAACAATTTTTTTATAGTTTAACTTATCAAATATCTTATTACTTTTCATACTTATTCCCTCAGAAGTATTATATCACTTTAAGGAATATATTTCAATTATACCATGTCAAATAAAAAATACACTTATGTGTATTAATCTTTCAAATCATTTTTAATTTTTGTTGTAGATACTCCCTCTGTTCTATCTAAATAAACAACCTCACAATAGTCTTTTAAATATTCAAACTTATCACTATTTGCCCAGTCGCTTCCCATGACTACAACATCAACTTTATATTCTTTTACATCATTAATTTTTTGTTCCCAATTTTCTTCAGGAATAACTAAATCAACATATCTTATTGCTTCTAACATTTCTTTTCTTTCATTATATGGATGGTATGAACTTTTACCTTTAATAGCATTAAACTCATCTGTTGATAAAGCTACAATTAAATAATCTCATAAAGCTTTTGCTCTTTTTAACAATCTTATATGTCCATAATGTAACAAATCATATGTTCCATATGTTAAAATTCTCTTCATATTAACCTCCACTTTAATTATACACTAATCTTTAAAACTATGAAAGTATATTATTAAATTTTTCTGTAAATAAAAAAGAAGCATTGCTTCTAATTATTTATCAGTAGAAATTTCACCATGATTTTTGTCTAAGCAACTTTCGCTAAATGGATGATTAATGCAAGCAACGCAATCTTGATAACTATTATCACCAATTAATTTCATTAATAATCCTACTATTGTAATAACTAAGAAAACTAATACAGCTGCAATAGCTTTTTTTACTAACTTATTTTGAGCTTCCTTAATTTTATCATCACTTTTTTCAGTAACGGCTTTTGCTAAATCCATCATACCAACAACAATTAAAATAATTGGTACAACTACTTTTATACCCCAAATTACTATTCCTACTATTCTTAATACTGGTCCTAAATCTCCGCATATTTGTTCTGGGCCCACCATCATCATCACTCCTTCACTAATTAAAATTTTATACGATTTTTAGTTTTTTGTCAATAGAATACTAATTATAACCCTATCTTACTAATAAATTTTCTTAATTCTGGACTATCAAGTTTTCTATCATCAATTGGAGGAAGTGTATAGAATAATCTAAGTTTAGTTTCATATTCAAATGTAGCCACATCCTCACGACTCAAACAACATTTGTTTAATACTACATTCTCATTCTTTAATGAATCAAATATATCTCTCTTCTTATGAACTAATTTATTTACCATTAATGTAGATGGTTCTAATAAATAGAACACTGTTGAACATATAGATAAATCATCATAATCATTCAAATCTATAAGAAGAACATCATACATTTGTTTCTTCATAAATTCTTTAGGAAGTTCTGTAGTAGTAGTACTAATCATATCTTTATCATTATAATATAAGAAGTCTACTTTATTAACTTCTAAAGCTGCACATTTTCTAGTTTCAGATAAAACCTTTTTAAGCATATATATTAATGATGTTGCCCCAGCATGTGGAGTAATATTTTTAAATCCAATTACTCTTAATTTACCACCACTAGTAAATCCTAAAGCAGGATCAGCAGCAGTCATATTATTATTAACAGGCGCAGCACCCTCTGTATTCACAGAATCTATATTATGAATATTAACAACATCTTTATATGTATGAGGATGCACTAGTAAATAATTAATACCCTCAGTATTTCTTGTAAAGTTATAAATACCAAGACTAATCAACTTAGAAAGATAAGTCTTAGAATTACATTCAGGACTATCATCTAATAATAAAATAACATTCTCCATATTGATATTCATAGCTAATTTTTGTAAATTATCAGCATTTTGATAATCCCTAATTGCTGTTATATCAAGAATCATTTTATCATAATAATAATTACTAAAAGTATCTATTATTTCATCAACATTAAAAACCCCTTCAATAGATTTCATAATGTCCAAATTAAGCCCCATTAATAATTCTTTATATTTATTATATACCATTACATTCATATCATCATCTCCCTGACTATTAGTTTTATTATTCTACTGAATAAGTATTATTAAATGCATTATTAACTTCATAATATAATGTTTTAGTTTCTCCCTTAATCGGAATACTAATTCCAAAATCAATTACAGGAAATTTCATCATTACATAAGTTACTACTTTATATCTAGTAGAACCATCAGTATTTTTAATACGGTACACACAGAAACCACCTGGTTGATATGCATCATCTATTTTAGTTGCTTCTGAAATAGTACCATCGTTATTACATACTACTTTATTTTTACTCTTACTTCCAAAATCATATCCAACTGATTTAACAATCGCATATGCTTGCGCTTCTGTACTTCCATTTGATCTTAATTGTTCATCAGTAAGATTCTCTATTGGAGTAGATTCATTATAAAAAGTATACCCTTCACTTTGCTCTATTAAATCAATAATAGAATTTTTCGCTCTAAAAGCCTTAGTATAGTTAATTGAGTATGCCATAAAAGCAGAAAAGAGCACTATAAATAGTGCCACTATACCAATTAACCAAGTTCCACCTATTGATTCCTTCATATGCTCTTTCCTTTATTCTTTTATTATAAATTAACTACCTGATTCAGGTGTTTCAGTTTCATCTTCTTCAGCATCATAACATGTAGCATTATCACCTGTACCATTACAACATTTCCATTTATAAACCTTAGCACCAGATCCAGAATCAGCCTGTTCTTGTCTAATAGCTGTGAATTCAGAACCATAAGTTTTACAAGTTTGATTTACAATACTCTTTTGGATAGTTGGCCATAAGAATACATAGAATAATAATGCTACAGCTGCGATTGCTACAATAGTAACAACTGTCATATTTAATTCTCCTGTTGCTTCTTTCATTAAAAATTCCTCCCTCTATATTTTTATATTTACAATATAATTATACAATAATAAATTTTTATAATCAATATTTTTTTTACATTGCTGTAAACTGTTGCATAATAGAAAGTACTAATATGATCATTACCCCTGCTCCTGTAGCAGTAAACATTGTCATAGTTTTCTTTTCCATCTTTTCAAGTCTTTCTTTATATTTAGTGTCTCTTGATTTTGCTTGTAAGTTAGATATTGTTTTTGAGAATACTATTAATTGTTCTTGTTTTCTTTCTTGACTACCAAGACTAAGTCTATATAAAAGTCTCATCATTCTCATTGAATCTCTTACAGGGTATCTTCTAGCAAATGCCATATATGGTTCAATTGTAGAATCACCTGAATCAATTGACGCTATTAATTCTCTAAGACCAGGTTTAAACATCTCTGGTGCTTGTTCTAAACTTCTTGTTATTGCTACTGGTACTGTATAGTGTTGAATTAATATTTCTAAACTTTTTAAATAATATGGTAGTTTTAAATTAATATCATGTAAGTGTTTTTTATAATATCCTTTAACAGAATTATAATCATTTTTAAATATAAAATATGTTACTAAAAATACTCCTACTAACTTTATAGCAAAATTAATATCAGATAATGAAGTAATTGCCACTATTAAACCTATTATAAATGCTATAATAGCGCTTTTTACTCTTGATTGATATTTTACATTTAAATCAACTTGATCACCATATTTTGATATTAATAAGAAGTCATAATCATCTTCCTTTAATTTAGAAAATAATGCTTTGTTATCAGTTATAAATGTATTGAAGTTAAATGCTCCAATATAATTAAATAAAAATAATAAAATTATACCTACTAAAACTATTTCCATTATTCAGCCCCCACATCTTCATGATAATATTTAATACCTGATATTAAGAAGTATGTGTTTATAAGTATTACACAGTGAAGTAATATTACTACAAATACTTCATCAAGTAATGCTACATAACTAGATTCACCTAAGAATAATTGTATTAACAATACTAATAAATATAGCATTAAACCAAAGGTAATAAATTTCTTATAGAATGTTGTTCTATCTATTCTATCCCTATATACACTTTCAACAAGCATATCTATATCTTGAAGCATTCCTTCTAATGCTTCACCTGAATCTTTAGAACCTTCTTTAGTAATTTGTAAGAACAATTGATGCATGTTTTTTACTACATAGTAGTCATACTTTTCATTCATAAATCTAATTGCTTCATCTATCGTACCATTCTCATATGACATTTGAATCATTTCTTTAATATCTGTCAATAATGGATCTTCAAGTACTCCTGAATCCCTTACACCTTCTAATGCTTTAACAAAAGATTGTGTTGTATTAAATTCCATTATTACGTTTGTTGTATATACTTGTATTTGTTCAAATATAAATTCACTATATGCTTTTTTACATCTCATATATGCTAAGTATGGAACCATTAATATTGCCGCTAAAGCATATATTACACTCCAAAGTATACTATAAAAATATAAGTATGATACAAATGCTGCTGATACACCAAATATTATTATTTGTACAGCATATTGTCTACTAGTGTATTCTTGTCCTAATTCCTTAGCTTTCTCTCTTACAACTTTAAATGAATAAGGAGCATATTTATTATAAGTTTCTCCTATTGTTTTATTAATAAACTTGTAAGAACTATCCCCAGTATTCTTTCTATATATATATATGAATACTAATATAACTGCTATAATGAGAATCTCTATATACATATATACACACCTCCTATAACTCTAACATTTCTATATTATTAGTGTTAACTTCCTTTTTTTCTTTTGCTTCTTCTTTTGGTACATCCTGTCCTTCTTTTATTTCACTCTCTTTTGGTATAAATGGATCTTCTTGCATAGTTACACCCTGAGATGATAAATAATCTATCAAATGTGAAGTTGGATTATTATACACTTCATTTCCTACCAAATCTCTTGAATATAAAACATTTACTTTTGCTTCCCCTGCTTCATCATCAACATAAAACTCAACTACTTGAGTTATTTCTCTTTGAAATCTATTATATTTCTTAGAAAAGAAACCTTTAACATGTATACCTAATTGTATATATCTATGCATACCTTTAATAAATTGATCAATATCTTGACTTGATTCTAATAGTGAATAAAGTCTCATAGGTATACTACTTGCTTTATCAGAGTGAATTGTTGATAAAATGTTATGCCCAGATGAAATAGAGTTTCTAACTGCCATAACTGCTTCAGCAGAACGAACCTCAGATAGTAAGATCCATCTTGGGTTTTGCCTCATACATGCTACCAAAACATCTGAATATGAAGCAATATTATTTGTTTTCATAGCAATTATATCTCTCGTTGGATATATTTTATCTAAGTGAAGTTCTAATGTATCTTCTATAGTAATTATTTTTTCATCTTCTTTTATTTTACTTGCCAAATATTTTACTAACTCAGTTTTACCTGAACCAGTTTCACCACTAACTAATATGTTACAGTGTCCCTGAACACAAGTAATTAAAAAGTCATGAAGTTTTAATGATACATAATCTTCACTAACTAACTTTTCTTTATTAAGTCGTATCTTTGCCGGAGTTTTTCTTATCAATACAGCAATACCATTAGTTGCGATTGATTCATGTACAAAATTAAGACGAAGTTCAGCACTTTCTGCATCAAGTAATGGATGTGCCATATTAAATGTTTTACCCATTACATTAGAACATTGAAATGCAAGTTTTTCCATAACTTCATTATTAAGACCCTCTATCTTAATTTGTTTTATGCCTTGAGAAAGAGTCTTAATATGTACTTGTCCATTATTAGAATATGATATATCTGTTACATCATCATCTTGTAATAATGGCATTAAAAGTCCAAAATCAATTTGTGAAAATACCATATCTTCCATATTATACCCTTTCTTTATCTTTTTTCTTTTTTTATTATTTTATTCTGTTACTTTTACTTTACTACCACTATCAGATACATTATCTTGTACAGCATCATCAACTTGTGATTCTATTAAATTTCTAAGATATTCACTTGTTACTTTATTGCATCCACCCTCTTTGCAATAATCTTGATTTCTTGTTACTGGAATTATATCCCCATCAACAAGACTAGCTTTTCTAAATAATAAATGTAATTCTTCTGATAATGAGAAAATCAAAGTACCAAAATCCTTTTGAGAAGCAGTCTTTTTAAATATATGATTTCCATTAGAGTCTTTAACTGCTAAAACTGTAATACCTTCAATTAATTTACCATATACTAATTTACCATTATCTGATGTTTTATAATATAAATCTATTTTATCTCCTGGATATATAAATGATCCAACTGTAGCATCAGATGCAGATAAATATACAACTGTATTTCCATCTTCTATATCAGACCATGCTGAATCTGGCATTTGATCCCAAGTAATTACACTAGATGAGTAGAATAAACTACCTGCTGGAATAAATGTATTATAATTTACATATTTTCCTATAACTTGATTTTTATCTCTTATAACTCCTTCAGTTACCATAGATGCTGGAACTTTAACAGTATCAACTTTATCTTCTGTAATTTCCGTTCTAACTTCTAATCTTGTTTTAGCATAAGGAACACTAATTGGATTAATTTCCTTATTAACTCTATATCTATATGCAAAGAATAATATTGTTACACAAAGTATTCCTCCTAAGAAAGTAACAACTCCTTTATTTCCAAATAATTTTTTCATTAGTTACCTCCTATATTCAAATTATTCAAATCTTTCTCACTTACATTAACTGTTTGTGATAATATAAGTTGTTGTATTTGAGTACTACTTATAACAGTAGCTTTTGGATTTTCTGAATATTTAGCATTTCTTGGTACAGGGAATATTGTTCCATTTAAATATAATGCTTTTTGTAATAACAAATACATATCTTCTGGTACAGCGAAAACCAAATATGATGGTTGAGCAACATCAGTTGTTTTTTCAAATATATTGTTACCAGAACCATCTACTACAGATAATACTTTTATACTTTCTATGAATTTACCTATAATACTTCTACCATTATTTTTCCCAGAATAATATAAATCAATATAGTTTCCAGGGAATATTGAATTACCATATGTAGTAACAGTTGATACTGGTAATGAAACAATAGTATACCCATCAGGTAAATCTTCTGTTAATCCTACTTTTAATTCCTCCCATTTAACTACAGTTGAAGTATAAAACATACTACCAGCAGGAATTTCTGCCTTATCACTTACATATTTATCAACAATATTATCTTTATTTAAAATAACATCTTTTGTAACAATCTTTCCAGCTACTTTACGAGTTCCAACCATCTCATTAGTTATTTGAGTTCTTGGTTCTATCTTTTGTAGTGCATATGGAACATTTATTGGCTCAGTTGCCTTTTTAATTCTCCAATTATATCCTAAATAAATAAGACCAACGCATAATATTAATGCAATCATTGTTACAGTATTTTTATTTTTTATAAAACGCTTAAACCCTATTAACAAATTATTCATTCTTTTTTCCTCCAAATTCAGTACTCTATTTTATTCATGTTAATTATATCACAATTATATTTATCTTTTCAATAAGAAAACTACTTTTTTCACAAAGTAGTTTAACACTCAACATTTAATTTAAATATTACTTGTGTAGTATCTATTTTATCAGTCTTAACATTTCCTTCTTTATCAATTATTATTTCGTTATTGTATTTAAATACACAAGTATTTTTACCTTTAGTTGGCATTATTATTTTAGATATTTCTTCACTATATTTTTTTGATTCTAAATCATATTTTTTATATAATTTTTTATCAGATAATCTATAGTAGAATCCAGTAGCCGGATCACCTAAATTATTTACTCCGTTAGAATCAAGTAATACTAATACAGATTTATTATTTTCAATTTCTTTTTCTATCTCTTCTAAATCTTTTAAATTGTCTAATTCTTCAGGACTAATCCCACTTGAACTTGCATTAGAAGAAGAACATGCTGTTGAAGTTAATTTACTTGATTCAATATATCTTCCAGTACTAGTTTTACACATGTTACCTTTAGGTCCATAATCACAATCTTTTTCTATTTGTAATTTAGTACACTTAGCAATACTTTCTCCTCCTGACTTAGAAGAACTTGAATATGTTTTTACATTATCGCTCTTAACATATTTTGTTAAATAATCTGTTGTTTCTACAGTCTCAGTAGTACTTGTCTTTATATCTGAATATTCACAGTATTTATATAATGTATTATTAAATTCTTCAATTGAAGTTTGTAATTTTGGATTTATTTCACTTAAATCAAATAAGTTTTTGCTTATTTGTTTTCCATTATAAAATACATTGCATTTGCCACCTGAACAAGCAGCATTGTTTTCAGCACTTACACTCTCATAATTAGTTTCAGGTAATACAAGTGTTACACTTTCACCTTTCTTATCATTTGATGTAATATATCTAACAGTTATAGATTTACCATCATTATATTGTTCAAAATTAGTTTCTAATATACCTGTTATTAAAGTATCTACGCTAAAACTTGTTGTATCATTATTAACAGTTGCTTCTCCACTTGTTGTTCTTATTCTTACACTTGCTTTAGGTGGTTCTTCATATATATCATAGAAATCTATTTGATAATCTTGTGAATTTGTTACACTCTCTGCGAATCTTCTTAAATAGATTTCCATAAATTTACTTTTTGATATTATTATTTTACCAGTTGATCTATAAGCAGAATAATCTATTGAATCTAATAATGCTGCTTGCATTGTTTCTCTTGCTAAATAATAATTCTCTTCAGAATGTGTAGTTACTCTTGATACCAAAAGTATTACAGTGGTAACAATTACTCCAAGTATTAATATTAGATATCCCCATAGTGACTCTTTCATTAGTTACCACCTTTCTTTATTAAAGCATCATATTTATTTTTCATTTCATTTGTTAAGAATGAACTACCACATTTATAATATGTTCCGCCATTTGGATATTTCACTTCTTTACATGAAATTGATGTATTATTTAAGTAACCACCATTACTTTGTTCAATTCTGTTATATGATTTTATTCCCTTAATAGTTTCAGTTGTTAATTTATAACTTGCTTCTAAATGATCATCATTATAAATATCATTTCCATTACTTTCAGTTACAGAAACAACAGTATTTTCTGTTTTACTATTTCCTACTTTAACTGTATTATCAGTAGAATATAATTTATCATTTAGTATACTTGGAATCATAACTAATTCATCTTTATACCAATTACTTCTATTTGTTCTAGTAACAGGAAGTATATTGCTTAAATCTACATTTCTAAATGCAATACCAAGTCCCATCTTCTTACTATCAGTATTCCATGTAATACAATTTTTATCTACGGTGCTATAACCATCACTTGTCATTGTATAACATTTGTTAGAACATTGTGATATATCTACTTTATTACCATTAGTAAATAAACAGTTATTTTTCTTTGTAGTGTTATAAACATTATAGTAACAATTATAATCAAATGAAGAGATAGCATAAATATTATTAGTAAATATATTACTAAATTTATATTTTATATTATTCTTTTCTTTTGTCTCAGTATCTATTTTAACAGGATAAGTATAAGAAGGTAATTTATTTTCTCCATCATCTGATATTATACCTGTAAAGTTTTTATATTTATATGTTGAATTTAAATAATAATCACTTTGATATTTAACTATCATTGTAGAATATATTTTATCACCTATTGTATATCCACCTAATTTACGTTTATAGTTCTTAGTTGTAATTGTTCTACCATCCCTAGTACTATTTGAATTTGATTTAAAGTTATTATTAACAGCACTACCACAAGAACTTTTAGATTTAGTTGTATTATATTTGTAACAATTACTTCCTACACACCATTTTAATTCTTCAGATAGTTTCTTATTATCAGATTTAATTTCAATATTAGATTTATCTACTTCATTATATTCAACTGATAATTTATTTTCTTTAGCAGAAGATGCAGCAAAATTATCTATTTCAGTTTTAATCGTATCAGTGCTTGTTTCAGAAGGAAGATATGTTTCCTCATTAATCATCTTCTTAGTGTAATTTTCCATCTCAGCACTATTATCCATCAAACAATATTCTTTATTTATTTGTAAATCCTTTATGTAACCAGGATTATATTGTTGTATTTGTTCATATGTATCAATACGTTCTTCGTATTCTTTTACTTGTTTAGTTAAACTATTCACACTAGCTGTTGCATTTGAGCATGCATTTATTTTACTACTACAATCACCATCAGTATTTTTACATTGTGAAGCAGATGCACATACACTTTCTTTATTTGATTTTGCTTTTGCTAAATCTGCTTCAGCTTTTTTCTTCTTATTTTCAGTAATTTTATTTTTTAAATCATAATCCGCTTCATCAAATTGATCTCTTAATAAAGTTAATGTATTATTATAATTTTTACCATCAAACACAGTTGTACATTGTGTATATCTTACTACTACTGCTGTTAACTTTTTGTCTTTATCAATTTGACTATCAATAGCTTTATTTCTAATTAATGATTTTCCTATATCTAACGTAAACTGCATACCTGCATTTACACTAACTGGTGATGGTACATAGAACTTTACTTCTTCTCTACAGTATCCCTTACAATAATTATATTTTGATATTGCTTTTAAATAAGATGTTTTATCATAATTATTATTATCATCGCAACTATTTAATATGCATGCCATATTAGGATCTTCAATAGACTTTTCTTGGAATTCAGAAGATGTAGTTTCACATGTATCACTTGCACTATTAGATTTAGTCTTGCCTATATCAGTTTTTTGACTTAAATCACCACAATCTTTATTTGGATCACACTTAGGTTTACAAGATACACTAGTCATAGGTATATCAAATTCTTCTGTATAATCATCAGGTTCAGTTGTAATTTCTTTGCCGTCAAATACCTTATAATCATCAATATATGTTACCATAATTTGTTTGTTACTATTGTTTGGAGTATAGACTCTTAACTTTGCATATCCAGTCGCACTTGCTCCAATTTTAAATTTAATACTAGGTTTATATCCATTTGCTGTAACAGTTTCACTTTTATTTATAAGTTCACATGGTTTATAGTTATATATTTTAAAATTATATATAAAGGAATCTTTTCCACTAGTTTGGTTTGCATTAGGGAAAGAAGTTATTCTATAGCAAGTTTTACCATCATGAATATCATCCCCTTCACAATAACCAATATTCTTACCTGTTGGATCTTGTACTACTATATATTTGTAGCAATCACTTTCTTTGCTTGAATCACATTTTACATAGAATTTTTTTACAAATGTTTCATTTACTTTCACATCAAATGTAATATTCCATGTTTGTTCATATTTAGCTTCTTCTGTAATAGTATTTCTTATACTAGCACTATAATCTTCAAGTACGCCAAATCTATTATCTTGAATTTTTACATCTTTATTTTTAACTAAATATCTAAACAAACTAGCGACAGCATTTGTTCTATCACCCATACCATCTATACTACAATTTGAAGCATTTTTACTGCCTGTTGTCCAATCGTTTACAGAAATACTACTAGAAGATGTCCACAATAAACTACCATTACTATTTCTTGTTAAATACGTTCCTACATCTGTATAGAATCCTCTTCCATAATATCTACTATCTATATTCTTCCAATTGTAATCTGTGTCTTCTAAAGATCCTAAACTAGATAAACTATTATTATTTTTTAAATAATTTAGCCATAATCTCATTACAGTCGTAATAACACCATAACTTTTGTTATCATTATTTTTAAACTTGGTATAGTTATTTGTTTCATTTATTTGATACATGATTTCTGCTAAACCACATGCTCCATATGGAACACTTTTATCACCAATTGATTTACATTTTCTTACATCAATTTCAGTATTTAAAGTATACTTTATTGAGGAATCCGGTGCTTCTTTTGCCTCTTGAATACAATATGCAATATCTGTTTTTCCAGTTTTAGAACTAGTAATTTTATATTTTTTAATTGAATGCATTTTTGTATTGTATCCATTGGCATCAAAACATCCCATCGGTTGTTTATATCCTGCTGGTGATTCATCTCCATATATGCTTGAATATGAATATACTATCGTTGCTGTATCTGCAGAACTACCAGAACTTGTAGGTGCAGCATCTATACTAGATATAAAACAAAATATAGTTATAGATAGTAAAGATAACTTTAACAATTTATTTCTCATTTCTTCTTTTGCCCCCTCTTTAAAGATTCTACTTTATAACAATATATAACTCCGACTACAGCAAAAGGAAGAACTGCATAATACCAGTATTTTAATATACTTTTAATGACTTTACTGAACGTACTTGTATCACTTTCTTGAATCTTTTTAACTTCATCTTCAAAATCTTTAACAGTTACATTTGATGTGTCTTTAAATCTTTGGCAAATATCTTCATTTTTATTTTTCTCTTGATTACAAAAATCCGTATCACTATATAAATTATAAGATGGAACAGAATAATTTATTTCTCTTAATAATTCACCATCACAAGTTCCTTTTCCATAGAATCTTATAATATAATTTTTCTTTTCAAAATGAATGCCACTTCCAATAGCGTTACTTTTACTTTCATCATCATAAGCAACATCATAAAAATCATCAGAATATGTATCTTTTGCTTTAACTACAACATTTTCATTATAAGGAGTAGTTACTAATATATAAGCAAATTCAGCTTCTGACTCAGAATTTTCAGCGTATTTTACCTCTTTAAATTCTATTTTAACTTTTTCTGCCCAATCATTTAAATCTTTATCACTGCAAGAAGCATTAAGGTTAGAAAGGTAAATAAATGATGATAAGAAAATAACAAAAATTTTCAACACCCTATTATCCATTTTACACCTACTTTCATATAATGATTATAATATATTTTAAATAAAAAGAAAAGAGCATTTGCTCTTTTCATTAACATTCTGCTTTTAAAGTGATTTGTGTCATAGAACTATCAATTTGGCTCTTATCAAAATTACCTTTTTTATCAATTATTACTTTTCCATTATATTTATAAACACACGTTGTTTTTCCTTTGGTTGGCATTTTTATTTTAGTTATTTCATTATTATATGCCTTAGTGTTCACATTGTAATATCTATACATTTTTTTATCAGATAATTTATAATAAAATCCAGTTTCAGGATCGCCTAGTTCATTTACTCCAGAAAAATCAAGTAATATAAGAACAGCTTTATTTTTATTTATTTCTTCTTTTATTTTATCCAAATCTTCTAAATTTTCTAATTCTTTTGGATCAAATTTTGTATTAGATCCTGATGAATTAGAGCATGCAGTGCTTGTTAAATAATTTTTATTAATATATCTGCCACTCTTAGTTTTACACATATTACCATTAGGTCCATAATCACAATTTTCTTCAACTTCTACTTTTGTACATCTAGAAATCGGTTCTTTTTCAGAATCTTTGAAGCCATTTTTATATACATGAATTCCATTACTACTAATATATTTTGTTAGGTATCTTATTGTAGTAGTTGTTTCAGATTTGATTACAGGATATTCACAGTATTTATATAATGTTTCATTAAAGTCGTTAACATTAATTTTTGGATCTTTTACCATTAATGAACTTCTTGATATTCTATATTGTTTTCCATTATAGAATACTTCACAAGAAGCTCCACCATTATACTTACAAGATGACTCTGTAAGTCTTTGACTTTCTTCTTCCAATGTTGATGCAGAACCATTATATATTAAGGTAACACTACTATTTTCTGGTATTTCTCCGATTCTTTCTTTAGTGAATCTTACTGTTATATATTTACCTTCATTATAACTTCCATCAGCATTTTTTGTTGCTAAATATTGTTCAAAATTAGTTTCTAATATACCTGTTATTAAAGTATCTACACTAAAATTTGTAGAATTATTATTAACAGTTGCTTCTCCACTTGTTGTTCTTATTCTTACACTTGCTTTAGGCGGTTCTTCATATATATCATAGAAATCTATTTGATAATCTTGCGAATTTGTTACACTCTCAGCAAATCTTCTAACATAAATTTCAATAAATTTACTTTTTGATATTATAATTCTACCAGTTGATCTATATGCCGCATAATCTATCGAATCTAGTAATGCCGCTTGCATTGTTTCTCTTGCTAAATAATAATCTTCTTCAGCATGTGTTGTTACTCTTGATACTAAGAGCATAACAGTGGTAACTATTACTCCAAGTATTAATATTAGATATCCCCATAATGACTCTTTCATTAATTACCACCTACCTTAGCATTCCATCCATTTGTATCATCAAGCATATTTAAGAATGAACTTCCTTTGCATTTGTAGTATGTCGCTCCACTTGGATGTGATACTTTATCATCTCCACAATCAATTAATGTTTCATTCAAATAACCACCATTTGATTGCTCTTTTTTATTATATTCTTTTATGCTCTTAATAGTTTCTGTTGTTAATTTATAACTAACTTCTAAATGACTATCATTATAAATATTATTTCCACTCTCTTTAGTTACATTAACTAAAGAACCAACATTAACGTTATCACTTTTTTCTATAGTTCCACGAAGATATGGTACTTTAACTAAATCAGAATTATACCAATTACTTCTATTTTCTCTTGTGACCGGAAACATATTTTTAAGATTAACATTTCTATATACTATACCAAGTCCTTTTTTACTATTATTAGTGTTCCATGCAACACAATTACTATCTACAGTACTATAACCATTGCTCGTCATTGTAAAGCACTTATTAGAACATTGTGTTATATCAATTTTATTGGCTGCATTAGTTATTGAACAATTGTTTTTCTTTATTGTGTTGTAAACATTATAGTAACATTTATATTCAAATTTTTCAAAAGTAACTTGAGAACTCTTTTTAGTAGGATATAAATCACTAAATTTATATTTTATATTATTATTTGATTCAGTATCCCTATCAATACTTACTGGATATGAATTATCTGATAGTTTATGATAATTTTTATTACCACTAACAGAATTAGTGTCTTTTACAATACCTGTAAAATTTTCATAAGAATAACTCTTATTCATAAAATAATCGGTTTGATATTTAACCACCATTGTTGAATATATATTTTCAATATCTTTAACATATCCTTTTAATTTCAAATGATTATATTTAGAATATTTATGTTTATATAAGTCATTCACTCTTGTTTCATTGCTGTTATCTTTAAAACTTTCTCTAACATTAGTTTTACATGTACTTTCTGTCGTTGTTTTCTCATACTCATAACAGTCATCTGTACACCATTTAACTGATTCTTTTTTCTTATTATTACTTTGATTAACATTTTCAGCAAGTTTTACTTGTTTAGTCACTGAACCAATAGTTGGGTTATATTCTTCACTATATTTTTCATCTTCATCATATGTTACTTCCATTTTTGTTCTAGAAGATGTATCTTTACCATAACTTGTCACCTTGTCTCTTAAGGATGTTTGAGTAGATTTAGTTACACGATCATCATTTATATTCGAAATATATGACTTTAATTCATCATTTGTATCTAATAAACAATATTCTTTATTAACCCTTAAATTATATATTTTCTTAGGATTATTATTATACCAATTTTGATGATTAGCCCATATGTTCCTATCATTAGCTAATTTTGCTTGAAGAGATGCAACATTTGCATTTGCACTACTACAACTTGATCTTAGACTACTACATCTTTTTACTGAATCTTCATCATCAGGATTACTTTTGCAAGAATTAGCAGATGCACATATGCTATCCCTGCTCTTCTTTGCAGCTTCAAGATTTTTTTCATCTTGTGGAATTATATGGTCTCTATATTCATATGGATAATCATAATCATATTTAGCTTCATAATATTGATCTCTATAAGCAGTTAACTTTTGATTATATTTTTTACCATCTAAAACAGTTGTACATTGTGTAAATCTAACAACAACAGCAGTTAGTTTTTTCCCTTCTGCTACCTGATCATCAATTGCTTTTTGCATTTTTAATGTTTTACCTAAATCCAATGTAAACTGCATACCAGCATTTACACTTACTGGAGATGGTACATAAAACTTAACTTCTTCTCTACAATATGATTTACATATACCTTCATTAGAAAAATTTGTATTTAAATCAGAATCTCTATTATAATTAAATGTTTCATTAGTATCGCAGTTATTTAAAATACATGCCATATCAGGATCACTTATTGTTCTTTCCTCAAAACTATTTGCTCCTGAATTTGAACTATTGCTACATTCATCTTTAATTTCTGTTGCTCCTGAAGAACTTGATTTTATATCAGTTTTTTTATTCAAATCATTACATACATCACTTGATTCACATGATTGTTGACAGTTTACATCATTAATGTTAATAGGAAATACATGTGTTCTCTCATCACCTTCTAATGTGCCTGATTTAGTGTCAAAATCATTACCGTCTATGTATGTTGCCATTACTTGATCTTTAGCTAATCCAGTTTTTGATGTTCTTGAATATATTCTGAATCTAGCATATGCCTTTGATTCTTTATATTTGAATTCAACTTTTGGTTTAGATGCTGTCACACTATAGGAATCAGTTCTTTCTGATAATTCACAAACTTTATAATTATGAATTACAAATGTATAAACATAAGAATCTTTTCCACTTGAATCCTTATTGTTATCTATTTTAGTTATTCTATAACAAGTTTTTCCGTCATGAATATCATTACCACTACAATAACCTATTGTTTTATCATAAGCATCTTTAACTGTAATAAGCGTAGTACATCCTTTTTCTTTTGTTGGATCACATTTAGCTTTAAAATACTTACTAACAGTTGTTCCTAGCGAAGCAGTAAATTTAACATTCCAAATTTGCTTTTTAGCAGCTTCCTCAGAAGCTTGTTCCTTTCCTTTATAATCAACCTTAACATTTGCTTTTTCAGTATTGCCGAATCTGCCATCTTGAATTGTTTTATTTCTTTCATCTATTAAATGTCCGAACAAACTGTATATTGCATCGATTCGACTTTGATACTTACTACTTTCATAACAGTTATGCCAAACAGTTGTGCTCATTCTAAAAGCACATTTACTCCTATTACAATCATTATTATTTTTGTAATAGCAATCACTCTTAATATATTTTGTATTTGTTCTTTTCCCATTCTTATTTTTCTTTAAATACTCATATACCATTTTATCGTATATTCCTTTAACCTGAGTACCATTAATTTTTTGTCTTGGAAAATAATATTCACCGCTTCTATCTATACTCGGATCATCTCCGTCTATATCCGTGAAAACGTTATGTTTTCCAACATCTTTGTATCCGTATCTGGCAGGATCTGCTAAAAAAGTTAACCACATCCTCATTACAGTTGTAATAACACCATAACTTTCATTATCTTTATTCTTGAAATTAGGATAATTATCTGTTTCATTTATTTGATACATAATTTCAGCTAAACCACATGCTCCATAATGAATGTTAGGATCAGCAATTTTTTTACATTGTGTTATATCGATAGATTCTACTAATTTATATTCTTGACCAGTCGGACCATTTTTCCCCATTTGCAAACAATACGCCACATCTGTCTTTTTTGTGTTAGGATTATAAATATTGAAAAGTCCTATTGATTTAGCATACTGAATATCATCTTTGATATCATAATTATATGTCTTAAATGTTCCAATAAATTGTTGTTTTTGATTACCACCGCTATCATTAACTTTATATATTGTAACTTTATCGCCTTCACCAGATGAAGTAACAGCTTTTACATTAAATGTAAAACAAAATATAGATATAAATAATAAGAATAATTTTAAATATTTATTTTTCATTTCTTACTTTGCTCCTTTTTAAATCCATGAACTTTATAAAAATATACAGCAGCTACTAAAACAACTGGAATAACTGCATAATACCAGTTATTTAAAATTCCTTCGAATATTTTAGAAAGTGTACTTTTATTTTCTTCATCTATTTTCTTTAATTCTTTTTCAAATTTTTCTGGTGTTATATCTTTTGTATCTGTATTCATTTTACATATATCAGAATCTTTATATTCTTCTTGTTCGCATTCACTAGTTAAAGCATAAAGATTATATGCAGGTACTTTATATTCAATTTCTCTTAATAATTCTCCCTGGCAAGTATCTTTTCCATAAAATCTAAAAATATATTGTTTTTCTTCATGATGAACTTCACTACCAAGTGCATATCCATTATAATCTTTATCATAATCAACATCATAGAAATCTTTTGTATAAGTATCTTTAACTTTCAAAGACATTTTTTCATTATATGGAGTAGCAGTCAAAACATAAGCAAATCCAAGATCATCTTCCCCTTTTTTAACTTCATATTTACTATATTTAATTTCTATTTTTTCTGCTAAATCATTAAGTTCTTTATCATTACATTCTGCATTAACATTCGGAGTAAACATAAAAATTAATGGAAAAAAAATACTTATTTTTAATAATTTATTCTTCATATGTCACCTACTTTACTTACATTAATTATAATATATTTTTAAATATAATTAAATAACTTTCATTAAAAAAATAGATATTTTTATATATCTATTCTAAATACCATGTTTCATTTTTCTATATTTATTTGTAAACACTAATATTGATACAGTTAAACTTATCGCTATCAATAAAAATTTAATACCATAGTCTAGCATAAAATCTAATACTTTGTCTAAAAAAGTTACTTCTTCTGGCGTTGGTTCAGGCAATGGTATTGCTGCATCACCACAAGTATTCTTAAGTGCTCCTTCAAATAATTCATCTGTTGGTTGTACATCTAAAAATTGATTAGAACAATAAACTGTCTTACATCCTTTCTTAGTATATTCTTCACATCTAGGATCATTATAAAATTTATTATAATATTTTAATTTGAATCTTATTGTGTTTAAACTACTTCTACATCCAGCATTACTTGGATAAACTATTACTTCCATACTAATGCCATCTCTTAAATCACTTATCTTAACTTCATTATCATCATTAGGAAGATAACTTTTATTATTATATTCCAAATATATACCATCAACAACATTATAAAATGTGACTGTATATTTTGAACTACTCTTAGAATATTCTGTGTTATAAGTAATATTACCTGCTAATTTACCTAATTCAACTATTTTATTATTATCACATTCAGCATTAACAAAAACAGGTATTAACAATAATATAAATAATAATATTTTTTTCATTTATTCCTCCTAATCCATAAGTACTGCATGTACTACAAGTCTTTTTTTACCTTTATCAGCACACGTAGATAATGTTAATATTTTATCTCCATATTCTACCTTTTCATTTGATTTTAACGTACTTCTATTTCTTATCATTTTAACAAAACTATCAAATTCTTCTTTTGATGAAAACTTAGTTTTTAAATAATCAGTAGTATAATCTATTTTATATATGGAAAATATCTTAAATTTATTACTTTTCTCTACCGTATCATAAGAAATTATTAAATTGTTTTTATTCTTTCTCCATGATGAAGTCATAACTTTACTTAAACTTCCAAACATAGTTTTATTAGGCATATTATGTCCATAAATAACGTTATTAGAATCAAAACTATCATGAGAATTTCTATAATCTAAGAACACCCAACCCATAACTTTCTTTTTCTTATAAAAATCATGATTTAGATAATAACTATTATCAGAATGTTGTACTACTGGATAATTAATATTGGTATTATTTACTTTTAAAAATCCAACTGTTTCATTGTTTGTTTTCAATAGTTCATTAATAGCATTTTTAAACGTATATTTACTTTTCACTTCTTTTTTAGTTGTCTTATCATTACTAACTGCAGGTTCCGCAATATCTGCATCTTCTATAATTGTAGTATCTTCTGTGTCACTAGCGGCATAAGAATTATTAATTATATTATTTCTTACTTCATCAATACTTGCTTTTTCAACAAATTGATATGACTTTACTATAATTATAGATACTAAACTAACATAAACACCAAATACTGTAATAAGTTTTAAATTATTAAATGTTAATTGTTTGAATAAATTCTTTCTTAAAAACGAATTTGAATATATTATTTTAAACTCGCATGTATAATCACTTTTACATTTTTCATTTAAATTTCTTAGCCATTCAAAATTGTTACTTATAAAATTATCATAATCATATGCTTGATGTAAAAAAACCATTACATTTCTTGCTTCGTCATTCTTAACTAAATCTACTATACCTTCAATTTTTTCCTTTGAAAAAATATATATGTGTATTGCTTTTAAATTATAATTTATTCTTAAAAACTCTTTAATATCACTAAGTAAATTAGGATAATCTTCTTTAATACATAGATTTTTTATATAATATAAAGTCTCATAATCAAAAGCATCTACTTGAAGCATAAATCTATCAGATATTTTATTTCTGTTATATGAATTAACTGTTACGCCTTTACTTTCAAACTTATTTTTAATGAACTTTGGCATGTAATAACAATCTATTTGTTTTAAACTATCAAGTTCTAAAAATAGTTCATAATCATTAAGAGATATGGTTGATCTAAAATCTAATTTAAGATTTTCTATTTTTAATACATTCATCATATCTTTAACATATTTAAATGTTACTAGTCTTTTAACATACATAGTTTTAATGTTAGTAAATTGTTTACAAATATTATTTATATTTTTTTTAAAGTATTTTAGGGTATAAAAAAGAGTATCTTCAAAAAAACTATTTTTATCAACTAATTTAATAACTTCATTAGAAATAGTTTCATAATTAAAGACAATCATATCATTATCTAATTTTAGAGTAATATATTCTTTCATACATCACCTATCATATTTAATATCATATCATAATTTACGGTAAAAAAAAATACATAATTAAAAATATGGAATTATTCTATTCCATACTTATCTACTAATTTATTTAAAGTTTTATAATCAACCATTTTAAATTCACTACTCATTGCTTCTACTGCTTTACCATCTTTAATATATATGAAAAGAGGTGCAGAATTTAATTCATTATCAATATTTGGAAATTTATCTCTTAAAATTTGTATATATTTATTATTTTTAGTATATTTAGTAACATCAATATATATAATTTTATCAGTTAAATTAGTATTTTCAATTTCTTTGAATAATCTTTTTTCCATACTATGAATTTCATTCGAACCAGTATAACTAACATATAATATAGAATCTGATATTTCAGCAACTGCGAAATCAAAATCATCCATATGTATTTGATTTACCATTTGATTAGAAAAAATACTTTCTGATAATTTAGAAGACTTATAATTTAAATAAAATGATCTTATAAATATCATTAAAAGAACTACTAATATTGTAACAACAATAACAATATAATAATTTTTACTTGGGATTTCTTTTTTCTTAAATAGTTTGATCATAATATCTCCTTATCTTACAGTTCATATTAATTTTAACACACTATTTTCTCTTTTTCAAATTATTTAAGTAAATATTTATATTTCTATCAAGAACTTTTTTGCCTCTCCAGTAACTTGAATTAGATGAATATTTCTTCTTATATTCTTCATCAGACATATTTAAAAATTCTTCATAATCTATGTCGTTTTTTATTGTTTTAATTTTGTTATTGTATGGACAAACGCTAATACATATGTCACATCCATATATACAATTATTAAAATATTTGTAATCATTTTCATCGACTTTTTTACTTTGAGTTAAGTAACTTAAACATCTTTTAGCATTTAAAATACCATTTTCATTTAGAGCATGAGTTGGGCATTTTTCAATACATCTATCGCAACTAATACACTTGCTATTTTTTATCTTATCGCCTTCAATTATTGCATCAGTTAAAATTTCCCCTATAAAAAAATATGAACCTATGTCTTCATTTATTAATAAATTGTTTTTACCAAAAAATCCAAGACCGGCGTTGTATGCTAGTAACCTTTCATCTAAAGGATTATTATCTACGAATGTTTTATATATATGTCCTTTGTTTTTTAGATATTTACATATATCTTCCATTTTTTCTTTTAATTCTAAATGATAATCTTTACCATAAGCACATGAACTCAAACTAACAGTTGATTCATCACTAAAGTCTACTTTACTATAACTAACTAAAATAACTATTGCTGTGTTATAAATATTATATTTTTCATTAGTGAGTGTTTTATCAGATAAATCTCCTGCTTGAAAAGAACACCTATAATCTAATTTTTCTTGTGTTTTATATTTATCATATGGTATTTGTAAATTCTTAATGTTACAAAAACCAATTTTATCAATATTATTATTTTTACTAATCTTTATTATTTCTTCTTTCATAATTAAATAATAACATAAATAAATGGAAATTTTAATATTTTTATTATATAATATTTGAGAGGTATTGATATGCAAGAGAAATTTAATAAAGAAATTAGTTATATAAAAAATGAGAGAATTAAAAATAGTTTAATTACGATGATTAATCTTTTACCCGAATATTTTTTTCATGTACCAGCATCTTCAACAGGCAAATATCATCCATCTTTCTCTTTAAACGAAGGTGGTCTTTTAAGACATACAAAAGCGGCAGTTAGAATAGCGAAAGAACTTCTGGATGATGAAAGCTTAAATAACTTTAGTGATGATGAGAAAGACTTAATCATTATGGCAATAACACTTCATGATGGTCTTAAGCATGGTAGAGTTAAAAGTGAATATACTGTGTTTGAACATCCTATAATTATGAGTGAATATATAAAAGAAAATAAGAATAAGTTAGAACTTACTGATGATGAGACTGACCTGGTGTGTAGATGTATTGAAACTCATATGGGGCCATTCACAAAAAATTATAAGGGTGAGGAAATATTGAAAAAACCTAAAGATAAATATCAAAGATTTGTTCACATGTGTGATTACTTATCAAGTAAGAAATTTTTAGATATTAAGTTTGAAAATGATGAAATTATATATTAAAAGATGATTTTTGCAACCATCTTTTTTTAATACTCATCATCAAATTCACTTTCATTTATTTTTTTTAACTCTTGATATTCTGGAGAGTTTTCTTCAATAACTTTTTCTATTTCACAAAAACATTCAATGTATTTTAAATAGTTTTTGTCATCTTTTTTAAGTTCTTCTATTTCTTGATTAATATCATTTATCATAATTTTTCCTCCAAAGAAACTATCGCAAGATTTTCTCTTTTTGCTACATTAATTATTTCATCAGTTACAATTCCAGAAACAATAATAAATTTAGGAATAAGACTATTCTTATTAATAATTCTATCTTTATTAAATTTTAATATGGTTCTATCATCATATGTTGTAAATCTGAAATTAACATTGTCAGGTATAAATTCATAGCAATATGAATTCTTTAATATTTCACTAGCATTACTATAACTATAGTGTATTTTATCATCGTTATATGAAGATAACACTTTAAAGTCATTGCCATAAACAGTGTATACATTAATTCCGTCAACTTCTTTTTTAGTTACAAACTCTATTTCAGAAGACATTTCATCTAGTTCTTTTAATGATACGATTGATGAATTAATAATTTCTCTTTTGTATTTTTTTAATTTTTCAAATAAACTGTTCACAACGACAATATTTCTTTTGATTTTCTTGTTAAGCATCTTATCGACAAAGGAAAACAATACCTCATCATCATCGTATGAAAATAATTTACTTATAAACGTTAAATATGATAACTCATTTTTATTAAATATATTTTTATCGTCTATTTTGAAACTTTCTAATACTGAAGGATCATATACGTCTATTATTTGTTTAATAGTAGTCATTTCTAACCATCCACTATTTCCTTTTGAATTAAATCCTTTGTTGAACAAATACTTGCATAATATATTTTTATATATTGTACTATCTTTAATATTTGAAAGTTCAATTAAAAATTGTTTTAAAAAATCTATATCATAATTGTTAAGTGCTTTATAATCGCTGATGTTAAGCGGATTGTTAAATGAAGCTAAGGCATTTATAAAACCTTCAATTTCTTTAGAAGATAATTTTTTATCAATACTAGACATTAATAATTCTTTATTATATGTAAAGTTTTCAATTGATTTATATAATGTTTCTTTACTATCACTATATATTTTTTTAAGTATATTATAATAATTAATAAATAATTTTCTATTAAAATCATTTTTAACAATATATAATAATGTTGATACGTTAGTATGATTACTCCTGTTAAATTTCTCTAATATATCTTTAGTTATAAATGAAAATCTATTATCAAAAAGTTCTAATGAACATATTTCATATAAATCAGATTCATTTTCTATAGTTGTGTGATAAGCATTAGTTAATAATTCATTTAATGTTTTAATTTTAAAGTCACGAGAATCTGTTGCTTTATCATTTTTGTATTTTAAATTTACTCCAATATACATACTAACTTTTTTATAATCGTTATTCAATATTATATTTTTATTAAACAATATTTTAAAAAGATCAAATACACATTCATAGTCATTAAAATAATTATAATCTTCTAAATTAGTTAAGTATTCATTAAATATTTTATTAATTATTTTATAGTAATTTGTATACACTTCATCACTATTATAATATAATCTAAATAGGTTCAAACATCTTGAATTACAATCTATTATTATTTTATCTTTAGTTGCTCTATCAACTGAATCATTGTATAGAGGTACTATATATGGAAGTACATAGTTAATATCTATTTTAACTAATTCATTAATTGTTTCTAATGGTAAAGATCTAATAATATTTATTATTTTTTTATTATATTGATAAGATAAATTATTACTTTTATTATCAAACCTGTATAATTTGCCTTTGGCATTTAATAAACCTTTATCAATAAATATATTTATTATTTCATCAGAAGATTTATTTTTTATGTTTTCAAGTATTCCATATATGAACTTATGGCTTTTTTCATCTACACTTTTTAATGATGATATATTTACATATTTAATAAGACTAATATCATATTTTAATAAGTTTACAAGAATATTTTCATCAATGTAATTAATCATGGATGGATATTTTATTATGTATTCTTTTTGAATATCGATTTCCATATCTTTTAAGAGTGTTAAGTCATTATTAATTTTGTCTAATTGTTTTGATACATATGATTCTCTAGCAGGACCGCTTATATACCTTGCATATTCTTCATCATCACTATATTTGCTTTGAATATTCATCGGAGCATATTCAATAAATGCAGGATTTACTGGTATTATATATTCCCATTGCTTTTCTGTTAATTTATCTTTAATTTTATTAATAACATTTATAGTTTCTTTAAAATCTTTTTTTTCAAGAACAGTTATAACTTTCTTTAAGTCATCCATGTATAATTTTGCTACATCATCAGGTCTTTGAAAGTATAGAGATAAGTATTCATCATATTCACTTTCGGAAAATTTGACCACAAAAGAATTCATAAAGAATTTATTGTCATCAAGCCAATTCAAAACAATCTGTTTTTTTGCTTCATCAGAAGCATAATTAAACATAGATAAATTACTATTCACCCTAGAAACTTGAAAATCTATAGGTAGTATTCTTATAAGTTCTTTATAGTTAAAGAATAAATATGAAAGAACAATTTCATTGTTTTCAAATTCTTTATTGTCTAAAAAACTTTTTTCAATGTCCTTTATTTCTTTTCCTTTTAAACTTTTAATATAAGCATTCGCTCTTGCTTGTGCTTTCCTTTTTCTTCTTTCTTCAAATAGTGACATATCACACCTCTATTATATAATAATTATATCACGTATAATGCTAAACATAAAGATTTTGAATTTAAAAGTTTGATTTCTTTATGTTTTTTGTTATTATAACAAATATCGGTAAAGACGA
>CAKOJN010000009.1 GCA_934090685.1 uncultured Bacilli bacterium
ATTTTAACTCATTTCTGATGATTTTTTCATCTTCTATAATTAATATTTTTTTCATAGTTTGTCTCCTTTCATAATTTACTTTTTTAATCATTCATATTATATCACTTTAATTTTATAAATTATAATAATCTTCATTTTCCCATAAAACTTTATTAATTTCATCATAGAATTCTTCACCATAATCTACATCATCTTTGAAATCGCCTTCTTTAATAAAATTACTTATATGCATTAATCCAATGATAAGGTTGTAATTCTTTTAATGCAACAAATTTTAAATCATTTTCTTTATTAGTCACTCCTACTAACACATTACCTGTCCAATAATTAAGTCTTTCTTGGCAAATACCACAAGGTGTTAGCACTTTAAAATCACTTTTTTCATCATCTCTTACTACACATAAACAATGAGTGACTTTTTTATTATATTTATGTGCCTCACATATCGCACCTGTCTCTATACATAAAGATGCCGATTCATTTTTTACTTCTATTGGAACACTGGTATAATAATCATCTTCTTCTGTTCTTATAACCGCTGCTCCACCCCATCCTTTTGGATATCTTTTTTTTATTAAATCTACTGCTAGTAAATACATTTTATTCTCTATCATAATACTCTCCTAATCTAAATAAATAATATTGTTACATTTCCATAAATTAATATTCTAAGTATACCAATTATTAATAAATGTAATGGATAATATATATAAAAGAACCATTTCATTGTTTTGTTTTTTCCTCTTGTGCCATCATAAAGTTTTAATACTTCATATGATAGTGCCGAGAATAGTATCAAAATACCATATAGTTTATTTACAAATATAAATGAAACTAATGCATATATTAATAACCAAAACATCATTGATAACATTTGTTTTTTTAAATTACCTCTATATTTATACATATAAAGTATAGACATTACAGCAATAGAACTAAAATCTGCTGAGAAAGTTATCAAACATATCAATAATATTAATAACGTTTTTTGCCAATCTTTAAATTTAGTATTACTATAAGTTATATAGAGTGCCACTACTGACCATGCTAATGTCCACATAATACTTGTCTGATTAAATATTTCTTCTTTGAATGGTATAAAATCAATCCCAAATGCAAAACAATATGCAAAGTGTGAAAGTATAGAAAACATAAATAATCTTTTTATATATTTTTTTACATCATGAGTATAATAAAAACCTTCACATATAAAGAAAAACATTATAGGTGCAGTTAATCTACCAATAATATGCATAATAATACAAATGATATTACCTTGCATATTTGGATATAATAAATCCGCAACATGATCTATAGTCATTGCCACTATTGCGATTAATTTCAGATGATTAGAATTTAGTTTTTTCATCTATTTACCTCTACTCATTTCTAATAGTTTTTTTACAGTATTTTTTGTTCTAATAGTTATAAAATCTTTAACTTCACTACTAGCAGTCTTAATCCACCAATTACTTTTTCTATAATCTTTTAATTTATACATCCAGAAAATATTATTTTTATATTCTTCTACTTTTTCAACTGAATCATTTAATTTTCCTAAAGATAACTGTATTTCATTAAATGTATGTGGTTTCATTATAAAAATTATATTTGAATAATTTTCTTTATTATCTTTATCCCACCAATTAGGTTTATTATTTAATAAATCTTCTAGTTCATCTTTATTTATTACAAAAACTGGTATATCAAGATTAAATTCATTCTTTATCATAGTATGTACATTAATAACAATTTCATCTTTATTTTGACTAGTTTCTAAAATAATATTTCCACTATTTAAATATGTAATTACATTTTCATAATTTAGATTTTCTAATTTATTCTTAAGTTCACCCATCGAAATCTTATTTTTACCACTTATATTTATTCCACGTAATAATACTACATATTTCATATAACTCCTTATTATAAGTGTTCAAAGTATTAACTAAAGTCCATATGGTTTCTTACAATAGTTATCTATTTGATCTTTAAAGAATTTATCATTATAATCTACATCTAATTTATCTTTATATTTATCTGGTATTTCATTTTCTTTATATTCTTTTAAATTATAAGCACCAGTACCATTCTTAACTTTATCAAATATTATTGTCATTGGTTCAGAAGTTGCATCTACTATTTCACACTTTTCATTATTATTAGTATATTTTCCATACTTAGTAACTATATATGTATATATCTTACCATCTTTCTCTTCACTATCTAATATTTTATGTCCTTGAGCATAAACATAATCACCATTATTATCTTTATATTTTTCTTTAGATATTTTTACTAATGTTTTGGATACTGAAAACTCTAGCACTTCTTCATTAACACTAGCATTCTTATTAGAAACAACTTTAACAAAGTTATATAGGCATATTCCTAGTATAACAATAATTAAATTAATTATATAAAACTTAGTATTTAATTTAATGTGTTTTTCATTAATAAATGCTTCTACAAATAAATAATCTAATACAACAAATATAAATGTCATAGTTACATTCTCAATCATATCTAATTTATCATAAATAACAATATCAAATAGACAGAATATACCAAATAACAATAGAACGTATAATGCATAAATTCCTTTTTTAATATATTCTTTCATTTTACTTTCACTTCCCTTATTATTATCATCTTCATTATTCTCTTCTGCATATTCAAAATCTTTACTTGTATTATAAAACTTATTTCCTTTTTCTTCTTCTTTGTTTATTATATTCATATATTTATCTGTATTAATTCTATCAATATTTTTTGTTTCTAATGAAAGTTTTCTACATAAAGTTTTCGCTCCTTCAAGTTCTTTCATACATTTGTCTATTTTAGAAATTTGTTTTAATGATATTTCTTCTAATGATTTAGTTTTATTAAATAAACACTTTATATCATCTATAGAAATATTACATTTTCTAAGCATTATTATCTTTTTAAGTTTTACTATATCTTTATCACTATAATTTCTATACTCATTATCACCTCTAGTTGGTGTTAATAAACCTTCCTTTTCATAGAACCTTATATTTGCCCTTGAAACTTTTAATATTTTTTCCACTTCTTTAATCTTCATTTTTGGTTCCTCCTTATCAACTATAATCTATAAAGTAAGTTTATAGTCAATACCTAAATTAATTTTTTTGTCTTTTTAAATATAACGCATATAATGTAGAAATTATAGTCAATATAAGTGCCACCACTACTGTATCATTATGAGTTCCTAAAATAGATAAACTATTAATTAAACTATGCGTAATGATACATGGTACTAAACTATTACTTTTATAAAAGATCATTACAAATAAATATCCTAAAGATAATGCATATATTATTTGTATTAGAGTATTTAAAGTATCTTGTCCGTTAAATAAATTAACAATATGTCCTATACCAAATGTTAATGTACTTATTATTATTGCTTTTTTAACACTTTCTTTTTCTATTGCTTTAAATAGAAAACCTCTAAATAATATTTTTCCTATAAAACCTACATTAATCATATTTATAATATAAAATAAAGTCTCAAATGTAATTTTCTCGCTTGTTAGTCCACCCAAAGGTTAACAGATGAAATTAAAATAAGCGGAACAAAATATAAATATTTTTTAGTATCTTTTACTTTGGTTAAAACATAGTATTTAGTTTTTTTAAGTTTGATAATTATAAATAACAATAAAAATGAAAATAATATATTAACTATCATACTCTTATAACTAGATGAACCGAATGTATTAATCAAGTAAGAATTTATGTCTCTTATATATTTTTTTCATACATCACGGCCTTATAATATATATACAAGTATTATATCAAAAAAAATAGGTAATTTAAACCTACTTTTTGATTATAATTATTTTTGTACACTAATATTATTTTCCCTAATATACATTTTTAATATGACTTATTTATAAAATTTAAAACATCATTATATACTTCACTCTTCTCTTTCTCATTTAATATTTCATGTCTTAAATTTTTATATAATTTACTTTTTATATTTTTATATCCTATATCTTTTAAGAATTCTTTTAATTCGATAAATTTCTTTTCATTTTGAATAACTGGATCATCTGAACCTGCGATTAAAAGAATATCTAAATTTTTATTTTTAACTTGATAATCATTCTTTCTAAATGCTTGTCTCATTAATTTATATAAATTAATAAATCCATTAGTTGTAAATATAAAGCCACATAATTCATCATCATTGTAACTGCATATATTATTTGTGCTTTTAGAAAGCCAAGAATTTTCATATTTATATCCTTTATTATAATTACCAAATGTTAATGTATTTAAAAATTTATTTCTTTTTTTACCCAAACCAAATGCCTTACATAAATAGGCTAGTCCAATAGCGACTGGTGTGAATGGATTATACGTAGGTGTTCCACAAAGTATTAATTTTTCAAGTTCAAAATCATATTTTTCTATATAACATCTAGATACAAGTGTACCCATACTATGACTAAATAAATATATTTTTTTATCTTTAAACTTATTTTTAATATATAAAGTAACTTCATGTAAATCATCAACAATATAATCAATATTATCGGTATAAAAGTAACCTAAGTCATTATCATCTTTAATACTCTTACCATGCCCTCTATGGTCATTAATAACACATGCATATCCATTACTTGCTAAAAACCTCATAAAATCAAAATATCTTTCTTTATGTTCAGCCATACCATGTGACAATTGTATAACGCCAAGTACCTCACCCTCAGGTACGATATAAGCAATATCAAGTTTTAATCCATCACACTTAGAAATAACTTCATCATATTTTATCATACAAACCATCTCTATAATTATTTAAAAATTCTATTTCTTTATCACTAATATTTATATAATCAGATATATCCAAATCATTTAAATATTTAAATATTTCATCATTTAAAATATTATTTAACAAATTATTTTTATCTGATGACTTAACTAAATCAACTAAATTAATTAAAGATTTAAATATTCTAAATATATATGCATTTTTAATCTCTTTATTTTCTTCAATTATCATTCTTTTATAGATTTCTTTAACAAAACTCATGTGATCTTTAATAACTTTATCATTTACTTTTCTTCTACTGATAGAATAATCATTTATGTAATAGTTATACCAAACATGAGAACTTATTCCTATAGTGTTTGCCTTATTCATTAAATCTATCATAAATAAAGTATCTTCACTCATACCAAGATTATTATTAAATCTTAAATCTCCAAGTACACTTCTCCTGTAAAGTCTAGTATATATTCTACCAGATGGAAGATTACCAATGATTTTATTATTATTCTTTAATTTACCAGATAATAATTTATCCATAAATAATTCTATATTATTTTTGTTATAGACATAAAAATCAAGTTCACATTTTCTTATTTTATAAACTTCACCATTTTTAATCTCATTATAACCTCCGATAATAAGATCTAAATTATCCTTCTCAATTAAATTATAAGCATCTTCTAAGAAACTTTCTACAAGTGTATCATCAGCATCCAAAAATGTTAAATATTGAGAATTTGAAATATCAATACCAACATTACGAGCATTACTGACACCGCCATTCAAAATATGTTTAACACAAAAATTATCTTTATCTTTAACATAATCATCTAAATAGTTTTTAACTTCATCATGACTACCATCATCAATAATATAAACTTTATAGTTTTTATAAGTTTGCTTAAGTATACTATTAAAACATCTTTCCAAATCACTTATAGGTGTATTATAAACTGGAATAATTATATCTATCATTTTATACCTCTATTATATTTTAACATTTAGTTTTCTTATTTTCAATTTCTTCTAAATATAAATTATTAATCTTTTTTGCAACATTTGAATAGCTCATACCAAGTGTTCTTTTTGCTCTTCTTAATACCATGAATAATCCTTTTTATCACTTATTATTTCTTTAATTCTATTTTTATATAAATATATGTCTTCTTTACTAAGATATCCATTAAAATTATCTTTAACTGTCATGCCTACCATACTACCCTCTATAAAAAAGGCCAGGTGTTTCATTAACACTTGCTTCTATTCTAACCAAACTTGAAGTGTCAAAAGCGGATGGAAAAAGTAATAAATTTGATCTTAAATATATACTTGATAATAAAGTATAATTATTTATTTTATTAGCTTAACTAATCTACTAGTAACAATATTAAATAGAAAAGCCATCGCATAATTTAGTATAATAGCCCAAATAAGTACAAGTATAGCGTTGCCAGGAGCATATAATATAGGCATAAATATTTCTTTAGAGCAATTAAAGAATAAGCAATGAGTAAACCACATTAGCATAGATAACTTACCTATTTTAACTAAAGGTATATATAGTTTCGCATTAAATAATCTAGCTAATTTTATAAATGAATAGATAAATAACGGTGTATATATAATTTCTAAATTCATAGATAAAGAAATCATGTGTCTCCTAGAATATATTTCTCCAAAAGATAAATTAGGTACTAAATATTTAAGTAAAAAACTAGACATTAATACAAATAAACATAATATAAGCTTATATCTTTCTTTAATATCAATAGATTCTAATTTCTCAAATACTTTATATTTAGATACTAAATATCCTGCCATAACAGTTGGATAAAATCTTATTAAATTATTAAGTATAACTATAATAATATCATTCCTATAGAATATTCCTTTTAATGCACTAAATATTATAATAGGAATAAATAATAAAACTAATATATTTTGAGTAGTATTCATTTTATCAGATATTTTTGATATTAAAGGCATACAAATCATAACAATAATATAAAATCCTATATACCAGCAAAAAATCATAACACTTCTTTTAAGACTAAACATCTCAAGTAAAAAACTACCAGCAGAAAAATCATACGTTTTTGTAATAACACCAATTATAGTAAACACTATTAATACTACCCAAAATGGTATTAATATTTTCAAAATCTTTTTAAGTGATTGTTTCAATGTTTTATTTTTAGAAAATACATATGTATACCCAGTAATAAAACAAAATATTGACACAGGATTAAATGGATTACAAAATATTTGTGCAAGACTTTTAAGGCTAGGATAACTAATACCATCAATATACCATTCTGGAAATGTAAACATATGATGAATATACATAAATATCAAAGCAACACCCTTTAGTATATTTGATTCTGTTAAAGAAATAAAATTATTTTTTTTCATATTACCTCCACCCCACTATCAATATGATAGCATCTACTTATAATACTAACAAAAAGTAATCATAATATCAATCATTTAAAAAAATAAACATATCACATACTTATTTTATTTTTAATATCATTAAGAGTAATAGGTCCTTCTCTTAATATTTTAATTTCATTATTTTCTACTTTCACTATTGTTGATGCGATACCAAATTTGCTCTCACCGTCATCAATATAAATATCAACATTATCATGAAAATCATTATATATACTTTTAATATTAGTTCCACTAGGTCTATTTGATATATTAGCACTAGGTGCAGCTATCGGAGTATTACTGTATTTAGATAATTTTAAGGCAATATCATTTTCTGGCATTCTAATACCTACTGTATCCCCACCATTAGTAAGTACATTAGGTACAATATTTTTCTTTTTAAGTATTATTGTAAGCGGACCAGGTAAAAATTCTTTTATAATTTTATATTCTAAAGGAGTAATATCTTTAGCAATCATATTAATCATTTCAAGAGATGAAACAATCAAATTAATAGATTTAGTTATATCTCTTTGTTTAACTTCGTATAGTCTTTTAATAGCCTTTTCATCAAGTCCATTTACACCAATAGCGTATACAGTTTCAGTTGGAAAAACAACTATCTTTCCATTTCTAATTTCATGTGATACATCCATTAGTTCACTATCAGTAATATTTTTATATATCATAAAATCACCATTTTAATTATAACAAAACTGAGTAAATAAATCACTCAGTTTTTCTTCATATTATCTTTCTTTTCTATAGAACAGCCTATTGCTTCACCAATTACCATACCAAGTAATAAGCATAATCCAGTATTATAGTTAAGCATAGTTCCTAACATTAACCCAAAACCCATACCTAGTACCATTCCTTCTAAAATATAAGTATTATCTTTATTTTTATTATTCTTATTGCATTTGCAAATTATTATTACACATACGCCAAGTATAATAAATGGTAATGCTGCCAATATAAAATCTTTCATAATTCATCCTCACTATTTATTTAACTTCTAATCCTCCAAATATGCAAGTAGCATTAATGTAAATAATTGGTTTCTTTTCTTTATCACCATTTTTTGTTTTATTTTCAGCACCTCCAAATATAGAAGTTGAACTTATAACTACTTTAACATCTTTAGGTACTAATATATCAATCCCACCAAATACACATGAACAATTAATAACAACATCATCTTTTATAATCGCATCTCTTAAATCATATTCTATACCACCAAATACTGCTGATAAATTACTTCCATTATATTCCTTTTTATCTAATGAAATTTTTTGACCACTAAAAGTAGCATAACATGTATTATCTTTCTTGTTCTTATTTAATTTATTAATCTCTTTATTGATTTTATTATTTAATGCATTCTTAAATATAATAGAAAGTCCAACTACAACTAAAATTATAGGTAATAATAATTTCCATAATAAATCAAAACTAAATAGATTTTGACAACATAATAATAAAAGTAATCCAATCAATACTCCAATTAAATTACCAGTTTTATCATCACTATCAAAAATTCCAATTAAACAAGGAATAATAATTATTAATGTCCACCATCCGTCAAAAAATATATCAATATTTGTTATTTCAAAAGCATTAAGGCCAATAATCACACCTATCACTATAAATAATGCTCCTAAAATAATATTCTTAAACTTACTCATAACACGCCTACTTCCTATATCTATTTTAACACGAACACGTTTATAAGTAAATTAAAAGCATACCATAAGGTACACTATTTTACAGAACCAATTCTATCAAGTGGATAAATTCTAGTACTAACTTTTCCAATTATATCTTTCTTCTTAAAGTTACCTAATATTCTACTATCCTTTGATACAGTTCTGTTATCTCCAAGAACAAAATATTCACCATCTTTAGTTACATATTCAAAATCTTTTGTGTCTTTAAATGAAAGATTAGTCTCAATTAGTTTCTCATTAATATAAAGTTTATTGTCAGTATATCTTATTTGTTCATTTGGAAGTCCAATAACTCTTTTAATAATCTTATCATTATCTTCATCATTTTTTACAACAACAATATCAAATCTATTAATTTCATTAAATCTATAAGTTATTTTATTTAAAATAACTATTTGACCATCCAATAACGTATCATTCATACTATCCCCATCAACTATCGCAGGTGTCACAAAATACGTTCTTATTATAAGTACCGCTAAAACTATAAAAACATAGTCTCTAATTGAATTCCAAACTTTTTTCATATAATCTCCTTTTAAGAAAAAATTAGGTAATAAAACCTAATTTCTTTCTTTAATTTTAAATGTTCCTTTGAATCCTTTTAAGAAGTTAAGTTTAGCTCTTCTTACTTTTCCTTTTTTAACAACAGTTATTTTTTCAATAATAGGACTGTTTACTGGGAAAACTCTGTTGATACCAACGCTTCCACTTTTCTTTCTAACTGTGAAAGTTTCAGAAACACTACCACCTTTACGAGCAGTAACTACACCTTCAAATGCTTGGATTCTTTCTCTTTTACCTTCTTTAATCTTAACATCTACTCTTACAGTATCTCCAACTTGAAAATCTGGAACGTTAGGATTAATTTGTTTCTTATTGATTTTATCAATCAAATTCATTCTAATACCCTCCTTTGTGCTTTCTTTAATCTTACAATTAATGCATCGGATTAAGCGATATAATCATATCACAAAAGATAAGATATGTCTAGCATTAATTGGTATTTTTTCTTTCACGTGCTCTTTTTTCTATTTGATTTTCAATATTAATTCTTTGAACAATTGCGAATGATACAATAGTACATAAACAATATGAACCACCATAACTTAGGAATGGAAGAGGAACACCTGTTAATGGAATTATCCCTAAAACGCCACCTAAATTAACAAATATATGTAACAAGAAATATATACCTATACCATAACATATAATAGAATTTTGAAGTTCATAACAATTAGTCGCTATTTTAAATGTAAAATATGCAATGGCCATATATCCAACAAGTATTGCTATTCCAAAAAGAACGCCAAACTCTTCAACTATAATTGGAAAGATAAAGTCAGTATGACTCTCTGGTAAATATAGATACTTTTGTACTGAATTACTGATTCCACTTCCAACAAGGCCTCCATTATCAATAGCTATATATCCATTACACACCTGATATCCTGATACAGATTCATACCTATCACATGGATTTTTATATATAAATCTAGTTAATCTATAATCACTTTCTAACACTTTTTGTGGTATTACTAGATATCCGAATTTAAGCACTAATACAGCAGTTATCATACCACCTATTGCTATACCTTTAATTACTTTAAAATATTTTTCATTGCATGGAACGCTTATAAATATTAAAGCAAATAAGGCAAGCATAATAGATGCAGAACCGAAGTCACCACCAAATAGTACTATTAAAAATGCAAGTGCCGCTATTATCAAAGGTCTAATTCCATTAATAATAGAAATTGATTTATAGCCGCTATGTTTCTTATTGACCCATGATCCATAATAAGAACCCATGTACACTATCATCGCTACTTTCATAAATTCAGATATTTGAACATTACCAAGGGTTACATCACTAACTCCTGATGTAAATGCATTATTATATACAAAATATGCAACTAAGCCTATCATAATAACAGGTACTAAAAAACCAGAAATCTTTCTATATATCTTAGTTGGAAAAAACAAAACAATAATAGCTACTATAAGGCTAACACCTATCCAAAAAAGTTGCCTTGTAAAAAAGAAATATGGACTATCTGCCCCATATGTTAAAGTTGCAGATATAAAAGATGCATCAAGTATTAGAAAAGCCCCAAGAGCAGCATAAATAAGAGTCATTATAAGTAATGGCTTATTAGTAAATCTTAATTGTCTTGTATTACTCTCTTTTTTCATATTATCCATTTAAATTATACAAAAAAATATATAAAATGTAAATTATATACTAATAAAGTAGTGTCAATAGATTATTAAATCCATAAAATAATATAGGTGATGTAAGGAGGTATTTATATGTATTATTATGGATACAATGGCGGATATGCTAATGGAAACGGAATGTACTATAATAACTATCCAGGATATTATAACAATGGATATGGTTATGGCGCTGCTATAATATTAGTATTATTTATATTATTAGTAATAATTTTTGGAGCAGGTTTCTGGAATAACGGTGGATGTGGTAATAACAACGGTTGTAATAGTTGTTGTAATAATTAAGAAAAGAGTTTCTCCTTTGAAACTCTTTTATAATGTTTTCTTTTCATATAATACATGCTTATATTTTAAACCATTCTCTTCACTTTCAGAAAGCACTGTTTTAGTCCAATCATTTTCATCAAACATAGGAAAATATACATCAGCATCAAACTCACCATCAACAAGTGTTAAATACATTTTAGTAGCATAATCTATAAACTCACTATATATTTTCGCACCACCTATTATAAATAATTCTTCAGAAGTATCTTTATAATGTGAAAGTAGACTTTCTATATTATTATATACATCTACTTCTTCTGGAAAGTTATTACTACTAGATATAACAACATGTTTCCTATTAGGAAGAAGTCTACCCAATGATTCAAATGTTTTTCTACCCATTATTATAGTATGATTAGTTGTTTTTTCTTTAAAGAACTTTAAATCCCCTTTCAATGACCAAAGTAGTTTATTATCACGGCCTAATTCTCTATTTTTTCCTATAGCTGCTATTATTGTATACATAATCCACCTACTGTGCTATATCAAACTTAATCTTACCATGATGTTCATAATTAACTACTTTAATATCCTTAAGTTCACTACTATTATCAAAATCATAAAAATCTTTTACTTCTGGATTTAACCAAAGTTTTGGCGCAGGTAAATCTTCAAGTTCTTTTCCTCTTCTTATTTGTTCTTTTATACCATCTATTTGATTTACATATATATGAGCATCTTTAATACTCCAATATAACTTACCAGGTTTAAGACCACATACATGAGCAAGCATATATAAAAGTACAGAATATTGAGTAACATTAAATGGAAGTCCTAAAGGCACATCACAACTTCTTTGATGAACCCAAGCATTTAAGTGCCCATCAGTAACATCCCATTCACTTGACCATACACATGATGGTAAAACTGCTGTATCTAAATGTTGATTTTGCCATAAATTAATAATCATACGTCTATCAGTTTTATTATGTTTTAATGAATTGATAAGTTTATTCATTTGATCATATTCTCTTACTATCCATCCATAAGCAGTACCAATAGTGTGAGCCCACTGTTTGCCAAAATCTTTAACTATATCTTTTTTAACTAATTTATCATTCTCATCAGGTACCATTTGAGTTGCTCTCCACTTACCATCCTCATCTATTTCCCATTCATTCCAAATATTTACATTTCTCTCTTGAAGCCATCTTACATCATTACTTTGCACTTGATATATCCAAAGCATCTCAAGAATAGCTTGTCTATAAAATAATTGCTTAGTTGTTAGAAATGGAAATTCACTTTCTAAATCAAACTCAAAACTATATGCTGGTATCTTAATAGTATTAATACCAGTTCTATTCTCAACCTCTACTCCTTCATTTAATATTTTTTCACAAAGACGCAAATATTCTTTATCCCATTTTGCCATTATAATTCCTCCATATTATCTATTAATATTCTTTTTATATCAAGCCAATCTTTAGCTCTTATAATTCCTAACTTTTTAAGCTCTTCATCACTAATATTTTTATTATGATAAGCAGTATATAATATCTTAATATCTCCACCTGCTAAATTTTCAATTTTATCATCAATAAATATATCACACTTTAATATGCTTTTATTACCAACAAACACAAAATTCATCGGATCCAAAAACGGAAAATTCTTCATTAAAAAATCATATTTATTCTTAACAAATATACCACTATCACTAACTATTTCCCTGAAGATAAATGATGTCCCAATAAACACTTCATATTTTTCATTAAGTTCTTTTATTACTGAAACTGCATTATCATTAATATATCCATAATCATATTCATTTTTAGTTAGAAAAAATTTAAAAAAATCATTCTTGTCTTTAATAATATCTTGTTTATAAAACCCTTCAAAATCTTCATCTTTATAATTAGTTCCTAAATATTCATTTATTATCTCAGTTAATGTCTCACTTGTAATAGTGTCATCCATATCAATAACAATAGTCTTTTTTCTCATTAAAACCTCGTCATTTTAATCTTATTAGTTTTAATATTTTTTAGTTCACTATCAAGAACATTCTCTATTTCAGAACTAATGCTATCTATAGTGCGAATATCTTCAACACTATTATATTTTTTAGTTTTCAAACAATTAATATATTTCCAATTATATTTTTTAGCAATATAAAGATATGTTTTTTCTGCATTCTTTAAATGTTCAACATTATTTTCATTCCCATCGCCAAACTCTCTATTTTTTCTAAGTTCTCTAGATGCTTCATAAGGCATATGTAAGAAAAATACTAAATCTGGCCTAGGTAATTCACATAAATCAAATTCTAGTTTTTCAATAAAATCAAGAATCTTATCAATCTCTTTTTTATTTTTACCCTTTCCTGCTTGATGTCCCATATTAGATGTAGTATATCTATCTAATATTACAATATCATTTTTATTAATTTCGCTTTCAATCTCATTTAAAAAGTTATATCTCCTGTCAGCAGCATAATATAAACTACTAACAAGCGGATCCACATTCGCAGCTGTCTCTTCAAACACAGACTTTCCCATCTCTGGTTTACCTAAGTATGAGGCACCTACTATCTTACCAGTAGCTGATTTATATATAGGAAATGAATATCTTTTAACTTTAAGTCCTTTATTAATTAAATACTTTTCAATATTTTTACTCTGTGTTTCTTTACCAGAACCATCTGTTCCCTCAATAACTATTATTTTTGCTCTTTTCATAATCCCACCCTACTATCTTAACACTAACTTAATTTTACCATAAGATTATTATTTTTGAACATTAATTTTATTTTAATGTAAATTAAAAAAGCAAATCCAATAGGAAATGCTTGATTAATCTTTATTTAACACTATTAGTTGTAAATTTAATTTTCTGGGTAATTTTCTGGGTAGTTTTTACAGATAATCTAAAATATAAATTATTATTCATTCCATCCAATTCGTTTAGTTCTAACTTCCGTTCGGAGCACGCTCATTATTATCTTCTCAATCTTTTTGATTAATCGGTTAAACTTTCTTTTAATATTATTTTTTCCAAATCTTTTAACTATCTATCTTTCAATTTATTACCCAATTCGGAAAGCTGGAGAAACGCCGCCTGTACCATAAGCAATATTGGTGTTCCAAAGGCCATGATGATCCACATAGTAGAAAGTGTTATAACTATTAGAACGAGCAGAGCGGAGCCACCACCATTTATCAGAACCGTTATTCTTTTTAATAGCTCCACCAAAGTTGCTAGTTGTAACTCCTATGTTTTTATAATATTCTAATTGTCTTGTTTTATTTTCAGCTGTATCATACTGATTTGACCAATCTGAATATATTTCTTTTGGTGCTAATAAGTATAGTTTATCAGGTGATGTAAAATATTCTACTGTATCTTCACTTCCACGCCCTGATACTGTTATAGTTTCTTTTATAACACCTCTTAAATCTTCTGGCAATGCATTATAAATGTCATTATTTAAATATGTATGCATACTACTATCTGGCCATCCACCTTTATTAGTGTTAGCAGGATTCATCCCATGTGTTCCAATTATATCCGCAAACTCAATTACAAATCCACATGCACTTTGTGAAAATCCTTCTGTATTACAGTCATATGGTGTAGACTTATTTGCTATTCTAAGTGTATGTGTTCCGAATGGGCCCATTTCAACTGTTTTAGTTTGCCCTACTTCATATGCACATGAATCTGGATTATCTACACAATTCTTTGCATTACTTGCAATTACCTCCCATGAAGTTTCTTTTTCAAATGATTTAGTTGGTAATACTGTACTTCCACCACTACTACCATTACCACATTTATAGCCATCTAAATTTCCTTCAGTAACATTTGATGCATTTAAATCAGTTATCTTTTTACCTGATGGTAATTCTGCTATCCACTCTCCATTTGATACTTTCATACTTTTTACTGATCCATCAGTATTTAAGAGTACACAATATTGCAAATCTCTTCCTGTCATCTCTAATTTAGTATCATCTTCTGAACTAATATAAGTTAGTTTATTACCTTTCATAGTTTCAGATATGTATTTTTTAGATACTTCACTGTAAATTGTTTTTGTTTCTGTTATGAAACTATTCTTTTTAGAATCATTAAACATCTTTAATACGTTTGGTAATGCTATTATTACTAGTATTGCTAAGATTGCTATTACTGCTAGTAATTCTACTAATGTAAATCCTTTATTTTTCATATTACCTTACTCCTTTACTTCTACTTTACTTAGTATAGTTAAATTATAACACTTACACCCCCCCCCTAGTCAATTTACAAATGATTGACAAGTTTAAATAATTAAATTAAAATATGTATCAAGATAAATAAATTTATTGTATAATTTAAATATAATTAAAGGGTGATAAAAGTGGAAAAGCAAAAGACAATAGTATTTAAGCCTAGTGATAATATCAAAGAAAAGATGATTGATTACTATGACTTATTAAGAAGAGATAAGAAACCTCCATATTCAGTATTTCAAGCAGAAGAAGGTGGTACTATTATAACTTTATATGAGAGTGGTAAAGTTATGTTTCAAGGTATATCTGCTGATATTGATGCTAATATGTGGAAAGATTTAGAAAGTCATTATAATAATAGAGATATAGATAGTGAGTTAAAGAAAAAAGAAGAAAAAGAAGATGATAAAACATACTACTATTATGATGCTATTGGTAGTGATGAAGTAGGTACTGGTGACTATTTTGGACCTATTATAGTTACTGCTACTTTAGTAGATAAAAGTACTAGAAAACTATTAGAAGATTTAAAAATAATGGATTCTAAAAAGATGACTGATGATAAGATTAGAAGATGTGCTCCTATATTAATGAATAAACTTCCATATGTAACATTTACTCTTTCAAATACTAAATATAATGAAATGAGTTCTAAAGGTTTCAATATGAATAAAATAAAAGCTATTCTTCACAATAGAGTCTTATTTGAACTTTCTAATAAAGGAATTCCATATCATAAAATAATAGTAGATCAATTTACTACTCCTAGAAGTTATTTTAGTTATTTAAAACAAGAAAATATAGAAGATAAAGTTACTAAAATAACATTTCTAACTAAAGGTGAAGGTAAACATTTAAGTGTTGCTGCTGCTAGTGTTATAAGTAGATATAGATTCTTACAAGAAATGGATAAATTATCAGAAAAATATAAAGTAGATATTCCAAAAGGTGCTAGTCCTAAAGTAGATAGTGTTGCTAAAAAAATACTTGATACTTATGGTAAAAATGAACTTTCTAAAATAGTTAAACTTAATTTTAAAAACACAGAAAAGATCCTAAAAAGTTAGGATTTTTTATTATTCAGATACACTAGTAATAAAAGTTAATAATTATGTTAATACATACTTTCTAATTACTATTCTTTCATCAGAACAATATTCTATTACATATTTGTTTTCCCTCTTACATATTAAGATACCTATTGTATTATTATTATTTATTTCCTTAATATTTTTATCTATATAATTCATATACTTTTGTACTTGTGAAATATATTCTACTTTAAATTCACTTACTTTGAGTTCTACTACTACATAGGCACTATATTTAATATTAAAAAGCAATAAGTCTATCTTGTGATATGTATCTCCTATTTTTATTTTATATTCACTTCCTATAAAACTAAAATTATTACCAAGTTCCCTCATAAAAGTTTCAATGTCTTCTAATATTAAGTTATGTAATACTTTTTCTGTTATTATTTCTATATTATTTTTATTCTTTATTAATATTGGATTCGGTACTAAATCTTTTACTTCGAGTTTTTCTTCTTTAATTATTTTATTCTTTGTTTCAGCTGGTAATCTTTCATATTCTTTGGATTTAATTTTATCTCTCAACTCTCTTACTCCAATATTTTGAATAATAGACAAATTAAGATAATAAGATAATTTATCATCGGTTTTAATTGATAACAATTCAGAATAGTGGCTCCATGATAATTGTGTCGACAGTGTCGACACTTTTTCATTACTAAATGTTCTATAAAATTGACGCATTCTAAAAAGAGTCCTTCTATTATATTTTTTGCCTACTTCAATAACTAACTTTTTAGAGTATTCATTTATGATATTGTCTCCATATTTACCACCTGCTTCATTTAGTAACTTGCCTATTTCAAAGTATGTAATTACTCTATGTCTTTCTTTTGAATAATCTTTTACTCTCTCATATGTTTCATTATCAATTATCTTGTTTTTTATTTCTTCATAATAATTCATGTTTTTATCCTCCTATTATAATAATTAGTCATAAAAATAAAAAACACTTCTTTTTTCAAAATTTTTTCAAACAAATAAAAAAGATATAGTTATTTATTTTCTATATCTTTTAAACCTAAACTTAAAGTTTTCTCTTCTATTTTATTATTTATAGCATTAACATCTACTTCGTCCTTATATTCAGCGTCTATTTCACGACCACCTAATACTTTTAATGATAATTTAAGATTAGTAAGTGCTGTATCACAAATTGAATCATTTTTCTTTTTTATAAGAACAATTAAATCTCCTATTTCATTATTAAAATCAGTTATTTTAAATACTTCTAATCTCATTATATTCCTTTTAATTGTATTAAGTAGTTCTTGTTCACTATTTATTTCTTCTATTGTATTAGTTATTTCTTCACTTAATTCTTGTAATCTAACCATTATTTTAGGATTTTGATCTATTAGAAATACATCTAATGATAATTTAAGTCTAGCTTTTTTTAAATGATTTAATGCTATTTTTCTTAGTCTAATCATTAAATTGAAATCATCCCATAGAGAATCAAAACTTTCTTGTATTATTTTTTCTTTTTCTATTTCTCTATTTATTGCTTTATTTATTTCACTCATATTTTCCCCCATTAATATTTTATTAATTTAATTCTAATTTTAATGATTGTTCTTTTATTGCATCATCAAATGAAGTTGTATCCATTTCAAAATCATTATTAACATTATTATAAACTAATACGCAAATATAATCATTTTTATCACTTATTAATTTTATTATATTTGATATATCACTAATCATATCTAAACTACTATAAGATTGTAATTCTAAAACTTTTTTAATTTTATTAATTAGTTTTCCTTCATTTACTATTTCTTTTATACATGAATTTATTGTACTTGAAGGTATACTATTTTTAGTTATTCTAAACTTAATACTTACTAGATAATTTAATATTAAATATCTATTTTTCCTCATTGTATAAAATTCATTCCATAATTTATCTATTTGTTTATCATATGTATTCATAATTATTCCTCACTTTTCTTTTTGATTTCATCTAATATATTTATTGCTTGCATAGGTGTTACTTCTAATGGATTAATTGTTTTTATATATTCTCTTAATGTATCAGTTTTAGTATCTAAATCTAATGTAAATTGTTTTACAACTTTTTCTCTCTTATTACTTTTATTTTCATAAAAGGCAAGTAATTCATTAGCTCTATCAATAATAGCATTAGGTAAATCTGCTAGCTTAGCAACATTTATACCATAACTTTTATCAACTGAACCTGGTAGTACTTTATGTAAGAATGTAATATTTCCTTCTTCTTCTAATGCTTTTACATGAACATTTTTAATACCACTATATTTATTTTCCATTTCAGTAAGTTCATGATAATGTGTTGAGAATAGTGTTTTACATTTAATATTTTCATTAATATATTCTATTATTGCACCTGCAAGAGACATACCATCATAAGTACTTGTTCCACGGCCTAATTCATCAAATAATATTAAACTTTTTGATGTAGCATTCTTTATAGCATTAGCACTTTCTTTCATTTCTACCATGAATGTACTTTCTCCACCTACTAAGTCATCACTAGCACCTATTCTTGTAAATATCTTATCAAAAATAGGTATATTACACTTTTTAGCAGGTACATATGAACCTATTTGATTAAGTATTGCTATTATACCAAACTCTCTCATATAAGTTGATTTACCACTCATATTAGGTCCAGTTATTATTAATATATTAGTATCTTTATCCATTAATATATCATTATCAATATATTCACTTTCAATTACACTTTCTACGACAGGATGTCTACCTCCAATTATTTCAACTATATTATCATCATTAATAGTTGGCTTTATAAAATTATAGTCTTCTGCTATCTTAGCAAATGATTGTATACAATCAAAATATGCTATTTTAGATGAAACTGTTTGTAATTTAGAAATAGATTTCTTTATTTCTTCTTTTATAGATAGAAATATTTGATATTCTAAATTATTTAATTTTTCTTCAGCAGTTAATATTAAGTTTTCTTTTTCTTTTAATAATGGAGTTATATATCTTTCACAATTAGATATAGTTTGTTTTCTATCATAATTAAATTCTTCTTTAACTAAATTAACTTGTCCCTTTGGCACTTCTATATAATAACCAAATACTTTATTAAATCCAATTTTTAATCCTTTAATACCAGTTCTTTCTTTCTCTTCACGTTCAAAATTTGATATAAAATCTTTTCCATTAGTTTTAATACTTCTAAGTTCATCTACTTCACTATTATATCCATCTTTAATAATACCTCCTTCTTTTATTGTAAAAGGAGCATCTTCTTTAATAGAGGAGTCTAATAATTCATATATATCATCAAATGTCTCTAATAATGGAAGATCAAAACGTTTTAATATTTTATTTATACTAGGCAATACTTTTATACTACTCTTTAACTGTAACATGTCTTTCGCAGTAAGCGTTGAACACGCTACTTTACCTGTTAATCTTTCTAAATCATATATTTCATATAATAAATTTCTAAGTTCACTAGTAGATATAAAATCATTTATAAATTTTTCTGTTAAATTTTGTCTTTTAGTTATTTCATCTACATCAATAGATGGACTAATAATAAAACTTTTTAATAATCTACTTCCCATTGCTGTTTTAGTTTTATCCATAAAGCCAAGTAAACTATTTTGTCTTTCTTTACTTCTTATTGTTTCAACTAACTCTAAGTTTTTAATACATTCTTTATCTAAATCTAGAAATATACTTGTATCAATATATTCAACCATTTGTATATGAGATATATCTTGTTTTAAACTATTAGTTAAATAATTTAAAAGTAGTGATGTATTTTTTATTAATTTATCATCAGTTATATTTTGAAATACATTATGTGATGTATAAGTTTCATCATTATCATAATATGAAATATAAATATTATAGTTATTTTTAAGTATATTAACTACTCTTGTATCAAAGTCTTTATTTAATACTAATTCTTTTATATTTAGATTAACTATTTGACTTATTAGTTTATCAATATCATGTTTTACAAGTGACGCACAAACTTTTCCACTTAAAAGGTCTGCATATGAAAGAGCATAAACATAACCATAATCTTTTATACTTGCAATATAGTTAAAATCTTTTTCATTAACAATTTCAGGACTGGTAAGTGTTCCTTTACTAACTATTTGTATTACTTCTCTTTTAACAATACCTTTAGTTGTTTTAGGATCTTCCATCTGTTCACATATAGCAACTTTATATCCTTTATCTATTAATTTTTCTAAATAAACATTTAAAGCATGATGAGGTATCCCACACATAGGGACTCTTTCACTAAGTCCACATTGTTTACCTGTTAAAGTAAGTTCAAGTTCATGACTAGCAGTAATCGCATCATCAAAAAACATTTCATAGAAATCCCCTAATCTATAAAATAATATTATTCCTTCATATTCACTTTTAGTTTGAAGGTATTCCCTCATCATTGGACTAACTAAATTTAAATCAACATCTTTTCTTTCCATAATGTATATTATATATCACAAAGTACATTTATTCAAATAAAATGTTAATTATTTAGTGTTTTTTAAGTATTTTATATAACAAAAATTTATTTATCTTTTTTTAAATACTTTATATCTGTTTCATTAAGTATTTTCATTTGAGATATTGCTATTTTATTAAGTCTAACAAGTCTTTCAGATTGATTTAATCCATCATTTATAAATACCGAATTAAGATTTTCTAAATTTGCTAAACATATTAATTCATTTATAGTTGCATGATCTCTAATGTTACCATCTAGATTCTTATTTTTAATTCTCCATTCTTTAGCAGTCGTACCAAATAGAGCCATATTTAAAACATCAGCTTCTTCAGCATATACATAATTAATTTGTTCTTTTGTTAACTCAGTAGGTATTAAATTCTGTTTTATTGCATCCGTATGTATTTTATAATTTATTTTTGAAAGTTCTCTTTTCACATCCCAACCAAATTGTTTTTGTTCCTCTGACTTTAATCTTTCAAATTCTTTAATGAGTAATAATTTAAATTTTGGACTAATCCACATACCAAATTCAAAAGCGATATCTTTATTGGCATAAGTTCCCCCATATCTTCCTGCTTTTGACATTATACCAATTGCATTTGTTTTTTCTACCCATTCTTTAACACTAATTTTATAACTATTCAAACCTGCTTGACTTTTAATTATGGCGAATTCGCCATAATTAAAATTAGGATTATGGATTTCTTCCCAAATACCTAAAAACTCAATAGTATTTCTATTTCTTAACCAATCAGATACGAAAAAATCCCCATCCTTAGATTTCAACATATCTGTAATAGAGATATAATCATCGTTTTCTATTTTAAAGTAAGAAATTTTTTGATTTAAAACTCTTAATTCTGCCATTATTCTAAACCTCCTGCTACTTATTTTTTATATTATGTCATAATCATATATTTATTTAAGATAAAAATGGCACATAGGTACCACCATTTTTAAACAAAAATAGTCAAATTATTTTAATAATCTTCTATATTTTTTATCAAACGTTAAAAAGGCTAATATTATTCTCTACCAAGTCTTCACACATAAATTAATTTTTCACTTACAATATAATTCATCACTATCAAGTATTATTGTAACAGGCCCATCATTATATATTTCTACTTTCATATCTGCCCCAAATATACCAGTATTTACTTTTATATATTTACTTAATTCTTGATTAAAATAATCATAAAGTTTACTGGCTTCATCTGGTTTCATAGCATTTATAAATGATGGTCTGTTTCCTTTTTTTGCATCAGCATATAAAGTAAATTGACTAATACTTAATATACTTCCATTGATATCTTTAATGCTAAGATTCATTTTATCATTTTCATCTTCAAATATTCTTAAATTAAGTATTTTATTAATCATTTTATCAACAATATCAGTTGTATCACCATGAGTAAAACCAACTAATAAAACATAACCTTTGTCAATACTTCCATTTACTTTATTATTTATTGTAACTTTACTATTTTTACTTCTTTGCACTACTACTTTCATTAGATAAATATCCTTTCTACTGAAGATACACTACTTATAGTTTTAATTTCATCTATAAATTTATGCAAATCATTTATATTTTTAACTTTACATGTTATATCATAGAATAATTTATTATTTCTATTTATTAGGTTTATTGAGTCAACTATTATTTCTGATTTAGTAGATAAAGTTATTATCTTTAATAGAATATCACTTACTTCATCTATATATACTTTTAGTTTAGCAGTATATCTATTATTAGCCTCCCCCTCCCAAGATGCATCAATAATTCTTTCACTATTTAAATCAATATTAGGACAATTCTTTGAATGAATTTTAACTCCATAACCACGAGTTATATATCCAACTATATCTTCTCCATAAACAGGATTACAACATGTTGCTAAAGTACATAAAATATCATTACTTCCCGCGATAACTATTCCACTTTCATTTTTATTTTTTCTTCTCTCTAGTGTTATTTGTTTCTTTCTAGGTTCTCTTATTTCAAGTCTTCCAAGTATTGATGAAGGTAAATATCTTAAAGTTGCTACTGAAAAATATATATCATCAAGTGAATCCATTGATAACATTTCACATAGTTTTTTAACATTTTCTTCACTAAATACATCATTTATATCAATGTTCTTTTTCTTACATTCATTAAGCATCATTTCATGACCAAGACTAATATATTTTTCTCTTTCTTTTTTATAGAAGAAAGATTTAATTCTACTTTTAGCTGCCTCAGTCTTAACTATTTTTAGCCATCCTCTTGATGGTGTATGACCTTTTTTAGTAATTAATTCTACTAAGTCACCATCTTGAAGTTCATAGTCAATTTTAACCATTTTATTATTAACAAGTGCTCCTGTAGTTGTATTACCTACTTCACTATGTATTTTATATGCAAAGTCTATTGGAGTCGCACCACTTGGAAGTTCAATTATATCTCCTTTAGGAGTATAAACATAAATTTCATTTCTTTTTAATTCTTCTTTGATATTTGTAAAAAAGTTCATATTTTTTTCTATATCATTTACTTCTACTAATGCCCTAAATTGTTCTAAAATACGATCTAAATTATTTTTATTAGCTCCATTAATATGTTCTTTATAACTCCAGTGAGATGCAACTCCTTTTTCTGCTATTTCATCCATCTCATATGTTCTTACTTGAACCTCAAATATCCTTTTATCTTCACCAAAAACTGTAGTATGCAAGCTTTGATACATATTAGGTTTAGGGTTTGCTATAAAATCTTTAAATCTGTTAGGGATTGGAGAGTACTTTGCTTGTACAAGTCCAATTACTCTATAACAATCTTCTACTGTATCTACAAGTACTCTTATTCCAAGTAAATCATATATTTCTTCCCATTTTCTACCTTTTTTAAGTTTATTATATATACCTCTTACAGACTTAACTCTTGATAACATTTCATATTTAATATTATGATGATCAAGTATAGTTTTTATTTCTTCTTTCATATGTTCTAATGTAAGTTCAAGTTCTTCTTTGGAAGCATTTATTTTTTCTTCAACACTTCTATATCCTTCTGGATCAGAATATTGTAAACATAAATCCTCCATCTCACTCTTCATCTTTTTCATACCAAGTCTATGTGCGATTGGTATATATATATTCTGAGTTTCAGTTACTATATATTTTATATGTTCTGCATCATGTACTTTTAATGTTCTAAGATTATGAAGTCTATCAGCAAATTTAATAAATAATGTTGCTGGATTTTCAGAAAGACCTACTATTATTCTTCTATATTTTTCAGGATTATTTATTTTAAATGTTTGTTTTAAATTACTTATTTTGCTAATACTATTAACTATATCAGCACTAGCAGTTCCAAACATTTCTTCAACTTCTTCATAAGTCATCTTACCAAGAGTAATTGCTTCATGTATTAAAGCGCACCCTATAGTTACTGGATCCATCTTAAGTTCTGCTAATATATATGCAACATTAATAGGATGCATAATATAATCTTCTCCAGTCTCTCTTTTCATTCCTTCATAAATTATCTTCGCTTGATTATAATATTTATCTATAAAGTCAATATATTCACTATCCATATAAGTTTTTAATGAATCAAGTAATTCATCATAATCATAATTTTTAATAAGATCAACTCCCTTAGAAATTAACGCCTTTAACTTTCATTTCAATTGGTTCATCATCCTCTTCTTCTGGACGATTCATACTTCTTCTTTCAAGTAACATCCATACTCTAGGTGCAATTAACAATGATGAAATAGTACCAGCAATTAAACCAACAAGAATAGCTATATTAAATGTTAAGATATCATTAAGCCCTACACATAATAATGTAACTATTGCAGCTACTGTTGTAATACTAGTCCATACATTTCTCGTAATAGTTTCATTAGATGATATATTTACTAAATTTTCAAGTTCTTCATCTGTTAATTTCTTTCTATTTTTATATAATTTATTTCTATTGTCTCTTATTCTATCAAATACAACTATTGTATCATTAATAGAATAACCTACGATTGTAAGAAGTGATGCTACTATTATAAAGTCTACACTTATATTGAATATAGCGAATATTGAAAGAGTTATTAATAAGTCATGTAATAACATTAATATACCGGAAATAGCATAGTTAAAATTAAATCTTATTGCTACATAAAGTATAATTGCAATCATTGAATATAAAAGTGCTTTAATAGCATTTTTAGTCAAATTACTAGTAACTAAATTACTAATTTCATTAACAGAAGTATCTACTCCCAATGCTTTTAATTCAGATTTAACTTTAATTTCATCTTTTTCTTCTAAAGTATCATTAAGTTTTAAATATCCTTCAGTCTTACTATTTAAATAAGTATCATAATCTCTTAAATCATAGTCTTTTACAATTTCATTTATTTTATCAAAATTTAAAGGTTCACTACTAGATAAATTAATTTGTGTACCACCTGTAAAATCAACACCAAAATTGAATCCACGAACTAGTACAAATATTAATCCTATTGCCATTATTGATAATGAAACAATTATAGGTTTCTTAGCAAATTTAACATAGTTAAACTTTTTAACTTCATGAACATTACCAATAAATAATTTTTCCTTATCATTAAACATTTTTGTTTTAACAGTCATTATTTGTAATATACGGTATAAAATAACACATGCAAATATAGTTATAAATATTGTAATAATAAGCATAGTTGCAAATCCTTTAACAGATGATTCTCCAAATATATAAAGAATTACACCAGCAAGTAAAGTTGTTACATTAGCATCAATTATTGCTTTTAAACTACTCTTACTTCCTTCGCTAACCGCAGGTATTAACTTTTTACCTTTTCTTAATTCATCTTTAATTCTATCATTTGATATTATTATTGAATCCACTGCCATTCCTATACCTAGTACCAATGCAGCAATTCCTGTTAATGTAAGTACTCCACCTACAGCATTGTAAACAATGAACACAAGTAATGAATATACAAACAAACAAACACTACCAATAAGTCCACTTATTCTATACTTAAATACTAATATTAATGTTATTAATACAAATGTAATTATACCAGCAATACCAGTCTTAGTAATAGTTTCTGCTCCAAAAGATGGAGATACACTCTTAGGAGTTGCCTCTTCACTTAATTTTGTTGGAAGAGAGCCACTATTTATTAAATCTACTAAAGTTTGTGCTTCTTCCTTAGTGAAGTTTCCTTGTATTACAACGCTTCCACCATCAAGACCTTCTTTAACACTCGCAGCAGATATACATTTCATATTAGAATCTTTACCACAAGTTTCTTTTTCATTTTCATAAGAATCTAACTCTTCATTATAATCAAGCCATATTACTATCATATTGTTTCCATTAGTTCTTTGAGATATTTTCTTGGTTACTTCATAGAATTTAGCAGTATCTTTTATATCAAGTTTAACTTCATATTGAAAACTTTTACTATCTTGAGTAAGTGATGCCCCATTATTTCCAAGAATATCACTAGTCATAAGTAATTTATCATTAGTATCTCTAAATGATAACACAGCAGTAGTACTAATTCTTTGTCTTGCTTCTTCTTCATTAGATACTCCTGGTAATTGAATTCTAATCAAATTATTTCCTTCAAATGCAATAACAGGTTCACTAACACCTAATGTATCTATTCTATTAACAATAGCTTTATAAGTTTTATCTAAATCATCTTCTGTTATTTTTTTACCCTTTTCTAAAGGTTCAATTTTATATAGTATTTCAAATCCTCCCTGAAGATCAATACCATAACTTATTTTATTTAATGTGGGTTTTATCAAAAAAGCCCCAAGTGTTATAATTGCTATAACAATTAATAATGGTTTTAATATTTTTTTCATGTTTTTTCCTCCTAAAGATTATTATCGTTTTGTGTTGTTACCCTTTGCATTTTATTAGTGACATAGTTATTGATTTCAATATTACTTGCAAATAAAATATCACTTATAAGATCACATAGTTGTAAATCATGTTTCTTTTTCCAATTACTCTCAACAAGATAATTCCATATGTCTTCTTCATGAATATTTTTATATCCTAAACCTCTTAGTTCTTTAACTTTAGAATATAATGCAGGTTTAACTCTATTATATAGTTCTTTAATACTTTTAAACTCAATAGACTTATTCATATGCTTCACCAAAATAATTATACAATAGTTTATTAAAAAAAGATAGTTATTTAAGTTATACAATAAACTAAATCTATATAATTATACCTATCCTATAGTTAGATTTTACTTTTCTTTTAACTCCCCTCTTGTAATTAAATTGTTCTCACATAACATAATATAGTAATTGATAATCTTTATGCCTTTTAAAGGAGTTAGTTATCTATAATAACTCCATGTCAATTGGTGCCACATTGCGGCACCCCTTCATTTTATTCCTCCTACTACAACATATTTTCTTTCCATATTATTTTTTAGTAGCATAAGAAAAAGATAAAAACTCCAAGATAATTGTCGCACCAGTGGTGCGACTTTCTTATTTCAAAATACTAGTTTATAATATTGTCTTCATATTTACCACCTACTTCATTTAATAACTTACCTATTTCATAATATGTAACCATTCTATGTTTTTCTTTTAATTTTAATAGTTCACGATAATGAGACTAACTTAATTGTGAACGCATTGCGTTCACTTTTTCATTTCTAAATAATAAATAGAATTTCCTCCTATTATTATAATCAGTCATAAAAAACAAAAACACTTCTTTTTTTTGAAAACTTTTTAAAGAAAATAAAAAAATAGAGATTTCTCTCTATTATTATCCAATTCTAAATGCTGGAGAAACGCCGTATTTAATATTAGCATCATAACTGTTCCAAACACCATCATAGTCGACACTGTAGAAAGAAATATCATAATTAGAAGAAGCGCAGCGGAGCCACCACCAATTAGCCTTTCCTGCACTGTTATTTTTAATTGCACCATCCTTACTATTTGTAGTAACGCCTCTAATTTTATAATAATCTAATTGTCTTGTTAAATCAGCTGCTGAATCATATTCGTTTAAAAAATTACTATATATTTCTTTAGGTGCTAATAAATATAGTTTATCTTCTGGTGATGTAAAATAACCAGTATCACCACTACCGTGACCTGATACTGTTTTTGTATCAATAATTACACTTTTTAATTTCGGTGGTAATGAATTATAAATATCATTATTTATAAACGTTTTCATTTGACTTTCTGGCCATCCACCTATATTAGTGGCAGTACGATTCATATTATGCGTAGTTATTATATCTGTAAACTCTACTACAAATCCACATGCGCTTTGTGAGAAATTACTGTCATTGCATTCATTTGGTGTAGACATATTAGCTATTCTTACCATATGTTTTCCATATATACCTAAGTCTACTTCTCTTTCATCACCAACATGATAATTACTTGTATTTCCTGCTTTAACATTATTTGCTATTGTACTCCATGAATCATATGCAAATGATGCTGACATACATTCAAACTTATAATCTGTTGGTATTGGTTTTAAATCTGTTATTTTTAAGTCTGTTATTTTTTTATTATCTGGTAATTCTACTATCCACTCTCCATTTGATACTTTCATACTTTTAACTGATCCATCAGCATTTAAAAGTACGCAGTATTTTAAACTTTTACCTGTCATTTCTAATTTAGTATCATCTTCCGAACTAATATAAGTTAGTTTATTTTCTTTCATTGATTCAGATATATACTTCTTAGATACTTCACTGTAAATTGTTTTTGTTTCTGTTAAGAAACTATTCTTTTTTGAATCGTTAAACATTTTAAGTACGTTTGGTAATGCTATTATTACTAAGATTGCTAAGATTGCTATTACTGCTAGTAGTTCTACTAATGTAAATCCTTTATTTTTCATTTTATCCTACTCCTTTACTCTTATTTTACTTAGTATACTCGAATTATAACATTTGCTATTTCATCAGTCAATTTACATATGATTGACGTCTAACGAATTTTTACAAAATAAAAATAGAGATTTCTCTCTACTTTACTGTTCTAATTATAGATATATTATCAAATTCAAATGATTTTAATATTTTATTTGTTTCTTCATAAGTCATATTATTAATTCTAGAATAATCATTATAACTTAATCCTTCATCTAGCATAATAGATTCACAAATTATATATTCAACATCTTCTATATTATCAAAATCACATATGTAACCTTTTAAATAGATTTTTTTCTTTCTTTCAAAATCACTTTTTGTAAGTTTTAATTTATTAATATCTTTTTTAATTCTTTCAATAAATAAATTACCATCATTAGTGAATGCAGAAATACCTATAATAACATAATCATCTATTATATTTATTCCACTTCCTATACTTATTACTATGTTTTCATTTTTATATTTTTCAAATAGTTCACTAGTCGCAGAAAAATTATTAGACATAATTATATTTAAATATATTCTAAGTAAATCATTATCTTTTATTGCAAAGTTTTTTCTTGGTATTTTAATACCTAACTTTACTCTTACATCTTCTGTATCTTTTGTAATTTCTTCATATGGAACAGATACTTTTTTATCATCTTTTTCTTTTATAACTTTTGGTATTTCTTTATTAGGTAAATCTAAGTGTGATAAATACTCTTTTATTTCTTCTATTATTTCTTTAGTATCAAAATCACCTGTTACGATTATAAAAGTATTTTTTGGAATATAAAAATTATTATAAACTGTCATTAAACTTTCTTTAGTAATTTTCTCAATATCACTTCTTTCGCCCACTACTGTGTTTCTCATAAATGAGTTATTAAATAAATTTTTATAAAGATGATCATACATATTTCTATCAATATTATCTTTATACATATCTATTTCTTCACCTATGATACCTTTTTCTTTCTCTACTGACTCATCAGTAATATCAGGATGATAGAAAAGTTCTAATAATATTCTTAAATTTTCTTTAATATTAATACTACCAAATATATTATAATTTGTTCCTCTATAACTAGTCCATGCATTTGCTAAACTACCTAGTTCATTAATCTTTTTTGAAATTTCAACGTTTTCTGAAAGTGCCATGACTTTATGTTCTAAAAAATGAGCAGAACCTGGTATAATATCAAATACTTTATTTCCAACTTTATATTTTTCTACACAAGCACCATATTTAACTGATATTGATAAATAAAAGTTTTTCGTTTTTTTAGTAGGATACATATAAACTGTAATACCATTATCTAATGTTTCTATAAATAATTCTTCATCTACTTTTTCAAATGTTTTCTTTATCATTAGTTATCTCCTTTCAATAAATATATTGTCTGGATATTTATTTTTTTATTAAGTTCAACTATTTCATCAACTGTTACATTATTTAATTTTTCTCTCAATGTTTCTATATCTTCAGTTTCTTCAAACTCTTTAATATAATATTTATTTATTTGAGATGTAACATCATCATAATAGTTATTTAAGTAAGTATTAATTGTTTTTAAAGCATAATCATATAGTTTTTCTATTATATTTTTATTATTCATCATTTCTACACATTTCTTTATTAATTCGATAGATTTATCTGCATTATCTTTATTGATACCAGCATATATAGTTAATGCATTATTATATTTAGAAAAGTATGAACCTATTGAATAACATAATGAATTTTGTTCTCTTACTATATTGAATAATAATGAATCATTCATTGTACCAAGTATTGTATTATATATTTTAAGTACATGATTCATTTCATGATAAGTTGGTTCTTTTATTCTATATCCTATTAATAATCTTGATTGTTTGAAAGGTAAAGTATCTGTTTTTGTTATTAATTTAGTATTATATTTTTGTTTTATTTTTAAATCAATTTTATCTTTTGATGATTTTATTTTATTAAATTTATTTTTAATAATACCAATTATTTCATCATTATATTCACCATGTACCGCTATATCTATTTTATATTCTCCATCAAATAATTTTTTATAAAACTCATATAGTTTTAAAGGAGTTATATTTTCTATTTCTTCTATAGTAGGCATTGTACCATTTTCACCAGGAGTTCCTTTGTACATTAATTTTCCATATTCTATAGATGCATATTTAGCAGGATTATCTTTTGTTGATTTAATTGATGATATAACATCGTTTTTAATTATATTAAAGTAGTTTTCATCAAATCCATCTTTAGTTACATTAGGATTAAATAATACTTCACAAAGAAATTCTATTGATTTTGATAGATATTCATTTTTTGTATACTTTGGATTTAAAAAATCAAGTGCGAATGAAAATGATAATGAATTTCCCGTTGATGTAAATGAAGATGCTACTCTACTTCCATATAGTTCTTCACCTTCTATTGCTATTTTATTTTTAGTATTATATTTTTTAGTCGTATAAACCATATTTTTTGTCAATAATACTCCATAAGGTACATCATTTTTATCATATTTTTTAGTGAAAAATACTACTACATTCATTATTTTAAATCTGTCATTATTTATTAAATGCAATGTATAATTGTCTTCTATTATTTTTTTATATTCCATATTAATCTCCTCAAATTATATTTTACCTGAAAAAAGAAGAAAATCATCATCTTCTTTTTTATTATTTACAAAAACTATTCTTTTATAATAGATTCAAGTGCTAAAAATATCATTTCATCAAGTTTTTGTTCTCTTTCTTTAGCATCTATTTCTTCATGAGTAATTAAATTATCACTAATAGTTAATATTGCAGTTGCTTTCTTTAAGAATTTTTTTGCATTATAGAAAAGTGCATAACATTCCATTTCAACTGCTTTACACCCCATTTCAATGAATTTAGAATAATCTTTATTTTCAGTATAAAATGCTTCAGTAGTATGAACTCTACCTAGTTTAGCATTTATTCTTTTAAGTGCAGCAGTTTGCATAATTATTCCATTTAAGTCACCCGAAGAATTAATGATTTCTATATCTTCTCTTCCTGCTTCTTCATCAAAATATGTTTTCGAATAACATGAGTCTGCGACTAATAAGTCATATACTTTTAACTCTTCACTATAACTTCCAGCAGTACCTATTCTAATTATTGAATCCACATCATAATCATTAAATAATTCATAACTATAAATTCCCATGCTTCCAATACCCATACCACTTGAGAATATTGTTACTTCTACATCTTTATAAGTACCTGTATATGCAAGTTCTCCTCTTAAAGTATTTACAAGTTTTGAATCCTTCAAATATTTATTTGCTATATACTTAGCGCGATTTGGATCTCCTGGCATTAATACTCTTTTAGCAATTTGTCCTTTTTCTGCTTCTATATGTACAGTCATTATTCACCATCCTTTTCTTCTAGTTTGATAAGTACATCTCTTGGTTTACTCCCTTTAGCAGGTCCAACTATTCCTTCTTCTTCAAACTGATCTATTATTCTAGCGGCTCTATTATATCCAATACTATATTTTCTTTGTATTAATGAAGCACTTATTTGTCCCATTCTTACAGCATAATCAAGTATTTCATTATATAGTACGTCTTTATTTTCATTATTACCACTACTAGCAGAACCACTAAATGATGAAGATGAATTGTTTGTTTCTAAATTAGTAAATTTCTCACTATATCTTGGTGGATGAGATTTTGATTTAACAAAATCTACTACTCTTTGTATTTCATCATCACTTACAAAACTTCCCTGTACTCTTGTAGGTGTATTATCATCCATTGGTTTATATAACATATCACCTTTACCAAGAAGTTTCTCTGCTCCGGTCATATCTAAAATAGTACGACTATCTATTGATGAAGATACTGCGAAAGATATTCTTGTTGGTATATTTGATTTTACTACACCAGTAATTACATCTGTAGATGGTCTTTGCGTAGCAACTATTAAATGGATACCAGCAGCTCTTGCAAGTTGTGTTATTCTCATAATTGAATCTTCAACTTCTTTAGCAGCAACAAGCATCAAATCAGCAAGTTCATCGATTATAACAAGTATAAATGGCATTTTCTTAAGACCACAATCAGGGTTTTTCTTGAGTTGTTTTTCTATATATTCATTATAAGTAGATATGTTTTTAGTTCCACTGTTTTTAAATGTTTCATACCTATCATCCATCTCAACTACTATTTTTTGTAATGCAGCACTTGCTTTTTTAGGATCAGTAACAACAGGCATAAGTAAATGAGGTATTCCTTCATAAGCATTAAATTCTACCTTTTTAGGATCGACAAGCACCATTTTAACTTCATCAGGTGTCGCTCTCATAATAACTGATAAGATTATATTGTTAATACATACACTCTTACCACTACCAGTCGCACCAGCCACTAACATATGAGGAGTCTTATTTATCTCAACACATTTAACATTACCCATTATGTCTCTACCAAGAGGTGCTGCTAGTTTAGAATCTTTATATTTAGGATTTCGTTCTAAATCTTCCATAATTTCTCTCATTGATACAGGTATTATTGTTTGATTAGGTATTTCTATACCAACAGTGCTTTTACCTGGTATAGGTGCTTCTATTCTAACTTCTTTTGCCGATAATTCAAGTGCTATTTCTCTTGAAATACTAAGTACTTTATTTACTTTAGTTCCTCTTTGTAATTCCATTTCATATTGAGTAACCGCAGGCCCTACATGTATTTCTATTACTTTAGCAATCATACCAAAATCATTAAATACTCTTTCAAGTTTTTTAGTATTCGCAGCGATAACTTCTGTTGAATTAACTTTACCTTTTGATTTAGGCATATTAAGTAAATTAATAGATGGTTTAACATAAGGTGTATCACTAGTATCAGCACTCGTATCAACAACAGGTTCTTTTACTTCTTCTTTAATTTCTTGTTTTCTTTCTAAATAATCTTCAACACTAGTTATAACTACTTTATTATCTTTAAGTGGTTCTTTTACTGAAGGAGTAATATCTTTAACAGATACATTCTCTTCATCTTCATCACTTGTTTCTCTCTTTCTAAATATTCTTTTAAATGGAGAAAATATTGTACTTATACAATCACTAAGTGTTAGATCAAATAACATTATAAGTCCAAATGAAGCAATAATTATTATTACAATGTATGTACCTTCTATATCAAATAATGGTACAAATGCAAAAGTAAATAATGCTCCTAACATACCACCACCAGTATTTCTTATTTCACTATCAGTATCATAAGCAACTGCGATATTATTATAAGTTTCAGTTATTATATTTGTTTTAATATTATTACTACTTACATAATTAATATGTGAGAATAGTAGTATAGCAAAGATAATTGAATAAACTCCAATAAGTCTTCCAGTAAAATAATTTGGTTTTTCTCTCTTTCCTATTAAATATAATGATAAACAAACAGATAATATTAAAAATGCTGCCCACCAATTACCAAATAAGAATATAGCAAACTTTTTAATTATTCCACCAACTATACCTTTTCTTCCTAAACCTAATATAGAAAGCACTAAAACAATTATTCCTGCACATTCTTTTTTATATTTAAAACCAGTATTTTCTTCTATTTTTTGTTTTTTCTTTTTAGCCACTTTAAGTCACCTAACTTTCCATTTTGCTGAGTAATTTCTTATGTATTCCAGGTTCAACTATATTAAGTGTATTCAAAACTATTTCTAATGAATCTTTATAGTTACCTTTATTAAATGCCTTAGTAGCTTTATTTAAACCTGACTCAACTTCAGAATTACTTGATCTATATCTATTACCATAAACAATAGCCATTTCTGCCATAGCTGCTGTTTTAGTAGTACTAGCTGCTGTCTTAAATAATTTAAGTGCTAAGTCACCTGCTGTTTCAACTCTTAAATTTAATGTCTTAATTGAAATAGGCTTCTTATCTAATTCTTTATTAATTTCTTTTACCGCATCATATGCTTCTTTCATTTCAACATAAAATTGCTCTGGTATTCTAGGTAAATCATAATCCTTAATTTTATATTTAGAATTATTTATTATTCCTTTTATTTCAAATAATTGATCTCTTGCTCTTGCTTCATCTTCTTTTAAACTTCCTAAATTCTTAAGAGTTGTTTCTAATTTATCTTCAACCTTAGATAATGAAACTGCAACAAGTTCACAATCATTACTTAATTTAGAATAAGGCATAATTTTACATAAACTTCTATCATTAACAAGTTTAAAACTATCTTTAACGCTTATTAATTCTTTATTAATCTCATCTATTACCTTAATATCATCATCACTAAGATCATATGTATCTTTTAAATTACTAATCTCAGCGTAAAGATTTTTAACTATACTTGTTACTTTAGATAATCTTTCAGTTATATTAATAAGACCACGTTCATACTCTTTCTTACCTCTTTTTTCTGCATCAAAATCACTATATATAGATTCGTAATAATCAAGTAATGTTTTTAAGTCAAATATAGAATCTTGTAAATTTAATACTTTAAGTTTATCCATAATTTCACTAATTTTTTTATTAGTCTCTTCTATATTATAATCTAAATTTAAATATTCTAAATTATATCCTGCTCTTGTAAGTTTAGTACTAATATTTTTAATATCATTCATTTTCTTTGGAAGTATCATAGTTGACATAAGTATAATAGTTGGTGCTTCTTCTATAACAATACTAATGTTATGAATCATATCATCAAGTGCCTTAACTATTTTACCTAATTCTTCATATTCATGATTCTGCATCGCAACTTCAAATCCACTAAATAATTTATCTATGTTTTCAAATTGTAATTCTATTGGGTTACATATATCTCCATATTCATTTTTATTTTTATTGTATTTAAATACTACTTCTCTATATAAACTTTTTAATTTAGTAACTGCTTCTCTATTTCTCTCTTCACTTTCAGTTAATTCTTTTATTTCATTTAATAATTTATATGATTTAGCTTTAACATGAAAGATATTCTTTTCAGCAAGTGAAAGTGCTTCTTTTGCTTCCTTATATTCCTTATTAACACAACGAGTCTCTACATCTATTAAATTATCTGTTAATTTAGGCATATCTTTATTCTCTATATTATCATATCTTTTTTTCCAAGATTCTACTAATTCCTCAGTCTTTTTATTATTAACAAGTTTACTCGCTTTTGAAAGTTCACTCATTAATTGAGAAGAAATAATCAAATTCTTTTCAGTTGTTAATTTATCTACTGAAGATAATATACTATTCTTCCTTTTGTTTTTAATTATAATTGTAAGTATAAATAAAAGTACTGATAATAAAATAAATACACCAGCAATAATTATAGTTATCTTATTCATATACTATCCTCCTTATACATTTTAACATATTTAATATTTTTTTTGTAGTGTTTTACATATAAAAACCAAGTTTTTTACTTGGTTATTTTTTCCTTAAAGTTGGTTTATTAATTATTTCTTTTGTTTTATATCCCATTATATAATATTTCATATCATCTCTAAATTTACTAAATTTGACTTTAATATCCTCATCTATATTCTCTTTATAATCTAGTTTTAACATATCAAAAGCAATCTTACAAAAGTCATAATCAATGTCCCCAGTCAAGCCACTATTATCTGCATTATATATAAGTACATTGCCTGGTACAATTGAACGGCATGCTTTTAAAGTCCCATTAGAAATTGGTGTTTCAACTGGATTTGGTACATCAGGATATACAATATCAGAAGTATGTTGCTTTAATTTAAGCATCTCTCTAACTTGAGAAATCATATATTCTAATTGTCTTCTTTTTCTAAATGTTTCAATTAAATAAGATACAGTATCTGAATTAAATTCATCACTCTTAGTAGTTTCATAATATAATTCTCTTTTAAAAAAATCAATAAGTTTCTTAAGTCCAGTTTCACTATAACTTGCAAGTTCATTATAGTCAGCAACTATTCCATTATTCATTAAATATTCTATTTGAGATTTGTCCTCAATTTTATAATATTTACTCAAATCTCTTTGATGTCTTTTCTTACTGATGTCCATGTACATACTTACAGGAAATTGTGTATCATCATATATAAGATGTTCTAAATCATATCCCTGTATATAACATTCATTATTACTAATTATTTTCATACCTACCTCCACTTAGTTATTTATACTTTTATTATATAGGAAATATTTAAAAATGACAAACTTTTTATTATCTAATATATTTATTATATATCTTTTGACTACTATAACATACGAAACTTAAGAATACCAAAAGCAACGTTACTCCTAACTACTAAAAAAGAGCATAGTAATTCTTATTGTTAATAAGTCTTTACTAGCCCTTATTTTTTAATTTTATTATTATTTAATACTAATTGTTTAATATTTGCTTTTTTCTTCATATTTTCACTAGTTATACTTGAGGCATAACTAGTTGCTTTTAATAATTCATCATAAACAAAAACAATTTGTTCTGGAGTAGCAGGTATTTTATCGTCATAAGTTGCTCCAGCTTTTCCATTAGTAATATTTAATCTTATATCAATTTTATTTTCAACATTATCTCCGCAATAATAAATTGCTACAACTTCACCCTTATCTGATTCATAATTGCCGCTAGTGGAATAATAATGTAAAACCTGTAAATATTTTTCTTCACCTAATTTGTAAGATAATTGAAATGAAAAACCATCTGGGTTTCTATAATAGGTTGTTGTATTTTCTGTACTAATATCAGTTATTTCTAGACTACAACAACCTTGTCTATATTTACCATGTTCAGAGTTATATGAGTTAGCATTAATTTTAACATTCTTTAAACAGTTACTAATCTCATCAAGTTCAATATCGTCATTAAGAAAAGGATTAACAGCTTTATCAAAATCTAGAACAGCCTCTCTAAAGATTTGTCCCAATTTTGTTTTATTATCTCTCTCAACTGAAGAATTATAATTGCTTTTATTTTCTTTATCATCTTGCATCCAGTCATATGCAGAAATATAAGGATTTACCTTTTTTAAAATTTCAGAAGTAATCTTTGCTATTAATTCATCATACTTTTCAACTTCAGTTTCAGGTAAATTATTTTTTCTCAAGAAATAATCTTTCATTTCAGTTAAAAAGATTAATAGTCCTTCTTTTGAATCAATATGATAGGTTTTTAAATATTTCTCATCTGTAGCCCAATCAATTGGATTCCAATCATTACATCCTCCGTCTACTCTAATATTATAAGGATTACCAGGATATTTTTGATAAATAATATTTGCAACTTCTAGTGGGATTCTACCATTAACTATTGTATAATAACTACCACCAAAACATATTGCGAGATTATTCCAATAATGTACTTCTTCTCTTGTACCATATCTTCCTTCAGCTACTGACAAAGGATTATTTATACCAACAGCTTTCATAACCTCATTAAATTCTAAACGATTCATTATAAACCTCCCTTGTTAGTTAACTATTATAACATACTTTTTCTCTATTTGAACGATTTTTATTTGTTATCGTTCAAAATCATCCTTTTCTTTACTTAAATCTAATTCTTCAATGTCATCATCATCTAATACATTATCTTCATACATATCATCAACAACATCAATGTATTTATCATCTTTATCATACCAATTATGAAGTTTACTATATAAGAATGATATTAACTTATCAAACTTATCTTTCCAATATTCAATTATATTTTCAAACTACTTATTTTAGAATTTAAGAAAGCTATTTCATTATCTTTTTCTTTAAATTGTTCATCAACATTGGTTAAGGTATTAGACAAACTTTGGATTTTATCATATTCTTTATTTGTATTATCAACTTGATTGATAAAGTCTATAAACAAGTCTTTGTTTGATTTAGATAAAATATAATTATCTTTATTTAATTTAGATATTTTAAGTATATCAATTTTATATTCTTCTTTAATAATATTTAACATAATACTATTCCTTCTTTCTAGGATAGTTTCTTAAAAACAAAAAAACTAATCCATTTCTGAATTAGTTATTTATTAAAACTCGAAAAGTTCGAGCAGATTTCCTTATGGTAGCGACGGAGAGATTCGAACTCACGACCTCCTGGGTATGAAAAATAAGCCCTAAATTAAATTACCGTTTATTTTTTACCGTTTCCCTTATTAAATAAGGCTTCGCTCCG
>CAKOJN010000010.1 GCA_934090685.1 uncultured Bacilli bacterium
ACCGAACAGAGAAGTTAAGCACTTTAACGGCGAAAATAGTGTAAGCGAAGATAGCAAGTTGCCAATTTTTTTTTGCAATAAAATCTTTATGTAAAGGTTATTTTCTATATTGGAATCCTATTATTTTATCTATCGTTATGGTATAATATCATTGGAGGATATATTTCATGGCAAGAAAAAGAAAATTAAAGAAAAGTGTTAAAAAAGCATTAATATTATTTATATTTATCTTGTTTATTTTATTTTATTTTTCTTTAAATAGAAATAATAGCGAGTCCACAAATGATAAGAAAAATATTAATTATTCAATTGTTGATAAATCTGAAAACGACAAAGATACTGTTAATAAAATGTTTGCTAAAGGTATGAGCGTTGATTCTTTTAATGAATTGTTAGGACACGATTTAAATTCTATTGAATCAACGAGTGATTATGAAACTATTAAATACAATTTTAATAAATCTTTAAGTTATAGTGACATTGAAAACTATTTAAATAAACTAAATAATAGTGACATTGTAGATTTATATAAAATAGGACAGTCAGTGGATAAAAGAAATATATATGGTATTGAAATTGGTAAAGGAACTAAGGAAATATTTTTAGATGCTAATATTCATGCCGCTGAGACTGCAAATACGCCTATTTTAATTCAATTTATGAGTGAAATAGTTAATATGTATGAGAATAATAATAAAAGTATAAAACAGGCTTTAAATGAGTTCAAATTTGTTATTATGCCATGCATAAATCCTGATGGTTATGAAATATTTACAAAAGGAATTGAAAGTATTTCTAATAAAGAACTATGGGTTTATAAAAATAAAAATAAAATTAATTTTGAAAATTTAAAATCAAATGCTAATGGTGTAGATATCAATAGAAATTTTCCTACACAAAATGCAGGATTGTATTATAAATCAAAAGGATTATTATATAATGTTGCTTTGGAAAAAAACACAGGTAGTAAAGCATATTTTGGTGGTTATAGTTTAGGTAGTGAACCTGAAACAAGAGCAGCAATGTTATTTATGCTTAAACACTATAAAAACATTATTTATTATATTAATTTTCATAGCCAAGGTAGAGTTATATATTCTGGAAAACCAAATTTATCAGATGAATTTAATAGTGTGTCCAGAAAATTCGCTTCTAAAATTTCAAAATTAAATAATTATACAGTTTACGATATTGAAAGTGAAGAAGTTGGTGAAGGAAATGATGGTTCCGCTACTGACTTCATGTCTGAAATAGCACATGAAATGCCTTTTAGTTCAAAAACCGGTAGATTATCATCTAATAATTATATTAATCCTGATGTTGAATATGTTTCAAAATATCCAGTAATTACACTCGAAACTATAAAAACGTATACAACAAATCCCAAAATTTTTAAAGATGAGTATTATAATTACGGATTAAGAAAAACATTATTTAGTTTAATTGGATTATAATACTATAAATAACATTTTATTTATAAAAAATGTCTTTATCTATTGAAATAGTAAGTTTATTTTGATATAATACTCTTGCTTATGGCGGAATTGGTGAAGTGGTTAACACGGCGGATTGTGGTCCCGTTATGCATGGGTTCGATTCCCATATTCCGCCCCATAAGGTAAATTAAAATACACAGTTATCATCTGTGTATTTTTTGTTTGTATGTTAAATTTAGTATGCCTTTTTCTTTTTCATTATTCATTTTATTATTTACTATATTTTCAAACTCTGGATATTCATCTATTAATTGCTTTATTGCTCCTTTGATACCGTTTTTTTCGTATCTTATGTAAATATCAATTAAATCTGAATTATCATCCGGAATATAATGCGGTTTATCTGGATATAAGTATAATTTTAATTTACCATTTTCTGCTTGCAATTTTAAAGATTCAAGTATATTGTCACATTTTATCATCGTTATTGGTTTTATAGATTTTTCTGTAGATATAACTTCTGGTTTCCATAAAAAATTTTGATGTGAAAAGGTTTTTCCTGGTAATAAATATATATAGCCAGATTTATTATAAGCTTTTTGAAGAATCCCTTCTTTTCTTTCAACTAATACAGGTGTTTCGCCCTCCATTGCTTTTAATGTTTGTAAATCATTTGTTTTTCCCATAAACATCATTGCTACGACTATATTTTCACTTGCATAAATACACTCAATGTTATGTGATGATATGTTTGATTTTATTACATCTAAATCTTTGACTGGGCTTCCGTGGTATACAATATCATTCATATAATTCCTCCACATTTTTAAAATAGTATATCATACTTAGTACTTTGAATGTAGAAAAAAATAAAAATCAGTTAAAAAATATGTTAGAATAGTATAAATAAATTAATTTGCAACCAAGAATTGACAAAAAACAACTAAAAATTGGTAGTTCGCAACTAGTTACAAATTATATAATTATTGCAAGAAAGGAGTAATTATGAATTTATCTGAAAATTTAAAAAAAATAAGAAAGGAAAATAATTTATCACAAGAACAACTTGCTGAGAAACTTAATGTCTCAAGACAATCTGTTTCAAAATGGGAGTCGGGGCAAGCATATCCAGAAATGGATAAAGTACTACAAATATGTCAATTATTTAGTGTCTCAGTAGATGATTTACTAAATCAAGATATAAAAGAGTTGAATAACAATAAAATTGCAAAATCTAATATCAACAAATTTATAGATGACTTTCTTAATTATTTGACTAAAACAATTGATTTATTTAGTAATTTAAAATTTAAAGAGAAAGTAAAATGTATATTTGAACAATTCTTATTAATATTAATATTTTATATAATTGGAAGTTTAGTATTATCACTTGGAGATTCTTTTGTGACTCATATATTTTCATTTTTACCTAATAATGTATATTTATTTACATTTAATTTATTAAAAGATATAAGTATTTTATGTTTAAGTATTCTATTTGCGGCATTGTTATTTCATATTTTCAAAATACGATATTTAAATTATTATGTTATTGTTGATGAGAAACCTTTATCCGATGATGAGATTATTGTCAATAAAAATGAAGATATTACAAATAAAGCTGATTCTAAAATTATAAAGAAGGAAAAAATAATTTTTAGAGATCCAAAACATACTGCATATAACTTTATATCATCTATCATAAAATGTTTTATATTTTTCATAAAAATACTTATGATAATAATTGGATTATTTGTATGTGCTTTCTTTGTATTCTTTATTTCTTGTTTAATAGTATCATTTGCAATTATCAAAACAGGTTTATTATTTGTAGGTTTTCTATTATTAATGTTAGGAATAATTGTATTATTAGGTCAAATAATAGTAGCAATATTTAATTTTGTCACTAATAGAAAAAATGTTGTAAAAAGAATGTGCATAATTTTTATATCGTCATTAATTTCAATTGGTATTGGAATAGGATTTATTATGATATCTATACCAAAATTTGATTATTATGATGTTGATTCTACTAAGTATGTAAAGACTTCGCAAGAATTTGATGTGGATAAAAACACTATTTTTACTGATTCATGTGAATGGTCATATAATTATGGTGTGGTAAATTATATTGAAGAAGAAAGAAATAATATTTTAATAGAAGTTAATCATAATAAATATCAAAAAGTAGAGATTAAGAAACATAATAATTACATTTATATATATAATGAAATACAAGATATAGATTTTGAATTTATGAGAGAATTTATAAAAGATATCAATAATTATAAATTAGTAAACTTCGATAACTTTAATAAATATAAAGTAAATATATATGGAAACAAAGAGAATTTAGAATTGATGAAGAATCGTGAACATGATTATTGTAATGGTTTGGATTAATAAAGAAAAAGATGAACTTAATTAACACTTAATAGTTCATTTTTTTCATTTTTTTATATTTTTTTCACAAATTGTTAACATTTTAATTTTACAATTATATTGAGGTGTTGAGATGAAAAAAGAAAATAAAGTTAAAGAAGCAAAAGTTATTGAAGAAAATACTGACAATAAAGAAAAAGTGAATGTCAATCAAAAAAAATTTAAATATACTATAAACGATAAGGAAAAAAATACCGTTATTACCATTTTATTAACATTTACTTGTTGTTTATTAATATTTGGAATTTTTTATAAATTTTATTTGAAAGAATTAGTTGTGGAAAAAACCAAAATACAAAAAGATGTTACTGTGACTGATAGTGGTATAGCTGATGCAGTTGATAAAGTATACGATTCTGTGGTTGTTATTGAAAATTATATTAATGATAGATTAGGTTCATCTGGTACAGGTTTTGTATTTAAAGCTGATGATGAATATGGATATATATTAACAAATTATCATGTTGTTGATGATTCTAAGAAAATAATTGTAACTTTTACAAATGATAAGAAAATTGAAGCAACGTTGGTTGGTGTTGATGAATATTCTGACATTGCAGTTTTAAAAGTTGAAAAATCTAATATAATTAGTGTTGCTGAGATTGGAAATGCTGATAATTTAAGAGTTGGTGATACTACTTTTACGGTAGGTGCTCCGCTTGATTCAAGTGTATACTCTTGGACAGTTACGAGAGGAATATTATCTGGAAAAAATAGATTAGTAGAAGTAGCAATTGATAATAGTAATTCTGTAATGGAAGTGTTACAAACAGATGCGGCAATTAATTCTGGAAATAGTGGTGGACCATTATGTAATTCAAATGGTGAAGTAATAGGAATTACAAATATGAAAATAGCAAGTTCAACAATAGAAGGTATGGGATTTGCAATACCAATCGATACTGCTATAAAAACTGCTAATGATTTAATTGATGGAAAAACAGTTTCAAGACCATATTTAGGTGTTAGTATATACGATGCTAGTAATAATATTTTCTCTAATAGTACAGGAATATATGTAGAATATGTTCAAAAAGATTCTGTTGCTGAAAAAGCTGAAATTAAAAAAGGTGACAAGATATTAAAAGTAAATAATGAAAGTGTATCAAGTACTGCTCAATTTAGATACCAATTATATAAATACAATGTAGGTGATAAAATAACATTAACCATAGAAAGAAATGGAAAAGAGAAAAAAATAAGTGTAACTTTGGGTAGTGCTAATGGAGTAGACTAAAATTAAAAGAATTAATACCATAGAAAAAGTTGTATAAATTATATTTTGAAATTTATAATAAATATAGATTTTTGTGATTTTTTGTGATAAAATTAAAACAATTGATTATGAAAGAAAGAGATAGATATCAGATTTATAGAGAGTCAATGTTTGGTGTAAATTGATATGATGATACTTGAAAATGGTTCTGGAGTCAAATCGAGTTGTTTCGTTAAAAACTATAAAGAGCATGATAAATCATGAATTAAGGTGGTACCGCGGATACATTTCGTCCTTAGTTTATGATTTTTTTATTTAGGAGGGAAAGATGGAAAAGAAAAAATTTTATATAACTACACCAATATATTATCCAAGTGCAGATTTTCATATTGGACATTGTTATACAAGCACAGCAGCTGATGCTATGGCTAGATATAAAAGATTAACAGGATATGATGTTTTTTTTCAAACTGGAACAGATGAACATGGTCAAAAAATTGAAAAAAAAGCTCTTGAAGCAGGTTTAAGTCCAAAAGAATATGTTGATCCAATAATTGAAAATGGTAAAGATTTATGGAGTAAATTAAATATTTCATATGATTATTTTATAAGAACAACAGATGAGCATCATGTAAAAAGAGTTCAAAAAATATTTAAGAAAATGTATGATAATGGAGACATATATAAAGGTAAGTATAAAGGGCTTTATTGTACACCATGTGAGTCATTTTGGACAGAAAGTCAACTTGATGAAAATGGAATGTGTCCTGATTGTCATAGAGAAGTTCATGAAGTTAGTGAGGAAGCATATTTTTTTAAATTATCTAAATATCAAGATAGATTAGTAGAGTTCTATGATAAGAATCCTAATTTTATACTTCCGTTATCTAGAAAAAATGAAATGCTTAATAATTTTATAAAACCAGGATTAGAAGATTTATGTGTATCAAGAACATCATTTACTTGGGGTGTTCCTGTTGATTTTGATAAAGGACATGTGGTGTATGTATGGGTTGATGCACTAACAAACTATATTACTTCACTAGGATATCCAGATGAAACAGAAGAATTTAAAAAATATTGGCCTGCTGATATTCATTTAGTTGGAAAAGAAATAGTTAGATTTCATACTATAATTTGGCCATGTATGTTAATGAGTTTAAATTTGCCTTTACCACATCAAGTTTTCGGTCATGGTTGGTTGATTATTAATGGAGGTAAAATTTCTAAATCATTAGGAAATTATAAAGATCCAAGAGAATATATTAATTCTTATGGTGTTGATGCTGTTAGATATTTTTTACTTCGTGAAGTACCATTTGGAAGTGATGGAAACTTTAGTGAAGAAGCATTAATATCAAGAACAAATACTGATCTTGTAAATACTTTAGGAAATTTAGTAAATAGAACACTAGCTATGAGTAAAAAGTATTTTGATAGTGTAGTGAATAATCCAAAAGTTAGTGATGCTGTTGATGATAACATTATTAGTTATGCTACTAGTTTGCCATCTTTAGTAGAGAATAAAATGAATTCATTAAAGATTAATGAAGCATTGGAAGATATATTTGAATTATTAAAAAGAAGCAATAAATATATAGATGAAACAACTCCATGGATACTTGCTAAAGACGAGAATAATAGTGATAGACTTAAAACAGTACTATATAATTTATTAGAAAGTATTAGAATATCTGCTGTATTATTAAGTCCATTTATTCCAGAGACTAGTGAAAGAATTTTAAAAATGTTAAATACTAAAAAAACAGATTATGATTCAATTAAAAGTTTCGGAATGTTAGAAACTGATATTAAATTAAATGAATCTGAAATATTATTTAATAGAATAGAAACTAAATAAATCTCGAAAGAGATTTTTTCTATTGTTAATTGAAAAATAAATAATTTAATGATAGAATTAATTTATAATGTAGAAGTAAAGGATAGTATTTAACATGGAAGAAAATAAAGACATAAAAAGAAAAAAAACTTTTAAATTAATATGTAAAATATTTAATATTCTATTTTTAACTATAGTAAGTATTTTTTTAATATGTTTAATATTTTATGTTGTAAGTGGTAAAATAGCAGATAAAAAAAATACTAATCCACCATTTGGTTTTTATACTATAATTAGTTCAAGTATGGAACCAACTATAAATGTTTATGATGTTGTTTTAGTTAAAAAAACTAATGTTAATAAATTAAAAAAGAATGATATTATAACATTTTATTCGACAAATAGTTATTTTGGTGATACTCCTATTACTCATAGAATATTAAAAGTTGATAAGTCAAATGGTTTAGAATTTACAGTTAAAGGTGACAATAATCAGCGTGAAGATAATGATAAAGTAAAATCTGAAAATGTTATTGGTAAAGTTATTTTAATAATACCATCATTGGGTAAATTACAGTTTTTCCTGGCATCTCAGAAAGGTTTTGTTTTTGCAATAATTGTACCTGCTTTAATAATTATTACATATGACATTTATAAAATAATTAATGCTATTATTTTAAAAAGTAAATTATCTAAATTAAAAAATAAAAATGGTAATATTTAGTTTAAATTATAAATATATAATAAAAAAGTATTTGAAAAGTTATTCAAAATACTTTTTATTTTCTTGCAATCTTTTATTATTTGGATTTTCTTCTAATGCTAATTCTAAGAATTTTAATCCTACTTTTTTACAATTTAAGTAATAAAAACATAGACTTAGTATATCGTAAATGTATTCATTTTTTGAAAAGTTTTCACTTATATAACTTTTGGTATTATTATTTGTTTGAAGAGTTTTAATTCCATAGTTAATTGCATTACTGTAATCATTTAATTCATAATATAAAATCATTAATTCAGCATAGCCTTCTTTTAAGTATGGTGCTTCATTTATTGCCCTTTTATACCAAAGTAGTGATTCATCTATTCTGTTTAGATGTTTATAACTTCTTGCGATAAATCTCATGGAAGCAGCTCTTTCATCTTTCCATAAAGCTTTTTTAAGTTTTAAATGTTTTTGTAGTGTATCAATGCAATCATTCCATCTGCCATAATACATATATTCTCTTCCTAAATAATGCATATTTCTATCGTCTTCAGGATCTTCTTTAACTGAAAGTTCTAATAATGGTAAATATGAACTTCTTGATTTTTTAGAATCTGGATAATGATTAATTATAAGATCATCTATCAATATTTCGTTTTCTTTTTCAGCATTATTTATTGAGAGTACTTCGTGTACTGGATGTGTCCATTTATATAATTTATTTTTATGAATTTTATTTGCATAAAAACTTATTATTGGATTATCATTTTCATCTAAACTCCAATTATATGTATATGATACTCTAGTAACACTCTCATTCCATTTAGATTGAAGTATTTCTTTCCAATTTGGTTTCATTACTTCATCTAAATCTAAACATATACATATGTCTGTGTCGTCTGGTATTAATTTAAGAGATTCGTTCCTAGCAGTGTCAAATCTCCATGGATCTATTACTTTTTTTATAACAGTAACTCCTAATTCTTTTAATTTGGTTACAGTATTATCTGTAGATCCGGTGTCTAATACACATATGTAGTCAGAATCTTTAATTGAATTATACCATCTTTCTACGAACTGTTCTTCATTTTTACTAATTGCATACACACATGTTTTATATTTTTTCATTTATATTTCCTATAGTTTAAGCTGCTGCTCCGGTAGGCCCTGTTGGTCCTGTCGGTCCAGTAGGTCCGGTTGCTCCAGTCTCACCTGTTGGCCCTGTTGGTCCAGTAGGTCCGGTTGCCCCAGTCTCACCCGTTGCTCCAGTAGGTCCTGCAGGTATAGTTAGATTAAGTATAAAATTAGGTGCTGTTCCAGATATTGATGCGCTTGCTTCACTTCCAGCTGCTCCAGTGGTAACAGTTCCTATTTCTAAAGTTGGTGTTGCTCCAGTTGCCCCAGTTGCCCCAGTAGGTCCAGTTGCTCCTGTTGCTCCGGTTGGTCCAGTAGGCCCAGTTGCCCCAGTTGCTCCGGTTGCTCCAGTCTCACCCGTTGCTCCAGTAGGTCCAGTAGGTCCAGTTGCTCCTGTTGCTCCGGTTGGTCCAGTAGGCCCAGTTGCCCCAGTAGCTCCAGTTGCTCCAGTCTCACCCGTTGCTCCAGTAGGTCCAGTTGCTCCTGTTGCTCCGGTTGCCCCAGTAGCTCCGGTTGCTCCGGTTGCCCCAGTAGGTCCGGTTGCTCCAGTAGGTCCGGTTGCCCCAGTAGGTCCGGTTGCTCCAGTTGCTCCAGTTGCACCTCCACTAGGTCCTGTTGGTCCCGTTGGTCCAGTCGCACCGTAGCATGTATAAAATGGTGGAAACACATTTGGTTTATTTCCATTACAATTTGTCATTAAAATTCCCCCTTAATATATTATATTTTTATTTTCATAAAATAAATAAACAATTATCATTCTTTTGTAATTAAAATTATAAATTCATACATTAGAATAGATATAATAATTAGTAAAAATATGCCTGTCATAACTAAATTTAAATTAAATATTTGTGAACCATATAGTATTAAATATCCAATGCCGGCTTTAGATGTTAAAAATTCTCCCATTATAACACCTATTAAGCACATCGAAATATTGATTTTCAAAGTATTTAAAATAATTTTTTTATTTTCTGGTATAACTACATTTATTAATGTGCTTATTTTTGATGCGTTAAAAGTTTTAAATAATTTTATTTTTAATTTATCAGTGTTTTCAAAACCATTGTATATTGTTTGTATGCTTACAATAATTGAAATAAGTATGGCCATAGTAATTATACCTTTAGTATTAGCACCTATCCATATTATTATAATTGGACCTAACGCTACTTTAGGAAGTGAATTTAATACTATTAAATATGGATCACATATTTTTGATAAAGTTTTAAAATTATATAATATTATCGAAATAATTAAAGATAAAATAGTAGTTATTATAAATGATACCAATGTTTCTTTAGTTGTTACCCAGATATGAAATAAGAGATTATTATTAATATAGAGATTTTTTAAAGTAAACAATATATTTTTTGGAGAACTTGTTATAAATGTATTAACAATATTTTTATCTGATAAATATTGCCACAAAATAATAAATATTACAAATATTAATATTTGATAAAGCAAAATTTTTATTTTATTTAATTTTAATTTTTTTAGATATTTTTTTTGTTCTTTTGACATTATCCATCAATTTCCTTCCATATTTCTTCATAGTATTTTGGAAATAATGGTGACTTTCTATTTTCTATCGGTCCTTTATTACTTTCTAAATCGATTGTTAATATTTTTTTGACGTATGCAGGTCTTTTTGATAAAACGATTATTTTAGAACACATTGAGATTGCCTCTGATATATCATGCGTTACGATCAAAACTGTTTTTCCTTCTTCTTTTATTATATTATAAACGTCTTCACTAACTTTTAGTCTTGTTTGATAATCTAGCGCTGAGAAAGGTTCGTCTAAAAGTAATATATCTGGATTTAAAGCAAGTGTTCTAATTAACGCCACTCGTTGTTTCATACCACCGGATAGTGAACTTGGATATTTATCTTTAAACTCATATAAACCATATTTTTTTAATAAGTTTATGGTATATTCTTTTGTATCTTTATTTAATTTTTTTGAAATCTTGAGACCTAATAAGGCATTATCAAGTACAGTAAGCCATTGAAATAATACAGCTTCTTGAAACATATAACCAAAAGATACATTTTGATCTATTAATATATCTCCTTTGTAGTCTTTATCTAACATAGAAATAATATTTAAGATTGAACTTTTTCCACATCCAGACGGACCTACTATACCGATAAAATCATTTTTATTTATTGAAAATGATACATTTTCAATTGCGAGGGTTTCTCCTTTCTTTGAATAATATGTTTTTGACAAGTTATTAACAGTTAATAAATTATTCATTAAATTCATTTGTGAATAATATTGTAGTATCTAGTTTACTATCAATTGTTTTACCATAAAGCATTATATCAATTAGTCTATCGTAATCTTGTTTTATTATTGTAGTTTTTTCATACCAAGAATCTATTTTCTTATATCTATCTACTAGAGAAGTTAAGTCTTTTAATGAAGTATCAGGAAATTGATTAATTATAGATTTTGCGATTGTTTCTGATGTGTTATCTTTTACAAATTTTAAACCTTTATTTAAAGCGTTATTAAATTTTTTAATGATGTCTTTATTATCATTTATATAACTTTCTTTTGCATAGAATGCAGTATATGGTACAGTACCAGATATATTTCCTAAGGATGATAAAACACATCCATATTTTTGCTTTTCAATATTTAAGGCATTTGGTTCGAATAGATTTACAAATTCGCCTTGTTTACTTATAAATGCCCCAGTTAATGCAGAAAATTCAACTGATGTATCTATATTTATATCATTTTCATTTATATTAGATTCTTTTAAAGCATATTTAAACATAAGTAATGGCATGCCGCCACTTCTACCTGCTAAAACAGTTTTTCCTTTTAAATCACTCATTTTAAATTTATTTTTTAAATCACATGGTCCGACTATAAATTGACCATCTTTTTTAGTTAAAGAAGCAAACGTCAATAATTTTTGTTTTGAATTATTATATATATAAACTGTTGCTTCTGGTCCGGAAAAACCAATATTTGCATCTCCTGATAAGACTGAAGTAGCTACTTTGTCTGCTCCGGGTGTTAAAAGTACTTCAATATCAATATTTTGATCTTTAAAATAACCATTTTCTATTGCAGCATACCATGGAGCATAAAAAACAGAATGTGTAACCTCCGATACTACTACTTTTGTATTTTGACTTTTATTTTTGTGTAGAGATAAAGATAATATTAGGATTAATAAAAGAGTAGTTAATATTAAAATAATTTTTTTCATATATCCTCACTTTCTTTCATGTTATTATATTCATATATTTAATAAAAGTTACGCTCATAAAAATACATTTAAGTTGAAAAAATATTAAATATAGTATATGATATAAGAAAAAAGGTGTAAGAAGTGAGTGTTATGGAAAAGTGCATAATTAGTTATTTAGAAAAAAATTGTAAAAAGTTTGAAAATAAAATTATTTTTGAGGAACATGATAAGCAAATTACTTATAAAGATTTCGTAAATCAAGCAAAGTGTGTAGGTAGTAGTATTCTTAGTTATGATTATTATAATAAACCAATAGTTATTTTTATCGATAAAACTATTAATGCTTTATCGTCAATGTTTGGAGTAATATATAGTGCTAATTTCTATACAATTATAGATGTAAATATGCCTAAAAATAGAGTTGATAATATTATTAGTACATTAGATCCAGTATTAATAATTACTGATGAAAAAAATAAAAGTAAACTTGATGATTTAAATTATAATATAGAAACATTAACATTTGAAAAGTGTTTAAATAATAAAATAGATGATGTAAAAATTAAAAATGCTCAAGACAGATTAGTTGATATAAATCCCATGTATATTTTATTTACATCTGGTTCAACTGGGGTACCTAAAGGAAGCGTTATATCTTATAGATCTGTTATTTCATATTGTAAATGGTTTTGTGAAACTTTTAAAATAAACAGTAATACTATTTTTGGAAGTCAAACACCTTTCTATTTTAGTATGTCAATATCTGATGTATTTTCAACTGTTATGATGGGTTCTACTTTGAATATTATTCCAAAATCTTATTTTTCTTTTCCATTAAATTTAATTAAATATATGGACGAGAGTAAGATTAATACAATATATTGGGTGCCTTCTGCTTTATCTATTGTGGCAAACTTAAAAACTTTTGATGTAATTAAACCTAAATATCTTAAAAAAGTTTTATTTGCAGGAGAGGTAATGCCAATGAAACCACTTAATATATGGAGAAAAGCAATGCCTAAAATCTTATATGCTAATTTATATGGACCTACTGAACTAACAGATATATGCACATATTATATAGTTGAAAGAGAATTTTCTGATAATGAAACTTTACCAATAGGTAAACCATGTAATAATTGTGAGGCAATCATACTTGATAAAAATAATAAGGAAGTTTCATATGGTGAAGAAGGAGAATTATGTATTAAAGGTTCTATTATGAGTATGGGTTATTACAATAATAAAGAGAAAACTGATTCTACATTTGTACAAAACCCACTAAATAATTCATTTAATGAATTAATATATAGAACAGGGGATATAGTTAAATATAACGATAGAGGTGAGTTGATTTATTTATCAAGAAAAGATTTTCAAATAAAACATATGGGATATAGAATAGAACTTGGTGAAATAGAAACTAATATTAATGCAATGGATGGTATTACACTATGTGCCTGTATTTATGAAAATGATAATATAGTCTTGTATTATGAAGGCAAAAGTAAAGAATTAGATGTAGTTACATTTGCTAATGAAAAATTAGTTAATTATATGAGACCTAATAAAATAATTAAGTTATCAAAAATGCCATATAATTCAAATGGTAAGATAGATAGAGTAAAATTAAAAGAAATGTATAAGGAGGAACAAAATGGATAAAGTAATAGAAATTTTAGAAAGTGTAAAACCTGGTGTTGATTACAAAAACGAGGATAAATTAGTCGATAATGGTATATTAGAATCATTTGATATAATAACTATTATTTCTAAATTAAATGATGAATTTGATATTGAATTTACTGTTAATGAAGTTATACCTGAAAATTTCAATTCAGCAGAAGCATTATATAAAACAGTTTGTAAATTAGAGGAAGAGTAGTATGTTAATAAACTTATTAAAATATTTCTTTATTCTTTTTGTGTGTGTTATTTTTTATTACATACTTCCTAAAAAGATTAGATGGGTTTCACTATTAATATTTAGTTTTATTTATTATTATATAATGAGTAAAAACTTCTTATTGCCAATTGTTTTAAGTGGTTTATCTATTTATCTTGGTGGAATTATAATTAATAAAATAAATGATAAAAAAATAGATTGTGAAGATAAAGAATTAAAGAAAAAAATTAAGAAAAAATATAAATTATATAAAAAGATTATTATGTTAATTGTAGTAGTATTTAATATAAGTATTCTTGCTTATTTAAAATATTCTAATTTTTTTGTTAGTAGTATAAACAATATATTAAGTTTAAATATATCTAAACCATTTGACAAGATAATACTACCACTTGGAATTTCTTATTATACTCTTATGGCGATATCATATATTGTAGATGTGTATAGAGGAAAGTATAAAGCAAGTTATAACCCTATAAGAGTAATGCTATTTATAATCTTTTTTCCTAGTGTTCAAGAAGGACCAATTCATAGATTTGATAATATGGATTCACAATTACATGAAGGTAATAAATTTGAATATAAAAATTTATGTATAGGTGTTTTATTAATACTATGGGGATTATTCAAGAAAATGGTAATTGCAGATAGAATAGGTATATTTGTTAATAATACATTTGGAACATCTACTGGTATAATATCATTATTAGCTATAATTTTTTATACAATAGAGTTGTATGCAGAATTTTCTGGTTTTATTGATATGGCAGTTGGTGGTGCTAAAATGTTTGGAATAGATTTGCCATCTAACTTTAAAAGACCATTTTTCTCAAAAAATGTTGAAGAATTTTGGAGAAGATGGCATATAACATTAGGAGCATTCCTTAGAGATTATGTGTTTTATCCAATAAGTTTATCTAAAATAAATATGAAATTATCTAAATTTAATAATTCACATTTTGGTGCCTTTTTATCTAAGTTTTTAGCATCAGCAATACCATTATTCTTTGTTTGGTTTTTGAATGGTTTATGGCATGGCGCTAGTGAAAAATATATATTATATGGTCTTTATTACTATGTAATTATGATGATTGGTTTATTAATTGAACCTTTATTTAGAAAAATTCCTAAAAAGAAAGGCATAGATATTTTAAGAATATTGAGAACTTGGATATTTGTTGTTATAGGTATGACTATTTTTAAAGCAGATAATATTACTGATGCATTTAATGTATTAAAAAGTATATTTAATACTAGTAATGGTAATATTCTTGAATTTGGTCTAACTTATATTGACTTTATTATAATCGTTATATATTTAATAACTTTATTTATTATAGGTTATCTAAGTGAAAAAGGGAAAAATATAGTTGATTCTATTGTTGATGGTTGTGGTATTAAGAAATTTATTGTTTATTATATATTAATAATTTCATTAATTATATTTGGTATTTATGGACCCGGATATAATGCTAGTGATTTTATATATGGACAGTTTTAGGAGGAAATATGAAATTTATTAAAGAATTAGTTTATATTATCATATTTATAATTTCTATACTACTTACAATCGATGTATTAAATAGAATATTTATTCCTAAGTGGATTCATTCATCTGATAATATGCATGGATATATAACTAGAGGTTATTTTGCTGAAGAAGAGAATTCTTTGGATGTTATATTTATGGGTAATAGTGATACTTATAGAGGAATAACTCCAATGGAAATATGGAATGATTATAATATTACTAGTTATAATTTTGTTTCTGCCGGACAGAGAATGTGGACTGGTTATTATATGTTAATTGAAGCTTTAAAAACTCAAAAACCTAAGGTAATTATGCTTAATATTGATGGTATTTTTTCTACTAATCAATCATCAATGTCAAATTATCAAAAAGTATTCGATACAATGTTGATAAGTAAAAATAAGATTAATGCAATTATGGATCCTGCTTTTAATTTTAGTTATGGTAGAAAACTTGCATATGTTTTTCCGATAATCGCATATCATACTAGATATAATGAACTTACTAGTGAAGATTTTAAATATGCATATAGTGATTATCATAATCCATATAAAGGATTAGATATTTCAGTAGATTCTAAGCCATTTAAGGGAGACTACATTACTAATAGTGATGATGTATGGCCTCTTGATGATAAGGTCACAAAGTACTTGGATAAGTTTGTTCAAAAATGTAGGGAAGAAAAAATTGATTTAGAATTTATTTGGGTACCTTCACCTGATTCATGGAGTGCTGAGAAATCTAATGCAGTGAAAGAATATACTTTAAAAAATGATATTGATTTTATTGATTTAAATTATATTTACAAAGATATTAATATTGATTTTACTACCGATACTGCTGATGGTGGAGATCATTTAAATATATATGGTGCCACTAAAGTGAGTAAATATTTAGGAGAGTATTTAAATAATAATTATTCATTTGAGAAACATGATAAAAATACTATAAAGAGATGGAACAAAGATTATAAAGAATATATAAAAATTTTGAAGGATTTAGAAAATAGTGGAAACTAAGATATTTATAAAAAATGTAAATGACTTTTCTTATGAATATAAAGAGGCTATTTATGAATTACTTGATGATAGTCATAAAAAGATTGTTGATTTAAAAAAGAATAGAATAGTATCATATTGTATGATATATAATTATCTTAAAGAAAATAATATTAATCAAAGTCTTAATGATATAGGATATTCTAGAAACGGGAAACCTTTATTAAATGGTTTTAAATTTAGTATTTCTAATAAAGATGATATATATGTTTTAGCAGTATCTTCATATGATATTGGTGTTGATATAGAAAGAATTATTAAGTACGATAAGAAAATATTTAAATATTTTTATACTGAGAATGAGAAAAAGATTGTAAAAAATAATGAAGATTTTTTTAAAATATTTACTTTAAAAGAATCGTATATTAAGATGAATGATTCTTATTTTGATTCATTTAAATCGGATGATTACAATAATTATTATAATAAAACAATGATTTATAAAGATTATATTATTTCGTATGTAATATCAAAGCGAAAAAAAATATAATCTTTTTATTTATTATTTAAAACATATTGAATTTTTTTAAATACTAATATATAATTGATATGTATAGTGTAGTAGAGGAGGTAATAATGAGGTGCATAGCGAATGTTTTTTTGAAACAAAAAGCTAAATGCATTCTTAAAAATGTAGAAATACTTATTAGTCACGAAATTAAACCCTTTCCTAAAGAGATGGAAGAATTTGAAGTTTGTATTGATAAATTTTATGAGTACTTCATGTTTGGAAGAAGGGATATAAGCAAAGCACTAGATGAGTACACTGATATTTTTGAAAAATATAATGTAACTAGTATTGTAACTAAGAGAATGCTTTTACTTATTTTTGAGAATGTTGTTGATTATTTGGATTTAATTGACAATCCTGAACTATTTAATTGGTATTATTTAGTTGCTAAGTTAATACTATTAAATTTAATATTTGAAGAGTATTCTAATTCGATTACTGAAAAGAAATATAGTTATGATGTTATAATAGATACATTTACTAAAAGATACAGTATATTGTTTGATGATAAAGTTAAAACTTTATTTGAAAAGAATTATACTAAACTTATAAGAAATATCAATAAAAACAATAAAGCGACGGATAAGTGTTTACATGAGTTACAAAAAAGTCCATTAAAAATTCATTATGAATTAATGGGTAAATATAATAATACTTCTTATTATGTTTCTAAAATTAATTTTGATGAAAAAGTATTTAGTGGAATAGATATAGAACATGCTTTTGATGCATTTCAAAAATATAATTATTCAATTGAATTTAAATATATTGAAGTTGAAAATATATCATTTGAAGTCATTAAAAATGTTTTTGGTAACAAGCCTAATACATTATACTTTGTTAAACTTCCTTTTAATTTTTTTAGATTAAAGAGTAACATTAATAAATTAGTGAATACTATTGAACCTAAAACCGCTAAATATTTTGTGTTTTTGATACCTTATGAAGATATAATTAATAAGACATCTAGAATACAAGAATTCAAAGGTTTAGGATTTAAATTAGGTGTTTACAACATGAAGGATGTGGAAACTAAATCTATTAAATTAAAGGGTATCATTGACTATCTATATTTAAGACCGTCTGAAGTATCTAATTATAGTGGCTTATTGGAATTTGCAAAATCTATTGACACTATTGTTATAGAAAATGAGCAAAATAACTATAAAATCTATAAGTAGGTGATGTATGAGTAGTAATACTGAAGTAAAATTAACAGCGGAAAAAATATATAAAAAGAAAATGGTGAATAGAATAGTTAAAATGGGAATTCTTGTTTTACTACTATTATTTTCTATTTTATATTTAATATTATATGTTGTTAACAGTAATGGATATTTTACTATTAAATTAGATAGAAATCTTAAAAGTGAAAGACATATATTGATGTCTTCTGATTCTGAGTTTTCAGCTGAAACTGTTCAGATTAAAGCAAAAGGATTGGAGTACATGAATAATATCACTAAGGCATGGATACCAATAAAGGAAGTTATATCAAAAGAAGGCGATAATAGTGCTGATGACTATATTGCTTATACATTTTTTATTAAAAATGCTGGTGAAGAAAATGTTAGTTATAAAACTAAAATTGTAATTGAATCAGTAATAAAGAATGTTGACGAGGCTGTTAGGGTTGCACTCTATGTAAATGGCAAAGAGAGTGTATATGCTAAGAAAGCAAAAGATGGTTCACCTGAACCAGAAACAATACCGTTTATTTCAAATCATTTAATTATGCAGCAAGATAGGAATAATATTAAACCTGGAGAGATCGATAGATATTCGATTGTTGTATGGCTAGAGGGAAATGATCCGGAATGTATTGATGATATAATTGGTGGTGAAATGAAAATGGCCATGGTTATAACAGAAAAAACAAAATAGTTTTTAGGAAGGAATTAAAAAATGAACAATGAAAATGAAAATTCTGTTGTACAAGAAGAAGTTACAGTAGCTGATACTAATGTTAATGTTTCTCCTGTACAATCTGAAGTAAAAGAAGAAAAAAATGATAACAGAAAAAAAATTTTAACTGCATTTCTTATGTTAATAGTTACTGCTGTTTCATTAACTACTGCATCATATGCATGGTTCACTGAAAACACTACTGTATCTGTTGAAGACATAGAAGTTACAGTTGATGCATCAAATGGTATTCAAATTTCAACTGATGCTCAAAAATGGAAAGCTAATATTACAAATACTGATATTTTAGCAGGGTACACTGGTGCGACTAACCAATTACCAAGTAAATTATCTCCAGTATCTACTATCGGTGATGTTGAAACTACTACTGGATTTATGAAAATGTTTAAAGGTAATTTAATTGCAGATGCAACAATACCTAGTGGTTATAGATTAGAAGCTACTAGAAGTACTGAAGCAGCTGGTACTAATGGTGCTGCAGGAACTGAAGGAGACTTTGTTGCTTTTGATTTATTTGTTTTGGCAACTCAAGCTACATCAATTTACTTAACTGGTTCATCAGATGTTGTAACTAGTGGAACTGATAAAGGACTTAAAAATGCCGCTAGACTAGCATTCTTGTATCAAGGTAGTACTACAGCAGGAAACTATACAACTGCTAGGACTTTAAAAGGAGCCTCATCACATAGTGCCGGTACTACATCAAATGTAATTTGGGAACCAAATTCAACAACTCATACTGATTATGGTATTGCGCAAGCAGCCAGCTATGGTAAGACTATAACTGATGGTCAAGCAGTTACTCCTTATCATGGTATTAAAGCTGATATAACTGCTGAAAATAAAGTTGATTATACAGCAACAACTGATACTTACTTTGATGCAGTAACTCCTGATATATTAACAACAGTTGGAAATGGTGCTAATAGCACATTACCATTCAATTTAGCTGTTGGTATTAATAAAATAAGAGTATATGCTTGGATAGAAGGACAAGATTACGATTGTGAAAATAATGCATCTGGAACAAAAGTTGTCTTTAGATTCCAAATTGCTAAGGCAACAGCAGTACCTGGCGCATAATTGATGGAGGTATAAAATGAAAGGGAAAAAGATATTAAAAGTTGTTTTGAATGTAATAATTTGGATTATTATCGTTTTAGCAGCTACAGTAACATTAATTACGTTAACTACTCGTGAAAAGGGTGTTTCTAATATAATGGGATACGTTCCATTAAATATACAAACTGGATCAATGGAACCTACAATCAAAACAGGTGATTTAATTATTACTAAAAAATATGATGGTAATACTAAACTTAAAGAAGGAGAAGTAATTTCATTCTTTGCGCGTGAAAATGATACTACTATAATTAAAACTCACCGTGTAAAAACAGTTTTAGATGTAAATGGTATGACTTCTTATGTAACAAGGGGTGATAACAACACTGCTGATGATGAACAACAAGTTGCTCCTGGAGATATAATATCAACATGGGATGGTGCTAGAATACCTGTTTTAGGCGATGTTCTATCATTCTTAAAGACAAAGACTGGTTTCTTTGTATGCATTATATTACCATTAGCTGCATTCTTTATTTATCAATTATATAAATTTATAATGGTTTTATTAGATTATAAAAAAGGTAAATGATTTGTTAATATATAAGAAAGAGAAATCTTTCTTTTTTTATTGGTTTTGTGTTTATTTTTATCTTTATATATGTTAAAATTATAATGAGTATAATGAATAAGAATAGAGGTGTAGTGTGGCGACTTATATAAGATTTCTATATGATTTTATGGAGCAGTTCTTTTCTGGGATAATTAACATATTTATGGGAATTGTCAAGGGAATTGGAAAGATGTTTAATTTTAAAGCGTATTTGAAGATTTTGAAAGAATATTCTTCTGAATTTTCAGTTGGACAATGGATATTAGTTGGTCTTGCTGTACTACTTGTGTTTGCTTTTTTAGCAGGCATCGTGTTCTTAATCATTACTTTAATAAAAAAATATTTAAGATTTAGAAAAACTTTAGTTGAACAAGAAAGCTTACTTGAAGAAGTTGCTAAGTTAGATAGAGATGTTATAAGACTTAATCAAGAAAAAGAAGAATTATATGCATTAAAGGTAAGCCAAATAGGTTTGAAACCTCAAGAAAGTGCTACTTTAAATATTGATGAAGTTAATGACATAAAAGGTGAAAATGAAGAAAATTCTTCTGAAGAAGAAGTTATTAATCCTGAAACTACTAGTAGATTCTTTAAACTTACTCAAATAGATGAAGAGTATGATGGCAAAACACCTGAGAATTTTGGTAATACATTTACTCTTGAAGAGTTGTGTGACACATTCAGAAATTTTGCAGCTAGTAAAATGAAATTATATTACAAAGTTAAAATTATTAGATTATTTGTGGCTGCACTTGGAGCAACTAGACTTGTAATTTTGCAAGGTATTTCTGGTACAGGTAAAACATCTCTTCCATATGCTTGGGGTAAATTTATAAGTAGAGACGCAACTATTGCATCAGTACAACCATCTTGGAGAGATAGAACTGAGTTATTCGGATACTTCAACGAATTTACTAAAAAGTTTAATGAAACCGAAGTTTTAAAAGCAATGTATGAAGCAAGTTACAATGATGAAATGTATTTAACAATTCTTGATGAAATGAATATAGCGCGTGTTGAATATTATTTTGCAGAAATGCTATCTATATTAGAGATGCCTTCTCGTGATGAGTGGGTAATAGACTTAGTACCAAATGTTTGGCCAAATGATCCAAAACACTTGCCTGATGGTAAATTAAAAATACCAGATAACATGTGGTACATAGGTACAATCAACAATGATGACTCAACATTTATGGTTACAGATAAGGTATATGACCGTGCGATGCCTATTGATATAAATGATAAAGGCCAAGTATTTGATGCACCAGCTACTGAAGGAATAAAAATAAATAGCTCTTATTTAGAAAACTTGTTTAAAAAAGCAAAAGAAGAACATCCTGTATCACAGGAAACATTAGATAAACTTGAAGATATGGATAATTATGTTATTGAACATTTTAGACTTGCCTTTGGTAACCGTATTGTAAAACATATCAAAGAGTTCGTTCCGGTGTATGTAGCATGTGGTGGGACTGAACTTGATGGATTTGATTATATACTTTGTAAAAAAGTATTAAGAAAGTTTGAACAATTAAATTTATCATTCATCAGAGATGAGATTGATGGATTTGTTAAATTCTTAGATAAAACATTTGGAAAAGAAAATATGACTGAATGTAAAGAATATTTAGCTAGACTTAAAAAAGCAATGTAGAAAGGAATAAAAGATGAACAAAGAAAACTTATTAAATTTAATTAGTGATACTGATGAAAAAGCGTTTGAACAATTTATAGGCGCTAATGAATCTAAAGTTGTAATCGATTCATCTTTTAAAAGTATTGAATATGACTATTCTTGGATAAATAAGATAGAAGATACACTTGTATATTTAGATAATATTGTTAGAAATCCTAAAAAATTTATAATGCAAGAGGAAGAAGTAGTTCCTGTTGAGAAAGCTAAAAAGATTAGTCAAGAGACAATTAAGCATTTAGCACAGCATACAAACTTAATACAAGATGTTGATGAGGATGGTACAATCACTCCTAGTAAAGTATTAAATGTTAATAAAGAAGAAAGTTTCGATATATATGAAAATAGATTTATTATATCTCTTCTTAATAACTTGAATTACTTTTTTCAATTAAGAAAAGAAGTGACTAAAAGCGGAAGTTTTGCAAATAAAAAAAGAGTAATGACTTATACTGGAAAAACTAAAATTGATAAAGATGAAGTCAATATAACTGTTAATTTAGAATCTAGTTCTAGTGAGGATTTATCTGGTGTATCAGGTGGTGGAAATATAGAAGAGAGGCTTGCTAAGATTGAAATGGTTGTCTCTGACTTTTTAAAAACACCATTTTGTAAAGAACTTGTTAATGCTGTACCTGTAAAATCTCCGATTAGAAAAACTAATACGATTCTTAAAAATCCTAACTTTCAAAAAGCACTTGAATTATGGGAATTTATTGAACAATATGATGTAAAAGATAAAAAAGAAGTTGATAGCCAAGATCAAAAAGTAGATGACCTAGAAACAAAAAAATATTTAGATAGTTCATTCTTTATGGATTATGTTATTTTAAACCTTTCTGAGAAGAAGAAAACAAAAGAAGAAAGAGTTATGAATAGATATGCTTTAAAAAAACTCATGGACGAGTTCTTAGCAAGTAATAGACAATATTCTTTAAAAGATTTCAAAAAACTATTATCAGAAGAGTTTAAACAAGCAAAGAAGAAAGAAGAAAAAACTGATAAAGAAATAATAAAGAAATTTGAACATCTAATAAAAGAATATAAAAAGAATAAACAAAAAGCATTAGATAATTTGAGGTAAAAATGGATAAACAAACAAGCAAGAAAATTTATAGTACAATAGTTAAACTTATAGCAATAATTGTTTCTATATTTGTTTTTTCTTATGCTTGGTTTGTTGTGAATAAAGAAAATTATTTAGAAAATATCGAAGTTGGAACAGTAAAATCCAATAATTTACAAATATCACAAAGTGGTGAAGATGGGTGGGGTTCTGTTCTTAGTATAAAGTCTTTAAATGAATTTGTATTTAATGATGAAGTAACTAGTAATGGAATTAGTTTTTATAAAGCATCTAGTAAAGATGATAATGGTATGCCAATAAAATTAGTGAATGCTGTTGCTAATCAAGATTATTTGGACTTTGATTTATGGTTTAAAAATGATTCTAACATATCAATATATCTTGATAAAAAATCTTCAGTTTATCCACAATGTTGTACTAATGTCAAAGATGCAGTTCTAAATCTAAACAGCACTAGAGATGATATAGTAAGAGTTAGTAGTTATGGTGATTTTAGCAGAGACTTAATAGCAGGAGCAGTAAGAGTTGCTTTTATAAATTATAACTACAATGAAGAAACTAATAGTTATGATTTAGAAGATAAACCTGTTTATATTTGGGCACCAAATAGAAATTATGAAATTATATACAAGAATGGATATTATGATTTCAATATTGATTCTACTAATTATGAAACTTATACTTATATGCGATATGTAAATTCCACTTTATTTAAAGAAACTAAATTGACAAATGTAAAAGATGTAATAAATGCATCATACTCATCTAAAAGTAGTTCAGGCGACAAAAAAATATTTGAGATTAAAAGTTCAGGTGAAGAAGTAAAATCTGGGTTGAAGGTAAGAATCTGGGTTGAAGGAAATGATAGAGAAGCAGTTGAAGCATTGAAAGGCGGGCAATTTAAATTTAATTTATCATTTGTAGGATTTACTAAAGAAGAAAATAACAAAGTTCCTTCTATTACAGTTGAAAATAATGTACTAGTAGGTTTAGATGAAACCATGGAATATTCAACTGATAGTGGCATTAATTGGATTAGTTATAAATCTGGCACTGAAGTTACTTTAGATAATAGACAAATTCTAGTTAGATATATGGAAACAGATGATTATCTTGCTTCTTCCTATGTAGTGGTAGGAGGTAATAATGAGTAAAAAAAGTATATTTAAAATTATATTGTTAGTTGCTTTCACCGTATTACTAGTGATATCATCATACGCTTGGTTTCAAGATAAATCCAACCCACAAATATCTGTTTCAGATATAAAGGTATCAGCAGCGGAAGGTCTTGTAATTAAACTTGATCCCGATAGTGCTGGTAGAAAAACAGTTGACTTAAATTCTGTTCTTGACAGTTTTGACGAATTTGAGTTAAAACAAGTTTCATCATTTGATGCGACAAATTTTTATACAATAGACTTTAATGAAGGTTTGGTCTTAACAGATCCTGAGTTTGTGCTTTTGCCACAAGTTGATGGTTCAGTCACTAAGATGATAGAAAATGGTTATATTGATTTTAATTTCTATTTGCAAACTGAGAATTATCCAAAACATGTATACATTCATAGAGATACTAAAATAGACGGTCCTGCCTATGATGCACTTAGAATTTCACTTTCATACATTAATCCTGATAATAATAACTATACTGCATTAATATTTGGTAAAACTGCTGAAAATGGAATAAGTGATGAATACACAACTAAAGCAATTATAAAAGCTGGATCATTTAAATTTGGAAATGTTACAAGTGATTTATATACTACTCAATTAGTTAGATTGTTTAGCGAAAAAGATGGTGGAAGGTCTTCTAGTGACGATAATGCTATTGATAAAGATAGATTACTATTTACTATACCTGCGAATACTCGTGTTCCAATCAACTTAAAAATATGGTTAGAAGGTGGAGACATAGACTGTACAAATGCATTAGCATCAACATATCTAAATGTGTTATTTAAATTTGGTTCCGCTAATGAACTTTTACCAGCACCAACATTAACATTAAATAATAATGGTACTATAAATGGAATAGACACAACTATGGAGTGGTCTTATACTAATGATGAAAATTCTGTATGGACCAAAGTAACCGATACAAATCAAGTATTTACACAAAGCGTATATGTAAGAATCTCTGAAGTAGCAAATGTATCTCCAGAAAGCTATCCAACATATATAGAAATTAAATAGATAGGTGGGGGAGTATGAATAATAAAACAATTTCAATGATATTAAGTATTGTATTAATAGTTGTGCTATCTTTATGCGCATATGGTTGGATGCAAACTATGCCATCTACCGGTGAAAATGTTGAATATAACAGAAATTTTTATATAACCGATAGTGATATAGGAGTGAAATTATTTGCGCTTATTGATAATTCGTATGTCGAACAAGGACAATTATCAACAGATCCATTAATAACAATAAATGAAATGTATCCTGGAAAAATACAAAGATACAGATTTGAACTTACAAATAATAAAGACGTCCCATCTAGAGTTAAAATAGTTTTTACTGAACTAGATGGAAATATCAATTTACTTAAATCATATTTAAAAATTAATATTACAAGTCCTTATTTAACATCGTTCACTTTAAATCAAAAATTAGAACAAAATGAGGATAACAATAGGTACTTCTTTGATTTTGCTGATAGTGTAACTATCCCTGCCAATAGTACTTTGAACTTTTATTTCAACTTTGAAATCGATATAAAAGCACCTAATGCTTTACAAGCAACTAGTTTTGAAGTTAAAAAAATAATGTTTATAAAACCAATGTAGGAGGAAAGAATGAAAAAGACAATAATGAAAATACTTAATGTTTTTAAAATAGTATTGCTTGCGATATTAATTATTTTTGTTATTGCAACTGCATATCAAAAAGTTATTCCAAACTATCCTAGTGTATTTGGATTTAGAACATTCTCTATTATTACGAGTAGTATGGAACCTAAACTTAAAATAGGCGATGTAATTCTTGTAAAAGAGCAGAAAACAAGTTCCTATAAAGTTGGAGATATAATTACATTTAAAGGAATGAGTGGAGATCTTTCGGGTAAAATAGTTACTCATGAAATAGTTGGCATTACTAAAGAAGCAGGAAGAAAAATATTTTATACCAAAGGAATTAAAAATATATCGAATGATCCAGCTGTATATGAAGAACAAGTACTTGGAAAATATATATATAAATTCAAATTATTTAGTCTTATAGAAAAAATAATGAGTACTAAAATAGGATTTATACTGATAATAATAATACCACTCGGATATATATATTTCTATGAAATCAAAGATGTAATACATGATGTAAAGGAAATAAAAAACAAAGAAAATAATTAAAAGGAGTCAATATGAAAAGAAGTATTAATGAAATTTATAATACTATTATCAATTATTTAATTGAATCTTTTCATATGCTTAAAAACAAAACTAAAAGAAAACTAAAAAAAGTAAAAAATAAATTTAAAAAGTTCTATTACTATGAAGTAATAGGTATCGTAGCAGTATCAGTATATTTTTATAAAATGGTTAAAAAAATATATAATTCTAAATATATAGTTTTGATAAGAGAATTTGTTAAAAAGCATTACAAAATTATTAAAATTAAAACAATAGAATACTTTAGAGTATATAAAAAATATTTAAATAATGCTAAAAAAGAAAACTTTAAAAAAATAAAAGAGTATAAAGATGAGTATTCAAAATACATGACTAGACCAATACTTGCTAAGTCATTCGTTATACTGATTCTTACTGTATTTGTGATATATGATGCTTACTCTTGGTTCTATAGTGAATATCAAAGTAGAGGAACCAAAATAAGTTTAGGAACTGTTATACATGAAGTTACTCATTATGACAGTAGTGGTAAAATTATTGGTGAAAAAGGAGATACAATAACTGTCATAGAAGAAGATGATTTGTCAAATACATTTAAAAACACACAATATATTGTTATTAAAAATACTGGTAGCTTAGATCTAGATTACAACTTATCATTCACTCTTGATGGTACAATGTCTAATGCCGGAGTGTTATATTATAGAGTAATGGATGTTACAGATGAGGTTAATTCACAAACAGTTACGTCTGCATCCACTAAACTCGAAACTTATGCTAAAAATAATCCAACTCCAGAAGCACTTGAAACAGATGCGGTAAATCCTGTATCTAATTTAACAACTATTCCACAATTGATTATAAAAGGTCAGATAGATAAAGATGAAGAAGATGATGATAATAATTATCGTTATTATAGAATAGATTATGGTATGTATCAAACAGTCAATTCATCGCTATATTCTGGTGCCTCTGTAGCGGTTCATGCTAATGTTTATAGCACTCAAAGAGGAATAGATTATTCTTTAAGTCAAGAAGGTCAAATATGGCTTGTCGAAAATGAAACTCAATTTAGAGACGCAGTTTTAAATGCATTATCAGGAGACACTATTAAACTTGCAGATAACATTAAAATAGATGGCTCTATTGATTTTGGTCGAAGAGTTCATTTAGATACTGATATTTACAATTTAGAAATAACCGGAGATCTTGTATATGACTTTGTAGAAATGGGTTCATTAAATATAAATACCTCATCAGGTGGTAAAATTGACGTAGGTGCAAACTTATATGTAAATACACCAAAATCTAAAATACATTTTATTGGTACAAATAAAGATTACGATATATTTGTTGGCTCTAAGTTCACTGTAAATGGAATCCAAAATGAAGAGGAAGACGGTGTACTTGTAGAAGCAACAAGAATCATTAAAAATAAAGTAGGCAATATCCCAGCGGATATGTATATCATGTCAAATACAAGAGTTACAATAGCGCCTAATGTTGAAATAGGGTATTTAATTGCAGAGAAAAACGCAACTAATATTGAAATACTTAACAACGGTACAATTACTCAAATACAACTTCAAGATATGAACTTAATAGATACTTTCTCTAAATACCAAATCTATGTATACAACTTAAATAAAATACTCGGTGTTCTTGGTGGATCTTCCATTGTGCTACCCGAAAATTCTACACCATTCATCGGACCAAATAAAGGTAATACATTAATAATAAAAGGAGTTTCATCAAATGATATAACAGTATCTGGAAGTGATAATTTCACAGACAAAGATATTAACATAGGTGCTCCTGATGACTCAGTTTTTCCAATTCAAGGAGAAGAAGACTCATATTATGTATATATTAGAGATAATAATGAAACATTAGAAGGATTATTAACTGCATATTTTACAGAAATTGATCAAAATACAGTTGATGAAAAAATTAATAATATCAAAAAATTGATAATCTACACAATTAACTCAGCATACTTTGAAAACGAAGATTTCTTATACGTAAATAATTCATTACCAAATATTGAATATTTAGGTTTATCTAATGCAACTGTAATAGACGGCAAAACTATTAATAAAATCGCAGATAATACATTAAGCAACAAAACTAGTTTAAGAACAGTAATTCTTCCTAAAACTCTTACAACTATAGGAAGCGGCGCATTCGAAAATGTAAATTTAGGTAGAATTTATTCTAATAAGGCATTTGAATTCTTGACAATACCATCTACCGTAACATCCATTGGTTCTAATGCATTTAAAAACGCAAGATATGTAACCTTCGAAGGACAAGTACCACCTACTATAGGAAACGGCACATTTAATACTTCAGTTAACGGTACTAAATTCTTTGTACCAATGGGCGCTATAAAAACATATACAAATATTGAAAATATTAATACTGAAAATGTATATTATGAAGCAAAATTATCCGATAATAAACAATATTTCTTATATGATTATAAAGATGGTTACGGAGTTTCATATTTTATAAACACTGTATCAATCGGAGGCAGTTTAACAATACCAAATACATTAACACTAAACTCTATTAATAAACCTATCACAGCGATTGGTTATAATGCTTATAGAAATTTAAATACTTCAAGTACTGGCACATCAATATCAATACCTACTACAGTAGAGTTAATAGATTCATATGCATTTTATGAAGACAATATAACTAACATCAATCTTGACAACGTAGTAACCATAAATGATTATGCATTTTATAAAAATAAATTAACTATATTAGAATCTGATACTATTAGTAAAATAGGCTCACATGCATTTTATGGTGTTCCACTAACAAAAGCAATGTTAGAAAATGTTTTAGAAGTCGGACCATATGCATTTTATGACAATACAACTTTATATGAACTTAATTTAGGACTTGTTAAAGTAATTGGTGACTATGCATTTTATAATTGCCCTCAATTAGGTAGAGTATGGTTTAAAAACACATCTACAGTTGTTAAAAATAATAGTGAAGAAATTGATTTAACTGTTGGCGAAAATAGTGTATTTACCAACTGGGGAATGTACTTAGATGGACGTCTTAGAGTATACGTACCAAATGGTAGTTCAAAAGACGGATTAAATTATCTAGAAGGTTATAAAAAAATATTCCAATCAAATGAATCATTTATTTATCCAACTGGCACAATTATAGGAAGTTATAAACATGTAGCAATACCATATGATTTTGGAGAATACTCTTTAAGAGCAGTCACTAAAAAGAATGGCGCAGGAGAAGATGTTACTGCATATGAAATAATAGAATATCACGGAGCAGACTTAAATAGTGAATATCAACTTCCAGACGTAATAGTAACAGATGAAAAATTAACTGCTAGTATAAGCGGTTCTTCATGGCAACAGGGAACCGGTTATAGATTTGGCGGAACTATTAAAATTAAAAATAACACTACAGCCGAAATAAAAGATTGGACATTAAGGATAAATCTACCAACTGGTGTTACTTGGGGAAGTTGCTATGGAAATGCTAATGAAACAGTCAACGGTAACATAGCAGTAATAAAAAACAAAGAATACAACGGAACAATTGCTGCTAATGGTGAAATGAGTTTATCATTCTACTATGACACATCATCACAAAGTTTAGAAGCAAGCATAGCAAGCGTTTATTCAAGTACTAGTGCAGTTATGAATGTTATTTCAATCGGCGAATACGCTTACAGACATACAAACACACTACAAGGACAAACAATTGATCTTGTCGCAAATGGTCTTTTAAATATAGACAATCACGGACTTGAAAATATTTCTGTTAAATCACTTACATCTGATAGCTTAATTTCAATCGGGGATTATGGTCTTTATAATACCGCACTTCAGACAGTAAATTTACCAAACCTAAATTCACTTGGCAAATATGCTATGTCTGATATGGACACATTATACAGTGTCAATCTTGGTAATATTCAAGTCATGAAAGAAAACTCTATTAGTAACAATCCTAACTTAGAACAAATATTTATCGGAACTACTAATACAGATAATATGTCAGTTCACTCAACTTCGATGAGTAACATCGGAACAAATGCTAAAGATAGATTAAGAATATATGTGCCTGAATCCAAAGTAGAATTTTATAAAGCATTATTTAGTAACTACTCTGAATATATATTCGAAACAGGATATATTGTAGGTTCATTTATTAACACACCAATTCCATATGATATTGGGGAATATTCTGTAAAAGAAGTTACTCTCAAAGACAGAAATGGTAATGATGTCAATGGATGGCAAATAATAGAATATCATGGCGAAGATATAACAAATACATTCAAAATACCTGAATCTTACACAGCAAATGGAGTAACTAAAGATGTAATATCTATTGGAGACTATGCATTCAAACACACAAGTGTTAGTGAAAACAGTACTACTGATATAGTTAATAACAAATTATTAAAAATAGGCGCACATTGTTTCGAAGAAATCACAGCTATAAAATCATTTAGTTCAACAAGTTTAATCGATCTTGGAAGTTATGCATTTAATAAATCCGGTATAGTTTACATGGATATAGAAAATGTTAAATATATTGGTTCTTATGCTATTGCAAACATGACAACGACATATAAACTTAAACTCGGTAGAGTAACTAATATGGAACCAAATGCTTTATACAACTTACCGAATTTATTACAAACTTTCTTTATACCAGTAACTGAAAATAGAGTTTTTGATAAATATGCTATTACTGATGTTGGCACACAAACAAGCGATAGAATGAGATTCTATGTAGCATCTACTGAAATTACAGAAACACAAACAGAAACTAAGCAAATAGACATCACTGTAACTGAAAACTGTAAGGAAACTACAAGTGGAAGCATTATTAATAGAATTTATACAAATGCATGCACTGTCACAGTTAGAAATAATACTGATAAAACACTAAATTCGTGGACAACAACCGTAGCATTAAATAGTCATACATTAAGGAGCGGCTCTGTAAGTAATGCAGTTTATGAAAGTAATACTTCATCATTAATATTTACTAATACAAACTCAAACGGAACAATCAATCCTGGCGGAAGCATAACATTTACTTATACTTTAACTGGTAGAAGTTCAAGAAAAAATAATAATTATATATCTAATTCAACAGGTACTTATACCGAAAGCAAAACTGTTACATATAATGACTTCCTAACAGAAGAATATGCAAATTCGTTTAGAAGTGAATATTATGATTACTTCTTTGATTATGGGACTATCTTAGGAAATTATACAAGTACTAATGTTCCTTATGATATAGGTGAGTACTCTGTCGTATTAAGAGAATATAATACTAAATCAGGAGAAATTAAAAAAGGATATGAAATAGTTGAATATCATGGTATGAATTTAACATCATCATATATTATTCCTGAATCATTAACAATTAATAATGAAACTTATCCTGTTATTGGTATCGGTAAAAATGCTTATAGATTTGCCACTATGGCAACGGGAAATACACTTAATATATCTAATACATCATTATTGTATGTTAATAATCATGCATTTTATAAACTTGCAATTAGAAATTTAATATTACAAAATACAGAATATATTGGACAATATGCATTCTTTGAAAATTTATTATATAAAGCAACGCTAAGTAACTTAAATCATATTGATAATTATGCTTTTGCAAATAACACATCTCTTAACTACATTTCTTTAGGACCAGTAAGCATTATTGGCGAAGGCGCTTTCTATGGATGTAGTAATATAGAACAAATGTATTTCGAAACTACCAAAGTAGATAACAGTTCAAACAGCGTTAAAATTAGTATTGGTTCAAACGCATTTTATAACACTGGTACTACTATAGGAAAAAGACTTAGAATATATGTACCTGATGGTAACATTAGTAATACATCTGTTACTTATCAACAAGCATATAAAAATACATTCCCAGCTAACATTAAAGATTATATTTATCCTACTGGTTATATAATCGGAAGTTATAAATATGGTGCATTACCATATGACATAGGAGAATATTCCATAAGAGAAGTAACTGTTAAAAATGCTCTTGGCACAAACGTAACTGGATGGGAAGTTATAGAGTATCATGGTGCTGATATAACTAGTACATTTAGCTTAACATCTCCAATTAGTAAAGACGGTAAAAATTATGATATAGTAAGTATTGGTACATATGCTTTTTATGGAGTCAGTGTACCTAGTGGTCAAACATGGGAATTCGTATTACCAAACAGTGTTGTTGAAATAGGTGATTATGCATTTTATAAAACTGATATAACAAAAATAAATGGAAATCAAATTTCAAGAGTAGGTAAATATGCTTTTGCTGATTGTGAAAATTTAACCAATGCAATATTCAACAGTGTTATTGTTGCCGATGATTATTCATTCTATAGTTGTGGAAAAATCACTTATATTCAATTTGGTTCTGGTACTACTACTATTGGTCAATATGCACTATGGAATCCATATCAAGGAGGTCCTTCAACTACATTAAATATGCAAGTATCTGCGGTGCCGAGCACAGCATCAAATGCTCTTCCAGAATACGAAGTTGAAACTTTCTTAGGTATAACTATTGGTTATAAGTCAAACTTTACATATAGTGTTCCTAACTCTATCTCAAATACATTCTCAAATACGACACCATGGCAATATCACAATAATTCACCTATATATTTCTCATCTGATTATTTATATATAGTTGATGGCAATACTGCTATAATTACTGGTTATACTGGTTCGGGTGCTTTAAACAGCAATTTAACTATTCCAGACACAGTATCTGGTTACAAAGTTACTTCTATTGCCGCCAATGCATTTGATAATAACACATATGTTACTGCAATAACTTTACCTGCTTCTATGAACAAACTAAGTGATGGATTTTTAGATAACAATAAAAACATAGCGAATATATATGTTGATAGTGCAAACACATCATTTAAGAGTATTAACGGTATATTATATGATTATAATGGAACAACTCTTATGAGATATCCAAATGGTAAAACCGCTACTACATTTACTGTTCCTAGTGATGTCACTACAATCGCTTATCGTGCTTTTGCAAATAATACAACATTAATAAATGTAACATTTAATGCATCATTAAAAATTATCGGAGCATATGCATTTGATGGATGTACTTCTATAACTACTTATGTATTTAATAACAGTGTTCCATCATTAACGGCATACGATACATTTGATAAAGATAGTTTAACCAATATGTATGTACCAAGTACATCATTAGATAACTATAAAAATGATGTGTACTTTAAAGAATATACAAGTTATTTAAAATCAAATTAAAAACAAGTAATAAATTCAAATAAGTTTATGCTTGTTTTTTATTATAAAAAAATATTTTTAGTATTGACAAACAACAACTATCAATGTAATATGTTTATACCATGAAAAGAAAATATTAAAGGAGGCAAAAATGTATTTTAAGTCTTATAAATTTAGAATGTATCCAGATGATAATCAAAAAGAACTAATCAATAAATCTTTAGGCTGCAGTAGATTTGTATACAACTACTTTTTAAGTAAAATAAAAGAAACAAAATATACAACATCAACTGAAAATATAAACGACTATACTCACTATTTAAAGTATGAATATCCATTTCTACAAGAAGCTGATAGTATAGCTATAAATAAAGCACTGTTTAATCTAGAAGATTCATATAAAAGATTTTTTAGCAAACAAAGTGGTTATCCAAAATTCAAAAGTAAGTTTGGTAAAAATAGTTATAATACAACTGCTATTTATGGTACATATAAAAATAATAATTATTGTAATATAGAAATAGACTTAGAAAATAAAACAATAAAGTTACCTAAATTAAAAAAGATAAAGATTAGGGGGTATAGAAATACAAAATCTATTAATGGCAAAATTATAAGTGCAACTATATCAAGAGAATCAAATGGTAAATATTATGTATCTGTTTTATATAAAATGAGTGATATAATAAAAGAAACTATTCCATCAAAAATAGTTGGAATAGATTTAGGTGTTAAAAAATTAGTTACTCTTTCTGATGGAACAGAATATGAAAATAATAAATATATATTAAAATATGAAAAAAGAATAAAAAGAATGCAAAGAGCATTATCAAGAAAAGTAAAAGGAAGCAATAATTATTTTAAATGTAAAAGAAAGCTAGCGATACTACATAGTAAACTAGCTAATTCAAGAAAATATTATATACATAAAATCAGTAAAAACATAACAGATGAGTATGACATTATAACTTGTGAGAAATTACATACAAAGAGTATGATAATAGAAGGAAAGAAAACAACTCTATCAAAAAATATAAATGATGCTTGTTTTAATGAAATAATAAAACAACTCAAATATAAGTCCAAACTCAAAGGCAAACAGTTTTATCAAATATATGATTATTATCCCTCAAGTCAAACTTGTAGTAGATGTAATAATCAAAATGAAAAGTATAAAGATTTAGGCGAAAGGATATATGACTGTACAAAGTGTTATTTAAAGTTAGATAGAGATTTAAATGCAAGTATAAATATAATGTTTGAAGGATTAAAAATGTATATAAAAAATAACAAAAGAAATATTTTAAAAAGTAATATAAGTATGATAAAATAATTAATAGAAAGAAAAATAAGAACAAAGAAAGTACGGTAGCGACTATCGGAATTTAAGTCTGCAAGAGAAGACTCAGTAGAGTGTCTGTGAAACAGAAATTTGGAATCGTGAGGTTCCAATAAATTTATTGATCTAGTTGTTCTTGTGAATTAAGTAGAGGTGTAATTATGACATTAAATGATAAACAATTAGAAGCAGTAAAACATATGGAAAGGCCTTGCTTAGTTTTGGCAGGCGCAGGTTCTGGAAAGACTCGAGTTTTAACCGAAAGAATAGTAAATTTAATTGATAATGGCGTAAGTCCTTACAACATACTAGCAATTACATTTACCAATAAAGCAGCTAAAGAAATGCGAACTAGAGTAGAAAATAAATTAGGTTATGAAACTAACTCTATTTTTATTGGTACATTCCATTCTTTTGGACTTAGAATCTTAAGAGAAAATTATGTCGACATTGGGTATACATCTAATATAACTATACTTGATACTGATGATGTAAAAACAATTGTAAAGAGAATACTTAAACAGAATGGTTACGATCCTGCTAAATATGAAATTAGAACGATAATCAATAAGATAAGTTCAGCTAAGAATGATGGGATTAGTCCAAATGAGTATAGCAAATTATTTTTAAACGATCTTGACATAGTTATAGGTCTAGTTTACAAAGAGTATACAAAGTTACTAAAAGATAATAACTCAGTAGATTTTGACGATTTACTTCTTAAACCTGTTGAATTATTTAAAAAGAATAAAAGTATTTTAGAAAAATATCAAGAAAGATTTAAATACATATTAGTTGATGAGTACCAAGACACTAATGGTATACAATATGAATTATGTAAATTGCTTGCTGGTAAATATAAAAACATTTTCGTAGTAGGCGATGCTAATCAATCAATATATTCTTTTAGAAATGCTGATTATAGAAATATTCTTAATTTTGAAAGAGACTATAAAAATGCCAAAGTTATTCTTTTAGAAGAAAACTATAGAAGTACTAATAACATTTTAAAAGCAGCAAACTCCGTTATTAAAAATAATAGTGAAGGTAAGAAACTTAACTTATGGTCTTCTAAAAGTGATGGAGAACTTATTACTTATGTAAGATGTGAAGATGAAATCAAAGAAGCAAATTACGTTATAACAAAAATTAAAGAACTAGTTCAACAGGGATATAAATACAGTGATATGGCAGTCCTTTACCGAACAAATGCTCAAAGTAGAGTTGTCGAAGATGCCTTCGTTAGAAATAATATCCCACATAATATAATAGGAAGCTATTACTTTTATAATAGAAAAGAAATTAAAGATTTGATTGCCTACTTAAAACTTATATATAATCCTAATGACTCTGTTAGTTTAGAAAGAATTATAAATGTACCTAAGAGAGGAATAGGAACTAAATCAATAGAAAACTTAAGAAATAAAGCAACATCAAATAATATGTCAATGTTTGATGCGATTGGTAGTGGAAAAGAACTTGAGTTTAAAAATATTATTTTAAAATTGCAAGAATTTTCACTAAACAACAATTTATCTGATTTAATTGAAGAAGTCCTTAGTACCACTGGTATAAGAATGGAATATGAACTTAATAAATCTCTTGAAAATGAAGCAAAAGTTGAAAACTTAAACGAATTTAAAACGGTTGCTTTAATGTTTGAAGAAAGCGGTATTTACGATCTACAAACCTTTTTGGAAAACATTGCTCTTGTTAGCGATAGAGGGCAATATAATAATGACGGAGATGAAGTTAGCATAATGACGCTTCACTCTGCAAAAGGGCTTGAATTCAACATTGTATTTTTACTTGGCATGGAAGAAGGTTTATTCCCACACAATAGAAGTTTTGATAGTTTATCAGATTTAGAAGAAGAACGAAGACTTTGCTATGTTGGAATTACAAGGGCAAAGGAAAAATTATATTTATTAAACGCAAGACTAAGAACTATTTTCGGTAAAACGTCCGGTACTATTGAAAGCAGATTTATAAGAGAAATAGACGAAAAATTAATTGACAAGTTATCAACAATTAAAGAACCAACTGAAAAAAGATTAATTGGTAATATGTACAACGCATCAAGCGAAATAAAAACAGGTGATAACGTTATTCATACTGTTTTTGGAGAAGGAATAGTTGTTAATGTTAGTGGAGGAATTGCAACCATAGCATTTAAAAATGGAATTGGTATTAAATCAATCGCTGCTAATCACAAATATTTAACTAGGAAATGATTTTATATAACAAAATTATATGATTATCTAAGTTTTGTCAAATGATAAAAAATATGATATTATAGACACAACAAAAAGAACTGAGTTTCCTCAAT
>CAKOJN010000011.1 GCA_934090685.1 uncultured Bacilli bacterium
TGTGCTTTTTTAATTGTTGAAGCATCTTCTGGCACTTTATTAAAGTCAAAAGTTTCAATAGTTGGTGTTATATCATCTAAATCAATAAAACTTTTTTCACTTGGTATCTCTTGTGCTTTTTTAATTGTCGAAGCATCTTCTGGCACTTTATTAAAGTCAAAAGTTTCAATAGTTGGTGTTATATCATCTAAATCAATAAAACTTTTTTCACTTGGTATCTCTTGTGCTTTTTTAATTGTTGAAGCATCTTCTGGCACTTTATTAAAGTCAAAAGTTTCAATAGTTGGTGTTATATCATCCAAATCAATAAAGCTTTTTTCGCCTTTCTCTTTTAATAATTTATTAGCACCAGCAGCACTTAATAATTCTCCACCAAAATTACCCAAAACTGCAAATCCCATTTCTAATGCGTAACTTTGCCAGTCTATTTCTCCATTAGTAATATATCCTGCTCCTGCTTTTGCTGTTGCAGCAGCAAAATCAACATACATGTCTGGCAACTTAACAGTGTTAATAACAGCGTCTTTAAATGTATTTCCTGTTGCTTGACCTATGACTTCTTGCGTTACAGTTGCTGGATTTAAATATGAATTAAAACCTTTAACTACAGATGAACCAACTTGACCAGATATATACCATTCAGCACCTTTTTGAACACCATCTAAATATGAAAGCCCAATGCTCTTTACATCTCTATTGGTATAGTTACCATCTTCATCTGTCATTGAAAAATATTTTTCTCCGCCCTGTCCTGTTCCTTCTAAAAAACCAACACCTGCTGCTACAACAGGAGCTGCAGTACCACCTGTTGCAACAGTAATAACTGTCGCAATAGTCACTTCACCAACCTTAGTAGAAACACTCTTTATAGCTTCAGCACCTTTGCTATCATATTTCAATAATGAGTTATCATTATTAAATTGACCAAGTTTAGTTTTTTCATAATAAAACTTTTCCATATTACCAACTTGATCAATTGCAACGTAATCCATAGTGGCATCCCATAATTCATCTGTGTAATTTGTTCCAAATATTGCATCGATACCCAACGTATAAACACTTGCTCCAGTTGCTTTTAACATAGTTAAACCATCGTTTACATATTCTCCAATTTTTAATACTCCTGATACTACTTTTTCTGCTACTAAGGCATTAGTCGCAGTCAATGTTTTTACATTATCAATGGCACCATCAAAGTTCCCATCAGCAATATTACTAGTAAGAGACTTTATTGTTTCTACATACTTTTTACCAGCAATTTTCAATTCATCCCAACCTGATAATTCTAATAGTCCTTTATCTTTTAGGTTCTTTTCAAGAACTTTAGCTTTATCTTCTAAAGTATCCATTTTTTCTTTTAATTCAGCCATTCTTTTTTTATCCGCTGCTTCCTCATAATAATCGGTATTGACAGAATACCCACCGATTCCATTACCAGTCTTATATTTATCACTTAATTTATTGTATTCGGTTTGAGCTTCTTCTATTTCTTTAAGTATTTCTTGATACGAATCAAATTCTGCAAAACCAGCTTCTTCATATGCTTGAATTATAGATTTTTCATAATCAGTAAGTTCACTAGGATTTTTCTTTTTCGCTGCATGATAAACATCTCCCATTGTTTCAATATATGAAGCATAGTCAACTTGACTAGGTTCTTCGCCTAAATCCATTCCTTTAAACTGTAAATCTATTAACTGAAATAAATATTCATTATTTGGATCTGCTTTTAATAAAATATCTTTTGTTTTAACAAGTTGACTATAAAACTCCATCAACTTACTATATACATTACCAAAATTATTAATTATTGTATTTCCTTCATATCCTAGTTCATTTACTAGTTTATAATCTATGTTATTAGTACTTAAAAGATTTGTTAATTTTGTCATAGTTTTCTTTGCATAATTAACACTTTGACAACCAACATAAATAGCTTCGGAATTTACTTCTACTGAATCCATATCATCAACTCCTAACTAATTATTTTCTTTTTCTATTGCCTTCTTTAACACTTCTTTAAACTTCTTTTCTTCTTCATCTATCAAACCAATATGATAAATTTTATCTATTTGATCATGATTAAATACACAGTTTTGTGTTGATGATATTACTCCTTCTGGATAAATACACCCAGTATAATCAAATACTTCATCATGTCCTTCTGCTTTTACATAAAATCCTGTTATCATTACTTTTTTTGTTGCATTCTTTAATAATACAACTGTACCTATTGGTAAAAATTTTTCGTATTTCATTTTGTCCTCCTATTTTTATCTTGGCCCACCTCTAAGTGGTTTCTCCTTTTCTTTTTTCTTATCTAATTCTTGTTTTCTTTTTGCTTCTTCTTCTTTTCGTTGTTGCTCAGCTTTTTGAAGCCTTGCAGTTTCTTCTTTTATATATTTCTTACCCTTCTCAATATCAGATTTTAACTCTGCTATTCTATTATTAGCTGTCTCTTGCACTTTAAGTAAAAGTTCATGATTTTGTTTAACAGTATCACCAACTTTTGAAAGTTCAGTTTCATAATCAAAATCACCAACTCTGTTTTCAGCAAATGTTCTAGTACCAATAGTTAAATAATTAATCAAACTATTAAATTCTGGCTTTGTATTTTCTATTGATCGAGAAAGTTTTTCTAATTTTTTTATCTTATCTTCTTTGTTTCTTATGGTTTGTTTCCAAGAATTAATTTCTGCGTATGACATATTTCACTCCTACCTATCTTCTTAATTCTTAAAAAGAGAATTTATAACTCTCCTTAAGAATTAAGAAGCATATCTGCTTCTTAGAATGTATAGTTTTGTATAGCTGTTGCAATACTTTGTGAAACTCCTGATAGAGTTTGTTTGTATTGGTTTGCTGTGTTAAAGAATTGTTCAAATACACTTACTGCATTATCTCTTCCGCTTCCTGCTGTCCAATTATTCATTATTGCATCATATGAACTTCTTGCTTTAGAAATAAATTCATCTATTGTATTTGTTGCATTGTCTACTTTAGCTTTTCCATTATTTGCTTCTTGTGTTATTGATACTGTATCTCTTTCATCTGTATATGCAGCTAATGTTGACATATTTTCACATGCAATTGGTCCAAATGATTCAAGTGCAGCTCCGTTAGCATTTTGAATTTCTCTATAATTAGATGCTATTTTAGAACAATCTACCGCGATTTGTCCTAAGGCATTTCTAATACCTACTAAAGCATTATGTACTTCAACAATATTTTGGATTTGTACTCCTGCATCCTTTCCTTGCCATGTGTTTTTTAGATTTTCAATTCCTTGATTCAAATCATTAATTATTGCAACTGCTGTTCCATTTACTACATTATTGTATAATGCAACTGAGTCATCATATAATGATTGAACACTGTTCACCTTATGATTCATATTTTACCTCCTATCTTAATAATACACTTTATATAATAAATTTGCAATTAATTTTACATAATGTGTAAAGTTAATCTTTAAATTCATTAATAATTTTAAATATTGTCGGAAGACCATTTTTAATATAAATACCATACTCATTATCTATACTTGATATTCCCTGTGGTTGAATTACTGATTTAAGTATAAATTGTTGAGTAAATCCACTTCCAATCCATATGCCTTCATTTAAATTTACATTATTTTTAAACCAATCTTCAAATTCAAATGTTTTTAAATTAGATGGTACATCAATAAATACAAAATTGATTTTTAAAACTTCTTTATTATTTTGAATTATATTTTTAAACATTGTTTTATGTTCATCATCTAATTTATTTATGAATTTATTTATACCAATAATTACACATAAATTATTAGGTAATTTTTTTAAACTTCTGATATTATTATTATTTTCAGATAATATTTTTTGAATACTATCATCACTTACTTTAATCATTTCAACTACCTTATTAAAGTCATTATTAAAACATTTTATATTGTAATTATAGTCTTCAAAATAATTATTAGCGTCAATTATAATTTTACTAAAGTTATCTTTATATTCTATTACTTTTAAGAAATTCCTTATAAATAATTTCATATTATCTATTTCTGTTGAAGAAATTATATTAATAACATTTTTAGTAAAGTCATGCATTTGTGATGTTAATTGTTCTTTTGTAAGACCTATTGGCACTGAATTCAAACCTTTATATTTATCTTTAAATCTATCAATTGTAATAACATCTGGCATAGTTGGTACTTCCATCGCATGAGAAATTCCTTTCTCTTGTAACATCTCTATTGCTTTATTTATTTTATTTAATTTTTCTTCTTCATTCGCTATAAAAGAAGTTTGAAATTCACATACTCTATCTAACTTAACAAGTCCTCTTCCTAAACTATTAAATGGAACAACTCCATCAGTTTTTCCTAATATATCTCTATATTCATTATCTGAATTTAATTGTAAACATAAGATTTGTTTACAACATTGTGATATTTTAAATTTAACACTATTTTGACTAGTACCTGATATTACAAAGTTAATACCATACTTTGAACCCTCACGTATAACAGGTATCATTTTATCTACTAACTCTTGATAAACTTCTGTCATTACTTCTATTCCATTAATAATAACTATTAAATTTGGTATTCCAATTTTAGCCATCTTAATATAATCATTATAGTTTCCATTATAAGATGTAAATAATTTTTTTCTCTTATTCATTTCAGAATTAAGAAGTTTTACCATATTTGATAATTTTTCATCATCACCATTTAAAATAACATTACCAACTTGAGGAGCATCAGCAAAGTTCATAAGTGTTTCTGCTCCAAAATCTAATAAATATAAATTAGTTTCGCTAGTATCATAATTAGTTATTATAGAATATACTAATGTTTCTAACAATTCATCTTTTCCACTGTCACTTGAACCATATATTACAGTATTACCTTCACAATTAAGTGGTAAAGTAAGTAAACCCTGTGATTGGTTAAATGGATCATCATATTCGCCTATAATAGGTATAACGTTATAACTTTTCTTTTTATAATTGTATTTTGTGATTAAATCATCAATATATATTTCATTTGGAATTCTTTCTAACCATAACTGATTAATTTTAAAATTCATATCTTTTGAAATATCTATAATGTATTTTAATATAGATGATAATTCTTCTCCTTCAGACTTAATCAATTTTTTAGCTATAGTATTATTAATTACTTTTTTAATTTCACCAACGTTATCAATAAAATATAAATTTTTGTCAACCGGTTTTTTAAATTCTTTACTTGGATAATATGGAGCGCCTGCATAAGCAGCTTGTCCCATTGCAAAATATTCATTATAACCAACCTGTAAATAAAATCTACCTACATTTTTAAGTTCTGCCGCTAAATCATTTTTAATCATTTCCATACTATCTGATTTATCTTGAACTTTTAAACATACTTTAAATTTACTATTACTCCAAATTTGAGCATCAACTACTCCTGATGGTTTTTGTGTTGCTAAAATTAAGTGTACACCTAAACTACGACCAATTCTTGCAGTACTAATTAGATCTTCCATGAATTCAGGTTGTTGATTTTTAAGTTCTGCAAATTCATCGCATACTATTATTAAATGTGGTATAGGTTCTTTTACAATACCATCTCTATACATTCTTTGATATTTATATATATCAATAGTACTTTCTCCACTTTGTTCTCTTACTTCATTAAATATTCTTTGTCTTCTTCTAAGTTCACTATCAATACTTGATAATGCTCTATTTATTTCAGATTTATCTAAGTTAGTAATCGTACCAACTACATGTGGAAGTTTCATATTAAGTTCACTACTTACAAAAGCACCAGCAAGTCCTCCACCTTTATAATCAATAAGAACAAAAGCAACTTCTTCTGGACTATAATTTACTGCCATAGATAGAACATAAGTTATTATAAATTCTGATTTACCACTACCAGTCATACCTGCGACTAAACCATGAGGCCCATGTTGTTTTTCATGTAAATCTAAGACGAACGGATCTCCATTTTCATTAACACCAATTTCTGCTTTTAATGATTTGATAGGATTATTGTCTTTCCATCTATTTAAGACATTTAATTGTTCTATTTGACCTACTCCAAATAATTCTAAAAATGTTAATGAAAGAGGCATATTCTTTTCATTACTGTCAATGTATAGAGGTAAATTTGAAAGTATTTTACTACAATTATCCATATCAACATTTATTGTTTCATTATTAAATCTAATTTGTTCATTAGTATCATTTTTTAATATCATTGATTGAGTTTCACCAATAGTAATAAAATTAGATACTTGACTAGGTAACTTTGATAACTTTTCTTCAATTATTAATAAACTAAATCCTAAGTTTTTCTTTTCCTCTAATATTTCATTTATTATATTTATTTTTCTAGCAGAATCAATATCATCGATAAGTACTAAATAATAATTATTAAATCTTGAATAATCATTTATTCTTTCACTAGCATTACCATTTTCACTTAATATTTTTCTATTGTCAAAAACTTGTGTTAAATAATCTGATACTTCTTGCATTTCTTCTGTATTAGTAGCAAAAAATCTTATAGTTTTATCATCAGAAAAATTATATAACGATTTTTTTATATAATTCCAATTTCTAGATTTCTTTTTATTTGTAAATACAACTATCTTTAAATTATCATAACTATGATAAGACATCATTTGTAATAAACAATTATTAACAAATGGAATGTATTTACTATCAACACCATTTACTGCTGTTTTATTATTCTCACTAAATGAATATCCGATCGGAACATTATCTAAAACAGAGAAACTTTTAATTAGACCATCAAGCATATTTTTAAGACCATCATCTTCCATAGTAAAGTCTTCTTTTGCATAATTTATTTCAGCATCAAATGGAACTTCTCCTTTTCCGACTCTGACAGTAAGGAAATCTTCTTGATCTATTTTTCTTTCCCAAAGTGTTCTTCTTTTATTAAGAATTGTGTCATAGCAAACTTCTAAAGGCAATAAACTTTCCTCAATGATTTTCTTTTGAGTAGACCATTCTTCTAAAAGTTCTCCTTTTTTTGTATCTAAATATGACTTATATTTTGAAACTCTAGTATCTTCTCTTTCTTTCTTTTTCTTTTTTTCATACCATCTTGTAAACATAGGCCATACAAACATCGATATAATCATTGAAATAGTTATTACTAATGTTGGGATTGATTCTTTAACTGTTAATTCCTTACTAGATATTTTTTGTAATGTAGTCGTTAATGTTACACATGCTGATGCTGCCATAGTAAGCATCGGACCAATAGTAAGTATTAATGGCATTTCTTCCATATCTTCCTTAGTAGGTGGAGAATCAACTTTCATATTAAATGTTTTTATATTTCTTTTAAGTCTTGGTGATTTTAAAAAATAATCATCATCTTTATACATTTGGTCATTAGTTATTTCTTCATCAGTCATCTCTGTTTTATTGTTAAATAAATGTTTTCTTAAAATTTGATTATTAATAATTACATTAAATGGATTATTTATAAACAATAAATTATTCACTATAATTATTTTAAGGCCATATACATTTATAACATCAGAATTATTTAATGTATATTCAGTAGAATTTAAAATATCATCATTAATGTAGACAACTGAATTATCATTTCTTTTTAATATCCATTTATTATTTGAGTAACTCATAGTAAAATGTAAATCTAAAAAGTATGGGTTATTAGCACAAATTGTACATGTATTATTTTTACCTACATTTATAGAACTTCCATCTGAAACTTCATAACAAGCAAAACTATTATCCTGTAAATAATCAGTATATACTAAAATATTTTTATCATTTTTATTTATTATATAATATTTTTTTAATTGAAGTTCTATACTATCAATAACATCATCGCCACTTAACAATTTAACATTTTTAGTACAACTAAGAGTCCACTTACCCATTTCAGCACTAACATTGATTAAATTATTATTTTCATAATCTGTTATCCAAAAATTACCAACTTTTTTAGTTGGCAAACTAAATGAAATAATTTTATTTTCATCAAATATATAAATATTCATATTATCTCCTATACCATCATTAACTTAGAACAGTTTTTAATATTAGTGTCTCTGACAATATCATTATAATTATAAACGTCCGATGTCTCCAAATTGATAAATGTATATTTTCTATCAAAATCAATTGAGTCAAACATAACTTTATCTAATAATGATAAAATATTTCCCACTTTCTCATTAACTGGTAAAAAAAGTTCATAATTCTTTCCTAAAGATAATACATATAAATTTATTAATACTTTATTGTCATACATATCAACACCTACTATTCTATTATCAATATAAGTATACTATATATGAACAATTAATTCAAATAAAAAAACTAATTTCTTAGTTTTCTTTAATAGTTATTAATCCTTTGTCTATTTCTTCTAAAGCTCTACCTAGTTCCTTTTTAGAGACATATTCACTTTCAGGACATTGAAAATGTTTATATTCTTTCATAACTTTAGCTCTGTCAGCAGCAATATGAACTAGTTTGTATTTTGAATCAACAATATTTAATAATCTATCTATTGAAGGATATATCACTTCTACCATCTCCCTACAATAATAATATAACCAATTTAACTTTTTTATACAACAAATTGACAATAAAATTGACAAATATTTTACATTTATTTACAAAAGTTAATTATTTAATGTTAACAAGTTGATAATTTTCTTTATCAGTAAGCATTTTAGTAACATCAGTAGTTCCTGGATCTAATGCCTTAATATCACCATTTTTGTATTCTATAAATGGATATCTAAAACATCCTAAGTAGTCATAAGTCATACTATTCTCATCGCCAACTACTTTATAATATAATTTTTTAATATTTTTTCTATCACTTATTTTAACTAATTTTAATGACTTATCAATATTATCATATATATAACTATTGCCAACATATAAAGCATATAACCCTTCAGTAGTTAAAACAGTTACTAGATTATAGTTATCATCAAAAGCACATCCCGCTATAGTGACAATATCTTCTATTTTTCCTTCATATCCTGTTAATTTAAATGAATAGTTAGATGTAGATATACTTATTTTAGAATCTACTATTTTTGTGCTAACATAATCATTCATACCAGTTATACTTATTTTATCATCTTTAGGTTTATAAGTACTTTTTATTATTAATAAAACAACAATCACTATTAACAATATTCCTACTGCTATAAAACATAATTTATCACTCTTTTTATTCTTCATAATTTCACCTATCCTATATATATAATATCATAATTTTTTTTAATATTATAGTACTAATTTTCTTCAATAAAGTTAGCACTCTTATGTGGTTCATTAAATAATAAATCTTTATAATTTTGTTGTCTTAATGCTTCATATACCATTATTGCTACTGTATTAGAAAGATTAAGAGCACGTACATTATCAGTCATTGGCATTCTCATACACCTATCTATATATGGCTTTAATATTTTAGGTGGTATACCGGTTGATTCTTTTCCAAAAAAGAAATAATAATTTTTATTAGGATCACTATAATCAAAACTACTATGAGGTTTATGACCATATCTAGTTAAAAAATAATACTCACCCTTATTCTTTTCAAAAAACTCATCTATATTTTCATAAACAGTATAATTACACTTATCAATATAGTTTACACCACTTCTTTTAATATACTTTGTATCTAAACTAAATCCAAGTGGTTTTATCAAGTGAAGTTTTGTATTAGTGGCCACACAAGTTCTCATTATATTACCTGTATTCATAGGTATTTCTGGTTCAAATAATACTACATTTATCATAAATTCTCCTAACCAATGCAATTCTTTATTTTAGAATGAATAAACTTATATCCTTCAGTTGTATAATGTATATCATCACCCCTTATATAACTTTTTTCCCATGTATCTAAACTAGCACTTCCATAAACATCACAATATTTAACATTAGTGATACCTGACATACATGATTTTATCTTGTTATTAAAATTTGTAATCATTTCATTTGTTGCTCCTGTTTTTTTAGAATTTCTTCTAACAGGATTAACTGACATAATATAAAAAGTATGCTCTTTTGAAACACTACTTATAAACTCTTTATATTTAGAACAATAACTATTAACAACACTTAAGTCATTAACACCATAATTTAATACAACATTATATTTTTTACCATCATTTAAAACTTGTTTCGCTTTTACTAAATGTTTTTCAAATTCTTTATACATGGCATTATCTTCGCAAATAGCTTGTTCATTACTATCAAGTCCTACCATCTGCATACCATTAGTCCTAGAATCTCCCATATATAATGTATATTTATTCGCTGTAACTTGACCATTACCAGAATCTGTTCCAGAAGTTGATCCGCCACTAGAATCTTTATTTATTTTTGATTTAAGTGTATCTAACCTTCTTAAGTAATCACTTTTCTTTTCAGTATCTTTTATCTTATGAACAAGTATAACTGCATTAGAATAATCATTGTATTCTAAAGTTGATTCTGCTTTAGTAATCGCATCAATAGCATTTTGCTCATATATTTGATTAATCTGTTCAAGAGTTAAATTTTTCAAACAATTCTTATATCCATCAGCGGCATTTTCATTACCTAATGTTGCTACTACTATTGCTTGTACAAGAGTTGGTATTAAAAATATTAAAACTGCGGCAATAAATTTTTTAACAGCTCCACTAGTCACTTTTTTAAGTTTTTCTTCATCAGTTATCGCACCTATTAATTCAATCATAATAAAAATAATTAACAATATAGGTACTGCTATTTTAATAATTGTAATAACAATATTAACAATTCTCATAACTTGTAATACATCTGGATTATCACATATACTTAATATATTCATATTAACACCTCTTTTATTTTAATTTAAGTTCTATTCCAACAACTCCATACTTTTCTTCGTCTTCCTCAGAATAATATTTGTTCATATCACTAGGATCACTTATTTCATCTTCTCTATATCCAAGAGAAACTTTATCAAAATCTTTATATAATGATTTAAAACTATTATATTTATGTAGACCTACTATAGATGTAAGTAATGTTTCATTATTACTTCTATTATTAAAAAGTATCTCATCACCTACATTTAATAGTCTTCTTTTCTCATCATTAAGTCTAAGTTCAATAGTCTTACTTCCACTTTTAATTAATTCAAATGGTTCATTATTTAAATTCATATTATGTATCATTTTCCCACCTCATAATTCCAAAGTCCAAGACTTCCCTTTGCTTTTATTGGTTTATCATACTTAATAACATTCTCTAGTTTCCAAGCATACTTCATCTCATGATTTGCTCTTCCATAAACAGTCTTATCAATTTTCAATAATTCTTCATTAAACTCATTCATTACTAAAATACAATCTATTAGTATAGCTTCTCCTATTATATAACCATTAATACATTCTAAATTATAATCTTTAAATCTTTCTAACATATCTTTTTCAATTCCTAAAGATGAATGTATTAATATCTTACCTCTATAATTTGTTTTCCAACTTCTAAATTCATATTTTTTATATCCATCTACTATTAAAGTTGCCCATGGATTTTTAATTGATAATACCTTCATAATAATTTTTTCCTTACATTAGTATTATAACACGTATAATGTTAAACATAAAGATTTTGAATTTAAAAGTTTGATTTCTTTATGTTTTTTGTTATTATAACAAATAT
>CAKOJN010000012.1 GCA_934090685.1 uncultured Bacilli bacterium
GGTCTGTAATATCCATCTGTGTAACCATTAATAATACCATAAGAAGTAGCAGCTATAATTGCTTTTTGTGCTTCTAAATATGTTTGATCTAAGTCTGGATATACACTTGTAACTTTTACGTTATCAATAGCACTTTGACCAAGAAGAATTCTTGTTAATACAAGTGCGCCTTCTGCTCTTGTTATTGTTGCATCTGGTCTAAATGTTGTTGCATTAGCATCACCATACATGTAAGGCTCGTGTGTATCTGTAATAACTGTATCTTCATCTCTGTAGATATAGTTGATTACTGCTGATTCATCAGCTACTTTACCAGCTTTTGAAATTGTTGCAACTGGGTAAATCTTCATAGAATCTACACTCTTTTTGCTAAATGCTTTATATTTTACTTCAACTGTTTTTGTACCTTCGTACTCTTCGTCCATACCATTTGGATATGTCCAAGTAATTAAACCTTTATTATAATCAACACTTCCACCGTCTGAAGAAATTACTTCGAAATCTAATGGTAATTCTAATGTGATTTTAACTTCATCTTTAATCTTTTTGCCACCATTTTTAAAATCTACGTAATATGTTACTTTTTCACCTAAAGCATAAACGTTTTTGTTTGCTTTACTTGATTCAGAATCATTTCTTAATGCAATTGCTAAAGACTCTAAGTCTTTATTTTCTTTCTCCCAAGGAAGAATATCTAAATCTGAATCTTCAATTTTAGCATATTCTAAAGTAACATCAAACCAACCTGTTTTATTGTTCTTTTTGTCAACTGCCTCTATACGCATCTTAACAGTAGAACCTTCTTCATATGCAGGAATATCAAATGTTAATGTATCTGAATTAACATCAACAATCTCTGTTTTTCCAACAAAATAGTATCCAATGAAATCAATTCCATTAACACTAGAAGCATTTGCTACAACTTTTTCACCGCCATTTACACTATATGTTTTTCCAGCTTTTAATTCGATTCCATTCATTTTTACTGTCATTTTAACATCTGCTACTGAAGATGTATCTTTTTTATAATTTAATGTGTAAGATAACCAGTCGCTTGCATTATTAGCCTTATCTGTTGCGGCAATATGCAATTTTGTTTTTGTTCCATCTGCATATTTTGGAATAGTAATCGTTGCTGTGTCAGAGAAAACATTAGTAATTTCTGTCTTTCCTTCAAAATAATATCCTATGCTTGCAACTCCATTACTACTTTTTGCTTTAACAGTAACTGTCTCTCCGCCTTTAACATCGTAAGATTTACCACTTACCAAGCTAACTCCATCCATTTTAGCAGATAATGATAAATCATCTACTGCAGGATATTTTAAAATGAATTTATACCAACCTGTTTGATTGTTTTTAGAATCAACTGCTTCAATACGTAAATCAAGTTCTGTTCCTGCAGGATTTGTTGGAACAGTTATTGAAAGTTTGTTGCCATCAAAGTCTTTTATTTCTGTTACTCCATTATAGTAATATCCTATAAAATCAACTCCGTTAGGACTTTGAGCTATAGCTTCAATTTTCTCTCCGCCTTTAACCTCATAAGTTCCACCATTTTTTATAGTTTTGCCATCCATTGTAACGTCCATGCTTGTTACTGTGTTTACAGTAGCTAAAGACATGCCTAATGGGAAAATAGACAAAGCTATTAAAATAACTGATAAAATTAAAGATACTTTTCTCTTTAAATTATTCATAATATAAAACCTCCTAAATTTCTCGTTTGTGTTTTTACACCACTGATAATATATTACCATAACTGGTAAAGAAATGCAATAGATATTATGTAAATTATTCATTTTTTTACAATATTTTTTTATAAAAATTTATATCAATAATATAAATTTTTATAAAACAAAAATGTGGCTAAGTTTTTTGTACTTAGCCACATTTTTTTAATTAGTCAGAATTCTTTTCAAAACTCTGATTATCTTCAGAGTCATCACCCAAGACAGTTAAATAAAATGTCTTAATAGGAGATTCTTCTCCGTTGTTATACAGTACATTCACCTGAAGCTTATGTGTGGAACCAATGGCAAATTCAGGCGGGATTTTAAGATCATAATAATGTGATTGCCAGACCTGCATGTCAGGTCCATCGTCCCAAGTGAAATATACCATTTCAATTCTTTCTGCAGAAGTTGCCGAAAGCCTCAAATAGTCACCAGAATTCACATCAATATTAGAGTCATCAACCAGACTATAATCCGAATAAGTAACAATAGTTTCCTTTTCCGGTATAGGAGTGTCATCGCACCACACCAACATATAAAGTTGCCAGCCAGTCTTAGTAACGTATGACGTACGAGAGTTGTCCAACACATCAACTGGTTCAGCATACAAGTACATCAAACTACCTGGTTCTCTATCCGGAAGAATAATTTCAGCAGTAGCACCTTTCACACTAATAATACCCGTGTCACTCCACTTCGAAGTTTTCTCATCAAACTCAAGAAAATAATATCCAATAAAATCAATCTCCGAATCAACCATCGGTATACCTGAAATAGTAATCTTATCTCCACTTCTGACAAGATGACTATAGTTGCTGTACAGCTTTTCACCATTCAGCCTAGTATCCACACTCACATTGTTACCCAAATTAAGAAAGTAAATCATCCAGCCACTTCTGCGGGTCTGATCTTCTTCGCCCTCATTATTCTTAAGAACAGACTCGATCATCAATGCTTTACGCGTACCATAATACTCCTCTGGAACTTCGATTGCAAAATGCTCTCCGTCTTCGCCATACACTCGTTTTTCTTCAGTCAAAGCTTGCCAAGTGTCAGCATCTGCCCAATAATATGCAGTAAAACTAACAGGCAAATCTTCGAAAAAAGTCTTCACATCAACCGAAATAACATCATCTTTTCTAAGAGCATAATAGTTTTCCTGATACATACATTCACCATTCAAAGAAACATTTACTCGTAGTTGATCATAATTTTTATGTCTAGCTATACTGTCAAAAGTATAAAGCTTCTCCAAACTAGTTCCATCATTGTATTTTGCAGTGCATCTTACAGTATGTGTTTTTCCAATCACAAAATCACTCTTAAATTTTATTGATTCTGTGATATCGTCAGTTATAGTGGTGTTATATTCATTCTCTAAACCTTCATCAAATACGTAAGAAATCTCTTTAACCTCATCTACCGGTGCAATCTGAAGATAGATACTATACAATCCTTCTTCCAAAACATTTACCGTATCTTCTTCAAAAGTCCTTTCGCCGTCGGTAAGCAAAATCTCTTTTGCGTTACCAGTCGTGGTTTCAGCATGTGCTACGATGCCAAAACTCATGAGCAGTACCATCGCAAGTACCAGTACCAGTGACAGACTCTTACGCTTCATATAGAAGTCCTCCTTTTATTTGCCATACATGGCAAAATATTTTTTGTGAAACCTCGTACATTATATATTGGACTTGATAATTTTGTCAATATGATTTACATAAATTAATTCTTACTGTTTATTTAATAACTTAATTTGATAATATTTTTGAACATAAAAAAGGGGGCCCATAGAAGATGGAGCCTCCCTTTGCGTAGGAACTTAATCAGTCATCAGAGCGAAATCGCCCGCGTTTACCTGATAAACAACCGGCAACGATTCCGCACCTGCATTCTTTCCGGTGATGATGATAACATCGCCGATTTCAAGGTCACTGAGAAGAATGTTGCCGGCAGGCACATTTGCCATGGTAACGAGTGTCACATTGGCAATCTTTACTTCAATGTCATACTCATATGCCATCGAAATGCCAATCGTGCCGTCACCCCAGCTGACGACCATACACTCTTCCGAGTTCATGTAGAAGTCGCCAGTACCAGAAAACTTTACCGGGTATTTACCAACCGCATGGTAAATACCCTCAGCATCCATCACCTGGAGCTCGAGAACATCCCAGCCATACGAAGCGCGATAGCCGTCGATGTTGATAAAAGGGTCACCCTTTTCCAACTCGCACCAGCTATCCATGCCATGAATCCAGCGCCAGTGAATCCGCTGATTGGACTCAAGATTGACGACCATGAGTCGCCTCAGCTCCTTAGCTTCAATGACCTCACCAGGATTCAAAGGATGCCACTCGCCGACAGCCTTTTCAGTATACAGCCCCCAAAGACCGTTCGTCGAGACTTCTTCTTCACCCTGAGCAACCATCATAACCATCATAACCGTCACGAGAACCATAATCATGCAAGCAAATTTTCTCATTGATACTCTTCCTCCTCAAGAATCTTCATAGTGTGTCATTAATCCTACATTTTTTTGACCTCAAACGCACTTTACCGTTCAAAATCATTAAATAAATATTTTGCTCTGTTGCCGTTATTTCGCACTTGATTATGAGAAAGTAGCCACATGGCTAAGCTCATAACATATAAGTGAAAAACGTCAACAGGAAATTTAGCCATTTGGTACTCACATATTATAGTGCACACAGCAACCACTAAAAAATATGTGAATACATACATTATAGCACTTATCTTTTAAAAATGCAAATTTATGTAATTTTTTTCTGTAAACTGTTAATTGAAAATAAATCATACACATGAAAAATCCCCATGAATTAAATCATGAGGATTTGTAATCAAGTTATTTATTACCCATTTGGCTTTCTGCTTGATGAATCATTTTCTTAACCATGTTACCACCGATTGTACCAGCTTGTCTTGAAGTTAAGTCACCATTGTAACCTTGCTTTAAGTTAACACCAACTTCACTTGCAACTTCCATTTTGAATTTGTTCATAGCCTCTTTAGCACCAGGAACTTCGATCTTGTTTGATCTTGCCATCTTATATTCACCTCCGTGTAATTTGTAAAACACTTTTCAAAAAGACAATTCTCTATAAAAAGATAACTCTCTTTTCAATAAATATGATGCACTTAATTTTAATTTTTACACGTGGTATTTTGTGGTTATTTTTTAATTTTTTGTAATGCTAACAATCATGTTGCTCATATATATTCCTATGCCTTCAGCAGCTTCTACAGGATAAGACAAATCTAACATCAATTTTAGATTTTCTAAGTTTATAAAATAATAATATTGTACTTTATGAATGTCGTTTTCTGTATATGTCTTAGAATATGCTTTTTCAAAAATTGTACCTTCGCCAGAAAGCTCTTCTAAAGCTTTGTCTTTATTTATCTTTTTCATAGCTTCATCATATACTTTTTGGTCAGTTACGTCATAAATAGTCATAGTAGACTGCATATCACCAGACGTATATATCCATTTATATAAGTCGTGGTCTTCAAAACCAACATACTCAAATAAGTCATGATAATAAGTCATAGAATAGCCAAGTTTACTATTTAATTTTTTCGCATATACTTTTTCTTCCATTCCTTCAAGCATAATAAAATCTTCATAGCTTTCACCAAAAGTTGTTTGTTTTGGCAATTCGTTTTCACCAGAAGAAACAATATCTCCACTAGTCAAAATGTTATCGCCACTTTCTATGATATTATTAGGCATTTCTTCCTTCATGAAGATAGTTCCTACTTTTATTGTCTTTTGCTTATCTAATGTTTCAATTCGTATAATCTTATAGCCAAGTCCAGTGTCGACTTTGGCACTAAAATCGATTCCATCTATAATCTTGTGTGCAAACGTAAAAATAGGTTCACACTCATTATGAACTCTTGTTGTATCTACCATGTAAAATATTGTTCCCAATATAACAACAAGTATCACCAAACCTAAAAATATCTTTAAAAAATTTTTCATGTTTAAAACCTCACTTAAATAGTAGATTAAGCATTATTCTGGTATTACCATACCAAATGTGCCATCTCCTCTTTTGTAGATTACATTAACTTCATTTGTTTTAGAATTAACAAAAGTTAAAAACATATCATCTGTGCTTTCTAATTTTAATTTAGCATCTTCTGTAGACATTGGCTTGATTTCATATACTAATGTTTTTGTAATTTCACCTTTTGCAGCTTCTTTATTTTCTGCAGAAAAGATATCATTAATTCTAACTTTTTCAGCTCCACCTTGGCTTTTTTCAATTCTTTTTTCTTTTTCTTTTCTTAGTTGTCTTTCAGCTCTATCTAAAGCTAAATCGATTGCAGCATAAAAATCTGCATTTCTTTCTTCAACTCTTAAAAATTCTCCATCATGATTAATTTGAATTTCAGCAATTTGATCTTCTCTTTCAACACTACAAACAACGTTTACATCAGTGTTTTTACCTTCAAATTTTTCTAACCTTTCTAATCTTTTCTCGATGTAATCTTTCATCGCATCTGTTACTTCAATACTTCTTCCAGTAATTTTGATATTCATAATAAAAATCCTCCTCTTTCTAAATAATAAAACTACCTATAATTGCGTACGAAATAAACGCAAAATGTAAAACTATAAAAAGTGGTACACAAATTGTAAATTGCTTATGAAGCGTTTTATGTTTATATTTGTACATTGCATAGTACATCCCAAGAGCACCACCAGCTAGAGCTACTGTAAGCAATGTTGATTCTCTTATTCTTCTTTTTTCTTCCTTTGCATACTGCTTGTCCCTCTTCATTAAAACTATGGCTATAGCATTTACTGTCAAAAGCCAAACAGTAGCAGTAATAAAATTGTTTGAAAGTGTAAAAGATACAAACAATTCAATAACCTTAGAAATTGCCCCTACAACTTTATCTAATATACTATCTATAAAAGTATTCTGTCCCACTAGCAATCTTATCACCTCATATCCACATTTAAGTAATTACAAGTAAATTCTATACTAAACAAATTATTTTTGCAAGTGATTATTTGTTTTATTTAGGAAACATACACATTAATTACTTTTTGATTTTCTATATAATTCTTTTATTTTATCTTCATAAATTTTTTTCAAATCTTCTATGTATTCAGCTGGTATGTCTTTTTCTTTTAATTTACCTGAATCTAATCCTTCTTTTAAGCTTAATAATTTTTGATATTTAATATTCTTCTCACGTTCTTCCTCGATAAATGTTTTTTCTACTTTTTCCTGCTTACTTTTAGAAGTTTTGACCTCAAAATTTTTCTGAATATATTTAACTTGTTTTTTATCAAACTTCATTAATTCATATTTCATATTTTCCATTCCACATATAATGTTTATACAGTCAAAAACAATTATATAAACATACCCTTTCTTTTATAATTTGTCCTTATTTTTTATGAAAAGGACTCTTCATTTATGATATAGTTACTTTGAGATATTAACCAATGGTACTTTTCATCGTTCTGGAATTGTTTTATTTATGTCATGCTCTTTGGTTTTATTTAAAACTTTATCTTTCAAACTACTATAAATTTTTACCAAATCACTTAATGAATGTTTAGATACTGGAGATTCTAATTTTTCTTCTTCATCTATCCTATCAGCTCTAGTAACTTCTCCGAGTATCTATGTTGTCAGTGAAGGTTGGTTGTATTTCACTTTCTTTCCTTTTTATCTTATTCCAAATACGATTTAAAATATTATTCTTTTTATTTACAATACTTAATGAAGAAGGATTTTGAACTTCACCTTCTATAAGTTCAGTACTATAACTAGAGATTCTATCTCCTATATTTTTTCCTCTTTCCATAGCATAAATCTGAAATAATTCAAACTTATCTGGTACACTAATAGAAATAAACTTATCAGGTGTAATTTTGCCATTCACTACAATACCGAGTTTTATCGCTCATATTTGGTCCACTGGAGAAGTCAAAAACCCAAGTAGGGTTTTCTATATCAGCTAATTCTTTTATTTTTTGATATCTTTCTTGAGGTTTAAATCTTTCTGAAAAGTTGGCTTCATAATTTTCAATTTCGCTTTCAGGGATAATAGCAATTCTTGGTCGTCTACTTCCGTATGCTTCTGAAACAATTTTGCCAGCCTCCCTAATTTCTTCTTTTTTCTCATCCGTAATATCTGGTAAGGAAGCTAGTTTTTCTTCAATTATTCTCATCATATAATCCGACTTCTTTTCACCAATTATAATATCATGATCTCCACTCAAAGGACCTTCCCATAATCTTTCTGGGGCATAACTAAAAGCATAATGCATTACGGTATCAAAATCCGAAGTTATAAAACTTCTATTAATATCGCCTGTTTCTCCGCCTAATCCATAGTGCGTCTTTCCTAATTCTTGTTCTAACAATTCAAAAGCTTGTTTAACCTTAGGATTCATACTTGATATATCATCTAGTCCTTTTGCTTTATATGATTCATCACAATACCCATTATATGCTTGAAAATAATACCTTTGATCTATAATAGGTTTACCACTATAATATAACTCACCCGAAGAATATAATTTATCCTGAATTTCATCAAAAGTATATTTATGACTTTTGTCTGCTGTACTAAAATAATACCTGAATACCTCTGCAAATGTATTTCTTATATCGTGAGTCTCTCCCCTTAACAATTCATATATAAAATTTTCATCATCAAAAGCCTTCTGCAAAGCCTTTGCTCTCTTAGCTAACTGCTTGTTTACCATTTTTGTTCACCACAATTTCTATTTATATTTTTAAAATCTTATATTGTTGCATTAATCAAATTCTTGTATCTATTATTTTATTTTGCTTGCGAAAATGATTGCTAAACATTATCGCAAACAAATATAAAATAAATTCAACAATTTTTTCTATAATTTACCTTGTAAAATCATCTAGCGAAACCAATTCATAGCCACGGTTTCGTATCTCATCTATTGCATCTGCTAAAACGGTCGCATTGTCTTTTGAAACAGCATGAAGAAGCATTACACTTCCGTTATGAAGATTATTATAAATCATCTTTTTAGCATAGTCCGTTCCTTTTTGATTATTCCTATCCCAGTCATCATAAGCGGCACTCCAAAGTACGGTTCTATAACCTAAATCTAAGCTCAACTTTACAGTTCTTTCACTAAACTCACCCTTTGGTGGTCTTAAATATTTCATCTCGTAATTATAATTTTCCAACATATAATTGTGAAGATCCATAATCTCCTTTGCAAGCTTTGTATCATCAGTTACTTCTGGCATAGAAGGATGATTAACTGTATGATTACCAATTATCATTTCTTCATCAACCATCCTTTGAATCAATTGTGGATTTTGCTTAACGTATGGCATCGTAACAAAAAACACAGCTGTAACGTCTTTCTCTTTTAATACATCAAGTATCTTACCAGTATATCCATTTTCATATCCTTCATCAAAAGTAAGATAAATTACTGGCTCTTCCGTATTTCCTATATATATTCCTTCATACTCATCCAAAACCTTAGCATGAGGTCCATAAAACTCAGGAGTCTTGCCATCAGGTTTTCTTACAAATCCCCAAGCATTTTTCTTATTGTCATAAGACGAATAAGCTCCGGCCATCGTTTCAATCTTTTCAGTTTGAGCTTCACCAGAAGCTTTAGAAATATCTTCTTTTACAACTTGATTCGTCTCTTCAATTTTGTCAGCATTTTTAAGATCATCTTCTAACTCTTTTGTATCATTTTCTACCAAGACTTCCTTTTCGCCACTCGTAGGCAAGCCTTGAATCTGGTCGTTAAGTGGCTCATTTATATTATCACCACTACCAACATCATTACTATTCAAAGACTTATGATATCCAACCGAAATTAATATAAGAACAACAATTGCAAAAAGTATCCAAAATATCTTTTTCAAATCACGCACCTCCGACTATTATTATACCATAAAGTTACAGTATGCAAATCCATTTTAAAAATAATCTATTGACTGAGAAAAAAGTGCAATATCTGCACTTTTCCCCATCAATAATTTATCACAACGATTTTATATGTAAATTTTCCGGTTCAACTTTTAACTCTCCCATAATTATACTTTGAATTTGCGATACCTCTTTATCTTCCAATTTGTCTGCTCTAACAATAACATTAACACTACCATTATTCACCATAATAACAACATCCTTAAAACCTTTTAACTTAATCAA
>CAKOJN010000013.1 GCA_934090685.1 uncultured Bacilli bacterium
ATAATATGCTTTTTTTGAAAAATGTTGGATGTGCTAACTGCTGAAAATCAGTAGTTACGTTCTAACGGTGATTTACAGAGAGTCGTGAGCGTGTCATCTTTATCGGAATTCGCAAGAATGCTTTGCGCCTCGATGCCTTGCAAGCATTGACGGCAAAGGAAATTCCAGAAGAGTACAACCCATATCCAAAGCCTACACATGCAGCAACCATCAAGGGAAGTAATCTCCTTGGTATCGTTACAACACAAGATGTATTAGAGGGTTTGAAAGAACCTGAAGAAACCATTGATGCCTCACAACAGTTGTATTCTAAGGCTAAATTCTTGGCGACTGGTCAAGGACAGACGGAGATAAGACTAGACAATCTCGGTCCGACAATCCGATCTGAGCATCATGGCAACATTGAGTTTAGAAGACTGTCGCTTGAACATGGGGGGAAGCATTTGGAAGAACTGGAAGCAGGACTTCAAGAAAGGCGTTTGACACCTAGGGAATGTGCTTTGATACAGACCTTTCCACCCGATTATCGCTTTGTGATGAAAAAAGCCAACGGAAGAGGATTCCGTTTGAGTTCTTCAGGTGCATACAAGGTGATTGGAAATGCCGTACCTCCTGTTTTGGCTTTTAATATAGCCATGCGCATTCAAGAGGTATGGGATAAGTATTTTAAGAGTGACTATTAAAAACTACGAATATGGACAAAGTAGCAGAAAACATCATTGCTATCCGCAAAAGAGACATCAGCAAGGCTAATGAAGCCTTTGCTGATTTCATGTCATTGACCGAAAAATGTCTAAATGATAAAGTTAAAGGCAACCACGATCTTTACAAAGACTGTGGTGGAAAGAAAATGGAGACAGTTGCATTGAATGCCTTGCATGAGATTGCTCCGCAAACTCCTTTCCGCCCAGAAGAAATCAAGTTGGTTTCGGGTGCTAAGTTCCCAGACATTCAAGCAGAGCAATACTATGGCGTAGAGGTAAAAACTACTGCAAGCGACACATGGAAGTCTGTAGGTAGTAGCATCGTGGAATCTACTCGCATAGAAGATGTATCGATGATTTATATGTTGTTTGCAAAATTGGGAGGAGACTTTGCGGAATTCCGTTGCAAGCCATACGAGGATTGTTTGGACAATATATCTCTTACCCATCAGCCTCGCTATCAGATAGACATGGAGTTGGAAGAGAAGAAGCGTGAGAACATCTTCCAAAAGATGAAAATCGACTATAATTCTTTCCGCATCCTTGAAGAAAAAGAGAAAATACAAAAGGTAAGAACATACTTCCGCTCAACTGCCAAAGAAGGCTATGAAATGCCATGGTGGATAGGTGATGAGGAATCTGAAGCATCCGTACCGATGACCATTCGATTCTTGAACGACCTTTCACTTGAAGAAAAGAAGCAGATTACTGTTCGTATGTTTATTCTCTTTCCTGAACTATTTAGCAATCAAGGAAAAACCAAGTACAAGCGTGCTGCCTTGTGGCTCTGTAGCCGCCAAGCCCTCATCTGCTCCAACATCCGTGATTTTTTTACTGCAGGTGGACAAGTAACAGAAATCGGAACGCATCATTTCGACCATGCTGTTCCACAAATTTTGAAACGTCTGTATGATAGCAAGGATGAAGTAATCGCTTTGTTAAGTCACCCAGACGAAGCTCTTGCTGATGACATTAACGAACTTTGGACTCTCGAATGCAACCCTATATATTATAAGCCTTGTTGGTTGAATATGATGCAGAATGTATTTAATGCAAATTCTGAGTTGAAGGATATAAAAATAGAGGATTTATTGGAAAAATGATATGCACTATGGACAATTTGCTATTAGAAAAAACAATTAAGGAAATTGAGCAACTTACCCCAACACAATTAAATGAGCGTGATGGAGTATATGATGAAATATTCAGAAAACTTCCTATAATAGCTTGCGAGCCAATAGAGGAGTCTTTGCCTTTTTTCAGAGTTAGAATTGCAGATAGGAGTGTGAATGAACAAATACCAAGTTCTTTTTCATATAAACCTCAAAGTCTCAATCCTAAAATAAATCGGCTAAATATGCAAGGAGAATCCATGTTCTATGGAGCATTATACCCTTATACTGCCATAAAAGAATGTGGTATTGGACAAAATCAAGAATTTTATTTATCAAGATGGTTTATACCTAAAGAGGCCCAACTGACGATGTATCGTATTTTTTCTGAACAAGAATTAGTTACAAACAAAAAAGTTGCAGGTCTAATTCAGCAAGTCAAAATCAAAGGATACAATGACTCTACTAAATTGTTATCTATTTTGTCTGAAAAACTAACATCTGAGCAAAAAGGAATAGAAAATTACAATTTTACAGCACTATATGCAAGCTATATGAGAAGAAATCGTATTCATGAGCCACAAGATGAAACTGGAAAGAAAGTTCGTTTTATGGCAGATGGCTTTTTGTATAAAAGCGTCAAAAGCAATAATCCTGACGAAATTAATCTTGCAATATTTCCTGAAATTATTGATAAATGGGCAAGTTTAGATTTTGTTATCAAAGGAACTATCAATGAATCATACGATAAAATGTTAGGTGTTATAGGTATTTTAAATGAAGACAAAATAGTATGGAAAAATACTATTAAGCCATATAATTTAATAAATCCAGAATAACATTAGACTTCAAATAGATTATTTCTATTAAACCAAGCTATAACAAAACCAGCTTTGAGTCAGAAGTTCCAAAGCTAGGGTAAGCCGCCTGATACTGGAGCAGAAAGCCACCATCATCGTAGATCACATCAGTTACAACGAGATAGAGGGAAG
>CAKOJN010000014.1 GCA_934090685.1 uncultured Bacilli bacterium
GTAGTAGTTCCTTTAGACAAAGCTTTGCCAAATGGTGAGATTAAGAGTCTTATTGAGAGAAGTAAGGCTGATGCAGTAATTTATGAAAATAAGTATAGTGAGGTTTTTGAAGAGATAAAAGGTTCTGGAAATTCTTCACTAAAGTTTTACATAAATATGGACTTGAAGAATGATGAAAATGGTATATTATCTTTTAGAAAATTGGTTGATGATGGTAAGAAGTTGATTAAAAACAAAAAGTCTAAGTATCCAAAAATAAAGATAGATAATACGAAGATGAGTGTTTTGATTTTTACTTCGGGTACAACTAATACGGCTAAAGGTGTTATGCTATCTCAAAAAAATATAACGTCAAATATTGCATCAATGGCGAGAATGTCTAAGATGTATGATAATGATGTTTTGCTTTCGTTTTTACCACTTCATCATACTTTTGAATGTACGATTACGTTTTTGTATGGTTGGTATAGCGGAGCAACTGTAGCTTTTTGCGATGGCTTAAAGTATATTGCTAAAAACTTAGAGGAATATAAGATAAGTGTCTTCGTTGCTGTTCCTTTGGTTCTTGAAACGATATATAAGAAGATTCAAAAAGGTATTAGAGATCAAGGTAAAGAGAAGCTTGTAAATATGATGAGTAAGCTTGCCAACTTTTTATTGATTTTCCACATAGATATTAGAAGAAAGGTATTTAAGAGTGTTCTCGACCAACTTGGTGGAAATTTGCGTATTGCTTATTTTGGTGCAGCTTCTATGGATAAGAAAGTTATTGAAGGTTACAACAATTTTGGTATAGATACTGTTCAAGGATATGGTCTTACAGAGACATCTCCACTTATTGCAGCTGAAACTGACAAAGAGCATTGCCCAGGTAGTGTTGGTATGGCACCATTTAATGTTCAATTAAAGCTTGAAGATGTTGATGAAAATGGTGTTGGAGAGATTGTAGCTAAAGGACCTAATATTATGCTTGGCTATTACGAAAATCCGGAAGCTACGGAGGCTGTTATGAAAGACGGTTGGTTCCATACGGGAGATTTAGGACGTTTTAATAAAGATGGATATTTGTTTATTGCTGGAAGAAAGAAAGAAGTTATTGTTTTGAAAAATGGCGAGAATGTTTTTCCAAGTGATATTGAGTTTTTGGTTAACAAGTTGCACTATGTTAAAGAGAGCATATTGTTCCCAAGAGAGAATACGAAAGGCGAGATTGCTTTAGGAATAAAGATTGTTTATGATCCAGATTTGATTAAAGAAATGTTTGGCGATAAGACTGAGGAAGAATATAAAGATTTGATATGGGAAGATATTAAGGTTATAAATCAAGAGTTATCTGTATTTAAGAGAATTAAAGAGCTTATCATAACTACAGAGCCACTTGAAAAGACTACTACGCAGAAAGTGAAGAGATTTAAGGAGATTGAAAAAATATTAAGTAAATAAAAATATTGAGCTCTAGAAGTTGCAGTTTAGATTTGAATTAGACAAAGTGAGAGGTCTGATAAAACTTTTATCCGCAAGGCTTTGCCAAGGTAGTATTGCTAATGCAATCTCCACCTTGACAAAATTGCTACTAAAAGTATTATCAGACCTCTCACTTTGTCTAATTCAAATCTAAACTGTAGTTGAGAAAGGAGTGGTTTTTAGCTTTATTACGTTGACTTAATTTGGTAGTTAGTATAAAATCTAGATATGTTAGTATTCTTATATATTAAGGAGGTATTTTTATATGAAAAAATCTACTGCGGTTGTAATTTCTGTTATTGTTGCAATTTTGGTAATTGCAGGTTGTATTTGGGCATATATGCATTTTACTCAAAAGGA
>CAKOJN010000015.1 GCA_934090685.1 uncultured Bacilli bacterium
TAGTTATTCAGTACTTCGCCCTCAGTCCTGGCAATCTCACGCTCACAATAGCTCTTATTGTACGTCACTTCCCGCACAATCTCAAAGCTATTCTCAATAAGCTCACGATTTTCTTTCGTGTCTGCATCAAAGTAAGCTTTAAGATAGGCACGATTCTGATTGCACAAGAACAAGTCAATTTCACAATGGACAGATGCTCCAATGTAGAAAGAGTAAGTCATCTTCTCCAAGATCTTAACCGAGGAGTCAACGTTCTTCAAGTAATTGATGAATTCCTTTTCACCAATGCAAAACACAGTATCAACAACAGCCGCTTCAACCATTTCGTTACTGATGGGATTCTTCACAAAATCCCAACGCTGATTACTCAGGAAATAATTAGGATTATCGCCACTACGCCTAATCTTAATCGCCGAAACAGAATTCGCATCACTTTCTTTGAGGAAAAAAGTCTGATCAACGAAAAGCGAGGAATTGCGCTTACCGACGAGTTCGAAAAGATTGGGAGTCTCAACAACATACCTCTTGCAAATCTCCTTGGGAATCTCAACACTAGCAACAGCAAAAATCTTGCTAATCGCTTTGTCAAGCTTTTCGTAGAACTTGAAAGAATTGTCAATTTCGGTATACTTCTCGTGTCCCTTCCAAGCTGCACAAACCTTCTTATCAAGCATCGCAGCTTCATCAATGCTTTCATCACGCGGCGTACCATCCATCGTAGTATAGAATTCACGCGCGCCAATAGCAGCTGACCTGAGGCAAATCACAGCATCATAACGCGCGTAAACGATTTCCTTAGTGAGAGAATACCGAAGCAAAATCTTCGCAAAGTCGCTCGGACTATCGAAGTAGGCTTCACCATCCATGATGCCACGATCACAAATGATAATAACCTTAGTGTCCGGATGGCTCTCAGAATACCGATTGGCTACCCGAAATGCCCTATCCTCCGCAAGAACCTGCTGCTCAATAATCAGTTCCTGAAAAGTAGAGTCACCACCCGCATCCATGAAATTGATGCCACAATGCTTAATCAAAGTGGCTGCTTCCTTTGCAAAAAACACCTTCACGTTAGAAATGCTAGTCGCTTCCCTACGAATCTTGTCCAGAAGAGTAGTCTTGCCAGCACACGGTCCTCCAGTCACAGCAATCTTGAAAATTCGCTTTTCCATTGTACAACCTCCTATCTATTAGTCCGAAGGTGTTATAAAAATTTGTTTTCACATAACATATCATAAAAATTTATGTTTTGTCAACACTTTTTGTAAACACTTTTGAGATTTTTATAAATATATATATATAATTTTTACAACAAACTTAAAAATAAATTCAAACAATATAGTAAATAAATTTTATATGTTAAATTATAATAATGCTAAATACAACTTTGTTGAAAATTTAAAAACAAATTACAACAGTACACCAAATACATTTTAATGAAAATCTAAAATCAAATTCTAGCAATCCCCAGAATAAATTTCAATTAAAACAAAACCGAGCCAAGTATGTACTCAAGACTTTTTATAATAACAAAAAAAGAAGCACTCTTCAAAAGAATGCTTCTTAATTTTTATCTAATATTCAAATTAGCCTTCGATTTCAGCAACAATACCAGCACCAACTGTTTTACCGCCTTCACGAATAGCGAATTTTAATCCTTTTTCGATAGCGATAGGAGTGATTAA